>SAKE01000017.1:0-57472 GCA_004017275.1 Mesorhizobium sp. | reverse complement strand
TTGTCGCCGTCGTGGCACCAGGCAGAAACGTAACACCCACAGACTGAGCTACATAATCGGAACCTGCAGTCGCTGTACCGTCGGCCGTCGTCACCTGCACGCTGACAGAGCTAGCGCTCGCACTGCTCAGTGTCACCGCAAACTGGGCTGACGTGGTCCCCGCATCGCCCTCGACAATGGCAACGTCGCCGACCGAGATCGTTTGTGCAAAAGCCGAGTTAGCCGCGGTCGCTGCGAATGCCAGAACGCACAATAGAACAGTGAAGCATGACCGAGACGCGCGCAGTAACCACGAATAAATCAAATAAAACTGCATCGGCCACCCCTCCGAGAGCGATTCGTATTAAATCTGCTGACAGACACATCGCCAGCCATCGCCGATAAAAATTTGTTGGATTTTGCAGCTATGTGGCAATCGCGCAACATGCCCCGATCACCTTTGGCTGCAGCTAGGAGCAGCGGTGCGTAAGTATTGAACTAAGATTGCAGGCGCCAGCCCGCGTTATTTGCATATCTCTCTAGCAAGCTCCGCAGCTTTCGCGACCGGCTGGATGCCTCAGCGTGAGCAGACTCGGCCTGGATCTTGCGAAAACGTTCGCGCTTCACCGAGGACTCCGACCGACGTCCTTCCGCTTTTTGTCTGTGTCACTCCGTTGCCGATGCGGATGTTCACGTGCAGCACGCGCTTGTTAAACCGGGCGAGCAAGGCATTGGGGTCGCGGCGATGTGCGCCCTTTCCTCAACACGACATGGCGGGCTGAATGAGAAAATTGATTGCCTATCTCAGACGTCTTTGGCTTCGGTTTCGCCGCCGTCACGAGATTGTAACGATTGTTCCGGTCGGCGGTCGTTCGGAGCTTCCTGCTAAACTAGGGACCTCTTTGTACGTCGTTGGCGATCCCCCCAAATGGGCCGTTCTTGGATGCCCGTGCGGTTGTGGCGACACCATCGATGTCAATCTTATGAAGGCGCGCAGTCCTGTCGGGGAGCTCTCGATCGCAAATGGCAAGCCCACCTTTCATCCATCCTTGTGGGTACCAAAAGACAAATGCGGCGCGCATCTCTGGATTAGAAACGGGAAAGTTGTTTGGGTCTGAGTTTTCGGATTTTCGACGTCGAGTAGATCGACCGCCGGGCCGTACGGTTGCCGCGAGCCCAACGCCGCACATCTACCCCTGGAGCGTATTTTGTCTGAACGGACGTCGAGGCATCGACACCTTATCGCAAATCCAACCTGTTAGCGGACAGTCCTCTTGCGGCCCCAAACATGACGTCAGAGTAGTGGCTTGGCGATGTCCACAGTCGGCGCTTGGCAGCCACGAAAGGTCGCCTGCATTCCCTCCCCTCTCCCCGCAAGCCTGCCACAAGCTTGTTGAGGCATGGTCTGGCCAAGGAAAACCGATAAAAGGCGGACTTTCTTGGCGATTTCTCCACCCAGCGACATCGTTATGGATGTGGCCCGAGCCGTCGATCCGACGGACATCGAGGCCGCCCGCGCCGCGCTGACAAAGCGGGCCGGCGGTGCCGCGGGCGCGTTTTCGGTCGACACCGCCGCTTCGGTCGATGCCGGCTCGGTCCTGTCGCGCGCCACCGCCGACAAGGCTGCCGCTGCAACCGACCCGGCCAAGAAATTCAAGAAGTTCGAGGCGATGGTGCTGCAGACCTTCATCCAGAACATGCTGCCCAAGGACACCGAGGGCGTCTATGGCAAGGGCCTGGCCGGCGACATGTGGAAATCGCAGCTTGCCGAGCGTGTCGCCGACGTGATGGCCGAGCGCGGCGGCATCGGCATCGCCAAGTCGATGCTTGCCGACCACTATGTCGAAGGCAAACGCATCGTGCCTGTCGGTCCGGTCTCGGGCGGTCCGGAAAAGACCGAGATCGATCAACAGAGCAGCCTGTCGACCTCGCTGGTCCACCAATTGCAGCGCAAGGCTGCGGGGTCGATGACTGGTGACGAGACAACCATAAAAACAAACATCAAGATCTAAACTGGGAAACGCTATGGCCGACTTTTCGGAATTCGCCGCCAACCTGCCGGCACGCACGACCGCTTCGGAAGCGCCGATCCCGTTCGCGCGGCCTGGCAACCTCGCTGCCATCATCGGCCGCATCGAGGAAGTGGTCGAGGAAGAGACGGCCGGCATCCGCAACGCCACCAACTACGATCTCAAGGCGTCGAACGCGCGCAAGAGCCGTTATCTCTACGAGTTGACCCGCGCCATGAAGGGCGGCAGCGAAGCCGAATTCCTCGAACAGCACCGCGAGGGCCTGACCCGGCTGCGCCAGAAACTGGCGAAGAACGAGGCGGCGATCCTGGCGCATCTCAGTGCTGTCAACGAAGTCGCCAGCCTGCTGCGGCACGCCATCCAGCGCGCCGAAACCGACGGCACTTATTCCGCCGGCGAGTTCGGCTGGATGAAGGCATGATGCCGAACGCAAGGGACACATCGGCGATCCTGCTGAGGCAACAGCGCAGTGCCGCGTTGCCATCGCAAGGGAATGACCAAGGGACTGACAGGACCTGATGATCAAGGTCATCGCCATCGCCGTCTGGATCTGCGCCGCCACGCTGGGCGCGGTATTCTATTCGTTCCAGGCGGCCGGCGAGCGCGGTGTCGGCGAAAAGCCGAAGCCGATGCTGGGTGGCCTCGACTACGTCAAGACCGATATCATTTCGGTGCCGCTGATCCGCGATTCCCAGATCGGCGGCTATTTCCTGACCAAGCTTGTCTACACGGTCGAACCCGAACAGATAAAGAAGCTGTCCATTCCGGCGGAAGCGCTGATCACCGATCAAGTCTATTCCTACCTCTATTCCAACCCGCAGATCGACTTCACCAACAAGGCGACGATCGATCTCGATGCGTTCCGCGCCGCGATCCGCGATACCGTCAACGCGCGTGTCGGCGCCCCTTTGGTGCATGAAGTGCTGATCGATCAGGTCAATTTCCTGTCGAAGGACGAAATCCGTGACAATTGGCTGCGCCGTAAGAAAAGCGAGACGGCGAGCGAAATGACCAAGGCGTTCAAGGAACACTGATTGCCCGGCTCATAGGCCGATCACCTCGGGCCTCGCTGCCGCCACGGCAGGAACCAACCGTCGGAATCCGCGTTGACGTAAACGTCAACCCAAAGCTATATGCGGCAGCGACCGTGATCGCGAAACCGCGGCATGGGCTTCGGCTGGATCGAAGCGCCGTTGCGAGACAGATGCAACCAGACAAGGAGAACAGCGTGAGCGTTCAGGAGATTGCCGAGAAGATCAAGTCGCGTGTGGCCAGCAGCGGGTTCGATCGTTCCGTGAAGTTCGACACCGGCAGCGACGGCGTCATCGTCATCGACGGCGCAACCGTCTCGACATCAGATGCACCCGCCGACTGCACCATCAAGCTGTCGCTCGACGACCTGGATTCGCTGATCGCTGGCGATCTCAACCCGACCATGGCGTTCATGACCGGCAAGATAAAGGTCGAAGGCGACATGACCGTCGCCATGGCCCTCAGCCAGCTGATCGGCTGACCACTTCAGACAAGCAGACAACAAAACGCCGCCTGATGGGCGGCGTTTTGTCTTGAATGGCAGCCTAACCATTCGGGCGGCCTGAAGCATCAAGCCGCCGAATTCAGCTCCTGTGCCTTCAGCTTGCGTCCCGCCGCCTTCAGCGTGCCTTCGACGCCATCAAGCGCGCCTTCCACCAGTTCCAGCGCCAGCAGGCGATGCCGCTCATAGGGTCCCGGCATGGCCAGCGAACCGGTCTTCTCAGCCGAGAAGTCGAAGCGTCCGTAATAGGGCGCATCGCCGACCAAAAGGATCGCGGCATGGCCAAGACGCGCCGCTTCGGCGATGGCCTGGCGCATCAGCGCCGAGCCGATGCCGGCGCTCTTCAGCGACGGATCGACGGCGAGCGGTCCAAGCAGGAGTGCAGCGGGACCGCCCTCGCCCAGCGTGACATCCCACAGCCGCACGGTGCCGGCCACGCCGCCCGATGCGTCGCGGGCGACGAAGGCCAGGCCTTCCGAAGGCCGCCGGCCACGCCGCAGCTTCTCGGACGACTTTTTCCGCCGCTTCGGCCCCATGGCCCGATCGAGCAACGCCTCGCGGACCGCAACATCGGCGGCGGTTTCGGCAACAATGGCGATGGCACTCTCCCCCCTTGAGGGGGAGATGTCGCCAAAGGCGACAGAGGGGGTCGCCGCGCGTGAAGCGCTGGCCCCATACGGTCCAAGGGAGGTCGAGCCAGCCGAGAGGACCCCCTCTGGCCACTTCGTGGCGATCTCCCCCTCAAGGGGGGAGATTCCGTGCGCAGCGCCGTCAACGATGAAATTTGCAATGTCCATTTCCGTAATCCCTGGCGAGCGGAGACTGTTCCACAGGCGAGCCCGGACGGGCGAGTGCATCGCCCGCGCCGGTGATCTGAAGGCCGAAGCCCTCAGATCACGTAGGATCGGAGAGGCTCGAAGCCGTTGAAGGCGACCGCCGAGTAGGTGGTCGTGTAGGCGCCTGTGCCTTCGATCAGCACCTCGTCGCCGATGGTCAGCGACAAAGGCAGCGGGTACGGCGTCTTCTCGTACATCACATCGGCCGAATCGCAGGTCGGGCCGGCGAGCACGCAGGGCGCGGTCTCCGTGCCGTCATGCGCGGTGACCAGGGGATAGCGGATCGCCTCGTCCATCGTCTCGGCCAGGCCGCCGAACTTGCCGATATCGAGGAACACCCAGCGCACATTGTCGTTGGCGGCCTTCTTCGAGATCAGCACGACTTCCGACTTGATGACGCCGGCATTGCCGACCATGCCGCGGCCCGGCTCGATGATGGTTTCGGGAATGGCATTGCCGAAATGCTTGCGCAGCGCCGAAAAGATCGCCTGGCCATAGGCCTGTGCCGCCGGCACGTCACGCAGGTAGCGCGTCGGGAAACCGCCGCCCATATTGACCATCTTCAAGACGATGCCTTCTTCGGCGAGCGTCGCGAACACCACCTTGGCGTCGGCCAGAGCACGGTCCCAGGCAGTCAGGTCGGTCTGCTGCGAGCCGACATGGAATGACACGCCATAGGCGTCGAGGCCGAGCCCCTTGGCATGGCGCAGCACGTCGACGGCCATTGCCGGCACGCAGCCGAACTTGCGCGACAGCGGCCACTCGGCGCCCTCGCCGTCGGTCAAGACGCGGCAGAACACGCGCGCGCCTGGAGCGACACGGGCGATCTTCTCGACCTCTTCGACGCAATCGACGGCGAACAGGCGGATGCCGAGCTGGTAGGCGCGTGCGATGTCACGCTCCTTCTTGATGGTGTTGCCGAAGGAGATGCGCTCCGCCGGCGCACCGGCGTCCATCGCCATCTCGACTTCGGCAACGGAAGCGGTGTCGAAGGACGAACCCATCGCAGCAAGCAGGCGCAGGATTTCCGGCGCCGGATTTGCTTTCACCGCATAGTAGATTTTCGAATCGGGCAGCGCCTTCTCGAAGGCGCGGAAATTGTCGCGCACGACATCGAGGTCGACGACGAGGCAGGGGCCGGTCGGACGTCGGGTGGCGAGGAAGTCAAGGATGCGCTGGGTGGCCATCGGGGTCTCTCCATCAGCGCCTTTCGGCGCGCAATAAGGCTGCGGAACGCGGGCTGTCGGCCTCGCGAACACGCGGTGGACAAAGGCGGGACGGAAATCCATGGAACCAGCCGGTGGAGACCCCGGAACCATGAAGCGCCGTCTCGCGGCGGTGAACCTTGGCCTTGCCCGGCCTCGGTTCGCTTTGTCTGCCTTGGCTTGGATGGGAGACCCGTCCGCACTGCCGGCAATGAAGGTGTGCCTCTTCAGTAACCCCGGTTTTTGGACAACCGGCAGAACACCAGAAAGGCCCGCACCGTCGTTGCTTCAAGGTGTCCTCGGGCTGGCGGTTGGCCGCTAGACCGACTGGAGGGGTTGGCTCCAGTTACCTTACCGATTTCCCTCACCATTCGAGGATCGGCGGACACCCACAGGCACGTGCGACTTTGGGCAAGCGCGATATAAGGGCGAAGGCTTTCACAATCAATAAAAATCGCATCCAAGGTTGTAAAATTTCTGCCATCGAACAATGTTGCGGCAACCGTATCCGGATATCGAACGATGACAGGCACGCACGGCCCTCTCAATGCCTTTCTCGATCTTCGCCAGATGCCGGTCGCCCATGCCCAGCTAGGGCCGCTGGCCGGCCTGCGGCTGGCGGTCAAGGACATCTACGATGTCGCCGGCTACCGCACCGGCTGCGGCAATTTGCAGAAGTTCGCTGAAAGCCACGCAGCCTCCCGCACCGCACCTGCCGTGCAGATGATTCTCGATGCCGGTGCGCGCTTCATCGGCAAGACGCAGACCGACGAGCTTGCCTTCGCGCTGTTCGGCCAGAATGCGCATTTCTCGTTTCCGGTGAACCCGGCAGCACCCGACCGTGTCACCGGCGGCTCGTCCTCGGGGTCGGCGGCGGCGGTGGCGGGCAGGCTGGCCGACATCGCCACCGGCTCCGACACTGGCGGCTCGATCCGCGCGCCGGCGAGCTTTTGCGGACTGATCGGCCTGCGCACCACGCATGGCCGCATTTCGCTCGACGGCACGATGAAGCTGGCGCCGAGCTTCGATACGTTCGGCTGGTTCGCCGACGACATCGAGACCTACGAGACCGTCGGCAAGCTGCTGCTCGGTCGCGACCCGCACCAGCACACACTGGACCGGCCGCTGGCGCTGGACTGGCTTGACGGGTTGGTCGCCCGCCCGGCACTTGCCGAATATGCCGGAATGAAGGCACTGGCGGGTGCGATCTTCGGCACGCCGACGATGGCAACGACACGCTTCACCTCATCTCCCGATGAACTCTACTGGTGCTTTCGCCGGCTGCAGGCCAAGGAAGCCTGGGCAGTGCATGGCGAATGGATCACCAGCGGCGAGCGCGACCTCGGTCCCGGTGTCGAGGAGCGCTTCGGCTTTGGCCGTGCCGTCGACGACAAGACAGCGCAGGCCGAGAAGGTGCGCCGGCTGACCTTTCGCGGCGAACTGAGCGCCCTGCTCGGCGAGGACGGGTTTCTTGTCCTGCCAACGGTGCCTGGTCCAGCGCCCTACGTGGACAGCACGCCGGAGCAGTTCCAGGCCTATCGCGAACGGGCGCTGCAGCTTCTGTGCCTAGCCGGCCTGTCCGGCTTTCCGCAAATCACCTCGCCTATCGGCGCGGTCGCCGGCGCCCCGTTCGGCCTGTCGCTGCTTGGCCCTTCCGGCAGCGACATTGCCCTGATACGGCTCGGCCGGAAACTTCTCGACGCGCCACGAAAGGCCTGAACCATGGACACACTGACGCGCATGCGTGCCTTTATCGACGTGGTCGAGGCCGAGGGCTTTTCCGCCGCGGCGCGCAAGATCGGCCGTTCCAAGGCCTTGCTGTCGAAATATGTGCGGGAGCTGGAGGACGAACTCGGAGCATTGCTGCTCAACCGCACCACGCGCCAGTTCTCGATGACCGAGGCCGGCCACACCTATTACCGGCGCGCCTCGGAGATCGTGCGCGAGGTCGACAGCCTGGCCGACGCGGTGCGCGAATCCTCCGGCGACGTGCGCGGCCGGATCAAGCTGTCGGCGCCACGCACCTTCGCCGATGCGCCGATCGGCCAATCGCTGATCGACTTCGCTAAACAGCATCCCGACATCGTGCTCGACATCCAACTCGACGACCGCTTCGTCGATCTGGTCGAGGAAGGCTTCGACCTTGCGGTGCGCATCTCGCGGCTGGAGAACTCGTCGCTGATCGCCAGGCGGCTGGCGCCATTTTCGATAAAGCTCTGCGCCTCCCCCGAACTGATCGCCAAGCATGGCATGCCGACACGGCCGCAGGATCTCAGCCGCATGCCCTGCATCGTCGACACCAATGGCCGCGGACTGAACAACTGGCCGTTCAAGGGCGACAATGGCGATCCGGTGAGCGTTTCGGTGTCCGGTCCGGTCGAGGTCAACAGCCCGATGACGGCGAGAGCCGCGGCCGTAGCGGGGCTCGGATTTACCGTGCTGCCGGATTTCATCGCCGCCCCCGACCTCGCGAGCGGCCAGTTGGTGGCGGTGATGGATGACCGTATCCTGCCGGGCGGCGGCATCTTCGCCGTCTACCCGCATCGCCGCTATCTGCCGGCCAAAGTCCGCGTCTTTGTCGACTTTTTGGTGCAGTGGTTCAGGACGCGCGAGGTTGCCTGACCGGCTTCAATCATCTCCCGGTCCCAATTTCGCCCCCTTTCTGGTAACTCTCGACATCTCTCCGAGGCCGATGGAATCGCGACCGAGAATGCACCTGAAACGGCACGCAATCATGCTGGCTTCGGCCTTGGCGGCTACTCTTGCCGCCACTGGACCGGCTTACGTGCATCCACACGTCTTCGCCGAGGCCCGCCTCGACGTGATCCTTTCCCCGGATCACCAAAGTGTGAAGGCGCTGCGTCATCTCTGGCGCTTCGACGATCTGTTTTCCTCGACGGTGATGATGGAGTTCGACAAGAATTCCGACCTGAAGCTCGATGACAAGGAGCTGAAGGAGGTCGCGGACACAGTTCATGCCTCGCTGGCCGAGTTCAATTACTTCCAGCTCGTCACCGTCGACGGCAAGGACGTTGCGATGACGCCGCCACCGCATCTGATGGCCAATTTCGACAGCGACCAGCTGATCATCCTGTTCGAGTCCGAGCCGAAGGTGCCGATCAAGCTGAACGGCAAGATCGACATCGGCGTTTACGATCCGACATTCTACACGGCGATAGACTTCACCGAGGACTCCAACATCACGGTTGAAGGCCTGCCGTCGAACTGCACCAGCAAGGTGGTCCGTCCGGACCCGGACGAGGCCATCAAGGAAAACCAGAAGACCCTCACTGATGCCTTTTTCAACGATCCGACCGGCACCGACATGAGCAAGATCTTCGCCACCAAGCTCGAACTGACCTGTCAGCCAGAAGGATGAAGCCGGTGACGAAACCGTCCCTGCGTTTGGCATTCGGCCTGTTGGCCCTCACTGTCGCCATGATGCATTTTGCCAACGCCGCGCATGCCCAGTCTTCGCTCGGCATCGGGGTCAATGACGGCATGGCGCCCACCACCGGCCCGTTCGCCCATATCCTGATGTGGATCAATCTCAGGCAGCAGGAATTCTATCGCGCGCTGGCGACGGCGATGAAGGCGATGCGCGAGGACGGCAGCAAGATCTGGATACTCATCGGCCTGTCCTTCGCCTACGGCATTTTCCATGCCGCCGGCCCCGGCCACGGCAAGGCGGTGATCTCGTCCTATATGGTGGCCAATGAGGTGGCGCTGCGGCGCGGCATTCTCTTGTCCTTCGTCTCGGCGCTGCTGCAGGGCCTGACCGCGGTCACAGTGATGGCGGTCGCCTATTTCGTCCTGCGCGGCACCGCCGTCTCGATGACCGACGCGGCCTGGTTCATGGAGATCATGAGCTTTGTCTTCGTCACCCTGTTCGGTGCCTGGCTGTTGTGGCGCAAGCTCGGCCCGTCCGTCCTGCGCCTGTTTGGCAGAGGACCCGCCTACAGCCTGTCGGCGGCTCATGCCGGCCATTCGCATGGCAGCCATGGTGGCCATTCGCATGCCGGTCATTCTCACGCCGGACATGCTCACAGCCATTCGGCGCATGCCCATTCGCATGCGCTTCACGCGCATGACGATCACGACCATGCGCATGATCATTCCCATAACCACAGCACGCATGATCACCACCACGATCACGGCGCGCACGATCATGCTCATCACGATCACGCGGCGGGTGAAGTCTGCGAGACCTGCGGCCACTCGCATGCGCCCGATCCGGCGCTGCTGTCAGCCGACCGCTTCGACTGGCGCACCGCGTGGACGGCAGTGGCGGCGGTCGGCATCCGCCCCTGCTCCGGCGCGCTGATCGTGCTCAGCTTCGCCCTGCTCAACGGGCTCTGGCTCGGCGGCCTGCTGTCGGTGCTGGCGATGTCGCTGGGCACCGCCATCACCGTCTCGGCCTTGGCGACGCTTGCGGTCACCGCCAAGAACTGGGCGGTGTATTTCGCCGGCGACGGGCGTATGGGCAACCGCATCCACTCGATCGTCGAGATCGGTGGCGCGGCGTTCGTCTTCCTGTTTGGGCTGCTGCTGTTGTCAGCGAGCCTGGCGACGGGCGGATGATCTTGCGCGTCGCGACGCTCCGGGTTTAACCCGCGAGCTTGCCGCCCAGTTCATCCTCGATATGGGCACGGATGATTTCGTCAAAGCTCTTTTCGGCGCTGAAGCCGAGCTCCCGTGACCGCTGCGCCTCGAAGCGTGTCGGCCAGCCCTTGACGATTGCCCAGATCGTCTCGTCCGGCTCCTCGCGGATCAAACCTGCCACCTTCGGCCCGGCGATCCGCTCCAATGCCTCGATCTGCTCGCCAACGGTGACGGCGACGCCGGGCATCGTCAGGTTGCGGCGCGGCCCGACTGCCGCACCATCGATCTCCGCCGCATGGATCAGGAAGTTCACCGCCGAGCGCGGGCTGGCATGCGTGTGCACGACCGAGCGCGGCACCGGCAGGATCGCCTCGTGGCCGCTCAACGGCTCGCGGATGATGCCGGAGAAGAAACCGGACGCCGCCTTGTTTGGCTTGCCCGGCCGCACGCAGATGGTCGGCAGCCGGATGCCGATGCCGTCGAAGAAACCGCGCCTGGAATAGTCTGCCAGCAGCGCCTCGCTCATCTGCTTCTGGGTGCCGTAGGAGGTCAGCGGCGTCGGATGGAAGTCATCAGGAATGACATCCGGGAACGGCGCGCCGAACACCGCGATCGACGAGGTGAAGACGACGCGCGGTGCAAAGCCCGCCAGGCGGATGGCGTCGAACAGGGCGCGTGTGCCGTCGAGATTGACGCGGTAGCCGAGATCGAAATTCGCTTCCGCCTCACCGGACACGATGCCCGCGAGATGGAAGACGACGTCGGGGCGCGATACGACCAAGCCTTCGGCTGCACCCGCCTCGGCGAGGTCGCCGGTGTGGAGGGTTACGCTGACGCCGTCCATGCTAGGTGCCTGCGGCGGCACGATGTCGTGCAGGTCAAGCGCGGCGATCTTGCGGCCGCGCAGCGTGCCGTCCTTGGCCAGCCGGGCGATGAGCTTGCTGCCGACCATACCCGCGGCGCCAGTGATCAGAATGCGCATGTGAAGACCTCTACTTACCCTGGTTTTTGCGCTGGTTGCGGGACCGCAGCCAGAACACCGAGAAAAACGCCAGCACGAAGACGATGCCAAAGGCGGCCGCCAGCATGGTCGAAAGGCTGCCCAGCGCCAGCATTATCGTTGGCAAGTAGAAGGCGCCGATGCCGAACAACAGCATGATCCACACGGCGGCGATGGCCGCGTTCCTGGTGTCGCGGTCCATCATGCCGCGTCCGGGCGGCAGACGTTCATCAAGCTGGTTTTCAAGGTTTGCAACTCCTGAGGTCGGGCCAATCGACATCGATCGATCGGTCCTAGTGATGGTGGTCGTGATGCGGCGCCGCATCGTGCTTGTGCACGGGGTCGTGCCCGTGGTCGTCGCCATCGTCGGCGCACTGTCCGAATTCGGATTCCACGGTGGCATGGCTGATGCCGTGCTCGCTGGCAAGCCGCTTCTTGACGGCACTCACCGCCTGATGCGCATCGACGCCCTCGTCGAGACAGGCATGCAGCGTCGCCATGTTGCTGGTCCCGTCGAGCGACCAGACATGCATGTGATGCACTTCGCGCACCCCCTGGATCGTCGCCTCGATATCCCTGGCGATCAGATCGCGGTCGAGGCTGGGCGGCACGCCCTCGAGCAGGACATGGGCGGCGGCGCGCATCAGCGACCATGCCGTGGACAGGATCAGCAGCGAGACCAGGACCGAGAGGATCGGGTCGATCGGCGTCCAGCCGGTCGCCAGGATGACCAGCGCGGCAACGATCGCCGCAGCCGAGCCGAGCAGGTCGCCGAGCACATGCAGGATGGCGCCGCGCATGTTCAGGTTTTCGCGATCACCGCCATGCAGCACGAAGAACGAACCGATGTTCACCAACAGGCCGAGGATCGCAACCACCAGCATCGGCCCGCCAAGCACCGGCGTCGGTGCCTGCAGGCGCCCCCAGGCCTCGTAGACGATCCACAGGGCGATGACGAAGATGGCAATGCCGTTTGTATAGGCCACCAGCGTCTTGACCCGCCCGAAGCCGTAGGTGAGGCGAACGGTCGCCGGCCGGCCGCCAAGATGAAACGCATACCAGGCAAGGCCGAGCGCGATCGAGTCGGCGAGCATGTGGCCGGCGTCGGCCAGCAGCGCCAGCGACCCGGTGAGGAGGCCGCCGAGCGCTTCGGCGACCATAAAGCCGCCAGTCAGGCAGGCTGCGATCAGAACGCGTTTCTTGTCGGTCGAGCCATGCACATGACCGGCCCCATGATCATGCCCAGTGTGATCGTGCCCGCCGTGATCGTGTGTATGTGCCAATGGCGAACTCCGTTAAGCGCCTGATCTCACGCCCCAAACTGCGTGCGAAAATCCTCGAGCCGTCGCTTCTGCTGGCCGTCGCCATCGAAATTGGCCGGATCGAGCCACGCCTCGTAGGCACTGTGCAGCGCCGGCCACTCCTTGTCGATGATCGAATACCATGCGGTATCGCGGTTTTCACCCTTGACGATGAGATGCTGGCGGAAAATCCCCTCGAACTTGAAGCCGAACCGTTCAGCCGCCCGCTTCGACGGTTCGTTGCGGTTGTTGCACTTCCATTCGTATCGGCGATAGCCGAGCTCGTCGAAGATGTACTTCATGAACAGGAACTGCGCTTCCGTCGCTCCCGGCTTGCGCGAAATGAGCGGTCCCCAATAGATGTTGCCGATCTCGATGACGCCGTAGGCCGGATCGATGCGCATCAGCGTCTGACGTCCGGCGACCTTGCCGCTAGCCTTGTCGATCACGGTGAAGAACAGCGGATCCCCGCTGGCCTCGACCTTGTCCAGCCATGGCTGGAAGGCCGCACGGGTCTCCGGCGGATAGTCGGGCAACCAGGCGAAGCGGCCGTCGACGTCGGATACGGAGGACGCTTCGTAGAGGCCATCGCCATGTTTTGCAGCACTCAGCGGTTCAAGCCTGATATAACGACCGTCGATGGGCTTGCGTTCGGGCCGCGGGCGCGGTTGCCAATCTTTCAAATTTTCCGACACCGAAAGCTCCAATCCGTTTGACTTTTGCCAACCGAGGCTCACAAAAACGCGACCCAACAGCAAGAACCACACGGACGGGAAAAATGCTCCACACGATTTCGGCCTTCGACCGTCTTGGCGAGGAAAATGCCTTTGCTGTCCTGGCGCGGGCGACGGCCCTTGCGAGCCAAGGCCGCGACATCGTCAATCTCGGCATCGGCCAGCCTGACTTCAAGACGCCGCAGCACATTGTCGAGGCGGCGATCAAGGCACTGCGTGACGGCCACCACGGCTACACGCCGGCCAATGGCCTGCTGGCGACGCGCGAGGCGGTGGTGCGTCGCACGCTGACCACCACCGGTGTCGAAATATCGCCCGAAACGGTGATGATCCTGCCCGGCGGCAAGCCGACCATGTTCGCCGCGATCCTGATGTTCGGCGAGCCTGGCGCCGAGATCCTCTATCCCGACCCCGGCTTTCCCATCTATCGCTCGATGATCGAGTTCACGGGGGCTGCGCCGATCCCAGTGCCGATGCGCGAGGAGAACGGCTTTGCCTTCTCGGCCGAGGAGACGCTGGCGCTGATCACTTCGAAGACCAGGCTGCTGATCCTCAACTCGCCGGCCAATCCGACCGGCGGCGTGACGCCGCGCGCCGAGATCGAGAAGCTGGTCAAGGGGCTGGAGGCGCATCCGCAGGTCGCCATCCTCTCCGACGAGATTTACGACGTCATGACCTATGACGGCGAAACGCATTGTTCGCTGCTTGGTTTTCCCGAGATTCGCGACCGGCTGATCGTGCTCAACGGCTGGTCGAAGACCTGGGCGATGACCGGCTGGCGCACGGGCTGGTCGATCTGGCCGAATGGCGACAAGGGCGCCCATCTCTACGACAAGGTGCGCAAGCTGGCGGTCAATTGCTGGTCCTGCGTCAACGCGCCGAGCCAGTTCGCCGGCATCGCGGCCATCGACGGCCCGCAGGACGACGTCGACAAGATGATGCGCGCCTTCGACCGCCGCCGGAAGATCGTGGTCGAGGGATTGAACGCCCTGCCCAACATTTCCTGCATCACGCCCAAGGGCGCGTTCTACGCCTTCCCCAACGTCTCGAAGACCGGCTGGAAGGCCAAGAAGCTCGCCTCGGCGCTGCTTGACGATGCCGGCGTGGCGCTGATCGGCGGCCCCGATTTCGGCATTCTCGGCGAAGGCTATATCAGGCTTTCCTACGCCAATTCCGAGGAGAACATCTTGCGGGCGCTGGAGCGGATCGGGGCATTCCTGGCAAAGTGAAGCTTCAAGGCGGGCCGGTGCTCTTTCCGAGTGGTTGCGACTGGCGGTAATGACGATGTCATGAAGCGTCCGGAGACGCACGGCCAGGGCTGGGCGTGTGTGTTGGGAACAGCTACGTTCCCCTGGATCAGGATCGAAGCAGGTGCCTCAGATGTTCTATGCAATCCTCGCCTATCATGTGGAAGACGCGATCAAGGCGCTGACGCCGCAGGAAGATGCGGCGCTGATGGCCGATCTGCTGAAGATCAACACCCGGCTTCATGAGGAAGGCACGCTTGGGCCGTCCGCGCGTCTGGGGGCGACACAGGATGCTTGCACGCTGCGCGGCCCAGGCGACGGCATGATCATCGACGGCCCCTTCGCCGAAACCAAGGAACAGTTGCTCGGCCTCTATGTGGTTGACTGCACCACGAGAGACGACGCCATCGCGATCGCCCGAGACCTTCGCCGCGTCAATCCCACCGCCGTCTACGAGATCAGGCCCATTCTGCTTTTCAAGCCCGGCGTGCCACTGGCGGGGAAATAACTACCCGCGCCCGACAAACGGCATCTTGGTCGCCATCACGGTCATGAACAGCACGTTGGCGTCGAGCGGCAGGCTTGCCATGTGAACGACGGCGTCGGCAACGCGCTGAACGTCCATCACCGCTTCGGCCGATATCGAGCCGTTGGCCTGCGGCACGCCGACCGTCATCGGCTGCGCCATGTCGGTCAGCGCATTGCCGATGTCGATCTGGCCGCAGGCAATGTCATAGGGCCTTCCGTCGAGCGCCAGCGTCTTGGTCAGCCCCGTGATGGCATGCTTGGTCGCGGTATAAGGCACCGAGCCAGGGCGCGGCGCGTAGGCCGACACCGAGCCATTGTTGATGATGCGGCCACCCATTGGTCGCTGCTTGCGCATGGCGCCGAAGGCGGCGCGGGCACACAGGAACGAACCGGTGAGATTGACGCCGACGATATCGTTCCACACCTCGACCGGGATTTCGTCGATCGGCGTCGACTTGTAGCCCATGCCGGCATTGTTGAAGAGCAGGTCGACACGGCCGAAGGCCTCCGCCACCGTCTCGAACAGGTCGTCGACCTGCTGAGCCTTGGAGATGTCGCAGGCAACCGCTAATGCCTTGGCATCGGTGGGTCCGGCCTCGGCCACCGCTGCATCCAGCACGGATTTGCGGCGCCCGCAGAACACCGTGTTCCAGCCGGCCTTGAGCAGCGCCGTAGCGACGCTCTTTCCGATGCCCGTGCCGGCCCCGGTGACGATGGCGGTTTTTTGCTCGGTCATGGCTGTTGTCCTCCAATCCATGTCGCCCAAAAGTGCGCAGCGGGTTTCGGACAACGACACGCATAAAACAAGATGCTGCGCGCGCCCGCCTGATTTTCAGGGTTGGCGTAAGAACCAAAGGCATCGCAAATGGCAGCAGCGATGGCAAGCCGAAGCAAGGGAGTACGATCGGGAAAAGTGGAATTCGGCTGGACCGACAAAAAGGGCGGCCATTGGCGACCGCCCCTGATCTGGATCGGGCTTGGGAGGAGGAAAAGCCGATCCGACTGTGTAGAATGATGCGCTTGGTGGGTTAACGAGAGGTTAACGCCAAAAGGAGTCGGCTGTGCCGTTTTGGCCTACCAGCGCGGATTGGGTGAGGTTCCCGCCTTTGTCGCAGGCACCTTGGCTGCCGAAACCGTAGCCTCGACATGGTCGACCAGCGCGTCCGGCAGCCCGAGCCGGCCGGCAAGCAGATCGAGATAGCCGCGCTCGGCACGGGTGTCGGGATCGATGGTCAGGCGCGAGGCGGTATAGAGTTCGAGCTTCTGCGCATCGGTCTTGGCGCCAGCCACCAAAGTATCGAGGTCGAGCGGGCTTGCCAGCTCTGCCATCAGGAATTTTTCGGCGTCGGAATCCATGCCGGCCACGCTCAGCTTGCCGGCGATCTTCTGGCGCTCGTCATCGTCGATATGGCCATCGGCTTTCGCCGCCGAGATCATCGCCCGTATCAGGGTCAGGGTGAATTCGTCCTCGCCTTGCGGCGCCTGAGACGGGTGGAAGGCGGTGTCCTTGGGCGGCGGCAGCAATTCCGGTTCGCCGGCTGCCGACGCCTCGGTCGGTGCGTTGCCGGCCTTGTAGTTCTGGTAGGCCTTGTAGGCGAGGCCGCCGATCGCGGCCAGTCCACCAAGCTTCACCGCTGCGCCCGTCACCTCGCGGCCGGCACCGGTTCCCAGCAGCACGGCGGCCAGTGCGCCGGCGGCCAGTGGATTGTCCTTGGCCATCTGCACGGCCTGCCCCGCCTTGTCGCGAACGGTGCCGCTGGTGCCGGGAATTTGCGAGCCGAGCAGATCGTCGAGAAGCTTCTTGGGGTCGAACATTCAATGCCTCCAGGATTTGCCCGGCCGAACGGGCAGGTTTCGAACGTCGAAGACGTAGGTCCCGAAACTTGACATTGCAATGACAGGGGGCCGCTTTCCGGCAGCCCGGTGCCCGGATCAGGAGCCGATATGCGGACCCCTGCCCCGCGCTTGAGCAAGCTCGACCTGCCGTTGGCGCTCGGCATAACGCTGGCGGTCCTCGTCCGACCGCGCATCGAAGCAATGCGGGCACGAAACACCGGCGGCGAATTGAGGCGACCTCAGTTCGCTCGGCGTCAGCGGATGGCGGCAGGCGCGGCACAGTTCCGCCTCACCCTCGGCAAGGCCGTGCGAGACGGAAACCCGCTCGTCGAAAACGAAGCACTCGCCTTGCCATAGGCTCTGCTCTGAGGGAACCTCTTCCAGGTATTTGAGGATGCCGCCCTTCAGATGAAAGACTTCCTCGAAACCGAGCGACCGGACATAGGCAGTCGCTTTCTCGCAGCGTATGCCGCCTGTGCAGAACATCGCGACCTTGCGGCCTTCGAGCTCCTCCCGGTGCGCTTCCACCCAGGCTGGGAACTCGCGAAAGCTTGCAGTGGCGGGGTCGATCGCACCCTTGAACGTGCCGATCGACACCTCGTAGGCGTTACGCGTGTCGATGATGACGGTATCGGGCTGCGAAATCAGCGCGTTCCAGTCGGCTGGCGCGACATAGGTGCCGGCGCTTTTCGAAGGGTCGATGTCATCGACCCCCATGGTGACGATCTCGCGCTTCAGCCGCACCTTCATGCGGTGGAACGGCATGTCAGCAGCTACGCTGTACTTGACTTCGAGACCGGCCAGCCCTTCGATGGCTTCGAGATATCCGATCAGTTCGGCAATCGCCGTTTCGCTGCCGGCGACGGTGCCGTTGATGCCTTCATGCGCCAGAAGCAGCGTGCCCTTGATGCCGCGCCCGCAGCAGAAGGCGGCGAGCGGCGCGCGCAGTTCCTCGAAAGCATCGAGCCGGGCAAACCGGTAGAGCGCCGCGACGCGAAGGGGTGGAAGTGATGTCATCGCCGAAGCCACTAAACGCTCAAGCAAGCCGATTCAAGGCAAAGCGGGAATCCCGGCGAGCATCAGCGACGCGTGACATCGCGACACGGCCGGTTTCGTGGACAGGAAAACGGCCTTCTGCTAATCGGTTGAATTGTCCCACGCCATGGAGAGACACATGCCCAGCAAGACCGAAAAACTCCTGTCGCTCCTCAACGGCCAGCCGGTTATCCCGGTGCTGAAGATCTCCGATGTCGCCGACGCCGTGCCGCTGGCACGCGCTCTGGCACGCGGCGGCCTGCCGGCGATTGAGATTACGCTGAGAACCGCCGACGCGCTTGAGGCGATCCGGCGGGTGGCTGGTGAAGTCGAGGAAGCCATCGTCGGCGCCGGCACCATTCTTGATATCAGACAGTTCGAAGAGGCGGCAGCCGCAGGCTCGCGATTCATCGTCAGCCCCGGCATCACCCGCGAGCTTTTGGCAGCCGCCGCAGACAGCGAGGTTCCGCTGCTGCCCGGCGCCATCACGCCCGGCGAAATCATGGCCGCGCGCGAGGCCGGCCTGCGCTTCCTGAAATTCTTCCCGGCCGAGCAGTCGGGCGGCATCGCGTCGCTGAAGGCCTTCGCTTCGCCGCTCGCAGATGTGAAATTCTGCCCGACCGGCGGCATCACCGGGAAGAACGCGGCCGACTATCTCAGCCTGCCAAACGTCATCTGCGTCGGCGGTTCCTGGGTGGCGCCCGACGATCTGGTCAAGGCCGGCAAGTGGGACGAGATCGAAGCCTTGGCGCGTGCCGCCAGCCAACTCGCAAAGTAAGCCCTTTCGCCACGGCATGAAAAAACCCGGCCGACTCGCATCAACCGGATTTTTTTATTTGGCTTCGATCAGTTGCCCCAGTCGCGCAACAAAAAAGCCGCGCAGGTTGCCCGGCGCGGCTTTGTCGATCGATTGGTCGTCACTTGGTCTGGAAGCGGGCGACCGACAGGAACTTGACGGCGTTGCCGGTGAAGCGATTGGCATCGGCCACCTGGCTGCTAGGCTGGAAGCCGGCGGTGTAGACCTCGCTCGGCGGCGTGTGCACGATGCTATAGGCGTAGCCTGGCGCCGTCGTCGCGCTTGAAACGGTGGCGACATGCTCGCCACTGGTCAGCGCCCAGCGGGCGGCCTGCGGTGCCGCGGCAACCACCATGGCCTTGGGGCCGGGTTTCAGGTCGCTGGCGGTGGCCCTCGATTCCTTGCGGGTCGTCTTGACGCCGGCGCCGATCGCGGCGGCCGGATCAGAGCCGGCCGGGCGGGCTACGACAGCATCGCGAGGCGATGCGGCGTCTGTGCCCGGATCGTTGAAGGCCGAACGCGGCTCGGGCTGGGACAGCGAAGCAACCTGGTAATAGGTCGCGCCGACCTGGGCATTGGCCTCGTCGAGCACGGCCTTGACCGCGTCCGGCTTGGCGATCTCGGGCCGCGCCGTCGGCAGCACCAAGAATGCATCGGTCGCGGTCTTGCTTTGATCGGCCGTCTCAGCCAGCGCCATCAGCACATCCTTGCTGGGCGTCGGAGCCAAAGCGGCTGGCAGCGAAGTGTCGGGACGCCATGTCGGCAACGGTATGTTGTTGACCGCGACCTGGGTCGCATCAGCCGAAGCCGTTGCATCGGCCAATCCGAAAGGAACGCTCGCCGGCGCATGCGCGGTCGCCACGGCTTGCTCGGTGGTGGCCGTCGCATCCGCCATGGCAAAAGGCACGTTCTCAGGTTGCTGTACGCCGACATCGGCCTTCGGCCGCGGTGCGAAATCAGGCAGCGGAACGCTGCGTGCCGGCAACGCCGCGATGATCGTCTCCGGCGTATCCTTTTCCGGCTCCGGAGCCTGTTCGTCGGCAATCTGCGGAATTTCGGCGCGCTGCGCGTTCTCCGGCGCCACGATGGCGATGCCCGGGAGATTGCTGGTCTTGGCTGCCGCGGCCGGCTTCAGGTTTCTCGGCTTGGGCGCGGGCGCAGCCGAAGCGGTCTCGACATCGGCGCTGTCCTCGGCCTCGTCGCCGCCGCCGCCAAAGAAAGCCGACAGGAACCCACCCGATTTCTTGCTGCTGCCACCGGCACTGGCCAGCTCGATGGCCGGCGAGCCCGAACCCTTGCGCGCCTTGTAGGAGGCGAGCGCCTGCTCGAAGCCGGGCAGCGGCCTGCCGTCGCTCGGCACATGCAGCGTCTTGCCGTTGGGGAACAGGCTGACCAGTTCCTGGCGGCTGATGCCGGGCCAATGACGCACGTTGCCGACATCCATATGGACGAACGGCGAACCGGATGACGGATAGTAGCCGACGCCGCCGCCCTGCATCTTGAGGCCGATGTTGCGCAGCTTCTTCAGCGGCACGCCGGGAATGTAGAAATCCATCGCCTTGCCGAGCATGTGCTGGCTCTTCTCGGCGACGCCCCGGCTGCGGCTGCGCAGCATCGAGTTGGTCGACGGCGAGCGATAGCCGCAGACGACCTGGATGTAGTCCGTAGCGCCTGCTTCCCGATACGCCTCCCAGACCAGATCCAGCAGACGCGGATCCATCTTGGTCGGCTCGTTGCGACGCCAGTCGCGCAGAATGATGTTGATCTTCCTGAGACCCTCGGGAACGTAGCGGCCGTTGCGCTTGTAGACGATCTCGGCCTTCTCGTGGGTGTGGAGGTGATAGAGCTTCAGCGAACGTGTTTCGGCGCTGGCTCCGGTCGCAGCCGCGGCAACAAAACCAAAAGCGACTATCAACACCGCCAGCCACTTCGGCCAGACGCTCACGTGATGGTGCCGCCCGTTTGTGTGTCGTTCGATCCTGTTCAAATCAAAAGGCCCTGCAGGCTGCCGTTTGTCCCCGGATTTGCCCAAACGGATGTGTCGTTATCACATCCGAATATCGATCCTAATGGTTAATCATCGCTTATTGAAGCCGAAATGCGGTAACACCGTGGCGATATCCCGTCAAAAATTGTTCACAGGATTTCTTGGTAAACCGCTGGTTTAGATCATGTTTCCCGCTTTCGCCCGAACACGATCTGTTACTGTTAGCCTTAATGCGTGAACAGAGCTGTCCACAGGCCTGCCACGATTCCGCTGAAAGCCCGATACAGGGCCAATTGTAGCAGTGCAAGCTGGCGCCGGCCTTGCGCCGAAGCCTGACTGCGGACCGTACGCCAACGCAGCAAGAAGCCATGGCTTCCAAGGTGTGTTGAGATTTCGGGCAGGCCGAGCCGAAAGTGATGGCTCCCGAGAACCGGAGCGGGAGCTACCGTTCGCAGGCCGGCATCACCCGAATATCAGTTCACCTTAGGAGGCGAGTCGGTCGACGCGGCCGGTCTCCGGATCGATGCCGTACTCCTTGAGCTTGCGGTAGAGCGTCGAGCGGCCGATGCCGAGTCGGCGTGCGACTTCGCTCATCTGGCCGTTGTAGTGGTCGATGGCGAGCTTGATCATTTCGAGTTCGACATCGGCCAGCGCACGCACATTGCCGCGCTCGTCGAGCGCCCGCAATGTGCCGAAGCGGGACTGCAGCCTGGCCGGCGGATCGAACGCAGTTGCCTGGCTACCCTCGCCAGGCAAGGCGTCTTCATCGCGACCCTCCAAAGGCAGAGACGGCGCGTCGCCGTCCGTACCGAGGTTGACGGTGCCCTCCACCTGCGCCCGGATCTGCGGGAAGTCCTCCGCGGTCAACATATCGCCTTCGCAAAGCACCGAGGCCCGGAAGACGGCATTTTCGAGCTGCCGGATGTTTCCGGGCCAGTCATAGGCCTGCAACACGGCAAGCGCCGCCGCCGAAATGCCTTGCAAGCGATGACGCGGGTCGGCCGGCGCCACCTTGTCCATGAAATGGGTGACCAGATAGGGGATGTCATCGCGGCGGTCGCGCAGCGGCGGCACGAAGATCGGGTAGACGTTCAGCCGATAGAACAGATCCTCGCGGAACTTGCCGTCCTTGACCTGCTGCAGCAGGTTGCGGTGCGTCGCCGAAATCAGCCTGATGTCGACCCTGACGGTCGAGCGTCCGCCGACCGGATCGACCTCACCGTCCTGGACCGCGCGCAGCAGCTTGACCTGCACGTCGAGCGGCAGGTCGCCGATCTCGTCGAGAAACAGGGTTCCCGAATGCGCCTCGACGAACTTGCCGGTGTGCTTGTCGGTGGCGCCGGTGAACGAACCCTTCTCGTGGCCGAACAGGATCGATTCGACCAGATTGTCGGGAATGGCGCCGCAATTGACGGTGACGAAGGGTTTCGAGCGGCGATCACCGCTGCCCTGGATGGCGCGCGCCACCAGTTCCTTGCCGACGCCGGATTCGCCCTCGATCAGGATCGGAATGTTGGATGCCGCCGCCTTCTGGCCAAGGCGGATCACCTTGTCCATGGCCGGGCTGTGCGTGATCATGTCCTTGAAGGTCAGAAGGCCGCCGCGCTTGCGCGACGTGCGCTTGACCTCGCCCTCGACGGCCTCGACCTTGAGCGCATTGCTGATCGACGCCTGCAGCCTGTCGGGAGACGCCGGCTTGACGACGAAATCGAAGGCGCCGTGACGCATCGCCGAAACCACGGTCTCGATGCCGCCCTGCGCGGTCTGCACGATGGCCGGCACAGTGATGTCGCGCTCGCGCATCGCCTTCAACACGCCGATGCCGTCGAGACCGGGCATGACTAGATCGAGGATGACCACCGAAACCTCGCGGACGCTGGGTCCATCGAGGATATCGAGAGCGGCCGCACCGCCATCCACGACGATGGCCGTGTAGCCGAACCGCGTCACCGCCGCCTCGAGCAGCCGGCGCTGCACGGGATCGTCATCGACTATGAGTATGGAACCTGTCATGACTGGTACGACTGCCCGCCCGAGGAATTCTGCCCTGTGGACCATCTTGGCACAGGGTTCTAAATAAGGTTTCAAAAAACCCGGTGAATGAATTCCTTAGGATTTGACCGGCTTCTCATTTCCCCTTGAACTTCGGCCACGGAAGGTGTCGGCAATGCACATGAATTCTGGGCGCATGGATTCTGGGCATATGGTTTCTGCTCGGCGGCTTGCGGCGCCGGCCTCCGGTCAGGGCGCGACCGAGCTTGGCGACCTGCCGGAATGGAACCTTGCCGACCTCTATGCCGGCATGGACGCGCCCGAACTGAAGCGCGACATCGCCAAGGCCGCCACTGATGCGACCCGCTTCGAGAGCCGCTGGAAGGGTACGCTGGCCGCAGAGGCCGAACGCGGCAGCGCCGGCAGACTGGGCGAGGCCCTTGTCGCCTACGAGGCGCTGGAGGAACTGATTGGCCGTATCGTCTCCTATGCGGGACTGGTCTATGCCGGGAACACCGCCGACCCGCAGCGCGCCAAGCTCTATGGCGACATCCAGGAGAAGATGACCGACGCCAGCGCGCACCTTCTCTTCTTCGCGCTCGAACTCAACCTGATCGACGATGCGTCGATTGAAGGCGCGCTCGCCGGCGATCCCGCGTTCGGCCATTACAGGCCATGGGTGCTCGATCTGCGCAAGGACAAGCCCTACCAGCTCGAGGATCGTGTCGAGCAGCTCTTCCACGAAAAGTCGATCACCGGGCGCGGCGCCTGGAACCGCCTGTTCGATGAAACGATGACCGACCTTCGCTTCGACATCGACGGCGAGGAATTGACGCTGGAGCCGGCGCTGAACCGCCTGCAGGACGCCGATGGCCAGGTGCGCCGCCGGGCGTCCGAGGCGCTGGCCGCGACCTTCCGCAAAAATTTGCGCACATTCACGCTGATCACCAACACGCTGACCAAGGACAAGGAGATTTCCGACCGCTGGCGCGGCTTCAAGGACATCGCCGATTCACGCCATCTCGCCAACCGCGTCGAGCGCAGCGTGGTGGACGCGCTGGCCTCCGCCGTTCGCGACGCCTATCCGCGCCTGTCGCACCGCTACTATGCGATGAAGGCACGCTGGCTGGGCATGGACGTGATGAACCACTGGGACCGCAATGCGCCGTTGCCGGACACGCCGCAGGCGATCATCGGCTGGGACGAGGCCAGGAATACAGTGCTGTCGGCCTATCAGCGTTTTTCGCCCGACATGGCCGAGATCGCGCGAACCTTCTTCGACCGCAACTGGATCGACGCGCCGGTGCGTCCGGGCAAGTCGCCCGGCGCCTTCGCCCATCCGACCGTGCCGTCGGCGCATCCCTATGTGCTGCTCAACTACATGGGCAAGCCGCGCGATGTGATGACCTTGGCGCATGAGCTAGGCCACGGCGTGCATCAGGTGCTGGCCAGCGGCCAGGGTGCACTGATGGCCTCGACACCGCTGACACTGGCCGAGACGGCGTCGGTCTTCGGCGAGATGCTGACCTTCCGCTCGCTGCTCGACCAGACCACCGACAGGCGCGAGCGCAAGGCCATGCTCGCCCAGAAGGTCGAGGACATGATCAACACGGTGGTGCGCCAGATCGCCTTCTATGAATTCGAGCGCAAGGTGCATGCCGAGCGCAAGAATGGCGAACTGACCTCCGACAGGCTCGGCCAGTTCTGGCTCGAAGTACAGGCCGAAAGCCTGGGTCCCGCGATCAAGTTGCGCGAAGGCTATGAGGTGTTCTGGACCTACATTCCGCACTTCATCCATTCGCCCTTCTATGTCTACGCCTATGCCTTCGGCGACTGCCTGGTGAACTCGCTCTACGCGGTCTACCAGAATGCCGAGCGCGGCTTTCAGGACAAGTATTTCGAGATGCTGCGCGCCGGCGGCACTAAGCATCATTCCGAGCTTCTGGCGCCCTTCGGCCTCGACGCCACCGATCCCGCCTTCTGGCAGATCGGGCTTGGCGTGATCAGTGGCCTGATCGACGAGTTGGAAGCACTCGACGCTTGAAACGCGCCCCCCCAACAGTTTAGCCGGAATGCATATTGGGATAGCTCTATCGTCGCCCTAAATATCTGTTCTTGAAGTACTCTCCACCGAAGTTTTCCGATAGCTTTCCACAAGCTCTATGATAGCCTTCGCTCCAAGCTCAGCCGGAGCGCATGCGGATCGGCGAGGAAAAATCTCAGCCGGCCGTGGCGCTCAGGCGAACGCGACAACGGCCGTTGGGCATGGGCAAGCTAAGCCGATCGCCGACAGCTCGAACGGAAGCCGGCTGTTCTGCGAACCGCGGAATCACCATCGAGTAGTCCTTCGCCGAAGGTCATGACCCCACGGCAGACGAATCTGACTGGAGAGAGACAATGGGCACTTTTTTCTACGTGGTCCTGGCGTTCCTGGTAGGCGTGTTGGTGGGCTGGTTCCTCTGGGGGCGTCTGCGCGGTGAGCTCGACAGCTTGCGTGGCGACGTCGATCGCACCCGCAGCGAGCGCGACAGGCTGCGCGCAGACAGCGACCGCCTGACCGGCGAACTCGATGCCTGCGGCAAAACCCGCGCCGACCTCGAGCGCCGGCTGCGTGACGCGCAGGCAACGCCCGCTGCCGGCGCCGCGACAAAGGCGGCTCCCTCGGCCCTGATGTCGACACCCGCGACAGCCAAATCCGCACCTGTAAAGCCGGCACCGGCCAAGCCGGCCGCCGCGAAGGCTGCCCCGGCAAAGGCGGCACCTGCGAAATCGGCGGCAAGGCCGGCAGCGTCGAAATCCGCAACGGCCAAACCCGCGGCGAGCAAATCCGCGACCGCGACCGCGGCAGCCAAGAGTTCGGCCGCACCAAAGGCGGCCCCTGCCAAAAAAGCTGCACCGGCAGGCGCGACAAAACCCGACAATCTGCGCCGGCTGATCGGCATTGGCCCGGTCAACGAGAAGCTGCTCAAGGCGCAAGGCATCACCAGCTTCGCCCAGATCGCCGGCTGGACAGCCGCCGATATCAAGCGGATCGAAGACGTCATGAATTTCGACGGCCGCATCGCGCGCGAGCGCTGGATCGAGCAGGCCAAACTGCTCGCCGCCGGCAACGAGAAGGAATTCGCCAAGCAGTTTCCAACAGCCGGAACCCCCAGCAACACCTGATCCAGACAACAGCTGAAGATTGCGAACGGCGGCGCCAATATGGCGCCGCCGTCTGCTTTTGGCCCTAAAGCGCGTCGCGCTGAAACGGATTCATGCGACGCGCTTTAGGTCTTTGTTTTTATGCATGTCGTTCTCCCAAAACCGAGGTCACTTTTGGGCAACATGCATCAGGTTGGCCAAAGCCGACCCAAAGGTCGGCTTTGAAGGGCAGCGTGCCGTTCCCTCGATTGCGCGCGAGCGGCCCCCCATATAGAGCGGATGATGGCTTCATTGACCGCAGCATCCGAGTCCCATGTCCCTGCCCGCCGCAATTTTCCGCAATGACGAAGGCGCGCGCCAGCTCGTTTTCGACCGGCCGGCCGATGTCATCGTGGCACATGAGGGGAAGGATTTCGGGCCGGCATTGGAAGCCGCGCAAGCCGCGCACGATGCAGGCAAATGGCTTGCCGGCTATTTCTCCTATGAGGCGGGCTATCTGCTCGAACCCAAGCTCGTTCCCTTACTGCCGGACGGACGCCGCGCTCCACTCGTGTGCCTCGGGGTCTTCGATGCGCCTGTCGAAGAGGCGGTGCCGCCGCGCAATACCGCGGCGACCAATGGCCCGATCTTCGATGCCCGTGCGACTTGGTCGCGCGAGGACTACGAGAAGCGGTTCTCGCGGCTGCATCAGCACATCAGGCGGGGCGATTGCTACCAGGGCAATTTGACCTTTCCAATTCATGCGCAATGGTCGGGCGAGCCGCTGGCCGCCTTCGATGCGCTGACCGAACGCCAGCCGGTGAAGTATGGCGCGCTGATCGCTCTCGGTGAACCCATCGTGCTGTCGCGCTCGCCCGAGCTGTTCTTCGAGATCGACAGCAAGGGCATGATCGAGACGCATCCGATGAAAGGTACCGCACCGCGCGGCGCGACGAAGGCCGAGGACGAACGGCAGAAGATCTTCCTGCGCAACGACGAGAAGAACCAGGCCGAAAATCGGATGATCGTCGATCTCCTGCGCAACGATATCTCGCTGATCAGCGAGGTCGGCACGCTGGACGTGCCGGCGCTGTTCCGCATCGAGACCTATCCGACGGTCCACCAGATGGTGAGCGACGTCAGGGCAAAACTGCTGCCGGGGCTCTCGATCCGCCAGATCTTCGCGGCACTGTTTCCTTGCGGCTCGATCACCGGCGCGCCGAAAATCCGCGCCATGGAAATCCTGCACGATCTGGAAGGCAGGCCCCGCGACGCCTATTGCGGCGCCATCGGCTGGATCGCGCCCGGCGGCAGGATGCGCTTTTCCGTGGCGATCCGCACCATCTCGCTCTTTTCCGGCGGCGAGGCCGTCTACAATGTCGGTGGCGGCGTCGTCTTCGATTCGACGGCTGAGGAGGAGTATCAGGAGTGTCTGCTGAAGGCGCGCTTCGCGACGGGAACACCGCCGATTTCCAGCTGATCGAGACCATGCGCTGGGAACTCGGCTCGGGCTTCCTGCGCTTCGACCGCCATCTCGCGCGCCTCTATGGCTCGGCGGCGGAACTCGGCTTCCGCTGTGATCCGCAGGCGATCGGCGAGGTGCTGCACGATGCGGTCAACGTATCCAGTACCGCGCTGCGGATGCGCTTCGCTCTTTCCCGCGACGGCGAGGCGACCGCCTCGGCACAACCCTATGAGCCGCTCGCCGCAGGCAAGGTCTGGACGCTGCGGCTGGCCAGAACGCGGTTGGATTCGCACGACATGCTGCTGCGTCACAAGACCAGCCGGCGGCAGCTCTACACGCATGCCCGTGCCGAATATCTCATCACCCAGGCCGATGAGGTGATCTTGGCCAATGAGCGCGGCGAGATCTGCGAAGGTACTATCACCAATGTCTTCGCCGATTTCGGCGACGGCGTGCTGGCAACGCCCCGGCTCGATTGCGGCCTGCTGCCTGGCGTATTGCGCGCCGAGCTTCTAAATCAAGGCCGCGCCCGCGAAGCGATCTACAGCTTGGACGATTTGAAATCCGCCAGGGCACTGTTCGTCGGCAATTCGCTGCGCGGACTGATCCCGGCCAAACTTGCCTGAGAGAAGCCCAATACAATGTTCGTCGTTTCCCTGAACTACAAAGTGCCGCTGACCGAGATCGACCAGCTTCAGGCGGCGCATATCGAGTGGCTGAAGGCCTGCTATGCGGACGGCATCTTCGTCGTCTCCGGGCCGAAGAAGCCGAGAACCGGTGGCGTCATCATAGCGCAATGCCCGCGCGACGTGCTCGACGCCAGGCTGGCCGCCGACCCTTTCGCCAAGGCGGGCGCGGCCGACTATGACGTCACCGAATTTCTGGCGAAGATGACCACCGCCGGGCTCGACGATTTCAAGGAAGCATGAGCTTGGCCGATCTGCCCACCCACACGCCCTATGACGGCTCGTCGAAACTCTTCACCATCGGACTGAAGCCGCTCGACCCGGCAAACTGGATCGAGATCGACGATCACCTGCTGCCGTATCTCGCCGAGAAGCACCGGCTCTATGCCGAAATCCCCGAGCGGGTTTTCGTCGAGGAGGACGGCACGCGGGACGCCCAGCAGGAAGTGCTCGACCTGCTCGGTGCGCATCTCATGGAGAGGTTCCCCGAAACCTATCGGCGCACCGGATCGGGCATCGAGGTGGTGGGCGCGGCGAGCCGTCTGCCTGCTTCCCTCGCCGATGCGCCGCTGGCCAAGGCCTCACAGCTCATCCAGGAAGACCTGATCCTGATGCGCCGCAGCGACAGCGACAGCGGCTGGCGGCTGGTCGCCGGCTCGCTGTGCTTTCCCTCGTCCTGGTCGCTGCTGGAAAAGTTCGGCAAGCCGCTGCATGACATTCATGCGCCGGTGCCGGGTTTCGGCCCCGGCACGCGTCCGGCCGACCTGATCAACCGGATGTTCGACGGCCTCCAGGGGCAAGCCGTCGAGCGCTACAACTGGTCGATCCAGTCCGGCGACGCGCTCTACCATCCGCTCTCCAACCTGCAACGCATCGACCGCGCCACAAACCGGCCGTCGCGCTTTCCCGATGGCGACATCGACGCCCATGCCTTCATCCGCGTCGAGCGGCAAACCCTGCGCAAACTGCCTGTTTCACGCGATATCCTGTTCACCATCCGCATCCATCTTGACCCTCTCGCCGTACTCGCCCGGCACCCGGATCGGGCAGCGCTGGCTGTGTCTTTCGCCGCTCAGCTCGAAGCGCTCGATCTCGCCCAGCTCGACTACAAGGGCCTGACATCGGACCGCGACCAGCTAATCGCCGTCCTTAACCACATGGCCAATGACGCCTAGCCTCTGGTTGGCGCTTTTCGCTGGTTTGTGACAATGATCTGTGATGTAGCGCATGGCCGCCGGGCAAAATGCCCGGTTTTGCGTGTGTTTTCCCAGTTTCTTGGGTTTTGAAGGAGTGCTCGAAAAAATGGCGACTGAAAACTGGCCCGTTTACGGTGAAATCACCGGCCCTGTCGTGATGATCGGCTTCGGTTCGATCGGTCGGGGAACGCTGCCGCTGATCGAGCGCCATTTCAAGTTCGACGAGTCGCGTATGACGGTCATCGACCCGCGCGACACCGACCGCAAGCTGCTCGACGAGCGCGGCATCGCCTTCGTCCAGGAAGCGGTGACTGATAAGAATTACAAGAAGCTCTTGACCCCGCTTCTGACCAATGGCGGTGGCCAGGGCTTTTGCATCAATCTGTCGGTCGATACCGGCTCGGTCGACCTGATGAGGCTCTGCCGCAAGCTCGGCGTGCTCTACATCGATACCGTCGTCGAGCCATGGCTCGGCTTCTATTTCGATGCCAAGGCCGACAACGCCAGCCGCTCCAACTATGCGCTGCGCGAGTCGCTGCTCAAGGAAAAGCACGACAAGCCCGGCGGCGCGACGGCGGTCTCCACCTGCGGCGCCAATCCCGGCATGGTCTCGTGGTTCGTCAAGCAGGCGCTGGTCAACCTCGCCACCGATCTTGGCCTCGAGTTTTCAGAGCCGGCGCAGGACGACCGCGAGGGCTGGGCCAAGCTGATGAAGAAGGCCGGCGTCAAGGGTATCCACATCGCCGAACGCGACACCCAGCGCGCCAAGAAGCCGAAGCCGATGGACGTGTTCTGGAACACCTGGTCGGTCGAGGGCTTCATCTCCGAAGGCCTGCAGCCCGCCGAACTCGGCTGGGGCACGCATGAGACATGGATGCCGAAGAACGGCAAGAAGCACAAGCACGGCTCCAAGGCCGCCATCTATCTGGAGCAGCCCGGCGCCAACACGCGCGTTCGCTCATGGTGCCCGACGCCCGGCGCGCAATACGGCCTGCTGGTGACGCACAACGAGGCGATCTCGATCGCCGATTTCTTCACCGTGCGCTCCAAGAAGGGCAAGGTGCACTACCGCCCGACCTGCCACTATGCCTACCATCCCTGCAACGACGCGATGCTGTCGCTGGACGAGATGTTCGGCGCCGCCGGCAAGCCTCAGCCGGTGCACCACGTGCTCGACGAGAACGAACTGGTCGACGGCGTCGATGAACTCGGCGTGCTGCTCTACGGCCATGACAAGAACGCCTATTGGTACGGCTCGCAGCTGTCGCTCGCCGAAGCGCGCAAGCTGGCGCCCTATCAGAACGCAACCGGCATGCAGGTCACCTCGGCGGTGCTCTCGGGCATGGTCTGGGCGCTGGAGAATCCCGAGGCCGGTATCGTCGAGGCCGACGAGATGGATTACAAGCGGTGCCTGGAAGTGCAGTCCCAGTATCTCGGACCGGTCAACGGCTACTATACAGACTGGACACCGCTCGATAATCGCCCCGGCCTGTTTCCGGAAGACCTCGACCGGAACGACCCGTGGCAATTCCGCAACATCCTCGTGCGATAGCAGCACCGCCCACATGCCTCACTGCCTTGCAATCGCCCGGAAATCGGGCGATTGAAGGGATGCGGACCCAGAGCGACACGCATCCATTTGGACGCACGTCGCTCTGGAAACTTGGATGCACGCCTTGTGCTTTTCGAAAATCGATTCCGATTTTTGGGCCGATGCGAGAGGAGAGGATTTTCATATGACCATTGCGCGCAAAATTCTTTCGATGAGCGTGGCGGGTGCCATTGCGACGATGCTTGCTGCTTGTGCGACCAGCGGCCCGGGTGAACCGCCGATGGCAGCAGCGCCGAAAGGCGTCGAGGGCTCCTGGATCGACGCAAAGGGCACCGGCCTGTCGACCTTCGCCGGCGGTACCTTCACGACCGTGGCCACCGACACCGGCCAGAAGCTTGCCGACGGCAGCTACACGATGACCGGCGCCACATCGGTGCAAATCAACGGCACCTCGCTGATCCGTCAGACCGCGGTCAGCTTCAACTGCCTGATGGTGTCGACAAGCCAGCTCAACTGCACCAGCTCCAGCGGCCAGAATTTCGTGCTGACACGGCGCGTCTGAACCCACGAGCATTCGTTCTCCAAGGACGGCGGCCGGTTGGCCGCCGTCCTTTTTATGCCGGCAAAGGTTTCCCGGATTCCGCTTGCGTCATCCGGAACGCGATGGGAACATGGCCAAAGCGCCGGCTGTTATGTTCCAGTCAAGCAAGAGCGCTAAAGGCCTCCGATCAGCTTTCTGGGAGACGAAGATGAAGAAGATCGCCGCCATTGCAGCCCTGTCCGCCTCGGCCCTCGGCCTGTCGGCCGGCGCATCCTTTGCCGACTACACGTTGAACATCCTGCACATCAACGACTGGCACAGCCGTATCGAAGGCAACAACAAATACGAGTCGACCTGCTCGGCCGACGAGGAGACCAAGGGCGAATGCATCGGTGGCGCAGGCCGGCTGATCACCGCGATCGCCCAGGAGCGCAAGAAGCTGGAAGGCCAGAATGTGCTGCTGCTCAGCGCCGGCGACAATTTCCAGGGCTCGCTGTTCTACACGACCTACAAGGGCAAGGTCGAAGGCGAATTCCTCAACGAGATGAAGTTCGATGCCATGGAACTCGGCAACCATGAATTCGACGACGGCGAAGCGGCCCTGGCGCCGTTCCTCGACATGATCAAGTTCCCGGTGCTTGGTGCCAATGTGAAGGCCAACGCGCAATCCAAGCTCGGCGACCGCGTCAAGCCGTCTGTTGTCGTCGAGGTCGGCGGCCAGAAGATCGGCATCATCGGCGCGATCACCAACGACACGCCCGATCTCGCCTCCCCCGGCCCCAACGTCGCCATAGAGGACGACGTCAAATCGATCACCGCCGAAGTCGAGAAGCTCAAGGGCGAGGGCGTCAACAAGATCATCGCCGTGACCCATATCGGCTACAAGCGCGAACGCGATGTCATCGCCAAGATCCCGGGCATCGACATCGTCGTCGGCGGCCACAGCCATTCGCTGCTGTCGAACACCGACCCGAAGGCGGAAGGCCCCTACCCGACGATGGTCGACAACCCGGACGGCTACAAAGTGCCGGTCGTGCAGGCGGCGTCCTATTCGAAATATCTCGGCGAGTTCAAGGTGGTGTTCGACGACAATGGCGTCATCAAATCGGCAAGCGGCGACCCGATCTACCTCGACAAGTCGATCACCCCCGATCCGGCAGTGCTCGCCCGCATCAAGGAGCTTGGCGCGCCGATCGAGGCGTTGAAGAACAAGGAAGTGGCCGAAACCACCGACGTGATCGACGGCAGCCGCGAGAGCTGCCGCACCCGCGAATGCGCCATGGGCAACCTTGTCTCCGACGCCGTCCTCGACCGTGTCAAGGGACAGGGCGTCGAGATCGTCATCTCCAATGGCGGCGGCCTGCGCGCCTCGATCGACAAGGGCACCGTCACCATGGGCGAGGTGCTGACCGTGCTGCCGTTCCAGAACACGCTGGCAACCTTCCAGATTTCCGGCAAGGACCTGGTGGCTGGTCTCGAAAGCGGCCTCAGCCAGGTCGAGGACGGCGCCGGACGTTTCCCGCAGGTCGCTGGCCTGAAATATTCCTTCGACAAATCCGTCGCGCCCAATGCCGGCCGCGTCAAGTCGGTGGAAGTCATGGAAGGCGGCGCCTGGACGCCGATCAAGCCGGACAAGGACTATCTGGTCGCCACCAACAATTATGTCCGCCAGGGCGGCGACGGCTACAAGGTCTTCGCCGACAAGGCCAAGAACGCCTATGACTACGGTCCGGGCCTCGAACAGGTGGTTGCCGACTATCTCGGCGCGCACCGGCCCTATACGCCGAAGCTCGACGGCCGCATCACCGAGATCGCGGCGACCGTCGCCGCAGCGCCCGCGGCCGAACCTGCCAAGCCAGCCGAAGCAGCGCCTGCAATGCCTGAATTGCCGGCCAATTCGGGCGACATCGCCAACACGCCGCCGGCCATATCGACAGAGACAGCGCCGGCGCCCCCTGCCGCACCGGCCGAGCCGGCAAAGGCTGCCGCGCCGGCCGAAGCCAGCCATGTCATCGTTGCCGGAGATACCTATTGGGATCTGGCGGTGAAGGCCTATGGCGACGGCACCAAGTGGAAAGTCATTTCAGAAGCCAACAAGGGTTATGAGCCACGCCGGCTTCCGGTCGGCGCGACGCTGACCATACCGCCAAAATAACATCGCTTGTATTTCTGAAAGACACCCCCGTCCGGGAAACCGGACGGGCGTCCTGTTTTCGGGTTAAGGTGCGGCCAGACGCTGCATTGAATGCGCGCGCAAGATGGTTAGGTTCGCGTCTCCTGGAGAACCTTTATGACGCTTTCCACCTCTGCCGATCCCAAGGCCGCAAAGGCGCTCGGCGCGTTGGCCGCCGGATATCAGCCGGTCAAGGCTGGCAAGATCGGCGTCATGCTGGTCAACCTGGGCACGCCCGATGGCGCCGATTTCAAGCCGATGTGGCGCTATCTCCGTGAATTCCTGTCCGATCCACGTGTCATCGAACTCAACCGGGCGATCTGGTATCCGATCCTCTATGGTCTTGTGCTCACCACGCGGCCGAAAAAGTCGGGCGCCAACTACGCCCGGATCTGGAACCGGGAGAAGAACGAGTCGCCGCTGCGCACCTACACCCGCGCCCAGGGCGAGAAGCTTGCCGAAGCACTGCGCGACCAGCCCGAAATCGTCGTCGACTGGGCGATGCGCTACGGCAATCCTTCCACCGAAAGCGTAGCCAAAGGCCTTGTCGACCAGGGCTGTGACCGCATCCTGTTCTTTCCGCTCTATCCGCAATATTCGGCGACGACGACTGCAACCGCCAACGACCAGCTGTTTCGCGCGCTGATGAAGATGCGCCGCGCACCGGCCATCCGCAGCGTGCCGCCCTACTATGACGAGCCAGTCTATATCGAGGCGCTGGCGCGTTCGGTCGAACAGCATCTGGCGAGGCTGGATTTCGAGCCCGAGGTGGTCATCACCTCCTATCACGGCATTCCGAAGCCCTATTCCGACAAGGGCGATCCCTATCAGGCGCATTGCCTCGAGACGACGCGGCTGCTGCGCGAGAAACTCGGCTGGGATGACAAGAAACTGATCATCACCTTCCAGTCGCGCTTCGGGGCGCAGGAGTGGCTGCAGCCCTACACCGACAAGACCGTGGAAAAGCTGGCACAGGATGGCGTCAAGTCCATCGCCATCGTCAACCCCGGCTTTTCCGTCGACTGCATCGAGACCCTCGACGAGATCGGCCGCGAGGCGGCCGAAACCTTCCACCATGCCGGTGGCAAGAATTTCGCCCATATCCCTTGCCTCAACGACAGCACCGAGGGCATGGCGGTGATCGAGGCGATGGTGCGGCGCGAACTATCCGGCTGGATCTAGGAGAAATTCCAGGAAAAATGTGAAACGGTTTTCCCGGGAAAAGCGCATAGCGCTTTCCCTTGGGAATTTCGTCAAACCAGAGTGTTAGAGCGGCTCGCCGCTCTAACACCGGAACAACACAAGCTCCGGGGCGTTAAGGCGCGCCCTCCGGAGAATGCGATGCCCCGCAAACTCGACCTCAGAACTGGCCGGCCGGTCTGGTCCGCCTATCGGGCACCCGCGGTGCCGACGGACAGTCTGACCCAGGACGTCAAGACCGATGTGCTGGTCGTCGGCATGGGCATCAGCGGTGCCATGATGGCCGAGGCGCTGACGGCGGATGGCCATCAGGTGATCTGCATCGACCGGCGCGGCCCGCTGAAAGGTTCGACGGCCGCAACCACCGCACTGGTGGCGTTCGAAATAGACCAGCCTCTCTCCACGCTCTCGAAGATGATCGGCAGAGCTTCAGCACAGCAGGCCTGGCGACGCTCAAGGCTCGCCGTTTCCAACCTTGCCGCACGCATCGCCGAACTCGGCATCAATTGTGGCCTGAGCCGCACGCCGTCACTCTATCTGGCGGGTACGATGCTTGGCCCATCGGAACTGCGCGACGAGGCCGAGGCGCGGCGGCAAGCCGGTATCGCCGCTACCTATCTCACGCCGGCGCCGCTAGCCGAGAAATTCGGCATCGACCGCGAAGGCGCCATCCTCAGCCATGGCAACGTCGCGCTCGACCCGCGCAAGCTGACGGCCGCGCTGCTGCTCAAAGCCCTGGAGCGCAAGGCACGCTTCCACGCCCCCGTCGAAGCAACAACAATCGCGGACGGTGCCGACGAAGTGGTCGTCGCGACAAGGGATGGTCCAACCATAACCGCGCGACATGTTATTCTGGCCACTGGCTACGAACTGGTCGATATCGTACCGGCCGCGGCCCACCGGATCGTCTCGACCTGGGCGATCGCGACACGCCCGCAATCGCGAAGGATCTGGCCACAGGCGGCATTCATCTGGGAAGCGTCGGACCCCTACCTCTATGTCAGGGCGACCGCCGATGGCAGGGTCGTCTGCGGTGGCGAAGATGAAGATTTTGTCGACGAGACACGGCGCGACGAACTCATCGCCGCCAAGAGCCTTCGCATCGCAGAAAAACTTGGCCTGCTATTTCCGCATCTCGACACCGGGCCCGAATTCGCCTGGACCGGCTCTTTCGGCACCACTACCACCGGCCTGCCCTATATCGGCGCCATACCCCGCCACCCTCGCATTCATGCGGTGATGGGCTACGGCGGCAACGGCATCACCTTCTCACAAATCGCTTCCGAGATTGTCTCGGCTTCGATCAATGGGCTGGACGACGCGGATGCAAGATTGTTTGCCTTCAACCGCTGATCGCAACCCGAAAACAATCCATCATCACCTGATTGTAACGCATCTGAAATACACTTAAGTCTTTGGTGAAGTCGGCAGCGCGAGAATGGCTTGTGCGGCCTTCGTCTGGGGGAGAGCCAAATGGATTTCAGTGGTTTCGATATTGCGGTTGGTGCACTTGCACTTCTGGTATTGGTGCTGCTGATCAAAGGCATCAGGACAATCCCGCAAGGCTACAATTATACGGTGGAGCGCTTTGGCCGTTACACCAAGACACTGAGCCCAGGCCTCAATTTCATTTTCCCGTTCGTCGACCGCATCGGCGCCAAGATGAACATGATGGAGCAGGTGCTCGACGTTCCGAGCCAGGAAATCATCACCCGCGACAACGCCATCGTCGGTGTCGACGGCATCGCCTTTTTTCAGATCCTCAATGCGGCGCAGGCCGCCTACCAGGTTTCCGGCCTGCAGAACGCCATCCTCAACCTGACCATGACCAACATCCGTACTGTCATGGGTTCGATGGATCTCGACGAGTTGTTGTCGAACCGCGACGCCATCAACGAGCGCCTGCTGCGCGTCGTCGATGAAGCAGCGCACCCGTGGGGCATCAAGATCACCCGCGTCGAGATCAAGGACATCAACCCGCCGGCCAACCTTATCGAATCGATGGGCCGGCAGATGACCGCGGAACGCAACAAGCGCGCGCAGATCCTCGCCGCCGAAGGCCTCAAGCAGTCGCAGATCCTCGAGGCCGAAGGCCGCAAGGAAGCCGCCTTCCGCGATGCCGAGGCACGTGAGCGTTCGGCCGAAGCGGAAGCCCGCGCCACCCAGGTGGTGTCCGAAGCGATCTCCAAAGGCGACGTTCAGGCGTTGAACTACTTCGTCGCCCAGAAATACACCGAGGCGTTGGGCAAGATCGGCACCGCCACCAACAGCAAGATCGTGCTGATGCCCTTCGAGGCGTCTTCGCTGATTGGTTCGCTCGGCGGCATCGGCGAGATCGCCAAGGAAGTCTTCCGCAGCGAAGGCACGGCCGGAGCTGCACGGCAAGCCGGCCGCCCGCCAGTCGTGCGCCCGACCGATAATTGAGGTCGAAACCAATGATCGACCGTATCGTTTCCGAACTCGGCCCGTGGAACTGGATGGTTCTCGGCTTTGTCCTGCTGGTGATGGAAATCATCGCGCCGGGTATCTTCATGCTGTGGATCGGCATCGCTGCGCTCATCATCGGCGCGGTGTCGCTGCTGATCTGGGATGCCGGTTTCTGGACCTGGCAGGTCCAGGTCCTCGCCTTCCTGGCGCTGTCGCTGGTGTCGGCTTATGTGGGCAAGAAACTGGTTGGCAGCCGCAACGACCCGACCGACCAGCCGCTGCTCAACCGGCGCGGCGCGCAAATGGTCGGCAAGATGGCGACACTCGCCGAACCGATCCGCGATGGACGCGGCCGCATCAAGCTGGGCGACACGCTGTGGCGCGTTTCCGGCCCGGACCTGCCGGCCGGCACGCAAGTACGCGTGACGGGCGCGGCCGACACGGATCTGGAGCTGACGGTGGAGGCGGTCTGAGCGTTCAGGCGGCGCCGATGCGCAGCAGGTCGTGGAAGTGAACCACGCCTAGCGGCATGTTGTTTTTGGTCACCACCAGCGCGCCGATATTGTATTCATTGAGAAGCGCGATCGCCGTGCCTGCAAGCATCTGCGGATCGATCGTCTTGGGCGTGCGGGTCATGACCTCATCAACGATCACGTTGGCCAAGTTGCGGTGCAGGTTGCGCGCCACATCGCCGTCAGTGATGATCCCGGCCAGTTTCCCGTCCGGATCGACGATGAGGACGCAGCCGGCTTTCTTTTGCGACAGCGTCATGACCGCTTCCGGCATCTTGGTACCGAGCACGGCTAGCGGGATCTGATCGCCGATCCGCATGATCTCGGAGACCATGGTCAAATTGGCGCCGAGCTGGCCGCCCGGGTGAAACGTGCGGAAATGGTCCGGCGTGAAACCGCGGGCTTCGAGCAGCGCAATCGCCAGTGCGTCGCCCATGACGAGTTGAAGCAGCGTCGATGTCGTCGGCGCCAGGCCGTGCGGGCAGGCCTCCGGCGCGCGCGGCAAAAGCAGAACGACGTCCGCGGCGCGCGCCAGCGCCGATGTCTCTCCGGCGGTTATCGCGATCAGCGGGATGGAAAAACGCTTGGAATAGGCGACGATGCCCATCAGCTCCTTGCTCTCGCCCGACCATGACATGGCGATGATGGCGTCGTCCCTGGCGATCATGCCGAGGTCGCCGTGATTGGCTTCGGCGGGATGGACAAAGAAAGCCGGCGTTCCGGTCGAGGCAAGCGTCGCCGCGATCTTCGATCCGATATGGCCGCTTTTGCCGACACCGGTGACGATGAGCCGACCTTCAATCTTGGAGATCGTGTCGACGGCCTGGGCGAAAGGCCCAGCCAGTCCGTTCTCGAGGGCCTCGGCAAGGGCTGCAACCCCCGCCTGTTCGGTTGCCACCGTCCTCAGCGCCGAAGCGATCGAGGCCTGCCTGTCCAAAGGCTTCTTATCCAGGGATCCCGCATGCATGGCTGATGCGATTAGCGCTTTGCCGGCGCGCTGTCCATTGGAAATGGCCCCAGGCCTGCCGCCCGGACGTGTGCGGTGGTTTGAGACACCGACAGGCGTGAAGACAAGAAGCTTGACGCGCGCCATATGAATCCCTTGGAAATCACCGCTTCAGGCAGCTGATGGCCGCCGCCTCAACCCTCCGTTAACCATCCGCATTTACGGTTCGGTAAGTATGGCGCGCATGCGCCGCGCAAGCAGTGGTGGCGATGTCCGGGGTCCAGCCAGAAAATTCGACAGGACGAAAGGGCAAGGCGGTCTGCGCCTTGCTGCTGGCGACCAGCATGTTTGCCCTGCTGCGCCCAACGACGCTCCATGCCCAGGAAACGGAACTGCGCGGCGAGGTCTCCGAATCGGCGATCCTGTCCGACCAGCAGCGCAAAGCGAGACAACTGGCGCTGGCAGCACAAGGTCAGCAGCCGACCAACGCCGCGCAGGACAACGCGCCGACCCGCACCTATCTGCCGGCCAGCGCCGGTGCCGTGCCGGATGATACGGACACCGGCGACGCAGCCGAGACCGGCAGCCTCTTCGACCCGCCGGCAGCCACTGACGACACGTCCGCCGACATCGCGGCGCCGCCCAAGCCTCGCCGCCGCTCATCGACCGCCGGGCAGAAGGCGGCTGACCAGGCCGAGGACAAGGCTGCGGACAAGTCGAAAAAGAAGAAGAAGTCGACCGCCGACACCACCGACATCACCGCTTCCACGACCGCCTCCACGACGGACGCCGCCGATAGTGCAGACACCGATGAGGAGACGGCCAACCGCCGCGCCCTTACCATCGACAGCGCCGACAAGCAGAAACTCGACCCGGGAGCCGAGCGCACGGACGCCATCGAAGGCCAGAAGAAGAAGCCGGAGGATGATCCGTTTGCCGCCACCGGCGTCAAATGGGGCTCGTTCGTCATCCGGCCGACGATCGAACAGGGCCTGACGGCCACATCGAATGGCGATTCGAGCAATGCAGGCAAATCGGCACTGCTGTCCGAGACGGCGCTACGTTTTTCCGCCGCCTCCGACTGGCGTGAGAACTCCGCCACGATCGACGGCTATGGTCTGTTTCGTGAGACCGTGTCGGGTTACCCCGTTCACAACGAGCAAGGCCGCATCGAAGGCCAGCTCAATGTTGACCTCGACAATGAACTGCGCGCCATCGCCAAGCTCGGCTACGAAGCCGTGCCGGAATCGGCGTCATCGCCGGATGCCATCGCAGGTGTCAGCAAGCAGCCGCTACGGCAGACCATCGACGGTAGCCTGGCCGTCGAAAAGGACGCCGGCAAGATGCAGTACACGTTGACCGGCGCGGTCTCGCATGACTTCTACGGCGACGCCAAGCTTTCCAACGGCACCTCGCTGTCGCAGAAAGATCAAGACTCGACGCTCTACACGGCCACCTTGCGCACCGGCTACGAGATTTCTCCGGCCATCACCCCCTTCACCGAAATCGAGGTCGGCCGCCGGGCCTACGATCAGCGCATCGACAATGAGGGCTTCGAGCGCTCGTCGACGCGGCTCGGCGCCCGCGCCGGCGTTGAGCTCGATATGGGTGAGAAGCTGTCGGGTGAATTCTCGGCTGGCTGGCTCAGGGAAGCGATCGACGACAAAAACCTGGACGAGATTTCGGGTGCCACCGTCAACGCCGATCTCAAATGGTCACCCGAGCGCGGCACCACGATCGGCCTGACCGGCCGGACCACCGTCGAGCCCACGACCACGGCAGGCGAAAGCGGCGACATCCTCTATTCCGGCCGCCTGACGGGCGAGCGCCAGATTCGCGCCAATCTTACCGCCAATGCGGCTCTGGGCCTCGACTGGCGCGACTATGTCGGCATCGACGGCCATGACAAGGTCTTGAGCGCCGAGGCCGGCCTGACCTGGTGGCTGAACCGCTACGCCGGCCTCACCACAAGGGTAAGGACCGAAAAGCTGACCAGCAATCTGCCGGGCCGCGACTACACCGCCAACAGCATCTTCCTCGGCGTGAAAGTGCAGCGATAAAGCCGTCTGAGGTTCGTTATCCTGGGAGGTAGCAAGGAGCGGAGCGACGCGGCGCAGACCCCAGGTCCATGCCGCGACTTATAAGCGCCTCTGCGGTGGTCGGCCTGGGGACATCGTTCTGGACCGCTGCACTCTGGGTCCATGTAACGGAATGGATCCCCGGGTCTCCGCGACGTCGCTACGCTCCCGCTTCGCCCGAGGATGACGAAAGTGTGGGGCCTAGAAAGCTGCCTCGCGGCGCTCCGATGGCTTCAGCTCATCGAGAAGCGTGCGGATGACGCCAGCCATGTTCTCGTTCATGTCGCTGCGCCACAGCGCAAAAGCGACATTGGCCTCGACAAAACCTTCCGGCGATCCGCAGTCGAACGTACGACCTTGATAGTGGTAGCCGTAGAAGGGCTGCTGCTTTTCCAGCTTCAGCATGGCGTCGGTGAGCTGGATCTCGTTGCCGGCGCCCCTTTCCTGGCCTTCGAGGATCTTGAATATCTCTGGCTGCAGGATGTAGCGGCCGTTGATGTAGAGATTGGATGGCGCGGTGCCGGTCTTCGGCTTTTCCACCATCTCGGTGATGCGGAAACCGTGATGCGTGTCCTCGCCGCGGCCGACGATGCCATATTTGTGGGTTTCGGCGGGATCGCATTCCTGCACCGCGATAATGTTGTTGCCGGTCTCCTCGTAGAGCTCGACCATTGCCTTCGTGCAGCTTTTCTCCGACTGCATGATCATATCGGGCAGCAACAGCGCGAAGGGTTCGTCGCCGACGAGCTCGCGGGCGCACCAGACGGCGTGGCCAAGCCCCATCGGCACCTGCTGGCGGGTGAAGCTGGTCTGTCCGGCCGCCGGTTGCAGCCGTTGCAGGCGGGCGAGCTGGTCATCCTTGCCGCGCTGGGCCAGCGTGTCATAGAGCTCGAACTGGATGTCGAAATGGTCCTCGATGACGGCCTTGTTGCGGCCGGTGACGAAGATGAAATGCTCGATGCCTGCCTCGCGCGCTTCATCCACGACATATTGGATGACCGGCCGGTCGACGACGGTCAGCATTTCCTTGGGGACAGCCTTGGTGGCCGGGAGAAACCGTGTACCAAGACCGGCGACCGGAAAGACTGCCTTGCGAACTTTCTTCATGCTTTCAATTATCCGTTTGATGGCCAGCTCCGCAATCCCCGTTTCAAGACATTTTCACGCCGGAATTGAGGACTACCGAGGCAACAAGGGGAAACGTCCACCGGTAAAGCTTCAAGCCTCCTTTTCGTTCCCGGCGGCACCTATGGTAAACTAATTCCTAACCTGGTTCGGCGATGAATGGTCTTTCCTGAGACTGAGAAGGAGGAAAAGATGTCCGTTCGCAATGCCGCAAAAATTTTTACCAGCGTCATGGCGGCAGCCAGCCTCTCGTTCGCTCTGCTGATGCCTGGCCCCGCATTCGCCGATGCCGGTTTCCGGCAGTGGGTCGCCGGCTTCCGCGCCACCGCCGTGCAGAGCGGCGTTTCCGGTGCCCTCTACGACCAGGCCTTCAGGAATATCAGGGATATCGACCCGGTGGTGCTGGAAAAGGCGCGCACGCAGCCTGAATTCACGGCCCCGGCCTGGGACTATTTCGACAACCGCGTCCATGACCAGTCGGTCGCCGTCGGCCAGCAGATGGCCAGGAAATGGAAGCCATGGCTGGACCGGATCGAGGCCAGGTTCGGCGTCGACCGCTACATTCTGCTGGCCATCTGGTCGATGGAATCGAATTATGGCGAGATCCTCAAACGCGACGACATCATGCGCAATGTCGTGCGGTCGCTGGCGACCTTGGCCTATGCCGATCCGAAGCGGGCGAAATTCGCCCGCACCCAGCTGATCGCCGCGCTGAAGATCCTGCAGACCGGCGACATCGACGAAAGCCATCTGAGCGGATCCTGGGCCGGCGCCATGGGCCACACCCAGTTCATCCCGACCAGTTATCTGCACTATGCCGTCGACATGGACGGCAACGGCAGGCGCGACATCTGGAATTCGATACCCGATGCGCTGGCGACCTCCGCCAACCTGTTGAAGAAGAATGGCTGGCAGGCCGGCAAGACCTGGGGCTATGAGGTCGCCTTGCCGGCCGGCAAACTTCCTGGCGGTTCCAAGACGCTGTCGCAATGGCAGGCGCTCGGCGTCGTCAGGGCCAACGGCAAGCCGTTCAAGAACGGCTCCGACAAGGCGACGCTGAAGGTGCCGGATGGCCGCAGCGGGCCGGCCTTCCTGATGATCAAGAATTTCTCGGTCATCAAAGCCTACAACAACGCCGACAAATATGCGCTGGCCGTCGGTCTTCTTGCCGACGAAATCGCCGGCTCCAGCGGTCTCGTGCAGGACTGGAAGCGGCCTTTCACCAAGCTCACCTTTGAGGAAAGGCAGGAGCTGCAGAAGCGCCTTTCCCAACATGGCCTCTACGACGGCAAGTTCGATGGCAAGATCGGTGACGGCTCGAAGACCGCCATCATGACCTTCCAGGCCAAGGCCGGCTTGACCCAGGACGGCTATCCGAGCATGGAAGTGCTGAAGTGGCTCCGGCAGAAATAGAGCCACCTGCGGTGCCGTGCGGCCTTCCGGGCGCGCAAAGGACGCTGTAGCAATCTGGTTGACGCGGGCTTTGCCGAACAATCGACGCGATTTTTCAGCAGGACTGCGCCAAGGGATGGAGGAAACGATTGGCTTCGGCTGCGCGCATCGCAAGGCTTGTTCGACGCATGCCGGTGCTCATTCTGGCCGTGATCGTGCTCACCGTCGGCGTGGCTGGCGCCTTTCATGCGCCGGCCATGGCACAGGAGCAGCAAAACCGCGGCTGGTCGTTGCGCGACCTTTTGTTTCCGCGCCGCAGCGAGCGGATCGAACCGCCCCTGGACATCCAAAAGGCAAGGCCCAGATCCAAGGCGAAAAAAAACCGTGCGCCGCGCCCGCCCGCGGAACCGGAAATCCCGGTGGTCGAGAAGACGCCGGATGCCCGCACCGTGCTGGTGGTCGGTGACTTCATGGCGGCCGGCCTCGCCGAAGGCCTCGACACCGCCTTTGCCGAGAATGCCGGCGTCAGGATCGTCGTTCGCAGCAATGGCTCTTCCGGCTTCGTGCGCGACGACTTCTACAACTGGCCCCAACAGATCACGACGCTGATCGAGACTGAAAAACCCGCCGCCGTGGTCGTCATGCTGGGGTCAAACGACCGCCAACAGATGAAAGTGGGCGACGTCCGCGAACAGCCCCGTTCCGAAAACTGGACCAAGGAATATGAGCGTCGCACCGAGGCGCTTGGCAAAGCTGTCGCGGAGGCAAAGGTACCCTTCCTGTGGGTCGGCATGCCGGCGTTCCGGGTGCAGAAGATGACTTCCGACATGCTTGCCTTCAACGACATCTATCACCAGGCTGCCGAAAGCAACGGCGGTGAATTCGTCGACGTCTGGGACGGCTTCGTCGACGAGAACGGCGCCTTCGTCACCAACGGCCCCGACATCAACGGTCAGCCGGTGCGGCTGCGCGCCGATGACGGCATCAACGTCTCGAAGGCGGGCAAGCGCAAGCTCGCCTTCTATACCGAGAAACCATTGCTGAAGATCCTCGGCCTGACCGCGCCGGGAAGCGTGGTCACGCCGTCCGCACCGGCCGGCGCTCCCGTCGAGACACCGGCACCGGCCGCGGCACCCATCGTCATCGATCGCACCGCGCCGATGCTGCTCAGCGATCCGGCCCTCGACGGCGGCTCCGAACTGCTTGGCGCGGCCCCGCCAGCGAAGGCAAATCCGGACCTGCCCGGTGAAAAGCTTGTGGTCGAGGGCAAGGCTGCGGAGGCTTCACCCGGCCGTGCCGACGATTTCTCCTGGCCGCCCAAGGCTGCAGCCGCGACCGACACCACGACCGCCATCAATCGCTAAAGACGCTCAGCGCGGCAGAACGCTCGACCCCATCAGCGCCTCGTCAATCGAACGCGCGGCCTGGCGGCCCTCGCGGATCGCCCAGACGACCAGCGATTGGCCACGGCGCACGTCGCCGGCAGCATAGAGCCTGTCGACACTGGTCCGGTAATCAAGGTCATTGGCCTCGACATTCCTGGAGCGGCGGCTGTCGGTGACGATCTTCATTTCGCCGTCCAGCTCCGTCGCCACACCAGCCTTCGCCGGCCCGGCAAAGCCGATGGCGATGAAGGCAAGGTCGGCGCGAATGACGAATTCGCTGCCGGCGATCGGCCTGCGCTTCTCGTCGACCTCGCAACACTTGACGCCGGTCAGTTGACCTTCCTCGCCGATGAACTCGAGCGTCGCCACCTGGAACTCGCGCTCCGCTCCTTCGGCCTGCGAGGACGAGGTGCGCATCTTGGTCGCCCAGTAGGGCCAGACCGAAAGTTTGTCTTCCTTCTCCGGCGGCTGCGGGCGGATGTCGAGCTGGGTGACACGCACCGCGCCCTGGCGGAAGGCCGTGCCGACACAGTCGGACGCTGTGTCGCCGCCGCCGACGACGACGACATGCTGGCCGCCGGCGATGATCGGATGCGACGGCCACGCCACCGACTGGATCGGTTCGCCGCCGACACGCCTGTTCTGCTGCACCAGATAGGGCATCGCGTCATGCACGCCGCCGAGATCGTCGCCGGGAATGCCAGCCGCGCGCGGCGTTTCCGACCCGCCGCAATAGAGCACAGCGTCATGTTCGGCGAGCAGCTCGGCAACCGGCTTGTCGACGCCGACATTGACGCCGCAATGGAAGGTCACGCCCTCGCCCTGCATCTGCTCGATGCGCCGGTCGATATAGTGCTTCTCGATCTTGAAGTCGGGAATGCCGTAGCGCATCAGCCCGCCCGGCCGGCTTTCCCGCTCATAGACATGGACATCGTGACCCGCGCGGCCGAGCTGCTGGGCAGCCGCCATGCCGGCCGGACCGGAACCGATGACGGCGACCCGCTTGCCGGTCTTCTTCTCCGGCGGATAAGGCCTGATATGGCCGGTCTCGTAGGCCTTGTCGGCGATCGCCTGCTCGACCGTCTTGATGGCGACGGGAATATCCTCGAGGTTCAGCGTGCAGGCTTCCTCGCAAGGTGCGGGGCAGATGCGGCCGGTGAATTCCGGGAAATTGTTGGTCGAATGCAGGTTGCGGATCGCATTGTCCCAGTCGCCATTGTAGACGAGGTCGTTCCAGTCCGGAATTTGGTTGTGGATCGGGCAGCCTGTCGGCCCGTGGCAGAACGGAATGCCGCAATCCATGCAGCGCGCGGCCTGTTTCTCGACCTCCTTGTCGGACATCGGCAGCGTGAATTCGCGGAAATGCCGGATGCGGTCGGAGGCCGGCTGGTACTTGTGCACCTGCCGGTCGATTTCGAGAAAGCCTGTTACCTTGCCCATAGTCCAGTTCCTGCTGTCCAGATGGTGCGGTTTTCGCCGCACCCGTTAACCTCTTGAGGAAGCCAAGGCAACCTTGCGCCCGAGGTCAGACTGTCGATGAAGATGGGCCGGGAAGCCTGGGCTCCCCGGCAATTGCAAAGCCTATTCCGCAGCCACGCCCATGCGCATGCGTTCCATCTCGATCAGGGCGCGGCGGTATTCGACCGGCATGATCTTGCGGAACTTCGGCCGGAACATCGCCCAGTCGTCGAGAATCTCGCGACCGCGCACCGACCCGGTGTAGTGCACATGGTTCGAGATCAACTGGTAGAGCCGCTCCTCGTCATGGCTGGTCATGTCGCCGGAGACGTCGACGCGGCCCTTGTGGTCGAGGTCGCCGCCATGGTGCAGCAGCCTCTCCATCAAATCGTCTTCTTCCGGAACCGGTTCCAGCTCGACCATCGCCATGTTGCAGCGCTCGGCGAAATCGCCGGCTTCGTCCAGCACATAGGCGACGCCGCCCGACATGCCGGCGGCGAAGTTGCGGCCGGTCTTGCCGATGACGACGACGATGCCGCCGGTCATGTATTCGCAGCCATGGTCGCCGACACCTTCGACGACAGCCGCCACGCCCGAATTGCGCACGGCGAAACGCTCGCCGGCGACGCCGGCGAAATAGGCCTCGCCCTCGGTCGCGCCATAAAGCACCGTGTTGCCGACGATGATGGACTCCGCCGCCACGATCTTGGCCTCTTCCTGCGGCCGGATGACGATCCGCCCGCCCGACAGACCCTTGCCGACATAGTCGTTGCCGGCGCCGACAAGCTCGAACGAGATGCCGCGTGCCAGGAAGGCGCCGAAGGATTGGCCGGCGGTGCCGGTCAGCTTCACCTGGATCGTGTCCTCGCGCAGGCCCTTATGCTTGAAGCGCTTCGCCACTTCGCCCGACAGCATGGCGCCCGTCGAGCGGTCGACGTTGCGGATGTCGACCTCGATCTTGACCGGCTGCTTGCTTTCGAGTGCCGGCTTCGCCAGTTCGATCAGCTTGCGATCGAGCACGTCGTCGATCGGGTGCTTCTGGCGCTCGGTCCAGTGCACCGCCTCATGCGGCGCATCCGGCTTGAAGAACATCTTCGAGAAATCGAGCCCGCGTGCCTTCCAGTGCACGATCAGGTCGCGCTTTTCCAGAAGGTCGGTGTCGCCGATGATCTGATCGATATGGGTGTAGCCCATCTCCGCCAGCAGCCCGCGAACCTCTTCCGCCACGTAGAAGAAGAAGTTGATGACATGCTCGGGCGTGCCCTTGAAGCGCTTGCGCAGCACAGGATCCTGCGTCGCTACGCCGACCGGGCAGGTGTTGAGATGGCACTTGCGCATCATGATGCAACCGGCCGCGATCAGCGGCGCGGTCGAGAAGCCGAATTCGTCGGCGCCGAGCAGAGCGCCGATGATGACGTCGCGGCCGGTGCGCAACCCGCCGTCGACCTGCAGCGCCACGCGCGACCGCAGGCCGTTCAGCACCAGCGTCTGATGCGTCTCGGCAAGGCCCATTTCCCACGGGCTGCCGGCGTGCTTGAGCGAAGTCAGCGGCGAAGCGCCGGTGCCGCCATCATAGCCCGAGATGGTGATGTGGTCGGCGCGCGCCTTGGCCACGCCAGCCGCAACCGTGCCGACGCCGACTTCCGAGACCAGCTTGACCGACACGTCGGCCGCCGGATTGACGTTCTTGAGATCGTAGATCAGTTGCGCCAGATCCTCGATCGAATAGATGTCGTGATGCGGCGGCGGCGAGATCAACCCGACGCCGGGCGTCGAATGCCTCACCTTGGCGATGGTCGCGTCGACCTTGTGGCCGGGCAACTGGCCGCCCTCACCGGGCTTTGCACCCTGCGCCACCTTGATCTGCATCATATCGGAATTGATGAGATATTCGGCCGTCACGCCGAAACGCCCCGAGGCGATCTGCTTGATCGCCGAGCGTTCGGGGTTCTTGCCGCCGCCCGGCAGCGGCAGATAGCGATCGGCCTCTTCACCGCCCTCACCGGTGTTCGACTTGCCGCCGATCTGGTTCATGGCGCGCGCCAGCGTGGTGTGCGCTTCGCGCGAGATCGAGCCGAACGACATCGCTCCGGTCGAGAACCGCTTGACGATGTCGGCCGCCGACATGACGTCGTCGAGCGCCACCTTCTTGCGGCCGGTTTCCTCGGCCAGCTTGAGCTTGAAGAGGCCACGAATGGTCTGGGCGCGGGCCGTCTCGCTGTCGATCTGCGCGGAATAGTCCTTGAACGTTTCCCACGACCCCTGGCGCACGGCGTGCTGCAGGGTGGCGACCGCGTCGGGCGACCACATATGCGCCTCGCCGCGCATGCGGAACATGTATTCGCCGCCGACTTCGAGGCTGTTGCGCAGCACGGGGTCGTTGCCGAAGCCGTCATTGTGGCGGCTGAGCGTCTCGGCCGAAATCTCGTCCAGCCCGACGCCTTCGATCAGCGTCGCGGTGCCGGTGAAATATTGCTGCACGAAATCGGTCTTTAGGCCGATAGCGTCGAAAATCTGCGCGCCGCAATAGGACTGGTAGGTCGAGATGCCCATCTTGGACATCACCTTGAGAATGCCCTTGCCGATCGACTTGATGTAACGGGAGACGACTTCGTAGGCGTCCACTTCCTTCGGCAGCTCGCCGCGCTTGTGCATGTCGAGCAGCGTGTCGAAGGCGAGGTATGGGTTGATCGCCTCGGCGCCATAGCCCGCAAGGCAGCAGAAATGATGCACTTCGCGCGGTTCGCCGGATTCGACGACGAGACCGACCGAGGTGCGCAGCCCCTTGCGGATCAGGTGATGATGAACCGCGGCTGTCGCCAAAAGCGCCGGGATGGCAATGCGGTCCGGCCCAACCTGGCGGTCGGACAGGATGATGATGTTGTAGCCGCCGGCGACCGCTGCCTCCGCCCGCTCGCACAGGCGGTCGATGGCGCCCTGCATGCCCGCGGCCCCTTCGGCGGAGCCATAGGTGATGTCGATCGTCTTCGTGTCGAAGCGGTCCTCGGTGTGGCCGATGGAGCGGATCTTTTCGAGATCGCCATTGGTCAGGATCGGCTGGCGCACTTCGAGCCGCTTGCGGCGCGAATTACCGACCAGGTCGAAGATGTTCGGCCGCGGCCCGATGAAGGACACCAGGCTCATCACCAGCTCCTCGCGGATCGGATCGATCGGCGGGTTGGTGACCTGGGCGAAGTTCTGCTTGAAATAGGTGTAGAGCAGCTTCGACTTGTCCGACATCGCCGAGATCGGCGTGTCGGTGCCCATTGAGCCCACCGCTTCCTGGCCCGTCGTCGCCATCGGCGACATCAGCAGCTTGGTGTCTTCCTGGCTGTAGCCGAACGCCTGCTGGCGATCGAGCAGGCTGACATCCTTGCGCAGGGCGCGCGGCTCGACCGGCTTCAAATCTTCCAGGATGAGCTGCGTGTTGGCGAGCCAGGTCTTGTAGGGATGCTTGGCCGCGATCTCCGACTTGAGCTCCTCGTCGGAAACGATGCGTCCCTTCTCCAGGTCGATTAGAAGCATGCGGCCGGGCTGCAGCCGCCACTTCTTGACGATCTTCTCTTCCGGCACCGGCAGCACGCCGGCTTCCGAGGCCATGATCACGCGGTCGTCGTCGGTGACGATGTAGCGCGCCGGGCGCAGGCCGTTGCGGTCGAGCGTGGCGCCGATCTGGCGGCCATCGGTGAAGACCACTGCCGCCGGTCCGTCCCACGGCTCCATCAGCGCTGCATGGTATTCGTAGAAGGCCTTGCGATCGGCATCCATGAGCTTGTTGCCGGCCCAGGCTTCCGGGATCAGCATCATCATGGCGTGGCTGAGGCTGTACCCGCCCTGGAACAGGAACTCGAGCGCATTGTCGAAGCAGGCGGTGTCGGACTGGCCGTCATAGGAGATCGGCCACAGCTTCGAGATGTTGTTGCCGAACAGTTCGGAATCGACCGATGCCTGTCGCGCCGCCATCCAGTTGTTGTTGCCGCGCACGGTGTTGATCTCGCCATTGTGGGCGACCATGCGATAGGGATGCGCCAGCTTCCATGAAGGGAAGGTGTTGGTCGAGAAGCGCTGGTGGACGAGGATCAGCGCCGTTTCGAAGCGGGGATCGATCAGATCCTTGTAGTAAGCGCCGACCTGATAGGCCAGGAACATGCCCTTGTAGACGATGGTGCGCGCCGACAGCGACACGCAATAGGAGCCGATGTCCTTGTTGTCGTTCTCGGCATAGATGCGGCCCGATATGACCTTGCGCAGCAGATAGAGCCTAGCCTCGTACTCCTCGTCGTCGGTAATGTCTGACGTGCGGCCGATGAAGACCTGGCGATGGAAAGGCTCGGATGCCACGATGTCAGGCGCCTTCGACAGTGACGAATTGTCGACGGGCACGTCACGGAAACCGATGAGCGGAAGCCCCTCGGACTGTGCCGATTCGGCGATGATGTCCTCGATATGGGTCCGAAGTGCCGCGTCCTGCGGCATGAACCAGTGTCCGACGCCGTACTGGCCCGCCGGCGGCAGGTCGATACCCTGGGCCGCCATCTCCTCGCGGAAAAAATGGTCGGGAAGCTGCACGAGCACGCCGGCGCCATCGCCGACCAGCGGATCGGCGCCGACGGCGCCGCGATGCGTCAGGTTTTCAAGCACGGCTAGGCCGTCCTTGACGATCTGATGCGACTTCACGCCCTTCATGTTGACGATGAAGCCGACGCCGCAGGCGTCATGCTCGTTGCGCGGATCGTAGAGGCCTTGGGCCGAAAAACCGGTGTTGGTTCGGCCCTTGTTGGGTCGCAAGATATTTTTGACGGTTGCCGCTTTCGTCTGCGCGGCCTGGCCGTTCGTCGCAGAGTGCGTCATGTCCGTCATCTCCTATCCTCCGTTCCCAGCCCTTCGGGCGCTGGTTTGCCTCGGCAAGCGCTTGGCTCACCCTGATCCTTGCGGCACGTCTTGCGAAATCCTTGCCGAACCAGGCGGCTTTCCGCATGGTCCGTATTCGTACAGGCCAAAGTCTGGCCGTCCACCTGTCGCTCGCAGCAACAGCCGGAGAGGCCCAAATGATACGCCAATCCAGCTTGTTTTGTGCGACAAAATAAGACAGCACTACTGTCCTAAATTTTTATGACAGAAATCCCGGACGCACACAAGACCGATTCACAAAAAACTTAGGCCTTTCGCGACAGAAAATGTCGTGAAGTCGAGGAAAAACGTAAGCTTCAGTCGTCAGCTGCTGCCTTGCCGGGCCGGCTGGCTTTACTGATTTTCAGGCGTATGGCTCTTGCGGTCGGCACACGAAACCGGTCAACTTCACGCTGATTTCCCCAAACCCCCGATCTCCCCCCGATTTACCAAGACATAGGCAGTTCATGTTCTTCGCTTCCGACAATTGGGCAGGCGCCCATCCCAATATTGCTGCCGGCTTGTCGGCCGCGGCCGGTGGCTTTTCCACCGCCTATGGCGACGGTGCGCTCGACCAGGCCGTCTACCGGCGCTTCAGCGAGATTTTCGAACGCGAGGTCGCGGTGTTCTTCGTCGCCACCGGCACGGCCGCCAACTCGCTGGCGCTGACCGCCTACAACAAGCCTGGAGGCATTTCCTTCGCGCAGCGCGAATCGCATGTCATCGAGGACGAATGCGGCGCGCCGGAATATTTTTCCGGTGGCTCGCGCCTGCATGCCATCGACGGCGCGCTGGGCAAGATCGACCCGCACAATCTGGAAAGGACCATCGACCGTTTCGCGCCCGAAATCGTTCATTGGGGACGGCCGATGGCCGTTTCGATCACCCAATCGACGGAGGTCGGCACCATCTACGGGCTGGATGAGATCGAGACGATCTCGGCGATCGCAAAACAACATTCCGTACCTTTGCACATGGACGGCGCCCGCTTTGCCAACGCGCTGGTCGCGCTCGACACGACACCAGCCGAAATGACCTGGAAACGCGGCGTCGACATCCTCTCCTTCGGCGGCACCAAGAACGGCTGCTGGTGCGCCGAGGCGATCGTGCTGTTCGACCTTGATCGCGCCAGGGAATTGGCCTTCCTGCGCAAGCGCGCCGCCCAGCTGTTTTCGAAATCGCGCTTCGTCGCGGCGCAGTTCGAGGCCTATTTCAAGGACGGATTGTGGCTGGACACCGCCCGCCACGCCAACGCCATGGCCGCGCGCCTCGCGGCGGCCATCGAGGATTCGGCCACCGCGAAGCTGGCCTGGCTGCCGCAGGCGAACGAGGTGTTCGCGGTGATCAAGAAAGCAGAGGCCGAAAGGCTGCAGGCGGCGGGTGCCGCCTTCTACGACTGGCACAAGCCGCATGGTTTCGACGGTCATATCGGCGAGGACGAGTTGCTCTATCGCTTCGTCACCAGCTTTGCCACGACGACCGATGATGTCGATCGTTTTGGCCAGCTGATCGCTTGATGTCCAAAATATCGAACAACAAAAAAGGCGACGCCTCTCGGCGCCGCCTTTGCCTTGGGAGGCTATTGGTTTAGTTGGCGGTCTTGGCCTCGATCTGCTTAGCCTTGGCCGAAGACGCCGTAATGGCGATCTTGCGCGGCTTCAGCTCCTCGGGAATGTTGCGCTTGAGGTCGACAAAGAGCAGGCCGTTCTTCAGCGAGGCACCGACGACTTCGACGTGATCGGCAAGCTGGAAGCGGCGCTCGAAAGCCCTCGAAGCAATGCCACGATAGAGCAGTTCGGATCCTTCGCCGGTACCTTCGTCCTTGCGCTCACCTTTCACGGTCAGCACATTGCGATGGGCTTCGATCGAGATTTCCTCGTCCGAGAAGCCGGCTACCGCCATCGAGATGCGATAGGAATCCTCGCCGGTGCGCTCGATGTTGTAGGGCGGATAGGTCTGCGCGCCGTCCGGCTGCGCAAGCGAATCGAGCATTGTGAAGAGACGGTCGAAGCCGACGGTCGAGCGATAAAGCGGGGAAAAATCAACGTGACGCATGAGGTGTTCTCCTGTTGAGCAACATGGTTTGCGTATGGCCGGTGCGAAACCCTTGAGCGGCGTTTCGGCTGGACCAGCGGCCCCGACATTGGCGACCGCATCAGACATTTGGGGAGCGCTCGAAAGCATTTCAAGATTTCACCTGGCGGCAAAGCCGTGCAGCCAGTCCGTTGATGAACGGCAGATGAACCGGCGCTTCGGCGCGCGTTCAGACAGCCGGCGCTAAAGTGCATCCAGGATCAAGAACTGGCGGCGCTGATTGCACAACAGGCACCGCAACGAGGCCGACCGGGTGTTAACGTCCCTTCCTCCCGGATCGACAGAGGCCGGAAGCACGCTTTCAAGCGGCTTCCGGCCTTCCCCGTTGCAGCCTCCCCTCACCGGGAATTCCTTGGCTTTTGGCGCATGGGCGTCTATCACCTTAGCGGAGCCGGCCAGCGCAGGCGGGCATGCGAGACGCCGAGCACGAAGCGCCGAATGACGGATCTTTTCACCGAGAACTTCCTTTTTCACGAGATTGAAGGCAATCCGCGGCCGGAAAACGCCACCGGCGGCTTCTTCACCACGCGTGACCGCAAGAATATCCGCTACGGCCTGTTCGGCGCGGTCGCTCGCCCGGTGAAAGGCACCGTGGTGCTCCTGTCGGGCCGCAACGAGTGCATCGAGAAATATTTCGAAACCATCCGCAACCTTGCCGATCGCGGCTTTGGCGTCGCCACGCTCGACTGGCGCGGCCAGGGCGATTCCGACCGGCTGACCCGCGATCGTCAGCGCGGCTACGTCAGGAGCTTCCGCGACTATACGGCAGACCTTGAACAGTTCTTCGAGGAGATCGTGCTGCCCGACTGCCGCGGACCGTACTACATCCTGGCGCATTCGGCAGGCGCGTTGATCACCCTGCTTGCCGCCCCGTCGATGGTGAACCGCGTGCGGCGCATGGTGCTGATCGCACCCTTCCTGACGCTGCCCGATCTGCCGGTCTCGATATCCACGGTTCGCCGCGTCTGTTCGTTGTTCTGCGCTCTCGGCCTCGGCCGGCTCTATGCCGCCTGGGGTCCGCGGCCAAAGGTGACGGCCCCCTTCGAGACGAACAAGCTGACGTCGGACCCGGAGCGCTATCGGCGCAACACGCGCATCTACGAGGAGTATCCGCAACTTGCGCTTGGCGGCCCGACGATCCGCTGGCTGCAGGCAGCCGCGAAAGCCTCAGAGGCCGTCTGCGACCCCGACTTCATGGCTCGAATTCAGGTCCCCCTGCTGATCATCGCCGCCGGCGCCGACCAGGTCGTCTCAACCAGGGCCGTGGAAGCCTTCGCCAGGCGTCTGCGGCTCGGTTCGCTGCTGATGATCGACGGCTCCCGTCACGAAATTCTACAGGAAGCCGACATCTACCGCGAGCAATTGCTCGCCGCCTTCGACGCCTTCATTCCCGGCAGCGACGACCCCACAGCCTGACAGGCGCCGGTCTCTGGTTCGGGTTCCATGCGGTGCCGCCATCGCGTGAAAGGCCTGCTCCCAGCGGCTGGCATCACCTGGATGGCAGCGGACTCCAAAAGCGCGTCGCGACGAACGGATTCATGCGACGCGCCTTAAGCCTTTGGTTCTACGCATGTCGTTGTCTCAAAACCGGGCCACTTTTGAGCGACATGCATTAGCCGCGCAGGGCGGCCATGGCGGCGGCATGAAGTTCCGGTGTCGCCGCGGCGAGCACATCGCCACCCTGTTCCGCCGGCCCGCCATCGAATGTAGTGACCACGCCGCCTGCCTTCTCGATGATCGGGATCAGCGCCACGATGTCGTAGGGCTTCAAACCGGGATCGGCGACAATGTCGACGCTTCCCGACGCGATCATGGCGAAGGCATAGCAATCCGCGCCGTAGCGGGCGAGCTGGATCTGTCTTTCGAATGCATCGTAACGGTTGCGCGCCTCGCCCTTGAATAGCGCCGGCGTGGTGGTGAACAGCGTCGCCTGGTCCAACTTCGTCGTCTTGCGGGTCGTCAGCTTGCGCGGGCCGCCTGGCCCCTCATAGTGGGAGCCAGAGCCGTTGGCGTAAAACAGCTCGCCGGTGAAGGGTTGCGCCATCATGCCGGCAACGGCGTCGCCGTCGACCGTCAGCCCGACCAGCGTGCCCCACACCGGCAAGCCGGAAATGAAAGCGCGCGTGCCGTCGATCGGGTCGATCACCCAGACATGCCGGCTCGAAATGTTTTCGCTGCCATGCTCCTCGCCAAGAATGCCGTGGTCGGGATACTCAGCCGATATCAGCGCGCGGATGGCGCGCTCGGCCTCGCGATCGGCCTCGGTGACCGGATCGAAACTGCCCTTCTCCTTGTTGGCGACTGCACCTTGGGCGCGAAAGCGCGGCAAGGTCTCCGCCGCTGCCGCCTGTGCGATGCGACGCATGAAATCAACGCTGATGTCCAACTGATTCTCCCGCATTGCAACATGCCCGAACCGGGCTTTGCCGCCAATTTCGCGCCAAAACAAGGGTGCTCGATGATTTTTCCGCGACAGCATCTGTTGCCTGGATGTCACACACGCGCCGTCGAAACGCCATTTCCACATCAGAGTGAATTAAAAAAGCCTGAAGGTCGCTTGACATTTGTGCAATGCACAATACCCTTAACCTCGGACAGGGTTTCCTGTCCATGCCCTCCTTGGGCGTTTCCTCCCTAGACTTCGACCGTATCGTGCAAACGATGCGGTCTTTTTTTACGCCGCGATATCACGCTGCGGCCAGCGGCAGGTCGCTCATTCCGCGGCCAGCGGCAAGTCGATGAAATGGTGGTCCGGCATCGACATCAGATCGGCTGAAAATCGCGTCAGATCGTCGGCCAGCGCATCGAAGCCGACGGCCTTCTCGAATGTCTGCTCGTTCATGTAGAGCCCGCGATTGACCTCGATCTGCAGCGCATGCAAATGGCGCGCCGGACGGCCATAGTGTTCGGTGATGAAGCCGCCGGCATAGGGTTTGTTGTGGGCGACCGTATAGCCCATGGCGGTGAGGAGGCCGATCGCCGTCTCCGTCAGGGCCGCGGTAGCCGAGATGCCGAAACGATCACCGATGATGAAGTCGGGCCGCAGACCACTGTCACCGACGCGGATGCTCGCCGGCATCGAATGACAGTCGATCAGCACGGCAAAACCGAAACGCGCATGGGTCCTGGTCAAAAGCCGCTTCAGCGTCTCGTGATAAGGCTTGTAGACGGCCTCGATGCGGGCGACCGCTTCGGCCAGCGGCAGGCGGCCGGAATAGATGTCGAGCCCCTCGCCCACCAGCTTCGGCACCGTGCCAAGCCCGCCCGCCACCCGCGCCGAACGGATGTTGCAGAAGGACGGCACCGGCTCGGCGAACATGCGCGGATCGAGCTCCCACGGCTCGCGGTTCACGTCGAGATAGGCGCGCGGGAAATTCGCCGCCAGCAGCGGCGCACCAAGCGCCACGGCGCCGCCGAACAGTTCGTCGACATAACAATCTTCCGAGCGGCGGATGGCGTTGCGATCCAGCCTTGCCATGGCAAGGAAGCGCTCCGGATAGTAGCGGCCGCTATGCGGTGAGTTGAAGAGGAAGGGGACGCGCTGCTCGGCGCCCGACCGGATTTCGAAGGGTGGAAAGACCGAAAAATCCTCGGCTGCCGTCTTCAATTTGAGCGAACCCGAAAACACCAGTGCATCATGATGTGAAAGTGCCACCTTGCTGGCCGCGTGTCCAGCATTTCAGCGGCAGCGCATGCCGGGCAAATATGGATCATCGCCGTCCGCGTTCACTTGATGTTTACCCTCACCTCCTCATATACAGGATGGTTAACGGGCTTGCCCAACGGCATTCTCGGCGGGTGATTCGGACGGGATATCATGGCACGCATTCTTCTGGCGGAAGACGATGACGATATGCGTCGGTTCCTCGTCAAGGCGCTGGAGCGCGCCGGTTACCAGGTCAGCGATTTCGACAATGGCGCCAGCGCCTATGAACGGCTGCGCGAGGAACCATTCTCGCTGCTGTTGACCGACATCGTCATGCCGGAGATGGACGGCATCGAACTGGCGCGCCGCGCCACCGAGATCGATCCTGATTTGAAGGTCATGTTCATCACCGGTTTCGCCGCCGTTGCGCTGAACCCGGATTCCAAGGCGCCAAAAGACGCCAAGGTGCTGTCGAAGCCGTTTCACCTGCGCGACCTCGTCAACGAGGTCGAGAAGATGCTGCACGCGGCCTGAGCCGCTTTCCGAGCCAATGCATGTCGCCCAAAAGCGGCTCCGTTTTGGGAAAACGACATGCATGAAACAAAGACCTGAAGCGCGGCGCGCTTTGGGTCCCGGCGCTGGTTCTCCGCTGCGGCGAGAAGACGCCTTCTTTCCTTTTTCCTGCTATTGACGCGCTGGATCAAAAATGGTGTATGCGCGGCTTCGGATGGGCGTGTAGCTCAGCGGGAGAGCACTGCATTGACATTGCAGGGGTCACAGGTTCAATCCCTGTCACGCCCACCATCCAAACAAAGGCTTTGCTGATAGCGCCATTGGCTGGCACAAGAACCGGTCCTACACCGTTTCAAGAGCCGGTCTCGCGAACCTAGAGCGCTTCAGGTTTTGACGGAAGCATATCCTGCGTTTGCGAAGTAGTTTCT
>SAKE01000142.1 GCA_004017275.1 Mesorhizobium sp. | reverse complement strand
TCGCAACCGCAATGTCCTGCAGCAAAGTTGCAAGGCTGCTCTCGACTTGCGCCGGGCAAATCGTCGGTGGCTGCACGGCAGCCAGATACTTCGCTTCCCAAGTCAAAAGACGTGTTTCGCGTTCGCCGAAGTCGATCTCCGCCAAAGGCAATACCTCTATCTCTCGGTTTCCGAGCAGCGCCACATGGATTTCTCGCCCATCTATGT
>SAKE01000141.1 GCA_004017275.1 Mesorhizobium sp. | reverse complement strand
GGGTTTTCTCGGCGACTTCCTGTATGTCGGCCCACTTGCCCGGCAGACCCTCGACGAGGTCCTGCAATGCCATCTTGGCAATAGCTGCACGCAACTGGAGCTTTCAGACTTTTTTCCTCATCCTATTTAGGTCTGACATAGATCCTTCCTGGAACAATGGTTTCTTGATGCGCTCCATCTCGGGCTAGGCTTCAATGGCTGCAGTCGCATCGTCGACCA
>SAKE01000140.1 GCA_004017275.1 Mesorhizobium sp. | reverse complement strand
AGGAAGGCCACAAGGCCGTTGCCGCCGGCATGAACCCGATGGACCTGAAGCGCGGTATCGATCTGGCCGTGACCGAAGTCGTCAGCGCGCTCGGCAAGGCTGCCAAGAAGATCAAGACCTCCGAGGAAGTTGCCCAGGTCGGCACGATCTCGGCCAATGGCGACGAGTCGGTCGGCAAGATGATCGCCGAAGCGATGCAGAAGGTCGGCAACGAAGGCGTCA
>SAKE01000139.1 GCA_004017275.1 Mesorhizobium sp. | reverse complement strand
GCGTCGATGACGCCCTCAACGCGACCCGCGCGGCCGTCGAAGAAGGCATCGTTGCTGGTGGTGGCGTCGCGCTGCTGCGCGCTTCGGCCAACATCAAGGCCACCGGCGTCAATGCCGACCAGGCCGCCGGCATCAACATCGTGCGTCGTGCGCTTCAGGCTCCGGCCCGCCAGATCGCGGCCAACGCCGGTGCGGAAGCATCGATCGTTGCCGGCAAGATCCTTGAGAACAAGGGCG
>SAKE01000138.1 GCA_004017275.1 Mesorhizobium sp. | reverse complement strand
CGCATCCACAATCAGCGGGACGCCAGGGAAATATCCGCGCATCGAGCGCAGCGCCGTCATGTTGACCGGTCCCAAGGCGGAACCGATCGGTGCGCACCACGGCATCAGGACCTTGCAGCCCGTTTCCAGCAGCCGCTCGGCGACAACGAGATCGTCGGTGGTATAGGGGAATACCGCAAAGCCGTCCTCGCACAGGATGCGGGCGGCTTCAACCAGACCGAACACATCCGGCTGTAGCGTGT
>SAKE01000137.1 GCA_004017275.1 Mesorhizobium sp. | reverse complement strand
TGCCGCCCTGATACTCTTCCGGCTTCAGCTTGCGGCTGCGGGCGCGGCTGGCCAGGTCCTTCATCTCGTTGGAGATGGTGGACAGCGTCTTTTCGTCCGCATGCCGAATGATCGGCGTGATCAGCCCACCGGGGATCGACACGGCGACGCCGACATCGGCATGCTTGTGCTTGACCATGGCGGTTTCGGTCCACGAGGCATTGGCATCCGGCACCGCCTTCAGCGCCATCGCCATCGCCTTGATGACCA
>SAKE01000136.1 GCA_004017275.1 Mesorhizobium sp. | reverse complement strand
GGCAGTAATAGTCCCGCTTGGGCATCGCCCGGGCGAGGATCTCGATCTGCCGGTCGTTGAGGCCGAAGCGCCGGTAGATCGCGGTGATCTGCGGCTCGATCGCCCGTTCATTCGGTAGCAGGAGCCGGGTCTGGCAGCTCTCGATGATGGCAGGCGCAATTGCCGAACCGTCGATGTCGGAGAGCGACTGGGTCGCGAAGACAACGCTGGCGTTCTTCTTGCGCAGCGTCTTCAGCCACTCGCGGAGCTGGCC
>SAKE01000135.1 GCA_004017275.1 Mesorhizobium sp. | reverse complement strand
TAGGCGTTAGTCCAGCATCTTGGAATCAACCTTGCGTTCCGTCGCGCCCCCCTCTGGCCTGCCGGCCATCTCCCCCTCAAGGGGGGAGATTGGCTGTGGCATTGCTTTTGCCGATCTCCAGAACTTGAAAGTAGGCGGGACGTTGAAACTGCCGATCTCCCCTCTTGAGGGGGAGATGGCCGGCAGGCCAGAGGGGGGCGCTTCGTGAAACACCTCCCCTCTCGTTCCTCCCTCCTGATGGCCCCGGCGCTGGCCTGGCTCGCGGCTTTG
>SAKE01000016.1 GCA_004017275.1 Mesorhizobium sp. | reverse complement strand
CGGCGGTGGCGGCGGTGGCGGCGGCAATTCCGGTGGCGGCAACAGCGGCGGTAACAGCAGCGGCGGAAATAGCGGCAACAGCAACGGGAACGGCAACAGCGGCAACAACGGCAAATCGGGATCCAATCACGGCAAGGGCGCGGGTCATGTCAATGCCACGACCGGCGACAAGGTCGAGGTGACAGGCAACAAGGTCACAGTCCGGCATCCTGACGGCATAACGGAAAAGCTGGAGAACGGTCGTTTCAGCATGAAGGACGCGCTCGGTCGCACGATCATCGACCGCCAGGCCACCCCGGCCGATGTCAGCCGTCTCAAGGCCTTGTGAAGCTTGCCAACAGGCAACGGCCGGCTTCACATGTCACCTCCGCCGCCCCCGGCGGAGGTGACCTCGTTTCCGGGCCGGCGCCGCGATTTCCGGCACCGCGATGACTGAAGTCCCTGGAGCGGTTCAGGTTTGGTTGAAGCGCTGAACTGTCAAGTACGGTTCCTGTCGCGGTCGCGCGCCTCACGCATCACCAAGGCTGCTTCGGTGCGGTTTCGCACATTGAGTTTCGACAGCACGCCGGTCATGTGATGCTTGACGGTCTTCTCCTGCAGGTCCAGTCGCAAGGCGACTTCCTTGTTGCTCAGCCCCTCGGCCACCAGCCGCAGGATTTCGGTCTGCCGCTCGGTGAGTTGCCGCAGCCGATCAGCTATGCCGTTGGTCGGTTGCTGGGACTGGAGATCCGAAAGCAATCGGGCCGACAGCGTCGGCGAAAGATAGCTCTCACCGGCCGCCACGTTGCGCAGGATGTCGGCAAGCGCGCGCGATCCGATACCTTTGAGGACATAGCCGCACACCCCTGCATTCAGGGCCATGGTCACATCGGCATTGGCTTCCGAAACGGTCAGCATGACGATCTTCTGGTCGGGATGGCCGGCGAGGATGCCCGCAACCGCGGCCAGGCCGCCGCCCGGCATGGAGATATCGAGCAGTAATATGTCGGGTCGCACCGTCGCGGCGAGGCGCTCGGCATCCTGCGCCGTGGCACCCTCGCCAACCATCTCGAAGCCTCCGATCTCCGACAGGCTGCGCGTCACACCTTCGCGAAAGAGGGGATGATCGTCGATAATGGCGATGCGAATGACACCAGTCATGCTTGCTCCTCGATCGATAGACGGATCACCAAACGCGTGCCTTGCGGTCCGGTCAAGGTTTCGAATTGGCCACCAATGCTTTCGACCCGCTCTCTGAGGCCGGCGAGCCCGAGGCCCTCGACCCGTGCCGGATCGAAGCCTGGCCCGGCGTCCGATACTTCAACACAAAGCCTGCCACCTTTCATTCCGGCACTCACCGCTTGATCCTTGCCCCGCCCGTGGCGATAGGCGTTGTTTAGCCCTTCCTGCACGAAACGATAGATGCTGATCTTCTCGGAGGCGCCGGGCTCGGGCAGCTGTCCGGCCAGCGTGAGCGTCACCGACGTCCCCGTCCTTTGCTCGTGTTCGTTGACGGCCAGCCGCAGAATGTCCGTTGCGGCAGCCGTCTCAATCTGCGGCAGGACGAGCCCGGTGCAGATACCGCGTATTTCGCGTAGCGCGTCCTCCAGCGTCTTACGGATCATCGCGACCTCGGTCGAGCGGCTTTCGCCCGAATGGCCGTCGCCGGAAAATATCGGACTGTCCATGCGCAGCGCCGCCAGGGCCACGAGTTGGGCCGGACCGTCATGGAGATCGGCGCCGATGCGGCGCAGATATCTTTCGTTGAGTGCGGTGGCGCGGCGGGAGGCCCGCTGTACGCGCAGCCGCAAGGCGCTGTTTTGTGTCACCAGCCCCTGTAGCTCCGACACCTGGCGGCGCAGCGCGCCGCGCTGATCGTCGATGGTGCGGCTGCCGCGCAGGACGATGCCCGACAGGAGCAGGAATGCCGCCAGGGTCGCGCCGGCCACGATCAGCCAGCTCGACCGCAGAGCGGAAGCCAGTGTGGCCTGGAAGTCGTCGGCGATCTCGTAGAGTTCGGTGACGGCCACCACCTCGCCGGACCAGGGCTCGCGCACGGGATTGTAGATCTCCAGCAATGGCAGGCTGGAAGCCTTCTCCTCACCTTCATCGTTATCGAACGTATTGAATTCGGCGACGACATTGCCTTCGAAGGCGGAACGCAGATTGTCGCTCGGATCGAAGCGGCGGCCGATCAGGGCCGCCTCCTTCGCATAGAGAATCGTGCCGTCGCGACGCCAGAGGATGAACGATTCGAGGCGCTTGCCAAGCGCGCCCTGGCCAAGTGTCTCATCCAGCGCCCGCTTGACTGAGTCGCTGAGTTCCTGGTCCTTGCGCAGGTCGGGCAGCAGCGGCGCAATCACGCTGTCGACATAGAGAGCCGTCGTGGCGGCTGAATTGCGGATGACGCCCTCCCGGATCTGCGCCGTCACCCAGGCGCCCACCACCAGCATGACGGCCAGCAGGCCAAAGCCGCCGGCAACGACGAATTGCAGGGCAAGAGAAAGTTCGCTCCAGCGGCGCACCAGGTTTTGAACAATACGAATCTTGAACCCCTGACCGCCCTTCAATCGACAAACTGGGCGATAGCTGTACATTGACCCTCCGTCTTGCCGTTGCCAAGAGCAACGTTTGGCCGAGGTCGCTTGACGTCCCAGCGCGCTTCGGAAACAACGTCCGAAACACGCGGCGGGAGCCGCTTCGAGAGGGGACGGGACGTTGAGTTTTTCGGGATTGCTGCAGCTCGGCTTTTCGACGGTGATCTTCCTGCTGGCGGCGACGGCCGCCAAGCAATGGGGCATGGCGCCGAGCCTGGGCAAGATCGCGCTGACGCTGGCGCTCTATTCGCTGGGCAATCTGATCATGCTGCGGCTGATCCGCGAATTCGGTATGTCGGTGTCGTTCAGCCTGTCTGCCGTCATCCAGCTGGTCTCGGTGAATGTCGTAGCACTGGTCTTCTTCGGCGAGCGCGTCAATGCGCTGCAGGCGACCGGCATCATGCTGGCAATCGCCGCCGTGGCGCTGATCACACTTGGACCCTATCTGCAAGGCAGGTTGTAACGGGCGAATTGCCGATGAAGAACGCCGCGAACGCGCTGCTCAATCGGGTCGAATTCCCGGTGCTGCTGGCCGGTTTGGTCATCGCCGCCGGCCTGTGGGGTTTGGTGGAGTTGATGGAGGTGGCGCGGGCCGCCACGCCGCACGCCTTCGACACCGAAATACTGCTCGCCTTCCGCCAGCCGGGCCAGCCGGGAGTGCCGATCGGCCCGCTCTGGCTGGAGGGTGCGATGCGCGACATCACCAGCCTCGGCAGCTCAGCCGTGTTGGTGCTGATCACGGCGGCGACGATCGTCTATTTTCTGTTGATCCGCCGGCCCGCAACGGCACTGCTCATCTTCGTCGCGGTGGCGGGCGGCCAGGTGTTGTCGAGCCTGCTGAAAGTCGGCGTCGACCGGCCGCGGCCCGAACTCGTTTCGCATCTGGTCAGCGAAACCTCGCTGTCCTTTCCGAGCGGTCACGCCATGCTGTCGGCGGTGACCTACCTCACGCTCGGCTCGCTGGCATCGCGCTTCCTGAATGGGCAAACCACGAAGATCTATGTCTTGTCGCTGGCGGTGCTGACGACGCTGCTGGTCGGCACCAGCCGCGTCTATCTCGGCGTGCACTGGCCGTCGGATGTACTGGCTGGCTGGTGTGCGGGCTTCGCCTGGGCGATGCTGTGCTGGCTTGCGGCGCGGCTTCTGCAGCGACGCAAGGTGGTGAATGACGATGCCTGATCGCGCCTGAACGGCGACAGCGAGACTCGAGATTAGATCAACCGGTTGATCAGCCCGTGTCCGCAACCCGCCAACAGGAAAACCGCCGACAGTAAGGCTGCCGATGTCATGAAGGTCTTGAATATATTCAACCGCGTTAACCCCTGCCCAGATGGAACACCCTAGCTCGCAATCCTCAGGAAGTATCCGGAAAATGGCACTCAGGCGACGGCTTACGTCTCAGGCATGCATGCTGATGCTTGAAACGTCATAATGATGGTATTATACGTGATTTCCGCAGACTCAGACGGGGATTCCGGCCGATGATCACTGCCGCGCAGATGCGCGCCGCAAGGGCGCTGGCCGGCATCGATCAGAAGACGCTCGCCGAGCGTGCCGGCGTTTCGCTTCCGACCATACAACGCATGGAGGCGAGCGATGGCGTGGTCAGGGGCGTGGTCGATACGCTGATGAAGGTCATCCAGGCCCTCGACGAGGCCGGGGTGGAACTGATCGGCGAGAACCAGGCCAGCGAGCGCGGCGGCAGGGGCGTGCGCCTCAGGCCTGTCGTGCCGTCAGATCCCAAGGCTGAGCCGGCATAAAGTCGCGACGGCGACCGCCGACAGTCCTGCCGACGATCCCGCCGCCTTTCAGGGTGCGGAAGGCAGTCCATGGATCAGACGCAGCGGGCGGTGCATCAACCGGCCCACAAATCAGCGAAGCCGACATTTTCCGAATTGTTCACGCCAAAGCTGGTGACGGTCTGGCGTGAGGGCTACACGCTCGCAAACTTCAAGGCGGACGCCATCGCCGGGCTGACTGTCGCCATCGTCGCGCTGCCCTTGTCGATGGCGATCGCGATCGCCTCGGGCGTCACTCCCGAGCGCGGCCTCTACACCTCGATCGTCGGCGGCTTCATCATTTCGGCGCTCGGCGGCAGCCGCTTCCAGATCGGCGGTCCTGCAGGCGCCTTCATCGTGCTGGTGGCCGCGACGGTTGCCCGGGTCGGTATCGATGGGCTGCTGCTGGCAACGATGATGGCAGGCGTCTTCCTGCTCGCCATCGGCTATCTCCGTCTCGGCACCTACATCAAGTTCATTCCCTATCCGGTGACGGTCGGCTTCACCGCCGGCATCGCCGTCATCATCTTTTCCGGACAGATCGTCGAACTGTTTGGGCTGAAGCTTGCCGGCAAGGAGCCGGGACCGCTGGTGCCGAAGTTGATCGCGGTCGGTGAGGCGGCCGGCACCATCAACCCGGCGGCGACTTTCGTGGCGGTGTTGACCATCTTCACCATCGCCGGCCTGAAGCGCTGGCGGCCGACATGGCCTGCCATGCTCATCGCCATCGGGCTGGCATCGCTGGTGGTGGCGCTTCTTTCGCTGCCGGCGGAGACGATCGGCACCCGCTTCGGCGGTATCCCACGCAGTTTGCAAATGCCCGCACTGCCACCAGTCAGCCTGGGCAGGATGATTGACGTGCTGCCGGATGCCATTGCCTTTGCCCTGCTCGGTGCGATCGAATCGTTGCTGTCGGCGGTGGTCGCCGACGGAATGACGGGCCGCCGGCATCGTTCCAACTGTGAACTCGTGGCGCAAGGCTTCGCCAACATCGCGTCCGCCCTGTTCGGCGGCATCTGCGCCACCGGCACCATCGCCCGCACCGCCACCAATGTGCGGGCCGGCGCCCATGGACCGGTTTCGGGCGTGATCCACTCCGCCATCCTGCTTGTGCTGATGCTGGTGGCCGCGCCGCTCGCCAGCTACATCCCACTCGCCGCCCTTGCAGGCGTGCTGGCCGTCGTGTGCTGGAACATGTTCGAGAAACAGGCTTTCGCCACCTTGCTGCGCGCCTCGCGCGGCGACGCGCTGGTGCTGATGGCGACCTTCCTGCTCGTCATCTTCCGCGATCTCACCGAAGGGATCGTCGTCGGCTTCGTGCTGGGATCGATCCTGTTCATCGACCGCATGGCCAAGTCCATTGCGGTAGAGGCCGATCAGCCGCTGGTGCAGGAGGATGTCGCCGACAGCACCAACGCCTACGATTCCAGCGAGGCGACCGACGCCGACACCGTCGTCTACCGCATATCGGGCGCCTTCTTCTTCGGCGCCGCATCGACTGTCGGCACCGTGCTGGACCGCATAGCCGACCAGCGCAAGAACTTCATCCTCGACTGTTCGGCCGTACCGTTCTTCGATTCGACGGCGGCCAATGTCATCGAGGGCGCCGCGCACAAGGCGAAACGCGCCGGTGTCCGCTTCATCATATCAGGTGCCGCGCCGCCAATACGGCGCATGCTGATCAACCACGGCGTCAAGCGCCCGCTGGTGACCTACGCCGCCTCGATCCGCGACGCACGGGCGCAGCTGAAAGGGAAGCTGGAGGCGGGGTAGCAACTGGCTGACGCTGGAAAATCTCGGCCGGCGGGGCTTCTAGACGGCTCAATTTATAACGCCACCGGCTTTATTTGTATCTGATCTGCTGATACATAACCCGTGTGACGAGTGCGGGCCATATGTCGAATGAAATCATGGTTGTCGATCCGCTTGAGCGGCTTGATTTGTTGAAGAGCCTTGCGAGCGAGGTCCGGCTCCGGATTCTCGATCTGCTGCACCGCAAAGGGCCCAAAAACGTCAATCAAGTGGCCGAAGAACTGGGTCTTCCGCAATCCACAATTTCCGCAAATATCCAGGTTCTTGTCGATGTCGGCTTGATCGACACGAAATCACAGAAGGCGCGCAAGGGAAGCCAGAAGGTCTGCTATTCGACCTTCTCCGAATTGGTTGTCGTCTTCAAGGACCGCACCCCGGCGCAGGATCTCAGCGTCATAGAAGTGGCGATGCCGCTTGGACTCTATACGAGATGCGAAGTTTCCGCTCCCTGCGGCCTGTGTTCAAAGGACGGCGTCATCGGACTTCTCGATGTGCCCGACACCTTCCTCGATCCTGACCGTATGCGGGCCGGACTGCTGTGGTTCACCCGCGGCTTCGTCGAATACCAGTTTCCAAACAATGCGACGCTTGCCAATGCCAAGGTCGGCCGGTTGGAACTGGCGATGGAGCTTTCGTCCGAGGTGCCGGGCACATCGAAGGATTGGCCATCGGACATCACGGTCGCGATCAACGGACACGAGATAGATACCTGGACGGCGCCGGCCGACTATGGCGACAAGCGCGGCAAGCATACGCCCGGCTGGTGGAAGCTAGCCGGATCGCAGTATGGCGACCTCGTACACTGGCGCGTCACGAACAACGGCACCTATCGCGGCGATGCCAAGGTTTCCAAATGCTCGCTGGCTGATCTGGAGCTCGACCGGCACCGCTCGATCCGGATACGAATCGGCGTGAAGGAAGATGCGCGCCACCCCGGCGGCATAAACATCTTCGGCAGCGGCTTCGGCAATTACAGCAACGATATCGTTCTGCGCCTGCTCAAGGCTTGAGAGCATATGACCCTTGACGGATGGATGAACTCCGCCCTTAACTGACCCGCGACCCGGATATAGACCGGAAAGTCGGATTGACAGTCCGCAGTGGGAGGGATCATGAAGGCCAGAGTCACGGCGAACGCGGCCTATGCCATCGCGAATATCGACAAACGTCTTTACGGCTCGTTTCTCGAGCATCTCGGCCGGGCGGTCTATACGGGCATCTACGAGCCCGGACATCCGCAAGCGGACGCAGAGGGAATGCGCAAGGACGTGATCGAGTTGGTGCGTGCGCTCGACACTCCGATCTGCCGTTACCCGGGTGGCAACTTCGTGTCCGCCTACAATTGGGAAGACGGCATAGGCCCAAAGGAGAACCGCCCGCGGCGGCTCGATCTTGCCTGGCGCACCACGGAGCCGAACCTGGTTGGAATCCACGAATTCGCCGACTGGGCCGAAAAAGCCGGCACCGAGATGATGCTTGCTGTCAATCTCGGCTCCCGTGGCCTCGACGAGGCGCGGGCCTTCGTTGAATACGTCAACCACCCGGGCGGCAGCTACTGGTCCGACCTCAGGGCCAGGAACGGACGCACGCAGCCCTGGAACTGCCGCCTCTGGTGTCTCGGCAATGAAATGGACGGTCCCTGGCAGGTCGGCCACAAATCGGCGGGCGAATACGGCCATCTCGCCAACGAGACCGCCAAGGCGCTGCGCGGCCTCGACCCGACGGTAGAGCTTGTCGTCTGCGGCTCGTCGCATTCCAACATGCCGACCTATCCGCAGTGGGAAGCAACCGTGTTGGAAGCGACCTACGAGCAGGTCGACTACATCTCTCTCCACATGTATTTCGAGAACTACGAGAAGAATACGGCCGAATATCTCGCTCTTCCGGCCAAGCTCGACCGTTACATTGGCACGGTCGCGGGCATCATCGACTACGTGAAGGCCAAGACGCGCTCGAAGCGGGATGTGAAGATCTCCTTCGACGAGTGGAACGTCTGGTACCATCAGCGCAAGCGGGATGCCGAGCGTATGCGCGTCTGGGACTGGCCGGAAGCGCCCAGGCTTTTGGAAGACATCTACAATTTCGAGGACGTGCTGCAGGTCGGCTGCATCATAAACACCTTCATCCGACGCTCGGATATTGTTCGCATCGCCTGCATTGCGCAGTTGGTGAACGTTATCGCGCCGATCATGACCGATCCCGGCGGCGGCGCCTGGCGGCAGACGATCTACTGGCCTTTTATGCTGGCCTCCAGACACGGCCGCGGCACCGCGCTGCAGCTCGCGGTCGAGGTGCCTACCTATGACGCGGCCGCGGCCGACAAGGTGCCATGGCTCGACATTACAGGCGTACATGATTCGAACACCGGCACATTGACCTTCTTCGCGATCAACCGGCATGGGTCCGAGACGATAGAGGCCGACGTCGCCCTCGAGCGGTTCGCCGCCAAGTCCATCGAGCATACGATCATTCGCCATGACGATCTCGAAGCTTGCAACACGAAAGACGCGCCGGACAACGTATCACCGGTCAAAGGCAACGGGGCGGCACTCAGCAGCAAGGGAATGACGCTGAGCTTGCCACCGCACTCCTACTCGATGGTGCGTCTGACACTCTGAGTTAAATATCCGACTATCAGATATATACCGTAAAATCCGTTGCGGGCGGTTTGGTTTGGTGTAGCATTGAAACGTTCAAGGCGGATCTAACCGCCGTACTCGGGAGGAAGCTGAGATGAACTTTCGCACGATGATGGCCATAGCGGTGGTTGCAGCCGGAGGATTTTGGGCCGTCGCGGCCCAGGCCGAAGAGACCGTCATATGGTGGGATTTCCTCGGCGGCGGTGACGGAGTGCGCATGAAGCAGATGATCACTGACTTCAACGCCGCCCACGCCGGCAAGATCAAGATCGACGCCACGACGCTGGAGTGGGGCACGCCCTTCTACGCGAAGGTGCAGACCTCGGCCGCGGTCGGTGAGGCCGCAGACGTCATGACCTATCATGCCAGCCGCATCCCGCTGGCGGTGAGCCAGGACATTCTCGAAGAAATCACCGCCGACGACATGAGCAAGATGGGCCTCTCGGCCTCGGACTTCGCCAAGACGACGATGGACGCCGTGACGGTCGACGGCAAGCAATATGCAGTGCCGCTCGATACTCATCCAATCGTCCTGTACTACAATCGCGTCCTCCTGAAAAAGGCAGGCGTGCTCGGCGACGACGGCCGTCCCGTGGGCATGGGCAACAAGGAGGAATTCACCGCGACACTGCAGAAGTTGAAGGATGCCGGCGTCGAGTTCCCGTTGGGCAGCGTCACCGCCGACGGCAACTTCATGTACCGCACCATTTATTCGCTGGTGTGCCAGCAAGGTGGCGAGCTTCTGACGGGCAACGAGTTCCTCGCCGGCGACAATGCTGAAAAGCTGGTGAAAGCGTTAGCGGTTCTGCAAGGGTGGACAAAGGCCGGGCTGCAGTCGACCTATACGGACTATCCCGCAACCGTCGCCCTATTCACTTCGGGCAAGGCCGCAATGATGATCAACGGCGTCTGGGAAGTTCCCACGATGACCGACCTCGCCAAGCAAGGCAAGCTGTTCGACTGGGGCGCCGTCGAGATCCCGGTGATCTTCGACAAGCCATGCACCTATGCGGACAGCCACTCGTTCGCAATCCCGAAGAATAAGGGCAAGCAGATCAGCCCGGAAAAGCGTGCCGCCGTTCTCGAGGTGATCTCATGGATGGACAAGCATTCGCTGTTCTGGGCCACGGCAGGTCACATCCCGGCATACAAGCCAATCACCGAGACGGCCGAATACAAGGCAATGGAGCCCAATGCGACCTACTCGACGCTGACAGCCAACATGATCTTCGATCCGAAGTCGCCCAAGGCTGGTGTTGCCGGGCCGATCTTCGACATCATGTCCAATTATTTCGTGCCGACCCTCAACGGAGAGACGGACCCGGGCGAGACGGTGAAATCCATCAAGGAAGAGCTGAACAGCATGTAGGGTCTCAAAGGCTGGGACCGCCCCTGCCTAGGGCGGTCCCAGGTCATATTTGAGGAAGAGCCATGCTTCGCAACTCCCGCACTGAACGTCTTGCCGCGCTGGTGTTGGTCGCTCCCTTCCTGGCGATCTACTTGCTGGCGTTCGTCTATCCGACGGTTCAGATGTTCCGCACCTCCTTCACCGATGCGCCGCTGATCGGCGAGGGTCAGTGGGTTGGTCTCGACAACTACCTGCGGCTCGACAACGACCCGATGTTCCGGCGCGCGGTCTGGAACACCGCCTATTTTGTGCTGATGACGGTCGTCCCCGGGACACTCGTCGCCCTGTTGATCGCGCTTGGCGTGTCGCGCCTCAAGGGCCGTTTCCAGGCGATCGTGCTGGCGCTGTTCTTCCTGCCCTACATCCTGCCGGTGTCCGTAGTCTATCTGATCTGGGACTGGACGCTGAATTTCCAGTTCGGGATCGCGATGCATGTCCTGGACTGGCTGGGAATCCCGCGCGTACCGGTCTTTAAGTCGCGCGTCTGGTTCTTGCCGGCGGTGGCCGGGGTGACGATCTGGTGGACCGCGGGCTTCTCGATCCTTCTCTTCCTCGCCGGACTGCGGTCCATATCAGCGGAGATCTACGAAGCCGCGGCGCTCGACAACTCGACGCGATGGACCACGTTCCGGCGTATCACCTGGCCACTGCTATGGCCGATCACCTCGCTGGTATTGACCATCCAACTCATCCTGCAGCTCAAGATCTTCGATCAGGTCTATCTGTTCTCGATCGGCGGCCGGCCGAACGACAATATGGTGCTCGTCTACTACGTCTTCCAGAAGGCCTTCCAGCAGAACCAGGGAGGCAGGGCGGCTGCTGTCGCCGTCACCCTCTTCGTGCTTGTGGTCGTCGTCTCGGTCCTGCAATTCCAACTGCTCCGGTTCGCCGAAAGGCGGCGCCGATGAACGCCATGGCTGCGCAACGCTGGAACTTTTGGGGCGGGATAGTCACGGCACTGACGCTCGTCTGGGCCGTCCTATGGGCGTTCCCGCTCTATTGGGGTGTGATCTCATCGCTCAAACCGGACGACGAAGTCGTCCGGCCTTACATCGAACTCTGGCCCGAGACGCCGACGCTGGAGAACTACATTGACGCCCTGACCACCACACAGATCGGCGCCTGGTACATCAATTCGGTGGCGGTCGCGATCGGCGTAACGGTCATCACCATCTTCATCTCGATGCTGTGCGGCTACGCGATCTCGCAGTTGAGGTTCCCGGGACGGATCGCGCTATGGTGGTTGATCCTCGCCTCCTTCATGGTGCCAACTTCGGCGCTGATCATCAATCATTTCGTACTGGTCGCCGACCTTGGCCTGCTCAACAGCTGGGCCGGAATCATGTTGCCGCAGCTTATCCACCCCGTCATCGTCATCGTGTACAAGCAGTTCTTCGATCAGGTCCCGAAGGACTTCCGCGAGGCCGCGGTCATGGACAATGCATCTGAATTCGGGATCCTCTTCAAGGTCTACATGCCGATGAATTGGGGGGTAACGACGGCGCTGTCGATCGTCTGCTTCATCTGGACGTGGAACGCGTTTTTGTGGCCGTTCCTTTCGGTGACCCGCACCGAGATGATGACGATCACCGTCGGCATCACGCAGGTTAATGACGCCTTCGGTGTCTACTACGCGCGCCAGCTGTCGGCAGCCGTACTGGCCGGCCTTCCGGTGGCTCTAGCCTACCTCTTCTTCCAGCGCCGAGTAACCGAAGCGATAACGCTCTCGGCAGGTATCAAAGGCTAGCCTCGGACCGCAAGCGAACCGCTATGGCAGAGGGCACGACCCCGCTCGGCGGGCTCAGGCCCCGTCAGCGCGCGTGCCAGGTCGATCCGTCCGCGGCGAAGAGATGCAGGGCGGCGGTGTCGAACTTCAGCCGAACGGCGTCGCCCGGTTTGACGCTCGAAAGCCCGCGATCTTGTGCCGTAACCTGCGTCCCATCCGCAAGCCGCGCATAGACGAGCGTTCGCTCGCCAAGGCGCTCGACAACGGTGGCCCTGGCGGATGCTTCATGACCCTCGGAGACGACAGTCAGCGATTCCGGCCGCACTCCCAGCTCGCGCCAATCCATGTTGACCGGCGCGCCAGGAAGTCCGACGAGTGATCCATCAGTCAAGCGCGCATTGAGCCTGTCGCCAGAGCCCGAAACCGTAACAGGCAGAATGTTCATCGCCGGAGACCCGACGAAGGTCGCGACGAATCGCGACGCCGGACGTGCATAGACCTCGTCGGGTCTTCCCATCTGCTCAATCCGGCAATCGTTGAGGATCACAATACGGTCGGCGAGGGTCATCGCTTCCACCTGGTCGTGGGTGACGTAGATTATCGTCGACTTCAAACGCTGATGCAGCTCGGCAAGCTCGACGCGTGTACGGGCTCGAAGCGCCGCGTCTAGATTGGAGAGGGGCTCGTCGAACAGGAATGCCTTGGGCTCCTTGACGATCGCACGCCCGATGGCCACGCGCTGGCGCTGCCCGCCGGAGAGTTGCGACGGCCGGCGGTGGAGCAGCGCTTCGATCTCCAAGATGCGCGCCGCCTCCGCGATCCGTTGGCGTATGGCATCCGGCGCGACCCGAATGTTCCTTAGCCCAAAGGCCATGTTCTCCGCGACTGTCATATGTGGGTAAAGCGCATAGTTCTGGAAGACCATCGCGACGTTGCGCCTGCCCGGCGCGAGGTTCTCCGAGCGCACCCCGTCGATCGTCAGCGTGCCCTCGTCAATGGTTTCGAGGCCGGCGATCATCCGGAGCAGCGTCGTCTTGCCAGAACCGGACGGACCGAGAAACACGACCAGCTCTCCTGGCTCAATGTCCAGGCTCACGTCGCGGATCACTTCGACTGCGCCAAAGTGCTTTGATACGCCCGACAGCGCGATTCCCGTCATGCTTGCAATCCTTCTTTCCTGCATAATTTCGGATAAATACCCGATGTCAAGGAACATAGCGGCTGCGGCACAATGAGCGCCCTCCATCCCTTGGTTCCGGAACAGCTGCTTCCAAGCGACCTTGCTAAAAGCCACCATCTGCAGCCCCGGCCCAAAAGGCGAGATCAAAATATCTGCTTGGCAACGTCCGCTATTGGAGCTTGGCACAAGGTGGGCCGATCCGGGGGATGTTCTTTATTGTCCACAGAGCCGATTTGGCGATCCTCGCCGATGAACGACTTGTCCATCTCACGGCTTTTGGCGAACGTCGGAGATCGGCCCGGAGGCGCCGATTATGGCTCTCAATCGAGCTTCAGCGCCGCCACCTCGCCCTCGTTCATCAGCGGCACGTAGAGGATCGACTTGCCATCCGTGCCGATGTCGGCGCTGCCGGGCTTGAAATGCGCCACTGCTTCCGGCGCGGCGCCGCCTTGATAGCGGTAGAGCGTGCCGGTCATATAGGCCGTGGCGTAGATGGTGTCGCCGATGGCGACGACGCCGTCGAGGTCGGCGAATTTCTGGGCGCCCGGCAGTGGCGAAACCACCTTGCTGGCGATGTCGACCGACAGCAGGCCACCCGGCTCCGCCGTGCTGAAGTCGGGCTTGATGCCCTTGCCCCAGGAGGCGACGATCAACCTGTTACCATCGGCGAAGACGCCATTGGGCGAAGCCAGTGCCGCGTCCTTGACGAACAACTCCGGCCGGTCGCCGTCGATGCGGTAGATGGCATCGCCCAGCATGTCGGTGACATAGACCTTGCCTGACTGGTCCGCTGTCATGTCGTTCAGGAAGACGGCGTTCGGCACCGCGATGCTGGCGACGAGCTTGCCGCTGGCGAGGTCGACGACGCGAACTTTTGTGATGTCGGCGACATAGAGCTTGCCGCCCGAGATCGCCATACCCTTGGGCGCGTCCATGCCGTCGGTCCAGTGTTGCGTGATCGTCTTGCCGTCCACGGACAGCACTGAGAGATAGCCGTTGCCGTCGGCCTCGCCGGGATTGCCGACGATGTTGGAAACGATGATGCGGTTGTTGGCGGCGTCGAACAGGGCTGATTCCGGCTGTTCGAGGCCGGTGGCGCGCCAGAGTTCGCCGGCCTGGGCGGCAGGCATTGCTGCAATGCCGATGACGGCGAGAAAGGCTGAGGTGATGAAGGTGTTCATGACTGCTCTCCTGTGATGACGGCGAAGAGCTATGATTTTCGATACTTTTCGAAAAGGTCGATTACCGCTAGTATCGGATATCGATACGAAACCCAGGGCAAGAGGTGCATCCGATGAACGGTCTGATCTTCGAGGCGCTGAAGCGGACGCTGAAGGCGAAGGGCGTCACCTATCGCGCACTTGCCGAACGCATGGGCGTTTCCGAACCGACGGTGAAGCGCATCTTCCACGAGCGCAACTGCAAGCTCGACCGGCTGATGGAGATCTGCGCTGCCGCCGGCGTCGAGCTGGAAAACGTGCTCGGCTCGATGAGCCGGGGGCCAGGGCCGGCCAACCACATCGCATCGGAAATTGAGCGCAGGCTCGCCGCCCAGCCGGCGCTGCTGTTCATCTTCGTCATGCTGTCGGAAAAGTTCACGCCCGAAGGCATCATGCGCTCGCAAGGCCTGAGCGAGGCCTCGATGTTCCTCTATCTGCGCGATCTCGAGGAGCTCGGCCTGGTCGCGCTCGGCCGCGGTCTCGCGGCAAGAGTGCTGGTCGAGACGCCGATCCAGTGGAATTTCGAAGGGCCGCTGAGGCCGCTGTTCGAGATGACCAACAAGAATTTCATCGGCTGGGCGATCACCCATATCGACAAGGAAGCAACCTTCGTCAGCTTCTCCAGGCGGATGCGACCGGAGACCGCGGAGATGGTGCGGCGCGAGGCGGAGGATCTCGCCGACCGCGCCAAACTGCTCGCCCATCACGACCAGCACACGACGCCCGAAGACGGGCTGGTCGGCTACAAATGGACGTTTGCCTTTGGCGCGACGCCATTTCCGGCGATCATGCCGATCGGCCCGCACCCGCGCGATGCCGGCGCGTTCGGTCGGCCCGCCGCTCCTGCAAAGGGACGCCGCCCGTTACCGGCCTGACACGGCCAAATGCCGCCCAGCGCCGGCCGCCGGCCGAACGCATCCATGTAGAGAATGACGCCGGGCGCTGCGGTTTTTGGTGAGCTGAACAGGGAAGCCTCCGCCTGTCCTGCTTCGGGTTTCACCATGATCTTTTGTCCGGACATTTTTGCTCTTTGCAGCCGCGGTTCAAAAATGAAATCACATTCATGATAGAGTTCGCGCACTGATTTGCCAGATTGTAGAGGGCGGGTTTGCCGAATGCGTGACACGTCCCCGTGAAATCGAAGTGATCCTATGCCGACCGCGCCAACACTTGAACTTCGCCGCTATTCGCGCCTGAAAAATTTGCGGGCGCGCGCAGAACGCCAGGGTGCTGCATTGCAGTTCTGGGCCCGTACGGCATCGCTCGCTGTGATCTCTTGCTTCTTTTCATTGATCAGCCGCTGGGATGCTTCGCTGCTCTTCGTGCTGGCGGGCCTCGTGCTGTTCCAGCTCGTCGGCCTGATCCAGTTTCTCTTTGCGCGCCGTCGCACGGCGCGATGGTGGATCGGTTACCTCGTCGGTACGCTGGACATCATCCTGTTGACCGTTCTGCTGATAACGCCCAACCCGTTTTCCCTGGAGGTCGCGCCGGCCGCGATGCAACTGCGCGAGGGCAGCTTCAAATTCCTGCTGATTTTCGTATGCCTTGGCGCGCTGACCCTTTCGACACGATTGGCGCTCTATCTCGGCGCGCTCGCGGCCTCGACATGGGCGATCGGGGTGGGATGGGTGATTTCTCATCCGGGAACCGTCATTCCGGCGACGAACCTCTATTCGCTGCCGATGACAGAGCGACTGAACCTCTATCTCAACCCCAATTTTGTCGATACATTTGCGCAGGCGACCAACGTGTTGGTTGTGCTGATTATCGGCGCAATCATGGCGCTGATCGTCTATCGTTCCCGACATCTGTCGGAAGACTATGTCAAGGCAGAGCGCGCCCGCGCCAATCTCGCCCGGCATTTTTCGCCCAATGTCGTCGACCAGCTCGCCACCGATGACGAGCCCTTCGGCCCGGTCCGCCGGCAGGATATCGCGGTGCTGTTCGCCGACATCGTCGGCTTCACACACTATTCCGAGGATCATCCGGCCGAAGCAGTGTTCGAACTTCTGCGTCAGTTCCACCGTCGCATGGAACAGGTCGTTTTCGACCACCATGGCACCGTCGATAACTATATCGGCGATTGCATCATGGCGACATTCGGGGTTCCGCAAGCCAGCCATGACGACGCGACTCGGGCCATCCAGTGCGCTGAAGCGATGGTCGCCGCTCTCGAAGACTGGAATGTACAGCGGGTGTCCAGGGGGTACCCGCCGCTGGACGTTCGGATCGGTGCACAATATGGCGCAGTGGTCATCGGCGCGGTCGGCAGCGAGCGCAATCTGTCCTTCGCGGTGGTGGGCGACACCGTCAACGTCGCCAGCCGTTTGCAGTCGCTCTGCCGTGAGCTTCAGGCGAATATTTGCTTTGGGTCACGACTGATTGAGGCCGCGAAGGCGGAATCGCCCACGACACAGTTGAAGGCGCGCGATCATGGACCGGTGAGCATCCGCGGCCGGGATGAACCGGTCCATGTCTGGGTCGAACACAGAGCCGAAAACCAGGGTGCTATTGCGGTTTCGGCGTGATACAGGCCGCCATGTGAGACGCCTGCACCTCGGCTGGATAGCGGTAGGCCGCGCCATAGGGCATGTCCTGACCCAGGCCGAAAGCCATCACGTATCTGAGGCGATTGCGCCAGCCTTTACGGCTACGTCCGTGCCTGCCTTGTCGTCCCAGGTCACCGCCCGGTAGTCGAAGCCATATTCCAGCGTCGGTTTGACGATGCGGAAGAAGGGCGACAGGTCGAAATCGCGCGGCGTGTAGAGCGAGTGGTGGCGGATGTGCAGGATTTCCTTGCGCGAATAGTTCGACTGCGCCGAGGCGCGGCCGGGCGCACGGGTGATCTCGGGCAGGATCGGATAGCGGATCTGGCCGTAGGCCTCGGCGATCAGCGTCGAGCAGATCGCCCGTGTCGGATCGCCGGAGCCGAAGGCCAGCATGCGGCGGCGCCAGCGCACCGGCACCGGCGGCGTAGGCAGGAAAAACCGCAGCATGTCGAAAATGTTCTTGAGGTCGTATTTCAAGCCGAGCTTGCCGATCATGAAGGCGACGACCTTGTCGCGATCCTCCGGTGCCAGTCCGCTCGCCCGGCAGATGCGGGTGTTGTAGGTGCGATAGCGCGACAACGGCACGGCGACGCAGCCTTCGCCGAGCGTGACCTCGATCAGCCGCCGCCGTTCCGTTCCGTCTTCCGGTTCGGCCAGCGCGTCGCCGACATAGAAGGCCGCATGCGACCAGGTCGACTGGGTCAGGTACTTGATCGCCGCCGAGATCTTCTGATTGCCCTCGATCAGCAGGATGTCGCCGGGCTCCAGCGTGCGGCGCAGCGTCTCGGCATCGGACGGCGTATAGGGCTCGTAGCCGGACGACTCTTCCTGCAGCCGGCCGGCAAGCCAGCGGCCAAGTCGATCCAGAAGCGTGTCGCCGGGCGAGGTCATGCCCTATGGCGATTAGCATAGGCGGGTAATGAGGGCTAGCGCGCGGGTGGAGCGACAGGGTTGCTGATAGGGCGCAGCCCCTCATCCGGCGCGCTTCGCGGCCACCTCCTCCCCGCTGAAGGCAGAGGAATGAAGCCGGTGAACGCGCGCCTTTCCTCTCCCCCCTCCGGAAGGAGAGGAAAGGCGCCAAGTCAGCGTACGATGCCGTTTGCGCCTTCCGGTTGATCAGCCAGATCGTCGCGCGCTTTGCGGGCCAGTTTGCGCGTCGAGCGTTTGGGGCTGTCGCCGAACAGCTCGGCCGCCTCGGCCAGACAGCTCTTCTTCAGCTGCTTCTCCGACCGTTTCAAAAGCTTGCCCAGAAGCTTCGTGTCTTCGGGCGGTCCGAGCGGCCGGTCATCGGCTTGGAGAAGATCGCGCATCACCAGCACATCGTGCAGGTCGCCAAGCCGTTCACCCAGTTCGTCGACTGCCTTGCGCCTGGCCTTGATCGGTGTCGGCCACAGCCTGCCGAGCAGCGACAGATGCATGCCGTGGGTCTTGGCCGCCTTGCGCAGATCGTGGAAATCATTGGCCGCGCCGCGCGATCCGGCCTTGTCGAGGGCCTTCCTGGCACGGCGCAGCGCGACACGGGCGCCGTCGGCAAGCACGTCGGCCGCCTGTTCCGGCTGATCGGGCAAGGCCAGCGTGTCGATGCGGCGCAGGCCTTCCTCGCAAGCGGCGGTCGCCGCCCCGATCGCCGCTTCAAGCCCTGTGCCCTCGTGCAATTCATGCTGGCGCGCGATCAGCCTGTCGCGCGCAGCAGTCAGCCCGTCGTCGGCACTCTCCTTGTGAAAGCTTGCCGCCAGCCGGTCGATGGTCTCGATCAGCGCCGTCGCTTCGCGCGGGCCGGCAAGCAGGGCCGCCACGTTGCGATAGCATTGGTTTTCGGTCTCGCAGAATGTTTCGTCACCGGAACGAACAAGGCGCAGCAAGGCACGCGCGCTCTTAAGCCGCTTGCGGCATTTGTGCAGCCCCTGTTCCGGCCGGCTGCGCGCGGCGTCAAGGTGAGCCAATGCCTTGCCGATTTCCTCGGCGAGGATACGCCTGACCTCGCCGGTCAGCGGCAGGCGCGGATCGATGCGAAAGCTCATGCGGCGATCTCCGGTATCCCCCCGAGGGCGAGCGACGCGTTGTAGAATTTTGACTCACCGGTGACTTCACGGCCGAGCCAGTCAGGCAGCATTTCGTCCGGCACGTCCTCCGGCGTCTCAAGTTCGGCGACCACAAGTCCCGCAAGCGGCCCGCCAAAAACATCGACTTCATAGAGATAGCCGCGGTGCCTAACATGATGACGTGTCTTCTCGATGACACGTCCGATGGCGAAGTCCAGCATCTCCACCGCCTCCGACAGCGGGATCGGGTATTCGAATTCGTCGCGTTCGCGCGCCTTGCTGCCGAATTTGAGCGTCAGCTTGGCCGAAGTGCCATCGCTGATGCGCACGCGCACGGTTCGCCCGGGGCCGGCAGCGAGATAGAATTGCAGGATACGGATATTCGCCTCGGCCAGTTCTAGCCAAGCGGTGCTGATGACCAGGAATTTTCGTTCGACTTCCTTGCCCATGGCCGCGCACTAAAGCCGTTGCCGCCATCGATGGCAAGACAATCAGGGCAGAAGTTGACTTTAATCAATCGATTGATTAAAGTGTTCTCATGATCAAGCCGCCTGACGCCAAAAGTCTTCGCCGCGAGCCCGCCGAGATGACGCGCGCGGCTCTCGTTCGGGCAGCGCTAAAGCTGTTCGGGCGGCAGGGTTTCGACGGCACGTCGACGCGCGAGATCGCCGCCGAGGCGCAAGCCAATATTGGTTCGATCGCCTATCACTTCGGCGGCAAGGAGGGCCTTCGCACCGCTGCCGCCGACTTCATCGTCGAGACTATCCAGACGGTCGCCGGGCCGGCGCTCGGCGATGCGCAGGCGCCCATGCCGGTCGATCCGGATGCGGCGCAAGCTCAGCTCTTCGTGGCGCTGGAGCGGATGGCCGGCTTCGTTGTGGCCAGCCCGCAGGCCGGCGAGATCGTGCAGTTCGTGCTGCGCGAGCTTTCGCATCCGACGGCGGCCCTCGACCGTATCTATGACGGCGTCTTCGAGCCGGCGCATCGCCGCCTGTGCCAGCTGTGGGAACAGGCGACCGGTGAGCCGGCCGAAAGCGAAGCCACAAGGCTGACCGTGTTCACGCTGATCGGCCAGGTCATCTATTTCCGCATCGGCCGCGAGGCGGTGATGCGCCGCATGGGCTGGCCCGACATCGGCGCGGCTCAAGCCGCCAAGGTGGTGGCGGTCACATCGGGCAATCTCAAGGCCATATTGGCCGCCAGAAAAGGCGCAAAGACGAAGGGGCAAAGACCATGAGCTTTCTGTGTTCGCTGCCGCTCGCCGCGCAGCTTTTCTCAACCTGTGCCCCGGCGGCCCCGCTGGCCGTCGGCTATGTCGAGGGCGACTACGTGCTTTTGGCGCCGATCGAGGTGGCGCAGGTCGAGACCGTCACCGTCAAGCGCGGCGACCGTGTGGTGCCCGGCACGACCGTGGTGACGCTGGAAAGCGCCGATGCCAAGATCGCGGTGGCGCAGGCCAAGGCCGGCCTTGCCCAGGCGCAAGCGCAATTGGCCGACCTGCAGATAGGCAAGCGGCAGGAAGAGATCGCGGTACTGAGGGCGGAGGTCGATATGGCCAGCGCCCAGGCGGCGGACGCCAAGCGAAAATACGACCGAGCCGCCGATCTGTTCAAGCGCGGCGCCGGCACACAGGCCGATTTCGACACCGCGTCGGCCACGCTCGAAACGGCCAATGCGCAGGTCGGCCAGGCCAACGCCAATCTCGCCGTCGGTGGCCTGCCGGCACGCCCTGAGACGATCAAGGCCGCCGACAATCAGGTCAAGCAGGCGCAGGCGACCTTGGAGCAGGCTCAGTGGCGGTTGTCGAAACGGGTGCTGGCAGCCCCTTCGCCAGGCCGCGTCAACGATGTCATCCGCAATCCTGGCGACACTGCCGGCCCGACCGCGCCGGTCATTTCGATCCTGCCCGACGGCGCGGTCAAGCTCAGCGTCTACATACCGGAGAGCGCCTTCTCCTCGGTCGAGGTCGGCACCTTGCTCGGCGTCCACTGCGACGGCTGCGGCCCGGACGTGAGGGCGCGGGTCAGCTACGTCTCGCCCGATCCCGAATTCACCCCGCCGGTGATCTATTCGCTCGAGAACCGGCAGAAGCTGGTCTATCTGGTCGAGGCGCGGCCCGAGGGCGATGCCGGCCCGCTGCAGCCGGGCCAGATCGTCGATGTCGACCTGGCGGACAGCGCAAAATGAACGTCATCGACGTCCATGGCCTGGTCAAGCGCTTTGGCGACAAGACCGTCGTAGACCATGTGACGATGTCGGTCGCCGAGGGCGAGATCGTCGGCTTTCTCGGCCCCAACGGTTCGGGCAAGACCACCACCATCCGCATAATGTGTGGCCTGCTGACGCCCGACGAGGGCGAAGGCACGGTGCTCGGGTTCAACATCCGCACCGAAAGCCTGCGCATCAAACGCGAAGTAGGCTACATGACGCAGAAATTCTCGTTCTACGAGGATTTGACGATCGGCGAGAATCTCGAATTCGTGGCGCGGCTCTACCGGCTGAAGCCTGTCGAAGAGCATGTCGCGCGCACGCTGGAAGACCTCGGCCTGTCGACGCGCCGCAACCAGCTGGCCGGCACCTTGTCGGGCGGCTGGAAGCAGCGGCTGGCGCTGGCCGCCTGCATCATGCACAAGCCGAAGCTGCTGCTGCTCGACGAGCCGACGGCCGGTGTCGACCCGAAGGCGCGGCGCGAATTCTGGGACGAGATCCATCGCCTCGCCAGCGGCGGGCTGACCGTGCTGGTCTCCACCCACTATATGGACGAGGCCGAGCGCTGCCACCGTATCAGCTATATCTCCTATGGCAAGATGCTGGCCACCGGCACCGTTGCCGAAGTGGTCAGGAATGCCGGGCTGACCACGTTTGTCCTGCAGGGTCCACGCCTCGACCAGGTCGCCGAAGCGCTTCAGGGCCGCCCCGGCGTCGACCAGGTGGCGCCGTTCGGCGCCACGCTGCATGTCGTCGGCTCCGAGAAGAAGAAGCTCGAAGCCGCACTCGCCGATGTCGAGAAAGAGCACAAGGGCGTGAAAGTTTCGCCGGGCGAAACCAGCCTCGAGGACGTCTTCATCCAGTTCATGTCCGGCTCGAAGGACAACATGGCATGAACGCGGTCTTCTCCTTCGCCAGGCTCGGCGCGCTGCTGATCAAGGAATTCATCCAGATGCGGCGTGACCGCATCACCTTCGCCATGATGCTCGGCGTCCCGCTGATACAGCTGGTGCTGTTCGGCTACGCCATCAACAACGATCCAAAGAGCCTGCCGGCGGCCCTGGTGGCGACCAGCAGCGACCCCTATACGCGCGCCATGGTCTCGGCGCTGCAGACCACCGGCTACTACCGTTTCGACCATGTCGCAAAAAGTGCTGAAGAAGCTGAGTTCCTGATGGCGCGCGGCGACGTCGCCTTCGTCGTCACCATTCCCGCCGACTTCGCCCGCCGGGTGGAACGCGGCGACAACCCGCAGATCCTGATCGAGGCCGACGCCACCGATCCGGCGGTGGCCAGCGGCGCCATCTCGACGCTCGGCACCGTCGCCAGCCAGGCGCTGCTGAGAGCGCAGGGCATGCAGGAGGCCGCGGCCGAGGCCGCCAGTGGCCAGCTCGATGTGGTGGTGCACCGGCGCTACAACCCCGAAGGCATCTCGCAATACAACATCGTGCCGGGCCTGCTCGGCGTCATCCTGCAAATGACGATGGTGATGATGACCTCGATCGCGCTGACGCGTGAGACCGAGCGCGGCACGATGGAGAACCTGCTCGCCATGCCTTCGAGCCCGCTCGAGATCATGATGGGCAAGGTGCTGCCCTATCTGGCGGTCGGCGCCGTGCAGGTGGTGGTGGTGCTGGCGGCGTCGAAGCTTTTGTTCGCCATACCCTTCACGGGCTCGATGACGCTGCTTTTGTCGGCGGTGCTGGTGTTCGTGCTTGCGCTGGTGCTGCTCGGCTATACGATCTCGACCATCGCCCGCACGCAGATGCAGGCGCTGCAGCTGACCTTCTTCTTCTTCCTGCCGTCGATCATGCTGTCCGGCTTCATGTTCCCCTATCGCGGCATGCCCGGCTGGGCGCAGGTCTTCGGCGAGATCTTCCCGCTGACGCATTTCCTGCGCATCACCCGCGCGGTGATGCTGAAGGGCGCGCAATTGCCGGCGGTGGCCGGCGAGATCGGCTGGCTGGTGGTGTTCGTGGCATTGTTTGCCGGCGTCGCATTGGTGCGGTTCAGGCGGACGCTGGATTAGAGGCCGCATCCGTGAGCGTCAGGCGCTGAAGTCTTGGAAGCCGGCGGGACAGCACCCCTCAGAGGGGGGTGTGAAGGATCGCTGCGGTTTGTTCTTATGCGGCACTGGGCGCCTTCAGTGACGCTACGAGCCACCCTACGCCGCCGCCATGATCCCGGCATACGTCCCGAAATCGACATTGCCGCCGGACAGCACCACGGCGATGCATTTGCCGGATAGTTCGATTTCGCCCGACGACAGTGCCGCCAGCGCCACGCAGCCGCCGGGCTCGACCACCAGCTTGAGATAGGCCATGGCGTCGCGCATCGCCTGTGCGGTCGCCTTGTCGGAGACGGCGATGCCGCCGGCAAGGTTCCTGCGGTTGATCTCGAAGGTGATCAGGCCGGGCTCGGCGGTCAGGATCGCATCGCAGATCGAGGCGTGGCCGGGCTCGTTCGACACCCTGGCGCCTTCGATGAGCGAACGGCGGGTATCGTCGAAATGCTCGGGCTCCACGGCCCAGACCGCGGTGTCCGGCGAGGCATCTTTGACCGCAATCGAAATACCGCTCGACAGGCCGCCGCCGCCACAGGGAACGACGACCGCGTCGAGGTTGACCCCAATCGCTTTTGCCTGGCGCATCAATTCGAGGCCGATCGTGCCTTGGCCGGCAATGATGGCCGGGTCGTCGAAGGGCGGCACCAGCACCATGCCTTTCTCGATGTAGGGCCGCACCACGGTCATGCGGTCGTCGCGAAAACGGTCGAACGGCACCACGTCAGCGCCCATCTTGCGCACATTGGCGATCTTCATCGCCGGGGCGTCGGCCGGCATGGCGATAACCGCCTTGACGCCGAACATCGCCGCCGACGCCGCGACGCCTTGCGCATGATTGCCCGACGAAAAGGCAACGACGCCCCGACTGCGCTCCTCTTCACCGAGCGACGACAATTTGTTGTAGGCGCCGCGGAGCTTGAACGAGCCGGTGCGCTGCAGCGTCTCCGGCTTGAACAGGATGCGGCCGCCGAAGCGTCTGTTCAGCTCCTGCGATTCGATCAAGGGGGTTTCGACGATCAGGCCGGAGAGACGCGCGGCGGCGGCGTGGATGTCGGCGATGCCGGGAGGCTGGGTCAGGACGGATCCTGCGGAATGTGATCCGCCCATGGTGCACGGAAAGGGCCGCGCGACACCAATGAAAAAATGTGACCGTTACAAAGTTTGGCGGGGCTGTCGCCAACGCCACGGCGCCGTCCCGCCAACATCTCGCTAGTCACCCCAGCAGCGTCCGCTGCCTCTTGCTGCCACCCAGCTTGCGCCAGTTGTTGAATCGATGGCTGGCGGCAGCAAACGAGATTTTCATTTGCTGGGCGACCGAATAGCGCGACTTGCCCTCGTCGAACATGCGGTAGCAGCACTCGACACCTTCCTCCGTCAGTTTGCCGTCAGGGGCCTTGTTGTGCGGATTGGCGGGATCGAATTTCTCGACCTGCTGCTCGACCAGGCCTTTCAGCCGCTGCAGATCGGCCTCGATGCTGGCGATGAGGTCGAGAACGGGTTTTGGGTCATAGGGATGCGGAGGCTGTTTTGCCGTCATCAGCGGATTCCTTGTTCTGGCTGGTCAAATTATATAGGTGAACATTCGCTGATAATGAAGGGTATGCCTCGCGCGCGCCTTCAACAATTGTTGACCGCGACCCAAACGCACAATTGACCAAAGCCATCCCAATCCTTAGTTTAGAATCATTCTAAACTAGGGTGAATTCCTCATGCTTTCCCGTGTTTTCGGCTTCGGCCGCCGTCCCTTCGAATCGCTCTCCGAGCAGGAGATCCTGGCGCTGGCCATTTCATCGGAGGAAGACGATGGCCGCATCTACCGGGCCTATGCCGACGGCCTGACGGAAAACTTCCCGCAATCGGCGAAAGTCTTCGAGGAGATGGCCGAGGAGGAGGATGGCCATCGCGATGCGTTGATAGGGCTTTTCCGCAAGCGGTTCGGCGAGAGCATACCGTTGATCCGGCGTGAGCATGTAAGGGGCTATTACGAACGCAAGCCCGACTGGCTGGTTCGGCCGCTCGGCATCGAGCACGTGCGCAGTCAGGCCGAGGCGATGGAGCGGCAAGCCTACCTGTTCTATGTCGAGGCGGCCAAGCGCACGGCAGATGCCTCGACCCGGAAACTGCTCGACGATCTGGCGGTGGCCGAGCTGGGCCACGAAACGCTGGCGCAGCGCCTGGAGCAAAAGCACGTGCCGGGCGAAGTGAAGGATGAAGAGGCCGCCGCCGAGCAGCGCCAGTTCATCCTCACCTATGTGCAGCCGGGGCTGGCCGGGCTGATGGACGGGTCTGTGTCGACGCTGGCGCCGATCTTCGCCGCAGCCTTCGCCACGCATGACACCTGGCAGACCTTTCTGGTCGGACTTGCAGCCTCGATCGGCGCTGGCATCTCGATGGGGTTTACAGAAGTGGCTTCCGACGACGGCAAGCTGTCGGGCCGCGGCTCACCGGTTAAGCGCGGCATCACCACCGGCGTCATGACATCGGCGGGCGGTTTGGGCCACGCGCTGCCATATCTCATCCCGCATTTCTGGACGGCGACGGGCGTTGCAGCGGTGGTGGTGTTCTTCGAACTGTGGGCGATCGCCTTCGTCCAGAACCGCTACATGCAGACGCCCTTCCTACGCGCCGCCTTCCAGGTGGTGCTCGGCGGCGCGCTGGTGTTCGCGGCCGGCGTGCTGATCGGGAATGCGTAAGCGCAAAGCGCCCCCTCACCCAGCCTCCGCTTCGCTCGGCTGACCTCTCCCCAAGGGGAGAGGAGATTGTCGATGCCGGCGCTAAGCTCTTCTCCCCAGCTGGGAGAAGGTGGCCGCGAAGCGGCCGGATGAGGGGCGATGGCGCGACGATCGGCTACCCACTCACCCATTCACCGCCCGACTGTCGGCCGGCGCCTGCGCCCTCTCGGTCAGTCCATAATCGCGCACTACATGCGCGATTCGCAGTCGGTAGCCGGCAAAGATACCGCCGCGGCCGGCCTTCTGTGCCTGTCGGTGTTCCTCGGTGTTGCGCCAGGCCTTGACCGCTTCCTCGTCACGCCAGAACGACAGCGACAGGATGCGGTTCGGATCGGCCAGGCTCTGAAAACGCTCGATGGAGACAAAGCCGTCGATGCCGTCGAGCAGCGGCCGCAACTCGGCGGCGATGCCCAGATACGCATCGCGCCGGCCTTCCGCCGGCTCGACCTCGAAGATGACGGCAATCACGGCAGCACCAGTTTCGCGTGCGGGCCTGAGGCCAGTTTCAGGAACATGCGGTCCTCCTTGAGGATGAATCGTTCACGCTTGGCGAATTCGTAGTTTGCCTTGCCGACGGGATCGGCGGCAAGTCGCGTACGATAGGCTTCGTAGGCCGCCAGGCTGTCGATGTTGTAGGCGGCATAGGCGGTCGTCGCCGAGCCCTCATGCGGCGCGTAGTAGCCGATGAGATCGGCGCCGCAGCGTGGAATGGCCTGGCCCCAGTTGCGTGCATACTCCTCGAAGGCCGCCTTGCCGAACGGGTCGATTTCGTAGCGGATGAAGCAGGTGATGGTCATTGTGGTCTCCTTGTTTCTGCGTCGACAGTTCGAGCCGGGTCGAAACGTCGTGCCGCCCGGTCTGCTAGGCAATCGTGGTGACGATCACGCCTGCCAGAAGGATTTCGCGCATTCGCGGCGCACGTCCTGTGGTGTCAGGCCAAGGTCGCGCAGCAGATGATCGTCGATTTCGGCAAGGTCGAGACGCTGCAAATGGCGGTCATACCAGCGGGCCAGTAGCCGCGAACGCAACCAGATGACGAACGGGAACGATTGACGGCTGGGGAGCGGTGCCGAGGCGGGAGCGGTTCGTGCGGTCATCGTCGTCTCCTTGATCTGACCGCAGATTAGTAGTTATCTGACAAGAATGCTTCGATGAGGAACGAACTATGCGTGAGGGACCTGACATCGCCCGCATCGCCAGCCTGGTCGGCGACCCGGCACGGGCAAACATGCTGAACGCTTTGATGGGCGGCACGGCGCTGACGGCCAGCGAATTGGCGCTTGAGGCCGGCGTGTCGCTGCCGACCGCCAGCTCGCATCTGTCCAAATTGATCGAAGGCGGACTGCTCACCGTGGCGAGCCAGGGCCGCCACCGCTATTACGGCCTCGCAGGACCGCAGGTGGCGGGCATGATCGAGGCCATCACCGGTGTCGCGGAAGCCGTTGGGCCAAAGCGTGTGCGGCCGGGTCCCCGCGACCGCGCAATGCGCGTGGCGCGCGTCTGCTACGATCACCTTGCCGGCGAGCAGGCGGTGGCGATGCTCGATCGTCTTGTCGCCAAGAACGTGCTGGTCCGCGACGAACAGCAGATCAGGCTAGGGCCGTCGGCGGCGTCGCATTTCGCCGCAATAGGTATCGATGTCTACACCAAGCCGCGGCGGCCGGTGTGCCGCGCCTGCCTAGACTGGAGCGTGCGGCGCTCGCATCTCGCCGGCACACTGGGCGCCGCCATCCTCGACAAGATCCTTGCCGAGAAATGGGCGCGCCGCGAGAAGGACAGCCGCGCGGTGATTTTCTCGCCGCCGGGCAAGCAGGCTTTCGAGAGAGTGTTTCTGAGCTGAGGGGCCGACGCTGATTTCGCCACGCTGGCGGGCCAATGCCCCCCTCTGCCCTGCCGGGCATCTCCCCCTCAAGTGGGGAGATTGGCAGTTTCATCGTCTCGCTCGCCTTACAGCTAGTTGGCGAAAGCGCCGGAGCGCATAATCTCCCCACCTGTGGGGGAGATGGCCGGCAGGCCAGAGGGGGGCGTGACAGAGCGCTACGCTGCCAAACCTACGGCGGGTCACCCCCGCTTCAACACCTTCCCCTGCTCGAAAAAATCCGCCCACGGATCGGCTTCCGCTAGCCGCTTCATCGTCGTTTTGTCGCCGACCGGGAAAGCGTTCGGCGCCAACCCGGCGTCGATTTCGGCCCAAATCACCGGCATCGACACGGTGGCGCCCTTCTTGGCGCGCGACGAATAGGGCGCGACTGTCGTCGAGCCCCTGCCATTGCGCAGATAGTCGACGAAGATCTTTCCGGTGCGCGCCTTCTTCGACAGCGTCGCCGTGTAGCGGTCCGGAGCGCCTTGCTCCAGCGCCTTGGCGAAATCATGGGCGAAGGTCTTCACCGCGTCCCAATCCGCCGATGGCTTCAGCGGCACCAGCACATGGTAGCCCTTGCCGCCCGATGTCTTGACGAAATTCGGCAACGAAAGCTCGTCGAGCTTGCCTCTGATATCGAGTGCCGCCTGGCGCACCGCCTTCACGTCGACGCCTTCATCGGGATCGAGGTCGAAGATGATCTGGTCCGGCTTCTCCAGCTCATCGACGGTGCAGCCCCAGATGTGGATCTCGACCACGCCGTACTGGACCAGCGCCGCAACGCCATCGAAGTCCCGGATGAACAGGATCTCCTCGCCGTCGGTCGGGTCCTTCATGCGGGCGATCTTGTCGCTCATGCCGGCCGAGGCGTGTTTCTGGAAGAAGCGCTGACCGCCGACGCCGTCCGGCGCCCGCACCAGGCTGAGCGGCCGGTTGACGATGAACTGTTCCATCCGCGGCCACACTTGCGCGTAATGGTCGAGCAGGCCTTGCTTGGTTATTTTTTCGTCCGGCCACAGCAGCTTGTCGGGATGCGAAAGTTTCACCGTGGTCGTCATCGATCCGGCAGATTTCGACGCGCTGCCCGATGCCGTCTTGGCGGTGCTCTTGGCTGTCGCTGCCTTGCCTGCCGACGCCTTGGTCTTTTCCTGCACGACTTCCTCCGCCGGCTTGTCCTCACGCAATCCCTGGAACGAGGCGTGACGTATTATATGGTCCGACGTCCAGCTGCGAAACTCCACTTCGCCGACAAGTTCCGGCTTGACCCAGACCAGGCCCTTGCCCTTCGGCACGGCTTCGGCGAAGGGCGATGATTTAGCCGTCAATGCGTCGAGCTTTGTCTTCAGCTCATTGGCGCCCTTGCCGGAAAAACCGGTGCCGACGCGTCCGGCATACTGCAGCTTGCCGCCCTCGTGGAAGCCGACGAGGATCGAGCGTAGTCCGCGCCCGGTCTTGTCCGACGGCAGATAGCCGCCAATGACGAATTCCTGCCGCGCCGTGCATTTCGATTTCACCCAGCTGGGGCCGCGGCCGCTGCGATAGAGCGCATCGGCGCGCTTCGAGACAACACCTTCCAGGCCCATGCGGCAGGCATGCTCCAGTATGATCTTGCCGGGTTCGGCAAAATGGTCGCTGAAACGGACCGCCGAATTCTCCGGCTGCTCGCCGAGCAACTCCTGCAAGGCCTGCTTGCGCTCGACCAGCGGCTCGCGGCGCAAATCCTGCCCGTCGAGGCGCATCAGATCGAAAATGTAGTAGATGAAGCGATGCGTTCGCTTCGCCGACAGGTCCTGCTGCAGCAACGCGAAGGACGAAACGCCGCTGTCAGCCAGCACGACGATCTCGCCGTCGATGATGGCATCGCTGCATTTCAGCGCGGCCAGGTCCGCGATGATCTCGCCGCCGAATTTCTCCGTCCAGTCGAGGCCGGTGCGGGTCAGCAGCCGCACCTCGGTGCCGGCGATCTGCGCCTGCATGCGATAGCCGTCGAACTTGACCTCATGCAGCCAGTCCTTGCCCGGCGGCGCATCGCGCTCCAGCGTGGCCAGCTGCGGCTCGATAAAGTCGAGTTTCTTGCCCTCGGGCTTCGCCTTGCCGGTGGCCGGCTTGTTGGAATGCCAGACTTTTGGCTTCTCACCCTTGGCGGACTTTCCCTCGCCGACCTCCTCGATGGTCAGGCCCGATTTCACCGATTCCGGCGCTTCCTTCAGGATGTCCTCGCCCGGACGCGCTGCGGCATCGTCCGACTTGATCAGCAGCCAGTTGTCGCGTTTTTCGCCCGCTCGGGGTTTCAATCTGACCAGGTGCCACAACCCATGCAGCTTGTGGCCTTTGAGCTCGAAGCTGATATGACCCTTCTTCATCGCCTTGGCCGGATCGATCTCCGGGGTCCAGGTGCCCTCGTCCCAGACAATGACCGAGCCGCCGCCATATTCGCCCTTGGGAATGGTGCCCTCGAACGGCGCATAGTCGATCGGGTGGTCCTCGACATGCACGGCCAGCCGCTTTTCATGCGGGTCGAGGCTCGGGCCGCGCGTCACCGCCCAGCTCCACAGCACGCCGTCATGTTCGAGCCGCAGGTCGTAATGCAGCCTTGTCGCCGCGTGCTTGTGGATGACGAAGATGCCGCCCGCCTCGCCCTTCCTGCCACGGGCTATCTTGCCGGCCGGCTCGGCGGTTTTCTTGAAATCGCGCTTGGAATGATACTGTTCGAGGCTGGCCATCGCTCGTGTCCTCAGGCCGATTTGCGTTTGGGCGCGCTGGCTTTCGGCTTGGCGCGTTTGGCCTTCGCCGAAGAGGGAGCCTTCGCTGAGCCGCTATCCGACGACAGGCTCTTCTTCAGCGCGTCGAACAGATTGACGACATTGGAGGGTTTTGGCGCCGCCTTGGCCTTCGGCGCCCGGTGGCCGGCCTTCTTGGCGCGGATCAGCTCCAGCAGTGCGTCCTCGTATTTGTCGTCGAATTTCGAGGGATCGAACTTTGCCTTCTTTTTGTCGATGATGAGCTCGGCGAGATCTGTCATCTCCTGATCGGTCTTCACCGACTTGATGTCGCCGAAGACGGTGTCCGGCTGGCGCACCGTGTTGTCGTAGCGCAGCGTCGTCAGCACCATGCCTTTGCCGAGCGGCTCGATCACCACGGGCCGTTCGCGTTGATAGAGCACGATCCGCGCCAGTCCGGCCATCTTCTTGCCCGCCATCGCGTCGCGGATGACGGCGAAGGCCTCTTCCGAAACTTTGTCGGCTGGTGCGACATAGTAGGGCGTGTCGAGATAGATCTGCTGGATCGAGGATTTGTCGACGAAACCGTCCAGCGCCATCGTGTGCGAGGATTCGATCTGCACCGCCTCGATCTCGTCTTCCTCGATATGGACGAAATCGCCGTCGTCCAGTTCATAGCCCTTGATCTCGTCGTCGTCGCCCAGCGGCTTGCCGGTTTCCGCATCGACATAGATGCGCTTGACCGTGTTGCCGGTCTTGCGGTTGAGAATGCGAAACGAGACCCTCTCGGTATGGGTGACGACGTTGGTCAGCTCGACGGCACAGGTGACCAGCGACAGCTTCAAATAGCCCTTCCAGGCCGGACGCGGCGCCATGAGATATTCCCTTCAAGAACCCGATGAGGGTGAGAACGGACAGACGCCACTCCAGTTCCGCCGCGCGGGCGTTCAGATGCAAAAGGATCGTTTCCCGGACGCCAAGACGCCAAGCGCTTAAATTTCACGGACGCGGCAAAACTTGAAACAGAACCGCGCGCGGACGACATTCAAACGAAACATATGTGATGCAAAAGTCACATTGGCCAGAATGCCGACGAACTGCACGGAAAGACCCCGAATCAGCCGCAATCCAGCCATGAAGCGACGAGTTTTCGACCAGAAATTAACATCACGTTCACCGACTATTCACGCCTCGATGCTATCATTCTCGCAATTCGGAAGGGACATCCGAAAATCGGGACAGGGACAGGTAAAATGAACTTCCTCGCGCACCTCATCGGCTATGTCGCCGCCATCCGCGAATTCGTCGCGCCGACCTATCGGCCCGAGCGCTACTACATGCGCGGCCCCGGCCCGGCTTGCGCCCGTCGCGGCACCTCGCTCGGCGTGAGCGCGCACTGATCATGACGTTCGAAAATCGCCACGACAGCCGGATCTGCAGGCCGGCCGCCTCTACCCGCGCCACCACCTATCGCGCCGAGCGTCCCGCTCTCGCCGGCAGGCGGCGTGCGACATCGCCACGGCTTTGATACCGTCGCTGGTTGGCTTCGTGTCATGGGAAACCCTCCCGGCTTGATTATGCGCTACCGCGGCTGGCTGGTGCCGTCCCGTCCGCAGGGCTCCAGCACGATTGTATCGCCGGCCGTCTTGCCCAGTTCCCTGCAGCCTTGAACCGTGCACAGCGTCCAGCCGCCACCGGTCGCGCCGGAGGCGGCAAGCACGATGCGCCGCTGTGAGCCGACATCAGGCGCGTAGATCCACCAGCCGTCGTGCAGCACCGCGCCTTCCGGCGGTTCCATGCCGGCGCCCGAGCCCTCGATGCGGGCTTCGACCACCTGCAGCCCGGAAGGCGTGACCTTCCAGTCTTCCTGCCAGCGCGTCCGTTCCACCGAATGGGTCCATGACAGCGTGAAGGCGGCAACGGAGAGCGTCACCGTCTTGCCGGCGGCCAGGATGCACAGGCTCATGTTCTGACTGAAGCCTGCCGCGCACGAAAACAGTGCCAGCCGATCCAGGCCAGCGACAGCGCCCAGCCGGCCTCGTCGGTGAGCGGCACCGCGGCGACCAGCAGCACGCCGGCGGCGAAGGCAAGCAGTCGCTCCCACCACGCCATACGCCTGGCAAGGAAGCCGACGGCGGCAGCACCCCACAGCACGATGCCCATGCACGCCTTGGCGACGATATAGGCGACCTCGACGGGATAGCCGAACTGGGTGGCGATCGGCCCGGCGTCCTGCAGCATCAGCGCTGGCGTGTAGACCGCCATGAACGGCACCACGAAGCCGGCAATGGCGAGCTTGGTCGCCTGGATGCCGATCTTGAGACCGCTCTCCTTGGCCATCGGTGCGGCGGCGAACGCGGCCAGCGCCACCGGCGGCGTCAAATCGGCCATGATGCCGAAATAAAAGACGAACATGTGGCTGACCAGCAGCGGCACGCCGAGCGACAACAGCGCCGGCCCGGCCAGCGACGAGGTGATGATGTAGTTGGGAATGGTCGGGATGCCCATGCCGAGCACCAGGCAGGTGACCATGGTCAGCACCAGCGACAGGAACAGATTGTTCTCGCCGATCGAGATGATCCAGCCGATGAAGGTCGAGGCGATGCCGGTCAGCGTCAGCGTGCCGATGACGATGCCGACGATGGCGCAGGCAATGCCGACCGGCAGCGCGTTCTTTGCCCCTTCTGCTAGAGAGTCGACGCAGATTTGCAGCGTCTCGCGGCCGCCCTTGAAGGTGAAGCAGGCGACGACCAGTGCGGCGATGACGAGGCCGAGGAGGTTGACGCCGAACTTCATGAACGAGGCGGCGGCAAGCCCGAGCGCCAGCCAGAAGACGATGCGGAAGGCGAGCGGCCCGATCGCTGCCGCCAGCGGCGTGCCGAGGATGAGCACGATGGTCAGCGCCAGGCCCATCGTGCCGGCGAAGATCGGCGTATAGCCGGCAAACAAAAGATAGATCAGCGCCGCCAGCGGCAGCACCAGCGGCCAGTGTTGCCGCACCGCATCCCACGGGTTCGGCAGGTCCGCCTTGGCCATACCGTGCAGACCGGCCTTGCCGGCTTCCAGATGCACCTGCCAGAAGCAGGCGCCGAAATAGAGCAGCGCCGGGATGATCGCCGCCTTGACCACTTCGGCATAAGGCACGTTCAGCGTCTCGGCCATGATGAAGGCCACCGCGCCCATCACCGGTGGCATGATCTGGCCGCCCATCGAGGAGGTCGCCTCGACGGCGCCGGCAAAGGCCGAGCGGAAGCCGAAGCGTTTCATCAACGGGATGGTGAACTGGCCGCTGGCCACGACATTGGCCACACCCGAGCCTGAAATGGTGCCCATCAGCGCCGACGACAGCACACAGACCTGCGCCGGACCGCCGCGCCACGAGCCGACCAGGCCGAGCGCGAAATCGTTGAACAGCGCGATCATGCCGGCGCGTTCGAGGAAGGCGGCAAAGACGACGAAGATGAAGATGTAGGCGGCCGAGACGTAGATCGGCGTGCCGTATATGCCTTCGGTGCCGTAGGCGAAGGTGTCGACGAGCTGGGCGAAATCATAGCCGCGATGGACGAGCGGCGGCGGCAGATGGTTGCCGACGAAACAATAGGCGAGAAAGATGAAGGCGATGACCGCCAGCGGCAGCCCCATCAGCCGCCGCGCTGCCTCGAAGACCAGCACCACCAGCACCGCGCCGACGATCAGGTCCGGCGTGGTCAGGAAGCCGGAGCGCCGAATGAGGTCGGTGTAGAACACCCAATTGTAGAGGCCAGTGCCGAGGCCGAGCGCCCCGAGCGTCCAGAACAGGACCTTCGCCGGCATGCTCTTGGCGCGCAGGTTGGCGATCAGGCCAAAGCCGAGCAGCAGCAGGAAGCCGACATGCATGGCCCGCACCACCTGGCTCGGAATGCTGCCATAGGCGGCGACATAGATCTGGAACACGGAAAAGGCGACGGCGATGAGAAAGGCAACCTTGCCGGCGATGCCGTCGCCGAAGCCGGGCGGCAGCCCTTCGACCTGCTCTTCGACGGCAGGGAGATGGAACTTGGTGGATTTGCCGTCGGTTGTCGCTCCAGGCGTTGCTTCGCTCATCCGACAGACTCCAAAGCGAGCAAATTGCAATGCGAGGCGCCCCCCTCTGCCCTGCCGGGCATCTCCCCCTCCAGGGAGGAGATCGGCAACATCGATGTCGGCGCACGTCCTGCAACGTCAGTAATTGGCCAAGGACGTAACGACGGCCAATCTCCCCCCTTGAGGGGGAGATGCCCGGCAGGGCAGAGGGGGGCGCTTGGCGAAGACATGTCGAATTGCCGAACTACCCTCAGCTACTTCAACAATCCATTCTCCTTGTAATACCGCTCGGCACCCGGGTGCAGCGGCACCGGCATGCCGTCGAGTGCCTTGGCCGGGTCGATCGCCTTGGCGGCGGCATGTGCCGCGGCAAGCTGGTCGAGATGCTCGAAGATCAGCTTTGTCATCTGATAGGCGGTATCGTCGGAGACATCGGCGCGGGTGATGAGGAAATTGCCGACGGCGGCGGTAGCGATATCCTCGCTCTGGCCCTCATAGGTGCCCTTGGGAATGACCACCGAAAGATATGGCGAGCCGATCTTGGTGACGTCTTGCGCCGGCACCGCCACGACATTGATCGGCACGGAGGTGGCAAGGTCGCGGATCGAGGCGACGCCGAGCCCGGCCGATTGCAGCGTGGCGTCGAGCTGGCGGTTCTTGATCAGCTCGACCGATTCGGCGAAGGGCAGATATTCGACCCGGCCGAGATCCTCGTATTTCAGCCCGGCGGCGGCGAAGATGGCGCGGGCGTTGAGCTCGGTGCCGGACGCGGGCGCGCCGACCGACAGGCTCTTGCCCTTGAGGTCGGCCAGCGTCTTGATTCCGGACTCCTGGCTGGCGACGATCTGGATGTAGTTGGGATAGATGGCAGCGATGCCGCGCAATTTGTCGAGCTTGCCGGGGAAACCGGCCTCGGTGTTGCCTTCGGCGGCCATCTTGACGGAATCGCCGAGCGCGAAGGCGATCTCGCCCTTGCCCTGCTGCAGCAGATTGAGGTTTTCGACCGAAGCCTTGGTCGCCTGCACCTGGGTGCGGGCGCCTTCGATGCCCTTGCCGTAGATTTCCGACAGCGCTACGCCGAGCGGGTAATAGACGCCGGACGTGCCGCCGGTCAGCACGTTGATGAATTCCTGCGCCTTGGCCGAGACAGAGCCAAGACCAAGCGAGAGCGCCACGGCGCTGGCCGCAACAAATTTCGTTCTGAAATGGAACATTTGATTTCCTCCCTGAAATAGCGGCCGCATCACCTCCCTGACGCGAACAGGGGCGAGTTTAGACGGCAGGCGGCAAATGCCAACCCGCAATTGCACCCATTAGACGAACGGTTGAGTGCCGCAGAGGCGGGCGCCTGCTTGCGCATGACACGACCAAGGCCGAAAGATTTTCCAGCGCCTGTCGAAATCGGCCGAGACCGCACGACATAGGGTCGGCCCGCACGAAGCGGCCGTTCGACAAAATGGGAGAACATCATGCGATACATGCTTTTGATCTACAATGACGAGGCAGCGACGGCGAATGCGCCGCGCGACAAGACCAAGCAGGTCCTCGCGGCCTATGGCGCCTATACCGAAGCGTTGAAGAAATCCGGCGCATGGCTGGCCGGCGACCGGCTGCGCCCGACCCAGGCGGCCGCCTCGGTGCGGATGGCCAACGGCAACACCAACGTGCTCGATGGCCCCTATGCCGACACCAAGGAGCAACTTGCCGGCTTCTACATCATCGAGGCGACCGACATCGACACGGCCAAGGAATGGGGTGGACGCTGTCCGGCAGCCAGCACCGGTACGGTCGAGGTGCGCCCGATCTGGGAAATGACCGAGTACCTGTCCGACGCCGCCGAATGATTTTTCGCGGTGCCTGTCGAAATCGGTCTAGGCCACGCGACATAGGGTCGGCCAGCAACGAAGCGGCCTTCGAGAAAACGGGAGAAGACCATGCGATACATGCTTTTGATCTACGTCAACGAAGCCGCGATGGCGGCCGCGCCGACCGATAAGACCTACGAGATCAGCGCAGCCTATGGCGCCTATACCGAGGCGTTGAAGAAATCCGGCGCCTGGCTGGCCGGCGACCGGCTGAAGCCAACCCAGGCCGCCACTTCGGTGCGGATGGCCAACGGCAAGACCAACGTGCTCGACGGCCCCTACGCCGACACCAAGGAGCAGCTCGCCGGCTTCTACATGATCGAGGCCGAGGATGCCGACGCGGCGATCGCCTGGGCGGCACGCTGCCCCGCCGCCAGCGCTGGCACGGTCGAACTGCGGCCGATCTGGGAACAGACCATGTGATGGAGAATGGCCAGGAGATCGCGCGGGCGGCGGCGGAAGTCGCCGCCCGGCAAAGCTACGGCAAGCTTGTCGCCTGGCTCGCGGCGCGCACGCGCGACGTGGCCGGCGCCGAGGACGCGCTGGCCGATGCCTTCGCCGCCGCACTGGAGCGATGGCCTCGAACCGGCGTACCCAAGAAACCGGAAGCCTGGCTGCTGGCGGTGGCAAGGCGGCGCCGCGTCGATGCGGTGCGGCGGCGGCTGACCAGCGAAGCCGGCCGCGAGCATCTCAAGCTGATTGCCGAGGAGGCGGAGGCGCACATGACCGACGAAGACCTGCCCGACGAACGGCTGCGGCTGATGTTCGTCTGCGCCCATCCGGCGATCGAATCGAGCGTGCGTTCGCCGCTCATCCTGCAGACGGTGCTGGGGTTCGACGCCGCGACGATCGCGTCCGCCTTCCTGGTCTCGCCGGCAACCATGGGCCAGCGCCTGGTGCGCGCCAAGAGCCGCATCCGTGAAACCGGCATTCCGTTCCGCGTGCCGGAGCGGGCCGAACTCGGTGAACGGCTGGATGCGGTGCTGGAAGCGATCTACGCCGCCTTCGCCGAAGGCTGGTCCGATCCGGCGGGCACCGAAACGCGGCGCCGCAATCTGGCGACCGAAGGCATCTGGCTCGGCCGGCTGGTGGTCTCGCTGATGCCGGACGAGCCCGAGACGCTTGGCCTCTTGTCGCTGATGCTGTTTGCCGAAGCGCGCCGCGCCGCACGGCGCGATGCGGCTGGGGATTACGTGCCGCTGGCTGAGCAGGACTATACGCTCTGGGATCGCGCTTTGGTCGATGAGGCGGAAGCGTTGCTCGGCCGCGCCGCCACCATGGGCGTCATCGGCCGCTACCAGCTTGAGGCGGCCGTGCAGTCCGCACATGCGGCACGGCGGCTGACCGGCCGCACCGACTGGGTGGCGATCCGCGAGCTCTACGACGCGCTGCTTTCGATCGCGGGATCGCCGGTGGTGGCGATCAATCGCGCGGTGGCGATTGCCGAGGCCGAGGGCGCCGTGGCCGGATTGGCGGCCCTTTATGTGCTGGGCGACGACAACCGGCTTGATGACTATCAGCCCTATTGGGCAGCCTGCGCCGGTCTGCTGGCCAGGCTTGGTCAGGTGCCACAGGCAACCGAGGCCTATGACCGGGCGATCGGCCTTGAACGCGACCCGGCGGTGCGCCGGTTCCTGCAGGGAAAACGGGCAGTGCTCAGAAATTGAACCTCGCCATCGGCCGGCCGTTCAGCCTGGCCACATCTCATGCGATGTGTTGAGCGTCTTCATCAACGGGTGGTCACGTAGCCGCGCCCACACGCGTTCAATGTTCGGCCATGCCGTCCGCGCGCTGTCGACGTTGGGATGCCAGGCCACCAGCATGACGAGATAGATATCGGCCAGCGACAGTTGGTCGCCGACCAGCCAGTCACGGCCTTGGAGAGCGGCATCAAGAACAGCAAAGCCGCGATCCATCTCGGCGACGGCTGCCTGCTTGACCGCCTTGGTGCCGTCGGGATCGGCCGTGTAGCGGTATGCGTAGTAGAAACGCAGCACCGCCGGATAGAGCACGGACGACATGAAGGCCATCCAGCGCAGGAAGTCGGCGCGGGCGGGTGCGTTGACAGCCGGTGCGAGGCCGGCATTGGGGTGACGCTCGGCAAGCAGGATGCAGATCGCCGCCGATTCGGTCATAGAGCTTCCATCCGGCAAGGTCAGCACCGGAACCTGGTTCATCGGACTGATGTCGAGGAAGGCCGGATCGGGCCGGTCGGTTTTCGGCACGTCGATCTGCTCGAACGGCGCATTCGCCAGCGCCAGTGCCGCCTCGACGACGAAGCCGCCGCTGCCCGGACGGGTGTAGAGCTTGTACATGAAATCCTCCCCCGGCCCATGCAGGCGGGCCAGGAGCGATATGCACGGAACCAGGGCACTGCTCAAGCCGGCGGCAGACGCCACGGGCGGTTTTTCAAGCGAGCCAGATTGCGGCGTTGGCCGGACGGTGCGAAAGATCTCGGCGTTTCTATTCTCGAGAATAACGCGGAACTACGATCCCAACCCCTCGAACAGGATCGTCGACAGATAGCGCTCGGCGAAGGATGGGATGATCACCACAAGGTTCTTGCCCTTGTTCTCCGGCCGCGAGCCGACGACGATGGCTGCCTGCAAGGCGGCGCCCGACGAGATGCCGACCGGCACGCCTTCGAGGCGGGCGACCAGGCGGGCATTGGCGACCGAATCCTCATTCGAGACCTTGACGATCTCGTCATAGATCGTCGTGTCGAGGATTTTGGGCGCAAAGCCGGCGCCGATGCCCTGGATCTTGTGCGGGCCGGGCTGGCCACCCGACAGCACCGGTGAGGATTCCGGCTCGACGGCGACGACATGCACCGAAGGTTTGCGCTTCTTCAGCACCTGGCCGACGCCGGTGATGGTGCCGCCGGTGCCGATACCGGCGACGAAGATATCGACGTCGCCATGGGTGTCGTTCCAGATTTCCTCGGCCGTCGTCGTGCGGTGGATTTCCGGATTGGCCGGATTCTCGAACTGCTGCGGGATGATCGCATTGGGGATCGTCGCTGCCAGCTCGTCGGCCTTGGCGATGGCACCTTTCATACCTTTCGGACCCTCGGTCAGCACCAGCTCGGCGCCAAGCAGCGCCAGCATTTTCCGACGCTCGACCGACATCGTTTCCGGCATCGTCAGGATCAGCTTGTAGCCCTTGGCGGCGGCGGCGAAGGCAAGCGCGATGCCGGTGTTGCCGGACGTCGGTTCGATCAGCGTGGTCTTGCCGGGAGAAATCTTGCCGGATGCCTCCAGCGCCTCGATCATCGCCACGCCGATACGGTCCTTGACCGAGGCGATCGGATTGAAGAATTCGAGCTTGGCAATGAGATTGGCGACGATGCCCTTTTCCCTGGCGAACTTGTCGAGCCGCACCAGGGGCGTGTCGCCGATCGTATCGGTGATGGAATCATAGACGCGGCCGCGACCGGGCACACGGGCTGTGACGGGCTTGTTCATTGGTTTCGCTCCCAGAATTTCAGGCAGGTGGTCCGCAAGATAGGACCTTCGGCCGCGCAAGATAGACTGTCGGCTGAAAATATCCGAGGGGGACCTGTGTCTAAAACAGTGCCGTCTCGGAAAAGCATTTCCCGCAAAGGCCTGTTTGCGAAATGCTTTGGCTGAAAGCCCTCTATTGGCGGGCGGCAATCGCTGCGGCAGCGCCGACCATGAAGCCTGCGGCCGTGCGGTTCAACGCCTTGAGCGCGCGCGGCGATCTCAGGAACCAGCGCGCCTTGGCAGCAAGCGCCAGATACGGCACCAGCACCACCAACAGCACGACCACCGTCAGCGCGACGAGAATGCCGTAATCGGCCAGCGTGATGGTCTTCAGGTCGACGATGGTCGGCGTGATCGCGAGATAGAAGATCATCGTCTTCGGATTGCCGAGCGTAACGGTGAGGCCGGCGACGAAGCTCGACAGCAGCCCGCCTTTGCCTTTCCTCGCCTCGACAGTCTCGGGCGTGATGCCGCTGTTCCAGAAGCGCCAGCCGAGGAAGGCGAGATAAGCGACGCCGAGCCATTTGATGGCGAGGAAAACCATGCCGAAACTCTGCGCCACGAAGGCGAGGCCGAGCACCACGGCGGTCAGATAGGTGAGATCGCCAACCATCAGGCCAAACGACATCGCCAGCGACGAGCGGAAGCCGGAGCCGAGCGCACGCGCGACCAGCGCGGTGACGCCGGGACCAGGAATGGCGGCAGCGATGCCGAGGGCGGCACTGTAGGCGAGGAATCCGGTAAGGGTCATGGTTGCGGCCTTGCGCTACGCTGTTGTGACAATGTCCTATTCGCACAAAGCCGCCTGGCCGCAAACTCCCTGAAGCCGAAATTCGATTACACCACGTCGGCGCGCGGATTTGTGGTCAGGAGCGACCGTCGCCATGGGTGACGCGCCAGATGGTGCCGTTGCCATCCTCGGTCACGATCAGAGCACCGTCCTTGGCTACCGCCACGCCCACCGGCCGGCCCCAGACCTCGCCGTTGGAGACGACGAAGCCGGTGATGAAATCCTCATATTCCCCGGTCGGCTTGCCGTCCCTGAACAGCAATCTCACCACCTTGTATCCGGTCCTGTTGCCGCGGTTCCATGAACCGTGCAGCGCGACGAAGGCGTCGCCCTTGTATTCGGCCGGAAAGGTTGTCCCTTCGTAGAAGGCGATGTTGAGCGGCGACGAATGCGCCTGCATCAGCACATCAGGAATGGTCGCCCTGCCGGCAAGATCGGGGCGTTCGCCCTTGTGGCGCGGATCCTCGTTGTTGCCGATATAGTACCAGGGCCAGCCATAGAAGGCGCCGTCCTTGACCGCAGCCGCGTATTCGGGCGGCACATTGTCGCCAAGCGCATCGCGTTCGTTGACGACGCACCACAGTGCGCCCGTTGCAGGCTGCACGGTCATGCCGGAACAGTTGCGCAGGCCGGTGGCGACAATGCGTCCGTTCTTGCCACTGGGATCGAAGGCCAGCACAGCGGCGCGGCCATCCTCCGAGCCCCATGCGGCCCCGAGCGGCTGCGACTTCGCCCAGGCGTCGAGGCCGCCTTTCGGCTCCTTGCCCATACCTTCGGCAACGTTCGATCCCGAGCCCACAGACAGATAGAGCGTCTTGCCGTCCGGCGAGAAAGCGATGTCGCGCGTCCAGTGATGACTGGCAGGGATGTTGCCGACGATGGTCTCAGCCTCGCTGGATGCCTTCAGGTCGCCATTGCCGTAGGCAAAGCGCACGATGCTGTCGCTGTTGGCGACATAGACCCACTGCGGGTCGTCGCCCGGCGGATAGAAGGCAACGCCATAGGGCTGGTTGAGATTGCCGGCAAAGATGCCGTCCTCAGCCGGCTTCGCGCTGCCCTCGGCCAGCCGATAAATGCGAACTTGGTTGGCGTCGCTGTCGGCGACGAACAGGTCGCCATTCGGCGCCACGCGCACGACGCGCGGATTGTCGATGCCCGACGCGATCAGCTCGGCCGAAAAGCCCGGCGGCAGTTTCGGCTCGGCGTCCGCCGGCCTTTCGGCGAGGCCGGCGCTGTTCGAGACGGATTTGGTGACATAGGGCTTTGGCAGATCGTTCGGCCCGATCAGGCGGCGCACGCCGGGCTTGTCAGCTCGCCAGTCGCCAAAAGCGGCCGCGCCTTTCAGCACCGGCTTGTCCGCCTGCTGGGCGAATGCCGTAGTGGTGACAAGCAGGGTGGCGGAAATAGCCAGTTCGGCGAAACGGATCATCCCTACCCTCCCATATATGGCCGTGGAGAGAGGAACGGGCGGTTTCGCCGATCGTTCCACGGCACACGATGAGATGAAGCAAGCTTCCGTTTTCCGGGCTCAGGTTCCGGCGGCGTAGAAATCGTCGTCGAGGCGTTTTTCCAGCTCGACGAGATCGGCCGGCAGCGGCAGGCCCATGGCGCGCATTTCCCGCAATTTCTCGCGCAACTGCTCCTGGATTTCGTGCTGGTCTTCCGGCTGGTTGACCATCTCCTCGAGCAGCAGGCTGATCCGGGCCTTGAATTCTTCGAGCGCCATCGTCGTCTCCTCGGTTAGATCAACTCAACGGAGCATGCGGGAAATCAGCTGCGCCGTATAGTCGACCATCGGCACGATACGGGCATAGTTGAGGCGGGTCGGGCCGATGACGCCGAGCGCGCCGACGACGCGGGCGTCCTTGTCGCGATACGGCGCCACCACCAGCGACGAGCCCGACAGCGAAAACAGCTTGTTTTCCGAGCCGATGAAGATGCGCACGCCCGAGCCCTGTTCGGCGAGATCGAGCAACTGGATCAGCCCGTCCTGCGTCTCCATGTCCTCGAACAGATGGCGCAGCAGCTCGATGTCGGCCTGCGCGGTGACGTTTTCAAGCAGATTGGCGCGGCCGCGCACGATGAGCCGCGCCGGCAGGCCGCTGTCGGCGCCGGCCCACACCGCCAGCCCCTTCTCGACCAGGTCCTGCGACAGCGTGTCGAGCGCGGCCCTGGTCTCTTCCTTGATGCGGGCGATCTCGATCCGCGCCTCGGCCAGGGTGCGGCCGCGTATATGGGCATTGAGGAAGTTCGAGGCCTCGTGCAGTTGCGAGACGGTGATGCCAGCGGGCAGCTCGACGACGCGGTTTTCGACGTCGCCATTTTGCGACACCAGCACCGCCAGCGCCTTGGTTGGCTCGAGCTGGATGAATTCGATGTGCTTCAGCGCCACCTCGTTCTTGGCCGCCAGCACCAGGCCGGCGCCGCGCGACATGCCCGACAGCATCTGGCTGGCCTCGGTCAGCATATGTTCCAGCGTCGCGCCCGAGCCCGACGCCCGCACCTGTGCCTCGATGGCGCGGCGCTCCTCGTCGGAAAGGTCGCCAAGCTCCATGAAGGCATCGACGAAGAAACGCAGGCCGGCCTGCGTCGGCAGCCGGCCGGCCGAAATGTGCGGCGCGTAGATCAGGCCGAGATGCTCGAGATCGCTCATCACATTGCGGATGGTCGCCGGCGACAGCGAGGACGGCAGGATGCGCGACAGGCTGCGTGAGCCCACGGGTTCGCCGTCCCTGAGATAGGAATCGACGATGCGCCGAAAAATGTCGCGCGAGCGCATGTCCAGCGATTGACGAGCGGGCAACTGCGAAGCGGGATCGACTGCCTTGGTCATACGGCCAAAAACCTCCGGCCCAAGGATATAGACTTACACCGTGCCCGCGCAACCCGGCGTCTATATGAGACGTGTCTGTGTCAGATCACTAAGGTGTCTGTATCAGATCACCCGGTGTGGTCGGGCCATTTTCCTTTGCGCCATCGGCTTGGTGGGGCTACAAGCCGGCCACGATTCCGAAAAATGACAAGAAAGCAGGCCGAATGCGCCCCTCCAAACGCCAATTCGACGAAATGCGCGCCATCTCCTTCGAGCGTGGCGTCTCCAAGCATGCCGAAGGCTCCTGCCTGGTGAAGTTCGGCGATACGCATGTCCTGTGCACGGCCAGCCTTGAGGAAAAAGTCCCGGGCTGGATGCGCAATTCCGGCAAGGGCTGGGTGACGGCCGAATACGGCATGTTGCCGCGCTCGACCGGTGAGCGCATGCGCCGCGAAGCCTCCGCCGGCAAGCAGGGCGGCCGCACGCTGGAAATCCAGCGGCTGATCGGCCGTTCCTTGCGCGCGGTGGTCGATTTGCAGGCGCTGGGCGAGCAGCAGATCACCGTCGACTGCGACGTCATCCAGGCCGATGGCGGCACCCGCACCGCCTCGATCACCGGCGGCTGGGTGGCGCTCTACGACTGCCTGCGCTGGATGGAAGCGCGCCAGATGGCCAGTGTCGCCAAGGTGCTGAAGGACCACGTCGCGGCGATCTCCTGCGGCATCCATGACGGCCAGCCGGTCATCGACCTCGACTACATCGAGGATTCTTCGGCCGGTACCGACGCCAATTTCGTCATGACCGGCAAGGGCGGCATCGTCGAGATACAGGGCACCGCCGAAGGCGAGCCTTTCTCCGAAGGGCAGTTCGCGGACTTGATGGGCCTGGCCAAGAAAGGCATCCAGCGCCTGGTGAGTTTGCAACAGATGGCGGTGGCGTAGTTTTCAAATGCCGAGCTTGAGCGTGACGCCCTCCGCCATCCTTGAATCCGCCCTCTACGCCACCGACCTGCCCGCTGCCGAAACCTTCTACACCGGTGTCCTCGGCCTCGCCCTCCTCGGCAAGGTCGATGGCCGCCACCTCTTCTTCCGCTGCGGACCCGGCGTGCTGCTCGTCTTCAACGCCGAGGCGACGAAAGTGCCGCCGGCGCCTGATGCAAAGCTGAAAGTGCCGCCGCACGGTGCGGTCGGCCAAGGCCATCTCTGCTTTGCGGCGACCGCCGATGAAATCGCCGGCTGGAAAGCCCACCTCGAGACGAAAAACATCGCCATCGAGAGCGAATTCGAATGGCCGCAGGGCGGCCGTTCGATCTATATACGCGACCCCTCGGGCAATTCGATCGAATTCGCCGAGCCACGAATCTGGGGCCTTTGATGCATTCTCTCGATGGCAAGAAGATCGTCGTCGCCAGCCACAATGAAGGCAAGCTGCGCGAATTCGCCGACCTGATGGGACCCTTCGGCTTCGAAGCGAAGTCGGCCAAGGAGTTTGGCCTGCCGGAGCCTGACGAGACCGGCACCACCTTCGAGGAAAACGCCTACATCAAGGCGCTGGCCGCCGCCAAGGCGACCGGCCTGCCGGCGCTGTCGGACGATTCCGGCCTGTGCGTCGACGCACTTGACGGTGCGCCCGGCGTCTACACCGCCAACTGGGCCGAAACCCCGGACGGTTCGCGTGACTTCGGCATGGCCATGCAACGCACCGAAGTGGCGCTGCAGGAAGTCGGCGCCGCCTTGCCGGAGCAGCGCAAGGGACGCTTCGTCGCCGTCATCTGCCTGGCGTTTCCCGACGGCGAGGCCGAATATTATCGCGGCGAGGCAGAGGGCACGCTGGTCTGGCCGCCGCGCGGCGAGCTCGGCTTCGGCTACGATCCGGTGTTTTTGCCCGATGGTTTCGGCAAGACCTTTGGCGAGATGAGCGCTGAGGAAAAACACGGCTGGAAGCCCGGCCAGCCGACAGCGCTGTCGCACCGCGCCCGCGCTTTCCAGAAATTCGCCAAAGCGCGATTGGGCTCGGCATGAGTATGCTGCTCGACCGGGCGCCCGGCTTCGGCGTCTATGTCCATTGGCCGTTCTGTGCGGCCAAATGCCCCTATTGCGACTTCAACAGCCATGTCCGCCACCAGCCAGTCGACCAGGACCGCTTCGCCAGAGCCTTCGAGGCCGAGCTGGCGACGATGCGCGAGCGAACCGGGCCGCGCGAGGTGACAAGCATTTTCCTCGGCGGCGGCACGCCGTCGCTGATGAAGCCGGAAACCGTGGCCAGGGTTCTGGACGCCGTGGCGAAGAACTGGACCGTTCCTGACGGCATCGAGGTGACGCTTGAGGCCAATCCGTCCTCGGTCGAGGCCGAACGCTTTCGCGGCTACAGGACGGCCGGCGTCAATCGCGTCTCGCTCGGCGTGCAGGCGCTGAACGACAAGGATTTGCGCTTCCTCGGCCGGCTGCACAATGTCGAGGAGGCGCTGCACGCCATCGGGCTCGCGCGAGAAATCTTTCCAAGGTTGTCTTTCGACCTGATCTATGCGCGGCCCGGCCAGACGCCGGAGGCTTGGGCATCGGAGCTCGAACAGGCGATCGGCCACGCCGCCGACCATTTGTCGCTCTACCAGCTGACCATCGAGGAAGGCACGCCCTTCCACGCTTTGCATGCGGCGAAGAAATTCATCATTCCCGACAACGACCACGCCGCCGACCTCTATGCGCTGACGCAGGAGATCACATCGGCGCATGGTTTGCCGGCTTACGAGATTTCCAACCACGCCCGGCCAGGCGCCGAAAGCCGGCACAATCTGACCTACTGGCGCTATGGCGAATATGTCGGCGTTGGCCCAGGCGCGCACGGCCGCTTCGTCGAGAACGGCCGCCGCACGGTCACGATCGCCGAGCGGATGCCGGAAACCTGGGCCAATCTGGTCGAGGCCAAGGGCCATGGTGTCACCGGCGGCGAGATCCTGACGCGTTCGGAAGAGGCCGACGAGTTCCTGCTGATGGGTCTGCGGCTGGCCGAAGGCATCGACCTCGCCCGATACGAGGCGTTCTCCGGACGCGGCCTGTCGAGCGCGCGGCTGTCGATGCTGCAGGGCGAGGGCCTGGTGGCGCCGATCGGCAATGCCCGGCTTCGCGCCACGCCGGCCGGCATGATCGTGCTCGACGCCGTGGTGGCGGACCTGGCGCGGTAGGCCCAGGCCAATTGGCTGGACTGTGGTGGACAATTTGTCGACTGGAGCAAGGATGCTATTGTTCGGCTTGCTCGGCTGAAGGCGCGTCGCGCCGCATTCTAATATGGGTCCTCGATGAAATTCCTATTCCACGAGACGCTGCGGACATTGAACACGGATGATGTGTTCGAGTTTGGACTAGGCGAGATCTCCAGACCAGCGGAACAGGAAGATTTCTACGAGGCAGAGGGGGTTTTCATCAAAAATGGAAAAGTCCTGGCTAGGAGAAAGATAAGCAACCTTAGCGAATTTAGCGTTATAACCAGCTTTATAACCTACATAGGGATCAGGCTTAGGGCGATCGTCAAGGACGATTCGATAGAATTCGAGCTATATGGACTTACTATGGATCAGTACATTCCTCTAACCAAAACTTTACGCGAAATATGGGAGGAGTAATTGCCTTCGACAGAGCACGATTTGGTTTTCGACTGGAGCAATAGCCAAGCCAAGGGTCAAAGCTGTTGAAGAACATCCTCTTCGTCTGCAGCCAGAACCGCTTGCGCAGCCCGACCGCCGAGCAGGTGTTTTCCAAGCGCCGGGATATCGAGGTCGCGTCGGCGGGAACCAACCACGATGCGGATACGCCGCTCACGCGTGAGCTGGTCGCCTGGGCCGACATCATCTTCGTCATGGAAAAAGCGCATCGCACCAAGCTGCAAAAGAAATTCAAGGCGAGCCTGAAGCGGGCACGTGTCATCTGCCTCGACATCCCCGACGACTATGAATTCATGGATCCGGCGCTGATTCGCCTTCTGGAGGCCCGCGTTTCACGGTATCTCGGTTGAGACGCCATCCACGAAGGCCACCAGCATGAACCTGACCGTATCCTCCTGGCAATTCTGGGCATTGCTGTCGGCTGCCTTCGCTGCCTTGACGGCGATCTTCGCCAAGGTTGGCATCGAGAACATCAATTCCGATTTCGCCACCTTCATCCGCACGGTCATCATCCTGATCGTGCTCGGTGCCATCTTGCTGGCCAGCGGCCAGTTCCAGTCGCCGGCCACGATCTCGGTAAAGACTTGGGCTTTCCTCGGCCTGTCCGGTCTGGCCACCGGGGCCTCATGGCTCTGCTATCTCCGGGCGCTCAAAATCGGCAATGCGGCGCAGGTGGCGCCGATCGACAAGCTAAGCGTCGTGCTTGTGGCGGTGTTTGGCGCGGCCTTTCTCGGCGAGCGGTTGTCCGGAGCGAACTGGCTTGGCGTCGCCCTTATCGCGGCTGGCGCGGTGCTGGTCGCCTATCGGGGGTAGCGGCACGCCATTGCGGGCGTTCTTGGTTTCAAGACGGGTGATGAAGATATCGAAGCGATTGGGCATCGTCCGGTCAGTGCTCCGTCGTGTTGTCGGGCTTGTTGTCGGAAAGCCTGACGTTTGTCGGCAACGCGCTCGCGGCTTGCTTTTTGGTCAGGCTATGCTCGGTCTTGGCAGACGGGCGTTTGTCCCTGCGTGCGGCAACGCGGTTGCGGCCGGCATAGTAGGGCTCGAAAGCGTCCTGTATCTTCAGGCTGTCCATCCTGTCCTCCTCCGGAATCAGGGGGCTAATCTGCCAATGCCGGTTTGGTTCCCCACTGTGGCAAAGGAATGGCGATTTCCTTAGATCGCGTCAGCTTTTGCAAGCCCGCGTTTTGCAAGCCCGCGCCAGCCGTGCCAAACAAGGGCTGAATGGAGAAGGCATCAGTGACCGCAGAGACGGGCAAGCGCAGCTATGTGGTCGGGCAGACCGAGATCGCGGCCCGGCCGCTGGAGCCGGCGCTTTATCTGGTGGCGACGCCGATCGGCAATCTCGCCGACATCACGCTGCGCGCGCTTGAGACGTTGGCCGCCGCCGACATCGTCGCCTGCGAGGACACGCGGGTGTCGCGCGTGCTGCTCGACCGCTATGCTATTCGCCGCCGCACCACGGCCTATCACGAACACAATGCCGGTGAGGCCGGACCGAAGCTGATATCAGCGCTTCAGGCCGGACAGAGCGTGGCGCTGATCTCCGATGCCGGCACCCCGCTGGTGTCCGACCCGGGCTACCGGCTGGTCGGCGAGGCGCTCGACCATGGCATTCGCGTCGTGCCGATCCCCGGCCCGTCGGCGCCGCTCGCGGCGTTGACGGCTTCCGGCCTGCCGTCGGACGCCTTCCTGTTCGCCGGCTTCCTGCCGGTCAAATCAGGGCAGCGGCTGACGCGGCTGGCGGCGCTGAAAGCCGTGCCGGCGACGCTGATCTTCTTCGAATCGCCGCGCCGGCTGGCCGAATCCCTCGGCGCCATGGTCGAAGCGCTCGGCGGTGAACGCAACGCCGCGATCGGCAGGGAATTGACTAAGACTTTCGAGGAGATGCGCACCGGCACGCTGCAGGCGCTGGCCGACCACTATGGGGCGGCCGATACGCCGAAGGGCGAAATCGTCGTCTGCGTCGGTCCGGCCGAGGCCAAGGCCGATAAACCTGAAGACATCGATCGGCTGCTCTTGTCGCTTGCCGCCGAGATGCCGGCCTCCAAGGCGGCGGCGGAAGCCGCGAAAATGACCGGCGGCCAGAAACAGGCGCTCTATCGGCGGCTGCTGGAGCTCAGGGATGCTTCCGGAGAAAGCGACGGTGACTGAGCGCCCGAGCGCCAGCCGGCAAAAGGCCTATCGGCGCGGCCATCGCGGCGAATGGCTGGCGTCACTGGCGCTGATGCTGAAAGGCTACCGCATTCTCGCCCGTCGCCATCGCACCCGCTTCGGCGAAATCGACCTGATCGCGCGGCGCGGCGACCTCGTGCTGTTCGTCGAGGTCAAGGCGCGCCGCACGCTGATGGAAGCCATGGAGGCGATCGGTCACGAATCGGAGCGTCGCATAGAAGGCGCGGCCGACATCTGGCTATCGCGTCAGTCGGATTATGGGAAACTGTCGATGCGCTTCGACATGGTCGCGGTGCTGCCCTGGCGCTGGCCGGTGCATGTCGAGAACGCGTTTTATGGAAGGAATTGAGGAGCTTACCCTCCCCCTTGTGGGGAGGGTCGGCGAGCCGGCGACGCGAAGCGTCGTTGGCGAACCGGGGTGGGGGTATGGCGCCGACCTCACTCCGATCCGCTTTGCGGATCGACCCTCCCCACAAGGGGGAGGGTAAGCTCACCCCCAGACCATCAGCGCCACCAACCCCACACCACCAACCACCAGCCGCCACCAGCCGAACAGCGCGTAGCCTTTGCGCGAGACGTAGTCGAGCAGGAAGCGAACGACGATGAGCGCCGTGACGAAGGCGGCGACGAAGCCGACAGCGATGACCGGCAGGTCGGCGCTGCTCAGCACATTGCGGTTCTTGAACAGGTCGAAGGCGAAGGCGCCGACCATGGTCGGGATCGCAAGGAAGAAGGAAAATTCTGCCGCCGCGCGCTTGTCGACGCCCAAAAGCAGCGCGCCGACGATCGTCGAGCCCGAGCGCGATGTGCCTGGGATGAGCGACAGGCACTGGAAAAGCCCGATCTGCAGGTAAAGCCGGGTCGGGAACCGCTCGACGTCGCGGTAGACGGGCTTGAGGTTCATGCGATCGACAGCCAGCAGCACGACGCCGCCGATGATCAGCATGATGCAGATCAGCCTTGGCGATTCGAACAGCACCGTCTTGATGAAATCATGCGCCAGCGCGCCGATGATCGCCGCCGGCAGGAAGGCGATGAGGATGCCGATGGCGAAATGCCGCGTCAGCCGGTCATGCGGCAGATCGAGCAGCATTTGCCACAGCCGGCGGAAGTAGACGCTGAGGATCGCCAGGATGGCGCCGAGCTGGATCAGGATCTCGAAGGCCTTGCCGGTCGAATGGAAGCCGAGGAAATGGCCGGCAAGCAGGATATGGCCTGTCGACGACACCGGGATGAACTCGGTCAGCCCCTCTAGCAAGCCGAGCAGCAGGGCTTCGACGATGGTCTGGCTTTCCATGGCTACCTCGGCATTGGTGTGACGGCTGACAAAACGGCTTGCTTGTCATGGCGTTGAAGTCCTCCTATAGGTCGCAACACCCTGACGGCCCGCTAACCGGGCGGCCAAGACTTACCGGTGCGCCCTGCGATTCGCCAGTGCGCTTTATCATCGCGGAACCATGCTGACGCTTTTCCACCATCCCATGTTCGCCACCTGTCGCTTCGTCCGCCTTGCTTTCGGCGAGTATGGCGAGGAGCTGGCTTTGATAGAGGAAAAGCCGTGGACGAGGCGCAAGGAGTTCCTGGCGTTGAACCCGGCGGGCACGCTGCCGATCCTGCTGGCCGAAGGCGACGTGCCGATCGTCGGAGCAACGGTGATCTCGGAGTATCTCGATGAAACGCGCGGCGTCTTGAAGCGCGACAAGCGGCTGTTTGCCGAGGACCCGATGCAGCGCGCCGAAATCCGCCGGCTGATCGACTGGTATCTCAACAAGGCCGAAAGCGAAGTCACCCGCCATCTGGTGCGCGAACGCGTGCTGAAGCCGGTCATGCCGGAAACGGCGGGCGGCGGCTCGCCCGATTCGAGCGCGATCCGTGCCGCGCGCGCCAACATCCGCCAGCACATGAAATACACCAACTGGCTGGCCGGCACCCGTCATTGGCTGGCCGGATCGAGGGTCACCTATGCCGACCTCGCCGCCGCGGCGACGCTGTCGGTGCTCGATTATCTCGGCGAGATCGACTGGCGCGAGCACGCCGCGGCGCGTGAATGGTACACGCGGGTGAAGTCGCGGCCCTCCTTCCGGCCGCTTTTGACCGACAGGGTGCGCGGCCTGTCGCCGGTGTCGCATTATGCGGACCTCGATTTCTGACGCCGCAAAACTGCGCGCCCTGATCGACGCGGAGGCGCATCGCGCCGGCTTCGATGCCGTGGCCGTCACCACCCCCGATGCGATCCCGTTGGCGCCGGCTCGCCTGGCCCAATTTGTCGCCGATGGCTTTCACGGCTCGATGGACTGGATCGCCGAGACGCTGCAACGCCGCGGCGAACCGACGGCACTGTGGCCGCAGGTGCGCTCGATCATCGTGCTGGCCATGAATTACGGCCCCGACCATGATCCGCGCGGCACGCTGGCCAAGCACGACCGCGGCGCGATCTCGGTCTATGCGCAGAACCGTGACTATCACGATGTGATGAAGGGCCGGCTGAAGGAAATTGCCGGCAAGCTCGTTGCCCGCGCAGGTGGCGACGTCAAAGTGTTCGTCGACACCGCACCTGTCATGGAAAAGCCGCTGGCCGAAGCCGCCGGGCTCGGCTGGCAAGGCAAGCACACCAATCTGGTCAGCCGCGAACTCGGCTCCTGGCTGTTCCTCGGCACCATCTTCACCACCGCCGAACTGGTGCCCGACCGCGCCGAGATCGACCATTGCGGAACTTGCCGCGCCTGCCTCGACGCGTGCCCGACCGATGCTTTTCCGGCACCCTACCGGCTCGATGCACGGCGCTGCATCTCCTATCTCACCATCGAGAACAAGGGACCGATCCCGCATGAATTCCGCGAGAAGATCGGCAACCGCATCTATGGCTGCGACGATTGTCTGGCCGCCTGCCCGTGGAACAAGTTCGCGAAAGCCGCGTCAGAGGCAAAGCTTGCCGCCCGCGATGAATTGCGCGAGCCGCCGCTCGCCGATCTGCTGGGCCTCGACGACGCTGCCTTCCGCGCCTTCTTCTCCGGATCACCGATAAAACGCATTGGCCGCGACCGGTTCGTCCGCAACGTGCTGATCGCTACCGGCAATTCCGGCGATGCCTCGCTTGCCGGCGCGGTGCGTGCGCTTCTCGGCGATGCGTCGCCGCTGGTGCGGGGCGCGGCAATATGGGCGCTGGCGCGGCTTGTGCCGGACGCCGAATATTCAGAACAGGCAGCCATCGGCTTGAAAACCGAGAGCGACGAAACCGTGCGCGACGAATGGCGTCTTGCGCGGCCAACCGGGGCGCTGGCATGAGCGAAAAGCAGATATTCATTTTCGGCGCCGGCTATTCGGGGAGGGCCTTTGCTGGGGCCAACAAAGGCGCCGCCAGGATCTTCGGCACGACGCGCTCGCCGGAAAAATTCGAGGCGCTGCGGCAGGCCGGCATCGCACCGCTGCAGTTCGACGGCGCGCTGACCGACGAAATCGGCGGTGCATTGCAGAGAACGACGCATCTGCTGATCTCGGTCGCCCCGGAAGAGGCCGGCGATCCCGTTTTGAGTGCCGCCCGCGCGACGGTCGCTCAGATGCCGGCGCTGGCATGGATCGGCTATCTCTCCACCGTCGGCGTGTATGGCAATTATGACGGCGCCTGGGTCGACGAGACAGCCGAATGCCGGCCGGTGTCGAAGCGTTCGGTGATGCGGGTCGCGGCCGAACAGGACTGGCTGAAACTCGGCCGCGAGATTGGCCGGCCGGTGGCGATCCTGCGGCTTTCCGGCATTTACGGGCCGGGCCGCAACGCCCTGGTCAATCTGGAAAACGGCACTGCAAGGCGGCTGGTCAAGCCGGACCAGGTGTTCAACCGCATCCATTGCGACGACATTGCCGGTGCCCTGTGGCAGCTTATCGAAGGCAATACAGGTGGCATCTTCAACGTCACCGACGATCTGCCGGCGCCGCCGCAGGATGTCGTCACCTATGCCGCCTCACTGATGGGCATAGAGCCGCCACCCGAAATTCCCTTCGACGCTGCCCAACTTTCGCCCATGGCGCGGTCCTTCTATGGCGAAAACAAGCGTGTCGCCAATACGGCGATCAAGGCGGCGGGCTATCGCTTTCGCTTTCGCGACTACCGCACCGCCTTCGACCATATGTGGGCAAGCGGCGACTGGCGCGACGGCGAGGCGCGCAGCCCGATGAAGCGCTAAAGCAATTCCAGGAAAAGTGTGACACGGTTTTCCCGGGAAAAGCGCATAGCGCTTTCCCTTGGGAATTGCGTCAAAACAAAGAGATAGAGCGGTTCACCGTTTCGGTGAACCGCTCTATCGATCGAAGCCTTGCGTCGGGCGTGCTATGATTCGGCCTTGGATTGCGGTGGGGATCCGGTTTCATGAAAACACCGATACGGCCATCTCTAGGCACAAAATTCAGGCTGGCGGCCGCTCTCGGCCTGTTCGTCCTTGCCGGTCTAGCCGTACAGCCGGCAGCGGCCGAGGAGCGGGCAAAAGACCTGTTCGGCGCCAAGAAACTGCCGGCCGCGACCGCTGCGCAGTCGATCGGCTTCTATTCCAAGGGCTGCTTTGCCGGAGGCGTCGCCATTCCCATGGATGGTCCGACCTGGGAGGTGATGCGGCCGTCGCGCAATCGTCGCTGGGGCCATCCGGCGATGATCGCGGTGATCGAGAAATTGGCGCGCGACGCAGCGGCCGATGGTTGGCCAGGCCTCCTGATCGGCGACATTTCGCAGCCGCGCGGCGGCCCGATGCTGACGGGCCACGCCTCGCACCAAATCGGGCTCGACGCCGATATCTGGTTGACGCCGATGCCCAGCCGCCCGCTGTCGATGGCGCAGCGCGAATCGATGAGCGCCACCTTGATGGTCGACGAGAAGACCCATCTGGTGAAGGACGCACTGTGGACGCCGGCGCATACGCGGCTTCTGAAGCGCGCGGCAAGCTACAGCCAAGTCGAGCGCATCCTGGTCAATCCTGGCATCAAGAAAAAGCTCTGCGACACCGTCAAGGGCGACCGCGGCTGGCTGCGCAAGATCAGGCCGTTCTGGGGCCACGACTATCATTTCCACATGCGCATCGGCTGCCAACCGGGCTCGCCCGGCTGCAAGGCGCAGGAAGCGACGCCCGCCGATGATGGTTGCGGCGAGCCGCTGGCGTGGTGGTTCACGCAGGAGCCGTGGCGGCCCAACAAGAACCCGGATGCGCCGAAGGCTCGAGACCTGATGACGATGGCGAACCTGCCCAGCCAATGCCGCGCCGTGCTCGACGCACCGGGGCCGGCGTCCGCCGAGGCGGCGACCTATCATGTCGGCGGCGCGCCGGTGGCCGTTGCCGCGCCCGAACCCGAAGCGCCGTCGCTGCCCGCCACCTCGGCCGCGGCCGGATTGCCAAGCGCGCTGAACGCCTTCAGCGCGACCCCCGAGATCGGCGTCCCGCTGCCGCGGCCACGGCCGCCGGGAAACTGACGGCCAGTCCACGCTGGAAACGGTTTAATCGCCGAAGTTCGCGCCGCCCCTCATCGCCCTGCCGGGCACTTCTCCCCGTATAGTGACGGGGAGAAGGGGGCTGGTCGCAACGACGGTGTCCTTCTTGCAACGTTGATGATTGGCAAAACCGGCAAAGAGAGCGCCCCTCTCCCCGTCACTATACGGGGAGAGGATGCCGGCAGGCAGGTGAGGGGCGGCGCCAGCCCTTGGGAAGGGGTGACGAGGCGACCTCGAAACTTGAAACGATTGCCCTGGAACTCACGTTGAAGCGGCTTTCCCTTTGCAAGGTCATGCGCTAGTCACGACGAGGCGGTGAGAGGCTGCCAAGAACGGACGGACAAAGAGCATGGCAGGCGACGACGATACCTTGTTGCGGTTTCCGATCCTGATCGGCGACATCGGCGGCACCAATGCGCGCTTTTCGATCGTGCTCGACGCCAATTCCGAGGCCGGCGAGCCGACCATCGTCCAAACGGCGAACTACAACACCATCGACGAGGCGATCCAGGCGGCCGTGCTCGACCGTTCATCCGTCCGTCCCAATTCGGCGGTGCTGGCGGTGGCCGGCCCGGTCGACGGCGACGAGATCGAGCTCACCAACTGCCCGTGGATCGTCAAGCCGAGGAAAATGTTCGCCAGCCTCGGCTTGAGCGACATTGTCGTGCTCAATGATTTCGAGGCGCAGGCGCTGGCCGTCGTCGCGCTCGGCGAGGAGCATATGGAAAAGATCGGCGGCGGCACGCCGGAGCCCAATGCGGGGCGCGTCGTGCTCGGCCCGGGAACCGGGCTCGGCGTCGCCGGGCTGGTCCATGCGCTTCGCCATTGGATACCGGTGCCCGGTGAGGGCGGCCATATGGACATTGGCCCGCGCTCGGCTCGCGATTTCGAGGTTTTCCCGCATATCGAGAAGCTCGAAGGCCGCATTTCAGGCGAGCAGATCCTGTGCGGGCGCGGTCTGGTCAATGTCTATCGGGGGGTGGCCAAGGCCGATGGCAAGCCATCGCCCTTCACCACGCCGGCGGAAGTCACCGCCGCGGCGCTGGCGAAGACCGATCCTGTCGCCGAAGAAGCGCTGGAGATTTTCGTCACCTGCCTCGGGCGCACCGCAGGCGATCTCGCACTGGTGTTCATGAGCCGTGGCGGCGTGTTCCTCACCGGCGGCATTGCGCAAAAGATCGTGCCGGCGCTGAAAGCCGGCAATTTCCGCGCCGCGTTCGAGGACAAGGCGCCGCACAGCGCGCTGATGCGCACCATGCCGGTCTATGTCATCACCCACCCGCTGGCCGCACTTCTCGGCCTTGCCGCCTACGCCAGGAACCCGTCGCTGTTCGGCGTCCAGACGGAGGGGCGGCGGTGGCGCGACGAAGTTAGTCAGCCCAAGGCATAGGCAAGCCGGCCGCTTGGCGTTAAGAGGGGTGCCGAATTGCCCGGCCGCGGGAAGCGGAAACCTACGAAGCGCTCCGATTTGACATTTCAGCTCCCCAATCCGTCGAAACCCCGTACGGGCGAGATCGTCGCGGTTATCCGCCGCATTCTGCGCGAAAACGGCCGCGAGTATCGGGGCGCGTACATCTTCACGATCCTCTGCCTGCTCACCGTGTCGGCGACGACCGCACTTGCCGCCTGGATCATGAGCCCGGTCGTCAACCAGATCTTTTACGAACGGCGCGGCGATCTGATCCCATGGATCTGCGCCGCCCTGCTCGGCGCCTTTATCCTGCGCGGCCTTGCCGGCTATGGCCAGGCGGTGACCATGGCCAGGATCGGCAACAATCTGGTGGCGCGCTACCAACAGCGCATCTTCAACCATCTGATGAAGCTCGGCGTTTCGTTCTTCAACGACACAAGGTCCGGGCGGCTGGCGGCGCAGGTCAACGAGAACGTCAACGGCATTCGCGATCTTATGTCGATGACTGTGACCTCGACGGCGCGCGACGCCGTTTCGCTGATCGGCCTGGTCGGCGTCATGATCTACCAGGATCCGATCCTCTCGCTGAGCTCGCTGCTGATCGGGCCGCCGCTGATCTGGACCGTCACCTATCTGATGCGCCGGGTGCGTCGCATCACGCGCGAATCCGTGCAGATCAACTCGCGGCTGATCGGCGCCATGCAGGAGGCGACGCAAGGCATCGCCATCGTCAAGGCCTTCACCATGGAGGACGAGCTGTCGCGCCGCATCAGCAAGCTCGCCGAGGATGCCGAACAGCGCTCGAACAAGATCGCCCGCGTCTCCGAGCGGCTGACGCCGGTTTCCGAACTGCTGGCCGGCATCGCCTTCGCCAGCGTCATCGCCTATTCCGGCTACCGGGCCACCGTTCTCGGCCAGCCGCCGGGCGCGGTGTTTTCCTTCATCACGGCGCTGACGCTCGCCTATGATCCGGCCCGCCGGTTGGCGCGCATGCAGGTCGGCATGGAACGCGCACTTGTCAATGCGCGCATGATCTACGAGCTTCTCGACATCGAGCCGCAGCAGAGCGACGCGCAGGGCGCCGCCGAGGCGAAGTTCACCTCCGGCGAAGTGCGCTTCAACAACGTCTCCTTCCGCTATGTCGAGGAGGCGCAGGTCCTGCACGATCTGAGCTTTGTCGCAGCCGCCGGCAAGGTGACTGCCATCGTCGGCGCCTCGGGCGCCGGCAAGACGACGCTGGTGGCGCTGTTGCAGCGCTTCTACGATGTCGAGGCGGGCAGCATCGAGATCGATGGCCAGGACATCTCCAGGGTCACCAAACAGTCGCTGCGCGGCTCTATCGCCTATGTCTCGCAGCAGCCCTATCTGTTCGAAGGCACCATCCGCGACAACATCCGCTACGGCCGGCCGGGTGCCACCGATCTTGAGATAGAACAGGCCGCAGGGCAGGCCGCGGCCGACGATTTCATCCGCCAGCAACCGCAGGGCTATGACACGCCGGTCGGCGAGAATGGCGTAACCCTGTCTGGCGGCCAGCGCCAGCGCGTATCGATTGCCCGTGCAATCGTGCGCCAGGCGCCGATCCTTTTGCTCGACGAGGCGACATCGGCGCTCGACAACGAGGCTGAGGCTCGCGTCCAACAGGCGCTCACAAAGGTTATGGAAGGCCGCACCACCATCGTCATCGCGCACCGGCTGTCGACGGTGGTCAATGCCGACCACATCATCGTCATGGAACAAGGCCGGCTGGTCGAGGAAGGCACGCACGCCTCGCTGATGGCCGATCCGCACAGCGTCTATGCCCGCTTCCACCGCATCCAGGGCATCAGGGGCCTGGGGCTTGTCGACGACAGCGGGCCGATCCAGACTTCGGCTCGCAACGCCGAGACGCAGAGCATCGCCGGGAGCACCAGATGAGCGAGACATCAGCAACCGACAGACCGGCAACCGATATGGGCCTGGTGGTGGTGGGCGCTGCCGGCCGCATGGGCCAGACGCTGATCCGCGCCATCCACACCATCCCCGGCGCGCGGGTCATCGGCGCGGTCGAGCGGTCGGGTTCGCCCTATCTGGGTAAGGATGCCGGCGAGCTGGCCGGCATCGGCATCATCAATGTGCCGATCGGCGATGATCCGTTGCCGGTCTTCGCCAAGGCGGACGGCGTGCTCGATTTCACCACGCCAGCCTCATCAGTCGAATTCGCCGGCTATGCGGCGCAGGCGCGCATCGTCCATGTCATCGGCACGACGGGTTGCTCGGCCGACGACAATGCCAAGATCGCGGCAGCGGCGCGCCATGCGACAATCGTCAAGTCGGGCAATATGAGCCTCGGCGTCAATCTTCTGGCGGTGCTGGTCGAACAGGCGGCGCGCGCGCTCGACGCCGACGATTTCGACATCGAGATCCTCGAAATGCACCACAAGCACAAGGTCGACGCGCCGTCGGGCACCGCACTTCTGCTCGGCGAAGCCGCCGCCGCCGGGCGCGGCATCGCGTTGGCCGGCAATGATGTACGGGTCCGCGATGGCCACACGGGCGTGCGCAAGACGGGCTCGATCGGCTTTGCCACGCTGCGCGGCGGCTCCGTCGTCGGTGACCACAGCGTGATGCTGGCCGGCACTGGCGAGCGCATCACGCTTGCCCACCATGCCGAGGACCGCGCCATCTTCGCCCGCGGCGCCGTCAAGGCGGCGCTTTGGGCGCGCGGCACGAAGCCGGGACTGTATTCGATGCGGGATGTGCTCGGCCTGAGCTGAGCGACCTATCTGCCAACTTGAAGGGAGCAAACATGTCGAGAACCCTCGTGCTCGTGCGCCACGGCCAGAGCGAATGGAATTTGAAGAACCTGTTCACCGGCTGGCGCGATGTCGACCTGACCGAGCAGGGGCATGCCGAGGCCAAGTCCGCCGGGCAGAAGCTCAACGCGCGCGGCCTGAAATTCGACATCGCCTTCACCTCGGCACTGGTCCGGGCGCAAAAAACCTGCCAGCACATTCTCGACGCGGTCGGCCAAAGCAATCTGACAACCATCCGCGACCAGGCACTGAACGAGCGCGACTATGGCGACCTCTCCGGCCTCAACAAGGACGACGCCCGCAAGAAATGGGGCGAAGAGCAGGTGCATGTCTGGCGCCGCTCCTACGACGTGCCGCCGCCCGCCGGCGAAAGCCTGAAGGACACCGGCGCCCGCGTCTGGCCCTATTACCTGCACGATCTGCAGCCGCATGTGCTGCGCGGCGGCACGGTGCTGGTCGCCGCGCACGGCAACTCGCTGCGCGCCCTGATCATGGCGCTGGACGGCAAGTCGGGCGAGGAGATCGTCAAGCTGGAGCTCGGCACCGGCGTTCCGGTCATCTACCAGCTCAACGCCGATTCGACCGTGGCGTCCAAGGAAGTGCTGGCTGACTGAGGCGGCAGCTTGGTCACTGCGTTCGAGACCAATTTTTCGAAGCCGCCGCCGCCCCTCACCTGGCTGCCGGCATCCTCTCCCCGTAAACGGGGCGAGGGGGCTGGCCGTAGCGCCGGCACCTTCTTGCAAACGCAGACGATTGGCGAAATCGGCGATGAGAGCGTCCCTCTCCCCGTCACTATACGGGGAGAGGATGCCGGTAGGCAGGTGAGGGGCAGCGCCAACGCCCGAAACTGAGCCGGCAAGCGTCAGCCCTCGAAAAAAGCGCGTTGACACACATCACTTGCCCGCTTACATGAGCCCGCACCAGCCCAGATGGCGGAATTGGTAGACGCGCACGGTTCAGGTCCGTGTTCCGCAAGGAGTGGAGGTTCGAGTCCTCTTCTGGGCACCATTTTTTCCCGACTACCAACGGGATCAGCTTTTATAGATGCCGTCCAAGAACTTCGTCATCCCCGCAAGCCCGAGGATGACGACGTCGAGGGCCATCAACCACCTCCCCTTCCGGTCAGGCGCCGAACAAACCGCTTCAAACTCCGCGGCCGTTTCGCTACGCTCGCAACCATGTCTCAATCCGCCACCGCAATCTTCGGCGCCCGCCGCGACCAGGCCTTCCCGACGCTGGTCGAGGTGGACATCGACCGCATGCGCCGGTTCGGTGAGGCCAGCGCCTATGCCGCAGGCGAGCACATCGTCACGGCAGGCGATGTGGCACCCGGTCTGATCGTCGTATTGTCAGGCAAGGTCGACATCACCCAAGGTGGTGGGCTCGGCCGGCGCGAGACGATCGTCACGCACGGTCCGGGCAGTTTTGTCGGCGAGCTGGCCCAGCTCTCGGCGCGACCTTCGCTGGTCAATGTCGAGGCAGTCGAGCCGGTGGAGGCTTTCGTCATCGCCTCACAACGGCTGCGCGACCTGATGGTGCAGGAGGCCAATCTCGGCGAGCGGATCATGCGGGCGCTGATCCTGCGTCGGGTCGGGCTGCTGGAAAGCGCCACCAGCGGGCCGATCATCATCGGACCCGTCGGCAATGGCGACGTGTTGCGGCTGCAGGGGTTTCTCGCCCGCAGCGGCCAACCGCACCGCGTGCTCGATTCCGACAGCGATCCCTGCGCCAAAACCCTTGTCGAGCGCTTCGAGGTCGATCCGCACCATCTGCCGATCGTGCTCTGTCCGAACGGCAGGCTGCTGCGCAACCCGGTCGAAAAGGATCTTGCCCGCTGCATCGGCCTGCTGCGGCCGATCGATGCCGACACGGTGTATGACGTGGCCATTGTCGGCGCCGGACCGGCGGGGCTGGCGGCGGCGGTCTATGCGGCCTCCGAAGGCCTGTCGACCATCGTGCTCGATTGCCGTGCCTTCGGCGGTCAGGCCGGCGCCTCGTCGCGCATCGAGAACTATCTCGGTTTCCCCACAGGCATTACCGGCATGGCACTGATGGCGCGCGCCTACAACCAGGCGCAGTAATTCGGCGTCGAAATGGTCATACCGGACGAGGCGAAGCTTTTGAGCGCCGCCACCGACGCGTCGGGCGCCCGCTATATGCTCGATGTCGGCGACGGCGAGACAGTGCGCACGCGCAGCGTGGTGATCGCCAGCGGCGCGCGCTATCGCCGCCTCGATGTCGCCAATCTGGCGCAGTTCGAGGGAACGTGCGTGCATTATTGGGCGTCACCCATCGAAGGGCGGCTTTGCGCGAGCCAGGAAGTGGCGCTGGTCGGCGCCGGCAATTCGGCCGGACAGGCAGCGGTGTATCTGGCCAGCCACGCGCGCAAGGTGGCGCTGCTGGTGCGCGGCGGCAGCCTTGAAGCCAGCATGTCGCATTATCTGGTCGAGCGCATCAGGGCGCAGCCGAACATTGAGGTGCTGACCGGAACCGAGATCGAAGCGCTGGAGGGCGACGAGGGCAATCTTGCCGCCGTGCGCTGGCGCAATCGCGCCACCGGCGTGGAAACGACGCGCCCGATCCGCCATCTCTTTCTCTTCATCGGCGCTGACCCGAACACCGATTGGCTGGCGAACTGCGATGTGGCGCTGGACGCCAAGGGTTTCGTGCGCACCGGAGCGGAACTGGGATCGGCGCAGATGGAGACGAGCCGCAGCGGCGTGTTCGCCATCGGCGATGTCCGTGCCGGCTCGATCAAACGCGTCGCGGCGGCCGTCGGCGAAGGCGCCCAGGTGGTGGCGGCCTTGCACGCCTATCTCGCACGCGGCGATGCCGACGCATCTCGAACAGCCGGGAGACCATGATGGACGAATGCAGACATACGCGCGACATCAGGAAGGTGACGCCGAGCGCTCTCGGCTGCGAGGAATGCCTGAAGAGCGGGTCGCAATGGGTGCATCTGCGGCTCTGCCGCACCTGCGGCCATGTCGGCTGCTGCGACGACTCGCCCAACCGCCACGCCACCAAACATTTTCACGCCACCAAGCATCCGATCATCGAGGGTTACGATCCGCCGGAAGGCTGGGCATGGTGCTATGTCGACGAGGTGTTTGTCGACCTCGGCGACGACGTGACCCCGCAGAACGGCCCGATCCCGCGCTTTGTTTGACGGCCGAGGCCGGTCTATCGCACGGAACCGGTGACGGTTGGGTCGATCGGGCTGGGAACGGATTTGCGTTCGGTGCCGGCAAGCGCTGCGATGATCAGCAGGCTGGCGACCACAGGGACAAACAGGATGGCAACGCGAGCTTGCACGTAAAAGATGGCGCGCCATTCATTGCGCTTGTCGGGGCTGTTGCTCATCATACTCACTTTGTCGGCCCCCCAGCGGTGACATAGCTGCGAACGGTTAAACAACTCCTTCCGACTTCGTTAACCCTGCGGAATTGAGGCGAGGATATCGACCTTTTGGTGCGGGAAACGGTGCGGCTGGGACGTGAGATCGCGGCGGAGGGTGCTGCGTCTTCCTAGTCGCCGGCAGGCATGCGATTCTGCCGCTCTGATTCGCGAGGTCCGACGGTGACGCTCTTTCGTATGGCTGCACTGGCGGCCTTGCTCTTCACCACCTCGGCGCAGGCCGCCGAGATGGCCTTCTTCGTCAAGAACCTGCGCAAGGAAGCGGTCGCGGTCGAGCTGTTCAGCCGCGACCGCGAGACGGTCTGGCCCGGCAACGACAAGGTGTTCCTGATCGATCCCGGTTCGCAGAAATCCGTGCCGCTCTCGTGCAATCAGGGCGAACATATCTGCTACGGCGCTTGGGTCGACGGCAATGACAGCATCTCAGCCGGCGTCGGGCCGGACAACGACCAGCCCTGCGACACCTGTTGCTTTATCTGCGTGGAGCATTCGACCGAGACGGTCGATCTGGTGCCGTAGAGGGCAGAAGCCGGCGTCGGACCCAAATTAAGTCAGGGATCGGCGCACCCGATCCACTTCCGCGATTCAACGCAGCATGCGATGGTCGCCCCGCGGCCGGATGGGCCGCTTATTCAGGGGGTTACCATGTTTCATGCCTATGCGCGCCGCACGCTGGCCGCGCTGTCTCTCGTTATGCTGTTCGTGCCGGCGGCGCATGCCGACGATGTCACCTTTGCCATCAAGAACGGCCATCCCAATGCCATGCGCGTCGAGCTCTACAGCCAGGACCGCGACTATGTCTGGCCGGGTGACGACAAGGACTTCTACCTCGACGATGGCGAGACCAAGCAGCTGCCGATATCCTGCAACACCGGTGAATCGATCTGTTACGGCGCCTGGGTCGACGGCGACGAGGGCACCTATTGGGGCGTCGGCCCCGGCAACAAGGAAAAATGCGAGGATTGCTGCTATACCTGCAGCGGCGGCGAGACCGAGGAGATCAATCTGGTCCCCTGACCGGTTTGTCAGCTTGACGGTTTTCCTGCTGGAGCCATAGAGCAATTCCAGGAAAAGTGTGAAGCGGATTTCCGTCCGGAATTGCGCCCCACGAGAGCTTACGCGAACACCCAGGGCGCGTCGTGTCCATTCAGATGCGACGTGCTTCAGGCAAAAGGAGCCCAGCTATGGCCGGTATGGTCGAAGGCGACAAGATCGACGTCGGGTTTTCCGGCAGGCGCTGCATCCATTCGCGCAACTGCGTGCTCGGCGACCCGCACGTCTTCGTGCCGAACGCGCCGGGCCAGTGGATTCATCCCGAAGCCGCCAGCGTCGAGAAGATCGTCGCCATCGCCGAAAGCTGCCCCTCGGGCGCCATCACTTACGTCAGAAAGGATGGCGGACCGCAGGAGCAGCCACCGGTGGTCAACACAGTACGGCTGCGTGAGAACGGCCCGCTGGCCGTACATGCCGAGATCGTGCTCGATGGCGAAACGTTTTATCGCGCCACGCTCTGCCGCTGTGGCGCTTCGGAGAACAAGCCGTTCTGTGACGGCAGCCACAACAAGTCAGGCTTTGCCGCCACCGGCGAGCCGCCGCTGAAGGACACGCCGGCGCTGGAGGCCAGGAATGGCCCGCTGACAGTGACGCCGACCACCAACGGCCCGCTCAAGCTCGAAGGCAATCTCGAGATCGTCACCGGCACCGGCCACACGGTCGACCGCACGCAGCGCGCCTTCCTCTGCCGCTGCGGCCATTCGGCGAACAAGCCGTTCTGCGACGGGACGCATAAGAAGGTCGGGTTCGTGGGGTAGCTGAAGCTGCCAATCTCCCCCCTCGTGGGGGAGATGTCCGGCAGGACAGAGGGGGGCGCCGCAGAGCGCTGACTTCAACAGCTACCGAGCATCGCAATGCCTCATACGCCATTGCCTCCAAGACATCGCGCAAACGCCAGATCGATGCGCAAGGTCATGACATCGGCCGAATTGAAGCTCTGGAACGAACTTCGCGCGCACCGGCTGATGGGACTGGGCTTCCGGCGGCAATTTCCGGTCGCTGGTTACATTGTCGACTTCGCTTGCCCGGAGAAGAAGCTCGTCGTCGAGGTCGACGGCTCCCAGCATGCGGAAGCCGACGCGATCACAAGCGACGAAGCTAGGACATTGCGCTTGGAGCAAGACGGCTGGACCGTGCTGCGGTTCTGGAACGACGACATCATTCGCGACATCGACAATGCCTGCCAGCATATTGTGATTGCGGCTGGTCTCGGCGGAACGTCTTGAATGGACCGGCTGGAGGATCTGTCGTCGCGGCAAGGCCAGCGGGACAGCGCCCCCCTCTGGCCTGCCGGCCATCTCCCCCACGAGGGGGGAGATTACACGTGGCCCATCTCTCCCGGCTTTATCGCCCGCCCCGTATCGGCTAAGGGCAGGGGCACATAAATTCGCCAGCCGGACCGCCATCAGCAATGACCGCCAAGACCAAGCCAAAACCGTTGTTCCTCGGCATCGACACTGGCGGCACCTACACCGATGCCGTGCTGTGGTCTGAAATGGAAGGCCCGCAGCAGGGGCCGAACAAGGGCAAGGTGCTGGCCAAGGCCAAGGCGCTGACCACGCGGCATGACCTCGCCGTCGGCATTTCCGGCGCCGTCGATGCGGTGCTGCGGAAGGCGGGCACCGATCCGGCCGCCATCAAACTGGTTTCGATGTCGACGACGCTTGCCACCAACGCGCTGGTCGAGGGCCAAGGCGGCCGCGTCGCGCTGGTTATGATCGGCTTTTCCGAGGGCGACCTTGCCCGCGACGGGCTGAAGGCAGCGCTGGGCACCGACCCGGTGTTTTTTTGTCCGGGCGGCCACGATGTCCACGGCAATGCCGCCAAGCTCGATCTGTCCGGACTTGAGGCTGCATTGCCCGAGCTTGGCGCCTCGGTGTCCGGCTTTGCCGTCTGCGCCTATTTCGCCACCCGCAATCCGGCGCACGAGATCGCCGCCCGCGAGCTGATCCGCGAGAAGACCGGCCTGCCGGTCACATCGAGCCACGAACTGTCGGCTAAGCTCGGCGGCCCGCGCCGGGCGCTGACGACGCTGCTCAACGCCAGGCTGATCTCGATGATCGACCGGCTGGTGGCGGCAACCGAAGGCTTTCTCGCAGAGCGCAACATCGCCGCACCGCTAATGGTGGTGCGCGGCGACGGCGCGCTGGTTTCGGCGGCGTTCGCCCGCCAGCGGCCGATCGAGACCATCCTGTCCGGCCCGGCCGCCAGCCTGGTCGGCGCCCGCCACATGACCGGGCTTGACGATGCCATGGTGTCCGATATCGGCGGCACCACCACCGACGTCGCCGTGCTCGACGGCGGCCGTCCCAGGCTCGATCCGGAAGGCGCCACTGTCGGCGGTTTCCGCACCATGGTCGAGGCGGTTGCCATGCGCACCTTCGGCCTCGGCGGCGATTCCGAAGTGACGCTGGAGGACGGCGCGCTCAACCCGAAGATCCTGCTCGGGCCGCGCCGCCTGGTGCCGCTGGCGCTGGCCGGCATGGCGCATGGCAACGCCGTCACATCGGAACTCGAACGCCAGTTGCGGGCGCCCAATCCCGGCCGCATGGACGGCCGCTTCGCGGTGCGCACCGGCGTGCCTGACCGCCTCGCCGCCGGCCTGACAAGCGCCGAAGCCAGGCTTTACGAGGCCATCGGCGCCGTGCCGCTGGCCATCGACCGGCTTTTGACCTCCAACGCGCAGAACGCGACGCTGAACCGGCTGGTGTCGCGCGGGCTGGTGCATGTCGCCGGCTTCACCCCGTCGGACGCCGCCCATGTGCTGGGCAAACAGGCGAACTGGGATCCGGCCTCGGCGCGCCTCGGCGCCGAACTGTTCGCCCGCAAACGCGACGGCCGTGGCCAGAACATCGCCGCCTCGCCGGAAGCGATCTCGGAGCGGGTGCTGGTGACGCTGACGCGCTGGTCGGCCGAATACATTCTCGAAACCGCCTTTGCCGAGGACGGGCTCGATGGCGCCTCGACTGTGGCGCACGCGCTGGTGCAGCGCGCGGTCGACGCGCATCCCGGCATTGCTCGCCTGAGCGTCGCGCTCGACCGCCCGGTCATCGGCCTCGGCGCCTCGGCGCCGCTGCACTATGCCGGCCTGCCGCCCTTGATCGGCAATGATTGCGTGGTGCCGGAAGATACCGATGTCGCCAACGCACTCGGCGCCGTCGTCGGCCAGGTGCGGGTGTCGGCCGAGGCACGGGTCAGCCAGCCCAAGGAAGGGTTGTTTCGTCTTGCCTCGGGTGAAACCGTGCGCGATTTCGTCGACGAGGCGGCGGCGATCGCCGCCGCCGAGGCCGATGTCCGCGCCATCGTCGCGGAGCGCGCCAGGGACGCCGGTACCGACAGCGCCGAGATCGACGTTTCGACCGAATTCCGTGTTTCGACCGTCGAAGCCCAGCGCATGTTCATCGAGGCGCATGTGGTGGCGGTGGCCTCGGGAAGGCCAAGAATTGCGGTGTAGGCTTCTTCCTTCTCCCCGTTCACGGGGAGAAGGTGCCCGAAGGGCGGATGAGGGGCAGCGCCAACGAAATGCGGTTTCGTGGTACCGCCACCTCGACCAACCTCGCGCCGCCCCTCATCTGGCTGCCGCCATCTTCTCCCCGTAGAACGGGGAGAAGGACGCTGTTGCCACCGCATTCGCCAATTGGCTTAAATACGTCCCCTTCACCCTAAGCTGAATTGACCCCGCAAACTTGACATGCCAAAGGCCCGCAAAGCCTTTCATCTGGGAGTAGCCTGATGACCGATCGCATCGAGATCGCCGGATTGCGGATTGCCCGCGAGCTGCATGAGTTCGTGGCCAGGGAAGCGCTGCCGGGCACAGGCATCGAAGCGGACATCTTCTGGAACGGTTTTTCGGCCATCGTCCACGACCTGGCCCCCAAGAACCGGGCGCTGCTGGCAAAGCGCGATGCTATCCAGGAACAGATAGATGGCTGGTATCGCGAGAATGGCGCACCCGTCGACATGGAGGCCTACAAGGGTTTTCTGAAAGAGATCGGCTACCTCGTTCCCGAAGGCCCGGCCTTCAGCGTGTCGACCGACAATGTCGACCCGGAAATCGCAGTCGTTGCCGGACCGCAGCTGGTCGTGCCGGTGATGAATGCCCGCTATGCGCTCAACGCCGCCAATGCGCGCTGGGGCTCGCTTTATGATGCGCTCTACGGCACCGACGCCATTCCCGAAACCGATGGCGCGGAAAAGGGCAAGGGGTTCAACCCGGCGCGCGGTGCCAAGGTCGTCGCCTGGACGAAGGCTTTTCTCGATGAGGCTGCCCCGCTCACCTCGGGCAAATGGGCCGGCGTCAACGGCCTGTCGCTGGCGCAAGGCTCCTTGCGCCTGAGTGCCGGCGCCGGCTCGACGACACTGGCCGACCCCAGGCAATTCGTCGGCTATCGTGGCGACGCCGCCAATCCCGACGCCGTCCTGCTGGTCAGGAACGGCCTGCACATCGAGATCGTCATCGACCGCCACAACCAGATCGGCCGCACCGATCCGGCTGGCATCGCCGATGTCATCCTGGAATCGGCGCTGACCACCATCCAGGACTGCGAGGATTCGGTCGCTGCGGTGGATGCGCAGGACAAGGTCGTCGTCTACCGCAACTGGCTCGGCCTGATGAAGGGCGACCTGGCGGAAGAGATCACCAAGGGCGGCAAGAGTTTTGTCCGCCGGCTCAATCCCGACCGTTCCTACACCGCGCCCGCCGGCGGCACGCTGACAGTGCCTGGCCGCTCGCTGATGCTGGTGAGGAATGTCGGCCACCTGATGACCAACCCGGCGATAACAGACCGCGACGGCAACGAGGTTCCGGAAGGCATATTGGATGCGGCGATGACGGCGCTGATCGCGCTGCACGATGTCGGACTGAGCGGCCGCCGCGCCAATTCCCGCGCCGGCTCGATGTACGTGGTGAAACCCAAAATGCACGGGCCGGAAGAAGTCGCCTTTGCCGTCGAAATATTCGACCGCATCGAACCGCTGCTCGGCATGGCCAAAAACACCATCAAGATGGGCATCATGGACGAGGAGCGGCGCACCACCGTCAACTTGAAGGAGGCGATCCGCGCTGCAAAAGAGCGCGTCGTGTTCATCAACACCGGCTTCCTTGACCGCACCGGCGACGAGATCCACACCTCGATGGAAGCCGGCCCGATGATCCGCAAGGGCGACATGAAGCAGGCCGCCTGGATTTCCGCCTATGAGGCGTGGAATGTCGATACCGGGCTCGAATGCGGGTTGGCGGGCCACGCTCAGATCGGCAAGGGCATGTGGGCCATGCCCGATTTGATGGCGGCGATGCTGGAACAGAAGATCGCCCACCCCAAGGCCGGCGCCAACACCGCCTGGGTGCCGTCGCCGACGGCGGCGACACTGCATGCCACGCACTACCACAAGGTCGATGTTCATGCCGTGCAGGCAGCGCTGAAGAACCGGCCGAAGGCGAAGCTCGACGACATCCTGTCGGTGCCCGTCGCGGTGCGGCCGAACTGGTCGCCTGAAGACATCCAGAAGGAACTCGACAACAACGCGCAAGGCATTCTCGGCTACGTCGTGCGCTGGATCGACCAGGGCGTCGGCTGTTCGAAAGTGCCTGACATCAACGATGTCGGCCTGATGGAAGACCGCGCCACGCTGCGCATTTCCTCGCAGCACATCGCCAACTGGCTGCATCACGGCGTGTGCAGCGAGGACCAGGTGATGGCGACGATGAAGCGCATGGCTAACATTGTCGACCGCCAGAACGAGGGCGACCCGCTTTACCAGCCAATGGCGGCCGACCTCGACAGCTCCATCGCCTTCCAGGCGGCCTGCGACCTGGTTTTCAAGGGCCGTGTTCAGCCCAACGGCTACACCGAGCCGGTGCTGCACGCGCGGCGGCTGGAACTGAAGGCGAAGCAGGGCTGAAGCCGTCTGATGTCTTGTAGGAACAAGGGCGTCAGGGAGCCGTATGGTCCAGGAGCCGGATGGTGGGATCGCGGCGGTGTTCGGAGTTGGCCCGATCGACGCCCTCTACCGTAATCGCGATCGTCCCGTTTTCCACTCTCGTTATCCAGCCCTTCGCTTTCAGGTACCAGAGGTGAAACTCGAGATGTTCTCGCGGACAGCCTGACAAGCGTTCGAGCTCTACATCTCCGATCCCGGGATCGCTGACGTCCTGCCGGCGCTTGGCATAAAGCAGCGACAGCAGTTTGGCCTGGATCACAGCATCCCGCTCGATGCCTTTGGTGCTGCTGGCCTCCTCGGTCAACTCGCGGCGAAGGCCGGCATGGTCTCTGTACGCGATGTCGTATTGGGCGCGCTTGACCGGATCCTTGAGCGTATTGTGGGCTTCCACGATTTCGCTGAAGCGGGCTTCATCGCCGGTCTCCCGGTTGTCTGGATGATAGCGCATCGCAAAATAGCGAAATATGCGCTCCAGCGTCTCCGAGTTGGCGTTCGGGCTAACTTCCAAAACTTCGTAATAGTCGATGAACATAGCTATGCACCCTCAACCGCAATCTTATATTCTGATTGTCCAAATAAGGAACGTCCAATGCGGCGGCCAAGACTTTAGTCCGGCGCCGATGCCATGTTTGGTGAATAGGAAGAAAATGGCCGGCGCCCATTCGGGTGGGGGCCGTTGGGTGGTGAGGACGCCGGCCAAGCGGACAATCAGGTCCGCCGCACCGCAGACATGGTCGATTCGCAGGGGCGCGGTTATGGCGTGATCGCGGAAGGCAACGTGCAGGATCGCTTGTCGGGAGGCGAGCGACCTACGCCGCCTGCGCCACGCGTTCCGAACTCATGCGATAGGAAATCGCTTCGGCCAGATGGATGCGCCCAACCGTCTCGCTGGCGTCGAGATCGGCCAGTGTGCGCGCCACTTTCAACACCCGGTGGTAGGCCCGGGCGGAAAAGGCCAGCTTCTCGCTGGCATCCTTGAGCAGCGACAGGCCGGCAGCGTCGGGCATGGCGATCTCTTCGATGACCGACGGCGCGCAATGCGCGTTGGTGGTGGCCCGGGCAACGCCGAGCCGCTCGAAACGTTCGCGCTGGATGGTGCGGGCGCGCGCCACGCGCAGCGCCACATCGGCACTTTTCTCCGCCCGGTCGGGCCGGATCAAGTCGCTGGCCGAGACAGCCGGCACTTCGATCCGGATATCGATGCGGTCGAGCAGCGGGCCCGAAATACGCGCCTGGTAGTCGGTGCGGCAGCGCTCGCCGCGCAGGCAGCGATAGCCCGGCTCGCCGGCCATGCCGCATCGGCACGGGTTCATCGCCGCCACCAACTGGATGCGCGCCGGATAGGTGACGCGATGGTTGGCGCGCGCGATCATGCAGTCGCCGGTCTCCAGCGGCTGGCGCAGCGCATCGAGCGTCTGCGGCGTGAACTCGGGAAACTCGTCGAGAAACAGCACGCCGTGATGCGCAAGCGAGACTTCACCCGGCCGTGCGCGAATGCCACCACCGACCATCGCCGCCATCGAGGCTGAATGGTGCGGCGCGCGGAACGGCCGCCGGTCGGTCAGCTTGCCCTCGCCGAGTTCCCCCGCCACCGAGGCGATCATCGACACCTCAAGCAGTTCCTTCGGCGCCAGTGGCGGCAGGATCGACGGCAGCCGCTGCGCCAGCATCGATTTTCCCGATCCCGGCGGGCCGACCATCAAGAAATTATGCCCACCGGCCGCCGCCACCTCAAGCGCGCGCTTGGCGGTCTCCTGGCCCTTGATGTCGGCGAGGTCCGGCAGGTCGCGCGCCGAGGCGTGGACCCCGGCCTCCGGGCGCGACAGCACCTGCGTGCCGCTAAAATGATTGGCGATGGCGATCAGGCTGCGCGGCGCCAGAATGTCGAATTCCCGCCCCGCCCAGGCCGCCTCCGGCCCGCAGGCGAACGGGCAGATCAGGCCCTTGCCCTCGGCGTTGGCGCCGATCGCCGCCGGCAAGGCGCCGGCGACGGCGGCAATCGTGCCGTCGAGCGACAATTCGCCAAGCACGACATAGCCGGCCAGCATGTCGCCCGGAATGGCGCCCAATGCGGCCATCAGGCCGAGCGCGATCGGCAGATCGTAATGACTGCCTTCCTTGGGCAGGTCGGCGGGCGCCAGATTGACTGTGACCTTCTTCGACGGCATCGACAGGCCCGACGCATGCAGCGCTGCCTGCACCCGCTCGCGGCTTTCGGCTACCGCCTTATCGCCCAGGCCGACGATGTGCATGTTGACCTTGCCGGGCGCGATCATCACCTGCACGTCGACCGGCACGGCCTCAATGCCCTGGAAAGCGACCGTACGAACCCGCGCCACCATTTCTTGCCCCCCGGGCCACAACCCACGCGATGGCCAAGGAATGGCCCCTCGGGCAGACAATCACAATTCGTCGGTCAAATCAAGAACATTACAAGAACACGTAAGCGCGTAGGTTGCAGCCAAATTGACCCCGGTTGCAAAACCGGAACATGGTTAAGACAAAATGAAAACGGTTATGTCCGCCGCTTCCCCTCGACCGCGTCCCAGAACAGGCTGGCGATGTCGGCGCCGCCAAAGCGCTGGATCTCGCGCACGCCGGTCGGCGAGGTCACGTTGATCTCGGTCATATAGTCGCCGATGACGTCGATGCCGACAAGGATGAAGCCGCGCTCCTTCAGCGCCGGTCCGATGCGGGCGCAGATCTCGCGCTCGCGCTCCGTCAGCTCGGTCTTTTCGGCGCGGCCGCCGACATGCATGTTCGAGCGGGAATCATGCTCGGCCGGCACCCGGTTGATGGCGCCGACCGGTTCGCCGTCGATCAGGATGATGCGCTTGTCGCCCTTGCGCACGTCCTTCAGGTAGCGCTGTACGATATAGGGCTCGCGGAACATCTGGCCGAACATTTCGAGCAGCGAGGCAAGATTGCGGTCGCCCTCGAGCAGATGGAAGATGCCGGCGCCGCCATTGCCGTAGAGCGGCTTGACGATGATGTCGCCGAACTCCTTGCGGAAGGCGGCAACCTCCAGTGGATCCTTGGTGATCAGCGTGTCCGGCATCAGGTCGGCAAATTCGGTGACGAAGATCTTTTCCGGGCTGTTGCGCACCCAGGCCGGGTCGTTGACCACCAACGTCTTCGGATGGATGCGCTCCAGAATGTGCGTGGTGGTGATGTAGTTCATGTCGAAGGGCGGATCCTGGCGCAGCAGGACGACATCCATTTCCGACAGATCGGTACGAACCTTCTCGCCCAGCGAATAATGGCTGCCCCTCTCGTCGCGCACCTGCATTTCCTCGATGCGGGCAAACACCTTGCCGTCGCGCAGCGACAGCCGGTCGGGCGTGTAGTGGAACAGAAGATGGCCGCGCCGCTGCGCTTCCAGCGACAGCGCGAACGAGGTGTCGCCGGCGATCGAAACGGTGGAGATGTGGTCCATCTGGACGGCGATTTTCAGCTTCATGGCGGGTCCCCAGCGCAGTCGGTCACAGCGATATAAGGGTCACGAGGCCTTCTGCCAATCGGGCCAGCGCCCTAGCGGTCGAAGACCAGCCGCGAGTAACCCAGGAAGGACAGCGTCATGGCGACCAGCGAGGCGGCGGCAAGTGCGGCCAACGGCGGGGCGGCCGGCAGCGCGAACAGGATGGCGCAGTAGACGAGATAGTTGACGATACTGGTGGCGACGCCGACGCCGCCATAGCGCGCGCCCTCTTTCGCGACACCGCGGCTCGACGGCGAGAAGGTCAGATGGCGGTTGAGCAGCCAGGTGACGCAGAGCGCGAAACCGATCGAAAGGATGCGGGCGGCCAACGGCCCGAGCGGCGTGATCGCCAGCAGCAGCCAGAGTACTGCCGCATCGGCAACGAAGCCGACACCGCCGGCAAAGACAAAGCGGACGATGCGTTGCACCGTTCAGGCCGCGCGCGGGGTCTTGCCCGCTGCCGGCCTTTGCGCCGCCGCCTCGCGGCTGCGCTCGACACGGCCCGAAGGCATCGACAGATAGAATATGCGCTTCTGTTCGGCCCGGCCACGCGACACTGAGTCGAGGATCAGCCCGGTCACCGCCGCCAGCATCGACAGCAGCAGCAGGCCGACCGACAGCACCCAGGTCGGCATGCGCGGCACGAGGCCGGTTTCGGCGAACTCGACCAGCACCGGCGTCATCAGGAACAGGCTCGATGCCAGGAAGAACACGGCAAAGGCGCCGAAGAAGCGCAGCGGCTGGGTCTCCTTCATCAGCATGCCGAACATCCACAGGATCCTGGCGCCGTCGCCCCAGGTCGACAGTTTCGATGACGAGCCCTGCGGCCGCCTGCCGTAGTCGAGCGCTATTTCGCTGACCGGCAGTTTGAGCTGCGAGGCGTGCACTGACATTTCGGTCTCGATCTCGAAACCGCCGGAGACGGCGGGGAAGCTTTTGACGAAGCGCCTGGTGAAGACGCGATAGCCTGAGAAGATGTCGGTGAAATCGCTGCCGAACAGCCGCTTGTATAGGTTGTTGAAGATGCGGTTGCCGAAGGCATGGCCGTTCCTGCCGGCATCGTCGGTGACGCCGCGCCTGGTGCCCACCACCATGTCGGAACGCTCGGTCAGCAGCGTGTTGATCAGCTGCGGCGCGTCCTCCGGCGCATAGGTGCCGTCGCCGTCCGCCATCAAGTAGATGTCGGCTTCGATGTCGGCGAACATGCGGCGCACCACATTGCCTTTGCCCTGGCGCGGCTCGCGAACGACGATGGCGCCCGCCGCGCGAGCCCGCAGCGCCGTCAGATCGCGCGAATTGTTGTCGTAGACATAGATGGCGGCGGCTGGCAGCGCCTCGCGGAACCGCCGCACGACTTCGGCGATCGTCAGCTCTTCGTTGTAGCAAGGCAGGAGCACGGCGATGACAGGTTCTTGGCGAACGTCTTGCGGCATTTTCGTCTCCGAAAACCTTGTCGACCACGCGGGTCGCGCGACCGGAGGGCTCGCTCAGGCGGTTTTACTATTTATTGAAGCCGTTAAGGCTAGGTTTAAGGCCGACTTCATGAGTGTCGATTGGTCCCAAAGACTCGGCATTCCTGCCAAAGGCGATCGGGATGAGCATAGCCAAGGATGGAACGTCCACCTGGAGGTTCGATATCGCGTTGGCGCTGCTCGCGACGCTCGGCTTTCTCGCGGTCAACGCTAGCGCCGGATTCCCAGCGCTGATCGATGCCGGCGGCGACAATGACAATCTGCTGCGGCTGGTCGAGGTGCGCGACCTGTTGGCCGGCCAGGGCTGGTTCGACCTGCATCAATACCGAATGGGCCTGGAAGGCGGCTTTGTCATGCACTGGTCGCGGCTGGTCGATGCACCGATTGCCGCCATTGTTCTTGCCGTATCGAAGCTGACCGGCAACACCACGCTTGCCGAGAACGTCGCGCAGGTGGCGTGGCCGGCCCTGCTCTTCGGCCTGACCATGGTCTTCATCATTCGCACCGCGCGCGGTTTTGCCGGCAACGGCGCGGTGTTGCCCGCAATCGTCGTCGGCGCGGCGGCACTGTATTTCATCGGCATCTTCGCACCTGGCGCGCTCGATCATCACAATGTCCAACTGATGCTGACCGTCGCCAGCCTGAGTTTCCTGATCGAGGCGCGTATGCGCCGGCCGGCGGCATGGCTTGCCGGCCTGTGCGCCGCGCTGACCCTCGCCATCGGCATGGAAACCGCTCCTTATGTGGCTGCCATCGGCGTCTGCGTGTCGGCGCTGTTTGTCCTTGACGGTTCGGGCGAAAAGCTCATCGCCAGGGATTTCGGCCTTGGCTTAGCCGGCGTCTCAACGCTCGTGTTTGTCACCACCATTCCGATATCGGCTTGGGGCCAGGTCCAATGCGATGCCTTCTCGACCGTGCAGTTTGTCGTAGCAGCCCTCGCCGGAATTGGCCTTGCGGCCACTGCCTCTATCGAAGCGGCCGGCCGCACGCGCGGTCGCCGCCTGATCTCGCTTGGCCTGCTCGGCATCGTGCTCGGCGCGGCCCTGTTGTCGCTGTTCCCGCAATGCCTGGCCTCTCCCTATACGGGGCTCGATCCGCGCCTGAAGACGCTGTGGCTCGATCACATCGACGAGGCACAGTCGCTGTTCCAGCTGGCCGCCCGGGATCCCGCCGAACTGGCGGCGCGCTATATCACGCCGCTGGTGGCGATCGTCCTGATGGCGTCGCGCCTCGCCCGTAGCGGCTGGCGGCGCCAGGACAGCCTTGTCGCCGTGCTGCTGGTCGTGGCCTTCCTGGTCAGCGTCTGGCAAGTGCGCGGCTCGACATTCTCGATAGCCTTCGCGGTGATCCCGCTGGCGGCCTGGATCGCCAAATGGCGGCAGCAAGCCGAAACCAGCCCATCGCGCAGCTCGGTGCTGCGGATGGCCGCTGCCTGGCTCGTCTCGATCAACTCGATCTGGTCAGGCGCCGCCGAAGCGGCGGCAGCGGCGCTCGAAACCGGCGCAAAAACCACCAAGGATGCCGGCGCTGACCCATCCTGCCATGCCAAGGCCACGTTTGCGGCGCTTGGGCGGATGCCAGGCACCACGGTGCTTGCCGTTTCCAATCTCGGATCGCCGATCCTGGTGTACTCCCGGCATCGCGTCTTCGCCGGACCCTACCACCGCAACGTCGCGGGAGACCTGCTCGCGCTCGACGCTTTCCTCGGTTCCGAGGCGCAAGCCAGGTCGATCGTCGGAGATCACCACGTCGGTCTTATCGCATTGTGCCGCGGCAATCCGGAAAGCCAGCTTCTAGCCTTCACCGTGCCAGACGGTTTTCTTGCCGGACTGATGCGCGGCCACGTGCCGGAATGGCTGGAGCCGATTGCGGAAACCCGCGGCGCGGCGCTCGAACTCTATCGTGTCCGGCCAAACAGCTGAGGGCCTGCGTGAGGTTTGACGCGCGTCGCGTCGACCCTCTCGAAGGCAAAGCGCTTTACCCGCGAATAATCGATTTGGGGATACGTTTCCTAAAGGGTTTGCTGCCAGTCTGAGACTAAATTCCGACGTCACAAAACAGGGACACCGATGCAAACTTCGTTTGGCACCGGTCAGGCAAACAGGGAGAGCACGGATCTGGCATTCACAGATCCGTTGACCGGGCTTGGCAACCATCGCCGCTTCTTCGACAAGGTCGATCGGCTGATTGCCGACCGTGCCGACGATCCCGCACCCTTCACCGTCGGCATTCTCGACCTCGATGGCTTCAAGCCCATCAACGATTTGTTCGGCCACAAGGCCGGCGACGATATCCTGATCCAGGTGGCGATGCGGCTGCGCGCCTCGATGGACGGCCACTCCACGGTCTGCCGCATCGGCGCCGACGAATTCGCCTTTCTCTATCCGATGGTGTTCAGCGAGGAAGCGGCGGCCGAAAAATCCCGCATGCTGATCGAGATCCTTTCGGCCCCCTACGATGTCGGCGAACGCACCGCCAGGCTTTCGGCCTCGGTCGGCTGCTCGCTGTTCTATTCGGGCGACGAGACCACCGAGATACTCATCAACAAGGCCGAAACGGCGCTCTACCACGCCAAGCGTTCCGGCCGCGGCCGCGTCGTCGTCTACACCCGCGAGATGGAAGAAGCAGCCAAGCGCGTCACCCGCATCGAGCAGGCGCTGCGCCGCGCCGTCTCGGCCGGCGAGGTCGAACCGCATTTCCAGCCCATCGTCGATCTCAACACGCGCCGCACCATCGGCTTCGAGACGCTGGCGCGCTGGACAGACCGCGATCTCGGCTCCGTGCCGCCGACCGTCTTCATTCCCATCGCCGAAGAGCGCGGCATCATCGGTCCATTGTCGCAGCTGGTACTGCGCAAGGCGACGGAGGCCGCCAGAAGCTGGCCGAAGGACCTGTTCCTGTCGTTCAACCTGTCGCCATCGCAGCTCGTCGACCAGAACACCGGCCTGCACATACTGGCGATCCTCGACCGCACCGGCTTCGACCCGCGCCGGCTGGAGATCGAGATCACCGAGACCGGCCTGATGAACGATCCGGCCTCGGCCGCGCAGATCGTCGAGGATCTGCGCCGCGTCGGCATCCGCGTTTCGCTTGACGATTTCGGCACCGGCCAGTCATCGCTCGGCCGTCTGCGCGAATTCCATTTCGACAAGCTCAAGATCGACCGCGCCTTCGTCTCCTCCATTCTCGATGATAGGCCGTCCGAACACATCATCCGCGCCATTCTCGCCATGTGCGACGGGCTCGGCATGGACGTGGTCGCCGAGGGCATAGAGCAGGAAGCGCAGGCCGATCGGCTGGTGCAGTTCGGCTGCGCCGGCGGGCAGGGCTATCTGTTCGGCAAGCCGGCCGATGCTGATGCCACGCTCGGTTATCTCCGCGACTCCTTCCGCGGCGCCTTGCGCGCCAAGGCGATCTGACCGGCGGCCCGCAATCCCGCTGATGTTACTGCGCGCTTGGTGCGGCATTGTCGTTTTGTCTGACATAAGCCCAGAAATCCGACGGTTCGCCCTTGCCCGCGCGCCTTGCGTGGCTAGGATGCGCGCCGGTCACGCTACAGCGCCGCGCGTCTTTCAAGACGCGCAAAGGACGCTGTAGCATTTAACATTTGCGCATGATCCCTTTCCGAAAATCGATCCGATTTTCGGGGTCATGCGCTGGAGAGAAAAGAAATGATGCCATCGGCGCATTTTGCCGACCTCGAAGGAGCCTCGGTGCTGATTACCGGCGGCGGCTCCGGAATTGGCGCGGCACTGACCGAGGGGTTTGTGCGCCAGGGCGCCAATGTCGCCTTCATCGATATTGCCGATGGCCCGAGCACGATGCTCGCCGACCGCATCGAGAAAGAGTTCGGCCGCCGGCCGCTCTATCTCAAGACCGATTTGCGCGACGTCGATGCCTTGCGGGCGTCTGCGGCCAGGGCGGCCGAGGCGCATGGCGACGTCACCGTGCTGGTCAACAATGCCGCATGGGACGAACGCCACGCTGTCGAGGACGTGACGGTCGAATTCTGGGACAACAACCAGGCGATCAATCTGCGGCCGCATTTCTTCACCGCGCAGGCGGTGGCGCCGGGCATGAAGCGGGCCGGCAGCGGCTCGATCATCAACTTCACCTCGACATCCTATCTGATCAACCACCCCGACATGCCGTCCTACACGGCCGCCAAGGGCGGTATCCTGGGCCTGACCAAGGGGTTGGCCGGCAAGCTCGGTGTCGACGGCATCCGCGTCAACGCCATTGCGCCCGGCTGGGTGATCACCGAGCGGCAGAAGGAGCTCTGGGTGACAGAACAGGGGCTTGCCGCCCATGTCGCAAAGCAGTGCATCAAGCAGGTGATGCAGCCGGATGATATCGTCGGCACGGTGCTGTTCCTCGCCTCGGACGCCTCGCGCATGCTGACCGCGCAGATGCTGATCGTCGATGGAGGTTTCCTGTGAGCGCGCCGGCGGTAGCCGTCGTCGACTGGGGCACGACCCGCATGCGGGTCTGGCTGATCGACGGACAGGGCAAGGTGCTCGCCGAACGCCGTGGCGATGATGGCCTGATCACCGCGCAGCAAAAGGGCTTTTCGATCCTTCTCGAAGGGCATCTGGCGGCGATGGGAGCACCGGAAGCGCTGTCCGTGATCATCTGCGGCATGGCCGGCTCCCGCCAGGGCTGGCTGGAAGCGCCGTATGTGACGGTGCCGGCGCCCATCAGTGCTATTCTCGGCGGTGCCGCCAAGGTGCCCGGCCAGAGCCGTGACATCCGCATCGTTCCGGGTCTTGCCCAGCGGCTGGCCGATGCGCCCGATGTCATGCGCGGCGAGGAAACGCAGCTTGCCGGCGCCGGCCTGCGGGCCAAAGGACGCCAGCTGGTCTGCATGCCCGGCACCCATTCGAAATGGGTGCTGGTCGAGGATGGCGCGGTTGCCGGTTTCGGCACCTGGCCGACCGGCGAGCTGTTTTCGGTGCTGGCCGGGCATTCGATCCTGCGCCATTCGCTCGGCGAACATCCGAAGCCCGTCACATCGGACAACCCATTCTTCCGCCGCTGGTGCGAAACCGCATTGGTCGAAGGCGGCGATGTCACCTCGCGGCTATTTTCCATCCGCGCCGCCGGCCTGCTGCAGGATCTCAAAGCCGACGATGCCGCCGCTTGCCTGTCCGGCCTTCTGATCGGCGGCGAGATCGCCTCGGCCAGCCGCCGGCATGGCGCCGGCGCAGAACCCGTGGTCCTGATTGCATCCGGCGCGCTCGCCACGCTCTACCAGGCCGCGCTTGGCCTTGCCGGACTGGAGGTTCGCACCGTCGACGCCGACGAGGCGGTGCGTGCCGGGCTGATCGAAGCCGCGCGCGAGAACGGCATGATCGCCAAAATTGGAGTTGCCCGATGAGCCAGACCGCACCTTTTCCCAAGCTTAAGCGCGGCCTGGTCGCCATCCTGCGCGGCCTCAAGCCGGTCGAGGCGATTGCCATCGGCCAGGCGCTGTTCGACGCTGGCATAGAGGCGATCGAAGTGCCGCTCAATTCACCGGAGCCGTTCTCGTCGATCGCCCGGATCGTCGAAGTGCTTCCGAAAACCGCTTTGGTCGGCGCCGGCACGGTGCTGACGCCGGCCGACGTCGATGGCCTGCACAAGGCCGGCGGGCGGCTGCTGGTCAGCCCCAACATCGATGCCGAGGTGATGGCGCGTGCCATGCATTACGGCATGGTGACCATGCCCGGCGTGTTCACGCCGACCGAGGCCTTCCTGGCGATCAAGCTTGGCGCTTCGGCGCTGAAGTTCTTTCCGGCCAGCGTCCTGGGTGCCGGCGGCATTTCAGCGATGCGCGCGGTGTTGCCGGCGCAAACGTTGGTCGGCGCCGTCGGTGGCGTCTCCGAAAAAGATTTCGCCGGCTACAAGGCGGCGGGTGTGACGGCCTTTGGACTGGGCTCCAGCCTGTTCAAGCCAGGCATGAGCGTCGATGAGGTGGCCACGCGGGCCCAGGCGGCGGTGACAGCCTGGGATGCAGCATTCGGCGGAGACGCATGATGAGCCAAGCGAGCGTTTTTTCCGATCACATCTGCCAGCTTGGCGAAGGGCCGAGCTACGATCCCGCGACCGACGCGCTGTTCTGGTTCGACATCGTCAACGGTCTTTTGCTGGAGCAGGGCGTCGCCTCCGGCACGCTGAAGATCCATGAGCTTGGCCAGATGGCGAGCGCCATCGCCGTCATCGACGAGAAGCGCCAGCTGATCGCCACCGAGACCGGCCTTTTTGTCCGCGATGTCGCGACCGGCAAACTGACGCTGCACACGCCTGTCGAGGCCGACAATCCGGTCACGCGCTCCAACGATTCCCGGGTCCATCCCTGCGGCGCCTTGTGGATGGGCACGATGGGCAAGGGCGAGGAAAAGGGCGCGGGTGCGATCTACTGGTTTTTCAAAGGCGAACTGCGCCAGCTGTTTTCGAACATCACCGTCTCCAATTCGATCTGTTTTACCGAAGACGGCGCGCTCGCCCACTACACCGACACCTCGACCGGGCTGCTGATGCGCGTCGCCTGCGACCCGGCGACCGGCCTGCCTGCCGGCGAGCCGAAGCTATTCGTCGATCACCGCTCGGCCAAGGGCTACGTCGACGGCTCGGTCGTCGACCGCGACGGTGTGCTTTGGAACGCCGTCTGGGGCGGCAAGGCGGTCAAGGCCTACTCGCCTGAAGGTGCGCTGCTGCGCGAAATCCCGATGCCGGTGACGCAGCCATCCTGTCCGGCCTTTGTCGGCAGGAAAGCCGATCGTCTGGCGGTAACGTCGGCCTGGAAGGGCAAGGACGAGAAGCAGCGCCACCTCGATCCGCAGGCAGGCATGACATTCTTGCTCGACATCCCCGTCAACGGCCGCTTCGAGCCGCGCGTGCTGATCGCCTGATTGAATTCCATTCTACGGTCGGTTGGTGCGTTGTCACGCAACCGCCCGCGTCGTGTCGGTTTCGCGAGAGCCTGACGCCTTCATGGTGCGATGGTAGGCAATCCTACCGCCGGGAAGCGTTCATGCCGAGCCACAAGCCAAGACTGATCCTCGTCCATGAGCCGGAAAAGGCCTGCCTGGACCGTTTGATCGCTGACGGTCATGCGCCGGAGCGCGCCGCCGAAATCGCCTCCTATCTGGCGCAGTCCACTGATCTCGCCCCTGAATTCGAGGCTCTCGGCCTCGCCTGCCAGGCACGCGGCCTGTCTTTCATGGCCGTTGCACTCGACGACGCCGCGAGCGTGCTCGCCGGCGAGGATCGGGACACGACGCTGGTCTGGACGCTCACTGACGGCATCGCCTATTTCCGTGGGGGCGCGGCCCCAGCTTTGGCCAGACTGGGCGGCTTCAAAACGATTGGTTCCGACGATGCGCTGTTTGCACTCTGCCAGGACAAGTTCCGCTCCGGCGCGGTGCTTGGCGCGCTGGGCCTGCCGGTGCCGCAGGCTGGCTTTGCGCGCGACGGCAAGTGGTTGGTCGAGCCGCCGGCCTCGCCGGCCGGCTGGTTCGTCAAGCCCAACCGGCTTGGCGCCAAGATCGGCATCTGGGCGGATTCGCGCTGCAGCGATCTCGGTCACGCCCTCGAGATCAGCCGGCGTGTGTTTTCGGCCTATCGCGACGATGTCGTCGTCCAGCCCTATGTCGCCGGTCGCAATGTGCGCGCCAGTTTCCTCGGCCTGGTGCCTGGCGCCGGTGTCGAAGCGCTTGGCGTGGCCTTTGTCGATTCAGGCGCCGATTTCCAGACCATGGCCGACAGCCTGGCGCTCTACGGCGACACCGGCGAGGCAGCGAAAGCGGCGGGACACTATGCCGAACCGGAACTCGTCGCGGTTGCCGACAGCCAGCCGGCCGCCGACGCCGGGATTCGCGCGATCGCCGGGCGGCTGATGGGCGGGCTCGGCCTGCGCGACGTGTTTTCCATAGATCTCAGGGTCGAGGCCGACGATACCGTCCACCTCATCGAGTTCGAGGTCTGCCCCGGCCTGCCTTGCTTCGATTTCCGCGCCTATTGCCGCCAGCAATGGGGCCTCGAGCTCGCCGATGCCATAGCCGAAACCGCGGCCAGCCGGCTGAGTGGCCAGGAACCTCGCGTTTAAAGGCGCGACGGCGCGGCCTGATCAGCGGACGCTACCCCCAGGCATTCGCTCGACCGCCTGCAAGGCGGGATCCATCTTGTCCCAGGCATGCCCGTGGCTCGTGTAGGTCACCATCTGCGGATTGAACTGTTCCGGATCGTCAAGGCTGGCCGCGTGGACCGCTATCAGTTCCGGCATGGCGACGGATATCAGGAAGACCGGCGTTCCGCAGGTTGGACAGAAGGTGTGGATCTTTTCATTGCCGCTGGCGCTCGCTACACGCCAGGTGCTCACCTCGCCGGTAATTGCCATATCGGCGCGCTGGCCGAAGGTCAGATAGGATCCGTGGCCGGTGCCTGAGCGCTTCTGGCAATCGCTGCATTGGCAGTGATTCTGGAAGATCGGCTCGCCGCTGGTTTCATAGCGGATCGCGCCGCATGCGCAGCCGCCGGTATAGCGCTTGGTCATTGTCATTCTCCATTGGCCGAACCTGCACGATATCGCAGTGCATCAGGCCGATTTCGGCTTGGCGAAAATGTCGATGCCGCTGCCGGTTTCCAGGAAGGATTTCATGCTCGACAGCACGGCCGGCCAACCCTGGCTGACCCCCTTCGCCATGCCGCTGCCGGCTTCGAGTTCGTCATGGCTGACGGTCAGCCGCACCATGGTGTCGTATTCCTCGATGGCGAACGTCACGCGGCTGGTTTTCGACGGATCGTCGGCCTGCGAAGCGTTGGCCCAGGTGATGACGAGGCGCGTCGGCGGCGAGATCTCGACGACCTTGCCGACGAGCTCGACGGTCCGTTCGTCATTGGCGCGGATATGCTCCCATTTCGAGCCTGCTTTCCAGTCGGAGACGTTCTCGTGGCCCCAATAGCGCTTGGCGACATCAGGCTTGATTATGGCTTCGAACACCTTCTGTGGCGTCGAGCGGATATAGGTCACGTAGACAAAGCTCGTGGTCTCTTTGGTGGTCATTGGTCTTCTCCTTCGAGTTCTTGCTTCAGGTCGTGCAGCAGGCTGAGCCGCTGCCGTTCGAATTTCCGCACCCAGCGCTCGTAGACTTCGTGCAGCGGCACCGGGTTGATGAAATGCAGCTTCTCGCGGCCGCGCTTGACCGTGCTCACCAGATTGGCCGCCTCCAGCAGGTCGAGGTGCTGGGTGGCGGATTGCCGTGCCATGTCCAGGTTTTCGCAAAGCTGACTGAGCGTCTGCCCGTTCTGCTCGCACAGAAGGTCAAGCAGCCTCCTGCGTGTCGGGTCGCCCAGCGCTTTGAAAACCTTGTCGGCGTCCATCTGCCTCACTTCTGCTATAAGGCACAATATGCAGGTAAATGCCTGCATGTCAACCAGCAATACTCCGGCCTCGCAGGGTTGGATGCGGCTATTCGGACTCGGACGTCGATTGCGCGATGAGCCGCGCGTTGCCATGTACCTGATGCCGGAGCCTGTTTGGCGGCGCCAAGCTGTGGGACGCGAACCTGCAGGATTTGGTCCGAAGTTCTGCCGTTAGCGCTGCAGCAGGGATTTGACAGGATGCCTGTCGACGGCCGAGATTTCATCGTTCGTTTGGTTGGACCATCATAAGCATTCGAGATTGGCCGAAGTCACCCCAGCTTCGTCATCCTAGACTAGGGCGAAGCAGGAGCGAAGCTCCGTCGCGGAGACCCTGGGATCCATGCCGCGACCTTGGCCAAGGAATACAGCGGAGCAGAATTTTGCACCGCTGTAACGCTTTGAAGTCGCGGCATGGATCCTCGGGTCTGCGCTGCGTCGCTACGCTCCTTGCTTCGCCCGTGGATGACGAAGGCGCTGGACGTTTGCGCCAATCGCCAAGGTATGCAGTCCGTCACGCCCGCGATTTGTCAAAACTGCTCCAAGTGGGCTTCAGACGCCTTCGACCAGAACGATCTCGCCGTCGGCGACCTTCTGGCGAATGGCGGCGGCGCGCTGGTATTCCGGCGAGTGGTAGCAATCATGCGCGGCGGCGAGCGATTCGAACTCGATGATGACGTTGCGTGCGCGGCCCGGTCCTTCGGCCTTCTCATGCTCGCCGCCGCGCGCCAGGAATTTCGCGCCGAAGCGCTCGAAGGCGGGCTTGGCAGCGGCGACATAGTCCTTGTAGCCTTCGGCGTCGCGCACATCGACGCGGGCGATCCAGTATCCCTTGGGCATCTTCCTGGTCTCCGAACTTGTTCTGGGGAAAGCTCAGGCCGAGCGCATCTCGTCGAGGATGGCTTCGGCCGCTTCCTGTTTGTTGGCCGCAGCCACGATCGGCCGGCCGACGACGAGGTGGCTGGAGCCGTTGCGGATGGCTTGCCCTGGCGTCACCACGCGCTTCTGGTCGCCATGGTCGCTGCCCGCCGGCCGGATACCGGGCGTCACCACCGCCATGTCGGGACCAACGATGCGGCGCACCGCTTCGGCCTCCGCGGCCGAGCAGACGATGCCGCCCATGCCGGCATGCAGCGCCTGTTCGGAGCGCCGCAGCACCAGCGTATGCGGGTCGTACTCATAGCCGACATCGATCATGTCCTGCTCGTCCATCGAGGTCAGCACGCTGACCGCGAGCAGGCAAAGGTCGCTGCCGCGCGCTGCTTCCACCGCCGCTGCCATCGCCTTGGGATAGGCGTGGATGGTCAGCATGGTCATACCCATCTTGACGATGTTCTCGACGCCCTTGGCCACCGTGTGGTCGATGTCGAGCAGCTTCATGTCGAGGAAGACCTTGGTGCCGCCGCTGACCAGTTCCCTGGCGAAGTCGAGCCCGCCGGCAAAGGCCAGCTGGTAGCCGATCTTGTAGAAGGAGACGATGCCGTCGAGTTCGCGCACCGCCTGCTCGGCTTCCCGCACCGTCGGCACGTCGAGGCCGACGATCAGTCTTTCCTGCATGGATTGGGCCTGCAAGGTGCTGGCAATCATGTCTCTATCCGGGTGGACAGCATGCGCGAGGTTTCGATCAGCGTGCGGCATAGGTGCTCCATCGATTTGTACAGTCTTTCGTCACGGAAATTGCCGTCCTCGTCGAAGGCGTTGCCGCCCTCGGACACCGAGCATTCCGGCGTCACCACCTCCATCTGGCAGCGCACCAGCACGGCGCGCAGATGGTTGATGCAGCGGATACCGGCAAAGTGGCCATGGGAGGACGAGCAGAGGCCGGCGACCTTGCCGGCAAGCGGCCTGACCGTGCGGCCACCATCCCGGCGCACCCGGCTCACCCAGTCGATCGTGTTCTTGAGCAGCGGCGGAATGGAGCCATTATATTCGGGCGTGGCAATCAGCAGCCCGTCATGGGTGATGATGAGACGGCCGAGTTTCTGGGCGTTTTCGGGAACGCCTCTTTCCTTTTCCAAATCCTCGTCGAGGATCGGCAAGGGATAGTCGGCAAGCGAGATGCGGGTCACCTCGGCGCCTTGCATGGCAAGTTCCTTCTGCGCCACGTCGGCTGTCCTGCCGCTGTAGGCGCCGCTGCGCACCGAGCCGGCGAAGACGAGGATTTTCGGGATCACTGCCATTGGCCACCCTTGTTCCCGGACAGGTACAGGCAAGGATTGAGCAAATCAACGCATCGACTCAAAAATCGAGACCCGTTTTTGGGGCACATGCGTGAAGGGTGCGTCGAGATTCAGGTCAGGCCGAGTCGAAAATGGTAGTTTCCGAGAACCGGAGCGGAGCGTACTTTTCGTACGTGAGCACCGGAAGCGCAGGATACTGCCATTTGCAGACCGGCCTCACCTGAATATCGGCACACCCTAATGCGCTTCGCGCCGGTAAATCCACAGCTGCGTCGGCGGGATGTTGCGGAAGATGAAATCGAAATGCTTGACCGTGTAGTCGCCGCGGCCAGCCGGGATCGGCGACATCGGTCCGTAGGTCAGCTGCACGATCGGCCGGCCGGCCGGGATGCGGTCGAGCAGGCTCTCGATATAGGCGATGCGCTGGGCGACCGGAAAGTTGAGCAGCGGCACGCCGGAAACGACGGAATCGAAGATCATCCCGCTCTTGTCGCCAAGTGTGGCATTGAGGTTGAAGGCGTCGCCCTCGATGACGTTGACGCCGGGATAGAGCCGCCGCAAATGGCGCACGAAATCCGTGGAATATTCGACCGCGTAGAGATTTTCGGGCCGCACGCCCTGGGCCAGGATGGCGCGGGTGATGACACCGGTGCCGGGGCCGACCTCGAGCACCGGCAGGCCGGATTTCGGGTTGACGATCGAGGCCATCTTGCGGGCGGTGATCGAACTGGTCGGCACGATCGAGCCGACTGTCTTCGGCTTGTCGATCCAGCCCTTGAAGAACTTGAGCTCGTCGTCGAACTTTTCGACAAGCGCCTTCCGCAGTCCAGGGCCACGTGTCATGCAAGCTCTCCTCAGCGCTCCCCCGTAGTTACTTAGCATCTGAGCGGTGCTAGGCAAGGCGCGGCGGGAAGCATGTCGTGGATAAGATAATTTTCGTCGCGTCTCAAGGGGTGACGCAGTTCAAGGACTTTCGCGGCGCAAATCGGTTTCCGCTGACTCAAAGTGCATCAACGCTCGCCGAAAGACTCGAAAAAATCCTTCATGCGGGTGAAAAAGCCGCTCGATTGAGGCGAATTGTCCTGCGAGGAGAGCTGTTCGAACTCCTCCAGCAGCTCGCGCTGGCGGCGGGTCAGGTTCTGCGGCGTCTCGACCGCGGTCTGGATGTAGAGGTCGCCGACATTGGGCTGACGCAGCACCGGCATGCCCTTGCCCTTGAGGCGGAACTGGCGCCCGTTCTGGGTGCCTTCCGGCACTTTCACCTTGGTCTGCGTGCCGTCCAGCGTCGTTACCTCGAAGGAACCGCCAAGGGCGGCCGTCGTCATCGAGATCGGCACCTTGCAGTAGAGGTCGGCGCCGTCGCGTTGGAAGAACTCATGCGGCTTGACCGCCAGGAAAATATAGAGGTCGCCCGATGGCCCGCCACGCAGGCCGGCCTCGCCCTCATTGGCAAGGCGGATGCGGGTGCCGTCCTCGATGCCGGCCGGAATATTGACCGACAGCGAACGCTCCTCGGTGACGCGGCCCTGGCCGGCGCATTTCGGGCACGGATCCTTGATTGTCTGGCCACGCCCCTGGCATTGCGGGCAGGTGCGTTCGATCGAGAAGAAGCCCTGCGTGGCGCGCACCTTGCCGTGGCCGTTGCACATCGAGCAAGTGACGGGCTGGGTGCCGGGCTTGGCGCCGCTGCCCGAACATTCCGAGCAGGAAATCGACGCCGGCACGCGGATTTGCGCGGTCTTGCCGGCAAAGGCTTCTTCCAGCGAGATTTCCATGTTGTAGCGCAGGTCGGCGCCGCGCTCGCGGCCGCCCGACGAGCGGCGCTGGCGGCCTCCCATCATATCGCCGAAAATATCCTCGAAGATGTCGGCGAAGCCGCCGGCGCCAAAGCCTTGCGCACCGCCATTCATGCCGCCCTGTTCGAAGGCGGCGTGGCCGAAGCGGTCATAGGCCGCGCGCTTCTGCGGGTCCTTCAGCGTCTCATAGGCTTCGTTGATTTCCTTGAACTTGTGCTCGCAGGAATGATCGCCGGGGTTGCGGTCGGGATGGAACTGCATGGCGAGCTTACGAAAAGCGCTCTTGAGCTCCTTTTCGTCGGCGCCTTTTTGGACGCCCAGCGTCTCGTAGAAGTCAGCTTTCATTTTTTCCCGCTGTCCGGATGCTCAACGTCTTCAAGCATTGTTGCGTCTTTTGCCGGCACGTTGCCTCGATTTAGGAGCGGTGCTGCCCGGATGCTAGAGCCGACACGGTTCTGTTCGGGGTTTTCAGCGATTTTTTCCGCCAGGGTTGCAAAAAAGCCCGGCTCTGCGCCGGGCTTTCAGCACTATCTTGCCGTCAGGCGGGTCAGGCCGACTTCTTCTTGTCGTCGTCCTCGTCGATTTCCTCGAAATCGGCGTCGACCACGTCACTGTCCTTGGCGGCATCCGCCTTGGCGTCGGCTTCCGCCGCTTCCTTCTGCGAAGCCTCGTACATGGCCTGGCCAAGCTTCATCGAAGCTTCGGCAAGCGCCTGGCTCTTGGCCTCGATGTCGGCCGCGTCATCGCCCTCGGTCGCGGTCTTCAGCGCCGCGATCGCGTCGGAGATCGCCGTGCGCTCGGTTTCCGAAACCTTGTCGCCATATTCCTTCAGCGACTTCTCCGAGGAATGCACCAGCGCCTCGGCCTGGTTGCGGGCCTCGACCAGCGCACGCCGCTTCTTGTCGGTCTCGGCATTGGCCTCGGCGTCCTTGACCATCTTCTCGATGTCGGCGTCGGAAAGGCCACCCGATGCCTGGATGCGGATCTGGTGCTCCTTGCCGGTGCCCTTGTCCTTGGCCGAAACGTTGACGATGCCGTTGGCGTCGATGTCGAAGGTGACCTCGATCTGCGGCACGCCGCGCGGCGCCGGCGGAATGCCGACCAGGTCGAACTGGCCGAGCGCCTTGTTGTCGGCGGCCATTTCGCGCTCACCCTGGAAGACCCGGATGGTCACGGCCGACTGACTGTCCTCGGCCGTCGAGAACACCTGGCTCTTCTTGGTCGGGATCGTCGTGTTGCGTTCGATCAGGCGCGTGAACACGCCGCCCAGCGTCTCGATGCCGAGCGACAGCGGCGTCACGTCGAGCAACAGCACGTCCTTGACGTCGCCCTGCAGCACGCCGGCCTGGATGGCCGCACCCAGAGCGACGACCTCATCCGGATTGACGCCCTTGTGCGGCTCCTTGCCGAAGAACTGCTTCACGATCTCCTGGATCTTGGGCATACGGGTCATACCGCCGACCAGAACGACCTCGTCGATTTCGCCGGCTTTCAGGCCGGCATCCTTGAGCGCTGCCTTGCAAGGGGCAATCGTGCGCTGAACCAGGTCGTCGACCAGCTGTTCGAACTTGGCGCGCGTCAGCTTCAGCGTCAGGTGCTTCGGCCCGGTCGCGTCGGCAGTGATGAAGGGCAGGTTGATTTCGGTCTGCGTGGTGGACGACAGCTCGATCTTGGCTTTTTCAGCCGCCTCCTTGAGGCGCTGCAGGGCGAGTTTGTCGTTCTTCAGGTCGATACCCTGTTCCTTCTTGAACTCGGCCGCCAGGTACTCGACCAGGCGCATGTCGAAATCTTCGCCGCCGAGGAAGGTGTCGCCATTGGTCGACTTCACCTCGAACACGCCGTCGCCGATCTCGAGCACCGAAATGTCGAACGTGCCGCCGCCAAGGTCATAGACGGCAATGGTCTTGCCTTCCTTCTTGTCGAGGCCGTAGGCGAGCGCGGCAGCCGTCGGCTCGTTGATGATGCGCAGCACTTCGAGGCCGGCGATCTTGCCGGCGTCCTTGGTCGCCTGGCGCTGGGCATCGTTGAAATAGGCCGGAACCGTGATGACCGCCTTCTCGACCTTCTCGCCGAGATAGGCTTCCGCCGTCTCCTTCATCTTCTGCAGGATCATGGCCGAAATCTGCGAGGGCGACTGCTTCTTGCCGCCGGCCTCGACCCAGGCATCGCCATTGTCGCCCTTGACGATCTTGTAGGGGACAAGCTTCTTGTCCTTCTCCGTCACCGGATCGTCATAGCGGCGGCCGATCAGGCGCTTGACCGCGAAGATGGTGTTTTCGGGATTGGTGACCGCCTGGCGCTTGGCCGGCTGGCCGACGAGACGTTCGTCGTCGCCTGAGATGGCGACGATGGAGGGCGTCGTGCGCGCGCCTTCCGCATTCTCGATCACCTTGGGCTCCTTGCCATCCATGATGGCGATACACGAGTTGGTGGTGCCGAGATCGATACCGATTACTTTTGCCATTTTTCTAGTCTCTCCGCTAAGCAGGCTCTCAGGACCCGTACAGGCGTTCCGACGAAAGCCCCTGTTCACAAGAAATCCCGTTCCGGCAACCGGCAATCCGGCGCCGAACGGCTTGGCGCGTATATAAGAACAGGCGGCATCGCGCGCAAGCATTCTGCGCAAGGCTTCCATGAACCTTTCCACCTCGGCCTGCGACTGATCTCCAGGTGCCGCATGGTGCGGCCCGGAAAGGAAGCCCCCATGACCATCAACCCAGAGCCTCTACGGTCTCCGGGAACAACAGGAGCTCGGCGCGACCACCGTCTTCGGGACGAGGTCGATGCGCTGGGTTTTCCGTTGATTCCGTTGACCCTGCGGAAGAGCAGGCGTATCGTCATTTTGAGGAAAGCAGACAATTCGATCAGGGAAGAACGAGCCGGACCGCCGCGCCTTGCCCTGATTTGCGCGGCCAGACCCGACGTTCTCCCGTCGACTACGGGGGGTAGTGTCATGTCTCGCATCCGCGGCTCGGTCGTGTCGTCTCTTGATGGCGGCTTGCGCCGCGCTGTGCTGGCACTCGGCGCAGGCCTGTGGCTGGGCGCCGCCCAGGCGCAGGAAACCCAGGTCATCTATCCCGGCTCGATGGCCGTGACCGGATTTTCCGGCACGATCATTCCCAATTTCGACGAGGGTCTACCGCCCGGCGTCGATCCGGTCGACGAAACCTTCATTGACACGACGCGCGCCACCTTGCGCGTGTTCGACGTCTCGCATCTGGGCGGACCGGCCGCCGGCCAGCTCGTCAACACGCCGCCGCCCTTCGAGGTGACGGCGGAACAGATCGGCCAGGTGTTCGGCGTCACCTATGATGACGGCGTGCGCGACGGCGTTCCATCAGGCATTCCCAATCTCTACGCCGGCGCCAGCTCGCTGCACGGCATCCGCATCGTCACGCCTGATACCGACGATGACGGAAGGCCGGAGCGACAGCGCCGCGGCGCTGCCGGCGCCACCTTCATGGATGGCCAGTTCGGCACCGAAAACGGCGGCGGGCCGGGCACCGTCTGGAAGATCGACGGCATCACCGGCCAGGTCTCCAAATTCGCCGACATCGACACCAACAGCGGTCCCGGCATCGGCAATCTCAACTTCGACGCCACCCACCGCCAGTTCTTCGCCTCCGACCTCGATACCGGCCTGATCCATCGCATCGACGCCGACGGCAGGCTGATCGACAGCTTTGACCATGGCGTTGCCGGCCGTCCCGCGCATGGGCTGGCGCCGGTCGCTGACGATGGTTCGGTGATGGACATACAGGGTGCTGCCTTCGACAGCGAAGACCCCGACAGTTGGGGCTACACGCAGGACGAGCGCCGCGTCTGGGGCGTCTCCTATCATGGCGGCCGACTCTATTATTCGGTCGGCGAAAAGTCGGAAATCTGGTCGGTGGGCATTGCCCGCGACGGCACTTTTGCCGGCGACCCGCGCTGGGAGCTGACGGTCAAGGCCGACAAGGACTACGCCGTCACCGACATCGCCTTCGACAATAGCGGCTTCATGTACCTGGCCCAGCGCGGCCCGGTCGAGAACCGTTACGATTACAGCCAGTTCGCCGATTCCGGCAAAGGCGAGGTCATCCGCTACTGGCATGAGAACCCGGACGACCCGGCAACGGAATCGGTCTGGGTCGAAGTGCCGCAGGAATATGCGGTCGGTTTCCCCCAAGGCAACCGGCAGTCGGCCGGCGGCCTCGATCTGCAATATGGCTATGACCTCGACGGCAATCTCGACACCTCTGTCTGCACGCAGACGGTGGTCAACACGGGCGACAAGCTGCGCGACAATCCGGCCCTCGCCGAACAGCTCGCCGCCGGCGGGCCGCTGGCCGTGCATGGCGTGCAGATAACGCCGAAAGAGCTGGTCAAGCCGGACAATGTGCCGCCCTTTGGCTCCTGGTTCGTCGACTTCGACGGCTATTTTGAAGACCCGGAGGTCGAGGGTCATGTCGGCGACGTTGCCGTCTGGCATCCTTGCGAGGGCCGCGCCGGCTACTATGAAGAAATCCCGGGCGGCTACCTGCCCCCCTTCTACCCGCCGGACTTCCCACCGCCCGGCAATCTGCCTCCGTGCATCGATGTCGAGGATGTCCAGTACTACTGCACGCCTCGCGGCCTCGAGGCCGATCTCTATCTCCATGACCATGCCGGCTTCGGCGGCGATTCGATCAAGGCCCAGTCCAGGACGCCAGGCGTCGGGGTGACTTTCCCCATGTCGCATGCGCCCGGCACGCCGTACACGATCGGCATCACCGGCCACTATCCGGGCGACACAGTCGATGTCGGGCTCTGCTTCTACAGGAAGTCCGACAAGGACAAGGGCGGCTACTACCCTTGCTGCAAGATGACTTTGCCGCTCAGAACCCCAGCCGTCAGCTGCGAACGTTGAGGAGGGGAAGATGAAAAATCTCGCACTCTCCCCGCTCGCAACGAGCAACCAGTCAACCGTCATGGAGACGGTCATGAAACCCCTGTCATATGCCAGGCGCGGCGCGCGCTGGCTGATGGCGGCCGGTATCGCGGTCGCCATGTTCACCCCGGTCCAAGGCTTTGCGGAAGACGCTGCCCCGATCACCCCGGAGCTGAAGCTCGATCTCGATAGTTCGCGCGTCGTCACTCCGAGGCCCGACCAGGTGGTGCCTTTCTTCACCAAGACAGGCACTCAAAGAGGCTGCGACTACGTCGTCTACTCGCTGAGCTTCGGCTTGCGCGGCGATCCGCAGGGCCTTGCCGATCCAAGCCTCGTGGCAAGGCTGAAGAAGGTCAGGGTCGATTTCAAGGACCAGCTTCCGCACGGCCTTGCGATCGTCAACGTCAATGTGTCGGGCGACGGTACGGATTCGTCCGGCGGACCAATGCCGGGTGCCACGATCAGCACTTCGGCTGATCCGAATGACACTGCCACGGTTTCCGATTTCCGCATCTCCACGTCCGATCTCGACGGCGTCGGCGCCCCGAACGAGCGCGTCATCAACTTCAAGATCACGGCCAAGATCGATCATGCGGCATTTCCCGCGCCGACGATCGTCGACAACCAGGGCATGATCAAGGTGACGGCCGGACCGGGCACCGGGACCATCATCCCGTCGCAGGATCCGAGCAAGCCCGACGACGGTGACTTCAAGACTGGCGAGAAGACCTCGATCAAGATCGATGTCACCAAGTGCAACCCACCACCACCACCTCCCGGCAAGGAATGCTTCAAGGTGGAACGCGGCACGGTTGATTGCGTGCCCGGCGGCGGCGCCTTCATCTACCACATGCCGGTCGGCCCGGAGATGGGCGGCAAATGGGTGCAGGTGTCGACGAGCACGCCCGGCATCAACATCATCCCCGATACCCAACTGGTGCCGGCGGGTGGCGGTGTGCTCAACTGGAAGATCGTCGGCGCGTCGCCCGGCGACGTCATCCATCTCATCGTCACCGGCATCGAAACCTATGCCGGTCCGAAGGAAGGCTGGGGCCTGTGCTGCACGCAGACGATCGACATCGTCATCCCGCGCGACCAGAGGTGCCCGCCCAAGGACAAGGAGCCGGACCTCAAGGTCGAGAAACGCGCCGACGTGACGCGTTGCACGATGGGCGGCGGCTGCGACTTCACCATCAGGGTCACCAATGTCGGCGCCGGTGCCTACCACGGCAAGATCGTGCTCGACGAGGTTACGCTACCGGCCGGCTCGACGCTCGATTCAGGGCCAAATCCGCCCTGGGTCTGCGTGCCCGGCATCACCCCGATGATTTGCACCTATCCGGTGACCACGCTCAATCCGGGCGCCTCCGTCGACCTCAAGCTCGGCTTCAAGCCGGCCGGAGGCTGGCAAGGCAGTGTCTTGCGCAACTGCGCCACCTACAATTACGACGCCAGCGGCAAGCCGCTTTTCGGCAGCCAGTCAAACGATCGCGGCTGTGCCTCGATCACGATCTGCCGGCGTGGCGACCGTGACCGCGACTGCCGGCCGCCGGTGGAGAAGAAGGTCGACCTGATCCTGAAGAAGCGTGCCCGCGTCCCGGTCTGCACGGCCGACGGCATCTGCTACTTCGTGATCGACATCATCAACAACGGCACATCGACCTACAATGGGCCGCTGACGGTTATCGACAGCTATCCAGCCGGTGCACCAGCCACCTCGACCTTCGGCCCGAGCCCGCCCTGGACATGCGGACCCAATGGCCCCGGCCAGTTCCGCTGCGACAATGCGGGCATTTCGCTGCCTGCGGGCGCCTCGACACCGATCGTCGTCAAGGCGGTCATGCCGGCCGGCGACCAGTCGGACACGGTCGAGAACTGCGCGGTGGTTAAGGCGATCCCCGGTGAAAACGACCTCACCAACAACAAGGCCTGCGCCAAGGAACGCTTCCGTCATCCCAATGGCGGCAAGCCAACCCTGCGCATCACCAAGGTGTGCAACGGCTCGCTCGCCGGTGCCGCGGTCATCTCTTGCCGCATCACCGTCATCAGCCTTGGCACCGCTGCCCCCACCGGTCCGGTGCGGGTCAACGATGCCGCCACGCTGGTGGCCGGCGGCGCGCCCGTCCAGATCCAGACCGTCACCCCCGACGGCGCGGAATGGGCGTGCGGTCCAGTACCGGCCAATGCGCTGTCGTGCCAGATTCCCGGCGCCGTCATGACACCTGGAACCAGCCGTCACTTCGACGTGACGGTCTCGGCGAATGGCGCGTTCGAGAACTGCGCGCGCGGCTCCTATGGGCCGGCACCGGGCGACGACATCGTCTATCCGATCGGCCAGGCCTGCGCCAAGGGCGGCGGTACCTCGACCATCCGCGTCGAGAAGACCGGCGACCGCGAATGCAAGCTCGGCCAACCTTGCTCGTTCGAGATCACCATCACCAATGACGGAACGACCCCCTTCTCCGGGCCGGTCAGCATCGGCGATGCGATCGGCGTGGAGGGTCTCGGCAGGCTGGAAGGCGTTGAGATCACCTCGATCGATCCGCCCTTCGGCTGCTCGCCGGAGCCGGCAACCCTGCCTGCGTCCTGCATTGCCAATTTGACGCTCGGCGCAGGCGAAAGCCAGGTGCATCATGTCACCGTGGTTATTCCCGACGACGGCCGCCTGGCCAATTTGCAGGGCAATGTCAGCGGCCAGAACTGCGTCGGCGTGCTCTCTCCCGACACACGGGTGCAGGGCGGCGGCGACGTGCTTTCCGACGGCCAGGCCAACATCCAGGGCGATCGCGGCAAGGCCTATGCCTGCCATCCCTTCACCATCAGCCAGGAGACGAAGAAGGAATGCTCGCAAGGCTTCGTCATGAACGACGCGGGTCGCTGCGTCTGCCCGGAGGGCACAACCTTCCGCAATGGCCAGTGCACTGGCGGCGGCACCGATGTTGTGCCGCTGCCACCGCCGCCGAAGCGCTGCGTGCTGCTCGAAGGCCAGATCCGCACCGAGGACGGACGCTGCGTCTGCCCACGCGGAACCGGGCTTGAGAACGGCAAATGCGTCAGGACCGATAGGCCCGAGCAGTGCACCATCCGTGGCCAGGTCCACAATGCCGATGGCGATTGCGTCTGCCCGAGGGGGACCGAGGTGCGCAATGGCACCTGCCGTCCGATCCGGCCGAAGCCTGAGCAGTGCACGATCCGTGGCCAGGTCCACAATGCCGATGGCGATTGTGTCTGCCCGAGAGGGACCGAGGTGCGCAATGGCGCCTGCCGTCCGATCCGGCCGAAGCCCGAGCAGTGCACGATCCGTGGCCAGGTCCACAATGCCGATGGCGACTGCGTCTGCCCGCAAGGGACCGAGGTCAGAAACGGAGCCTGCCGTCCGATCCGGCCAAAGCCTGACCAATGCACCATCCGTGGCCAGGTCCACGACGCCAACGGCAATTGCGTCTGCCCGAGGGGTACCGAGGTGCAGGGCAATGCCTGCCGGCGCAAGCAGCCGACGCAGGAGCAGTGCGACATACGCGGCCAGGTCCACAACAAGCGCGGCGAGTGTGTTTGTCCGCGTGGGACCGAGGTGATCAACGGCGCATGCCGCAGGCCCAGGCAAGAGGTGGAATGCGCACCGGGCTCGCAGATGATCAATGGCCAGTGCCAGCCGATCATCAGGCGGCGCTGTCCGGAAGGCACGATCGGGCGCTATCCGAACTGCCGGCCGATCCGTGGGCAACCGTCACTGGAGCTCAACCCTGGCCTGCTGCTGCAGCAGGTGCTGCCACGGCGCAGGCCGCAGGTCGAACAGCAGCAGGATCCGGATCCAAACAGAATCCTGAAACTCCAGCAGCAATAGCCATCTGCTCGACACGAGACCAGAAACCCGCCGGAGCAATCCGGCGGGTTTTCTTCGTGGCTCCGGGGCAAGCGGGAATTGGCTGCAACAGGATCGGAGACGTCACAACGCCACTCGGCCTGTGCAGCGACCGCGCCGGTGCACTCGACAAGTCGGCTGGAGCGCATTAGGCAGTCGATCCAGAGTGGCCGGATGAAAAGGGCGCTCGGAAAGGCCGCATCCATGAGCAGAAAGACCTTGATCGCACCGTCGGTGCTGGCATCGGATTTTTCCAGGCTCGGCGATGAGGTCGAAGCGGTGGCGGCGGCCGGCGCCGACTGGATCCATCTCGATGTGATGGACGGGCACTTTGTCCCCAACATCACCTTTGGCCCGCCGGTGATCAAGGCGATCCGCAACCGCACCAAGGCCTTCTTCGACTGCCATCTGATGATTGCCCCGGCCGACCCCTATCTGGCCGCTTTCGCCGAGGCCGGCTGCGACGGCTTGACGGTGCATGCCGAGGCCGGGCCGCATCTCGACCGCTCACTGCAGACCATCAGGAACCTTGGCAAGAAGGCCGGTGTGTCGCTCAACCCGGCGACGCCGGAAACGATGATCGAATACGTGCTCGACCGGCTCGATCTGATCCTGATCATGACCGTCAATCCGGGTTTCGGCGGCCAGGCCTTCATTCCGGCTGTTGTCGACAAGGTGAAGCGGGTCAAGGCGCTGATCGGTAACCGGCCGATCCGCATCGAGATCGACGGCGGTGTTTCGGCCGAAACCGCGCCGCTGGTCACCGCTGCCGGCGCCGACGTGCTGGTGGCGGGCGCCGCCATCTTCAAAGGCGGCAGCGTCGAAGCTTACCGGCAAAACATCCAGGCGATCAGGACGGCAGCCGACAACGCAGCCGGCTAACCCACTGCCTTCTCCCCTTGGCGCTCGTCCTTGATCCCACTTGCCGTCCGGCAGCTTCGGTGGCCAGCCTGTGAAGGCTAGGCATTGTCCTTTGATCCGGAAGTGGAGTGCCGACTGATTCGATTCACGGCCCCGCCTATACGCACGGCAGAACAGATGATTGCGCGCGTACAAAGAACAGACGATCCTGCGTGCATACAAAACATGTTAAGTTTCCGCAGGTTGCGGGGAATGCGCGAAATTGCAGCATCGAACGCCGGAATGCCGTATATTCCTTTGTGCTAAAGTACAATAGCGTGATCTTCTGCTTGAGCACGCGATGGCTGGCGATATATGGTACAAGTACGAAAAGGCAAATGCTTCGGACTCGAATTGCCCAAGACAAGTTTTGGGAACAAGGAGTCGCTTTGACATACGGCGCTGCCAATCTGAACGACGACGGTGCAGGACCCAAAAGCACGCTTGCCAGCACGGTCTACCAGCAATTGCGTGACGACCTTCTCGGTGGTGTTCTTGAAGCCGAGAGCAAGCTGCGGGTCGAATGGGTGGTTTCCAAATATGGAGCCGGCGCTTCCCCGGTTCGCGAGGCCCTCAATCGCCTCGCCTCGGAGGGGCTTCTCGGCCGCCACGACCAGCGCGGTTTCTTCATCATGCCGGTCAGCGCGTCGGAGCTCGAAGAGCTGACGCGCACCCGCTGCTGGCTCGAAGAGCGGGCGCTTCGCGAATCCATTGCCCACCGCACCGCCGAATGGGAAGAGCAACTCGTGCTGGCGCTGCATCGCCTGGGGCGCGCGTCCCGTCTTTCGCCGCAGAACCTCGTCTCGCTCAATCCCGATTGGGAGCGGCTGCACCGCATCTTCCATAGGGTGCTGATCTCGGCCTGCCGGTCGCAATGGCTGGTGGGGTTCTGCGACCAGCTTTCCGATCACGCCTATCGCTACCGGCAGATGGCCAATGACGTCGAAGGCATCCAACGCGATGATTTCAGCGAGCACCGCCTCATCGCCGAATGTGCCCTGGATGGCAATGCCGACGCTGCTGTCGAGGCGCTGATCAATCACTATCAGCTGACCGCCGCCATGTGCATGAAACGCTTCAGCCAGGGCGAAGAATTAGAGGCGGTCGCCGGCAGGGCCAGGCGCGCCCGGCGATAGCGGGGTTCTCCGGCGGGCCTCTTGCCGCCCATTGCTCGCAACCTTTGGCGTTGCCACGACGGGCGTAAAACGCTGTCCGCGGTCTTGACGGCGCGGCCAGGAACCGCGAACTCTTCGCCGCCGATGCATGCCGCTTCAGGCGCATCCGCAGGCCCGCCGTTCCGCCATCCCAGGGAAGTCCTCATGAGCAATCATCTGTTCGATGCGTTCCGGTCCCGGATGCCGGCGCCAGGGCACCTGCTGATGGAAACCGATGACGGCCGTTCGCTCACCTATGGCGACATGCTGGCCCGCTCGGCGCAACTGTCGCATGCCCTCCTGCAACTGGGTGTCGAACCGGGTGACCGTGTTGCCGTGCAGGTCGAAAAGAGCCCGGAAGCGGTGCTGCTCTATCTCGCCTGCCTGCGCACCGGCGCCGTCTTCCTGCCGCTCAACACCGCCTACACACTGACTGAGCTGGAGTATTTCTTCGGCGATGCCGAGCCACGCCTGGTCGTCTGCGATCCGGCCAGGGCGGCCGACATCGAAGCGCTGGCGCAAAGATCAGGCGCCACCACCGTCACGCTCGGCAGCGATGGCCAGGGATCGCTGACCGATCAGGCCTCGCGCTTGCCGTCCGACTTCCATGACGTGGCGCGCGAGCGGGATGACCTCGCGGCGATCCTCTACACATCGGGAACCACCGGGCGCTCCAAAGGCGCCATGCTCAGCCATGAAAACCTCGCCTCCAACGCGCGGGTGCTGGTCGACCACTGGCGCTTCACCGGAGACGACGTGCTGATCCACGCGCTGCCGATTTTCCACACGCACGGCCTGTTCGTCGCCACCAACGTCATCCTGATGGCCGGCGCCACGATGCTGTTCGAGCAGAAGTTCGATCCCGCCCGCATCGTCTCGCTGCTGCCGCGCGCCACCGCCCTGATGGGCGTGCCGACCTTCTATGTGCGTCTGCTGCAGCAGGATGGGCTGGACCGTGAGGCGGCGAAAAACATCCGCGTGTTCATTTCAGGTTCGGCGCCGCTTCTGGCCGAGACGCACAAGGACTGGCGCGAGCGCACCGGCCACGCGATCCTCGAACGCTACGGCATGACCGAGACCAACATGAACACCTCGAACCCTTATGAGGGCGAGCGGCGCGCCGGTACGGTCGGCTTTCCTTTGCCAGGTGTAACACTTCGCATCGCCGATCCCGACAATGGCAGGCCGCTTGCCCAGGGCGAGGTCGGCATGATCGAGGTCAAAGGTCCGAACGTCTTCGGCGGCTATTGGCGCATGCCGGAGAAGACCAAAGCGGAATTCCGCGCCGACGGCTTCTTCATCACCGGCGATCTCGGTATCATCGACGCCGACGGCTATGTACACATCGTCGGCCGCGGCAAGGACCTGATCATTTCCGGCGGCTACAACATCTATCCGAAGGAACTCGAAAGCGAGATCGACGCGCTTGACGGGGTTAGCGAAAGCGCCGTCATCGGCGTTGCCCATCCGGATTTTGGCGAAGGCGTCACCGCTGTCGTCGTACGGGCGCCGGCGTCGCAGATCACCGCGGCCGAGATTCTCGGTGCCATCGCCGAACGCATAGCGAAATATAAACACCCGAAACGGGTGATCTTCGTCGACGAACTGCCGCGCAACACCATGGGTAAGGTGCAGAAGAACCTTTTGCGCGACACCTACAAGGGGCTCTATGAGGCCAGCTAATAAGCAAGTTCGTCCCGACAGGACAAGACACCAATTCAGCCCAGGGACAAAAGCTCGCAAACATGATCGGCGATCGCCAGGCTCGCCGTCAGGCCCGGCATCCTCGATGCCGAACAGATTGACGATCCGGTCGGTGCAATGGTCGGCCGGACAGAGCGAGCGCCCTGGCGATGGCGAGCCCGACGATAACGCAATAACGCAATCGACGTCACGCGTGGACTTCTCCAGGGTTAACATCGTGGGCGTGCGTTCACTCCGGCTTGGTGGTCCAAGCGCCTATCTCCGATCTCCCCATCAACGTGCCGCCGGCACCGATCTCTGAAAGGATACGGTCAGCGAGTGTAAGCGCCTCGACCTGCGAAGCTGCCACTATCCCTAGCCTCTCCATGGTCGGCAGTTGTGTCTCCACGAGATCGGTTACCAGGTGCACAACGTCGACTGCCCGTGGTCCTGACGAGATGACCGCCTCCAACCTCAGGATCGGCGAGGGTAAACCAGCCTCTTCGAACAAAGAGGCAAGTCGCGCACCAAGGCGCACCTGCGCTCCCGCCCCTTCGATTGTCCGGCTAAGCCACCCGCATACCTGATTGTACGTTGACGACGGGGGCGACGAACGAGCGCCATCCCAATCAAGTTCGTGAAATACGACGATTCCACCAGGCCGCAAATGACGGACGATCTGTCGGAGCGACTGTGCTGGATCGGGTATGAATTGAAGAACGTAACGACCAACTATCGCATCGAATGGTTCGTCAAAATTCAGTTCAGCCGGATCGCCGTGTCTGAAGGAGATTCTGCCGGACTGGGCATTCTTGGCGCGTAGTTCTGCCCGTTCGACAGCTGCAAGGGCAAGGTCAGTACCCACAACCTCTCCAGTCGGCCCAACGAGTTCGCCGCAGAGAAACGCGACATCGCCGGCCCCGCTGCCGATATCGAGGATGCGCATACCTTTCGCGATCCCGGCAGCTTCCAGAAAGCGACGCGTGATCGGATCGATCAACCGTGCCTGGGTACTGAGGCGGCGCAATTCCGCCTCGGCATGCCCCAGCACGTAGTCGGCGTCGTTCATCGAACCCTCCTAGGGGTCGATTCTAGCACGGATCGTGACGTTCGCCACGTCCAGTGCCAGTGTCTCGACCTGGCGCTACTTTCGCCTTCCCGATCGACGAGATGGATGGCAGCATCCCGCCCATTGCCGGCAGCCAGCTGATTGAGTTTTGATCCTAGAGTAAAGTGCCGGCAGCGGTTGCAAAAACCCTTTCGCCGCCGATCCAGACCCCCTTCATGTCGAGATTATCCGACAGCGCGACAATATCGGCCGCCGTGCCGTTGGCGAAGCGGCCGAGCCGATGTGACTGGCCGATGGCCTGCGCAGGATAGAGCGAGGCCATGCGCAGCGCCTCCGACAAGTCCAGCCCGACAACCCGGTGGACGTATCGAACCGCCGAGATCATGTCGAGATCGGCGCCCGCCAGCGTTCCGTCGGCGAGCCGAAGGCTGCCATCCCTGCGATAGATGATGCGGCCGTTGAGCGTGAACGAGCTCATGTCGGTGCCGATCGTCGCCATGGCGTCGCTGACCAGCACGATCTTGCCGGGACCTTGCTTGGCGCGCAGCGCGATCTTGATGGTGGTGGGATCGACATGAATGCCGTCGGCGATGAGACCGGCAGACAAGGTGCCGATGTCGATGGCCGCGCCCGCCAGACCAGGCTCGCGATTGCCCATCTGGCTCATTGCATTGAACAGATGGGTGACCACGCTCGCGCCGGCTTTGGCGAAGGTGCTGGCGGTGGCGTAGCCGGTGTCGGAATGGCCGAGACTGACGATGACGCCGGCCCTGGCGAGTGCCGAGACACGCGCCGGCTCGACGGATTCCGGTGCGATGGTGGTGAGCAGCACCGGCAGTTTCTGCCGCGCCGCGATCAGTATTGCCTGGTCGGCATCCGTCATCGGGCGGATCAGCGCCGGATCATGCGCGCCCTTACGGGCGACCGACAGATGCGGGCCTTCGAGATGCAGGCCGAGAAACCCAGGCATCTTCTGGCGCGCTGCCGCTTCGCCGGCGGCGATCGCGGCGGCGGTGATGTCTGATGTGTCGGTGATCAGCGTAGCAAGCAGAGCCGTCGTGCCGAACGGCGCATGCGCCTTGCAGATGGTTTCGATAGAGGCGACATCGGGGTGGTCGTTGAGCATGACGCCGCCGCCGCCATTGACCTGCAGGTCGACGAAGCCCGGCGCCAGCACGCCGCCGCCGGTGTCGACGACGCGGGTATCCGAGGGGGTGGCGCTCGTGGGCAAAATAGCCTCGACAAGACCGTCGCGCACGACAAGGGTGTGGCCTTCATGCCAGTCGTCGCCGTCGAAAATCCGGGCGCCAGTCAGGGCAAAGCGGTCGCTCATACTGTCTCCGTCACCTTGCGAAGATTGCGCGGCGCGTCCGGATCGAGGCCGCGATGGCGGGCAAAGGCCTCGACGAACATGTAGAAGGAAACGATCAGCGTCAGCGGGTCGGTCAGCGGATGGCCGGTGGCGACATGCGGCAGGCGTACGGCGCGCTGGGCTAGTGCGGAGGTGACGAACACCGGCGCGCCCTTGGTCGCCAGGCTGTCGGCGGCCTCAGCGATGGACGGTTCGGATGCATCGCGCGCGGCCAGCGCCAGCACCGGAAAATCGGGGCCGATCAGCGCCAGCGGGCCGTGCATGACTTCGGCCGCACTATAGGCCTCGGCATGCATGCCGCAGGTTTCCTTGAATTTCAGCGCCGCCTCATTGGCCATCGCCGCCGACGGTCCGCGGCCGAGGATGAACAGCGACTTCTGCTTCTCGATCGTTTCGGCCAGCACGCCCATCCAGTCGCAGTCGATCGCCTTGCGGAAATGCTCCGGCAAGCCGGCGAGTGCCTTAAGCAGCGCATCGTCGCCGGTGGCATGCGCCATCAAAGCTAGACCGGCCACAGCCGAATTGATGAAGGTCTTGGTGGCCGCCACGCTGCGCTCGGGGCCGGCCAGGATGTCGATGGCATAGTCCGAGGCGCGTGCCAGCGGCGAATCGGCGGTGTTGGTGATGGCGATGGTCAGCGCGCCGCCGGCCCGCGCGGTTTCAGCCATGGCGACGATGTCGGGGCTCTTGCCCGACTGCGAGATCGCCAGGCAGGCCGAGCCGGCGAGCCTGAGCTTGCGGCCATAGATCGAGGCGATCGATGGCCCGACCGATGCCACGGCCAGGCCCGCGGTCAGCTCGACGGCATATTTCATGAAGGTGGCGGCGTGGTCCGACGAGCCGCGCGCCACGGTGACGACGAACTGTGGGTCGCGCTCGCGGATGCCGCGCCCGGCCTCGGTCAGCACTACGCCGGAACCATCGAGCAGGCGGGCGACGGCTTGCGGGATCTCCTCGATCTCGCGCCGCATATGGGTCGGCCCTGTCGACGTGGTTGGCTCTGTACTCATGGTCGGCCCTCCTCGCTCGGCCCTGTCAGCCGCAGTTCGGCGACGAAATCATAGGCATCGCCCCGGTAGATAGAACGGGTGAATTCGATCACCTTGCCGCTCGCCAGATAGGAGATGCGTTCAATGTGCAGGCCGGCAATGCCTGGCGGCACTTCCAGCAGGCGTGCGTCGCTGTCGCCGAGATTGGCGGCGGAGATGCGCTGCACCGCCCGCACCGGCCGGTTGCCGGTCAGTTCCAGCGCCGCATAGAGCGAGGAGCCTATGTCGGCCGGGTCGGGCAACACGCTCGCCGACAGCGAGGCGCGCTCGATCGCCAGCGGCGTGTCGTTGGCAATGCGCAGGCGCGCCACGCGCGCCACCAGTTCGCTCGACGACAGGCCGAGCACCATCATTTCGTCGGGCGAGGGCGCGTAAAGCCCGCGGTCGAGCCAGGCCGAACGCACCACCATGCCGCGCCGCGCCATGTCCTCGGTAAACGAGGTCAGCCGCGACAGCGATTGCTCGACGCGTTCCATGCGCGGTGCCACGAACGTGCCGGAGCCGTGGCGCTGGACAAGGATGCCGCCCTTGACAAGGTCCTGCACCGCCTTGCGCACGGTGACGCGTGAAATATCGGCCTTGGTGGCAATGTCGCGCTCCGAAGGCAGCGCGTCGCCCGGCCCGATCAGGCCGCGATTGACCGCGTCCTCGATGCTCTTGCGCAGCTGCAGATAAAGTGGCGCGCCGCTTTGCGCCTGATGTCTCAGCGTGGCGAAGATCTGGTCGGCGGCCTCGCTCATCGCGCCGCCTCCGCCGGCTTGGCGAACACACGAACCGCCATTTGCACGGCGCCACCCAACGCATCGTCGAGCGGCGGCTTCAGCAGCGCCCGGTAGCGCGCCGAGAGGCGCGGCGCGTAAAGCGGCGCCAGCCCGCCAAGCAGGCAGAGCGGTGCATCGTCCGCAAGGTAGAGCGCGCCGAGCGAGGCTTCGACATCGGCGACCACCCTGTCGAGGATCCAGTTGGCGACGCTGTCGCCCTTCTCGGCGTGCTCGAACACCTTGGGCGCGAAGCCGCCGAAATCGCCGGGCTTGGCATTGGTGGTGAATTCGACCACGTCCTCCGGATTGTTGCGGAAAACGGCCAGCATGCTTTGTGTCAGCGGCGAAGTTTCGCGAACGCCGTCATAGGCAAGCAGTGTCTGTTCGAGCAGGTCGCGGCCGATGCGGGCGCCGCTGCCCTGGTCGCCGACCTGGAAACCCCAGCCGCCGATGGCGCGCGACTTGCCGTTCTTGCGCGCCATGTAGGCGGTGCCGGTGCCGAGGATTGCCATGGCGCCATCGCCGGAGCCGACAGCCCCTTCCAGCGCGATTTCGGCATCGGTCTCGACGCGGCTGATGCTGAACGGCAGGATCGCCTCAAGCTGCTGCCGGTAGGTGCCGACATTGGCGCCGGCAAGGCCGAGAATTGCGGGTGTTTGCGGGATCAGCTCCGGATCCTGCCCGGCGGCGATGAACGCCTGCCGCGCCGCTTCCACGATGTTCGATCGGGCGCCGGTCAGGTCGGTGCGGATGTTGGCGGCGCCGCTCTTGGCGCGGCCGATGACCGTGCCGTCCGCTGTTGCCAGCGCCGCTCTGCAGCTGGTGCCGCCGCCATCGATTCCGAGCACGAAATTCACGTGATTTCTCCTCCGGGCGAATAATACCAATAAAATACCAATAGCCAAGGGTTAATTTCCGTTTCAAAAAGATTAAGCCGTATTTTATTGAAAAAACTGCGCATTTCGTCGGCTCAACGATTTCCTGCCAGCCAATTCGTTAATGCGTGTGGACAAGTGGTATTTTTTTGGTATTGTTCTGGTATTGGAGGAACCGGGATGGCCGAAACGCGCACCGAAGCGCTTCACCAAAATGCCGAGGGGCTGGATATCCAGGCCCCGGACGCCATCCTTTCTTATTTGGCCGATGCGCAGATCGAAGCCGCGAAAGTGGTGCGCCATGCCATTCCGTCCATCGCCAGGGCCGCAGAAATCATTTCGGCCAAGCTGAACAGCGGCGGCAAGCTTGCTTACGCCGCGGCCGGCAGCTCCGGCCTGATGGCGCTGGCCGACGCGCTGGAACTGCCTGGTACCTTCGGCATTCATCGCGACCGCATCGCCATCCTGATCGCCGGCGGCGACGACGCCTTCCGCACACTGGCCGGCGGGCCGGAAGACGATACCGAGGAGGCGGCGGCAGCAGTCGCCAATGCCGGCCTCGGCAAGGGCGACTGCCTGATCGCCATTTCCGCCAGCGGCACGACGCCCTATGCGGTGCGGGCCATCGAGGACGCCCGGCTTCGGGGCGCCGCCACAATCGCTATTGCCAACAACGGCAACTCGCCGCTGTTGCGTCTGGCCGAAACTGCCATCCTGCTCGAAACGCCGCCGGAACTGATCGCCGGTTCGACGCGCATGGGCGCCGGCACGGCCCAGAAGATCGCGCTCAATATGCTGTCGACGCTGACCGCGATCCATCTCGGCCATGTGCATGATGGTTACATGGTCAATTTGATGGCCGACAACATCAAGCTGCGCGACCGCGCGGCGCGCATCGTCGCCGCCGTCAGCGGGCGCGGTACGGACGAAGCGGCCCGCCTGCTGGAGAAGAGCGGCGGCGCGGTCAAGACCGCCATTCTGCTCGCAGCCGGGGCCGACAGCACTGACGCGGCGCAGAAGATACTGGAAGAGGCCGGCCAGAAACTGCGGCCGGCCCTTTCCGCTATAGAGGGGAGCAAGGGCTCAAAGGCCTCTGTTCTCATCAAAACCGAACCTGAAAAAGGTCAACAGGGAGACTGAGCATGACAACGAAACTACTGACGGCACTGCTTCTGGGCACCAGCATTCTCGGCTCGGCCGGGGTTGCCTATGCCGACGACGTAACGCTTAACATCGAAAGCTGGCGCGGTGACGACCTTGCCATCTGGAAGGACAAGCTGATCCCGGCTTTCGAAGCCAAGAACCCGGGCATCAAGGTGGTGTTCGCCCCATCGGCGCCGACCGAGTATGACGCCGCACTCGGCGCCAAGCTCGCCGCCGGCTCGGCGGGCGATCTGATCACCTGCCGCCCGTTCGACAAGTCGCTTGAGCTGTTCAAGAAGGGCAACCTCGCCGACCTGTCGGCGCTGCCCGGCATGGAGAACTTCTCGCCCGTGGCCAAGTCCGCCTGGCAGACCGACGACGGCAAGGCGAGCTTCTGCGTGCCGATGGCCTCGGTCATCCACGGCTTCATCTACAACAAGGACGCCTTCGACAAGCTCGGCATCAAGGTGCCGGAGACCCGCGACGAGTTCTTCGCCGCGCTGGACAAGATCAAGGCCGACGGCACCTACATCCCGATGGCGATGGGCACCAAGGATCTCTGGGAAGCCGCGACCATGGGCTACCAGAACATCGGCCCGAACTACTGGAAGGGCGAGGACGGCCGCGCGGCGCTGATCAAGGGCGATCAGAAGCTGACCGATAAGGACTGGGTCGCGCCGTATGAGGAACTGGCCAAGTGGAAGCCGTATCTCGGCGACGGCTTCGAGGCGCAGACCTATCCGGACAGCCAGAACCTGTTCACGCTTGGCCGCGCCGCCATCTACCCGGCCGGCTCGTGGGAAATCGGCCTGTTCAACACCCAGGCCCAGTTCAAGATGGGCGCCTTCCCGCCGCCGGTCGAGAAGGCCGGCGACACCTGCTACATCTCCGACCATACCGATATCGGCATGGGCCTGAATGCGGCTTCGAAGAACGCCGATGCGGCCAAGACCTTCCTGTCCTGGGTCGCCTCGCCGGACTTCGCCACCATCTACGCCAACGCGCTGCCGGGCTTCTTCAGCCTGAATTCCGCGCCGGTGAAGATGGAAGACCCGCTGGCGCAGGAATTCGTCTCCTGGCGTGGCAAGTGCAAGTCGACGATCCGCTCGACCTACCAGATCCTGTCGCGCGGCACGCCGAACCTCGAAAACGAGACGTGGGTTGAATCGGCCAACGTCATCAACGGCACCGACACCCCGGAAGCTGCGGCCAAGAAACTGCAGACCGGCCTCGACAGCTGGTACAAGCCGGCGAAGTAAGAGCTCAGGCAACGAGATCGGCCGGCGTATGCCTGGCCGGTCTCGGACTGGCCTGGTTTTTCAGATTGCGCCCGTTCAGATAGCGATTGTCGGCACTGCCTCTCGGCCTTACCCTTGCTGTTGTGGGGAAGGCTAGCTGATCAGTCGCAGGCCTTTGTTCTTGCCGCATGGGGCAAGAATGTTCGGGCCGTGCATCGAGGCATCATCTAGATCAAACCCATTTGGAACCGAGAGACGGCGGGGACCGAACTCATGGCCGCAGATATCAGACCGAAAAGACCGTTCCGTTGGCACATTGGCGTCTTCCTGGCGCCGGCGGTGCTTGTCTACACGGCGATCATGATCCTGCCGCTGGCCGGCACGCTGCAGCTCTCGCTGTTCCGCAACATCGAGCAGCATCAGGTCTTCGTCGGGCTGGCAAACTTCCGCACGCTGTTCGGCGACCCCAACTGGTCGGTCAATTTCTGGAATGCGCTGACGAACAACACCTGGTTCTTCATCATCCACATGCTGGTGCAGAACCCAATCGGCGTCATGCTGGCCGCACTTCTGTCCAGCCCAAGACTGAGATTCTCGGCCTTCTACCGCACGGCGATCTTCGTGCCGACCATCCTGTCCTTCGTCATCGTCGGCTTCGCCTGGAAATTGATCCTGTCGCCGCTGTGGGGCGTGGCGCCGCACCTGCTCGACCTCGTCGGCCTGAAAAGCCTGTTCACGCCCTGGCTGGGCAAGGAAGAGTACGCGCTGACGGCGCTCAGCCTGATCTCGGTGTGGCAGTTCGTCGGCATCCCGATGATGCTGATCTATGCCGCGCTGCTGTCGATCCCCGAAGAGGTGATCGAGGCGGCCGAATGCGACGGCATCACCGGCATGTCGCAGTTCTGGAAGATCAAGCTGCCGCTGATCCTGCCGTCGATAGGCATCATCTCGATCCTCACCTTCGTCGGCAATTTCAACGCCTTCGACCTGATCTACACCGCGCAAGGCGCGCTCGCCGGGCCGAACTATTCGACCGATATTCTCGGCACCTTCCTCTACCGCGCCTTCTTCGGCTTCCAGCTGCAGGTCGGCGATCCCAACATGGGCGCGGCGATCGCCACGATGATGTTCCTGATCATCCTCGGCGGCGTCTGCGTCTATCTCTTCCTCGTGCAGACGCGCCTGCGTCGCTACCAGTTCTGAGGGTGGACATGTCACGGCTAAACACCCCCCTCTGGCCTGCCGGCCATCTCCCCCGCAAGGGGGGAGATTGGCAGCGTTGGCCTTACCGCCCATCTTGCAGCGTTGGTGATTGGCGAAAGCAGTCGCGCCTTCCGATCTCCCCCCTTGCGGGGGAGATGTCCGGCAGGACAGAGGGGGGTGCCTGGGCGCCAACCTCACGGATCGCGATTGTTCAGGAGACCTCCCAATGAGCACCGCCACTCGCTCCGTGCCCCGCACCATCGGCGCCCACGCGATCCTGCTGACCTACACGGCGATCGCGCTGTTTCCGGTGATCCTGGTCATCATGAACTCGTTCAAGTCCCGCGCGGGCATCTTCGGTGCGCCGCTGACGCCGCCGACGCCAAAGACCTTCGATCTGATCGGCTACACAACGGTGATTGGCCAAGGCGATTTCATCCATTATTTCCAGAACAGCCTCATCGTCACCGTCGCCTCGCTGTTCTTCGTGCTCTTGTTCGGCGCCATGGCGGCGTTCGCGCTGTCGGAATACCGCTTCCGCGGCAATTCGCTGATGGGGCTCTATCTGGCACTCGGCATCATGATCCCGATCCGGCTGGGCACCGTTGCCATCCTGCAATTGATGGTGGCGAGCGGGCTGGTCAACACGCTGACGGCGCTGATCCTGGTCTACACCGCGCAAGGCCTGCCGCTCGCCGTCTTCATCCTGTCGGAATTCATGAAGCAGGTGTCCGACGATCTGAAGAATGCCGGCCGCATCGACGGCCTGTCGGAATACACCATCTTCTTCCGGCTGGTTCTGCCGCTGGTGCGGCCATCGATGGCGACGGTCGCCGTCTTCACCATGATCCCGATCTGGAACGATCTCTGGTTCCCGCTGATCCTGGCGCCGTCGGAAGAAACCAAGACGGTGACGCTCGGCGCGCAATTGTTCCTCGGCCAGTTCGTCACCAACTGGAACGCCATCCTCGCCGCACTGTCGCTGGCGATCATGCCGGTGCTGATCCTCTACGTCATCTTCTCGCGGCAGCTGATCCGCGGCATTACCTCCGGAGCCGTCAAGTGAGCGGAGACCTACAATTCTCTGCTGGAGCCCTCACCCCACCCGGCGCTTCGCGCCGACCTCCCCATCGAGGGGAGGTAGAAGGGCGCCGCTTCATTCACGATCACCAAGGGACACCTTTCGGAGAAGCTTCTTTGACAGTGAGGTTGTTCGCGCCAACGTCCTACCTCCCCTCGATGGGGAGGTCGGCGCGAAGCGCCGGGTGGGGTGATGCGACCTCGACGAAAGTAATCGGATATCTGGAGTAGCTAGGTGAACTCTGAAACACCTCTTCGCGTTGTCGTCGCCGGTCTCGGCAATATGGGCCGCAGCCATGCGCTGGCCTATCACACCAATCCGGGCTTCGAGATCGCGGCACTCATCAACCGCTCCGATGTGCCGCTGCCGGAAGGGCTGTCGGGCTACGGCATCAGACGTTCCTTCGACGAGGCGTTGCGCGGCGAAAAGCCTGACGTCGCCTGCATCGCCACCTATTCCGACAGCCATGCCGACTATGCCGTCAAAGCGTTCGAGGCCGGCTGCCATGTCTTCGTCGAAAAGCCGCTGGCAACGACGGTGGCCGACGCCAAGCGCGTCGTCGCCGCCGCCAAGGCCAATGGCAAGAAACTGGTGATCGGCTACATCCTGCGCCATCACCCATCCTGGATCAGGCTGATCGCCGAGGCGCGCAAGCTCGGCGGCCCCTATGTCTTCCGCATGAATCTCAACCAGCAATCCTCAGGCCATACCTGGGAGACGCACAAGCAATTGATGCAGACGACGTCGCCGATCGTCGACTGCGGCGTGCACTATCTCGACGTCATGCTGCAGATCACCGACGCGAAGCCGGTCGAGGTGCGCGGCATGGGCGTGCGGCTGACCGAGGAGGTCGCACCGTCGATGTACAATTACGGCCATTTGCAGGTGCTGTTCGACGACGGGTCGGTCGGCTGGTACGAGGCCGGCTGGGGGCCGATGATTTCGGAAACCGCCTTCTTCGTGAAAGATGTGATCTCGCCCAATGGCTGCGTGTCGATCGTCATGAAGGAAGGCGTCAAGTCCGACGACATTGACACCCACACCAAGACCTCGACCATTCGCCTGCACAGTGCCGCGACCGGCGCGGATGGTAAATTCGTCAAGGCCGACGAAATGCTGTCGATGGCAGGCGAGCCCGGCCATCAGGACCTCTGCGATCTCGAACAGGCTTTCGTGCTGAAGGCGATCCGCGAGGATCTCGATCTCACCAGACACATGGACGACGCGGTCAGATCGCTCGCCGTCTGCCTCGCCGCCGACGAGAGCGTGCGCAGTGGAAAGGCAGTGCGGTTGTGACCAAGGAATTGTCGTCAGGGGCTGCGCTCTACGGCGCCCCCCTCTGGCCTGCCGTCCATCTCCCCCTCAAGGGGGGAGATCAGCTTTCGGCACAGCCTTCACCAATCACCAACGTTGAAAAGAGTGCGGCGGCGTTAAAGCTGCCAATCTCCCCCCTTGAGGGGGAGATGGCCGGCAGGCCAGAGGGGGGTGTCTTGGCGCCCACATTCCAATCCGGAGGAACGAAGTGGGCTCGCTGAACATCGAGAACGTGAAGAAGGCCTTCGGGCCGGTCGAGGTGCTGAAAGGCATCAACCTCGAAGTGAACGATGGTGAATTCGTCGTCTTCGTCGGCCCGTCCGGCTGCGGCAAGTCGACCTTGCTCCGGGTCATTGCCGGGCTGGAGGATTCGACCTCGGGCCGCGTCGTCATCGACGGCGCGGACGTCTCGACGACGCCGCCGGCCAAGCGCGGCATTGCCATGGTGTTCCAGACCTATGCGCTCTACCCGCATCTGACGGTGAAGAACAATATGGGCCTCGGCCTCAAGCAGGCCGGCACGCCGGCGGCCGAGATCGAGCGCCGCATCGGCATCGCCTCTTCGATGCTGTCGCTGGAGCCTTATCTCGAAAGGCGCCCGGCCGAACTTTCCGGCGGCCAGCGCCAGCGCGTCGCCATCGGCCGCGCCGTGGTGCGCGAACCCAAGCTGTTTCTCTTCGACGAGCCTTTGTCGAACCTCGATGCCGCATTGCGTGTCAACACAAGGCTGGAGATCGCGCAGCTGCACCGCCGGCTGAAGGCAACGATGATCTACGTCACCCACGATCAGGTCGAGGCGATGACGCTGGCCGACAAGATCGTCGTGCTGAACGCAGGGAAAATCGAGCAGATCGGTGGCCCGATGGAGCTCTACAATTCGCCGGCCAATGAGTTCGTCGCCGGCTTCATCGGCTCGCCGAAGATGAATTTCGTCGACGGCGCCAGGCTCGGCGAGACCGCCAAGACCATCGGCGTGCGGCCGGAACATTTGACGGTCGATCCGAAATCCGGCGCCTGGAAAGGCACGGTGGTGCACGCCGAGCATCTCGGCGCCGACACCAATCTCTATCTCGATTGCGAAAAGGCCGGGCTTATCACGGTGCGGATTTTTGGGGTTTATGACGCCGAGCCAGGCGCCACGCTCTATGCGACGCCGGATCCGGCCAAGACGTACCGGTTTGGAGCGGATGGGAAGGTGTTGAAGTAGGGGCTGGCGGCGCAGCCCCCTCACCCAGCCTCCGCTTCGCTCGGCTGACCTCTCCCCGAGGGGAGAGGAGATTGTCAGCGCCTCCGCTCACCTCTTCTCCCCAGCGGGGAGAAGGTGGCCGCGAAGCGGCCGGATGAGGGGGCAGCGCAACCTTGCAGATTTAAACGTCAGCCTTGAACGCCTGCTTTTGCTGCCCCAGGCCCTCGATGCCGAGCTCCACCACATCGCCGGCCTTCAAGAACACCGGCGGCTTCATGCCGAGGCCGACGCCGGGTGGCGTGCCGGTCGAGATGATGTCGCCGGGATGCAGCGACATGAACTGGCTGAGGTAGGCAACGAGATAGGCGACGCCATAGACCATGGTCTTGGTCGAGCCGTTTTGCATCGTCTTGCCGTTGACGGTCAGCCACATTTTGAGGTTCTGCGGGTCGGCGACTTCGTCCTTGGTCACCAGCCATGGGCCGGTCGGACCGAACGTGTCGCAGGACTTGCCCTTGGTCCACTGGCCCTGCCGCTCGGCCTGGAAGGCGCGTTCGGAGACGTCGTGGGCAACGCTATAGCCGGCGACATAGTCGAGCGCATCGGCCTCGCTGACATATTTCGCCGTCTTGCCGATGATCACCGCAAGCTCGACTTCCCAGTCGGTCTTCTCCGAGCCGCGCGGGATCAGCACGTCGTCATCCGGCCCGACAATGGCCGAGCTTGCCTTCATGAAGATGATCGGCTCCGGCGGCACGGTGGCGCCGGTTTCGGCGGCGTGGTCTGAATAGTTGAGGCCGATGCAGATGAACTTGCCGGTGCCGGTAACGCAGGCGCCGAGGCGCGGTTTGCCGGAAACCGCCGGCAGCGACTTCGGGTCGAGCTTGGCCAGTGCTGCCAGCGATGCCGGATCGAGTGCCTTGCCGCCGATGTCGGTGACGTGAGCGGACAGATCACGGATAGTTCCATCCGCATCGAGCAGGCCGGGACGTTCGCTCCCCACCTCGCCATAGCGCAGCAGTTTCATTTAGACCCTTCTCCTGGTTGAGGCCTCACGGCCTTTTGCAAACTTTCCGCCGAGGCGATGGCTCCTTCGACAACCGGCGGACCGTACCCATCGACCTGATCCTCGACAAGCGTGATCGCCATACGAGACAGCCGGCGCGCGGGATTTTCAGACTCTTCGATCCCCTGGCAGACGCCGGCAAGGGACCTGATTGTCCTGAATACTCAAGATTCTTTTCCGGCCCGCGATCAGATCGACCAGCCGCCGTCGATATTGTAGGCCTGCCCGGACGTATAGGTGGCGCCGGCCAGGTAGACGGCGAGATCGGCGATTTCCTCCGGCGTGCCGAGCCGGCCCATCGGCTGGCGCGCGATGAAGGCGGCTCGGGCGGCATCGTAGTCGCCTTGCGCATGCATGCGGTCCTGCAGCGACGGGCTCTCGACCGTGCCGGGGCAAATGGCGTTGCAGCGTATGCCCTTACCGACATAGTCGGCGGCGATCGCCTTGGTCAGGCCGATGACGGCCGCCTTGGTGACGCCATAAGCGAAGCGGTTGGGCACGCCTTTGCCGGCGCCGGCGACCGACGACATGTTGATGATCGATCCGTCGCCGCGTTCCAGCATGCCGGGCAGCACAGCCCGCACCGTGCGGATCATGGCGCGGACATTGAGGTTGAAGGCGAAGTCGAGATCGGCGTCCCCCATCTCGAGGATCGAGCCCGAATGGACGAAGCCGGCACAGTTGAACAGTACGTCGACGACACCGATCTCGGCAAAACCGGCGTTGACCGCCTCGTCGTTGAGCACGTCCAGCTTGCGGGTCTTGATCCCTGATGTCTTGGCGAGTTCCGCCAGCAGCGTCTCGTTGATGTCAGTGGCATGGACGACAGCGCCTGCCTTGGCGAAGGCCAGCGCGCTCGCTCTGCCGATGCCTTGCGCCGCCGCCGTGACGACAACGACCTTGCCTGCCAGATCCGCCATGCTGTTCTCCTCCTCCGCCTGGGTCATCCGCATCTACCTGCGGCTGGCCAAGGCGTCATGTGCCAGTCACGCGCGATCATGCGGCCTGCGCCGTTGCCAGTTCACAGATAAAAATGTTTTTTCTCGTTAAAGAACATAAGTCCGGGCGTCAAGCCCGAGCACCATCGCTACAGCACGGTCTCAGTCGCCGTAGGGCACCCAGACATTCTTGACCTCGACGGCGCGGCGCAGGAAGGCGTCGCCCGCAGCCTCTTCGGAGGCCCAGTCGAGGCTGCGGCCATTACCGCTCCAGACGCGCTTGAGGTTGCCGATGGACTCGGCTTCCGCCTTGGCGCAGGTCTCGGCATCGGCGAACACCCAGAGCCCGTCGACATCGTCATGCTTGGCCAGCACGCCGGCAAGTTCGGCGCTGCGACCGGTGACGATGTTGATGGCGCCGGAGGGAATGTCGGAATATTCGATGACCTGATAGAGATCGGTGGCCAGCAGCGGATAGCGCTCTGAAGGCACCGCAACCACCGTGTTGCCCATGGCCAGCGCCGGTGCGACCAGCGAGATCAGACCAAGCAGCGGCGAGGCATCGGGTGCTACGATGCCGACGACGCCGACCGGCTCGTGCAGTGCCAGTGTCACGGCACGCGCCGGCGGCTGGTGCACGCGGCCCTCGAACTTGTCGGCAATGCCGGCATAGAGGAAGAGGCGCTCTATGGACTGTTCTACTTCTTCCCGTGCGGCCTTGGCTGTGACGCCTGTGAGCTGGACGAGACGTGCCGAGAACTCGTCGGCGCGGCCGGAGAGATTTTCGGCCAGATAATAGAGCACCTGGGACCGGTTATAGGTGGTCGCCTCCGGCCAACCCTTGCAAGCGCGGGCGGCAGTGACGGCATCGCGGATATCCTTGCGGCTGCCGAGGCCGACCTCGCCGGCAAGCTTGCCCTTGGCGGTGGCGATGGCAATCGAATAATTGCCGTCCGGGCGAACCTGCTTGCCGCCGATGAACAGCTTTGCCGTGCGGTCGATTGCCGGGCCGTCGGCCTGCTCGACGGGCTGCGCCGAGAGCGTCGCCGGCTTGATGACCGGGCCGAGCGGCAGCTTCGCCGCGAGATATTCGAACATGCCCTCGCGGCCGCCCTCACGGCCGAAACCGCTCTCGCGGTAGCCGCCGAAACCGCAGGCGGCGTCGAACATATTGGTGCCATTGACCCAGACGACGCCCGCCTTCAATTGCGGCGCGACGTGTAGGGTCAAATTGACGTTCTCGCTCCACACCGAGGCGGCGAGCCCGTAGCGCGTGTTGTTGGCGAGCTCGATCGCTTCCTCGGTGTTGCGGAAGGTCATGGTCGCCAGCACCGGGCCGAACACTTCCTCCTGCGCCAAAATATTAGCCGGCGAAACACCGGTGGCTAGCGTCGGCAGATGATAATAGCCGGACGAAGGCAGCGCCGCGTCCGGCTGCCAGCAGACGGCGCCCTGTCTGGCGCCTTCGGCAACCAGTCTCTTGACCCGGTCGAGCTGGGTCAGATCGACCAGCGGGCCGATATCGGTGTTCTTGTCGAGCGGGCTACCGACGCGCAGCCGGCTCATCCGCGTCTTGACCTTGGCGATCAAGGCATCGGCGATGCCTTCCTGCACCAGCAGTCGCGAGCCGGCGCAGCAGACTTGACCCTGGTTGAACCAGATGCCATCGACCAGGCCTTCGACGGCGCTGTCGAGATCGGCATCCTCGAAGACGACGAAGGCCGACTTGCCGCCAAGCTCAAGCGACAATTTCTTGCCCGAGCCGGCCGTGGCTTTCCGGATGATCTTGCCGACCTCGGAAGAACCGGTGAAGGCGATCTTGTGGACGCCGGGATGGTTGACGATGGCCGCGCCCGCTTCCGGGCCGCCCTGGACGATATTGACGACGCCTTTCGGCACGCCGGCGCGCTCGCAAATCTCGGCGAACAGGATTGATGTCAGCGGCGTGAACTCGGCCGGCTTCAGCACGACGGTGCAGCCGGCAGCGAGCGCCGGCGCGATTTTCCAGGCCAGCATCAGCAGCGGAAAATTCCACGGGATGATCTGGCCGACCACACCGACACCCTGATGGCCGGGGAAATCCCTGTCCAGAGCCTGCGCCCAGCCGGCATGGTGGATGAAGTGGCGTATCGCCAGCGGCACGTCGATGTCGCGGCTTTCACGGATCGGCTTGCCATTGTCGATCGACTCCAGCACCGCGAACAGGCGCTGATGCCGCTGCATGGCGCGGCCTATGGCATAGAGCACTTTGGCCCTGACATAGCCTGAACTGGCGCTCCATTTCGGCAGCGCCTTGGTGGCGGCCGCAACCGCCGCATCGATATCGGCAGCGCCGGCATCCGAGACCTTGGCCAGCAGCTTGCTGGATGACGGCTCGCTGGTCTCGAACGTCTTGCCGCCGGACGCTGCTTTCCAGGCGCCGTCGATGAACAGCGCCTTGGAAAAGTCGCGCGCGGCCAGCCACGCATCGGCCTCGTTGCGGGCTTCCGGCGCCGGGCCGTACTCCATGGCGTGGTAGCGGTCGAGAATGTTCATGAATTGGTTCCTTGGAGGCCTGCCCTTAACTTAACACCCCTCATCCGACCGAGCTTCGCTCGGCCACCTTCTCCCACAAGGGGAGAAGGGAAGACCCACGGATGCGGGCCAGCTAATTGCTGATAGAGATATTTAGCCGAAAGATCGGAGCAGTGCTCCCCCTTCTCCCCTTGTGGGAGAAGGTGTCGCCGAAGGCGACGGATGAGGGGTGCTCCAGCCATCACAGCATTGATCAAGCTTTAAGCCATTGCGTGGCGATGGTTGGCCGAATAGTGACCGGTCAGATGGTGCTCGAGCTGGCGCTCGATGTCGGTCAAAAGACTCGACGCGCCGAAGCGGAACAGGTCCGGTTCCAGCCACGGGCGGCCGAGCTCTTCCTTCATCAGCACCAACCAGTCGAGCGAGGCTTTTGCGGTCGAAATGCCGCCGGCCGGCTTGAAGCCGATGAGATAGCCAGTCTCCTCGAAATAGGCCCTGATGGCGCGCACCATGGCGAGGCCGACGGGCAGCGTCGCGTTGACGCTTTCCTTGCCGGTCGAGGTCTTGATGAAGTCGGCGCCCGCCATCATCGCCACCATCGAGGCCAACATGACGTTGCGCAACGTGGCGAGGTCGCCGGTGCCGAGGATGACCTTCAGATGCGCGTCACCGCAAGCAGCGCGCATCGAGACGATCTCATTGTAGAGCTCCCGCCACTTGGCGCCGAACACCAGCCCGCGCGGAATGACGACATCGATCTCGTCGGCGCCGTCGCGCACCGACGCTTCGATTTCCTGCAGCCGGGTCGACAGCGGCGCAAGGCCATGCGGAAAGGCGGTGGAGACGGCGGCGACATGAATGCCGGAGCCACGCACGGCATCGACGGCGGTGGCGACGAAGGGATGGTAGACGCAGACGGCTGCCGGGCGGATGGTTTCGCCAGCTATGCCGAGCCCTTCGACGATGTCGCGGCGGAACGGATTGATCGCCTTGGCGCAGAGGCGGCGCACGCGCTCCTCGGTGTCGTTGGAATTCAGCGTCGTCAAATCCATACAAGCGACGGCGCGCAGCAACCAGGCCGCCTGGTTGTCGGCCTTGATCGAGCGCCGCTTGGTCAGACTGGCGACGCGGCGCTCCAGCGCCGAGCGGTTGACGCTGCGCACCGATTCCATGAAGCCGAGATCGAGCTTCATGCCGGGATTGCGCGCGATCCGATGGTCCAGCGGGGCGGCTGTGTTGGCGGCGGCACGCGCGGGCAGCGGCGTCACCTTGGTGCCAACATCGGCTTCGCGGATTGTGCTGCTCATCTCCTGCCCTTTCATTCAGCGACGTATGCCGAAGATAGCCCGTGAAGTTGTACTTCACGAGTCCTTCAGGCGGTCATAACCGAAAAAGGCGACAAGAGCAGCTAGTCATCGGTTCGGGGACCATCATAAACATTCGGCATTGGCCGAAGCCTTTCCAATTTCGTCATCCCTGGGCGAAGCAGGAGCGAAGCTCCGTCGCGGAGACCCTGGGATCCATGCCGCGACCCTGGCCGAAGAATGCAGCGGAGCAAATTCCGGACCGCGGCGGCGCTCAGAAGGCGCGGCATGGATCCCTTGGGCTGCGGAGCAGCTCCAGGGGTCTGCGCCGCGTCGCTACGCTCCTTGCTCCGCCCGTGGATGACGAAGTTATGGGCGGTACGGCCAATCGCTAGGGCTAAAGGAACTGGTTTTTGGCCGAAGGTCAAAATGCGATTTCGAAAGCGGTCGCCCGGCTCTAGCCGACGAAAGCGCGCTCGACGACGAAAGTCGACGGATGATGCAGCGAACCTTCCTCGAAGCCGAGGCTTTCGGCCAGTTCCTTGACATCCTTCAGCATATGCATCGAGCCGCAGATCATGATGCGGTCGGTTTCCGGGTTGAGCTTGTCGATGCCGAGATCGCTATAGAACTTGCCGGAGCCGATCAGCGCGGTGATGCGGCCCATGCGTGCCGATTCCTCGCGGGTCGTCGAATTGTAGAGGGTGACGCGGCCGGTGGTCAGTTCGCCGATCAGCGGGTCGCTTTCCAGCGCCGCCACCAGCTCCTGGCCGTAGATCAGCTCGGCATTGTCGCGGCAGGTATGGGTCAGGATCAGCTGATCGAATTTTTCGTAGGTGTCGGGGTCGCGCAGCAGGCTGGCGAAGGGCGCGATGCCGGTGCCGGTCGAGATCATGAACAGCCGCTTGGCCGGGGTCAGCGCGTCGACCACCAAAGTGCCGGTCGACTTCTGGCGCATGATGACCGTGTCGCCGACCTGGATCTTCTGCAGTTCCGACGTCAGCGGGCCGTCCGGCACCTTGATCGAGAAGAATTCCAGCTCCTCGTCCCAGGCCGGGCTTGCCACCGAATAGGCGCGGTACACCGGCTTCTCGGCATTGGGCAGCCCGATCATGACGAACTCGCCGGAGCGGAAGCGCAGCGATTGCGGACGGGTGATGCGGAACGAGAACAGCCGGTCGGTATAGTGCTTCACCGAGACCACGGTCTCGGCATAGACATTGGCCGGAATCGGAAACTGCAGCGGGCGGGCGCCGGCGATGTTGAGAGCGGATGTGGTGTTCATCAAATCCAACCTTCTGGCCCGACTGCGGACGCGGGCGCCAAACTTTCACCTGCGCGCCCGAACCATTCAGGTTCCGGCGTGCTGTTCGCACACTCCAAAGCGGCAAGCTCTTGTGTCCGGAATTTATTAGTATACAAACGATATTTGCGTCAAGATGCTACCTTAAAACAGCTTTCCAAACTGACGCATATCCGTAGTCCGCGCATTTCGGGTTTCGACGATGAAAGAGAATTTTTCGGCGCAAGCGCGCGATATCCGGGGAAATGTCGTTGCCGGCATCGATGTCGGCGGCACTTTCACCGACCTGCTCCTGATCGATGGACGCGACGGTGGCCGGGTGCATATCGCCAAGACTCCGACCACGGTCGACAACCAGGCCTTCGGTGTCGTTTCGGCACTCGGCGCTACCGGATTTCCGATCGACGGCATCGACCTCATCGTGCATGGCACGACCACCACCACCAATGCGGTGCTGGAACGCCGGCTGGCCAAAACCGGCATGATCACCACGCGCGGCTTTCGCGACGTGATCGAGCTTGGCCGGCGTACACGGCCGCAGGCCTATGGCATGACCGGTAGCTTCGTGCCGATCATTCCGCGCAATCTCAGGCTCGAAGTCTCGGAGCGTGTCGAGGCGTCGGGTGCGATACGCGCGCCGCTTGACGAGGCCGAAATGCGCGAGGCGGTGAAGACGCTGATCGCGGCCGGTTGCGAATCCCTCGTCATCCATTTCCTGCATTCCTACGCCAACCCGGCGCATGAGCGGCGCGCGGCGGAGATTGCCGCCGAGCTCTGGCCGAACGGTTACATCACGGCGGGCCACGCATTGCTGTCGGAAGCGCGCGAATTCGAGCGCGGCGTCACTGCCTCGGTCAACGCTTCCGTGCAGCCGATCCTCGAACGCTATGTCGAGCGGCTGCGCACGGAATTGGGCGCAAAAGGCTATGCCCGCGATTTCCTGATCATGAACGGCAATGGGGGCATGATCTCGGCTCGATTCGTCACACGTGAATCGGCCAAGACGGTGATGTCCGGCCCGGCCTCCGGCGTCATCGCTGCCGCTTATACCGGAAAGCGCGCCGGCTTCGAAAACCTCGTCACCTACGACATGGGCGGCACCTCGACCGACGTGGCGCTGATCCGCAACGCCGAACCGGCGGTGTCGAACGAGATCGAGATCGAATATGCCATGCCGATCCATGTGCCGATGGTGGCGGTGCATACGGTCGGCGCCGGCGGCGGCTCGATCGCCCGTGTCGATGCGGCCGGGCTGATCCAGATCGGCCCGGAAAGTGCCGGCGCCAATCCCGGCCCGATCTGCTACGGGCGCGGCGGCGTCGAACCGACCATCACCGACGCCAATCTGGTGCTCGGCCGGCTGGCGCCGAAGAAGCTGCTGGCGGTCGAAAATCCGGTTACTGTCGAGCGCGTCACCGGCATTTTCGAGGAGAAGATCGGCAAGGCGACCGGCTTGTCCGGTGTCGAGGCGGCGGGTGCGGTGCTGCGGCTCGGCAACATGAAGATGGCCGGTGCCATCCGCATGGTCTCGGTGTCGCGCGGCCATGATCCGCGCGATTTCGCGCTGTTCGCCTTTGGCGGTGCCGGTCCGCTGCACGCAACGGCGCTGGCACGGGAGCTTGGCCTGCCCCGGGTGCTGGTGCCGGCGCGTCCTGGCATCACCAACGCGCTCGGCTGCGTCGTCGCCGACCTGCGCCACGACTTCGTCAACACCATCAACCAGCCCGTGGCGGTGCTCGACGAAATGCAGCTTCATGAAGTATTGGAACGGCACCGAAACGAAGGCGAAGAGCTGATCAGCAAGGAAGCGGTTAAGCCGGAGACGATCCGCGTCACGCATTCCGCCGACATGCAGTTCGTCGGCCAGACCCACATCATCAACGTGCCGCTGCCGTCGTCGTCAGTGACGCAGGCAACGCTGCAGCAGCTTTTCGAAAAGGCCTATTTCGCCCGCTTCAAGGTGGAACTGCCCGAAATCCGCGCCAATCTCGTCAACCTCAACACCTCGGTCACCGGCGTTCGCCCGGCGATCGATCTTTCCCGGCTGATCGACCCGGCGGGCCGCGCAACAACGCTCGACGCGGCCAGGCGCGAAATCCGGCCGGTCTGGTATGGCGGCCGCTGGCACGACACGCCGGTATATGCGCGCGAAAAACTGCCGCTCGACGCGGTCATCGAAGGCCCGGCGATCCTGGAACAGATGGACGCCACCACCGTGCTCGAGCCTGGCGACCGCGCACGCTGCGACGCCGACGGCAACATCATCATCGATATCGGCGAGGCCTGAGATGCAAAAGCTCGACGCCATCACCCTTTCCGTCCTCCAGGCCGCCCTGCAGCAGGTCTGCGATGAGATGGACCTGACGTTTTCGCGCGCCGCCTTCTCGCCTGTGATTGCCGAGGCCAACGACCGCTCCGACGGCATCTATTCGGCCGTCGACGGCTCGTTGATCGCGCAAGGCAGCCAGGGCCTGCCGGTGTTCGTCGGCGTCATGCAGTATTCGACCAGAACGGTGATCGAGATGATCGCCGACGGCCGCTGCCTGGCCCCCGAACCAGGCGACATCTACATCGTCAACGACCCCTATCTCGGCGGCACCCATCTGATGGATGTGCGCTTCGCCATGCCGGTCTACCGCAACGGCAAGATTTTCTGCTGGCTGTCCAACACCGGCCATTGGCCGGATATTGGTGGTTCGGTGCCGGGCGGCTTCTCGGCTTCGGCAACGGCTGTCGAGCAGGAAGGGCTGCGACTGCCGCCGGTAAAACTGTTCAAGAAGGGCGTGCTCGATCCCGAAATCTACGCCATCATCTGCTCCAACATCCGCGTTGCCGACCAGCGCATCGGTGACATCAGAGCCCAGGCCGCCGCACTGCTGATCGGCCAGGACAGGCTCAACGGAATCCTGGATCGTTACGGCGACGAAACCGTTGTCGAGGCGATCGCCGAACTGCGTCGCCGCGCCGCCGAACAGATGCGCGCCAACATCTCGGCCATTCCCGACGGCACCTACCGTTCGAAGGCCTTCGTCGATTCCGACGGGGTGGTCAACGAACCGCTGACCATCGCGCTCGCCGTCGACAAGCAGGGCGATACGCTGACCTTCGATTTCACCGGTTCGTCAAAGCCCTGCGCCGGGCCGATGAACAGCGTGCTGGCAACCACCTTGTCCTCGGTCTATCTCGCCATGCGCCACATTTTCCCGGACGTGCCGATCAGCGCCGGCGCCTTCGAACCGCTTGAAGTCAAGCGTCCGGAAGGCACTTTCCTCGACGCCAAATATCCACGCCCGGTCTCGGGCTGCGCGGCGGAGGTGTCGCAGCGCATCGCCGAAGCGGTGTTCGCGGCGATGGTGCAGGCGCTGCCGGAAAAGGTGACGGCGGCGCCCGCCGGCTCCAGCGGCAATTTCGCGCTCGGCGGCAACGACCCGGCGCGCGGCCGCGATTACGTCATGTACCAGATCTCCGGTGGCGGCTATGGCGGCAATTCAGGCCATGACGGCCTGACCAATGGCTGCTCGACCATCGGCATCTCCAAATCGCCGCCGGTCGAGATCATGGAACAGGCATTCCCGGTGCTCTACCGCCACTACGCCCTGCGCGAAGGCTCCGGCGGCGCCGGCAAGCATCGCGGCGGTTTCGGCCTCGCCTACGAGGTCGAGATCCTGCGCGGCGATGCCCGCGCCTCCTTCGTCATGGACCACGGCCGTTTCGGCCCGCAGGGTGCGCTCGGTGGCAAGGACGGCGCGGTCAACACAGTCACCGTCTTTCGCGACGGCGAGGAACATGTGCCGCCGCACCTCTCCAAGGAACAGGACATTGCGCTGAAGGCCGGCGACCGCGTGCGCGTCGGCACGCCGGGCGGTGGCGGCTATGGCGATCCGCTGCAGCGCGATCGGGAACTGGTGCTGCGCGACGTGGCGCTGGGTTATTACACGCCAGAGGAAGCCAGCGAGAAATTTGGCGTTGTTCTGTCGCCAGGGGAGTTAGCCGTCGACCAGACGGCGACAGACAAGCAGCGCGCCGGCTAACTCCGCCAATTGCAACGGCTTGATCCGTTCGCCGCGCCGTGATCGCCGCAGCGCATGTCGTTTTCGTCCAGCGAGGACGCCGGCTTGATCACATACAGCGATCACGACTATTTACTCGTCAGCTCGCGTCCATCAGCCCCCTGCGTTGGTGATTGGCGGAAACACCTTCAATTCGTCATCCACGGGCGGAGCAAGGAGCGAAGCGACGCGGCGCAGACCCGAGGATTCATGCCGGGACTCCAACGCGTCACCACGGTCCAGAATTATTCTCCGCTGCGCACGTCACCATGCGTCACGGCATGGATACCAGGGTCTCCGCGACGCCGCTTCGCGGCTGCTCCGCCCTGGTATGACGAAGTCTGGGAGGCCCTGACCCATCTCGAATGCAGCCGGCTCACCCCCGCCGATCGAGCCTCGCCACCAGTCGATCCCCCACCCACTGGATGCCGCAGACCAGGATGATCAGCACGATGACCACGGCGATCATCACCGACGTCTCGAAACGCTGGTAGCCATAGCGGATGGCGAGGTCGCCGAGGCCGCCGGCGCCGATGGCGCCGGCCATGGCCGAGGCGCCGATCAGCGTCACCAGCGTCACGGTGAAGCCGGCGACGATGCCGGGCAGGGCTTCGGGCACCAGGACCTCGCGGATGATCGTCCAGCGGTTGCCGCCCATGGCGCGCGCCGCTTCGATCAGGCCGTGGTCGACCTCGCGTAGCGACACTTCGGCGATGCGCGCATAATAGGGCGTGGCGGCGATCGACAGCGGCACGATGGCCGCCCATGTGCCAATCGAGGTGCCGACGATCAGCCGCGTCACCGGGATCAGCGCCACCAGAAGGATGATGAAGGGCACCGAACGGAAGCCGTTGATGACGGCGCCGAGCGCGCGGTTCACCCACAGGCTTTCGGCGATGCCGCCGCGTTCGGTGGCAATCAATGCCAGGCCGAGCGGCAGGCCGAAGACCAGCGAGATGAGGCCGGAAGCGGCCGTCATCAGCACCGTCTCCCAGATCGAACGCAGCAGAAGCTCAAACAGGATTGGCGACATGGCCAAGCACCTCCACCCGCGCCTGGCGGGCCTTCAGGAATGTGATGATTTCAGTGAGATGACTTGCATCGCTGCCGGGAACCGAAAGGAACAGCGTGCCGACAGGCTGCTGCTGGATATGGTCGATCCCGCCATGAACAAGGCGGAAGGCGCCTGGAACCGCCGTGGCAAGGTCGGACAGCAATGGGCCGCTTGCCGCTTCGCCGGCCACGTCCACGCGCAGGATCGTCTCCGCGCCGGCCGTCGGCAGCAGCCGGGCTGCCAGTTCGGCCGGCAGCTGCGGCCGGATGGCGCCGAGCAGGCTGCGCGTGATGTCGGAGCGTGGGTCGGCGAACACCGACCACACCGGCCCTTGCTCGACGATGCGTCCGGCGTCGATCACCGCAACACGGTCGGCGATCGAACGGATCACCTCCATCTCATGGGTGATCAGCAGGATGGTCAGGCCAAGCTGCCGGTTGATGTCTTTCAACAGTGCGAGGATCGACCGCGTCGTCTCCGGGTCGAGCGCCGATGTCGCTTCGTCCGACAGCAACAGCGCCGGGCGCGCGGCAAGCGCCCTGGCGATGCCGACGCGCTGCTTCTGGCCGCCCGACAGCGACGCCGGATAGGCCTTGGCTTTCTCGGACAAGCCGACGAGGTCGAGCAGTTCGGCGGCGCGCTTCAGCCGCTCCGCCTTGGGACGGCCCTCGATCTTCAGCGGCAGTGCCACATTGTCCTCGACGGTCTTGGCAGACAGCAGGTTGAAATGCTGGAAGATCATGCCGATGCGTCGCCGCAATGGCTGCAGGTCCCGCTCGCCGAGCCGGCTGATCTCGCGGCCTTCGATGAACACGTCGCCGGAGTCAGGCCGTTCCAGCCCGTTCAGGCAGCGGATCAGCGTCGACTTGCCGGCGCCGCTGCGTCCGATGATGCCGAGGATCTCACCCTTGCGCACGGTCAGCGAGACGCCGTCGAGCGCCGCCGTCACGCCGAAGCGGCGCTTCAGGTCGACAAGGCGCACGACGTCTTGCGGCGCCTCGGGCCGGGCGTGGGTCGGATCGGCGGTGTCCCCGGATGCAATGGTATGCTGGTTCATGAATGTTCCTGTTCCCGAAAATGCAATCGCGGCCCGCGCCTGAGCGCGGACCGCTGTTGCTCTCGAACCGGGCTTCCGGCCGAGGATCGGATCAATAGGCGCTGAGGCCGGTGCCCTTGTAGACCTTGTCGAACTCGGCCTTCACCGCCTCGTTCTGATAGGACGCCACCAGCGTCTTCACCCAGGCCTCGTTCTCGTTGCCGACCTTCACGGCGATGAAGTTGCGGTATGGATTGTCGGCGATCGGCTCCTGCGCGATGCGGTTTTCCGGCGTCAGGCCGCTTTTCAGCGCCCAGTCGGTGTTGACCACGGCGGCATCGAGATCCTCGACCGAGCGGCCGACGATGCCGGCGTCGAGTTCCTTGACCACCACCTTCTTGGCGTTCTCGGCAATGTCGGCGGTGGTCGCCAGAATACCGGTGCCGTCCTTCAACTTGATCACGCCTTCATTCTGCAACACGCGCAGCGCCCGGCCTTCGTTGGAAGGGTCGTTCGGCACGCCGATGGCCGCGCCCTCGGGCAGGTCGGCGACCGCCTTGTACTTCTTCGAGTAGAGGCCGATCGGCCAGACGCCGGTATAGCCGACGCGCACGATGTGATACCCTTGAGTCTTGATCTGGTTGTCGAGATAGGGCTGGTGCTGGAAGGCGTTGGCGTCGATCTCGCCGCGCTCCAGCGCCTCGTTGGGCTGGGTGTAGTCGTTGAACACCACGGTCTCGATGGCGAGGCCCTTTTCGGCCGCTTGGGCGACGACAACGCGCCAGACATCCTCGTCCTCGCCGCTGATGATGCCGACCTTGATCGCCTTCTTGTCTTCGGCGAACGACGCGTTGGGCGCCATCAGGCTGCCGATGGCGACCGCCGATGCGAACAGCAGAGCAAGGCCGCTGCGCCGGTTGCCGGGTGACCAAAAGGAAAGCAGCAAAGTGTTTTTGAAGTCGGTCATGATTGATCTCTGCGGTTGTGAAGTCATGGCAGCGAGGCGGATTGCCTAGCCTTGGTCACATCGTCAGAAATTCTATCGAGTTTATCAAAGAACGCGTTTCGCCGTTCTCGCCAAAGCCGGGAATATTCTCTCAAAAATTTGAAGAGCGTGAGCAAAAGCCGCCGCTTGTGCGCCTCGGGAGGGCGATCAGAGTCAGAAAGAAACCAGCGCGGCTGTTGGTCTCAAAGAGCTATCCAGGCGGTCTTAAGATCGAGGTACTTTTCCAAAGCGTGCAGCGACTTGTCGCGGCCGAAGCCGGACTGTTTGACGCCGCCGAGCGGCACGGTGATGTCGGCGCCGCCATAGGTGTTGACGTGGACGACCCCGGCATTGATGGCGCGCACCATGCGGTGAGCGGTGGAAAGGTTGGCGGTCCACACCGCCGAGGCGAGCCCGTAGACGGTCGAATTGGCAAGCCGCACCGCCTCCTCCTCGTTCTCGAAGCGCATGACGCCGAGCACCGGTCCGAACACCTCCTCGCGGGCCAGCTGCATGTCTTGCGTGACGTTCTCGAAGATCGTCGGCGCCATGTAGCTGCCGCCGGTCTCGGTGAGTATCCGGTCGCCGCCGGTGACCAGCCTTGCCCCTTCTTCGGTGGCCCTGGCGACGAAGCCGAGATTCTTGTCCAGTTGTTCGGCGCTCGACACCGCGCCGACGTCACTGGTGAGATCGAGCGGATCGCCGACTTTCAGCCGCGTCGTTGCCGACAGCAGTTCGTCCATGAAGCGGTCATAAACCGACGCCTGGACGAGCAGGCGCGAGCCGGCGACGCAGACCTGGCCGGAATTACGAAAAATGCCGTTGGCCGAGACGACCGCTGCCTGTTTCAGGTCCGGGGCGTCGGCAAAGACGATGTTGGGCGACTTGCCGCCGAGTTCGAGGAAAACGCGCTTCAGATTGGAGCGCGCCGAGTATTCGAGCAGCCGCCGGCCGACCGGCCCCGATCCGGTGAAGGCGATGGCGTCGACATCCATATGCAGGCCGAGTGCTTCGCCGGTGACCGCGCCACGCCCGGTGACGACATTGAGCACGCCGGCGGGCAAGCCGGCCTCGCTCGCCAGCTCGGCCAGCCGCAGCAGCGTCAGCGAGGCGATCTCCGGCGGCTTGACCACCACGCAATTGCCGGCGGCAAGCGCCGGCGCGATTTTCCAGGCGCCGATCATCAGTGGGAAATTCCACGGCACGATGACGCCGACGACGCCGAGCGGCTCCTTATGGATGAGCCCGAGCACATTGTCGGCCGTCGGCGCGATCTCGCCATAGACCTTGTCGATCGCCTCGGCATAGTAACGGATGGTGCCAGCGGCCGAGAGCGGTTCGGCCTTGTAGGCCATGCCGATCTCAGTGCCGTTGTCACGCACGCCGAGCACGGCCAGTTCGTCGGCATGCTTTTCGATAAGCTCGGCGAGCCGCGTCAGCACCTTCTTGCGAAAGGCGGGTGCTGAGCGCGACCACGAGCCCTTCTCGAAGGCCTTGCGCGCCGATTGGACAGCGCGGTCGATGTCAGCGGCAGTGCCGTCGGCGATGCTGGCCAATGGCCGTCCGTCGATCGGCGACGTCACCGGCAGGGTCGCGCCGCTTGTTGCCTCGGTCTGCGCGCCGTCGATGAACAGGCCGCGCGCGCCGATCTCAGTCTTGCGCAGCGTGTCGATGGCGGTCTGAGTGATCATTATGGTCTCGTTTTCAACTGACATGCACGGCAGGGCGGCGTGGTCCGCCGCCCTACTCGCTCAATCTTTCAACGGCTGGCCGAGATTTTCGAAGGCTATGGGATCGCGGCTCTTCAGCGCGCTTGCCAGCAACAGTCCGACAACCGCGGCGATCAGCACCAGCCCCGGCAGGAACACGCCAAGGAGGCCGCCGGCTCCCGACAGGCTGCCGAAATTGATGACGATCAGGTAGATGATGATGACGAAGGCGATGAAGGTCAGCCCGGGCAGGATGGTGGTCTTCAGCGCGTTCTCCTGGGCCGCCGGGTTGGCCCGGAAGAACATCACGACGGCCAGCGATGCCACCGCCATCATGACGATGACGCCGAGCGTCGCGACATTGGTCAGCCAGGAAAACAGCGCCAGCACCGGATCGAGGCCGAGTACCGCGAACAGCCCGACGACGACGGCTGCCAGCACGCTCTGGATGACCGAGGCGACATGCGGGCTCTGGTGCACCGAATGCGTCACGCCGATCGTCTGCGGCAACAGTTTTTCGCGGCCCGAGACATAGATGTAGCGCGCGACCGCATTGTGGAACGCCAGCACGCCGGCAAACAGGCTCGACACGAACAGGATGCTCATCGCCTGCGACAGCACCGTTCCGGCATAGCGGTCGGACAGGCCGAACAGGAAGGTCGTCGGATCCTGCAGGCCCTGCAGGGTCGGCAGCAGCTTGTCGACACCGGCGCCGACGGCCATCAGCCATGCCGTGAGCATGTAGAAGACTCCGATCAGCACGACCGAGAAATAGGTGGCGCGCGGAATGGTGACCTTTGGGTCGCGGGCTTCCTCGGCATAGATCGTCGTCGCCTCGAAGCCGATGAAGGCGGCAAAGCAGAACAGGATGGCGATGGCCGGCGAGCCGCTGACGATCTGGCTCCAGCTGAATGGCGCCGCCGACAGGCCGCTGTCGCCGCCGGTCCTGAGGATGGCGATGTCGAGCACCAGCACCACCAGATATTCGCACAGCACCAGCACCGTCAGGATCTTGGCCGACAAATCGACCTGCCGATAGCCGAGCACGGCGACCAGCGCGATGGCGACAAAACTCCACACCCACCAGGGCAGGTTGATGCCCCAGCCGGCGAACAGGCCGGCGGTTGCGGCACCCAGCAGGCCCATGACGCCGATCTGCATGGCGTTGTAGGACAGGATGGCGATCAGCGCCGTGGCGCCGCCGGCCATGCTGCCGAGGCCGCGCGCGGCATAGGCATAGAAGGCGCCGGCATTGCCGACATGGCGCGACATGGCGACATAGCCAACCGCAAACAGAAGCAGCAGGATAGTGACGATGAGATAGGTGCCGGCAAAGCCGGCGCCATTGCCCATCAGCATGCCGAGCGGCGTGCCGCCGGCGACCGCGGTGAGGGGTGCGGCGGCCGAAATCACCATGAAGGTGATGGCGCCGACGCCAAGACTGTTCTTGCGCAGCCTGTTGGCCGGCGCCTGTTCCGAAACTGCTGTCATTGATCCCTCCTGTTTGCAAACCCGTCAGGTTCGCCGGCCGAATGGCCTGTCCCATGCACTCTGGTGGTTGGTTCATTATTTGAACCATTATTTTGAATATAGACTTGCAAACAAAGCCGATGCCTGTCAAGTTAATTCACATGTTAAATTGTTGGCCCGAACCGGGAGGCAAATTTGGGTACGGTCGGAAAAGCTATCTCGCTTCTGGAACTGTTCAGCGTCGACGAGCCCGAGCTCGGCCTGTCCGATCTGGCGCGCCGTTCGGGCTTCGACAAGGCGACGACGCGGCGGCTTCTGGTTGCACTGACTTCCCATGGCTTCGTCGAGCAGGATGCCGGCACGCGGCACTATCGCCTCGGCGCCGGCCTGTCGCGGCTGGCGCGCATCCGCGAGGCGCGCTTTCCATTCCTGCAGACGGCGGTTCCGCTGGTGCGGGATCTAGCCGCATCGACGGCCGAGACCGTGCATTTGTCGGAATTCGGCGTCGACAGGCTGGTCACCGTCCATGTCGAACATCCGGCGCGGGCAAACCGGGTCAATGTCGATATCGGCCAGCTGCTGCCCCTGCATTCGACCGCCTCGGGCATTGCTTATCTGGCCTTCGCCCGCGACGAGACCGTCAAGGCGTGCCTGGCGGGTTCGCTCGACGCCTTCACGGCGCATACGCTGATCGAGCCGGCCGCCATCTCCAGGTCCATGGGCGAGGCGCGCGAGCGCGGCTATTCGATCTGCGACCAGGGATACGAGGAAGGTGTGATCAGCGTCGCGGCGGCAATCCGCGCGGCGGACGGCTTTGCGCTCGGCACCATCGCGGTGGCGGCGCCGAAGGCCAGAACGACGGCAGCCGCGATCGCGGAACGGGGACTTGCGGTGATGGAAGCGGCACGGGAGATTTCGATGCGCCTCAATGGCGAAAACCTGCAAACCCTGAGGAGGCAGGCCTGATGTCTGCAGACACTGCGCCCCGCATCCTGGTCATCGGCACCGGCGATACAAAGGCCGAAGAGCTGTTGTTCATGAGAGAGTGCATCGAGGCATCGGGCGGCCGCGCGGTGATGATGGATGTCAGCGTGCTTGGCGATCCGCCCTATAGCCCGGATCACGACAAGCATGCCGTGGCGCGGGCCGTGGATGTGACGATACCGGAGATCGTCTCGAGCGGCGACGAAAACACCGCCATGACGCTGATGGCCGGCGGGGCCGTGCAATTGGTGCGTCAGCTTCACCAGCGTGGCGAGATCGACGCCTTCATCGCCATAGGCGGTTCGATGGGGACCGATCTGGCGCTCGACGTGGCGCTTTGCCTGCCGCTCGGCGTGCCGAAATTCGTCGTCTCGACCATCGCCTATTCTCACCTCATCCCGCCCGAGCGCGTCGCCCCCGACCTGATGATGATCCTCTGGGCGGGTGGACTGTACGGCCTCAACAACATCTGCAAGCTGGTCCTGTCGCAGGCCTGCGGTGCGGTCGTCGGTGCGGCTAAAATCGTACTGACGTCTCGATCGTGGGAGCAGGCAACGGGGCCGACCATCGGCATGACTTCGCTCGGCAGCAGTTGCCTGCGCTACATGAAGACGCTGAAGCCGGCGCTGGAGCGGCGGGGTTATGACGTTGCGGTCTTCCACACCACCGGAATGGGCGGCCGTGCTTTCGAATCGATTGCCGGTCAGGACCATTTCTGCGCGGTGTTCGACTTCAGCCTGCAGGAGATCACCAATCATCTCGCCGGATCCGTCGTCAGCTCCGGCGCCGACCGGCTGGAGAATGCCGGCGCCCGCGGCGTTCCGCAGATCGCCGCACCCGGCGCGGCTGACATGGTCGATCTGCCAACCTGGCAGCATTTGCCGGCTAAATTCTCGAAGCGACCGTTCCACGCCCACAACAGGCTGATCGCTTCGATCACCGTCGACGCCGATGATCGCCGCCAGGTCGCCAGGATCATCGCCGCCAAGCTCGGCGCCGCGAAAGGCCGCTCCGCCTTCATCCTGCCCGCCCAGGGCATCCAGGAGTGGGACGTGCAGGGCGAGCCGCTCTATGACCCCGAAGCCCTGGCCGCCTTCGCCGATGAAATGCGCAAGGCCATTCCCGCTGGGGTCGAGTTCCACGAGATCGACGCCCACATCAACAGCGACGACTTCGTCGGCAAGGCGCTCGAAATCTTCGACCGATGGGTCGAGGAAGGCATCGTCCCGCGCGGCACGCCGGCCAAGGGAGTGGCCGCGTGAGCGCTGTTCCGGCCCAGGCGCTTGTCCTCGATTTCGGCGGCGTCGTCACCCGCACGCTGTTCGAGACGCATGCCTTGACCGAACAGGCGCTCGGCCTCGCGCCGGGGACGCTGCAATGGCGCGGGCCGTTCGATCCGAACAGCGATCCGCTGTGGCGCACCATGCAGGCCGACGAGATCAGCGAGCGCGACTACTGGCGCACCCGCACCCGTGAGGTCGGCCGCCTCGTCGGCGAGGACTGGCAGGCGATGGAGACCTTCGTCCGGCGCGCGCGCGGCGCGGAGCCGGAAAAGGTGGTGCGGCCCGAGGCTGACAGCGCCATTCGTGCCGTTCATGCGGCCGGATTTCGGCTGGCGATCCTGTCCAACGAACTCGACCTTTTCTACGGCGCCGACTTCCGCCGGCGGCTGCCGTTGCTAGGCCTGTTCGACGTGATCGTCGACGCCACCTATACCGGCATCCTCAAGCCCGATCCGCGCGCCTATGCCTTCATCACCGAGGCGCTTGGCCTGCCCGCCGGGGCCTGCGTCTTCGTCGACGACCAGCAGCGCAATGTCGATGGCGGCATCGCGGCCGGCATGCGCACGGTTCATTTCGACGTCGCTCGCCCGGCCCAATCCTATGCCGAAGCACTCGGTCATTTCGATCTCGTCCCAGTTGCCTGAGATTTTCTGCGGAGCCCTTTCATGCGCGACATTAATTTCCTCACCGAAACCAACGCCAAGCCGATCTGGCACCCGATGGCGCATCCGGCCGAGATGCGGGCCAACCCGCCAAAGGTGATCATGAAGGGCGAGGGTGTGATGGTCACCGATATCGCCGGCAACACCGTGCTCGACGCCGTCGGCGGCCTGTGGAACGTCAATCTCGGCTACAGCTGCGACCCGATCAAGAAGGCGATCGCCGACCAGCTCGGCGCGCTGCCCTATTATTCCGGCTTTCGCGGCACCTCGACCGGTCCGGCGATCGAGCTTGCCTACGAACTCTGTGAATGGTTCGAGCCAGAAGGCATGATGCGGACATTCTTCACCTCGGGCGGCTCGGATTCGGTCGAAACCGCACTTCGGCTGGCCCGGCAGTACTGGAAGATCCGCGGCCAGGCCGACCGCACCAAGTTCCTGGCGCTCAAGAAGGGTTATCACGGCACGCATTTCGGCGGCGCCTCGGTCAACGGCAACGCCAATTTCCGCCGCAACTACGAGCCGCTGCTGCCGGGCGTCTTCCACATCCCCGCGCCCTGGACCTTCCGCAACCCGTTCGACGAGACCGATCCCGAGCGGCTGGCGAAATTGTGCGCCAGAGCGCTGGAGGACGAGATCGCCTTCCAGGGTGGTGACACCATCGCTGCTTTCATCATGGAACCGGTTCTCGGCGCCGGCGGCGTCATCGTTCCACATGAGAGCTTCATGCCGCTGGTGCGCGAAATCTGCGACCGCCACGAGATCCTGCTGATCGCCGACGAGGTGGTCACAGGCTTCGGCCGCACCGGCGCATGGTCGGGTTCGCGGCTGTCCGGTGTGAAGCCGGATTTCATGACCATCGCCAAGGCGATCACCTCGGGCTACTTCCCGCTCGGTGCGACATTGATCGGTGGCAAGGTCGCCGACGTCTTCGAGGCAGACAAGACCAGCTTCGGCGCGATCGGCCATGGCTATACCTATTCCGGCCACCCGGTCGGCTGCGCGGCGGGGCTGGCGGCGCTTGCCGAAACCAAGCGGCTTGGCCTCAACAAGAATGCCGCCGCACGGGGCGTCGAACTCGCAGCCGTGTTGGAAGGGCTGAAGGCCAGGCATGCGATCGTCGGCGATGTCAGGTACAAGGGCCTGATGGCGGCGCTGGAGCTGGTCTCGGACCGGACCACCAAGAAGCCTGCCGACAAGAAAATCATGGCCGTGGTTTCCGAGGCGGCCTACGAAGCCGGCGTCATGCTGCGCGTGTCCGGCAACACGGTCATCCTGTCGCCGCCGCTCATCATCAGCGCCGCCGATGTGACGAAGATCGGAGAAGCATTGGATGCAGGCCTGTCGAAGGTCTGACGGGTCGGCTGTTACAACGGAGTTTGTATACACACATGGGTCAATCGCACGAAAAAGTCGCAGAGGGGGCGCTGGTTAGCCGGCGTTCCCGTCTGCTCGGCGCGAAATCGCAATTGTTCTACGACGAACCCGTGCATCTGGTGCGCGGCAAAGGAGTCTGGCTCTACGATGCCGATGGCCGCAAATATCTCGACGCCTACAACAATGTCGCCCATGTCGGCCACTGCCACCCGCATGTGGTCGAGGCCCTGTGCCGGCAGGCAAGCTTGCTCAACACCCACACGCGCTATTTGCACACCGCCATTCTCGACTATGTCGAGCGATTGACGGCGACCTTCGATGCCAGCCTGTCGACCGCCATCCTGACCTGCACTGGCAGCGAGGCCAATGACATCGCGCTGCGCATGGCGCAGGCCGCGACCGGCCGCATGGGCGTCATCGCCACCGACGCCACCTATCACGGCAACACCACGGCGGTTTCGCAGCTCAGCACCCGCATGCCGCCGGTCGGCGGCCGCGCCCGCAATGTCAGGCTGGTGCCGGCGCCCGACAGTTTTCGCCACCCTGATGCGATGGCCAACGGCAAGGCCTTTGGCGATGCCGTGCGTGAAGCCATCGCATCGCTGGAACAGGACGGCATCGGCCTGTCCGGCATCATTTTGTGCCCGCTGCTCGCCAATGAAGGCTTCCCGACGCTTCCCAATGGATTTTTCGACGATGCCATGTGTGCCGTGCGCGAAGCCGGCGGCCTGGTCATCGCCGATGAGGTGCAGCCTGGCTTTGGCCGCACCGGCAGCCATTTCTGGGGTCACCAGCGCGCCGGCTTCGTTCCCGACATCGTCACCATGGGCAAGCCGATGGGCAATGGCCACCCGGTCGCTGCTGTGGTCACATCAAGCGATATATTGGCGACCTTCCGCAACGCTTTCCGCTACTTCAACACCTTTGGCGGCAACCCGGTCTCCTGCGCGGTGGCCAATGCTGTCCTCGACGTTATCGAGCAGGAAAATCTTCTCGCCAACGCACATGATGTCGGCGCTTATGCACTCGGTCTGCTGCGCCCGCTGGCCGATCGCCACGAATGCATCGGCGAGGTCAGGGGCGCCGGACTGTTCTTCGGCGCCGAGCTGGTCCGTGCCCGCAAGACCCGCGAGCCGGCGCCCGACATCGCCGATGAGGTCGCCAACCGCATGCGCCATCGCGGCGTGCTGATGGGCAAGACCGGCATCCACGGCAATGTGCTGAAGATCCGCCCGCCGATGCCGTTTTCCCGCGCCAATGCCGATTTCTTGATCGGCGTCCTCGACGACGTGCTGGGTGAAGTCGGCGGAGTGTCGGCGTGAGCGCTGTTTCCACGCAATCCGAGCCCGAGACGGCAGCTTATGTCACGGCGCTTGCGCGGCGCGCGCTCGACCATTGGGGCGTTCATGAGGGTGAGCCGGAGCTGCTGAAGTACCGCGAGAACGCGGTGTTTCGCGTCATCTTGCCCGATGGCCAGCCGGCTGCCATGCGCATTCACAGGCTCGGCTATCACACGGATGCCGCGCTGCGCTCGGAACTGCAATGGATGGGCTTTCTGAAATCCGCCGGCATCGCCACGCCGTCGCCGGTCGCCACACCCGCCGGCGAGCTGTACGTGCTCGTCAGCACGGCCGTGCAGCCCCGGCAAGCCGATTGCCTGAGCTGGCTGGAAGGCCGCGCCGTCGGCGCACGCGGCGTGCCGCTGGATTATACGCCCGAGCAGGCAAGACAGGTCTTTACCGCTATCGGGCGGACCATCGCCCACATGCACAATGTCACGTCAGCCTGGGCGCCGCCCGCCGGCTTCACCCGTCACGCCTGGGATTTCGACGGCTTCTTCGGCGCGAACCCGAACTGGGGCCGTTTCGAGACCTCGCCCTTCCTCGACGGCGCCCGTCGCGAACTGGTTTTCCAAGCGCGGGAAAAGGCCGTCAAGGCATTGTCGGAGCACGAATGCAGCGCCCGCAATTTCGGCATCATCCACGCCGACCTGGTGCGCGAGAATGTGCTCGTCCACGAGGGCGCGATCCGCATCATCGACTTCGACGATTGTGGCTATGGCTGGCACATGTACGACCTTGCCGTCGCGCTTTACCAGAACCGCGAGGAGGCGATCTATCCGCTGATCGAAGCCGCCCTGCTCGACGGCTATCGGCAGGAGCGGGCACTCACGGCGCAAGACATCGCCACATTGCCGCTGTTCTCGGCGCTGCGGGGCTTTGCTTTTCTCGGTTGGGTGCAGAGTCGCGTCGAAGGTGACATCACCAGGGAGGTCGGCCAGCGCATGTCGGCCATCGCAGCCGATGTTGTGATTGCCTACCTGCGAGGCGTGCAACACCTTGATACGAACGGGCTCGTCAGCCCTTCGCGAAATGGATGCTGACGGTTCCCGAACTGCCGAAATCGGCGACGATCGTGTCGCCGGGCCGCGCCTCGACCGGGCGCACGAACGACCCTGACAGCACCACCTCGCCCGCCGCGATCGACATGTCGTAGCGGGCGAGCCTGTCGGCCAGCCAGGCGATGCCCATCGCCGGATGGTTGAGCACGCCGGCGCCAAGCCCGGTCTCCTCGACCTCGGCATTGCGCGAGACGATGGCGCCGATCCAGCGCATGTCGGCCTCATCAGGCCGCTGCGGCCGGCCGCCGATGACGATGCCGGCATTGGCGGCATTGTCGGAAATCGTATCGAAGAAGGTGCGCACCTTCTTCGTCTCGGCATTGACGCGCTCGATGCGGGTGTCGAGGATTTCCAACGCCGGCGTGATGTAGTCGGTGGCGTTGAGCACGTCGGAGATGGTCACGCCGGGGCCTTTCAGCGGCGCCTTCATGACAAACGCGATCTCGGCCTCGACGCGCGGCTGGATGAAGCGACTGGGCGGAACCGTCGCGCCGTCATTGAAGAACATGTCGTCGAACAGCACGCCCGAATCCGGCGTGTCGATGGCGAGCGCATATTGCATCGCCTTGGAGGTCAGGCCGATCTTCCAGCCCTTCGGCTTCAGCCCGGCATCGATCTTTAGGGTCAGCAGTGCCGCCTGCACGCGATAGGCATCCTCCATCGTCGCATCGGGAAAAGCGAGGCTGAGCAGACGGATCTGGCGGCGCGAACGTTCGGCCTCGAACAGCCGTGCCGCGGCGTCTTCCACTTGATCCGGGGTCATTGCGCTGCCTCGTCGACGACGCCGTTTCGGAGCAAGCCGATACCATCGGCCTCTACCTCGATCACATCGCCCGGCTTCAGCCAGATCGGCGGCTCAAAGCGCGCGCCGGCACCCGTCGGCGTGCCGGTGACGATGATATCGCCCGGCACAAGTGTGGTGAAGGTCGAGACATAGGCGATAATCCTGCGGAACGAGAAGATCATGCGGCCGGTGCGGTCCTGTTGGCGCAGCGCGCCGTTGACGCGGGTGGTCAGCGCAATGTCTGCGATCTGCGCCTCGTCGCTGAACGGCACCAGCCATGGCCCGATCGAGCCGCTGCGGTCGAAATTCTTGCCTTGCGTGACGTTGAACTTGGCATGCCGCACCCAGTCGCGGATGGTGCCCTCGTTGCACAGCGACAGTGCCGCTATATGGCTGAGCGCGTCGGCCTCGGCGATGCGCCGCCCCGCCTTGCCGATGACGATGACGATTTCGCCCTCATAGTCGAGCTGCGGTGATTCCGGTGGCCGCACCAGCGGCGCGCCATGGCCGACGAAGGAGCGGGGAAAACGGATGAACAGCGACGGGTTGGAGGGCGCCGCCTGCCCGTCCTTGTACTCTTCGTTGCGGTCCGGATAATTGACGCCGACGCAGATGATCTTTTCCGGTGACGGGATAGGGATTTGGTAGGCGATGGCGTCGAGCGGGAAGTCCGGGGCGAAGGCCTCGGCTTCTTCCGCCAGGCGCCGCAAGGCGCCGGCCTCGATCACTTCGCGCAGCGTCGGCCATTGGCTGTAACGAGCTGACAGGTCGATGACGCCCTTGCTCGCGATCGCGCCATAGCGCCTCTTGTCGCCGAGGGTGAAGGTGGCAAGCCGTACGGGGTTCATGCTGCGGCCCCGGCATTTGTGTTGGATGTCTGCAGGGGCGGAGCTTTACGGCACCCCCCTCTGTCCTGCCGGACATCTCCCCCTCTTGGGGGGAGATTGGATGTCATCTCCGCCTTCGCCAATTTCCAGCGCTGCAAAAAAGGCGCCAGCCGTGGGGCCAGCCAATCTCCCCCCTTGAGGGGGAGATGTCCGGCAGGACAGAGGGGGGCGCGACGGAACGCTATCATCAACTCAAATCCCACTCACGGCGCAATGATCGGCGAAGCCGTCAGATCCGGCTGGCGCGCCTTGGCGCCGGCAAACGCACTACCCTCCTCGAACCAGCTTTTCGGCGCCGGCGCGCCCCACAGCGTCTGGCGCTGCGGGTCCTTGAGGTCCCATTTGATCGGCTCCAGGTCCGGGTCGACCGTCTGGTAGTCCGAACAGTAGATCTCGATGCGATGATTGTCCGGGTCTCTGACATAGAGGAAGAAGGCGTTGGAAATGCCGTGCCGGCCGGGGCCGCGCTCGATGTTCGGCAGATAGCCCGTCGTTGCCATCAGGTCGAGCAGGTCGATGATGTTGAGCGGCGTCGGCACCCAGAAGGCGACGTGGTGCAGGCGCGGCCCGATGCCGTTGGTGAAGGCGATGTCGTGGACGCCGCCCTTGCGGTGCGTCCATGCCGCCCACAGCTTTCCGCTGCTGGCATCCTCGGTATACTCGGTGACGCGGAAGCCGAGCTCGTTGTAGAAGGCGACAGACTCGTCGACATTGGGCGAGAAGCAGTTGAAGTGGTCGATGCGCAGCGGCTTGACGCCCTTGTAGAGCGCGTATTTCTGGTGGATCGGCGGCAGCCTTTCCATTTGGGCATAGAATTCGAGCGGAATGCCGTGCGGATCGCGCGTGCGGAAGGTGCGCGACTGGTAGGGCCGCTCGACCCACTCCACCGGCAGGCCCTTTGCCTCAAAGAAATGCACCGCCTTGTCGAGATCCTCGTCAGAGAACACCTTGAAGCCGAGATCGCGCGCCTCGGCGGCGCCGGCCTTCTTCAGCACGATGCAATGGTGCCCGCGCTCCTCCAGTGCCCTCAGATAGATTGTGTCGGATGTCTCGTCGGTAACCTGCAGGCCGAGCGTGTCGACATAGAAGGCGCGGGATTTGGCGAGGTCGGTGACGGCCAGCTCGACATGGCTGAGGCGCACGATGTTGAAGGCCGGGTAGAGATTGGGCTTGGGCAAGGGCATCTGATTTCCTCCGGTCAGCCGCCGAGTTTCTGGATCGCGTGCGCCGTCGTCGCGAAGGCGACGTTCTTCGTCTCCATGTAGAAATCGAAGGAATGGTCGCCGCCGTCGCGGCCAATGCCGGAATTCTTGACGCCACCGAAGGGGGTCGGCAAATGCCGCACGTTCTCAGAGTTGACCCAGATCATGCCGGCCTCCAGCGCATCGGTGAAGCGAAAGGCGCGGGTGACGTCCGAGGTCCAGAGATAGCCGGTCAGGCCGTATTGTGTGTCGTTGGCCAGTGCCAGCGCTTCCGCCTCGTCCTTGAAGGAAATGGCGGTCAGCACCGGCCCGAAAATCTCTTCCTGGGCAATACGCATCCTGTTGGTGGCGCCGACGAACAGCGTCGGGCTGACATAGCAGCCGCCACCCGGACCGGCGAATTTGCCGCCGCCGGCGGCGACCACCGCACCTTCCGATTTGCCGACCTCGATATAGGAAAGCACCTTTTCCTCGTGCACCGGATGGATCAGCGGGCCGACCACCGTTTTCGGATCGAGCGGATGGCCGATCTTGATGCGTTTTGCCCTCTCTGCCACCAGATCGGTGAATTCGTCATAGACCGAAGCTTCGACCAGAAGCCGCGACGACGAGGTGCAGCGTTCGCCATTCAGCGAATAGATCATGAATACGGCGGCGTCGGCGGCGCGCTCGAGATCGGCGTCGGCAAAGACGATCACCGGGTTCTTGCCGCCAAGCTCGAAATGCACGCGCTTCAGCGTGTCGGCGCCCTGCCGCATAATCATCGAGCCGGTGCGGCTTTCACCGACAAAGCCGATCGCCTTGATGTCGGGGTGTTCGGTCAGCGCCTTGCCGGCGTCTTCGCCAAGACCGTTGACCAGGTTCCACACACCATTGGGCAGGCCCGCTTCCTCGGCGATCTCGATCAGCAGGCGGGCGGTCAGCGGCGAGAATTCAGCCGGCTTATGAACGACGGTGCAGCCGGCCGCCAGCGCCGGCGCGATCTTCCAGGTCGACAGCATGAACGGCGTGTTCCACGGCGTGATGATGCCGACCGGGCCGATCGGTACGCGGGTGGTGATGTTGACCTGGCCTGTCGTGCGCAGCGTTTCGCCGTCGCGCGCTTCGGGCGCGCGGTCGGCGAAGAAGCGGAAATTCTCGGCACCGCGCAACGCCGCCTTGGCCATGAATTTCAGCGCTTGGCCGGTGTCCATGCATTCGACAAAGGCGATCTCCTCGGCGCGCGCTTCGATCGCGTCGGCTATTTTGTGCAGCAGCTTCTTGCGCGCCTCGCCCGGCATGGCGGCCCAGGCCGGAAACGCCGCCTTGGCCGCCCTGGCAGCGCGGTCGATGTCAGCAGCACCGCCGCGCGCGACCTTGGCCAGCGGCTTCAGGTCGACCGGCGACAGCGTTTCAAACGTCGCGCCATCGAGCGCCGGCACCGCCTCGCCGCCGATCTGGTTCAACACGCCGTCGCGCTTGAAGCGGGCCAGATAGGCTTCGGCCTTGTTCAGATTGCCTTGCAGGTCGGACATGTCGGGTTCCGTCACTTGCCGCGCAGTCGCGGGTGGATTGCGTTCTTCTTCCAGCTCAGCACCGGGTCGATTTCCCGGATCTCGAGTGACAGGGCGAAATGCGGGGTCTCGAACGGCGTGGCAAGATATTCGCTCACCGCCGTGAAGACAGCCTCGCCGGTCTGCTTCTTTTCGTCAGGGCTGCGGCCAATGCCGATGCGAAACGACATGTCGAGGAACGCGTTTTCCGGCAGGCTGTCGGCCATCGCGTAGGCCTCGGCGCGAAAGGCACGCACCCGCACGGCGCCGGTTTCGAACAGCCCGGTGTCCAACACGGTGCGCAACACCAGCGCGCACAATTCGCCCATATCGACCTTGGCATCGAGATTGGCCGAATACTCGATGGAGAAGTGAGGCACGGCGTCTCGTTCCCTGGACTATTGCTTTGTTATAATTAACGCGTTAATTACATGCGGCATCCCTGAAGTCAAGCCTTGCATCGGGCTTGGCGCAACGATACGCAGGAACGGGCCTTGGCGGGCGGATTCGGCCGTGGAAAGGCTTGTTTTTCGATCGCAAGCCAGCGTGGGAGTTTCTTTTTCTTGCTGCCTGAAAATACTCGTCGTTCCCTGCCGATGGCGCTGCTCCATGCCCGCGAGGCGGTGATGGCGCGGTTTCGCCCGATGCTTGCGGCGCATGATGTGACCGAACAGCAATGGCGCGTGCTGCGTGTGCTGAGCGAAGCCGGCCCGGTCGAGGCGACCGAACTTGCCGATCGCGCGTCGGTTTTGCCGCCCAGCCTGACGCGCATCATCAAGGCGCTCGAGGGACGCAAATTCATCACCCGCAACAAGGCCGAAGGCGACGGCCGTCGCGTCGTGCTGACCATTGCGCCTGCCGGTTCCGCCCTGATCGACGCCCTGTCGCCCGAGCGTCGCGTCATCTATGACGACATCGAACAGCGCTTTGGCCACGAGAAGCTCGAGCAGTTGCTGGATCTGCTGGAGAGCCTGATCGACGGCGAGAGCTGAGGCTTTGGGCGGGCGGATCCCTATCGCGTCGTCGCCCCGGCATCTCTCGCGTCGGCGCTGCCCCTCACTGTCCTGCCGGACATCTCTCCCCGTAGAACGGGGAGAGAGG
>SAKE01000134.1 GCA_004017275.1 Mesorhizobium sp. | reverse complement strand
AATGGCGAAGACCTTCTGATCATGAAGGAATCCGACATCATGGGCATCATCGGCTGATATCAGGCCTTTCCGTCAACTGAATTCCCGGGCTCAATCAAAGCCCTTGCCAGGAGCTAAAAATGGCTGCCAAAGACGTAAAATTCTCCCGTGATGCCCGCGAGCGCATGCTGCGCGGCGTCAACATCCTTGCCGACGCGGTGAAGGTCACGCTCGGTCCCAAGGGCCGTAACGTCGTCATCGACAAGTCGTTCGGCGCCCCGCGCATCACCAAGGACGGCGTCACCGTCG
>SAKE01000133.1 GCA_004017275.1 Mesorhizobium sp. | reverse complement strand
ACCCGCGGTGGCAGGACGAGATCCTCTCGGCAATAGGCAACCTCGAAGCAGCAGGCCTTGGGCCTCTTCTGGCTGCTCTCTCTCGACGGGGCAGGCGATATGCCGAAGATGACGCCGCGATTCTCCTGAGCTAGGAAGGGGCAGGTACTTGCTGTGCGGGCGAAATTTCATGGGCATGGCTTGCAGGTTTCCAGCTTCAATTTCCGCAACGGATCTGCCGATGAGTTGGTGCTGTCACTCTTCGTGAGCGGGCCGGATACCACCACCTTACCGATAAAGATGTGGTCGGGAATTCGGGAAGAGATCACGCCTACAA
>SAKE01000132.1 GCA_004017275.1 Mesorhizobium sp. | reverse complement strand
GACATCCGATCTCCCCCCTTGCGGGGGAGATGTCCGGCAGGACAGAGGGGGGTGCTGTCCCGCCGACGTTTCTGGAAAGGTGCCTGGCTGGCAACCTACCAGTCCATCACCACCTTGCCGGAATTGCCGCTCTTCATCGCCTCGAAACCGGAAATGTAGTCGTCGATGCCGATCCGGTGGGTGATCAGCCCGGAAACATCGAGCGGGCCCTGCACCAGCGCGATCATCTTGTACCAGGTCTCGAACATCTCGCGGCCATAGATACCCTTGAGATGCAGCATCTTGAAGATGACCTTGTTCCAGTCGATCTCGAAGCCGGTCG
>SAKE01000131.1 GCA_004017275.1 Mesorhizobium sp. | reverse complement strand
GAGCAGGATGTGCTCGGTGAGTGCCCGGTGGACCGGGACGGTGTAGCCCGGCACGTCGCCGCCACTTTCGATCAGGCTCGCCATTAGACGAGCGCTCCGCCGCCGAAAGAGAAGAACGACAGGAAGAAGCTCGATGCGGCGAACGCGATCGATAGGCCGAAGACGATCTGGATCAGGCGGCGGAAGCCGCCCGAGGTGTCGCCGAAGGCGAGTGTCAGGCCGGTGACGATGATGATGATCACCGCGATGATCTTCGCGACCGGCCCCTCGATGGATTCGAGGATCGATTGCAGCGGCGCTTCCCACGGCATCGAGGAGCCGGAGG
>SAKE01000130.1 GCA_004017275.1 Mesorhizobium sp. | reverse complement strand
TCAACCTTGGAGAAGTGATCGTCGAAGACGACGATCGCTATGGCGAGGGCGTGAATGTGGCGTCGCGCCTCCAACAACTCGCCGAGCCCGGTGGCATCTGCGTTTCGGAGAAGGTGTCCAAGGAGGTCAGGCAGAAGCTAGCGTTTGCGTTCGAGCCCATGGGCGAGCAGCGGGTGAAGAACATAGCCGAGCCGATATACTGCTATCGCGTGAACCTGCAGCTTCCGAGAGCGGCTCCGGTAGGGCGACTGGCATCGCTGGAACTGCCCGACAGGCCCTCGATCGCGGTCTTGCCTTTTACCAACATGAGCAATGATCCGGAGCAGGATACCTTTGTCGACGGCTTGACCGAAG
>SAKE01000129.1 GCA_004017275.1 Mesorhizobium sp. | reverse complement strand
GAGTCATAGCCTTGAGAAGCGTGATCTGTGGTATCATAGGCTGGTGAGGGCACGCTGGAAGCGCCGGTCCCTACCTGCCTCGGGCCTGCGGCTTACGTGTCGCGAATCTTGACTGAGGCTCAACATGGAGCGGAAGCTCGCTGCCATCCTTGCCATCGATGTCGTCGGGTACTCGGCGCTCATGGAGGCGGATGAGGCCGGCACCTTCGACCGGCTGAAACGTGGCCGCAAAGAGCTGTTCGAGCCGGAGATCGCGACGCGACATGGGCGAATCTTCAAGCTAATGGGGGACGGCCTGCTGGCGGAGTTCGGCAGCGTCGTAGATGCGGTTGAATGCGCGGTCACGCTTCAGCGCGGCATGGCAGAGCGCAACGCGAGCGTCGCCGAAGACCAGC
>SAKE01000128.1 GCA_004017275.1 Mesorhizobium sp. | reverse complement strand
AACAAGGACTTACTCAACTCTATTGACTCTACTTACTTCCCTTACTGGACAGGATTGTCAACTAAACTAACGACTGACTCGCTTGAGAGCTTAACTACTGCTTACTAAAATTTTCACACTTATAAAACTCACCTACTAACTAGCCCTTATACTCGTTCCATTTATTCCACTCGCTGACTTTTCTATTAAAATTGTCTGTATTGACAAGAGGTTTTATCCTCGATCCTTCAGTTAGCTTGCCAAAGCAATCACTGGCAACTATTTCATAGCCTCCTCTGGCAACAGGTTCCTCTTCTTTATGTAACTATACTTTATCTCTCTGCACTGGCTTGGCTTTCTAATAATATCGTTCCTTGCCTACGGGATGTGTACATGAATTACTATTATCTAAGTAGTATGC
>SAKE01000015.1 GCA_004017275.1 Mesorhizobium sp. | reverse complement strand
TGACGCTCGACTGCGAGCTCGATGCGCTGTTGGCGCTGCGCACGCAGATCAATGCCGCAGCCCCGGTGAAAAAGACCGACAAGGGTGATGCGCCGGCCTACAAGCTGTCGGTCAACGACATGGTCATCAAGGCGATGGCGATGGCGCTGAAGGCGGTGCCGGATGCCAATGCCTCATGGACCGAAAGCGCCATGGTCAAGCACAAGCATGCCGATGTCGGCGTTGCCGTGTCGATTCCTGGCGGGCTGATCACGCCGATCATTCGGCATGCCGACGAAAAGACACTGTCCACCATCTCCAACGAGATGAAGGATCTGGCCAGCCGCGCCCGCAGCCGCAAGCTGAAGCCGGAAGAGTATCAGGGCGGCACCACGGCGGTGTCCAATCTCGGCATGTTCGGCATCAAGGATTTTGCCGCCGTCATCAACCCGCCACATGCCACCATCCTGGCGGTTGGCGCCGGCGAGCAGCGGGCCGTGGTCAAGAATGGCGAGATCAAAATCGCCACCGTGATGTCGGTGACGCTGTCGACCGACCATCGCGCCGTCGACGGTGCGCTGGGCGCCGAACTGCTCGTCGCCTTCAAGCGGCTGATCGAGAACCCGATGGGCATGCTGGTGTAGGGCTGGTCGAGGCGCCAAAGTTCGAGTGCCCCCGAAGGATCGCAGCCAGCCCAAGGCCGGTTACAAGGCTCGTGGAACACTGGTTCCGCAGGCCCATATTGTTGTTCCGTGAGAGCATTTCGCGTGAGGCTGTCGCCTGCGCCGGGCATGCTCGCTGTCATCCACCAGCCTGCCGCCGGCCCCGACCTCACCTTGCATTTCGAACAGCCCGATCCGGTCGTGCTGGGGAGCGGAACGCAGGCGCGCCTGCGGATAAGGTCCGGCTGGCTGATCCAGGCGGCGGGGACAGGATCCAGTCGCGCGAGCGCCTCGGTGGCGCGACCGCCCTGCGGGTAGTCATCCAAATCAGCGACCTGTCAGCGGTTTTAAGTTAAGCCAATCCACTACCTATGCTTGAAGCCGCCGCTATTTCATTCCACATCGATCAGTATGAAGAGCGAGACAGGAGAACGGCGGCGGCATCTGCTGTGGGCTTTGCCCGCATCGCTGGTCCTGCATGCGCTCATCGCGGCGTTCCTGGTCTATGGCCTGCCGGTGCCTCCCCAGCAGCCGCAGGAGGAGCAGCCTGTCAATGTCGCGCTCGTGCCTCCGCCCGATCAGCCGAAACCGAAACCTGCTCCTGCACCGCCGCCAAAGAAAGCCGAAAAGCCGCCGGAACCGAAGGTTGAAAAACCGCCCGAGCAGAAAGTTGAAAAACCACCTCCGCCGGAAAAGCAGGCTCAGAAATCTCCGCCAATCGAAGTCCTGAAGCCTGTTTTTCAGTTCGGCGAGAAGGACGCCGGCCCGAGGAAATCCCTGGATGGGGCCAGCGCTCAGGACAGTTCGCCGTCGCCGACCAAGGATGACGCGTCGAAGCCGCCTGTCGTGCCGAAGCCTGAAGAGAACAAATCGGCCGAGCTCACACCGGATGCGGAGAAGCAGGCAACTTCAACCGAGGAGATGGATAAACAGCAGGCAGACAAACAAAAGCCGGAAGCGCACGACGCCGACAAACAAGAGCCGGAAGCGTCACCAACGCCATTGGCTGCCGGCGAAGGCGAGATCGAACTTCCGATGTCAGCAGAAGCGCCGAAGCCTAAACCCGCAAATGCACCGAACCCTGACCCTTCAAAGGCGTCTAAATCCGGAAGCGGGAGCGCCGGGAATCCAAGCTCGACGGACGTGGCTGTTGCTAAATCGCGGCTATATTCGGGCCTCCCGGGTGTCCGCAAGCTTTACTCGCAGGGCGCTACCGGCGATGCATTGGCCACAACCTCGATGGCCGGTGTGCCTCGCGGCAAGCGGGCTGCCAAACTTTGCGCCAGCGCATTGCAGCAGCAATTGCTGGACGCTTCCTACTTTCCTGAGTTGATCCCCAGTGTTCCGCTGAAGGCCGGCAATATCCTCGACGCCCCGGATGTGGCTTTCCGCACCACCACCACATGGTACCATCTGGGTTTCCGGTGCGAAGTCGACACCGATGCGACGAGGGTGTTGTCCTTCAATTTCCGTGTCGGGCCGGTGATCCCGCCCGACCAATGGGTCCGCCTTGGACTGCCTGTTCGCTAAGAGCCTAGGCGGGGACACCGAGCCCGGCCAATTGCCGGCTAACGTCATGCCAGTCGGCGCACACGAAATCCGCACCGGCCACTATCAGCCGCGCGCCATGCTCGGTATAGGTGTGGCCGCCGCCTGTGTAGCCTATCGCCGTCATGCCGGCAGCAACCGCGCCCTCGATACCGAAGGGTGAATCCTCGATGACGATGCAGTCCGCCGGATTGGCGTCCATTTTCTCGGCGGCGAACAGGAAGATGTCCGGCGCCGGCTTGCCGTTCTTGACCATCGAGGAGCTGTAGATCGCATCGCCGAAGAATCGCGACAGCCCGGTCACGGCCAGGCTGTGGTTTATGCGCTCGACGGAGGATGACGAGGCAACGCAGCGGTCGCCGGCAAGCGTCTGCAGAAATGCGAGGATTCCCGATGTCGGCTTCAATTCCTCGGAGAACAGCACCTTGGTCTCGGCCCAGATGTCGCTGTCTGCCGCCGGCGGAAACTGGTGGCCGGTCAAGTCCCTGATCTTGGTGATGATGTCGGACTGCTTCATGCCGATGCATTGGGCGATGATGCTGGTGTTGACGCCGGGCATGCCGTGCTTTTCATAGACGCGCTCATAGGCGCGGGCGGCCAGCGGCTCGCTGTCGACAAGAACGCCGTCGCAATCGAAAATGATGGGCCTTGATCGCGCCATGCGCTTGCCTCCGAGTCAATTTCGCACATCGCTATCGTCAAAAAATCAAATGTTCAATAGCGGGGTGTTGGCGCGCAAAAGCCGGCGGGCTCAAAGCTGGCGCAATGCGTCGCTCGCGCGCGTGGACCCGAGCGCCCTTTGCATGGCTTGCCGGGACTGAGCGCGATCCGGCGTTATCCAGTTCGGTTCGGCGCCGAGGAAGCGGTCGAGGAAGGCCACGGCATAGGCCGGCATCTCGGTCACATTCTCGCGATAGGACCACCATGTGCGCAAATCATCGGCGCATTTGTCGATGCTGGGTGCCGTGCCGAATTCCTGTTCATGGATCGCCGAAATCACCGAGACGCAGTAGTTGGTGTAGAGGAAACCCTCTGGCCAGAAACGGACGATTTCCAGCGTACCGGCATTCGCATCCGTCTCGATCAGCTGAGTGAGGCCGGACATTTCCCTTGCCGGCGCCTGTTTGATCAGCTCGCGCAGCACCAGGCCGGCGGCAAAGACGATGAAGTCGGCGCGGTCGATCGCGGCGAAGCGCTTTTGCGCCTCCATGACCTCGACCCAGTCGAGAAAGGCCCTGGTGAGCTTCGCCTCGTCGATCTCGAAGCGCACGCCGAATGTGTCCGAGACCACCTTGGCGCTGCCGCGAAAGGTAGCGCGGAACCAGCGCAACTGCCGCAACCGATGGCGAAGGTCGGGCATCAAGGCCAGTTCGTCCCTGAAGGGCAGCTCCATGTTCCTCTTATCCTGTTTCCCGGCCAGGCTAGCACAACGGCGCCGCCGCTGAAATCTGTCAGCGTCCCTGTGGATGACGGCAGTGATGGTCAATATCATACATATTGACATTCTCGGAAACAAATGTTCTCACTTTGCTGTTGGCTCGCGTCAGTCCAAGGTGCGGTCCAACTGAAGCTTCGGGAGGAGAACCGAATGGCGATTTGGCAGTGGGGACTGCTTCTGCTGGTTATCGTGTGGGCGTTGCAGTCGCTCGGCGTCTGGTTGCAGATGCGGCATTATTCGGATGTGTTCCGGGGCGTCACCGACCAGTACAAGGATGGCTTTGTCGGAGCCGGCAATTTTCGCGGCCGTTTGGCCAAGGGCACCATCGCGCTCGTCGTGGTGACGCCCGATCTGGTCGTGCGCCGCCTGATGGTGATGAGCGGCCGTTCCGTGTTCACCAAATTCAAGAGACATGAAGAGTTCGAGGGCGTTCCCCTCGATCGACTCCGGTCCAACCCTGCAATCATGGGGGAGGGGGAACCCGGTGTGGCCGAGGCCGTGAAGCGGGCGATCGAACAGATCGACAAAACACGGTCGGAGCCGGGAAGGAAGCCGGGTCTGTCCGGCTTGAACATAGCAAGGGCTTAGAGGACGAGAGGACGCCGCGCACCGACTGGGATCAACCGGCGGGCGGCATAAGGAGGAGAAATGTCTGTATTTTCGTTGTTGGCGCAGCATGCCGACATGGCCGTGCACAATCTGCATGTCGCAGGTGCCATGGTTTCGGATGCTGCATTGCATGGCAAGCTCGCCGTCGAGCATGCCTCTGACCATCTCGTTGTCCTCGCACAGGCGGACAGCGGACCGATCACCGTCGATCAGTTCAAGGAAAAGCTGAAGGACGTCCAGCAGGAAGAGCAGCTCGGCTGGCTGACCGCCATCGGCAAGTACTTCATCGGCATCTTCCAGAAGGGCGGCGAGGTCTTCGCTGGCTTCGTCACCGGCATCATTCCGACACTGGTGGTGCTGATGACGGCCTTCTACGCCGTCACTGAACTGGTCGGTGAAGAGCGCGTGCATGGCCTGGCGCGTGGTGCCGGCCGGATCGCGCTGACGCGTTATACGCTGTTGCCGCTGCTGGCGGTGTTCTTCCTCACCAATCCGATGGCCTATACGTTCGGATCGTTCCTGGAAGAAAAGCACAAGCCGGCCTTCTATGACGCGGCCGTGTCCTATGTGCACCCGCCGCTCGGCCTGTTCCCGCACATCAATCCCGGCGAGTATTTCGTCTGGGGCGGTATTCTCGTCGCGCTGCTGGAGCTGGAGAAGAAGGGCGTCGTCGTTGCCGGTTATCACGTCAAGGTGGCGATCTGGTACGCCATTGTCGGTCTCGTCGTCATCCTGCTCAAGGGCATGCTGACCGAACGCATCACCGCCATCATGGCACGCCGCCAGGGCGTCGAGCTGTAAGGGCGGGGAGGATATCATGGCCAAGACATACAAAGCCGTAAGGATCTCCCAGGGCAAAACCGGCTGGGGTGGCCCGCTCGTCATCGAGCCGACCGAACAGCGCAGCAAGGTTGTTTCCGTCACCGGTGGTGGCATTCATCCGGTGGCGCAGCTCATCGCCGACATGACCGGTGCCGAAGCCGTCGACGGCTTCAGGGCACCGCCGATCGAAAGCGAGATGGCGGTTGTCGTCGTCGATTGCGGCGGCACCGCACGATGCGGCGTCTATCCGCGCAAGCGCATCCCGACCGTCAATCTGACGCCGGTCGGGCAGTCCGGGCCGCTGGCCCAGTTCATCACCGAGGACATCTACGTTTCGGGCGTGAAGCCGGCCAATATCACGATGGCGGACGGATCCGAAACGATCACGACTGCAGGGGGAGCAGCAGCGATGAGTTCGAGTAACAACAATGCGGCCGCGGCACCACAGCCGCTGCCGAGCGAAGGTGGGCTGATCGGCCTCATCAGCACGATCGGCCGCGTCATGGGGCGTATTGTCGGCATCTTCTTCAATGCCGGCCGCCGCACCATCGATCAGGTCATCCGCAACGTGCTGCCGTTCATGGCCTTCGTGACCATGCTCATCGGTCTGATCCTCTACACCGGCATCGGCGATGTGCTGGCGCAGCCAATGGGTCCGCTGGCCAACAACATCGTTGGCCTGCTGATCATCTCCGCTATCTGCGGCCTGCCGTTCCTGTCGCCCATCCTCGGGCCAGGCGCTGTCATCGCGCAGGTTATCGGCGTCGCCATCATCGGCCCGCAGATCGCCAATGGCACGATTTCGCCGGCGATGGCACTGCCGGCGCTGTTCGCCTACAATACCCAGGTGGGCTGCGACTTCGTTCCCGTTGGTCTGGCGCTCGGTGAAGCCAAGCCGAAGACAATCGAAATCGGCGTTCCGGCGGTGCTCATCAGCCGCCAGATCATGGGGCCGGTCTCGGTGCTGATCGCCTGGGTCGTCAGCCTGATCGTGTTCTAAGACAATTGGAAAATGAGGTTCGCCATATGACGGTTCTTCTGAGAACACGGGTCACTGCCATCGGACCCGAAGTGGCGGACCTTGCCGAAGGGGGCGTGGTCATCCTGTTTGAAGATGGCTCGCCGCCAGAGCTTGCCGAGGTTTCCGTGCTCCACAAGACGGAGCAGGGACCGAGTGACGGAGCGCCCGCCAAGGGCGCTTCGATCACCCTCGGCCCGGTTGTCGCTGTTATTACGGCGGTCGGCTCCAGCGCCTGGAGCAAGGTGCTGGAAATGGGCCATGTCGTCATCTCATTCAACGGCGCCACGGAGGCCGAGAGGCCGGGCGAAATCTGCGCATCGCAAGTCGACCCGCAAGCACTGGTGGCTGCCCTGAAAACGGGCGCGATCATCACCATCGCCGCCTGACAGCATTCGCGCCACGGCCTATGTTGGGAATGGCGCTCAAACCAGAGTATTTGCAATGGAACGCTCGACCATCGTCAGAGTGCATGAAGGTTTGCACGCCCGTCCCGCGACGCGGTTCGTGAAGCTCGCCAAGGGTTTCGAATCCGATGTCGAACTGATCAAGGACGGCAAGGCGGTCAGCGCCAAGAGTTCGGTCAAGCTGATGCTGCTGGCGGTCAAGGAGAACCAGGAAGTCACAGTGCGGGCCAACGGCGCCGACGCTATCGAGGCGATCGAGGCGCTGATCGGCTATCTCGAAAATCCAAAGGCTGGCCTTGATGACGAGGATTCCCAGCCGTCAGGCGATGCCGGGCCGAAGGCGGTGGTTGTATCCGCAGCCGAATCCGCGCCGGCGGGACCTGGAGCAGCAACCGGCTTGCGCGGCGTCGCCGCCAGCGAAGGGTTCGCCATTGGCCCGGCCTTTGCGCATTTTCCACCCGATATCGCCGGCCAGGGCCGCGTGTTGCGGGCCGAGGAGATAGAAGGCGAGATCGACAGGTTCCGCACGGCTGTCAGCGCGGTCCAGGCCCGCATGGATCATGCGTTGGCGCAGGACAGCCTGTCTGCCGGAGACCGCGGCATCGTCGCCGCGCTCCGGGATATCGCCGCCGACCACAGCCTGACCAGCGAAGCCGAGACCTTGATCAAGGGCGGCAACGATGCGATTTCGGCCGTCATCACCGCAGCCTCCACCATCGCCGCCGATTTCAGCGCCGTCGACGACCACTATCTCAACGCGCGGGCGGACGATGTTCATGCGGTGGGGCGGCAGATCTGCCTGGTGCTGCTTGGGCAGGATGACGTCAGCCTCGAAAACATCCCCGAAGGGGCCATCCTGATTGCCGACGACATCGGCGCCTGGGACCTGGCACGCGCGCCGCTGAAGCGCATCGGCGGTGTGGTGTGCGGCCATGGCGGCGCCACCTCGCATATCGCCATCATTGCCCGCTCGCACGGCATTCCGGCGGTGCTCGGCCTTGGCGGCCAGGTCAATGCCTTGCGCACCGCGCGAGAAGTCGCACTCGACGGCAATGGCGGCCATGTCATCATCGACCCCGACGCGGCGACCCGTGCCGATTTTGCTGGACGCGTCGAAGTGGCGGCCAGGGAGCGCGCCGGCTTGACCGTCTTCAAGACAGTGACGCCAAAACTCGCCGACGGCAGGATCATCGAGGTCGCGGCCAATATCGGCTCGCTGGAGGAGATCGAGGCGGCGCAGGAGGCCGGCGCCATGGGTATCGGCCTGTTCCGCACCGAGCTTCTGTTCATGCGCCATATGCATCTGCCCTCGGAAGATATGCAGGCGGAGACCTATGCGGCGCTGGCAAAGGCTTTTGCGCCTTATCCTGTCATCGTGCGCACGCTCGACATCGGCGGCGACAAGCCGATTGCCGGCATCGAATTTCCCGACGAGGAGAACCCCTTCCTCGGCTGGCGCGGCATTCGCATGTGCCTCGACCGGCCCGACATCTTCAAGCGTCAGCTGCGAGCGCTGCTGCGGGCCGCCGTGCACGGCAACATCAAGGTGATGCTGCCGATGGTGTCCGACATATCAGAGGTCAGGCAGACGCGGGTTCTGGTCGCCGAATGTACCGCCGAACTGAAAGCCGAAGGCGTGCCGCATGCGGCGTTCGATCTCGGCGTGATGATCGAAACCCCGGCCGCCGTGCTGATTGCCCCGGCGCTGGCCAAGGAGGTTGCTTTCTTCTCGATCGGCACCAATGATCTGACCCAGTACATCATGGCTGCCGACCGGCTCAATCCGACCGTGGCCAAGCTCAACGACGTCACCAATCCGGCCGTCATGTCGGCGATCGAAATGACGGCAAAAGCCGGCGTCGCCGCCGGCATCATGGTCGGTATGTGCGGTGAGGCCGCTGGCCGGCCGGACCTTATTGCGACTTTCGTGAAGATGGGGCTGACCGAACTCTCGATGAGCCCGGCTTCGATCCAGCGCGCCAAGAAAGCGATCATGGCGATGGCCGCTGAGGGCTAGCCGGGGTCCCGACAATTACGGCAGATGCGCAAGCAAAGTGGCGAAAACGGGCGTCAATTCATTGATCGGGCTGGCCTTGGCGCAGGCCTCGATGATGCGATCGTGACGGATTTCGGCCGCCAGGATCGCGATCTCCAGCATATCGGGCTCCGGTGCGCCGTCGCTGCCGGTGGTCGCCAGGCCGCATGCCAAAGCGAGCGGCGCCAGGCAGCTGATGTCGAGCGCCCGGCCGTCCAGCACCGGAGGCGTTTCCGGCACGGTTTCGGCAAAGCGAACGGGACGTTGGTGGAGGCACTCGACCAGCAGCGCCGAACAGGTCGCCGCGATAGCCTGCAGTCCGGCACCTGGCGCGGCCAAGGCGGCCAGGAGATCGCCATGCCGCTTGCGCATCGTGGCATGGACGGCGGCGAAATCGGCTTCGTGGATGCGGGCATTGTCGATATTCAGGCCGGCAAGCACTGCCTTGGTCAGATAATACATATCGCGCCGGAACAAGCGCTCCGCACTCAACTGGCGATCCTCGTCGCCGACCGGGAAATAGGTGCCGAGACCCTTTACCGTTGTGCCGTCCACCTTGATCGGGCGCTCATGCGGGATGAGCGATTCAGCGATCGATAGCGCTTCGTCGACGGCACTCGCAGCATGGCTGAGCAGGCCTTCGATGCCCTTGCCCGGAAACGCCGGCAGATGGCTGGTTGCTTCGCGCAGGATGCTGGCGTCGCCGCCGCCGTCATGGCGGCTCTGGCGGATGATTTCGCGGACTTCCCGCAGCCGGTCCTTCAGATTGACGCGGACATCTTCGGAGATTTGTCGGAGCATTGCGGATCGCCTTGAAATTTGCTGCGGATGGCCGCCAACAGGAGCGGCCACCACCTCTACATTGTTCCTATCGATTGGTAGATCAATAGGCGATACTAGACCAGCATGCAGAATCGGCGGCGGCGCGCTCGTCCGTCACCGCAGGGGGAGAGACAGGCGTGGGCAGACGACGACAGGGCGAAAGCGAAGACCGTCGAGGCGGCGGCGAGGCAACCGAGCAGGTCGCCAGCGAAAGCCGGACGGATCGCCTCAGGATCCGCGCCGCCTGGATGTATTTCGTCGAACAGATGACGCAGAACGAGATCGCCGACGTGCTCGGCGTCGGCCGCGTCACCATCGTGCGCATGCTGGCGGACGCCCGGGCGCGCAACGAAGTGAAGATCACCATCGAGAGCGAATTGTCGGAAATCGTGCGGCTTGAGCGTGCGCTGGAGAAGACGTTCGGGCTGCAGCAGGCGCTGGTGGCGCCGCTTTCCGCGCCCAATGCCGATCCGATACCAGCGATCAGCGCCAAGACCGGCAGTTTCCTATCGGACACGATGAAGTCCGGCATGCGGGTCGGCGTCGGCTGGGGGCAGACGCTGTTCTCGAGCCTGCCCTTCATCAGCGCCAAGTCGCTCACCGACTTCAAGGTGATTTCGCTGCTTGGCGGTGTCGGCGTCGTGCGCCGATACAACCCGGCCGAGTTCGCCTGGCGCTTCGCCCAAATCTTCCAGGGCGACGGTTACCTGATCCCGACGCCGGCCGTCGTCGACAGCGTCGAGACCAAGATCGCGCTGGTTGAGCGCTGCGGCCTGCAGGAGGTTTTTGAAATGGCCAACGTGCTCGATGCCGTTCTGCTGAGCGTCGGCGGCATCGCGTCGGCCACCACCTTCTCTCGCGGCGGCTTTCTCAGGGAAGCGGATCGCGAGGCCCTGCTTGCGCGTGGCGCCGTCGGCGACCTTCTGTTCCATTTCTTCGACCGCAACGGCGATCTGGTCGACCATCCCGTCAACAGCCACGTGATGTCGGTGGATGTCGACCGTCTGCGCAAGGCGCCGATCCGCATCCTCACCTCCGGTGGGGAGGAGAAGACCGAGGCGCTGCTCGGCGCCATGACCCTCATCGCTCCGACCATCCTGATCACCGACGAGGAAAGCGCGCGGCGCATGCTGGAAGCGGTCAGCGGAAGCTGAAGCTGTCCGTGATGTAATCCGGCCATGCCTGCTGTTCGTTGAAAACAGCGGCAAGATTTGGCGTGTCCGCCAATATTCCACTCAGCACCAGCGCCGTGGCGATGCCGGCGCTGTTTCCCCCTGATATGTCGTGCTCGACGCTGTCGCCGACGCAGACCACTGTGCTCCGCTCCGGCTCGCCGACCAGCGCCAGGGCCGCGTCGAAAATCGCCTTGTAGGGCTTGCCGATGCGGGTGACGCTGCCGCCAAGGCTTTCGTAGAGATCGGCGATCTCGCCGGCGCCGAAGCGGGGGCCAACAGCCGTCAACATGATCCTGTCGGGATTGGTGCAGAAGGACGGCACCTGTCGCGCCGCTGCCGGTGCAAGCAACCTGCGGTAATGGTCGAGGTCGTAGCGGTCACCCTCGCTTGCCGAAATCAGCACCAGTTCGGCGTCTTCACCGGCCTCCGTCAGCACGAAGGGCAGGCCTTCGATCGCGGTGCGGTCGTTGTCGCGGCTGATCAGCAGGCATTTTGTCCCTGGGCGCAGCTTCCCCGATGCCGCCATGTCATTAAAGGATCGCCACGCCACCTCGCCGGAGGAGACGAAATGATCCCAGCTTCCCGGTTCGAAGCCAAGTTTCATGAGCCGGCTTTCATTGGGCCGCGCTCGCTTGCCGGAATTGGAAATCAGCACGACGGTCTTGCCGGCGCGCTTCAGCGCCGACAGGGCCGCCACCGCGCCCGGATAGGGCTGCTGGCCGTCATGCAGAACGCCGAACTGGTCGAGCAGGAAAACCTGGTAGCGCTCCGCCAGCGGGCCGATGCCGTCGAGACGTTCGACGTTTTTCGTGCTCATAGGAGCCCTGCCTCGCTCGCACCCTGCAGCGCCAGCCGCGCCGCGCCGGCGGCGGCCTCGTCGGAAAGCGCGGGCAGGAAATCGACGCCAAGCTTGCGCCGCCGGATTGCCGTCCAGGCCGGATTTGCAGCGCCGCCACCGACGCTCCTGACCGATGTCAGCGCAGGCGCGCCAAGTTCGGCAAGCCTGCTGTAGCCGAGCGCTTCGATCGCGGCGATGCCTTCGAACATCGCTTTCAGATAGTTCGCGTCATCCGCTGGCCGGGGCGTGAGGCGTGGCGGCAGCGCCGGATCGGCGATCGGGAAGCGTTCACCCGATGTGCTGAGCGGGTAGTAGTCGAGGCCGGTCGCGGTTGTGGCGTCGATTGCCGCGCTGAGTTCGATGATGCGCGCGAGCGAAAAATGCTGGGCCAGCACCTTGCCGCCGGAATTCGAAGCACCGCCCGCCAGCCAGGCGTTGCCGAGTCGATGACTGTAGATGCCAAAGCGCGGCGCCGAGATCGGCCGGTCGGACAGGATTTTGATGGTCAGCGAGGATCCGAGCGCCGTGACGCCGTCGCCGATGGTCGCAGCACCGGTCGCCAGGAACGAGGCGCAGCCATCCGTTGTGCCGGCGACAACGGCCACGTCGCGCGGCAAGCCGAACAACTCCACAGCGGCAGCGGTGAGGGCGCCGGTGACATCGCCCGGCTCGACGATGCGCGGCAGCAACTCCATGCGCATTCCGACCGCCTCGATCCAGGCCGGCCAGCGGCGGGCCTCGACATCATAGCCTGTCTTTAGGGCATTGTTCTCGTCGCTGACGTCGAAGCGGCCGGAGAAGTTTCCGGCGATCCAGTCGGCCTGGTGCAGCACCGCCGCAATGCCCGGCAGGTGCTGGAAGCGCAGGGCCTTGGCGAGGCCGGACGTCGCTCCATGCGCAGCACTTGCAGCCGGCGCCTCGCGGGCGATCGCGGCCAGGATGTCGCCGTCGACGACCTTGTCGTTGTACATCAGCGGCTGGGCCAACGGCCGCCCGGCGGCGTCGACCGGCAGCAGCGTGCCTGATGTGCCGTCGACGGCGATGGCGCGGACCGCCGCGCGGTCGATGCGGGAAAGCAGGTCCGTCAGCGCCGCCTCGACCGCTTGCCACCATGCCGTTGGGGCGCGGCCACCGCGACCAAATCGATCGAGCGGAACAGCGGAATACCCGGCTATGGAGAAATCCGGACGCATGGCGACAGCGCGCGCACCTGATGTGCCGATGTCGATGCCGATGACGAGTGGCAGCATAGGTCTGTCCTTGCTAGCCGCCAGCCGCGTTAAGCTTCTGGCGATACTGCTCGGCGTCCCAGTTGAGCAGTTCGTCATTCTCTGCGGCGGTGAGATAGTTCAGCCGTGCCGCGATGTCGATGCGGGCCGCCACGTCCGCAAGGCAGCGCTGCATGGCATCGGCGCCGGCGCTGGCGTCACCGCGCATCAGCACGCCAGTGCCGGGAAACAGGATCGCAGCCGGCGGCATTCCCAGTCGTGCGATGACATCGGCCACGGTCTCGCCGGGCCTTGCCGCGACCGAACCCTGGCCGAGGAAGATGACGTGGTCCGGATAGAGGCTGCCGGCCTGCGCAATACGGCGGCTCTCCGGGTCGAGTGCGACCGCATGCGCTTCGACATCGGTCGGCAATCTGTAACCGCTGTTGCCGGCAAGCGCCGTCAGCGCGGCAAGGTCGGGCGCGGCAGTCGCGCGCGCCGGCCGGGCCAGCAGCGATCTGACGCGCTTCAGCAGACGCTCCGCCCCAGCGACGGTTTCGGCGGCGACGACCAGCCCGTGATTGCCAAGGATCAGCACATCGACATCAGGCCGCAGTTTCTCGGCAATGCCGCGGGCAAGCGGCAGGCCTGGCCGGAAATAGGGCACATAGGCCCATTCGATGCCATCGAGCCGCCTGGCTACCTCGGCCTCACCATCGGCCTGCACGGCGAGCGAGATGGTGTCGACGCAGTGGACATGAAGAACCACGCGCTGCGGCATCAAGGCGTGCACCGTGGTCTCGATCGACGGACGCAGGCCGCGCGGGTTGAGTGCCGCAATGGTGAAACCCTGCGGCTGGTCGGCAGCGCGGTCGCGCTGCTCGACAGCCCTAAGCAGCGGCGCCATCGCCACCGGCACCATGATGTCATCGGCTAGCGCGTCCTTCAGCCAGGTGCCGGAGGCCTTGATCCACAACGTGTCGCCGGCTTTCAGCGAGGTGTTGCCCCCCGCCGCCTGGGTCAGATGCGGGTTCTGCCCGATGCTGGCCGAAAGCGCCCGCAAGGCCGCCAGTTCCTGCGCGTCAGCTTGGGTCGCCATGGCGCTTTTCCTCCAACGGCTCGGCCGTGTCCTGCGCGAAATCCCGTTGCCGGGATCGAATTGGCGCTGATATCGCAGATGCGAGTGATCTACGTCAATAGTGATCTACTATCATCAAAACCCGCTTGCAATCCGCCTAATGTTGAGTAAGTTGCGCCAATTGCCATGCAAAAGGGCATCCGGGAGGAAGAGTTGAGCGACTCCGGCCGTCAGCGTCAGATCGTCGAATTGCTGCGGGATCGCCCGTTCGCCTCGGTGCGCGAGCTGCAGGAGCGGCTTGGCGTTTCAGCCGCGACGGTCAGGCGCGATATCGACAGGATCGACGAGGCTGGTGAAGCACGGAAGGTCTATGGCGGCATCTCGGCGCTCGAAGGCGCTTCCCAGGCCGAGGTCGCCTATGCCAGGTCCTATGACGAGAACCGCGACCTTGCGGTCGAGGCCAAGCGGCAGATCGCCGCTCTGGCGGCGACCATGGTGCGCGACGGCGACGCGGTCATCGTGCATGGCGGTTCGACCTGCTTCCATCTCGGGGTCAAGCTCGCCGAGCGCAACATCCGCCTCTACACCAACTCGATGCCGCTGGCGGCGTATCTCAGCGACCACGGCCATTGCAGCCTGACGGTTGCCGGCGGCGACCTGCATCGCGAACCCGGCATCATCCATTCGCTCACCCAGGCCGTGCCCTTCTACGGCTCGAAATTCTTTCTCGGCGCGCAAGGCCTTGGCCAGGAAGGCGTGCTGGAATCGCATCCGCTGCTGGTGCGCTCCATCGTCGACCTCAGCCTATGCGCCGACCAGATCGTGGTGCTGGCCGACAGCCGCAAGCTGTCGATCCACGCCCGCAATATCGCGTTGCCGCTTTCGCGCATCGGCACGCTGGTCACCGACGACGGCCTCTCTGAGGCCGATGCCCGCATGCTGGAGGACGCCGGCGTCATGGTGCGGATAGCTTCATCCTCGGGAGCGATCCAGTGAAGGTGGCGGTCCTCGATTTCGGCAAGACCAATTCGAAGCTGTTCGTCTTCGGCCAGGACGGGCGCATTCTCGACGAGCGTCGGACACAACCGAAATGGGTGCGCCAAGGCGGCTTCAGCGTGCTCGACGAGGCAACGCTCCGCGATTGGGCACTCGGTGCCGTCGCCAATGCTGTCGACAGCCATGGCGTCGAGGGGCTGATGGTGTCGGGCCATGGCTGCACCTTTGCCTTGATCGACGAGGCGGCGCTGACGCATCCGATCCTCGACTACGAGCAGGAGCCGCCGGTCGAGATTGCCGCGCGGATCGATGGCCGCATTCCGGACTTTGCCGAGACGTTCTCGCCGCGACTGCCGCTTGGCTTCAACTACGGTCGCCACATGCTGTGGCTGCAGGAGGTCGATCCCGACGCATTCGCCGCGTCGAAATCGATCCTCGGCTATCCGCAATATTGGAGCTGGCGCCTTGGCGGTCGGGCGGTCTCGGAAGTGTCCTATCTCGGCTGCCACTCGCATCTGTGGGCGCCGCGCAGCCGGGATTTTTCCTCGCTGGTCGACGCGCAGGGCTGGCGTGACCGGATGCCTGCCTTCGAGCGCGCCGGCAGCGTTGTCGGCCAAGGGCACTTCGGCGGCGCGGCACGGCCGGTCGCCATTCACAATGGCGTCCACGACTCGAATGCGGCGCTGCATGCCTATCGCCGGCAGGAGCTTGGCCCGGTCACCGTCGTTTCAACCGGCACCTGGGTCATCGTGCTCAATCCCGACTGCCCGCTCGACGCGCTCGACCGGGACCGCGACATGCTGGTCAATGTCGATGTCGATGGCGGCCCGGTGCCGACCATCCGCTTCATGGGCGGACGCGAATTCGCAACCATCAGCGACGGCTGGCAAGGCGAGATCGCCGGCCCGGTGGTGCAGCGGGTGATCGACGCCGGCATCATGGCGCTGCCAAGCTTCGCGCCGGGCGGACCTATGTCCGGCCATTCCGGCCGGCTGGCCGGGCGTACGCCCGATGCCGAGGAGCGGGCGGCCGTGGCGCTGCTCTATGTTGCGCTGATGGTCGATCTGTCGCTCGACCTCATCCATTCGAAAAACACCGTGATCGTCGATGGCGGACTGAACACAGGCGGCCTGCTCGCCGGCCTGTTGGCGCAATTACGTCCCGGCCAGGCTTTCCTGCAGGGCGCCACGCTGGAAGGCAGCGCCACAGGTGCCGCGGCGCTCGCTTTCGAAAGCGTCGGACGCGAATTTGCCGCCGAGGTTCCGGAGCCGGTGCATGCGTCGCGTTTCACTGGATTAGCCGGCTATCGAAGTGATTGGCTTGCCTTCACCATGGACCGAGGCATCTCTGGGACGGCGGCGGGAGGCGCGCAATGAGTGCGGCTGCCAAGATCGAGACGGCGCGCCAGCCGGTGCTGGAAATGCGGCACATCTCCAAGACGTTCGGCGCGATCCGTGCCTTGCACGATGTCTCGCTCAGCGTCCATGCCGGCGAGCTGCACGCCTTGATGGGCGAAAACGGCGCCGGCAAGTCGACGCTGATGAAGGTGCTTTCAGGTGCCTATCGGCCGGATGCCGGTGGCGAGATACTGATCGACGGCATGCCCGCCGCGACCGGCGACCCGATCAAGGCACGCGCCAGCGGTGTCGCGGTGATCTATCAGGAGCTGTCGCTGGCGCCCAATCTGACTGTGGCGCAGAACATCTTCCTAGGTAACGAGCCGCGACGCTTCGGCATCGTCGACCGCGACCAATGCACCCGGCGCGCCAGGGAGATCATCCAGCGGCTCGGCGTCTCCTTCTCGGCCCGCGACATAGTCTCCGGCCTGTCGCTGGGCGAGCGCCAGCTGGTCGAGATTGCCCGCGCATTGTCGACCAATGCGCGCATCATCGTCATGGACGAGCCGACGACGTCGCTGACCTCGCGCGAGACCGACCGGCTGTTCGAGGTCATCGCGACGCTGAAATCGCAAGGCATCGCCATCATCTACATCAGCCACCGCATGGAAGAGGTCTACCAGCTTGCCGACCGCGTCAGCGTGCTGCGCGACAGCGGTTATGTCGGCACGCTCGAGCGCGCAGAGCTCAGCGCTTCGCGCCTCGTCTCGATGATGGTCGGCCGCGATCTGTCCGCCTTCTACAAGAAGGACCACCGGCCGCCGGACGAGAAGCGCGCGGTGGCGCTCTCGGTGCGCGGCATTTCCGACGGCCGTCTCCTTAAGAACTGCTCGCTCGAGCTGCACAAGGGCGAGGTGCTGGCGCTGGCTGGCCTTGTCGGCTCCGGCCGTACCGAGCTTGCACGGCTGATCTTCGGCGCCGACAGGCGCACGTCAGGCACGCTCGAACTCGATGGCAAGCCTATTTCCATCGGCTCGCCGCGCGAGGCGCTGGATGCCGGCATTGCCTATCTGACCGAGGACCGCAAGGAACTCGGCCTGTTTCTCGACATGTCGATCTCCGACAACATCAGCATGGGCGTACTGGCGAGGGATGCGAGCGCCGGCGGCTTGCGCGACTTCGCGGCCGCCGAGAGACGCGCTTCCAAGGCTGTTGCCGATCTGTCCATCCGCACTGGTTCGGTGCAGGCCAACGCCGGCTCGCTGTCGGGCGGCAACCAGCAGAAGGTGCTGCTCGCCCGCCTGCTGGAGACCGAGCCGAAGGTTGTCATCCTCGACGAGCCGACCCGCGGCGTCGATGTCGGGGCGAAATCGGAAATCTACCGACTGATCGACAATCTCGCCAAGCGGGGCATCGCCATCCTGATGATCTCCAGCGAACTGCCGGAGGTTATCGGCGTCGCCGACCGCGTGCTGGTGATGCGCGACGGCACGATATCGGGCGAGGTGACGGCATCCGAAGGCCAGCCGCTCAGCCAGGAGAAAATCATGGAACTTGCAACGGGAGCGGCTCAGCGATGACCGACAAGGCGACCGAGATCAGCGCAGGCGGCCAGGCCACCGGCACGAGCCGGCGGTTGCGCACCGCAATCGCTGCCCTTGGCATGCTGCCGGTGCTGATCCTGCTGGCGGCCGGCTTCCAGTTCCTGAATCCGCGCTTCCTGACCGAGACCAACCTTTTGATCGTCACCCAGCAGTCGTCGATCAACATCGTGCTGGCGGCCGGCATGACCTTCGTCATCCTGACCGGCGGCATCGACCTGTCCGTCGGCGCCATCCTTGCCGCTTCGGCAATGGCGGCGGTGATGGTGTCGCTGGTGCCGGACTGGGGCCTGCTCGGCGTGCCGGCGGCTATTCTGGTCGGCCTCGGCTTCGGCCTCATCAACGGGCTGCTCATCGCCTACATCAAGCTGCCGCCCTTCATCGTCACACTGGGTTCGCTGACCGCCGTGCGCGGTGTTGCCCGCCTGCTCGGCCAGGACACGACGGTGTTCAACTCGGACCTGCCGTTCGATTTCATCGGCAACGGTTCGCTGTTCGGCATTCCGTGGCTGGTCATCATCGCGCTGTCGGTTGTGGTGCTGTCCTGGCTGGTGCTCAAGCGCACCGTGCTCGGCACCTGGATCTACGCTGTCGGCGGCAATGCGGAAGCAGCACGGCTGACCGGCATCAAGGTGCCGCTGGTGCTGCTCTTCGTCTATGGCGTGTCGGGCCTTCTGGCCGGCCTTGGCGGCGCCATGTCGGCGGCTCGGCTCTACGCCGCCAACGGCCTGCAACTGGGGCAGTCCTACGAACTCGACGCCATTGCCGCGGTCATTCTCGGCGGCACCAGCTTCGTCGGCGGCGTCGGCTCGATCTGGGGCACGCTGATCGGCGGCCTGATCATCGCGGTGCTCTCCAATGGGCTCATCTTGGCCGGTGTCTCGGACATCTGGCAGTACATCATCAAGGGATTGGTCATCATCGTGGCGGTCGCCCTCGACCGCTACAGGCTCCAGGCAGGAGCAAGAACGTGATTGACCTTAGTCGCCGGCGTCAACGACCGGTTTGTGTAACGCACCGTGAGAGGCGCGGGGCAATCGGAGGAAAGCAATGAAGACCATCGCCAAACTGCTCTGCGGCGTCGCACTCGCGTCGCTCGCCATCGCGCCTGCTTCGGCCAAGGACCTCAACAAGGTCGGCATCTCGGTCGGCCTGCTCGGCAACCCCTTCTTCGTCGCCACCATCAAGGGCATCGAGGACGCGGCCAAGAAGATCAACCCGAAGGTCGAGGTGACCTCGGTGTCGGCCGACTATGACCTCAACAAGCAAGTCTCGCAGGTCGATTCGTTCATCGCCGCCGGCGTCGACGTGATCATGCTCAATGCGGTCGACGCCAAGGCGATCGCACCGGCGGTGAAGAAGGCACAAGCGGCAGGCATCATCGTTGCCGCCTTCGACGTTTCGGCGCCGGGTGCCGACGTGACCGTGATGACCAACAACGTCAAGGCCGGCGAAGAGGCCTGCCAGTACCTGGTCGACAATACTGGCGGCAAGGGCGACTACGTCATCCTCAATGGGCCGGCATCGTCGTCGATCCTGGAGCGGGTGAAGGGCTGCAAGAACGTGCTGGCGCAGCATCCCGACATCAAGGTCCTCTCCGACGACCAGAATGCCGAAGGCTCGCGCGACGGCGGTCTGAAGGTGTTCCAGTCGCTGCTCACGCGCTTCGACAAGATCGACGCGGTGTTTGCTATCAACGACCCGACGGCGATCGGCGCCCAGCTCGCGGCCAAGCAGCTCAACCGCTCGGAGTTCATCTTCACCGCCGTCGACGGCGCGCCGGATATCGAGAAGGAACTCTCCTCCGGCACTTCGATGATCAAGGCCTCGGCCTCGCAGGATCCTTATGTGATGGCTGGCCAGTCGCTGACGATGGCGGCGGACCTGCTGGCCGGCAAGAAGCCGGCGGAGCCGACCGTGCTGCTCGATCCGAAGCTGATCACGGCCGAGAACCTGAAGGACTACAAGGGCTGGACCGCGGCCCGCTAAACGTCCTTCAGTAGCGTGCGGCCGGGAACACCGGCCGCACGTCTTGTCCAGGCATCGGCTCCGCTTCTGGGCCGATGCGCAGAAGCCGGAGGAGACGACGATGTCACGCATTGGAATCCATTCTTTCGTCTGGTCGGCGAGCTCGGCACAGGCAGATCTCGAACGGACGCTGGCCAACACCAAAGAGGCCGGCTTCGACCTCATCGAATTCTCTTATCTCGACCCCGCCGATGTCGACATCGGCGGGCTCGCCAGGCGCATCGCCGATCTTGGCCTCGGCGTCGCGATCAGCATCGGATTGCCTGGTGACGGCGACATTTCGAGTGCCGACAAAGCGATTGCCGCACGCGGCGTCGAGATTCTCAACGAGACCGTCGCGCTGACACGCGATCTTGGCGGCCGGAAGGTCGCCGGCATTCTCTCGACCAGTCACGGATTGCAGGTCGAGGCGCCGACGCGCGATCAATGGCAGCGCAGCGCCGGCACGCTGGCCAAGGTCGCCGAGACGGCCAAGGCAGCCGGCGTCACGCTCAATCTCGAGATCGTCAACCGCTTCGAGAGCAATCTGCTCAACACTGCCGCGCAAGGGTTGGCCTTCATCGAGGATACCGGCTCGGATAACATCTTCCTGCATCTCGACACTTTCCACATGAACATCGAGGAAGCCGATGTCGGGCTGGCCATCCGGCATGCCGCAAGCAAGATCGGCTATGTCCATATCGGCGAAAGCCATCGCGGTTTCCTCGGCACCGGCAATATCGACTTCGCCGCGATCTTCGATGCGCTGACCGCAATCGGCTACGCCGACGACCTCAGCTTCGAATCCTTCTCGTCGGAAATCGTCGATGAGAACCTGTCGAAGAAAACCGCCATCTGGCGCGATCTTTGGACGGACAATTTGGCGCTGGCCAAGCATGCCCGTGCCTTCATCAGCCTCGGGCTGGAGACGGCGCGGCGCAAGGCGGAGCTGGTTTCAGCACAGCACAAACCTTAGCACGCAACCGGATGCGTGGCCGACCTGGCGCTGCTGGCGGCATTGCCCACGCCAGGTGCATCGGCTATCTGACCGCCCAGGCATACAACGCCGCGCATCGGACAAACGGAGCCAAGGACATGACACGCGACACAATCCTCAAATTCGGCGCCGTCGAAAAAGCGGACGCCGGAGATCTGGCTGGCTGGATCGTCGTCGAGGGCAAGCCGACCATGCAAACCGCCGTCCAGCACACGACCGAGGACGGCAAGGTGTTGTCGGGCACCTGGCGGGCGACGCCCGGCACCTATCACGCGACCTACACCGACTACGAGTTCGTGCACATGATCGCCGGCCGCATCATCATCACGCCCGACGGCGGCGCGCCGGTCGAAGTCGGCCCCGGCGACGCCTTCGTGGTGGAAGCCGATTTCAAGGGAACCTGGAAGATCATCGAGCCGGTGACGAAGCATTTTGTCGTGCGGGTGGCCTGAAGCGGCCTGATCGCATTCGTATTGTGAAAACCCGCCATGGTTCGTCATGGCGGGTTTCCTGCGCCACATTCGGCGTAGACGCTAGTCCGGTGTGATCTGCAGCCTCTCCTTTGTCGGGAAAAGAGTCCTGTGTATGCTCCACAAGCTTTAGGAGGCTTCGGATGAGAATTGCTATGGTGGTCGCGTTGGCCGCGACATTGGCTGGATGCGTGACCTCTCCGGTCGAATACGAAGCGTCGCTTTCGAAGCAGGATCCGAAATGGGTATCGCCGGAATGTCAGCAAGCTCGCAGGGAGGCTTCGGACTACGACGCTCGCGAAAAAGAGCATCCGGGTTGGGGCTTCGGCGTCTTGCTTGGCCCGTACTCTTTAGGGCTCGTGGCAGCCATTAAAGAGCATGAGCAGAAGCAACGAAAGTTGTTCGCCCGTGAAGTGCACTTACGATGTTCAAGTCTTCCACTGCCGAAGGCGTTGCAGAGCGATCCTAGCCTCCAGGCTTCAAATCACACGAAATATCCATAGACTCGCCGTTTGACCCGTTGGCGACTTGCTCATGGACGGTATCTCGATCCTGGCGCGAGATCGTTGTTGATGGGGATTTTGAACGTTACGCCGGACAGTTTTTCCGACGGGGAATTCGATCGGCCGGAGCGGGCACTCGAACAGGCCCGGCGTTGATCGGCGAGGGCGCGGCGATCATCGATGTCGGGGGCGAGTCCACCCGGCCCGGCGCCGGCAGCGTTTCGGCGCTGGAGGAACAATCGCGTATCCTCCCGATCATCGAGGCGCTGTCCGACGGCGGCAGCCTCGTTCGGTTTGCGGCGCCTCCGGGGCAAGAAATGGTATGGATACCTACGCCGCTTGAACGATCTCGACCAATTCGACGTCGAACACCAGATCCCGTCCGGCCAACGGATGATTGCCGTCGAGTTTGACGCTGGCGTCGTTCACGGCGACGACGGTTACTTGCATGGGGCGCCCCTCGCGGGTTCTGGTCTGCAATCGAGTGCCGATGTCGATGTTGATGTTATCCGGCACGCGGGCGCGGTCGATAGTCACGACCGCTTCGGGGCGGTGCGGGCCATAGGCGGCGGCGGCGGGAACGGTAACCGTGCTTTTCGCGCCGACTTCCATGCCCTCGACATGGGTTTCAAGGCCGGGGATCACTTGTCCTTCGCCCAGCGTGAATTGCAGCGGCTCGCCGCCGGAAGCATCGAATTGGGTGCCGTCGGCTAGACGTCCGATATAATTGATGCGCACGGTGTCGCCATTCTTGGCCTGTGTCATGGCAGTCATCCTTTTGGGAATTTTGAGGGACCGGCCAGAGTTCAAGGTCCCGTTTCGATCATCCGCGCATTAAGGTGCACGGTGCGAAACTCTAAAACTAGGGCCTAGGCTGCCGATGTAAACCCACCATGTCGCGGAACCATGTCGCGGCGCCTTTTGTCCTATCTGTCCTGCGGATGTCGGTTGATCCTGTCGCCAGGCGGGGCGGTCATTGCGGTCTCCGCACTCCTTCCTATACCCGTTGGCCGTATTCTCGTGACCGATCAGAGCATCGAGACTCGGCTAAGCTAGCATTGCAGAATTGGACCTGTGTCATGCTGACCTTCGTAACATTCTCCGCCCAGGACATCGAACGCACTGCCGACGTCTACCGTCTGCTCGGTCTCGATTTCATTTCCGAACAGCCCGGTGCTGGGCCAGTCCACCTAGCCTGCGTCAGCGAAAGACTGGTTCTCGAAATCTATCCAGGCGAAGATGTCGCTTCCCCCGGAGTCATGGTTGGATTGGAAGTTGCCGATCTTGAACAGGTTCGTACGAAGGTACTTGAAGCCGGAGTTCCGCTATCGCGGGACATTGATGTCGTCGCCGGTTTGCGTCGTATGGTCGTGAATGACCCTGAGGGCCGCAAGATATTCATCCGTGAGCATAAGGAATGACGACGACGCTCTCCCGGGCGTACGGACACCGCAGTAGTTTACGACAGCTTTGGCTCGTTTCGTGTCGAAAGGCGACAGTCCGAAATCGGCCCCGAAGGCGCGCCCCTTAGGAGACATTGACAGACACCGCACACGTCTCTGAACTCGGCCACCGGGGCGACAAAGCCGATTACGCCTCACACGGCGCCGGATCCACTTCGCAAGTGGACATTTCGACCCTTCAAGCGGCTCACGGCCTCACCATGTCGCGCAATCGGATCGGCTTCTGTAGCCTCGCGACATCCGCCAGATCGGCGGCGATCGCTTCGTCGCCGGTGACAAATGCGAACGGCACACCGCGTTGACCTAGCAAATGCACGATCTCCAACTTCGGCCGCCATTCAACGAGACGCTGCTCGCGTCGAGTGGAGCAAGGGAAATGCGGGCCACCCTCTCAGGACGCTCGTTGCTGATCGAATGGCTTGCGCACGAGGCCCAAACGCGCTCATTTGAAAGTGTCGCTGAGGGATGACAGTCGCGGTTGTACCTTGCGGCACGACTGTCGAAGCGCGAGGCGCAGTTTCTTGGGCACTGATTCAGATCGCAGGACGCTGTCATTCGGCCCTTTTCACTTGCTTCCTGCGCGGGAGCTACTCGTGCGCGGGGATCAACCTGTGCGGATTGGTAGCCGCGCCTTGGGGATCCTCGTCGCAATGGCCGAACGTGCTGGCGAAGTCGTCAGCAAGAGGGAGCTGTTCGACATCGTTTGGCCCAACACGGCCGTCGAGGAAAGTAGTCTCAGGGTCCATGTCGCTGCCCTGCGTAGGGCACTTGGCGAAGGCGAAGGCGATAACCGCTACATCGCCACCATTCCTGGCAGGGGCTATCGGTTCGTTGCGCCAGTCGCAACATCTGGGCACCCGGCGCTGCGCCAAACAGACGCCGCCGCACGACCGCGAACCGACGGAATTGTCGTCACCGGAATCCGCATCTTCGGCCGCGACGACTTCGTGGCCTCGCTGGACGCTCTTCTTCACGAGCGGCGCTTGGTCACCGTGGTCGGTCCAGGAGGCATGGGGAAGACGTCCGTCGCACTGGCTGTCACGGATTGTGTCGCGCCGCGTTACTCCGACGGGGCATTTATCGTAGAACTCGCGCGCTTGGCCGACCCACGACTCGTCCCTACGGCGCTAGCCACGACGCTGGGCAAGCCGGCCCGCTCCAAAGATGCGACCCCCGAGCTTCTCGAGTTCCTCCAGGACAAACATATGCTGGTCGTGCTCGATAATTGTGAGCATCTTATCGATGCGGCGGCTGAACTGGCCGAACGGATCACCCAAAACACGTCACAAGTCAGCGTCCTGGCCACAAGCCGCGAGCCCCTTCGCGCTCTCGGCGAGACCGTGGCACGATTGCCGTCGCTTGGCTTCCCAACCCGGCTGGAAGGCCTCACGACGGCCGAGGCGCTCAGCTTTCCGGCCATGCAACTCTTTCTCGATCGTGCGAAGGCGACGCGAAGCGATTTCGAACTCGACGATTCGACGGTGCCATTTGCCGCCGACATATGTCGTCGCCTCGACGGAATTCCGCTTGCAATCGAGCTCGCTGCTGGCCGCGTCGATGCATTTGGCATCCGAGAGCTTGCATCTTTGTTGGACGAACGATTCCGGGTGCTGAACCGCGGCAGGCGAACGGCGCTGCCGCGTCAGCAGACTTTGAGCGCAACGTTTGATTGGAGCTATGAACTGCTGTCGGAAAGCGAGCAGACCGTCCTCAGGCGCCTCTCGGTGTTCGTCGGAGCCGTCTCGATGGAGCCCGCACTTGCCGTCGCGGCCGGCAGCGGCCATTCCACGTCCGATACAGCGGCCGTGATTGCAGGCCTGGTATCGAAGTCGCTGGTGGCAGCCGACACCGGTGGTCCAGTGACCCAATACAGGATGCTCGAATCGACTCGAAGCTATGCTCGCGAGAAGCTGATCGAGGCAGGAGAGAGCTCCGCAGCGGCGCGTTGCCACGCATCCTTCTACGCCGCGCTTCTTGATCGAGCGCATTCAGAGTTTCTCAGCAAGCCGCTGGCCGAGTGGATGGCCGAGTACAGCAGCTGCATCGACAACGTCCACGTTGCCATTGATTGGGCTCTATCGCCTGATGGCGACAGTGATGTCGGCGTGGCGCTGACTGCCAACGCCGTTCCGCTGTGGACTCGCCTGACGCTCCTTGAGGAATGCCGAACTCGCGTCGAACGCGCCCTTTCAGTCTTGAGCCCCGATGTCGCTCGCGGAGGCAAGCGCGAGATGCAGCTCTTCGCAGCATTTGCGGCGGCCTCGACCCTTACCAAAGGGCCGGGACCGGAATCGGAGCTGGCCTGGTTAGCGACGCTCCAAATCGCTGAGCGGATCGGCGACATCGACTATCAGCTGCGCGCACTATGGGGCATCTGGATTGGCCATCACACCGGCGAGAGCCAGGCCAAGGCCCTCGAGGCGGCGCGCCAGTTCAGAGAGGTCGCAACGCTGTCGTCGGATGTTGCCGATCCAATCGTCGGTGATCGGATCATTGGAACGGTCCTCTGGACTCAGGGAGAACTGCAGGCCGCTCGCAGCACGATGGAACGGGTCCTTCGTTCATATGTGGCTCCGTCCGATCGCTCGCACCTGATCCGCTTCCAATTCGATCAACGGGTCACGGCCTATTCGGCACTGTCCCTGACGCTTTGGCTTCAGGGTTTTCCCGAGCAGGCGATGAAGATAGTCGAGACCAGTGCGCAACTGGCACAAATCCTTGCCCACGATCCTTCGATATTTCATGCGATCGCATTGTCGGGTTGCCGGGTAGCGCTCCTGGCGGGCGACAGGCCTTCCGCCGATAGGCTGCTGGCCTTGCTGCAGGGGGCGGTAGCGCGGCAAGTCAGCTACGGCGTCTGGATTCGAGCCTACCGGGGCGAGATCATGATCCATGACGGCGATCCTGAAGCTGGTTCGCGTTTATTGGAGGTGGCTCTCACTGAACTCCCGAAAGCGGCCTTTCACGCACACTACGCGCCGCTCCGGGCCGCCTTGGCGCAGGGCTTCGCCGCGGTGGGCCGGGTTGACGATGCGACGATAGCAATCGAGCATGCGCTCGCACTCGCCGAACGCACGGGGGACGTTTGGTACTTTCCAGAGTTGCTGCGGATCAGGGGAGAGTTCTTGGTCGCACGACGGGCACCCGATGCGGCCGAGGAGACGTTTCTGCTTTCCCTGGATTGGGCCAGGCGGCAGGGGGCGCTTGCATGGGAGCTCCGCACGGGTATCAGCCTGGCGCGTCTTTGGGCGGAACAGGACAGGATCGACGTGGCGCATGCTTTCCTGTCTGAGCTGCGGGCAAGATTTACGGAGGGGTTCGAGACGGTTGATCTTGTCGAAGCCGCGCAGCTGCTCACGCGGCTAGAAGACAGTCGACGGGGCGATGCTGATGAGATTGAGACCGACAAGAGCGCCCGAGGGAAACTGCTGTAACCTGCCGCCTTCGGAGAGTCGGCCGAGATCGATGCCGGCCAGGCCCAGATGCGCGATCATCCTGCCGATCACGGCCTTGGCACGCGCATGGTCGCCAGAAAAGAAGATGACACGCCGTCCCGTCACCGCCTCCGGGGGCATCAGCAGCAACTGCGGCGGCAGCGTGTTAAACGCCTTGACCAGCTGCGCGCCGGCGACGAGGCGGGATACAATCTCGCTCGAGTTCCTCTCCCGGGAATCGGGGAGCGCAGCCGTAGGGATATCGGGGTTCGTTGCATCGATCACGATCCTGCCATCCCAATCGGGCACTTCCAGTAGCGCCGCGGGAAGCTGGGACCATGGTACGGCGAGCACGACGATTTCCTCTTGAGCCGCCTCGCGCACGCTGGCGGCGACGGCCAGGTCCCCGAGCTCCCTCGCAAAACCCTGAAGGGTTGACCTTCCTCGTTTGTTGCTGACGACCGCCACCATGCCGGCCCCCACTGCGAGGCGTGCGATGGCTGAGCCGAGCGGCCCGCACCCAATGATGCCGATCCTGGCATATTCGACATCGGCAAGACTGCTCTGAACTGGTCGGAGGGGCATGGGTTCGTTGGCTCACGGACTCGATCCAGGATGATGCATGGCGCTCCGTGAAGCGAGCAAATCGATGTGAACGCCGAAGCAACTATCGCAGCAATTTTTCACATCGATTCACTCGCCGGCTCAGCCCGCCCAACCTATCGTCGACTTACTTGATCTGAGGCGGTTCCCTCCAGCGGATCGGCTGGAGGCCAAGTCCACGTACGACACGCAACGGAGGACACTGTGAGCAAAGGAAAAGTGCTTATTCTTGGGTCCAACGCGACCCGGATCGAGGTCAAGGGCGGCCGGTGGGGTGTTACAGGACAGTACCTCAATGAGACGGTCGTTCCGGCAATGGCGATCATCGATGGCGGCTATGAGGTCGTGCTCGCAACGCCGAATGGGGAAAAGCCGGTTATCGACAAGGCTTCGGATGCGCCGGCGCATTTCGGCGGCGACAAGGCGGCGTATGACCGCGCCAAGGCATTCTACGCCAACCATCCATCGATGACGGCGCGAACGCTCCGGTCGGTAATCGAAGAAGGGCTGGACAACTACGCGGGCGTGTTCGCTCCGGGCGGGCAGGCTCCGGTCGTCGACCTCATGCAGGATCAGGATGTCGGTGAGATCCTCCGTCATTTCCATGAGAAGGCGAAGCCCACGGCGCTGCTTTGCCACGGACCCATATCATCGGTCGCCGCGATGCCCTACGCACGCGAGTTTCGTGCGGCTTTGATTGCCGGAGACCCGGACAAGGCGGCGGAGTGGGCCAAGGGCTGGCAGTATGCGGGCTATAAGATGACGATATTCTCTTCGACCGAAGAGAAGGTGATCGAGGACAACATCTGCACGCAAAAATCTATTTCCACATGCCTTACGCGCTGACGCTCGCCGGCGCCAACGTGACCACCACCCCGGTCGATTTCGAGCCCTATGTGGTCGAGGATCGCGAACTGATCACGGGCCAGAACCCGCGTTCGGATCATCCGATCGGGGCAGCGCTGATCGCTGCGCTCGACCGCAAGCGCGAAGGCAAGCGCGCCGCCTGAGGTCCTGTGGGTCGGCCCCGGAGTCGACCCACCCTCTCGGAGGAGGAACCCAATCCATGTCGACCGGCGTCAAGATCATGGGAATACTTACCGCTCGGCCGGGCAAGGCCCCGGAGCTCCGCGAGCTCCTGTCCGTCACGCGGGTATCCAGCCGGACGGAGCCCGGCAATATGAGATGGGACATCTGGCGCGACCGGGCCAATCCGGACCGCTTCATACTGGACGAGCTCTACTTGGACGACACGGCGCTTACGGCCCATCGCGAGACGCCGCACTTCAAGGACTATGCCCGCAGGATCGGCGACCTGGCAGAACGGACGCCGATCGTTCTCGACCCGATCGAGGTCACATGAAACGCTTGGAGAACAGGGACAATGAAACTTGCAATTACAGGATTGATCGCAGCCATGATCACAACCGCTTCCGCGTTCGCAGCCTCGGCTGCCGAAAAGCCCGTCTCAATCGTGCTCGTTCACGGCGCCTTCGTCGATGCCTCCGGGTGGCAGGCCGTCCATGATATCCTGTCTGCGGAGGGTTACGAGGTGTTGGCGGTGCAGAACCCGACTGTCACCCTTGAGGGCGACGTTGAAGCGACCCGCCAAGTCATCGCCAGGGCCAAGAAGCCGGTCGTGCTGGTAGGTCACTCCTACGGCGGCGCGGTCATCACCGAGGCTGGCGATCTGCCCAAGGTCCAGAGCCTGGTCTACCTTGCCGCCTTCGCACCCCAAGCCGGAGAATCCGTCTTCGACATCGCAACCGCGCCCACGCCTGGCGAGGATAAGGCGCCGCTGCTTGCGCCAAGTGACGGTTTCCTTCTCGTAGATTCGGAAAAGTTTCCAGCTGCCTTCGCTGCCGAGGTCGATCCCAAGACGACTCGCTTCATGGCGGATGCGCAGGTGCCCTGGGGTCTGGGAGCCGTGCAGGCAAAGATCGCTGCCCCCGCCTGGAAGGACAAGCCGACCTACTTCATGGTGACGACGGGAGATCATATGATTCCACCCAGCCAGCAGCGCGCCATGGCGGCACGTGCGAAAGCAAAAGTGGTGGAGATCGTCTCCAGTCACGCGGTGATGCTCTCGCATCCTCAGGAAGTCGCCGCCTTCATCGCCGGCGTGGCCGCGCAGACGAATTAGTGGCCTGTCGTCAATTGATAAACACGCACCCGGATGCTGAGAGACCGCCCCGCGCGGGGGGCTCTCTCAAGGTCGGCTTCGGGTGAAACATACACCGCCGGATACCGTCTCTTTATGGGTTACTGTATCCAGTGTGGAGCAGCCTCGATCTCTGACCGGCTCCAGAATTGGCAGTTATCCTGCATTCGGTTCCGGGAACCTGCCGGTCAGCAAACGGCCCCATTTCAGCCGTTCACCGACAGCTATAAGGAAGGTCGCTCACGGCCTAAAGTTTGAAGGTCTGCAAAATTTGCCGTACTTTTTGGGCAAAAATAGTACGGCGACTTCGGAGCTAAACCATTGAAAACAATGGTGATCCCGACAGGAATCGAACCTGTGACCTACAGATTAGGAATCTGCCGCTCTATCCTACTGAGCTACGGGACCACGCGGCCAGACACATAGCCGCTTCGGATCGTTTCGCCAAGAGGCCGACCAAAGGCAATTCGGCTGGCCTCTTGTGATTGTCGTGCGACTGCTGCCGTCAGGCCGCCAGTGCGGTTTCCGCCAGCTTCACCCAGTAGCTCATGCCGTGCGGGATGACCTCGTCGTTGAAGTCATAGGCCGGGTTGTGGAGGCCGGCGGTGTCGCCATTACCTATGAAGATGAAGGCTCCGGGGCGGGCTTCGAGCATATACGAGAAATCCTCGCCGCCCATCACCGGCGGGATGCCGCGATGCACATGGGCTTCACCGGCGACCCCAGCTGCGACGTCGCTGGCAAACACCGTCTCTTCCGCGTGGTTGAAGGTCACGGGGTAATTAGCCTGATAGTCGACCTCGATCTTGGCGCCGAACGCGGTCGCCAGCCCGTCGCAAATGCTGCGGATGCGCTCTTCGGACTTCTTGGCGATTTCCTTGCGCAAGGTGCGCACGGTGCCGGCGATTTCGGCGGTTTCCGGGATGATGTTGTAGGCGTCACCCGCGTGGAACTTGGTCACCGACACCACCACGGCCTCGACCGGGTCGGTGCTGCGCGAGGCGATCGTCTGCAGGGCGCCGACCAGCTGGCTGGTGATGACGATCGGGTCGATCGTGCCGTGCGGCATAGCCGCATGGCCACCCTTGCCGCGCACGGTGATGGTGAATTCTGCCGTCGCCGCCATGATCGGGCCTGGGCGAATGGCGAATTGCCCGACAGGCAGGCCCGGCATGTTGTGCATGCCGAACACTTTTGAGATGTCGAAACGCTCCATCATACCGTCCTTGACCATCTCGTTGCCGCCGCCGCCGCCTTCTTCCGCCGGCTGGAAGATGACCGCCACGGTGCCGGTGAAGTTGCGCGTCTCGGCAAGATATTTCGCGGCGCCAAGCAGCATCGCCGTGTGGCCGTCATGGCCGCAGGCATGCATCTTGCCGGGAATGGTGGAGGCGTAGGGCTTGCCTGATATCTCGTTGAGCGGCAGCGCGTCCATGTCAGCGCGCAGGCCGATGGTGGGGCCTTCGCCCTGGCGGCCGCGGATGATGCCAACCACGCCGGTCTTGCCGAGGCCGGTGACCACGTCGTCGCAACCGAAGGCCTTCAGCTTTTCGGTAACGAAAGCGGCGGTCTTGAAGACGTCGAAGTTCAGTTCTGGCGTCTGGTGCAGATGCTGGCGCCAGCCGGCAACTTCGTCCTGCATTTCGGCGGCACGGTTCAGGATTGGCATGATGGTTCCATCTCGCTGTTGGGACAGGCGGGTGTTGGCCGCTGCCTTGCAATTGTGATCGCCATGCACTTTGCCATCTTGGCGTCACATAGGGTAAATAGCACCGCAACGATACGGTCCGGTTTTTGAGGGTCGGACCTATCATGCTGGCGATCGCGTAACGAAATCTTACGGAGCCAGGGGCGACTACGGCAAGAGGCGATTTCGGATTTGATCATGCGGCACAGGCATTTCCTCAAACTATTCTCGGCTGGCACAATCGCGCTGTCGGTCCTGGCCGGACCGGCGCTAGCCAATCCGGTGGTGGTGTTCGACCTCGGCAGCGGCAAGATCCTGCAACATCAGGATGCGTTCAAGCGCTGGTATCCGGCGTCGCTGAGCAAGCTGATGACCGCCTATGTGACCTTCCGGGCGCTTGCGGCCGGCGAGGTACAGCTCGATTCGCCGATCAAGGTGACCAAACATTCCGCCGCCGAGCCGCCAAGCAAGATGGGCTTCAAGCCGGGCTCGGTGATGCGGCTCGACAATGCGCTGAAGATGATGCTGGTGAAATCGGCCAACGACATCGCCATGGCCGTCGGCGAAAACGTCGGTGGTTCGCAGGCAGCCTTTGCCGAACGGATGAACGCCGAAGCCACCCGGCTCGGCATGAACGGTACGCATTTCGTCAATCCGAACGGGCTCTATTCGCCCGACCAGTACACGACGGCGCGCGACCTCGCCGTGCTTGTGATGGCGATCCGGCGTGAGTTCCCGCAATATGCGCCGTGGTTCTCGATCGAGGGTCTTGCCGTCGGCAAGAAGGCTATCCCCAACTACAACCTGCTGATCGGCCGCTATCCCGGCGCTGACGGCATGAAGACGGGCTTTGTCTGCCCATCGGGCTTCAACATGATCGGCTCGGCGACGCGCAACGGTCGCACGCTGGTCGCGGTGGTGCTTGGCGAGAAGTCGGCGGTCACCCGCGCCGAGACCGCGGCAAAACTGCTCGACCAGGGTTTCGACATGCCTGCCGCCGGCTCGGCCACCGTCGCCACGCTGGCGCCCTATGGCGACACGGTCTCGCCCAACGACATGCATGACGAGGTCTGCAAGAAGAAGAAGCCGCAGGAGCAATCCGAGGCGCCGCCGGTGGTCGCCAAGGATGTGCCGAAGTCGCCCTATCAGGAAAAGCTCGACCATGTGCCGACGCTGATTGCCGTCGGCCTTGGCGGCGCCACCGGTCCGGCGCCGAAGGCTATCCTCGACCAGGGCGCTGAGGAATATGCCGATGTGCCGATCCCGAGTTGGAGGCCCGACAGACCGGCACCCGCCGGCACAGGTCCGAAGATTGCCGGCTCCGCCGCGCAGGGCGATCAGCAGGCCAAGGTTGCGAACTAGCCAATGGGCAGCGGCTTCCCAATCCCCGTCTCGGTGCTGACCGGTTTCCTCGGCGCCGGCAAGACGACGCTGCTCAACCGGATGCTCAAGGATCCGGCGCTGGCCGACACGGCGGTCATCATCAACGAATTCGGCGAGGTGGCGATCGACCATTTGCTGGTCGAGCAGTCTTCCGACGGCATTATCCAGCTTTCGGACGGCTGCCTGTGCTGCACGGTGCGCGGCGAACTGGTCGACACGCTGGCCGACCTGGTCGACCGGCTGCAGACCGGCCGCATCGCCCGGCTTGCCCGCGTCATCGTCGAAACCACCGGCCTTGCCGATCCGGCGCCGGTGCTGCAGTCGATCATGGCGCATCCGGCACTGGTCCAGGCCTTCCGGCTCGACGGCGTCATCACTCTGGTCGATGCGGTCAACGGCAATGCCACGCTCGACGCCCATGTCGAGGCGGTCAAACAGGTTGCCGTCGCCGACCGCATCGTGCTCAGCAAAGCCGATCTGGTCACCGGCCCCGGCGATCTGGAAACGCTGCGGACGCGTGTAAGGCAGATCAATCCGGGCGCCGAGCTGCTCGATGCCGCCGACACGGGGACAGGTGTGGCGGCGCTGTTTGATTGCGGCCTCTACAACCCGGCGACGAAATCCGCCGATGTGCGGCGCTGGCTTGGCGAGGAAGCAGCGCATGATCACGACCACCATCATCACGACCATGATCACAAACATGACCATGATCACGGCCACCGGCATGATTCGCGCGTGCGTTCCTATTCGCTGGTCCATGAAGCGCCGGTGCCGTTTTCAGCCATCGAGATGTTTCTCGACCTGCTGCGCTCGACGCATGGCGAGAGCTTGCTGCGCATGAAGGGCGTCATCGAAATCAGCGAAGACCCATCGCGGCCGTTGGTCATCCATGGCGTGCAGAAGATCCTGCATCCGCCGGTGCAACTGCCGTCCTGGCCCGATGGCCAGCGCGGCACCCGGCTGGTGCTGATCACGCTCGACATATCGGAAGACTATATCCGCCGGCTGTTCGCCGCCTTCACCAACCGGCCGTCGATCGACACGCCCGACCGCGCGGCGCTGGAAAACAATCCGCTGGCGATTGCCGGGGGGTAAACCCTACGGTTGCTGCGCGCCGCGCTCGACCAGGAAGCGATGACCGCCGGAAATCGCTGCTGTTTCAATGAGTTGGTGGCCGTTGTCGGAGCAGAATGCCGGAATGTCGATGACGGCGAGCGGGTCGGTGGTCTCTAACCATAGCCGGCTGCCCGGACTCATGCCGGCCAGGCGCTTCTTGGCCTTGAGCACGGGCAGGGGGCAGTTCAGCCCCTTGAGGTCATAAACAGCGGCGCGATCAGCCACGGGTGAAATCAACCGCCGAACATGCCGAGCAACTTGTTCTTCAGCTTCGTCACCCGGCTTTCGTCGACACTCGCGGCCTGCGTTTCGGCCATGGGCGCGGCTTCGGAAGGGGCGGCGATGGTCGCGGTGGCGGCAGGGGCTTCCTTGGCGGCCTTCTCGGCCTCCTTTTCGGCCAGAGCCTGGGCCTTGGCGGCTTCCTTGGCCTGCTTGGCGGCCTCTATGGCAGCCAGCTTCTGCTCCTCGGCCTTCTGCTTGGCGGCCTTTTCGGCGTCGAGAGCGGCCATCTTGCGGCCGGCAGGCGAATCGATGCGGCCCATGCGCGCCGTCTCGGTGACCGAGCCGTCATTATTGAGCGACGGCGGATCGATCGGCACGCGCTCGCCGCGTGCCCGGCGCTTGGACCAGTCGGAGACGATGCTGGCTTCCTTGATGCCGGCGATGGTTGGCTTCGGCGCCGGCACGCTGGCCTTGACCGCGCCGCTGAAGGCCGCGTCGTAGGTGCTCATGTAGGAATTGTAGGCGCTTTTCAGCGAATCAGGCTGCGTCGTCGCCGGGCAGGCCCCGGTCGGATCGAATGTCTGGCCGTCGGCGGCAACCTGATTGAAGACATAGCGCTTCTCGCAGACATCGACCTTCGGCGGCACCTTGGTGATCTCGAAATTGTCGTAGCCGATTTTCAGCATCTTCCAGAAGTCGTAGTTCGGGTCGTTGCGGTAGCGCGCCATGTTGGCTGCGGTCATGCGGAACGGAAAGGCCTGGATCTGGAACTCGGTCTGGCCGCCCTGAAACGCGTCGCGGCCGAAGGCATAGATCTGCTCGATCTGTGCATCGGTCATCGAATAGCAGCCCGACGACGAGCAAGCGCCGTGCACCATCAAATTGGAGCCGGTGCGGCCGTTGGCGCGGTCATAGGCGTTGGGATAGCCGATGTTGAACGACAGATGGTAGTTCGAGCGCGGGTTCATCTGCGCCGGGCGCACCGTATAGAAGCCTTCCGGCGCTTGGCGATCGCCTTCGGTGTATTTCGGTCCGAGCTTGCCCGACCATTTGCAGATGTCGTAGCTCGCCACCATGTCGTAGCGGCCGTTGGTCTTAGCCTTCCAGATCTCGAGCTTGCCCTCTTCCTTGAAGATGCGGGCCATTACCGACGAAGTGCGGACCATGCCCTTGGCTTTCATGTCGGCCAGGATCTTGTCGGGCAGCGGCTTGTTGGCCTCCGGGGCAAAATCCTTCATCGACGAATTGTTGCAGCCGGCAACTCCAAGGGCGGCTATCAGGATTCCGGTGCGGGCAAGCTTGACAAACATGGCTGCGGATATCGTCTTTTCTCTGGCGCCAGGACGTTTCTTGCCCTGGCTACTGCACTGCGCATCGACGGACCCTAAGCCCGTTAACCCTAATAAATTCCTTACCGCAAGTGCCGACGCATCCCCCTGCGGCAGTCTCATTGAGCCGAATGCAGCGGCATTTTTGTGGCAGAAATGCTCCCAGCGGCCACATTGTGGCGGTCAAGGCTGCCTGCGGTCAGAGGCTGCGGCCCATGGCCAGGTATTTCTCGCGGCGCTGCTCGCGGAAATCGGTGTTGGCGCCGGCAAAGTCCTTCATCGTCCTGGCGATGAGGTCGCCGGTCGCGGCAATCACGGTTTCGGCGCCGCGATGCGCGCCGCCGAGCGGTTCGGGGATGATGGCGTCGATGATCTTCAGCTCCAGAAGATCCTGTGCGGTGATCTTCATGTTGGTCGCCGCGTCCTTCGATCGCGTCGTATCGCGCCACAGGATCGAGGCAGCACCCTCCGGCGAAATCACCGAATAGATGGCGTGTTCGAGCATGTAGACCCGATTGGCGGTGGCGATGGCGATGGCGCCGCCCGAGCCGCCTTCGCCGATGACCACCGAAATCGACGGCACTTTCAGGCCAAGGCAGGCCGATGTCGAACGGGCAATGGCTTCCGCCTGGCCGCGCTCCTCGGCGCCGACGCCGGGATAGGCGCCGGCGGTGTCGACCAGCGTCAGCAGCGGGATCTTGAAGCGATCGGCGAGTTCCATCAGCCGCACCGCCTTGCGGTAGCCTTCCGGCCGCACCGAGCCGAAATTGTGCTTCAGCCGGCTGGTCGTGTCGGAACCCTTTTCCTGGCCGATGATGGCCACCGGCTCGCCGCGGAAACGGGCGAAGCCGCCGACGATCGCCTGGTCCTCGCCGAAATTGCGGTCGCCGGCCAGCGGCGTGAAATCGTTGAACAGACCTTTGATGTAGTCGACGCAATGCGGCCTGTCTGGATGGCGCGCCACCTGCACCTTCTGCCATGGCGTCAGTGCCTTGTAGGCGTCGCGCAGCGCGTCGCGGGAGCGCTTCTCCAGCCGGCTGATCTCGTCGCCGACATCGACCGCCTCGCCATTCTCGGCAAGCTTCTTCAGCTCGAGGATCTTGCCCTCGAGGTCCTGCACCGGCTTTTCGAAGTCGAGGTAATTATACATGCGTGAGCGGACCGATACATCGGAAGGCAATGGCTGACGGAACCCTTGAATCCAAGGCTCCGGGCGGTGAAACGTCGTCCTCACATAGCGATATGAGGCCTAGTCGGCAAGCGGATGATGATCGTTGACCAGCCGTACCAGCCGCTCTTCCAGAACATGGGTGTAAATCTGTGTCGTCGATATGTCGGCATGGCCGAGCAGTTGCTGCACGGCCCTGAGATCGGCGCCGTTCTGCAGGAGATGGCTGGCAAAGGCATGGCGCAGCACGTGCGGCGAGATTTTCGCCGAGGCGATGCCGGCCCTTGCCGCCAGCCCTTTCAGGTCGCGGGCGAAGACCTGGCGCGAGAGATAGCCGCTGTCGGAGGCAGCCGGGAACAGGAACGGGCTGTCGGCGAAAGCGGGAACCCTGGCGCGGGCGGCAAGCCAGGCTTTCATCGCCGTGCGCGCCTTGGCCGAGAGCGGCACCATGCGCTCCTTGTCGCCCTTGCCGCGCACCATGAAGAAGCGGTCGTCGCGCTGAGCCACCGTCACCGGCAGGCCGACCAGCTCGGAAACGCGCAGGCCGGTGGCATAAAGCACCTCCACCAGCGCATGCAGGCGCAGTGAAGCCAGCCTGTCGCCATCGCCAAGCGACACATCGCCAGCCTCCTGCGCCGCACGGTCGATCAGCCGGCCGGTGTCGGCCTCGTTCATTGTCTTGGGCAGCGGGCGGCCCTTTTTTGGACTGTCCAGTGTGCCGGTCGGGTCATCGCCGCGCAGGCCTTCGGCGTAGAGGAATTTGAAGAACTGGCGGATCGCCGACAGTTTGCGCGCCTGCGATGTCGGTGCAAAGCCGCGCGCGGCGATGTCGTCGAGATAAGCGCGGATATCGGCGGGCGCGGCACCGGCGAGCCCGCCATCGATCGCGTCCGAAGCGTCCTCGAGGTCGCGGCGGTAGGAGGAAAGCGTGTTTTCGGCAGCGCCCCGCTCGGCGCTCATCATTTCCAGGAAGGCTTCGATGCGGGCGGCGCTGTTCATTCAGCTTTTCTTGGGATTGAGCTTTTCCGGTGGGATGCGCACGCTCATCTCACCCTTTCTGGGCTCGACGAACATCACCAGCGCGAACATCGTACCATAGGCAATGCCAGCCAGAATCGCCGTTATCACGACAAAGCGAAACAGTGTCGGCATCAATTTTCGCCCGTCTTCTTGTTCTGCGTTTCCAAACCCTGTCCCCTTATGGGACGCCAATCCGGCCAATTCAAGAAAGAAGCTGAGGCCTGTTTGCAACTTCCGATGCAGACCTTGCCAGTCCATATAGGGCTTAAGGCGCTCGCCGTGCTTGACGCAAACCGGCTTTTCATGTCGATACGCCGGCAAAGAGGGTCCTCGAAACATTTTATGAACGCGCTGCCAGCAAATCCTCCAGACGAGACCACCCACGCCGGGCTGCTTGGCCGGCTGGGCAGCCGTTCCGTTGTCTTTGTCGGGCTGATGGGCGCCGGCAAGACGGCGATCGGCCGGAAGGTGGCGACGATGCTTGCGCTGCCCTTCATCGACAGCGACCAGGAGATCGAAAGCGTCTCGCGCATGACCGTTCCGGAGCTGTTCGAGCGCTATGGCGAGACGGAATTCAGGGCGCTGGAGCAGCGCGTCATCCTGCGCGTGCTGGAAAACGGCCCGCAAGTGCTGTCGACCGGCGGCGGCGCCTTCATGAACGCGCAGACGCGCGAGGCGATCGCCGCGCACGGTGTGTCGGTGTGGCTGAAGGCCGAGCTCGACCTTTTGATGGACCGCGTCTCCAAGAAACAGAACCGGCCGCTCCTGAAAAGCGCCGACCCCCGCGCCGTGCTGGAGCGGCTGATGGGCGAGCGCTATCCGGTCTACGCAACATCCGACGTCACCGTGCCGACCCGCGACGACCGCAAGGAGGTCATCGCCACCGAGGTGGTAGAGGCGCTCTGCCGGCATTTCGGCATCGATGAGACTGCCGCCACAGGCGGGGTAGGATCGTGAGCGCGGACGAGCCAGTCACCGTCGAAGTCGGCCTTGGCGAGCGGACTTACGACATCCTGATCGGCTCGGGATTGTTGTCACGCGCGGGTGCCGAGATTTCGCGCCGCCTGCCGGGCACGCGCGCCGCGGTCATCACCGACGCCAATGTCGCGGCAGCGCATCTCGATGCGCTGAAGGCCGGCCTCGAAACGAGTGGCATCCAGCCGGCCGTCATCACGCTTCCGCCCGGCGAGAAGACCAAGAGTTTTGCCCATCTCGAAGAGGTGGTCGACGGTGTGCTGGCCGCCAGGCTGGAGCGCGGCGACATCGTCATCGCTTTCGGCGGCGGTGTTGTCGGCGACCTTGCCGGCTTTGCCGCCGGCATCGTGCGCCGCGGCATGAATTTCGTGCAAATCCCGACCTCGTTGCTGGCGCAGGTCGATTCCTCGGTCGGCGGCAAGACCGGCATCAACAGTGCGCGCGGCAAGAACCTTGTCGGCGTCTTCCATCAGCCGAAGCTGGTGCTGGCCGACACCGGAGTGCTCGATACGCTGCCGATCCGCGAATTCCGCGCCGGCTACGCCGAGCTTGCCAAATACGGGCTCATCGACCGGCCGGAATTTTTCGCCTGGCTGGAAGAGAATTGGGCGAATGTGTTTGCTGGCGGGCCGGAGAGGGCGCAGGCGATTGCCGAAGCCTGCCGCGCCAAGGCCGACGTCGTTGCGCGCGACGAGTTCGAGACCGGCGACCGCGCGCTGCTCAACCTCGGCCACACATTCGGCCACGCGCTGGAGGCCGCCACGCGGTACGACGGAAGCCGCCTCGTCCATGGCGAGGGCGTCGCCATCGGCATGGCGCTGGCGTACCGGTTCTCGTCGCGGCTCAATCTGGCCAGCCCCGACGATGCCGCGCGCGTCGAGGCGCATCTGCGCGCCGTCGGCCTGCCCTGGCGGATTGCCGACGTTCCAGGCGATTTGCCCGATGCCGAGGCGCTGCTTGCCTTCATCACCCAGGACAAGAAGGTGTCGCGCGGCGCTCTGACCTTCATCCTGACGCGCGGCATTGGCCAGGCCTTCATTGCCAAGGATGTTCCGGCATCGGAAGTGCTGTCGTTTCTGAGGGAGAACCACCCAAAGGAAAGCGACCGGAGATGAACGAGCCCGGCTGGATCGTCGTCGCCGTCCTTGCCATCCTCATCCTGCTGCTCGTTGCCGTGCGCACGCGCCTGCTCGCCATATTCGGCTACGAGCTGTCGCGCATCGAGCCGCAGCGTTCGAGCCAGGACGAGTTGCGCGGCGCGGTCGACGATTTCCGCCGTGACGGCCAGGTGGTGCGCGAGGACCGCGACCGCGTCGGCGGCCTGTTCGATCTCGCCGAACTCGAGGTTTCCGACATCATGGTCCACCGCACCAACATGCGCTCGGTCAATGCGGACAACGCGCCGGAAGCGGTGGTGCGCGAGATCCTGCAGAGCCCGCACACCCGCATGCCGTTGTGGAAGGGCTCACTCGACAACATCGTCGGCGTGCTGCACGCCAAGGATCTGCTGCGCGCCTTGAACGAAGTCGGCAATGATTTCTCCCGGATCGACGTGATGAAGATCGCCTCGAAACCCTGGTTCGTGCCCGATACGACGACCTTGCAGGAACAGCTCAACGCCTTCCTGCGCCGCAAGGCGCATTTCGCCGTCGTCGTCGACGAATATGGCGAGGTCGAAGGGCTGGTGACGCTGGAGGACATCATCGAGGAGATCGTCGGCGAGATCGCCGACGAGCATGATGTCGATATCCAGGGCGTCAAGCAGGAGGCCGACGGCTCGGTCGTCGTCGACGGCACTGTGCCTATCCGCGACCTCAATCGCGCGCTCGACTGGAACCTGCCGGACGAGGAGGCCACAACCATTGCCGGCCTCGTCATCCACGAGACGCAGTCGATCCCCGAGGAGAAGCAGGCTTTCACGTTCCACGGCAAGCGCTTCACCGTCATGAAACGCGACAAGAACCGGATCGCCAGGCTGCGGATCAGGCCGGCCGGCGACGCCTGAAGCGCGTCGAGGGCCACGAGAACCGGGCAACCTCATTCCGCGATCTGGCTCGTCGAGCGCTCGTGGAGAGTCGCGCCGGTCTCGGCGTCCACTGCCGCCAAGCTGACGTCATAACCCCAAAGCCTGCGGATGTGACGAAGCGTGGCATCGCGGCTGGTATCCTCGAGAAGGATGCCGTGATTGACTTTGTGCTGCAGTCGCAAATGGCGGTCGCCGAGCAGATCGACATCCACCACCTGAATGTCCGGTCGCTTCGCGCCGAGATCATAACTGTTGGCGAGCGCGGCGCGTATCTTGTCATAGCCGCGCTCGTCGTGGATCGAGGTGACCTGGCAATGCGGCTGGTCGGCAGTGTCGCCGAGCACAAAAAACCGCCATTTCCGGATCAGAGCGGGACTGAGATACTGGCGGATGAAGGATTCGTCGCGGTGGTCAGCCCAGGCGTCGAGCAGGATCTCGCGCCAGTTGCCATGGCCGGCGATGTCGGGGAACCAATCGCGGTCCTCGGCCGTCGGTTTGGTCGAGATGCGCTGAATGTCCTGCATCATGTCGAGGCCGAGAGCATACGGGTTGATGCCGGAAAAGCGCGGATCGTCGAACGCCGGCTGGAAAATCACGTTCGAATGATTGCGCAGGATTTCGAGCATGGCGCCTTCGCTGATCTGGCCGCGGTCAAACAGCATGTTCATCAGCGTATAATGCACGAAAGTGGCACAGCCCTCGTTCATTACCTGTGTCTGCCGCTGCGGGTAAAAATATTGCGCGATGACACGAACGATCCTGACGATCTCGCGCTGCCAAGGCTTCAGGACCTGACTGTTCTTTTCCAGGAAATAGAGCAGGTTTTCCTCAGGCAGATTAAGCGATTTCTTCCGCTCCGGGTCCGGACCCTTGTCGTTGGCCCCCTGCTGCGAAGGCGGCAGCGTACGCCATAAATCATTGTAGGTGCGCTCCTCGTATTCGAGACGCTCGCGAAGCCCTTCGCGCTGCCGTTCCGACGACAGCCTCGGCGGCCGGTGATAGCGAAATACGCCCTGATCCATCAGTGCGTGGGCGGAATCAAGAACAGCCTCGACGGCAGCGAGGCCGTGCCGCTCCTCGCAACGGACTATGTAGCCCTTGGCGAAGTCCAGGTAGCTGAGGATAGCACCAGCATCCGTCCACTGTTTAAACAGCTGATTGTTCTTGAAGAAATGGTTGTGCCCGAGCGCTGCATGGGCCGTCACCAAGGCCTGCAGGGCCATGGTGTTTTCCTCCATCAGATAGACGATGCAGGGATTGGAATTGATGACGAGTTCGTAGGCAAGTCCCCGCCCGCCTTTGCGATAGAGCAGATCCTGGTGGAGGAAATGTTTGCCGAAAGACCAGTGACGGTACATCAGTGGCATGCCGACGGATGAATAGGCATCGAGCATCTGCTGTGAGGAGATGATCTCCATCTGCACGGGATAGGTATCCAGATGAAGCTCTTCGACCGCGAGTGCCTCGATCGCGTCAAATGCCCGCGACAATGTCTTGAAATCCCAGTCGGATCCTGAAAAAAGCAGGCTGGATTTGCTGGCTTGTCTGGCCATCGGGAACCCTCACGCCCGCTTGAGGGAAGCCGGCTGTCTGCCGAAGAGCTGGCGAAAGACCGGGTAGATATCGGCGGGCGTGGCTATGCGGCTCATCTGGAAGTTCGGCCATCTCTCGTCGATCGCGCTATAGGCACGCCACAGCGATGTCCCATTTTCGGTCGTGCCGAAGATATGGGCTTCACGCTCGTCGATGATCTCGACATAGGCAAAATACTGGCACAATCGCATGAGCTTGTCGTTGAGCAATGCTATGCATCGCTCGGAATCGCCGGCGAAATTGTCGCCGTCCGAGGCCTGGGCGGCGTAGATGTTCCATTCGTGGACGGGGTAACGTTCGTCAATAATGCGGTGCATTTCCTCCAGCGCGGTTGAAACGACAGTGCCGCCGCTTTGCGTGTTGTAGAAGAATGTTTCCTCGTCGACCTCCTGGGCCAGATGCGTGTGGCGGATGAAGACGATTTCGATGCGGTCGTAGCGCCGTTTCAAGAACAGGTGCAGCAGCACGAAGAAGCGCTTGGCCAGATCCTTCTCGCGCTCGCCCATGGACCCGGACACGTCCATCAGACAGAACATGACGGCATTGGCGTTCGGCACCGGCCGGGGATCGAAGCGGTTGAACCGAATGTCGACCGGATCGACATAGGCAATTCGCCTGCGCCGCCGCTCCAGCCGGTCAAGCTCTTCGCGCAATGCCGCAATACGCTGGCGCGTCGCTGCACTGGATGGCACCTCCTCAAACGTGGCGATTTCCCGGAGGATCGCGTCCAACTCCTCCTGCTTAGGACGCCTCAACGCAATGCGGCGGCCATGGCTGTTACGCATCGTGCGCCCAACATTGATGTTGGTCGGTGAACCGGTGGCGGCGAAGCCAGCCCGGCGCGGCTTGAAGGCTAGGATCTCCTTGAGGTTGAGCTTGACCATATCTGGGAGTTCGAGATCCTCGAAAAAAAGATCGAGCACCTCCTCGCGTGACAGCACGAAACGAAAGTCGTCTTCAGACGCCGTGTTTCCCGGGGACGACGCTCCCGCGCCTCCGCCGGGCTTGGGGATCAGGTCTCCAGGGGAGAAATGCTTGTTGCCCGGCAGGATGTGCTGGCGCTTGCCGCTGTTCCAGGCGTTATTGAAGCTCGGCTCGGCTGTGCCTGTTTCAGGCATGGGTACGGCGTGCTCGGCATCCACGTCGGCGATCCTGCCGGTGCGGATCTGATCGCGTATGCTCCGCTTCAGTTCCTCGCGCGCGCGCCTGAGAAAGCGCTGGCGATTGCCGAGGCTCTTGTCCTTCGGATTCAGGCGACGGTCGATGAAGATCGGCATGGACCCATCCGGGCTCTCTCAACCCGCCTTGTTCACTCGCATATACCAATCCACAAGGCGACGCACCTGCCGCTGGGTGTAGCCGCGCTCAACCATCCGCTGCACGAATTCATTGTGGCGTTTTTCCGTGACGCTGTCCTGCTTGGAACCGAAGCTGATCACCGGCAAGAGATCTTCGACCTGTCCGAACATCCGCTTCTCGATCACTTCGCGCAGCTTTTCATAACTCGTCCATGACGGGTTGCGGCCGTCGTTCCTTGCGCGAGCGCGCAGCGTGAACTTCACAACCTCATTGCGGAAGTCCTTGGGATTGGCGATGCCGGCCGGTTTTTCGACCTGGGACAGTTCCTTGTCCAATACCTCGCGATTGAGCACCTGGCCGGTATCGGGGTCCTTGTAGTCCTGATCCTCGATCCAGGCATCGGCATAGGCGATGTAACGGTCGAAGAGGTTCTGGCCATACTCGCTGTACGATTCCAGATAGGCCTTCTGGATTTCGTGGCCGATGAACTCGGCATAGCGCGTTGCCAGTTCCGACTTGATGAACTCAAGATAGGCAGCTTCCATCTCCTTTGGAAACTGCTCGCGCTTGATCGCCTCTTCCAGGACGTACATCAGATGCACGGGATCGGCAGCCACCTCCTTCGTGTCGTAGTTGAATGTCTGCGACAGGATCTTGAAGGCGAAGCGTGTGCTGACGCCGGTCATGCCTTCGGCGACGCCGGCGGCGTCGCGATATTCCTGGACCGACTTCGCCTTGGGATCTACATCTTTCAGGTTTTCGCCGTCATAGGCGCGCATCTTGGTGTAGAGCGGCGAATTGTCATGCTCGGCAAGGCGGGTCGAGACGGTGAACCGGCTGAGAATGTCCAGCACCTCGGGAGCGCAAGGGCTGGCGGCCAACTCGCTCTCCCGCAGCAGCTTTTCGTAGATCTGCCGCTCTTCGGTTATCCGCAGGCAATACGGCACCTTGACCACCAGGATGCGATCGAGAAAGGCCTCGTTGTTCTTGTTGTTCTTGAACTGCAGCCATTCCGACTCGTTGGAATGGGCCACGATGATCCCTTGGTAGGGAAAGGCGCCGAAGTTTTCGGTGCCATTGTAGCTGCCTTCCTGGGTCGCCGTCAGCAACGGATGCAGGACCTTGATAGGCGCCTTGAACATCTCGACGAATTCGAGCAGGCCCTGGGTGGTCCGGTTCAGTCCGCCACTGTAGGAATAGGCGTCCGGATCGGACTGGCTGAAATTTTCCAATTGCCGGATGTCGACCTTGCCGACCAGGGCCGAGACGTCCTGATTGTTCTCATCGCCGGGCTCGGTCTTGGCGATGCCGATCTGGCGCAACCGCGAAGGCATCAGCTTGACCACGCTGAACTTGGAAATGTCACCGGACAGTTCGTCGAGGCGCTTGGCCGCCCATGGCGAGATGAGTCCGTTCAGTCGGCGCCGGGCTATGCCGTATTTATCCTGCAGCAGGTCGCCCATGCGATCGGGATGGAAAAGGCCAAGCGGCGATTCGAAAACCGGGCTGATCTGGTTACCGACCTTCAGCGTGTAGATCGGGCGCTGCTCCATCAATTTCTTCAGCCGTTCGGCAAGGGAGGATTTGCCGCCACCGACCGGGCCTAGGAGATAGAGTATCTGCTTGCGTTCCTCGAGCCCTTGGGAGGCATAGCGAAAGTAGCCGGCGATGCGCTCGATCGTGTCCTCCATGCCATAGAAATCTGCAAAGGAGGGGTACACTTTGACGGTCCGGTTGGAGAAAATGCGGCCAAGCCGCTCATCCTTGCTGGTGTCGACCAGGTTCGGCTCGCCGATCGCCTCGACCATCCGCTCAGGCGCCGAGGCATACATCGATCTGTCCTCGCTGCAGGCAAGGAGATATTGCTGGAGGCTTATCTCCTCCTGCGCCGCGCCCGTATAAATTTCCGAAAACAGATCGAAGACGTCAGACTGGTTCTCTCGCATGATGTTCTTGCCCTCGGAGCCGTTCTGGGTGCCTGACGGCTCATCATAGATTCAACTGCTGGAAAGCATTGTGGTTCCCTTCACATGAAGGAGAGCGCGTGCATCTGGCATTTGAAACCCGGGGACACCACTCATGTGGCTGGAATGCTTGCCCAAATACTTAGGTGGTGATGGCCAGATGAGGCCGTCAAGGGGCAGATATTGATTTCGTGAACTGAACTGCAAGGGAAGTGCATTTGATGCGGCCTGATGCTGCGAGAGTTGCGCCCCAATGCGAGTTCGACGAAGCCGGTTGATCCGGCCTTCTCTACAGCGGATGAGCCCCAAAAGCTCGAGTGCCATTCGAGGTCCGGATCGATGATCGATCGCCGAGCCAGACCTCTCCTCTGGGTATCACCAATCCGTAACTGGACGCTCGTGGCGCCTGGGGGCACTGTTGGCCTACACGGTCGGGAGACCATGATGATCGATCGACGAAGCTTCATTCTGGCCTCCGTGGCGGCGATGCTGCCATTGGGAGCATCGGCCGCGCGGCGCCCGCGCCAACCCGCGCCAAAAACCTTCGATTACGGGCCGGCCAAGCTCGACATTTATGCGCCCGAGGGCGCGAGCGGCATGCCGGTCGTCTTTTTCGTCCATGGCGGCACCTGGCAGTTCGGCAAACGCATCCAGGTCAACGCCAAGCCAGCCTTCCTGGTCGCCAATGGGTTCTGTTTCGTCTCCATCGACTACCGCCTGTTACCGGAGGCCAACGTCGCCACCCAGGCCGGTGACGTCGAAAAGGCCTATGCCTATATCAGAGCCAACATCGCCCGGCATGGCGGCGACCCCAACCGCATCGTCGGGATGGGCCATTCGGCTGGCTGCCATCTGATTGCGCTGACCGGCATGCGCGGCGGGCTGCCCGGCGTCGCAGCGCTCATCCTCGATGATACAAGGGCCTATGATCTTGCCGCACTTGCCAAAAATGGCGGCATGGTGCGAGCCTACGCGCGCGTCTTTTCCGACCCTTCGCAATGGGCGGCACTTTCGCCGGCCAGTTATGTCGACAGCCGCAAGCATCCGCCGACTTTCATTGCCTATTCCAGAGCATCTGGGCGTAGCGAGGTTTCGAAGGCCTTTGCCGAGCGTCTGCGCGCGACCGGCACCAAGGTTACACTGTTCGACGGCAGCGCCTATACGCATATGTCGATCAATCGCGATTTCGGCGAGGACGGCGACGCGCTGACCACGGCGGCGCTGGCATTCCTGAAATCGGCGGTCGGCTGATTGAAGCTCGTGTGTTGGCGACTGGATCAGATCAAAAAGCACTGGCGGGATATTGCTGTGCGGATGTTCGTGGGTGCAATTGCTGTGCGATCTTGAGCGGGAGAGAATTGCATGAACGGCGCCGATGTCCTGTGTGACGTGCTTCTGGCCAATGATGTGATGGTCTGCTTCGCCAACCCCGGCACCTCCGAAATGCATTTTGTTGCAGCACTTGACCGCAAGCCGCAGATGCGTTGCGTGCTCGGCCTGTTCGAAGGCGTGGTGACGGGTGCTGCCGACGGCTACGCGCGCATGACCGACCGCCCCGCAGCGACGCTGATGCATACTGGGCCAGGCTTGGCCAATGGCCTCGCCAACATGCACAATGCGCGGCGCGCGCTCAGCCCGATGATCAACATCGTCGGCGACCACGCCTCCTACCATCTGCCGCTCGATGCGCCGCTCACCAGCGATATCGAAGGCGTTGCGAGGCCGATGTCAAACTGGGTCGGCCGCGTCAAGGGACCGGCCGATGTGGCGCCGGCAGCTGAAGCGGCCTTTCGCGCCTCGCTGACGCCTCCGGGCGTTGCAACGCTGGTCTTGCCGGCGGATGCCGCCTGGGGTGAAGTCGGGGTGGTTTCGGTTGGCAAGGTGAGGCTGGCACCGCCGCCCGCTGTCGACATGGAGGCGGTACACAAGATCGCCGGGGCGATCCGTTCCGCTCCGGGCCGCGTCGGCATGGTCGTTCGTGGGAAGGCCGCACGAGCCGATGCGCTCGCCATCGCCGGGCAGATCTCGGCGGGCAGCGATGTCCGCCTGTTCAGCGAGGTTCTGATCGCCCGGATGCAGCGCGGGCGCGGGCGTGTCGCGCCGACCCGCATCCCTTATCCGGTCGACGCAGCGACGGCTATGCTGAGCGAAGTCGACGTCCTGATCCTGGTCGGCGGGAAGGAACCGGTTGCCTTCTTCGCCTATCCGGGAAAACCGGGACGACTTATCCGTGAAGGTTGCCAGGTGCTGACGCTGGCGGCGCATGGCGACGACCTGCATGCGGCTCTGGAAGCGCTCCGCGACGAACTCGGCATCAAGCCGTCGCAACAACAGGTGTCCGCAACCGGTTTTCCCGACGAGACAATGCCGAACGGCAGGCTGACGGAAGATGCGGTTGCGCTGTCGGTGGCGCGCAAGCTTCCAGTGGATGCGATCATCTGCGACGAAGCGGTCACCTCGGCGCGGCGATTCTTCGCGCTGTCGGCCTTTGCCGCGCCGCACGACTACATGATGGGCACGGGCGGATCGATCGGCGGCGGCATTCCGCTGGCGACCGGGGCGGCGATCGCCTGTCCGGACCGCAAGGTGATCAATCTCGAGGCCGACGGCAGCGGCATGTACACGGTGCAGGGGCTGTGGACGCAGGCGCGGGAAAATCTCGACGTGGTGACGATCGTGTTTTCCAACCGGACCTATGCGATCCTGCATGGCGAGATGAAGAATGTCGGCGTCGGCGCCATCGGTGAAAATGCTCGGCGCATGCTCGACCTCGACCATCCGTCGCTGGACTGGGTTTCGCTCGCCAAAGGGATGGGCGTCGAGGCGGCTCGCGCCGATACATGCGAACGCTTCGACGCACTGCTGGACAGCGCCTTGTCGCGGCGCGGACCGTTCCTGATCGAAGCGGTGCTCTGAGCGCGGCGAAAACGAGCTACCAGCGGGTCTTTTCGCCGGGAGCCGCCGGCTCGATCGCCAACGCGTGCACGCCGGCCTTCAGTTCGTCGGCAAGCAGTTCGTTGACGGCTCGGTGACGGTCGATACGGCTCATGCCGGCAAAGGCGGAAGCGACGACGCGGACGCGAAAATGCGTCTCGCCGGTGCCGTCATAAGTGCCGTGATGGTCGGAGCCATTGTGGTGATGGCCGGCATGGAGATGGCTCTCGTTGATGATGACCAGCCGGTCCGGCGAAAACGCCTTGTTGAGCTTGTCTTCCATGGTCGTCTGTATGGACATCGCCGTCTCCCTTCACCACATATGGCCGGCACATCGGCCTCGAAACCGAAAATCGATCTTCGCAAAGCCACTACCACGCAACAAAATCAGCCATTCGCCTGCTTTATGCCGCGATTCAGCGGTTAGGGCGATGATCGCGAAAATGTCAATTCTTGTTTCGCATCTGCGAACGCCCCATAAATGGGTTAGATGAAGCCGTACCCCAAATATTTCGAGAAGATTCGCGTCCGCCCCGACAAGGACGCGGAGCTGAAGTCGCACTCGCCGATCTGCCAGTGGGACGGCTGCAAGGAGGCGGGCACCCATCGCGCGCCGGTCGGGCGCATGAAGGAGGGCGAGTATTTCCGCTTCTGCTTCGATCATGTGCGCGAGTACAACAAGGGCTTCAACTATTTCTCCGGCGTGCCGGACACCGAGGTCGCGCGCTTCCAGAAGGAAGCGATGACCGGCCACCGGCCAACCTGGAAGATGGGCGCCACCGGCCCCTCGACGCGATCGTCGCCCGATATGGCGCAGATGCGCTCCGGCCGCGCCGGCTACTACAACCGCATGCGCGACCCATTCGACCTGTTCAAGGGGCCGAAGGATCCGCGCGAGGCGCGCGAGCGCAAGGCCAAGCCGCTTGAGGCCAAGGCGCTGGAAACGCTTGGCCTTGATACAAAGGCGACTGGCAAGGAGATCAAGGCGCGCTATAAGGAACTGGTGAAACTCCACCATCCGGATGCGAATGGTGGCGACAGAGGTTCGGAAGACCGGTTCCGCGATGTGCTGCAGGCCTATCGCGTGCTCAAACAGGCGGGCCTGTGCTGAGCGACCATTCGGTTCGTGTCGTTTTCCAACTTTCATAAGGTTGGAAAAGGCTCTAAGACCGCCCCCGGACAAAATCGATTGCCGGCGAAATCAGGCTTTTCGCCCGTGGAGATGTTGAGAGATATGAACAAGGTCGATCGTGACATCGCCAACCTGCCCGACACGACGGTGTCGGTGAAGGAGAAATTCGGCTTCGAGTCCAAGATGGTGGTTCCGGCCTATTCGGTGACATCAGAGCATGTGCCCGACATCGATCCGGACTATCTGTTCGACAAGAACACGACGATGGCGATCCTCGCGGGCTTTGCCTACAACCGCCGCGTCATGGTGTCGGGCTATCACGGCACCGGCAAGTCGACCCATATCGAACAGGTCGCAGCCCGCCTCAACTGGCCCTGCGTGCGCGTCAACCTCGACAGCCATGTCAGCCGTATCGATCTCGTCGGCAAGGACGCGATCGTCGTCAAGGACGGCTTGCAGATCACCGAATTCCGCGACGGCATCCTGCCCTGGGCCTACCAGCACAATGTCGCGCTGTGCTTCGACGAGTATGACGCCGGCCGTCCGGATGTGATGTTCGTCATTCAGCGCGTGCTGGAATCGTCGGGCCGGCTGACGCTGCTCGACCAGAGCCGGGTCATTCGTCCGCATCCGGCGTTCCGGCTGTTTTCGACCGCCAACACGGTCGGTCTCGGCGACACCACCGGCCTCTATCACGGCACCCAGCAGATCAACCAGGCGCAGATGGACCGCTGGTCGATCGTCACCACGCTGAACTATTTGCCGCACGACAATGAAGTGAACATCGTGCTGGCCAAGGCCAAGCACTATCGCGACGGCAAGGGCAAGGAGATCGTCAACAAGATGGTGCGCGTCGCCGACATGACGCGCTCGGCCTTCATCAATGGCGATCTGTCGACCGTGATGAGCCCGCGTACGGTGATCACCTGGGCCGAGAATGCCGAGATCTTCGGCAATATCGGCATGGCGTTCCGGCTGACCTTCCTCAACAAGTGCGACGAGCTTGAGCGCTCGGTGGTGGCCGAGTTCTACCAACGCGCCTTCGGCGAGGATCTGCCCGAGAGCGCCGCGAACGTGGTGCTGGGCTAAGCAGAGTCTCGATGGCGGGTCCGGGCGACAACACGCGCAACAAGTCGAAGACGGGGTCTGAAGCCGACAGCTTCAAGCGCGCCGTCACGGTCTGCATGCGTGCCATTGCCGGCGACAAGGAACTGGAAGTCGGTTTCGCCAAGGACAGGCCGGCACTCGCCGGCAGCCGTGCGCGTTTGCCAGAACTGCCGAAGAAAGCGTCGAAGACTGATATCGCGATTACCCGCGGCCTCGGCGATTCCATGGCGCTGAAGCGCGCTTGCCACGATGTGCGCATCCACACCAAGCTGGCGCCGGAAGGCAAGGCGGCCCGCGCCATTTATGACGCGGTCGAGCAGGCCCGTGTCGAGGCGATCGGCTCCCGCGCCATGCAAGGCGTCGCCGACAATATCGGCTCGATGCTGGAGGACAAATACGCCAAGGCCAACCTTGTCGACATCAAGGACAAGGCGGACGCGCCGATCGAAGAAGCGCTGGCGCTGATGGTGCGCGAGAAGCTGACCGGCCGGCCGATCCCGAAGAGCGGTGAGCGGCTGGTCGAACTCTGGCGGCCTTGGGTCGAGGAAAAGGCCAAGGCCGATCTCGACGGACTTTCGGCAAAGCTCGGCGACCAGCAGGCCTTCGCCCGCGTCGTGCGCGAGATGCTCGCCTCCATGGAGATGGCCGAGGAACTCGGCGACGATCAGGAGACGGAAGACTCCGAGGACAATGACGACAACCAGCCGCAAGGCGAGGAACAGAGCGAGGAGGGCGGCGAAGAGGATTCCGGCTCCGAGCAGTCGCAGTCCGAGGATGCCGAGGCTTCGGCCGATGACGAGCAGTCGGCCGAGACGGAAGCCTCCGACGCTACCGCCGACGACCTCTCCGACGATGACGATGCGGACGCCGAGACACCCGGCGAGGCGCGCCGCAACGACAATCCCTTCACCAACCTGCCGAAGGAAATCGACTACAAGGTCTTCACCACCGCTTTCGACGAGACCGTCGGGGCCGAGGAGCTGTGCGAGGAGGAAGAACTCGACCGGTTACGCGCCTTTCTCGACAAGCAGCTTGCCAATCTGTCCGGCGTCGTCGGCCGGCTCGCCAACCGGCTGCAGCGCCGGCTGATGGCGCAGCAGAACCGCTCCTGGGATTTCGATCTGGAAGAGGGTTACCTTGACCCGGCACGGCTGGTTCGGGTCGTCATCGACCCAATGCAGCCGCTGTCCTTCAAGCAGGAGCGCGACACCAAATTCCGTGACACGGTGGTGACGCTGGTGCTCGACAATTCCGGCTCGATGCGCGGCCGGCCGATCACGGTTGCCGCCACCTGCGCCGACATCCTGGCACGCACGCTGGAGCGTTGCGGCGTCTCGGTCGAGATCCTCGGCTTCACGACACGAGCCTGGAAAGGCGGGCAGGCGCGCGAGAAGTGGCTGAAGGACGGCAAGCCGCCGAACCCCGGCCGGCTCAACGATTTGCGCCACATCATCTACAAATCCGCCGACCATCCGTGGCGGCGGGCACGGCGCAATCTCGGCCTGATGATGCGCGAAGGGCTGCTCAAGGAAAACATTGACGGCGAGGCCCTGCTGTGGGCGCATAACCGCCTGATCGCCCGGCCGGAGCAGCGCAAGATCCTGATGATGATCTCGGACGGTGCGCCGGTCGACGATTCGACGCTGTCGGTCAATCCGGGCAACTATCTCGAGCGCCATCTGCGCGCCGTCATCGAACTGATCGAGACGCGTTCGCCGGTGGAACTGCTGGCCATCGGCATCGGCCATGACGTCACGCGCTATTATCGCCGTGCCGTCACCATCGTCGATGCCGAGGAACTGGCCGGCGCCATGACCGAGCAACTGGCTTCGCTGTTCGCCGAGGAGAGCGCGAAGGACACGCGGCGCGGCGGCATGCGGCGCGCCGGATGAAATCCAAGCGCGGCGGCTTACGGCAGACGCTTTTCGCCGCCATCGCTCTGCTTTCCGGCGTGGCTTCGGCGGCAGCCGGTTCGGCTGGCTCAAGCGCGGTCGAACCGGTCGAAGTCTCGGCCCGCCCGATTGCCGAATTCCATATTAGCCATGCCGACAAGCAGTTCGGCCCGCTCGAATTCGTCGGCGGGCTGGAGATGACCTCGCCGACGCGCGATTTCGGCGCGCTGTCGGCCTTCCGTTTCCTGAAAGCCGGCAGCGATTTCATCGGCGTTGCCGACACCGGCTTCTGGTTCTTCGGAACAGTGGTCCGCGACGCCGACAGCCGGCCGTCCGGCATCCAGAATTTCCGCATGCAGCAGATGGTCAACGAAACGGGGCGGGCGATCGAGGAGAAGTGGGAGGTCGACGCCGAAGGCCTTGCGGTCAAGGACAGCGTCGCCACGGTCGGCTTCGAGCGCGATCACCATGTCGCCCAGTTCAAAATCGACCCTGCCGACATGAAGGCTCCGTTCAAGCAGCTGGATTTCCTGGTGCCGGCCCGGGAACTGCGCCAGAATCGCGGCTTCGAGACCGTTACCCACGCCAATGCCAACGGCCAGCATCAGGGCGGGCTGGTGGTGGTCTCCGAGAAGAGCCTCGACAAGGCCGGCAACATCTATGCCGCCATCATCGAAGGGCCGCACAAGGGCGTCTTCACCGTCAAGCGCAATGGCGATTTCGACATAACCGACGGTGCCTTCCTGCCGGATGGCGACCTGCTGCTTCTGGAGCGCAGTTTTTCGATGGCCAGCGGCGTCAAGATGCGGCTGCGGCGCATCTATGGCGAGAGCGTCGAAAAGGGTGCCGTCGCCGACGGGCCGGTGCTGCTGGAGGCCGACATGGGCTATCAGATCGACAATATGGAAGGGCTCGACGTCTGGACCCGCAATGACGGCGCGCTGATGGTGTCGCTGATCTCCGACGACAACCACTCGATCCTGCAGCGCAACCTCTATCTGGAATTCATCCTGCACCAGGATTGAGCGACGCTCCAACTGCGAACCCGAAGTTGAGGGCTTTCAACGGCGTGTTCGATTCGATCGGACGCCTTCCCCACTCCGTCGCTGCTTCGCAGCGCCACCTCTCCCCCTCCGGAGGGAGAGGAAGGAGTCTGGTTTGGCGAACGCATGTCCTTCCTCTAGCCGTCGATGGGGAAACGCCCTTCCTCTACCCGTCGATCGGGGGAGAGGTGGCGAGCGAAGCTCGACGGAGTGTTCATCACTCGATTAACTCGAGCCAAAACACTTTAGTCCAGACTTGACAATTGACGCCAACCCCGTAATAGTCAAGGTCATGCTTAACTATTCCGAGGTCGACAGCATCCTTCGCGCTCTTGTCGAGCCGACACGCCGGCAGATACTGGAAAGGTTGAGCCATGGACCGGCCACCGTCAGCCAGCTGGCGGAGCCTTTCGGCATGACGTTCGCGGCAGTTCTGCAACATCTGCAGGCGCTGGAGGCCTGCGGGCTGATCCGCAGCGAAAAGATCGGACGGGTGCGTACCTGCCGGATCGAACCGGGCGGGCTTACCCCGCTCGCCGACTGGATCACCGAACGCCGCATACCTGCGGAACGCCACCTCGACCGTCTCGGCCAAATCCTGGCGGAGGCGGATCAATCCCCCAAGAAGAGTCAGGACCAGGAAAAGGACGAACAACCATGAACCAGACCGCCTCCGTCAAAGATGAGCATTCCGTCATCCACTCCACATTCACCATCGAGCGGACCTATCCGCAATCGCCAACCCGTGTGTTCCATGCCTTCGCCGATAAGGCGACCGTGCGGCGCTGGCGGATCGAAGGCGATGGTTTTGCCATCGCTGAATTCAGCTTCGACTTCCGCGTCGGCGGTGGCGAAGTGTCGCGATTCAGCTATGCTGGCGGTCCGGAGATCAGACTCGACGCGCAGTTTCAGGACATCGTTCCCGGCCAACGCATCGTGTTTTCCTACCGGATGGCGATCGGGCCGCAGCCGATGTCGGCATCCCTTACTACTGTCGAGCTGATGCCTTCAGGCGATGGCACGAGGCTGACCTACACCGAGCAGGGCGCCTTTTTCGACAGTGTCGATTCCGCCAAGGGTCGAGAAGAGGGAACCCGTGGGCTGTTGGAAGCCCTTGCCGCGGATCTTCAGAAGTCAGGATCGTGAGCCGTTGGCGGCGATCCAGATGACATGGCGCGCGCCACGTTTGCCGTTGGCGCGCGTGTTGACCTCCTCGACCGAAAAACCTGCCTGCTTCAGCCGTCGCGCGAAGCCGCTGTCGGGGCCTTGCGACCACACCGCCAGCACGCCGCCGGGTTTCAGTGCGCTGCGTGCGGCTGCGAGGCCCTGCAGGCTGTAGAGCGCGTCGTTGGATTTGTGGACGATGCCTTCCGGGCCGTTGTCGACATCAAGCAGGATGGCGTCCCAGGCTGTGGGCCGCGACCATATCAGCTGCCCGACATCGGTCTCCTGGATGGTGACGCGCGGATCGTCGAGAGAGCCGCCAAAGACCTCGGCCATCGGGCCGCGCGCCCATGCGACGACCGCCGGCACCAGCTCCGCCACAACGACGCCGGCATCCTTGCCGAGTCCGGCCAAAGCGGCGCGCAGCGTAAAACCCATGCCAAGCCCGCCGATCAGAATTCTTGGCTCCCGCCGGTCGGCGATCCGCTCGCACGACAGTCTCGCCAGAGCTTCCTCGGAGCCGCTGAGGCGGCTGTTCATCAGCTCGTTGCTGCCGAGCATGATCGAGAATTCTGACCCGCGCCGCTTGAGGCGAAGTTCCTGCGCGCCATCCGGGGTCTTCGCCGAATCGAGCTGGACCCAGGGAATCATGCTCTTGGTCCGACCATGATCTTTTCCGAAGACCGGGTCCCAAGTTTCGCAAACGCGGACCTTCGGTTCGGGATCATGGTTTAAGCAGCGATCGCCGGCTGGCTCCAGCGGGTGGCGAGCAGCCGGTAGGGGATCAATGCCACCACGGCGATGACCAGTTTCACCGAGAGATCGCCAAGCGCCCATGAAATCCAACGCATGGCGTCGATATGGAACACGCCCATCAGCGGTGCGGTTTCCAGCGCAAAGCTGTCATTCGGACCAGCGAAGGCAAAGGCAGCCGAGAACGCGACGGTGAAGAACACGGCGGTGTCGAATACCGATCCGACCAGCGTGCCGACGATCGGCGCCCGCCACCAGCTCTGCTGGCGCAGCCGGTTGAACACGGTGACATCCAGCAGTTGCGCGGCAAGGAACGCCGCGCCTGACGCCGCCGCGATGCGCACCAGCCGGTCGGCGGCGGTCTCAAATTCGATCAGGCCGTGGCGGAACAGGAAGGGCGGGACGAGGATCGAGCAGACCACCGCTGTCATGAAGCCGACAAAGACGATCCGGCGCGCCACAGCAGGCCCGTAGCGGCGGTTGGCGAGGTCGGTGACCAGGAAGGAGAAGGGGTAGGTGAAGGCGCCCCAGGTCAAAAGGTCGGCCAGCGACAGGCCGCCGATCTGGCCCTGCATCGGGAACTGCACGAGAATGTTCGATGCTACGACGACAAGCGCCATGGCGGCCACGAATGGCAAATATCGGGAGAAGGAAGTCATTTTTTTATCCTGGGTAATGGAACCAGCGGAGCGCCTACCGAAACCGGATCACGCTCGCTTCGTATTTGAGCACCGGATTGCCAAAACCTTGCAGCTTCGATCCGATGCCTAGGCCAACAAGAAGTTGGCCAGGGCGGTCGTCCCCCGCCTTTGAACGAGGTTAAGCGGCAGCCTGTTCGGCGACCTTCTTGGCGATCTGCTTCTTCAGCAGACGCGCGCGCTGCGACAATTCCTTGACGTCGGCCTTGGCCAGGAAGGCGTCGAGGCCGCCGCGATGTTCGACCGAACGCAGCGCGTTGGCCGAGATGCGCAGGCGCACATTCTGGTTCAGCGCTTCCGAAATCAGCGTCACATTGACGAGGTTCGGCAGGAAGCGACGCTTGGTCTTGTTGTTGGCGTGGCTCACATTGTTGCCGGACATGACTGCCTTGGCAGTGAGTTCGCAGGTGCGGGACATGGTTCTAACCTTCAGTTCTCGGGGTCTGCCAAACCTTTGTGCCCACGCCGGGTGGCGCGCGGTTCTGGTCAGGCGGCCTTATGGAAAAAGTTGGCGTTCCATAGTTGCATTTCGCCGAGGCGTCAAGCTCCGGCTTGCCCAGCTCCTGCATTGCCCACCGGCGCACCCGGCATTTTCATATTAAGGCCGGAATTCATCCTATAAGCGGTCTCATAGGGACATGCCAGACTGGAGTCGCCCGCCTCCGGCCGAAAATCAAGGACCCGATCCCGTCATGCTCCGTTCGTCTCATGCCGTTGTCGCCATGCTTGCCATTGCCTTGCCGTCCGCCGCCACAGCTGCCTCGCCGCAGTCGTTCAAGGGCGAGTACACGGTCTCGTTCCTTGGTCTTTCGATAGCAAAATCAACGTTTTCAAGCCGCTACGAGAACGGCGCCTATGCGATCGAAGGCAGCGTCACAGCGGCGGGTCTGGCCAAGCTGTTCGACGACACGCGTGGCACTGTCTCTTCCAAAGGCACGATTGCGGGCAAGAAGATGGTGCCGCAGGCATTCCGTGCCGATTACACCTCCGGCAAGAAGGCATCGGTGGTCGATATCCGCTTTGCCAACGGCACGGTCGCCTCGACGCAGGTCATTCCGGCGCCGGGCAAACGAGACCCCAACAGCTGGGTGCCGATCAGCGCCGGTGACCTAGCCTCGGTGCTCGATCCGATGGCCGCCACCGTCATCCATGCCGACAGTCTCGACCAGGTCTGCGGCCGCACCGTGAAGTTCTATGACGGCGAGATGCGCGCCGACCTGACACTGACCTACGCGTCGAAAGGCACGATCTCGGTGCCGGGCTACAAGGGCGATACGGTCACCTGCCGGATGGGATTCGAGCCGGTGGCAGGCTATCGAAAGGGGCGCAAGGCGCTCAACTATCTCAAGAACAAAAGCCGCATGATGGTGACGTTTGCACCACTCGGCCAAACCGGCGTATATGCGCCGATCCGTGCCACGGTGGGCACGCAGATCGGCACCTTGACCATCAGTGCCGGGCGTTTCGAAGCGGTACAATAGGCGAGGCGCCACACGCGCACCATGGAGACAGAATGGCGCGCGCAACACTGATCGGGTTTTCGGCGGTCGCCATGTGGGCGCTGCTGGCGCTGCTCACCGATGCATCAGGCCAGGTGCCGCCGTTCCTTTTGTCGGCAATCACCTTCTCGATCGGCACCGGGGTAGGGGTCGTTGCGCGGCTGTTCATGCCGGCACCCGACAAAAGCCAGAAGATACCGCCGCAAGTTTGGCTGATCGGCATTGCCGGCCTGTTCGGCTACCACTTCTTCTACTTCACCGCGCTGCGCAACGCGCCGGCGGTGGAAGCGAGCCTGATCGCCTATCTGTGGCCACTGCTGATCGTGCTCGGTTCGGCGCTGATGCCGGGTGAGCGGCTGGCCTGGAACCATGTCGTCGGCGCGCTGCTCGGCCTTGCCGGCACGGTGCTGATCGTCACCAAGGGCGGCGGGCTGGCCTTCGACGCTCGCTACACCTTCGGCTATGCCATGGCCGCCGTTTGCGCCTTGCTGTGGTCATCCTATTCGCTGTTGTCGCGGCGCTTCCCGTCGGTGCCGACCAGCATCGTCACCTGGTTCTGCGCCGCCACTGCGGTGCTGTCGCTCGCCTGCCATTTGGCGCTGGAGGAAACGGTTTTGCCTGACGGCGTCAGCCAGTGGCTGGCCGTGCTCGGCCTCGGCCTGATGCCGGTCGGGGCCGCCTTCTATGCCTGGGACATCGGCGTCAAGCGCGGCAACATCCAGGTGCTGGGTGCCGCAAGCTACGCCGCGCCGCTGTTGTCGACGCTGGTGCTGATCGCGGCCGGCGTCGCCGAGCCGTCGCTGCGCATCCTCGCCGCCTGCGTGCTGATCACCGGCGGTGCGGCGCTGGCGGCAAAGTCACTGTTCCTGCGCAAGCCGTCCGCGACCGAAAGCGGAGCCGGGGCATCCGAAAGCGGAGCCCGGGCATCCGAAGGCGGAGCCCGGGCGTGACGATGCCGTTTCCAGGCGGCATCGACTCCAACGCCAATGCGACGCTGATCTTTTCGTTGGTGGCGGCGGTGATCTATGCGTTCACATTAGGCATGCCGCCGACGCTTGCCCGCTCGGCGGCAAAGACGCTCGCCGTGGCGCTGCTTGCCGTGCTGGCGGCACTGCAAGGCGGTCCGCAGTTGCTGGTCGCAGCCCTTGCGTTCAGCGCCGTTGGCGACGCCTTCCTGTCGCGCGACGGCGAAAAGGCCTTTCTCGGCGGGCTGGCCAGTTTTCTCATCGCGCACATCGTCTATGTCGCGCTGTTCCTGCGCAGCGGTAGCGGACTGGGAGTGCTCGGCGCTGAATCGTGGCGCGGAGCGATTGCGCTCGCAATGGCCGTCTTTGCACTCGTCATGCTGGTGGCGCTGTGGCGGCGCGTCGGCCCAAGCCTGCGCGTTCCGATCACCGTCTATACCGCTGCGATCCTGGCGATGGGCGTTTCGGCGCTGACGACAGGCAGCGTCTCGATTGTCGGCGGCGCACTGTTGTTCATGGCATCGGACGGGCTGCTGGCGGCGGAAAAATTCCTGGTGGCCGCCATCTCGCCGCATCGCGTCTGGATGCGTTTCGCGGTCTGGACGCTGTACTACGCCGCCCAACTCGCGATTGCCCTTGGGTTCTTGCTAAATTTGGGTTCTTATTGAGTCAGGGTTATTTCGGTTGCCAGCCGGGTTCGGCCAGCTCAAAGGCGGCAAACTCGAAGCCCGGCGCGACGGTGCAGCCGACCAGCGTCCATTCACCCAGGCTGCGCGCCGACTGCCACCAGCCTGCCGGTACGACGATCTGCGGCCGCTCACCGGCTGCGAGATCGATGCCGAGCACCTGCTCTATGACCTGATCAACCTTTGGGCCGTCTTCTTCCCACATCGTCAGCGCCAGCGGGGCGCCGGCATGGAAATGCCAGACCTCGGCGGCGTCCTTGACCCGATGCCAGGCCGAAACCTGATGCTGCTCCAGCAGGAAGTAAATCGCGGTCGAATGACCGCGCGGGCCGCCAGCGCTATCGCGAAAGGTCTCTGCGTACCAGCCGCCTTCCGGATGCGGTTTCAGGCCGAGCGTCGCGATGATTTCGGCCGAACTGGTCATGGCGCCTACGATACCCTCGGGGTCTAGAAGTTGTCCTTGCGTTTGCGGATTTCGGCAAAAACCTCGGCGTCCGAGGCTTTCTCCAGGCCGAGATGCTTGCGGATCGCCGGATCGTGCCAGCGCAGGAAGGGATTGGTCGACAGCTCCTCGCCGATCGTCGTCGGCAGCGTCGGCTTGTTGTCGGCGCGCAGCTTTTCGATCTTGGCAGCACGCTCCTTCAATGCCGAATTGGTCGGGTCGACGGTCAGGGCGAAACGGGCGTTGGCGAGCGTGTATTCGTGGCCGCAATAGATGACCGTCTCAGCCGGAAGTGCAGCCAGCTTTTTCAGCGAATCGTACATGACCGGCGGCTTGCATTCGAACAGCCGCCCGCAGCCCAGCGCAAACAGCGTGTCGGCGGTGAATGCCACATTCGACGCGGGCAGGTAGTAGGAGACGTGGCCGGCGGTGTGGCCGGGCGTGGCGATCACTTCGATCTTTTCATCGCCAAGATGGAGAACCGAGCCGTCTTCGACGGTCTCGTCGATGCCGGGGATCTTCGCCTTTTCGGCTTCCGGGCCGACGATGCGCAGCTTGAAGCGCTCCTTCAGCGCCAGGTTGGCCTCGACGTGGTCGACATGGTGATGCGTGGTCAGGATCGCCGTCGGCGTCCAACCGGTGCGCCTGAGCGCGGCCAGGATCGGCGCTTCCTCGGGCGCGTCGATGATTGCGGTCTGGCCGCTTTTGGGATCATGCACCAGGACGCCGAAATTGTCGCTGCGGCACATGAACTGTTCGATTTCGACCGGCATCGCATCTCTCCGTTGTCGCCGCAGACATAGGGCGCTGGCGCGCGGATGTCATCCCAGCATGTTGTTGAAACCCGCTGATATCACGGCTACATCCCTGCCATGCATTCCGACATCGTCGATCTTCGCTCCTTCTATTCGACAACGCTCGGCCGGTTCGCCGAACGTTCGATCACAATGGCGTTGTCGTCGATATGGGCAGCCGTACCCAACGAGCGGCTGGTCGGTCTCGGCTACACCTTGCCATGGCTGGAGCGCTTCGGAACCGACGCCGAGCGGGTCTTCGCCTTCATGCCGGCAACGCAAGGTGCGGTGGTGTGGCCGGCGACAGGGCCTACGGCGACGGCACTGGTCTTCGACGAAGAACTGCCGCTGGTCGATTCCTGCATCGACCGCATGTTGCTCGTCCATTCGCTTGAACATGTCGAGAACCCGCGCGAAACGCTGAACGAGATTTGGCGCGTGCTGTCGCCGGCGGGTCGCGTCGTCATCGTCGTGCCCAACCGGCGTGGCGTCTGGGCACGCTTCGAGCACACCCCATTCGGCAATGGCCGGCCCTTTTCGCGCGGGCAGCTCACCGAATTGCTGCGCGAGGCGAATTTCACGCCCGCCGCGTGGTCCGATGCGCTGTTCTTTCCGCCATCACGGCGGCGTTTCATGATGCGGTTCCACAATGTGCTGGAACGCGCCGGCCGGCGGCTGTGGCCGATCTTTTCCGGGGTCATCGTCGTCGAGGCGCAGAAGCGGCTCTATCAAGGCGTGCCGGTCGCCCAGCGCGCCTCGCGCCGCGTCTTCGTGCCGGTGCTGTCGCCGCATGGCGCCACCCGGCTTGGCCGTCGCAATGAGGCCGGAGACACCGAGCCATCGGTTGCGCGGGTGACGGCTTCGTGATCACGGCAAGAGTGCCTGCGGTCTTTTTCCCGCCTATCTGTCGTAGGTGGACTGACAGCCCATCTGGCAGTCCATTTGAACGACGGACGCCTTCAAGTCTCCCCAACCGGTTTCAGCAATGAACGCAAGGACCTCGGCTATGGCTGATCAACCGGACAATGCCGCCGCCGTTCAGCCGGTTGCCGTGGCGATCGAAGCAAGCAGCCTGAGCGATCAGGTGGCGACAATCCGGCGGGCGCTGGCGGGATCGCCGGTTCGCAAGTGGTTGCTGTGGACATCGGTCGGCATCATGGCAGTGATCATCGCGACGTCGATCGGCCAGGTTCTGCTCAACCGATGGAATCAGCCTTTCTACGATGCGCTCGCCCGCCGCGACATGGCGGCCTTCCTGCACCAGCTTCTCGTCTTTGCGGCAATAGCCGGTGGACTTCTGGTGCTCAACGTCGGCCAGACCTGGCTCAACCAGATGATCAGGCTCAAGCTGCGCGAGGCGCTGACGCTGGACCTGATCGACCAGTGGATGCGGCCGGCGCGCGCCTTTCGGCTGGCCAATGCGGGCGCCATCGGCGTCAATCCGGACCAGCGCATGCAGCAGGACGCCGCGCATCTTTCCGACCTGTCGACGGATCTCGGCGTCGGCTTGCTGCAGTCGTGCATCCTGCTCGTGTCCTTCGTCGGCGTGCTGTGGGAACTGTCCTCGGGCTTCGTGTTCCACATTGGCGGGACCTCGCTGGCCATACCGGGCTACATGGTTTGGGCCGCCATCCTCTATGCCGGCACCGCCTCCTGGCTGAGTTGGCTGGTCGGGCGCCCGCTCATCCGCCTGAACAGCGATCGCTACACGCGCGAGGCCGAGCTGCGCTCCTCGATGGTGCGCGTCAACGAGAATGTCGATGCCATTGCGTTGTATCGTGGCGAGCCCGACGCCAGGCGACGGCTTGAACTCGACCTCGGCACGGTGCTGGGTGCCATGCGGCGCATCTACAGCGCCCAGATCAACCTGTCCTGGGTGACCGATACCTATGGCTGGATCACCGTCGTGGCACCCATCCTGGTCGCCTCGCCGGTTTATTTCGCAGGCGACATCAGCTTTGGCGGGCTGATGATGGCGGTCGGCGCCTTCAATCAGGTCCACTCGTCCCTGCGCTGGTTCATCAACAACATCGGCGGCATTGCCGATTGGCGCGCCACGCTGATGCGCGTCGCCGATTTCCGCATCGCGCTCAATGAAACCGATGTGCTGCACGACACGGAAAAGCGCATCTTCTTCGGCGAGAACGCCAATGGCAACCTGACTTTCGAGAAGCTTAAAGTCGCCTCGCCGGAGGGTTGCGCCAGGCTCGCCGACCAGCATGTCGAAATCCGCCCCGGCGAGCGCGTCATGATCACCGGTGATCCGGGCGCCGGCAAGACGCTGTTCTTCCGCGCTCTTGCCGGATTGTGGCCGTGGGGAAGCGGACGGATCGGACTGCCGGCGGGAGAAACCCCCATATTCGTGCCGCGCGTTCCTTATTTCCCGACCGGTACATTGCGCGAGGTCCTCGATCACCCGGACGGACCTGCGCCGGCGAGCGATGCAGACATTTCGGCGGTGCTTGCCGAGGTCGGTCTGGAACGGTTGTCGTCGTCGATTGATCGCACCCGGCGCTGGGACCACGAGCTGGGCGATGACGAGCAACGTTCGCTGGCCTTCGCCAGGCTTGCCTTGCGGCAGCCGAAATGGGTGATCATCGACGAAGCCCTGGATGCGTTCGACGGCCCGTCGCTAAGACGGGTGCTGTCGATGCTCGGGAAGCGCTTGCCCGGGACCGCGATCCTCAACATCGGCCGCGGCCAGCACAACAATCAGTTCTTTGCGCGCGCGTTGACGATCGTCAAGGATTCCGGTGCGCCGGCTCTGAAGCCCGCCCGCGTCAGGGCCGGCGCGATAGAACCGCCGCCAGTCGCAGCTCGCCACAATACATAGGCGCTGTTCGGATTGTCGGTGCAAAGCTTTATTTTGCCGCGATCGCGAGGGAAGCTCTTCGGGAGAAACAACCCTGGCGATGGCCATGCTTGATGCTCTGCGCCTGCTTGCCTGTCTTGTCTGTGCCCAGGCTGCTCCCGCCGCCTCGCCGCCGGATGCGCTTGCCGTCGACGTCGACGTCGAGCTGGTGCTGGCGGTCGACATCTCGCTGTCGATGGACGAAAAGGAGTTCGCCTTGCAGCGCGCCGGCTATGTCGAGGCGCTGCGGCATCCGGACTTTATCAAGGCTGTCCGCGGCGGCGCCACGGGCCGCATCGCGCTCACTTATTTCGAATGGGCCGGCACGGTGCGCGACGACGCGATCATCGGCTGGCAGATCATCGACAGTGCAGAGAGCGCCAACAGCTTCGCCGACAAGGTCGCGGCCCGCCCGTTCCGGAGCTTCCGCGGCACCTCGATTTCCGGTGCGCTGGCCTTTGGCACAGAGCTTTTCGATCGCACTTCCTTCGAGGGCAAACGCAGCGTCATCGATATTTCGGGTGACGGTCCGAACAATATCGGGCCGCCTGTCACCGTGACGCGTGATGTGGCGACCGCAAAAGGCATCGTCGTCAATGGCCTGCCAATCCTGATCAGCCCGTCGCCCACCTTCAGTCATCTCGACCAATATTATGCGCAGTGCGTGACCGGAGGCCCCGGTTCCTTCGTGCTGCCGATCTATGCGGCCGCCGAATTCTCGACGGCGATCCGGCGCAAGTTGATCCTCGAAGTAAGCGGCATTCGGGACAAGGCCGGGATCATCCCCATCGACGCGGCCACGCCGATAGACTGTCTGCAAGGCGAGCGGGACAGGCGATTCTTATCGGATCCCTATTTTCCCGAACTTGACCGGTAGGCTTAGCCGATTTTGCGCGCTAGGCGGAGGCGCCCGCCGTACTGGCTAACATGTACCCCATTACCTCAGACGTAATCGCTTTGAGATCGGTGTTTCGGCAGATTGCCCTTAGGAGGCCGGGTCGACTTCGATCCAAAGGGAGTACAATCATGACCACTTACGCCGTTGCCCATATGCGCCAAGCCACGATGGGGCCGCAGATCGTCGAGTACCTGCACAAGATCGATGCCACGCTGAAACCTTTCGGCGGCCGCTTTCTGGTTCATGGCGGCGATGTGGAGGTGATCGAGAACAGCTGGCCTGGCCATCTGATCATCATCGAATTCCCCGACAGGCAGCATGTGCACGGATGGTACAATTCACCAGCCTACCAAGCGATACTGGCGCTGCGTACGGACAATTCGGAGGCCGATGTGGTGTTCGCCGACGGCGTCGAACATCCACACAAGGCGACGGATGTTCTGGGATAGCTTGCGGCTCACCGCTTCAATAAGAAAACCGCCTGCTGGCCGAAGAAATTCCAGAACCACCACGGCATCGACAACCCGATCCTCTGGCCATTGGCATCGAGCGCGGTTGCCTTTTCGACGGTGGCGCCGAGCTCGTCGCACAGATTGACGAAATCGCGGATGGTGCAGAAGTGGATGTTGGGCGTGTCGTACCAGGAATAGGGCAGGTCCTTGGTCACCGGCATGCGGCCGTTGAGGAACAGCGACAGACGCACCCGCCAATGGCCGAAATTGGGGAAGGAGACGATGGCGCGGTTGCCGATCCTGAGCAGTTCGTCGAGCACCAGCTTCGGGTTGCGGGTGGCCTGCAGCGTCTGCGACAGGACGACGAAGTCAAAACCCTTGTCGGGATAGAATTCCAGGTCCTTGTCGGCATCGCCCTGGATGACCGAGAGGCCGCGCGCCACGCATTCGTTGACGCCGCGCTGAGACAGCTCAAGTCCACGGCCGTCGACCTGCTTGGTGTCCTGCAAGAGCTCGAGCAGCGAGCCGTCGCCCGAGCCGACATCGAGCACGCGCGATTGCGGCGGGATGAGGTTGGCGACGACCTCGAGGTCGACGCGCTGGCTGCCGTTGACGCTCATGATGTCTCCGCCTCCTGTATGGTGCACAATCCCGGAGGGACAAGTCTGCAATTTTCCGGAGTCATGCGCTCAGCCCTCTCGCCCGGGCCGCCGAGCCGATGAAGCCGTTGATGGCGGCAAACAATTCCGGCTCGTCGAGCAGGAAGGCGTCATGGCCGCGGTCGGTCTCGATCTCGACGAAGGACACCGATGCGCCGGCGGCGTTCAGCGCATGCACGATCGAGCGGCTCTCTTCGGTCGGAAACAGCCAATCCGACGTGAAGGACACCAGGCAGAAACGGGTTTTCGTGCCGGCAAAGGCATCGGCCAACCGGCCGCCATGGTCGGCGGCAAGGTCGAAATAGTCCATCGACCGCGTCATGTAGAGGTAGGAATTGGCGTCGAAGCGGTCGACGAAGGTCATGCCCTGGTGGCGCAAATAGCTTTCGATCTGAAAGTCGGCGTCGAAGCCGAAGGTCAACGCTTCGCGGTCCTGCAGATTGCGGCCGAATTTCCGGTGCAGGGCGGCTTCCGACAGATAGGTGATGTGGGCGGCCATGCGCGCCACCGCCAAGCCCTTTTCCGGGCGTTTGCCGTGCTCGAAATATTTGCCGCCATGCCAGTCCGGATCGGCCATGACGGCTTGCCGGCCGACCTCATGGAAGGCAATGTTCTGCGAGGAATGGCGCGCGCCGGTGGCGATCGGCAGTGCCGAAAAGACGCGCTCCGGATAGCTCGACGCCCATTCCAGCACCTGCATGCCGCCCATCGAGCCGCCGAGCACGCTGAACAGCTTTTCGATGCCGAAATGATCGATCAGCATTTGCTGCGCCCGCACCATGTCGCGGATGGTGATAACAGGCAGGTCGAGCCCGTAGGGCTTGCCGGTGGCGGGATTGGTCGAGGCGGGGCCGGTGGAACCGAGACAACCGCCGATGACGTTGGAGCAGATGACGAAGAAGCGGCTGGTGTCGATGATCTTGCCGGGGCCGATCAGCACCTCCCACCAGCCCGGCTTCCCGGTCACCGGATTGGTGCTGGCGACGTGCTGGTCGCCGGTCAGCGCATGGCAGACGAGAATGGCGTTGGAACGGGCATCGTTCAACGTGCCGTAGGTCTGGTAGGCGATCTGGAACGGCGACAACAGCGTGCCGGCGTCCAGCTTGAGCGGCTTGTCGGACCCAAAACGCAAAACCGGACTCGACGGCTGGTCGGCCTCGTTGTTGGGTTTGCGGGCGCGCAGAACGGCCATGACATCCATCTCACACTTTGCATCCACGGCACCGTGCACTTCGAAAATCGATGCCAATGTGGTGTCCGGCCGGCGCGGACAACAAAAAACCGGCATTGCGATCGCAAAGCCGGTTACAGGATGCAAACGGCCCTTTAGCAAGTTGTTTAACGTGGCTGCAAGCCGACCGGCCAAATCACCACGGAAGTCACCTCTTCTAGGGCCGTGGCGCGCCGGCGTCAACGGCCAGCCCTGGTCCTCAGCTCTCACCTCTCGACATTGCGGGCTACGGCTTGTATTTCCGCTGCGGCTTCCCTGCGGAAGCGTTCTCGACGGATTTTGCGACATGAGCCAGACACCGGACAAGGCACGTCCAACCCCGCGCGCGGGCATCATGGACATCGACGCCTATGTGCCGGGCAAGAGCACAGCGCCCGCCGGCGTCGCCAAGATCTACAAGCTGTCCTCGAACGAGAATCCGCTCGGTCCGTCACCAAAGGCGATCGAAGCCGCGCGCGAGATCGCCGGAAGGCTCGACGTCTATCCCGACGGCACCGCCAGGCGGCTGCGTGAAGCGATCGCCGAGGTGCATGGCCTCAATCCTCAGAATATCATCTGTTCCAACGGCTCCGACGAAATCCTCGGCCTGTTGGCGCAGACCTATCTGGCGCCCGGCGACGAGGCTGTCATCACCGAACATGCCTTCATGGTCTACAAGATCTACATCCAGTCGGCCGGTGCCGTTCCGGTGACGATCAAGGAAAGAGACGAGCGCGCCGACATCGACGCCATCCTTGCTGCCGTCACGCCGCGCACGAAAATCGTGTTCCTGGCCAATCCCAACAACCCGACCGGCACCTATGTGCCGTTTCAGGAGGTGCGCCGGTTGCATGCCGGTCTGCCCAGGCACGTGCTTCTGGTGCTCGACGCGGCCTATGCCGAATATGTCCGCCGCAACGACTATGAAGCCGGCATCGAACTGGTCGGCGGCACTGAAAACGTGGTGATGACCCGAACCTTCTCCAAGATCGGCCTTGGCGGGGCGCGGATCGGCTGGATGTATGCGCCAATGCATATCGTTGATGCTATCAACCGCGTGCGCGGTCCCTTCAACGTCAATGCGACAGCCATCGAGGCCGGCATCGCCGCGATCCGCGACCGCGCCCATGTCGAGCGCAGCGTGGCTCACAACGAGACCTGGCTGGCCTGGCTGAGTGAGGAGTTCACAAAGCTTGGACTGAGGGTGACACCCAGCGTCGGCAATTTCATCCTCATCCACTTTCCCAACGATCAGAAACATTCCGCAGCAGCGGCGGACGACTATCTGACGGCACGCGGCTATATCTTGCGGCGCGTTTCCGGCTATGGCTTTCCCAACGCGCTGCGCATGACCGTCGGCACCGAAGAGGCCAATCGCGGCGTTGTCGCCGCACTCACGACATTCCTGAAAAGCTAGAACACCATGACATCACCGATGTTTGAAAAGATCGCGCTGGTCGGCATCGGCCTGATCGGCTCATCGCTGGCTCGCGTCATCCGCCGCGAGGGTCTGGCTGGTCACGTCGCCATCTCGACCCGCAGCGCCGCGACGCTGGCGCGCGCAAAGCAACTTGGGCTGGGCGATAGCTACACCACCGATGCGAGGGAAGCGGTCCGTGATGCCGATCTGGTCATCGTCTCGGTGCCGGTCGGCTCGTCCGGCGCGGTGGCCGAGGAAATCGCGCCGGCGCTGAAGCCGGGCGCGATCCTCACCGATGTCGGCTCGACCAAGGCATCGGTCATCGCGCAGATGCAGCCTTATGTGCCAGCCGGCGTCCATTTCATCCCTGGCCACCCACTGGCCGGCACTGAAAAATCCGGCCCCGATGCCGGCTTCGCCGACCTGTTCGACAATCGCTGGTGCATCTTCACGCCGGTGCCCGATACCGACCCGGATGCGCTGGAGCGGCTGTCGGAATTCTGGCGTCGTTGCGGCGCCAACATCGACACGATGGACCCGCAGCATCACGACATGACTCTGGCCATCGTCTCGCACCTGCCGCACATCATCGCCTACAACATCGTCGGCACCGCCGATGATCTGCAGTCGGTGACCAAGTCCGAAGTGATCAAATATTCGGCTTCCGGTTTTCGCGACTTTACCCGCCTCGCGGCCTCCGATCCGACCATGTGGCGCGACGTGTGCCTGCACAACAAGGACGCCATCCTCGAAATGCTGGCGCGGTTTTCGGAAGATCTGGCGTCGTTGCAACGCGCGATCCGCTGGGGCGACGGCGAAAAACTCTTCGACCTGTTCACCCGCACCCGCGCCGTGCGCCGCTCGATTATCGAGGCCGGTCAGGACATCGACGTGCCCGACTTCGGCCGCCAGGCGGTTGAACATCCGGCAAAAAACTAAACTGTTTCAGGCCGGCCAGGTCGCGGCAACCATGGCCAGCGTCTCGGCCCTATTTGGCGCGCCCAGCCTACCGCCAAAGCGCAGGCATTTGAGTGCGGCGGCCGCACTGGCAAAGCGCAAAGCCTGCTCGACCGGCATGGCTTCTGCCAGTCCTACAGCGAAGGCGCCGTGAAAGACGTCGCCGGCGGCCAGCGTGTCAACCGCCTTGATCCTTGGCGCCGCGACATGGCGCACACAGCCTGCGCGACGGTCGTGCCACCAACTGCCCGCCGCGCCGCCGGTCACCGCGACAAAGGCGTCGGTGCGGCTGGCGAGATCGGCGCAAGCCGTTTCCGGATCGAGCGCCTGGCCGCAGACAATGCGCGCCGCCGGCTCAGAAGCGACGATGTGCGTGGCGAGCGGCAACAGCTGTTCCAGGACCTCCAGCGACGCGGTGTCGGCATCGAGGATCGCCGGATGGCCGAGGGCGCGTGCCGCATTGAGGGCGAGTGCCGCCGCACCTGGCCAACGGACGTCGACCAGCACGGCGTCGAATGCGGTGAGGTCGGCGACCGGCAAGGCTTCGGGATCGGCCTGGGCAAGCCTGTCATAGAACGGCACGATGATGCGCTCGCCATGCGCGTCGACCAGGATCGATGCCAGCGCCGAGCGGGCGCCCCTGACGCGGCGCACAAAGCTGCAATCGACGCCTTCGGCCTCGATACCGGCGATGAGCTGGTCGGCCACGGCATCGTCGCCGGCGCTCGCCCACAGCGACACGTCGGCGCCCAGGCGATGCGCGGCGCAGGCAGCGCTCGTGGCCATGCCCGACGCAATCTGGACGCCGTCGGAGGCGATGAACTTGCCCTGATGCACGGGCAGTGTCTCGACACGCAGGATGGTGTCCAGCGTCAGTGCGCCAACACTCAGCAGCTTCACGGGTCTTGCCATAATGGAGCTATTCTACCGGCTTGATCTTGCCCAGCGGAATGAAGCCGAGCGAGGCCTTGCCCTTGACCACCTTCAGCGGCATCGATGGTTCGTTGCCGAGCACCGCCAGGGCAGAAAAGCCCTGCTCGATCTGGTTTTTCTGCTCGGGTATGGCGTCGCCGAGGATAGCCGCCACCGCCTTCGGGTCCTTAAGCTTGATCATGAGATCGGCGTTGACAAGGCCTTCGGCATCGACCGAGAGCGATCCCGAAACGGTGATGCGTGCCGTGCCCGACGACAAATCGAGGTTGCGGATTTCGATTGCCTGGCCGCGCAGGCTCTTCACTTGCGTGCCGATCAGCGCGGAGCCGTTCTTCAGCGTGAGGTCGCCGCTGGCATCGAGCGCCGGCAGCACGCGCCCGCCGATCGCCTCAGGGTCGATCTCGAGATCGCCAAAACTGCCGACATAGTCGATATCTGCCCCATTTGGCTGCAACTGGCCGGTGGCCTTGCCGGCGCTGAACAATTGCACCGGATCGGTATCGTCGGCCGGATCGGTCTGGCCGGACAGACCCTCGGCCTGCAGCGAGATCTGGCGCGGCAGCGGCCACCACAATTTGAAATTGGCCTGCAGATTGTCCCAGTCGATCCACAGCGGCATCATGTCCGGAACCGAGGTCCTGAGCGGACCGCGCAGATTGGCGACCGGTGACAGAGGCTGGATGATCTGGGCGACTGCGCTAAAGCTGCCGGCCGAGGCTGCGATGTTCCTGGCATCGTCCTCGTAGGCCAGGTTGTCGCAGGAGACGGTAAAGCTCAGGGGATAGCCGCTGACCTGGAGGTTGGCGCAGCCGGCCTCGACGCCATTCTTGTTGAGCGTGGCGACCGCCTTATCGGCTTCGCTCCTGACCCGGTCAGCCAAATAGAACCAGCCGCCGCTGTAGATGGCAAACAGCACGACGATGAACGCGGCAAGCCAGAACAGGCGGCGACGACTACTCGGCTGGCGTTCGTCACTTGACGTCATGCTTTGGCTCTCGTTAACGCATGGATGTTGCGGACGGACAAGTCGATTCCGCCAACGATAGGTAGACAGAGACGAATAGTTAGACGGGACGGGCGGAAAAAACACCGGTCCCCGGTGCGGTGTTGGCATCTTTTGCAATCAGGCGCGGCGATATGGGCGATTTTTGGGTGTTTGGCTATGGCTCGCTGATCTGGCGACCGGGTTTCGCGCATGTCGAGACACAGCGCGCCCGCCTGCATGGCTACCGCCGGTCGCTCTGCGTCTATTCCTTCGTGCATCGCGGCACGCGTGAACGACCGGGACTGGTGCTCGGCCTCGATCGTGGCGGCTCCTGCGTCGGCCTGGCGTTCCGCGTTCCCGGCGACTTGCGCGATGAGGTCATCGCCTATCTGCGCGAGCGCGAGCTGGTCACCAATGTCTATCTCGAACGCATGCTCAAAATTCGCCTCGACGACGGCGGCACGGTCGACGCGGTGGCTTACATCGTCGACCGCCAGCACAAGCAATATGCCGGCGCGCTCGATGCGGCGGAGGCAGCGGCCGTGGTGCGCGGCGCGGTCGGCCAATCCGGCATCAACGAGGATTATGTGCTGAGCACGCTGGAGCATCTCGAGGCGCTAGGCATCCGCGACCATTGGCTGGAAGAGGTGGCAAGGTTGGTCGCGCCGAACGCTACATCGTGAAGATCTGCTTTCCGAGGTCGGCTCGGTCCAGGCTGTTGGTGACGGCAAGCCTGAAGGACGCCAACGGGTGAAGCCCGCCGACGGGAACATGGAACTCCGGCTGGCCGAAGGCGTCGACAATCTGGCGCAGGACCGGACCGTCGGTCTCGACGGGCGGCGAAAAGAAATAGCGATAGATGTTGGCCCTGATTTCGACACCGCTAAGCAGCACGTCGAAATTATGCAGCTCATAGCGTTCCGTGCTCATGCCGCCATTGATGACCATCTGGCCGCCCATTGCGAGGCTGCGGATCAGTTCGCCGCTGACGGGTCCGCCGACATTGTCGATGATGCCGTTCAATCCGGTACCCCCGGTCATCTCCAGAACCGTTTCCCGGACGTCGCCCTTGAGGTCCGAGAGGTCGAGGACGGCGCTCGCGCCGATCATTTTCAGGTCCAGTCCGTCATGCGCGCGCCGCACCACGGACAACACATTGATGCCACGCCGCTGGGCGAATTGCATGACCATCGTCGAGACCGACGAATAGCCGGCAGTGACGGCCAGCCACTGACCGGGCTGGACACGTGAATCGTCCAGCAGGTCCCATGCGGTGATGGGATTGACCATCTGCCCCGCCCGTTCGAGTGGATAATCCGCGGGCAACGGGATCAGCCACTTGGCGGGCACGGCGGCGTATTCGGCCCAGCTGTTGTAGTAACTAAAGGCGACCAGCGTGCCCGGTCGAAGGCTGACATTTGCACCTGCCCGCTCGACAATGCCGGCCCCGTGGTTTCCGGCCACCTGCCGGGGAAACACCGGCTTCTTCGGCTCGGGATAGAGATTTTCGATGAACAGGAAATCGCCAGGGTTGATCGAGGCCGAAACCATCCTGACCAGCACCTCATTGTCGCCGATTTGGGGAACGGGAATGTCGTCGAGATGGAGTACGTCCCGTGGCGAACCAATCCTGTCGAATACAATTGCTTTCATGTCAGCTTCCAATGGCGAACGTTGGCGCGACCGCCGCGTCAACAATGCCAGGAAGCTAGGTCGCCCCGGAAAAATGAGAATTGGCAGATTTGACAATCTATGTGCAAAAACTGCCAATTCACATCAAGCGAGCCACGGAGGGTTCTGGTGAGCCCTCTGCCCGGACTTCGTTTCGAACCAGGCGAGCCACCCCTACGGATGGACGCGTTGATCCTGCTCCATGCCCGGCAGCGGCACGCCGGGTCGCGCCTTTGTGAAGCTGGCTCTGCGGAAAAAGCCGGCAAGGCCTTTGACCGCGATCAGGCAAGACCTAGGTTAGGGTCCGAACCTCAGCCCGCGGGCGCCATTTGCCTGCCCCGTCATCCCGGAGATCAGCCTTGCAGAAACGTCGTCTCGGTCGCACCGACCTGTCCATCGCGCCGCTGGTTCTGGGTGGCAATGTCTTCGGCTGGACGGCTGACGAGAAAACCTCCTTCGACCTGCTCGACCGCTTCGTCGGCGCCGGCTTCAATGCAGTCGATACGGCAGACTCCTATTCGCGCTGGGTCTCCGGCCACGAGGGCGGTGAATCGGAAACCATCATCGGCAAATGGATGAAAGACCGTGGCAATCGTGACAAGGTCGTGGTGATCACCAAGGTTGGTTCGGATATGGGGCAGGGGCACAAGGATCTGTCGGCTGCCTACATCGAAAGGGCCGTTGACGCATCGCTGAAGCGGCTGCAGACCGAATTCATCGACCTCTATCTGTCGCACTGGCCGGACCCGACGACGCCCTATGAGGAAACCCTCGGCGCCTACGAGAAGCTGCTCGCCAAGGGCAAGATCCGTTATGCCGGCTGCTCGAACCTCGACGCCGCCCAGTTGCGTGCCGCACTCGATGTGGCGAGCCTGCGCAGCCTGCCGCGCTACGAGGTGCTGCAGCCGGAATACAATCTCTACGACCGCTCGTCCTTTGATGGACCCTTGCGCGATCTGTGCGTAGCCGAGGACATCGGCGTCATTACCTATTTCAGCCTGGCCAAGGGCTTTCTCAGCGGCAAATACCGCAGCGAGGCCGATCTTGGTCAAAGCCCGCGCGGTGGTGGGGTGAAAGACTACCTCAATGCCCGCGGCATGCGCATCCTTGCGGCGCTGGACGCGGTTTCGGCCAGGCATTCGGCCAAGCAGGCGGAGATTGTGCTTGCCTGGGTGATCGCGCGGCCCGGCGTCACGGCACCGATCGCCAGCGCCACCAAGCCCGAGCAGATGGACAGCCTGATCAAGGCAGCGTCGCTGAAGCTGACCGCCGACGACATGGCCGAACTCGACAAAGCGAGCGGCTGAGCGGCGGCGCTCCTCGCACGAACGTCCAAGACACCCATCTTGTCCTGCCATACCACCCCTTCGCACGGGGCAGGACAGAGAGTGCAATGACTGAGCCGCTTCTTTCGCAGCCGGATCTTTGGCGCCAGCTGCTCGCGCTGGTGCTTGCCGCTACGGTAGTTATGGGCAGCCCGGGGCCGGCAACGATAAGCGTCACGGCCGTCGGCGCGGCCTTCGGCTTGCGCCACTCATTGGGTTATGCGTGGGGGATCATCCTGGGCACCATCGCTGTGCTGCTGGTGGTGGCAACCGGGGTGGTGGCGATGCTTGCCTCGATGCCGAAGCTGGCGCCGTTGCTGGCCGTCGCTTCCGCGGCCTACATCCTCTATCTCGCCTTCAAGATCGCCACGGCGCCACCCTTGGCGGCACGCACCGGCGAGGCTTCGCGGCCGACATGGCTGGCTGGGTTTCTGCTGGCTGCTGCCAACCCAAAGGCCTATGTGGCGATCGCCGCGGTGTTCGCCGGTGCTTTGTCGAAACAGGGTGCAGTCGAGCTTGGTCTATGGCTGAAGCTGACAGTTCTGGCGCTGATGATCGTCGCCATCCATGCCGTGTGGCTTGTCGCGGGGGCAGCGTTCGCGCGCTTCCTGCGCCGGCCGGCGGCCTCGCGGATCATCAACCTGGTCTTTGCGGCGACGCTGGTGTTGACGACAGCGCTGGCCATGTTTGGCTGAGAACGGCCAGCCGAGGACTTTCGGGTTCAGGCCTTGGTTTTTGCGGCCGCGTCCAACTCTTGCAATCGCTTCACCGCCGTCGGCGGCAGGGCCGGCGGATTGGGCGCCCGGGACGCCTCGATGAGCAGCTGATCGCAGGCAGCCTCCGTCTCGCCGATCAGCCGCGCCATGAATTCATCCTTGCCTAGGCCAGGCGGGATCGGCGGCAGGAAGCGTGCCTTGATGGTGCCAGGAAAACGCAGGAATTTGCGGCGCGGCCAATAGAGGCCGGCGACATGAGCGACCGGCACCACCGGAACGCCAAGCTGCGCATAGATTTCGACGATGCCGTATTTGTAGGCCGGCTCGTCACCCGGCGCGCGTCTCGTACCTTCGGGGTAGATGATGAGCTGGCGGGGGTTGCGCGCCATCTCTTCCTTGGTCGCGGCGACCACCGCCTTCAGCGCTTTCGAGCGGCTGCCGCGGTGAACCGGGATCATCCGCATCTTCATGATGTACCAGCCGAAGAACGGGATCCAGGTCAGCTCGCGCTTGAGGATGTAGAGCGGGTCCTGAAGGAAAGGGAAGAAGGCGATCGCGTCCCAGAACGACTGGTGCTTGGGCGCCAGGATGAAGGAGCCTTCGGGCAAGTTTTCCTGGCCGGTGATGTCGTTCTTCGTTCCGGCGATCTTGTCATGGAGCCACATCGAGCTGCGCGACCAGAATTTCGGCACGAACCAGGCGCGGTGACGGGGCGACAGGAAATAATAGGGGGTCCAGACGATCATCTGGACGATCAGGTTGACGTAGAAGACGAAATTGAACGTCAGCGATCTGAAATAGAGCATGGGGAGGCCCGGTGAGGAGGTGAGCGTTGGTTACACCAAGCACGGGGAAAAAGGAAATGGCCGCAGGGCGCTTTGACTGGCGATCAAGAACGGTCACGGTTTGAGGTTGGCCCGGTTGCGCTACATCAGCCGCGCCAGCCGCTCCTTCAGGCGCGGGGCGGCAAAATCGAGGAAGGCACGCAGCTTGACCGGCAGCAGGCCGTGGCCTGCATGCACCAGGCTTACCGGCCACGGCGCTGGCTCGAACTCCTCCAGCAGGACGCGCAGCGTGCCGGACCGCAGCGCGGCTTCGATCTGGTAGGAGAGCACTTTGGTCAGCCCGACACCGGCAATGGCCGCATCGATGGCCGCTTCGGCGGTGTTGACCTGAAGCCGCGAGCGGACCTGAACCGGGATTTCCGCCTTACCCCTGGTGAAGCTCCAGGTGGCGGCGGAGGCAAGTCCCTCGAAGGTGATGCAACTGTGTGTTTTCAGATCTTGTGGGGTCGCCGGCGTGCCGTGTTCGGCCAGATAGGCCGGGCTGGCGCAAACGACGCGGTGGATCGCGCCGACGCCAATGGCAACCAGGCTCGAATCGGGCAGTTGGCCAATGCGGATGGCAAGGTCGAAATGGTCCTCGACCAGTTGGGTTATGCGGTCCGCCAGCGTCAGGCGGATGTCCACGTCAGGATAGGCTGCGAGAAAGCCGGTGACGACCGGCAGCACGTGCAGGCGACCAAAGACGACCGGCGCGGTGATGGCCAGTTCACCGGTCGGAGCGCTGTATTCGCCGGCGGCCGTGCGTTCGGCCTCACCGATATCGTCCAGGATGCGGCGGCAGGCGGCAAGATAGGCCTGGCCGGCATCGGTCGGCGTCAGCCGGCGCGTCGAGCGATTCAGGAGGCGTGTGTTCAGATGTCGCTCGAGATCGGAAATCTTGCGGCTGACCGTCGCCAGCGGAACGCCGAAGCGGCGGCTGGCCGCGGAAAGGCTGCCAGCCTCCACCGCGGCGACAAAGAGCGACATGGCTTCGAAACGATCCATAGCTTCTTCCGGAAAATGGAAGGACTGGTTGCGAATATGCCATCTGCCTTGAATGATGGAAGGCTTATATTCAGGCTGTCGGCCTGCCTTCAGCATGGCCTCGCAAAGGAGTTGCCATGTCTGAAGCCCGCCCGCCGCTGCCGCCATTCACCGCCGAGACCGCAGCGCAGAAGGCGCGTATGGCCGAGGATGCATGGAATTCGCGCGATCCGGCTCGCGTCGCGCTCGCCTACACAACGGACAGCCGCTGGCGCAACCGCGCTGAATTCCTCCAGGGGCGCGATGCCATTCAGGCCTTCCTGACACGCAAATGGAGCCGGGAACTCGACTACCGGCTGATCAAGGAGGTCTGGGCCTTCCACGGCAATCGCATCGCCGTGCGCTTCGCCTACGAATGGCACGACGACAGCGATTCATGGTTCCGCAGCTACGGCAACGAGAACTGGGAATTCGACGAATACGGGCTGATGCGTCTGCGCATCGCCAGCATCAACGACCTGCCGATCGGTGCGGCCGACCGCAAATATCACTGGCCGCTCGGCCGGCGGCCGGATGATCATCCGTCACTGTCTGAACTCGGGCTTTAAGATCGTCCCGGACAAGGAGGCTTTCGATGAACGTGCATGCTTTCACCAGCGACGTGGCCTTCACGCCGACGGTCAAGGCGATCCAGGCCCGCAAAGGTTCGCGCCAGTCCTATGCCCGCGTCGAGGAGCGTGGCGGCTGGCAGGCCGGCATCACGCCTGACCTTGCCGCCTTCATTGAGATGCAGACCAGCGTCTTCCTGTCGACGGCCAATGGCGATGGCCAGCCCTACATCCAGCATCGCGGCGGGCCGGCCGGCTTCCTCAAGGTGCTGGATGAACACACGATAGGCTTCGCGGATTTCTCCGGCAACCGGCAGTTCATCACGCAGGGCAATCTGACCGACAATTCAAGGGCGTTCCTGTTCCTGATCGACTATGCCCACCGGCAGCGCATCAAGATCTGGGGTACGGCGCGCGTCGTCGAAAACGAAGTGGAGCTGATGGCGAAACTGATGCCGCAGGACTACAAGGCCCGCCCCGAGCAGGTCATCTTGTTCACGGTCTCCGCCTGGGACGCCAATTGCCCGCAACATATCCCGCAGCGGTTCGAGGCGGCCGACGTGGCTGCGGCACTTGCAGAGCGGGACAAGCGGATTGAGCGTCTTGAACAGGAGGTCGCAAGGCTCGAGGGGAATTCGGTCACTGCCGCCAGGGCAGGTGCTGCCACCGGGGTAGACACCGCGGAGGAATGATCAGCCGCCGGCCGCGGTTTCGGCCAGCGCGATGCCGCTGGGCGTCGGCTTGACCGGCACGATGCCGCGCGCCAGCGCCAGCAGATATTTGTTGTATTCGGTGAACAGCACGCGCAAGGCCCGCGGCTTGGTCAGCCAGCCGCCCTTGTCGAGGTTGGAATTAACCACCGGATAGGGCTCAAGCTTGGCGCCATGCAGCAACCGGCCCATTTCGAGCAGGCTGCGCGGCATATGGTAATTGTTGGTGACCAGGATCACCGTGCCATAGGCGTGGCTCTCGACCCATTTGGCGCTTTCCTCGGCATTGCCGATCGTGTCGAGCGCGGCGCGGTCGATGTCGACGCAGCAGGAGAACAGCCTGACGTCACCACCGGTCGCCGCCTGCAACTGGCGACGGCTGGCGGAGGGATGCACGCCGCTGATCAAAAGCCGCGCGCCCTTGCCGGACGCCAGCAGGTCCATCGCGGCATCAAGGCGTGACTGGCCGCCTGTGAGTACAATGATGGCGTCTGCCCTGGCCGGATTGGCTGGCGTTGTCAGATGGCTGACCTTGTTGGCGAACCAGCCGAAGCCGCCGGCAAACAAAGTTGCAAGGACGAGCACGAAGAGAGCGGATAGACGCAACGCTGCACCTAGACGGCTCACCGTGCGGCGGTCACGCGAACGGCCACCCACCACTGGCATCTGTCCAGCCGTATCGGTCGAATCCCGCGCGTCCATCGCCATATGGTTAACCCTCAAATGAGGCCTTGGGTAGGTAAAAGACGCACTTTGCGTTACGCGAATTCTCCATCCGTGATCACCCTGCATCCGGTTGGCGGACGTCGATGTCGCTGAGATAGGCGACAACGGTGGCGTGCGAGGTTGCTGCAGTCAGCCCACCGATCACCAGCACCATCAACACGACACCGAGATAACCTGCCGAACCGATGGCGAAATTGCCGAACAGGGCGGTCGCCTGGTCGGCCTGCGGCGTCGCCATGTTGCGCGACGACCACCAGGAAAAGACGATGAAGACGAGCACTGCGGCGGCACCGCCGGCGGCCGCGCCCTTCATGCCGGTGACCAGGAAATGCCGGCGGAATTCGCGTGCGATGAATTGTGCCTCGGCGCCGACGAAATGCAGCACCTCGATGATGTGGCCGTTGCCGGCCATGGCGCCGCGCGTGGCGAACACCACGGTCAGCACCGTCGCCGACAGCATCAGCGCCAGCACGGCGATGCCGATGGTCACCGTGGTGCGCGCCATGGCCACCAGCCGGTCGACCCAGGTGCGGTGATCGTCGAGCGACGCGCTCGCCAGTTTCGGTGTGATAGCGGCGCGCATGGCGGCGAAATCGGGCGGGCTGTTCTCGTCGATGGTGACGATGATCAGTCGCGGCACCGGCAGCTCGTCGATGTTCAGGCCAGAGCCCAGCCACGGCTCCAGGAGCCGCGCGGTTGCTTCGCGATCGATAATCCGGGTCGCCTTCACGCCGGGGAATTCGCCGGCGATTTGAGAGGCCTGGGCAAGGGCCGCCTCCATGTCGAGGCCCTCGACCGGCTTGATCTGGATCGTCGCCTCGCGCGAAATCTGGTTCTCCCAGACGGAAGCCGTGTCGCGCACCAGCGTCACCGCGCCAAAGGTCAGGCAGGACAGGAAGGTCATGATGGCGATGACCAGCACCAGCGCCCGGCCGGCGATGTTCTGTGCCGGCACGATCGGCGCCATCCTGCGCTGGACGCGCGGCTTTGCCCCGGTCGCCTCGGCGTCCTGCTCTCGTTCCACAAGATGTTCGGCGGACAGCTCAGTCATAGATGTCCAGCCTTCCGCCGGCCAGAATCATGCGGCGCGCGTCGACCTGTTCCATCAGCCCGAGGTCGTGGGTGGCGATCACTACGGCGGTGCCGAGACGGTTGAGCTCGATGAACAGCCGCAGCAGGCGTCGCGCCAGCGGCGGTTCGACATTGCCGGTCGGCTCGTCGGCGAGCAGGATTTCCGGCTGCTCGATCAGTGCACGAGCGATCGCGGCGCGCTGCTTCTCGCCGCCGGACAGAACCGGCGGCAGCACATGCATGCGTTCGCCCAGCCCGACCCATTTCAGCAACTCGGTGACATCGGTCCGGTAGCTCGCTTCCTCGCGTCCGCGCACGCGCAGCGGCAGCGCGACGTTCTCGTAGGTGGTCATGTGGTCGAGCAGTCGAAAATCCTGGAAGACCACGCCGATGCGGCGTCTGAGGTGCGGCAGTTCGGTGCGCGAGATGCGCGAGCGATCCTTGCCGAAGATGGTGATCAGACCGCGCGTCGGCTTCAGCGACATGAACAGCAGGCGCAGCAACGTCGTCTTGCCGGCGCCCGAAGGCCCGCTGAGGAACTGGAAGGAGCGCTCCGGAATGTGCAGGGAGATGTCGCGGAGGATTTCCGGACCCATGCCATAGCGGAGGCCGACATTTTCGAAACGAATCAATTGCAGCGACCTGAAATTCGGCACGGCGGCGAGCCGGCCTGTTCTGGGTAAAGACCATCGGCCGGCATGGTTAACCGGCGGTTAATTCCTGGGCTGTTTCGGCTCGTCACGAGGGCTCCGATGGGGAAGCGTTAACCATTTGTGTTTACGCAAAAGAAACGAAAAGCGAACACGTGCTGCACTGCTGGGGCCATGATGGCTGACGATCGAACCGCGCGCCCGGTTTCCGGCGAAATCATGACCGATCCGGCGGCAATCGCCGCGGCGGACCGGTCCATGCGTGGTTCGACTGTCGACATCGTCGATGCCGACTATGTGGTGATGCCGCGCCTAGTCCCTGCCTTGGAAAGCGTTTCGCCGCTGCCGCGCTCGATCGTCACACCGTCCATCGAAGGCATGGACATGTTGCGCAAGCCCGAGACTCCGGCGGAACGACTGCCGGCGTCGCGCGGCGGACCGATCTTCTGGATCGCCGGCATTGGCGCCGCGTTGGCCGCTTTCTGGGTCTCCGGCGGGCATGCGTTGGTGCGCCAGTCCCCGTTCCTGTCCGGCGCGCAGGCGTCGTCGCTCAGCATTTCAGGTGTCACGTCACGCATCGACGCTTCCGGGCCGAACCCCGCGCTGTTCGTTGATGGCGAGGCCACCAATGACGGCGCGAAACCAGTGCAGTTGCCGCCGCTCGAAATCCGGGTGACCGGCAATGACGGGCGCACGATCCGGTATACGTTGGGGACATCCGGCCGGGCGCTGGCGTCGGGCGAAAGATTCGGCTTTGCCAGCCGGCTCGATGTGCCTAAGAACGGCGTAAGGGCCGTATCGGTCACCTTCGCGCAGTAGACGCGATCACCGGGGAAGAACTATCATGCCCATCGTACGCGGCAAGGACATCGAAGTCCTGTTTTCGGCATCGGCGATCGCTCGGCGCAATCTCGAACTCGCCAAGGAGATAGCCGCGCACGACTATCACGATCTGCTGGTGATCTCGGTGCTGAAGGGCTCGTTCATCTTCGCCGCCGATCTCATCCGCGCCATGCACGATGTCGGCCTGTCGCCGGAGGTCGAATTCATCTTCATTTCCAGCTACGGCGCCGGCACCACCAGCGGCGAGGTGAGGGTGCTGCGCGACATCGACAATGAGGTCGCCGGCCGCGACGTGCTGTTGATCGACGACATTCTCGAATCGGGCAAGACGCTGAGCTTCACCCGCGATCTGATGCTGTCGCGCGGCGCCAAAAGCTGTTCCATCGCCGTGCTGCTCGACAAGCGCATGCGCCGCCAGACCGCGCTCAATGCCGACTATGTCGGCTTCGACTGCCCCGACTACTTCGTCGTCGGTTACGGGATGGACGTTGCGCACGCTTTTCGCGAGTTGCCCTTCGTCGGCGTCGTCAAGGGCGATGTCTGAGGATTTCCAAAAAGCTCGTTGACCCTCCCCACTTTCAGGAAAAGTCAACTTTTCGCGGCCAAATATGCCGGCCATGGCAAAGCTTCTGATCGTCGAGGACGATGAGTCCGTCCGCACCCTGGCCGCCCGCGCGCTTGAGCGTGCCGGGCATACAATCGATATCGCAGCGGACGGCGCGCAAGGCCTTTCGCTGATCCAGGCCGCGCGTGGCGGCTATGATCTCGTCGTCTCCGACATCCGCATGCCGGGGATGGACGGCATCGAGATGGCGATTGCGGCGGCAACGCTCTTCCCGTCGATGAAAATCATGTTGATGACCGGCTATGCCGACCAGCGCGAGCGTGCCGAGGAATTGAACGGCATCATCCTCGATGTCGTGCAGAAGCCCTTCACGTTGGCCGAAATCCGCTCGCGCGTCGAACGGGCGCTGATCTGCTTTGCCTGATCAGGCTGGATCGGCAGCAGTGAGCACTGGTGGACCGCTCTTGCGGCGCTCTGTGTTGAGCGCCAGCAGGCCGGCACCGATGATCAGGGCAGCACCGATCACGGTCGTCGCCCGCGGCACCTCGGCAAAGAAGAGGAAACCCCACAGCGGCGACCACAGGATGCCGGTGTATTCGAAGGTGGCAACGCGGTTGGCCGGCGCTATCCGGTAGGCTTGCGACAGCAGGATCATGCCGGCCGAGGCGACGAAGCCGCAGGCCGCCATCTTGAGAAAATCCGGCAGCGTCGGCCACAGCCAGGACCGCACCAGGAATTCCAGGCTGGGGTGGACGGCGTGAGTTATGCCGGCAAGGTGAAACGCGCCGGCAACCATTGCGGCGCCAACCACATAGGCGCCGTTTTGATAGAAGGCCATGACGGTGGATGCTTCGGTGTCGCCGATCTTTCGAGCCATCAGCTGTGAAAAACCGTAGAGCGCCGCCGAGCCCAGCGACAGCAGCGCCGCCCAGTCGAACAGCCCGGCGCCCGGGCGCAGCATCACGAGGACGCCGAACAGCCCGATCAGCACGGTCGCCAGCGTCTGCCAGGAGACGCGCTCGCCGAGATAAGGCCCGGCCAGCACCATGATGAACAGCGGCGCCATGAAATAGAGCGCCACTGCGTCGGCCAGCGGCAGGGCGGCGATGGCTAGATAGTAGACCGTATAGGAGGTGAACTGGATGAAGGCACGCATCGTCAGCATGCCGAACCGCTTCGACAGAACTGCCCGAAGGCCGACATCGGCGTGGACGAGAAGAATCAAGATCGGCAGAGCGATGACCGAGCGGATCGCCATCACCTCGGTCACCGGATAGCCGCTCGACACGGCTTTGACGAGCGGATCCTGCAGCGAGAAGACCAGCACACCCAGACACAGGCTCAGGATGCCGCGCACCATCCGGTTCTGCATGAGGATCCAGGCTCCAGTAGCGCGCCCGCAAGCACGCTTGCTGCAAGTGAAAAAGAACCCGCCACCGTTTCGGGCAGCGGGCACGAGTGAGGACTCTTGATTGGTCCGCGGCTGATTTCGCAGCCGCATATCCAATGGGTGAGGCCACTATCATCCTGCGTTTGACATGTTGCAAACGAATTGGAATGATGCCAGCAATCAGATTTGCTTATGGCGGATTTCATGCGGCCGACCCTCGACAGCGACCTCCTGCGCACCTTCGTGGCCATTGCCGAGACCGGCAATTTCACCAAGGCGGCGGAGCAGGCCGGCCGCACCCAGTCGGCGGTTTCGATGCAGATGAAGAAGCTCGAAGAGTTGATCGGCGACAGCCTGTTCGAGCGTGGTTCGCGCGGCGTCGCACTGACGCGGCGCGGTGGTGAACTCATCGTCAATGCCCGCCGCATCGTCTCGCTGCTCGATGAGACGGCGGCCTCGATGGCGGCGGCGCCGCTCGGCGGGCTGGTGCGCATCGGCATTCCTGAGGAGTATGGCCATGCCATCCTGTCGCGCGCGCTCGGCGCCTTTTCGAAGCGTCACACGCAGGTCGAGGTCACCGTGCGCTATGCCCATTCGGGGGCACAGATAGCCGCGCTCGCTGCCGGCGAACTCGATCTGTGCGTGGTGTTCGAATGGCAGGATCCCACCGGTGGCGAAGTGCTGATGCACGACCCGACCGTGTGGGTGACGTCGACCCTGCACCACATGCACGAGGAACAGCCGGTGCCGATCGCACTCTACAACCGCGCAGGCTGGTGCAAGGACTTCGCCATCAAATCACTGGAGCAACGCGATCTTGCCTATCGTGTTGCCTATACCAGCGACACCACCGGCGGCCTCAAGCTCGCCGTCACCTCCGGACTGGCGATCGCGCCGATTTCGCGCAGCAACATTCCGGACGGTTGTCGTGAACTGACGACCGCGGACGGGTTCGGCGCCATCGATTCCTCGAATGTGGTGATGCACCGCAACCCGAATGCCTCCGGTGAGGCGATCGACGGCATGCAGGAGGCAATCCGCGAAGCGTTCGTCAACCGGCTGAATCAGCCGGCGGCATCCTCGTAGAAATGCAGGCGGTTGCCAAATGGATCGGCGACCGATACCTCGCGGGTCCTCCACGGCGTTTCTTCCAAGCCCGGCCTGGCGAAGCGGTATTTCTTGCCGATCAGTTCGCGATGCAGTGCTGCGATGTCCTCGACCTTGATGCGCACGGCAACGCCAGGCGCACCATCGCCGTGATGTTCGCTGAGATGCAGGACGCAGCTATCGCGGCCAATCGACATGTAGAGCGGCGCGTTGTCGTCGAAGCGATGCTCCCACTGCATCTCGAAGCCAAGGAAGCCGACATAGAATTCACGCGCCTTGGCGATGTCGAAGATGCGCAGGATGGGTGTGACAGCGCCAAATCTAGGCATGGTGATGCAACCGTGCGAGAGGGTTTTCAGGTCGGATGGAGGCGGGCTGCAATCCCTATTTCAGCTCGAGCAGCCGTTCCAGATAGCTGCGCTCAATGTCGGGGCTCAGCGCATTGCCGAGCCGCTTGCGGATCGCTTCCAGAATCTGGCGGGCGCGCTGCACGTCGATCTCGTCGGGCACTTTCACCGAATCGCCGAAGTCGGGACCCTGGCTGGCGCGCGGCCGGCCGAGCGGGTCACGATCGGCGTTCTGCTGGCGGCCGCCTTCTTCGCCACCGCCCTGGTCGCCCTGCATGGCCTGCATCTGCTTCATCATGTCCTTGGCGCCCTTGCGCAGCGCTTCCAGCGCCCGGCCCTGATGGCCGACGGCCTCATCGCCTTCGCCCTCACCGAGCGCCTGTTCTGCATTGCCCATGGACTTGCCGGCCTCGCCAAATCCTTCATTGGGCTCCATGCCCATGCCTTCGAGCCCCTTCTTCAGCTGGTCGAGGTCGCTTTTCAGCTGGCCCTGGCCCTGCTGCAGCTGCTTCAGCGCGTCGGCGAATTCCTGTGGCGTCATCGGCTTTTGCCGGGCGAGCGGATCGCGGTCCTCGCCGACCCCTGGCTTGTCCTCATCCTGGCCGCCATCTTCGCCGAGCTGCTCGTCGCGGTTCTGTCCACGCTGGCGCTCGCCGCGCTGCATCTGGTCCATGCGGAAGGTGTCGTTCATCATCTCCTGCTGGCGCCGCAGGATCTCGCCGAGCTTGTCCATCTGCTGGCGCATCTCGCTGTCCTGCTGGCCGCCCTGCTGCTGACGGCCGGCCTGCAGGTTGTTCATCATGTCCTGCAGTTGCGACAGCAATTGCTGGGCCTTGTCGCGATCGCCCGACTTCGCCAGATTCTCGATCTGGTCCATCATGCGATCGATGTCGCTCTGGCGCAGTTCCTGGCCGTTCTGCTGCATCTGCGGGGCGTTGGGATTCTGCTTGGCGCGCTCCGCGAATTCCTGCAGGAACTGGTTCATCGCCTCGCGCAGTTCCTTCATCGCCTTTTCGATTTCAGCGTCGCTGGCGCCATTCTTGATGGCGTCCTGCAGCGCCTGCTGCGCCTGGCGCAGCCGCTTTTCGGCGGCCGAGAGATTGCCTTCCTCGATGCCGAGCGCGATTTCCCAGAGATAGGAGACCTCGTTGCGCGATTGATCGTCGCTGTCGGCTATTTTCAGCCGGCTGCGGGCGCTCATGATGGCGAGGTAGTGGGACATGTTGTCGAAGGTGTCTTCCGGACGCAGCGTGATGGCATCCATCAGGTCAAGCACCCGCGGCTTGGCATTGGCGTCGAGCGCCAGCAGGCGGCGCTGCTCGATCACGGCGCGCGCCAGCGGATTGGCAAACGGACGTTCCGGCATCGGCAACGTCTTGGTTTCGCTCGATGCGGTGTGCCCGGCATCGTCGGTGGCAACCAGCGTCAACTTGATGCTGCTGCCGGCCCAGACATGCTCGGTCAGGTCCTTCGAGGTCCTGACTGCGTTCGACTTGCCGCCGCGGCGCGGCAGCGACAGCGGCATTTCAGGCGGACCATAGAGCGGACGCGCATTCGGCGCCTGCGGATCGGCAAGCGTGAACACCGCCTTGGCGGTGGCGGCGCCATAATCGTCGTTGATCTGGTAATTGAGCTCGAAAGCGCCGTTGGCGGCGCGCTTCGGCTCGCCGACGAACCGGATCTGCGGCGGCTTGTCGGTTATGATCGAGAAGGCCCAGCGGCCGAGTTGGTCCTCGCCCGATGTCAGCGTCAGCATGCCGTCGCCGGTCAGCTTGCCGGTGAACTGGCGCACCTTCGACGGCGGCGCCGCGCTTGCCACGGGCTTGGCCGTGGTGGGAGCCGCCTGCGGCCCGGCCGGGTCGATGGCGCGGGAATTGCCATTCTTGTCGGCAAAGGCAAGGGTTTCCTCGCCCGAACCGCCGGTCACGCGCAGCGAGACATCGCTGCCTTCGGGAACGGTGAAGGTCGGCGTTGCCTGGTTGGCGTCGGCGGTCAGGAAGATCGGCGGCTTGCCGGTATAGGCTGGTGGCGTGACCCAGGCGTCGATGCGCGGCGGCACGATATCGCGCGCGCCATGCGCAGTGAACCCGTCGCTGATCCTGCCGCCTGTCGGCCCGAAGGAGAAGGCAAAGGCGGTAACGAGCAAAAGTGCCGCAACCGCGCGCAGCCCCCAGGGGTCGCGTTCCGGCACGCGTGTGCGCGGCAGGTCGGCGCCGAGGTTGTCGAGCTTTCCGGCCATGCGCTTCTGGTGCTCGCGCCACAGCGCTTGCGAAAAGCTGCTTTCCCTGCCGCTTGGCCGGTCGGTCTGTACCAGCACCGGGCTGTGCAACAATTGATTGGCCGCCTCGATGCGGCGGTCGATTTCGGCGGCGCCAGGCAGGCGGAAGAAGCGCAGCGGATAGAGCGCGGCCAATGCAGCGATGGCGAATGCGGCGACGAGGCCGATGCGCGCCATGTCCGGAAGCCGGGTGAAGAGCCCGAGCCAGGAGACGCTGAAGAACAGGCTGGCGATGATGACGAGCGGAAGCAGCAACGGCCAGCCACGCTCGACCATTATCGAGACCCGCGTCGCCAGCCGGCTCAAGGCAAGGCGCCCGGCCAAGCCGCGATCGCTGCTGAAGGTGGGTCGTTCCGTCATCGGCCCTTCCTAGAGCCTATTTGGTCCCGAAAGAACCGGGAGGGGGCTCTATCTCCTTGAGCATGATCTGTCCCGAAAACCGGTTCCACTTTTCGAGATCATGCTGTGGGGCGGGCAGGATAGCCCAACGCCTCACGACTCGAAGAATACCAGCAAACACGGCAAAGGCGAGGCAGTTTGGAAAAACGTGAAGACCGCCATTATTGATTCATAGTCATGGTGCGGTCAGAAGGTTGCGGGGTTGGCGTTCGCCCCGCAGACCAGCACGGCGATGCGTTCGCCCGGCGCCGGGGCATAACGGCCTGACAGGACTGCGGCAAAGGCCGCGGCGCCACCCGGCTCGGAGATGATGCGCACCCGGTTCCACAGCGCCTTCTGCGCGGCGATGATGTCGTCGTCGCTGACCAGGATCGAGCGTTCGACAAAGGCTTCGGCGATCGGGAACATCATTTCGCCGACGCGCTTTGGCGCCAGCGAATCAGCGGCGATGCCCTCGGCTGGCGCATCGACGGGATGTCCCGCCTCGAAGGCGCGATGCAGCGTCGGCGCGCCTTCCGGCTCGACGGCGACGATGCGGATGCGGCCGGCAAACCAGGCGGCGATGCCGCCGATCAGGCCGCCACCGCCGACGGCGACCAGTAGCGTGTCGATCTGAGGCAAATCGCTCTCGATTTCGAGCCCGAGCGTGCCCTGGCCGACCAGCGTTTCCTCCTGGTTGAAGGCATGGATCTGCAAGGCGCCGGTTTCCTCGGCGAAACGTTCGCTGGCGGACAGCGCTTCGGCGTAGCGGGCGCCGCCGACGATCAACTCGGCGCCGTAGGAGCGGATCCGCTCCAACTTGGCCGGCGGACTCACCTCGGGAACGAAGATGGTCGCCTTGTGGCCGAGCCGCATGGCGGCATAGGCGACGGCCGCACCATGGTTGCCGCCCGATGCGGCGACGACACCGACTTCGGGGACCGCCCGCTCCAAAAGGTTGGTGAAGGCGCCGCGCGCTTTGAACGAGCCGGAATGCTGCAGGCATTCAAGCTTCAGGTCGACGGCCAGCGGCGGCCGGTCGAAGTCGGCCATGTCGACGCGCAGCACCGGCGTGTGTCTGATGTAGGGGCGGATGCGCGGTTCCATCGCGGCAATGCGCTCGCGTGTGACGGTGTTGCCGTTCGTCATGGCGTTCTCCCTGGGATTGACAGCAATTAGTAACTTGGCAAAATGGCTAAATGCAAGAGGTTGATGTCTTCAAGGCGCTCGCCAACGAACGCAGGCTGCAGATCCTCCACTGGCTGAAGGATCCGCGCGCGCATTTCCGGGTCCAGGTCGATGGCGATCTGGTCGAAGACGGCGTTTGCGCGCTGCTGATCGCCGAAAAGCTCGGCATCACGCAAGCCACGCTCAGCGAGCATATGCGCGTGCTCACCCAGGCCGGCCTGCTGCGCGCCAGGCGCATCAAGCAATGGACGTTCTACCGCCGCGACGAGGACAGGATCGCCGGCATCAGGGCGCTCATCCAGAGCCGGCTGTAGCGTTCCGGCATCCAGGTCGAGCGGCTTCTATGCGAGCCAGTCGGGTACCGAATCCAGCCCGATCAGGTCGTCATAGGTCAGGCGCGGACGCACGACGTGGAACCGGTCGCCGTCGACCAGCACTTCGGGCACCAGCAGGCGGGTGTTGTAGGTGCCGGCCTGCACCGCGCCATAGGCGCCGGCGGTGGAGACGGAAATCAGGTCGCCGGCCTTTAGCCTGGGCAGATCGCGGTCTAGGCCGATATAATCGCCGGTCTCGCAGACCGGGCCGACCACGTCGACCATCATACGTGGCGTATGGGCCGGCGGCTGCACGACCGGCCTTATGTCGTGGAAAGCATCGTAGAGCGTCGGCCGGATGAGATCGTTCATGGCGGCGTCGACGACGAGGAAGTTCTTGGCGTCGCCTTCCTTCACGAAGATCACCTCCGAGACGAGGATGCCGGCATTGCCTGATATCAGCCGGCCCGGCTCGAACATCACCTTCAGCCCGAGCTTGGTGACATGCTTCCTGACGATCTGGGCATAGGCGTCGGGCAGCGGCGGCGGGTTGTTGTCGACGCGGTAGGGAATGCCGAGGCCGCCGCCGAGATCGATATGCTCGATGGCATGGCCGTCCGCCCGCAGCGCGCCGACCAGATCGACAAGCAGCGCGAAGGCGTCGTCGAAGGGCTGCAGCTCGGTGATCTGGCTGCCGATATGGGTGTCGATGCCGGTGATCTTGATGCCGGGAAGCTTTGCCGCGCGGGCATAGACCTGACGCGCCCGCTGCCACGGGATGCCGAACTTGTTCTCGGCCTTACCGGTGGAGATCTTCTTGTGGGTCCTGGCGTCGACATCGGGATTGATGCGCAGCGAGATCGACGCCACCCTGCCAAGGGCAACGGCACGGGCTGACAAGAGCTCGAGTTCTGGCTCAGATTCGACGTTGAAGCAGAGGATGCCGGCGGCAAGGGCAAAATCCATTTCGCGGGCGGTCTTGCCGACTCCCGAAAACAGGATCTTGCTGGCCGGAATGCCGGCAGCCAGCGCCCGGCGCAGTTCACCTTCCGAGACCACGTCGGCGCCGGCGCCGAGCTTCGCCAGTGTCCGCAGGACGGCTTGGTTGGAATTGGCCTTCATGGCGTAGCAAACAAGCGCGTCGAGCCCGGCAAAGGCTTGCGCAAACACCCGGTAGTGCCTGGTCAAGGTGGCCGTCGAATAGCAGTAGAACGGCGTGCCGATTTGTGCGGCGATATCGGGGATCGCCACGTCCTCGGCATGCAGCACGCCGTCGCGGTAGTCGAAATGGTTCACGGGAGTGGTTCCGGAAAGTTGGAGCGCGATGGGATCGGGTTTTGAAAGCCCCGGTCTTGTCGGCTCTAGATCAGCGGGTCGAGGATGAACTTCTTGTCCACGACCGGTTTCTCCGGCTCCGGCGGCACCGGCTGGTGAGCCTTCGAGGCATCCTTGCGCGCCTGCACGGCTGCCTCATAGGGCGTGTCGAGACCGCTCCTCCTGCCGCAGGCCGAGACAGCCGCGATCGCCACCAGCAGCGTCAGCGTCACCAAAATCCTGCTTCCGGTCATCGATCCATCCGTCCGAAAATTGCCAGCCGCCGCTTTTAGCCGAGTTCTCGGCGTATTGCACCCCGGATATTGTTGGATATTGCTGGTCGCGATATCCGAGATATTGCTGGTCGCAATATCCGACGTCACGCGTTGGCCAGTCGCTTCTTCCAGCTGCGGATCTGCTTCCTGACTTCCGATGGCGCGGTGCCGCCGAAACTGGTGCGGCTCTTGACCGAGTTCTGCACCGCCAGCACCGAAAATATGTCCGCCGTGATGCCGGGATTGATCGACTGCAGGTCCTCCAGCGAAAGCTTGTCCAGCCCTACCTTCTTCTCTTCGGCCAGCGCCACCGCCCGGCCGGTGACATGATGCGCTTCGCGGAACGGCAGGCCGAGCGTGCGCACCAACCAGTCGGCAAGATCGGTGGCGGTCGCGTGGCCGGATCCGGCGGCCTTCTTCATCGGGGCCGCATTGATCGTCATGTCCGAGACCATGCCGGTCATCGCCGCCAGCATCAGGTCGAGCGTCTCGGCGGCATCGAAGACAGATTCCTTGTCTTCCTGCATGTCCTTGCCATAGGTCAAAGGCATGCCCTTCATCACCGTCAGCAGGCCGACCAGATGGCCGGTGACGCGGCCGGTCTTGCCGCGCACCAGTTCGGCGGCGTCGGGGTTCTTCTTCTGCGGCATGATCGAGGAGCCGGTGGAAAACGAGTCCGACAGCCTGACGAAGCCGAATTGCGGCGTCGACCAGATGATGATCTCCTCGGCCAGTCGCGACAGATGCGTGGCGCAGATCGCCGCCATGCCGAGGAACTCGAGCGCGAAATCGCGATCGGAGACGCTGTCGAGCGAATTGCGCATCGGCTCGCGGAAGCCGAGCGCCTTGGCGGTCCGGTGACGGTCGATCGGGAAACTGGTGCCGGCAAGGGCCGCGGCACCGAGCGGGCTTTCGTCCATCCGTTCGATCGCATCGCGCACACGCGACAGGTCGCGCGAAAACATCTCGACATAAGCCATGCAGTGATGGCCGAAGGTCACCGGCTGGGCTGCCTGCATATGGGTGAAACCCGGCATCACGGTCGCCGCATGCTCCTCGGCCCGCTCCAGCAGCGCCGTGATCAGCCCTTTCAACGCCTCGGCGACGCGAAAGCACTCGTCCTTGACCCACAGTCTCAGATCGACCGCAACCTGGTCGTTGCGCGAGCGTGCGGTGTGCAGCCGGCCGGCCGCCGGGCCGATCAGATCGGCAAGGCGTGCCTCGATATTCATGTGGATGTCTTCGAGACGCGTCGAGAACTCGAAGCTGCCGGCCTCGATCTCTTTCAGGATCGTGTTCAGCCCGTGAGCGATTTTTTCTTGATCGGCCGCCGAAATAATGCCCGTTTGCGCCAGCATCTCGCTATGGGCGATCGAGCCTTTGATGTCCTGCGCATAGAGTTTGCGGTCGAACGAGATCGACGCGTTGATCGCTTCCATGATCGCGGCCGGACCAGAGGCAAAACGTCCGCCCCACATCTGGTTGCTGGTTTTCTTGTCGCTCATGGCTATAACCCGTGCTTCGGAGCAGTTTTGAGAAAATGGCAGACGGTAATAGATTCTTCCCGGCCCCGCGCCTAATCCTCGCGGCCTTGGTGGCGGGCGCGCTGGCCAGCGCGGTCGCGGTATATGTCAGCGAGAGCCGGTCTGGCAACAATGCACCGGCACAAGCTGCTGTCGGCGAGAGCAAGGACGACGTCGCCTGCGCCGCCAAGAGCGACCGCGCCAAGAAGGTCGCGGCCTCGGCCACCGGTGAGGTCGCGGCGCTTTTGCCGGCCGATCCGCCGCAATCCTTGAAGAACCTCGCCTTCAACGGTCCGGACGGCAAGCCGATGACGCTCGCCGATCATGCCGGCAAGACGGTGCTGCTCAATCTGTGGGCGACATGGTGCGCGCCGTGCCGCGCCGAAATGCCGGCGCTCGATGCGCTGCAGAAGGAAAAGGGCAGCGATGCCTTTCAGGTGGTCGCCGTCAACGTCGATGTCGGCGACGATGTGAAGCCGAAGAAGTTCCTCGCCGATACCGGCGTCGCGACGCTCGGCTATTTCAGGGATTCGACGATGGCGCTGTTCAACGACCTCAAGACGCGCGGCCTGGCGCTCGGCCTTCCCGTCACCATGCTGATCGACGGCGAGGGCTGCCTGATCGCTCATATGAACGGCCCGGCGGAATGGTCGGGGCCGGATGCCAAGCGGCTGGTCGAGGCGGCGCTCAAGCCCGACAGCCTCTAAAGGCGCGTCGTCCCGAAACCGCTGTGCCCTTTCGGGCGATCAAGCCCTGTTCAGACCAAGGACAGGCGCGGGTGCGAAGGTCAGAACGCTTCTGTCGCGCAGGCTGGCGGCTTTGTTGCCGACCGTGGGTGCGGCGACACCGGTCAGGTCGCCGAATTCCTCGATGAGAGCTGGCCTGCCGATATAGTAGCCCTGGCCGATCTCGCAGGCTTCGGCGTCCAGGAATTTCAGTTCGCCGAGCGTCTCGACACCCTCCGCCAGAACCGGCAGGCCGAGGCCGCGCCCAAGTCCCAGGACGGCGCGCACGATCGCCGCGACCTGGCCGTTCTTGTCCACGGACTTGATGAAGGAGCCATCGATCTTGATCTTGTCGAAGGGGAAGGCGCGAAGGTTGGAGAGCGAGGAATAGCCGGTTCCAAAATCGTCCATGGCCACGCGCACGCCCAGCGCCTTGACCTGCCGCAAGGTCGCCAGCGCGCGCGGCATGTCCTTCACCAGCGCCGTTTCGGTGATCTCCAGTTCGAGCCTGCCGGGCGCCAAGCCGGAATTCAGCAGTGTTTCATGGACCTTGCGGCTGAAATTCGTATTGTGAAGCTGCACCGCCGAGACGTTGACGGCTACCGTCAGCGGATTTTCCCAGCGGGCGGCTTCCGCGCAGGCCGCCGTCAGCACCCAATCGCCAATCTGGCCAATGGCTCCGCTGTCTTCGGCCACCGGGATGAAGATGCTCGGAGGCACGTCGCCGCGTGTCGGATGTCGCCAACGGATCAGGGCTTCGAAGCCGATCATCTTTCCGCTGCTGATCTCCTTCTGCGGCTGGTAGACGAGGTAGAACTCCTGGCGCGCGACCGCCTGGCGCAGTTCGTGCTCCATCACGCGCTTGTCGCGAGCCTCGGCCCCCATCGAGGCCTCGAAATAGCGGTATGTGTCCTTGCCTTCGGTCTTGGCCCGGTAGAGCGCCGTATCGGCGTGGCTTATCAGGCTGGCCTGGTTTTCGGCATCCGACGGATAGAGCGCAATGCCGATGCTGGCCGACACAAGGCCGCCGCCGACCGAGAGGCGGTTTTCCTCGCGCATGGCTGTAAGCACTGCGTTGGCGATACGGCCGGCCTCCAACGGGTCGGTCAGGTTCGGGGCGATGATGGCGAATTCGTCGCCGCCCAGCCGCGCCACCATCTGTCCTTGACGAAGGATGCCGGTGGTGCAATGCGCAACCTTCTGCAGCATGGCGTCGCCGGCGCCGTGCCCGTACAGGTCGTTGACTTCCTTGAAGCGGTCGAGATCGAGCAGAAGAAGCGCAAGGTGGCTGCCTTTCCTGGTCCGACCCATTGCAGCAATTTCCGCCTCCAGCCGGCCGGAGAAGCTGCGGCGATTGGCCAGCCCGGTCAACGGATCGAAATGAGCAAGGCGCAGGATCTCCTGTTCGGCCTTCTTGCGCTCGCGGATGTCGCGGACCGCGACCACGTTATGAGGTTTGCCACAATAGTCGATGCTCCTGGCGATCAGCTCGACAGGAATGCTAGTGCCGTCGCGGCCGCTCAATTCGACCTCCTGCGGCTGCTCGCCGAAACCTGATATATCGGACCCGAAGAGATCGCCGAGCTGCATTCCGTTCAGCGTCGCGGTCGCCATGCCGGTCAGCCTTGCAATGCTGTCATTGGCGCTGATGATGCGGTTGCCGTCGCAGACGATCAGGCCCTCCACGGCGGCATTGGCCAGGCCATGCATACGGTCGACCTCGAGCTTCTGGCGACGGAAGCGCAGATCGATCCACAGTGCCGATGCCGACAGCACCAGGATCACCAGCGTGGCGGCCGCGGCTGCGAAAGCCTGCGAGGTCGGCTCGATCGTGTATTCGGATATGGAGATCGAGGAATCGGGAAAGATCGAGACAGCGCCCATGCCGATGAAATGCAAGGTGCAGATCGCCAGCGTCAGAAGCGCCGCGCCGACGGATGTCGCCTTCAGGGAGGGGCGGCGCTGCACGACACGCAGCGCGAGCGCGGCAAGCGTCACGCCCGCCAGCAAGGAAACGGCGACAAGCAACAGGTTCCATTCGATCCGGCCCTGGACCTCGAATGCCGCCATGCCGATGTAGTGCATGGCTCCGATACCGCCGCCCAGGACGGCGCCGCCGACGAGATGATAATCGAATTCGTCGCGCAAGGTGGCGATCCACATGCCGGCCGCCGTCAGCGCGACCGAACCAGCGAGCGAAAGCACGGAGAGCGCCGGATCGTAGGCGCTGGGTATGCCCGGCGTGAACGCAAGCATGGCGATGAAATGCGTTGCCCAGATGCCGAAGCCGGTCGAAGTGGCCGCGATCATCAGCCAGGCAAGCCGGTTCCGATCTGTGGAGCGGCTGATGTGATGAAGCAGGTTGACGGCAGAGAAACAGGAAATTCCGCAGATCAGCGCGGCGAGTGCGACCAGTCTCAGGTCGTGTTGGTTGACGATACAATTGTAGACCGTCAGCATCTTATTTCACCTGATCTATTGGAAATAAACAGGGTAGCTGGATTGAGTAGCGCTTTGCCGTTGAAGGATCGATTAAGTGCGCTTGCAACCCTGGCGTGCTTTTCCGATGGAGAGCCGCCGGCTTCTCCTGGTGGAAGCCGGCTGGCCGCGCAGCCCATCGCGCATCGCCTGGCGCTCAGCAAGAGGAACATGCGTCAGCCGTGGCACCAGCATTTCATCGATCCCTTTAGCCGGATAATTATGCTGTTCTTCACGGTCTTTACGTCCTCGGCAGCCGCCCTAGCTACCTAGGGCGCCGGCATGACATTTTCATGCCAATGCAACCGCCGGAGGGGAGGAGAGACGGGCTGTCCACAGGCCTGGGAGGCCACAGCAGAACTGTCACATACCTTCTCTAAGAGAGCGGGCAAGGACTTGCGCAAGACCCTTGTCAACAGCCACTCAAGAGGGAAGAAATCATGACCATCATCAAGCGGGGCCTTGCCGCCCTTGCCGCGGGCGCGCTCAGCGCAGTGCTTGCGGTGCCTGCCGTCGCAGAGCCGGTAAAATTCGATTTCTGGTTCGGCCTTTCGGGCGATCTGGCGCGCGTCGTCGACACGCTGTGCAAGAACTTCAACGCCTCGCAGGCCGACTATGAAGTCGTCTGCACCAGCCAGGGCAATTACGACGCCACGCTGCAGAACACGATCGCCGCCTTCCGCGCCGGCAAGCAGCCCGCCGTCGTCCAGGTCTATGACGTCGGCACCGCCACCATGATGCTCTCGGGCGCCTACAAGCCGGCCGACAAGCTGATGGAAGAAAACGGCTACAAGATCGACTATGCAGACTATTTCCCCGGCATCGCCCGCTATTACGCGACCTCGCAGGGCGAGATGCTGTCCTTCCCGTTCAATTCCTCGACCGCGCTGATGTACTGGAACAAGGACGCCTTCGCCAAGATCGGTAAGACCGAAGCGCCCAAGACCTGGGAAGATGTTGGCGCCGACCTCCAGGCGATGAAGGACGCCGGCTACGAATGTCCGATGGCGATCAACATCTCGGCCAATGAAAGCTGGCAGCTGATGGAGCAGTTCTCGGCCCTCCACAACCAGCCGATCGCGACCAAGAACAACGGCTATGACGGCCTCGACGCGCGTCTGGAAGTCAACAAGACCAAGTTCGTCCAATACGTCACCGACCTGAAGAAGTGGTATGACGCCGGCCTGATCAAGATCAAGTCCAAGGATCTCGGCCAGGATATGGTCCAGGCCTTCGCTTCCGGCACCTGCCAGGTCATCATGACCTCGGTCGGCGATCACGGCACCGTCGGCAAGACGCGGAAGGAAGGCATGAACTGGGATGTCGCCGAACTGCCGGTCTATGCCGGCACCGAGCGCAAGAATTCACTCGTCGGCGGCGCTTCGCTGTGGGTGCTCTCGGGCAAGTCGGATGCGGAATACAAGGGCGCGGCCGCGTTCCTCAACTTCATCCACGATCCCAAGACCGCTTTGTTCTGGTCGACCAACACCGGCTACATCCCAGTGACGAAGTCGGGCTTCGATTACATGAAGTCCACCGGCTTCTACGACAAGGCGCCGTATAAGGGCCGTGAAGTCGCGATCGCCAGCCTGACCGCGTCCGAGCCGACCGAAGTCACCCGCGGTATCCGCTTGGGCAACTTCACCCAGATCCGCGCCGAGTTCGGCACGCAGATGCAGGCGATCTTCGCCAACAAGGTAAGCGTCCAGGAAGGCCTCGATACGCTGGTCAAGAATGGCGACGCCATCCTCGATCGCTTCCAGCAGACCTATCCGGGCAAGACCCTGCCTTGATCCTGTAATTTGCGCGGCCGCCAGCCGGTCTTCTCCGAGCATGATCTTTCCGAAAATTCGGGATCCATGCTTGGGTCGACGGGCGGCCATTTCGTTATTAATCTTGCTCTAAGTGGCCGTTGAGCGGCATCGGCGGACCGATGGAAAAACGCGTTACCTTTGGCAGCTGGACGATCGGCATCCTTTTCGCGGTGCCGCAGCTCCTCTTGATCTTCACGTTCTTCTACTGGCCTGCCGGTCAGGCCGTGTACTGGTCGCTGACGCTGCAGCAGCCCTGGGGCGGCGGCAACATATGGGTCGGGCTCGACAATTTCCGCTCGATCTTGGCCAACGCCGACTACTGGAACTCGATCACCGCCAGCCTTGTCTTTGCCGGCATCAGCGCCGGGCTTGCGATGTTCGTCGGCCTCGTGCTGGCCGCCTTGACCGATCGGCAACTGACCGGGTCGCGCTTTTACCGCGTGGTGTTGATCTGGCCCTACGGCATCGCGGCGCCGGCACTGGCCATGGCGTTCCGCTTCATCCTGGCGCCGGAAGCCGGCTTCATGGCCGTCGTCAACCAGGTCTGGCCCGGTTTCTGGGACCCCGGCCTTGATGGCACTGACGCCATGGCTTCGATCATCATTGCCTTTTCCTGGAAATATGTCGGCTACAATTTCATCTTCTTCCTCGCCGCGTTCCAGGCCATCCCGCGTTCGCTGATAGAGGCAGCCGCAATGGACGGCTCCGGCGTCGTCAGACGCTTCTGGGACATCCAGTTCCCGCTGATCACGCCGACGATCTTCTTCCTTTTGGTCATCAACATCACCGAGAGCTTCCAGGATTCTTTCGGCATCGTCGACATCATGACCTCGGGCGGGCCGGCGAACGCCACCAATCTGATGGTCTACAAGATCTATTCCGACGGCTTCAAAGGCCTCGACTACTCCGGCGCCGCCGCACAGAGCATCATCCTGATGGTGCTCATCGTCGTGCTGACGATCTTCCAGTTCCGCTTCATCGAGCGGCGTGTGCACTACAGGTGAGGCCGGCATGGTAGAGCGCACCCCGTTCCTCAATTTCTTCACGCATGTGATCCTGTTCGTCGGCTTCGTGCTTTGCATCGCGCCGTTCGTGGTCGTCGCCATCGCCGCCTCGCACAATCTCAGGGATGTCAACGATGTGCCGATGTCGCTGCTGCCGGGCAGCGACTTCTGGCTCAACATCAAGACGGCATGGACGACGGCAGACCTTGGCCCCAAGCTTCTGAACAGTTTCATCATGGCCGCCGGCGTCGCGGCAGGCAAAGTCATCATCTCGGCGCTCACCGCCTTCTCGATCGTCTATTTCCGCTATCCCGGCCGCACCTTGATCTTCTGGCTGATCTTCGTGACGCTGATGCTGCCGCTGGAAGTGCGCATCGTGCCGACCTACGCGGTCGTCGCCAACGTCTTGTCGCCCTATCAGGCTATCCTCGATGTGACCGGTCTGAGCTGGCTCATCGAAAAAGTCTCGGGCGTACAGGTCTCGCTCAGCCTCGGGCTGCTCAATTCCTATTCCGGGCTTATCATGCCGCTGATCGCGACGGCGACCGGCACTTTTCTGTATCGGCAGTTCTTCCTGACCGTGCCGGATGAGTTGACCGAAGCCGCGCGCATGGATGGCGCCGGCGCATTGCGCTTCTTCATCGATATCCTGCTGCCGCTGTCGCGCAACAACATGGCAGCACTTGGGACCATCATGTTCCTGTGGGCGTGGAACCAGTATCTGTGGCCGCTGCTGATCACCACCGATCAGTCGCATGCGACGGCGGTCACCGAGCTGAAGCAGCTCATTCCCAATGTCGGCGGCATTCCGGAATGGAACATCGCCATGGCCGGAACGCTTATCGTCATGCTGCCGCCGCTGATTGTCGTGGTGCTCATGCAACGCTGGTTCGTGCGCGGCCTGATCGCCACCGAGAAGTGACCTGGAAAGGAGACGGCCAATGGCCTCGATAACCATTCGCGACGTCAAGAAAAGCTACGCCAAAATGCAGGTCGTGCACGGCGTCGACCTCGACATCGCCACCGGCGAGTTCGTGGTCATCCTCGGGCCGTCGGGCTGCGGCAAGTCCACGCTGCTTCGGATGATCGCCGGGCTTGAGGACATATCCGGCGGCGAGATCGCGATCGACGGCACCGTCGTCAACAAACTGGAACCGCGCGAGCGCGGCTGCGCCATGGTGTTCCAGAATTACGCGCTCTATCCGCATATGAGCGTGGCGCAGAACATTGGCTATTCGCTCAAGGTCGCCGGCGTTCCTGCGGCCGAGCGCACACAGCGCATCCAGGCGGTCGCCCGTACGCTGGAGCTCGAACATCTGCTCGACCGCAAGCCGATGGCGCTTTCCGGCGGCCAGAGGCAGCGTGTCGCCATGGGCCGAGCGATGATCCGCGAGCCGAAAGTGTTCCTGTTCGACGAACCGCTGTCCAACCTCGACGCCAAGCTGCGCGTCCAGATGCGCTCGGAAATCCGCAAACTGCATCGCCGGCTGAACGCCACCTCGGTCTTCGTCACGCATGATCAGGTCGAGGCGATGACGCTGGCCGACCGGCTGGTGGTGATGAATGGCGGGCGCGTCGAGCAGGTCGGCACGCCGGCCCAGATCTACAGCCGTCCGGCCAGCCGTTTCGTCGCCACCTTCGTCGGTGCGCCGGCCATGAACATTCTCGAAGGCACGGTTGAGCTCGACGGGCTGTCGCTGCTTGGCGGCAGCCGGCGCCTGGCTATGGCCCGAGCGGGACTGCCGGTCGGCTCGAAGGTAGCGATGGGTATCCGGCCTGAAGCCGCCCGGTTGGTAACACCGGGCACGCCAGGTGCGCTCAATGCCACTGTCGATCTCGTCGAGGAACTGGGTGCGGGCCGCGTCATCTACGTCGATCTCGACGGCGCGCCGTTTTCGGTGATGACGTCGGAGGCCGTCCACCCCGAACCGGGCAGCGCGGTCGGCCTGAAGATTTCGCCGGAGGATATGCATTTCTTTTCGTCGGAGACCGGAACCCGTCTCGACGTCTTCAAGGCCTCCGTTCCGGAGCCGGCACTTTAATTTCTGAAGCCAGCCATTATCGCCGATGATGGCGCAGTCGCCACCGGCAAGTCTAAGAAACGCGCAATGAAAATTATTCAGGTCACCGATATCCATCTTGGCCGGCAAGGCGAGCGCCGCTATGGCGCCGACCTGCATCAGCGGCTGGCTTCATGCATCGCTCACATCAATGCGCATCATGCCGATGCCGCATTTTGCGTCTTCACCGGCGACCTGACCGAGACCGGTGCGCCCGAGAGCTATGCCGATCTCAGGACGGCGTTGAGCGAACTGTCGGTGCCCTGGCGGCTGTTGCCGGGCAATCACGACCGGCGGGCCAATCTGGTCGCAGCCTTTCCCGAAATTCCGCTCGATGAGAACGGCTTCGTACAGTCTGCCCATCAAACGGCCGACGAGGTGCTGCTGTTCCTCGACTGCCTGGCGGAAGGGCGCGTCGAAGGCGAATTGTGCGACAGGCGGCTGGCCTGGCTGGAAGCCCGGCTCGAGGAAACGGCCGGCAGGCCCGCCTATGTCTTCATGCATCATCCGCCGGTCGCGCTCGGCCTGCCGCAGCTCGATCCGCTGGCCCTCGAGCAGCCCGAACGGTTGCTGGGCCTGCTCAGGCGCCATGGCGATGTCCGCCACATCTTCTTCGGTCACGTCCATCGCGACATTGCCGGCACCGTCGCCGGCATTCCGTTCTCGGCGCAGCGCGGCCTGCATGCCAGGTTCGAGCTTGCCCTCGACAGATCGAGCGAGATTGTCGAGCAGGCGCCGCCTTCCTATGCGGTCGTCCTGATCGACAGCGCCAACGAGCACGTGGTCGTGCACGGTTGCGATTTTCTCGAACAATGGCCGATCTATTCCGGCGAAACCGGTGAACCGATCATGGCGTGAGCCGGCTACGCGGCGTTGAGGCGAAGGGTGACGAAAGCCATCGCCCGTTCAGCCGAAGACATGCGCCCTTCCCGATACGGTCAGCCGGACGATCTCGCCGACCGCCGGCGCGTCCATGCCCGGTTTGCGCAGGACCAGCGGCGTGTTGCCGATCGCCGCCGCATCGGGCGGATCGGCGCTGTTCAGAAGCCGCACTGCGATCGTGCACGTCGAGCCGGCGAATTCCGATTCCGTCACCTCGCCGAACAGCATGTCAGGAGTACCCGACATGCCTTCGCGCGACGTTCTTTTGAGCGCGATCTGCTCCGGCCGCAGCATGATACGGGCGATATCGCGGCTGTCATTGGTATCGACCGCGATGCGGCCGAGCGGCGAACTGGCGAAGCCATCCGCTATCTTTGCCGGCAGGATGATGGCGTCGCCGAGGAACTCGGCGATCATCCTGTCTTTCGGCTTGAGATAGAGGTCGCGCGGCGTACCGATTTGCGAGAACTTGCCGTCGCGCATCACCGCGACCTGGCTGGCGAAGGACAGCGCTTCGGCCTGGTCGTGCGTCACCAGGATGGTGGTGATGCCGGCGGTTTCCAGAAGCTCGGCCACCGCCTTGCGCATCGAGGCGCGCAGGCCGGTGTCGAGCGCCGAGAACGGCTCGTCGAGAAGCATCAGTCGGGGCTTCATCGCCATGGCGCGCGCCAATGCCACACGCTGCTGCTGGCCGCCGGAAAGCTCGTGCGGGCGGCGTTTGAGGATCGCCTTGTCGAGCCCGACGATGTAGGCGAGCTCGACGATGTGCTCGGTGCGCTTGTCCTCGCCGCGGCCCATGCCGAAACCGATATTGTCGCCAATGGTCAGATGCGGAAACAGAGCACCGTCCTGCGCCACCACGCCGATGCCTCGACGATATGCCGGCACCGCTGTGCCGCCATTTGCCAGCACCTCGCCGTCGAGCGTGATGCGGCCCTGGTCCGGCGCCTCGAAGCCGGCGATCAGCCGCAGCAAGGTGGTCTTGCCGCAGCCGGACGGTCCGACAATCGCCGTGCGGCTGCCGCTGGTGACGCTGAGATCGACGCCGGCAAGGGCGGCCACCGGGCCGTAATGCTTGGTGAGGCCGCTGATTTCGAGGAAGCTCATCGTCCGGCCATCCGTTTTGACTGGACATAGAGCAGCCAGGTCAAAGGAAGCGACATCGCCACCATGATGAAGGCGTAAGGTGCCGCCGAGGCATAATCGATCTCGCCGCTGTAGGACCAGAACGCCATCGCCAGCGTGCGGGTGCCGTTCGGTGCCAGCATCTGGGTCGCGGTCAGTTCATTCATGATGCCGAGCGCCACCAGCGCCATGCCGGCCGCGGCACCCGGCGCCGACAGGCGGACGGTCGTCGACCACAGCGCCTGCAGCGGCGGCCGGCCGAGGCTGGAAGCGGCGCGTTCGAGTTCGACCGGCGCCTGCGCGATCGATGCCCGCAGGCTGACCAGCGCGCGCGGCAGGAACATCAGCGCATAGGCAACCAGGATGGTGAACAGGGTCTGGTAGAGCGGCAGCGCGATGCGCACGGTGATGGTGACGAGCGCCAGCGCAATGACGACGCCGGGCAGCGAGCCGACGATGTAGTTGCAGCCCTCCAGCAGTCGCTGCAACGGCCCCGGCGCGCGGATCGAGATCCAGGCCATCGGCATGGCGGCGACGGTGGCCAGCAATGCGCCGGCGAGTGCCAGGAACAGCGTCTGGCCAAGCGCCAGGCCGATTTCGTCGAAGCGCCAGACATCGGCGCCGCCGGCGGCAAGCCAGCCACCGATGGTGACGAACGGCACGCCGAGTGCCAAAAGCGTGGTGACGACGAGCAAGAGCAGGCTCGGGATGGTGGCGCGTCCGAGGCTCGTGCGCTGCTGATAGCGCGCGGCGCCGGAGCCGACACGGGCATAGCGCTCCTCTCCGCGCACCAGCACTTCGAGGCCGAGCAGCACGAAGCAGCAGCTCACCAATACGCCGGCCAGCATGTTGGCGGCCGGTCCGTTGAAGGTCGACTGGAACTGGTCGACGATCGCCGTGGTGAAAGTGTCGAAGCGGATGAAGACATAGAGGCCATACTCGGCCAGCAGATGCAGCCCGACCAGCAGCGAGCCGCCGCAGATGGCGAGCCGCAATTGCGGCAGCACGACACGCCAGAACACGCGCCGTGGCCCAAGGCCGAGTGCGGCGGCGGCGTCCTCAAGGGCAGGATCGAGACGGCGCAATGCCGCCGACACCGGCAGATACAGGAACGGGAAATAGGCGATTACGGAAACCAGCACGCCGGCCCACAGGCCATGCAGTCCGGGCACCATGGTGATCCAGGCATAGCTGTGCACGAAAGCGGGGATGGCGAGCGGCGCCACGCACAGCCAGGCCCAGAGCCGGGCGCCCGGCAGGTCGCTGCGCTCGGTCAGCCAGGCCAGCGCCACCGACAGCACGATGGTGATCGGCACGGAGAGCGCGACCAGCAGGACAGTGTTGACCAGAAGCTCGCCGACACGCGGCCGGAAGACCAGCGCCGAGACGGTGGCCCAGCCGGTCTGCACCGCGATCCAGATGATGAAGGCAAGCGGCAGCAGCGCCAGCAGCGCAACGAAGGTGGCGGCGATGACCAGCCAAAGCGGTGCGCGTCGCCGAGCCCTTCGGCCTATGCCCGAAGCCAGGCCCGAATGCGCGAGATCGACCGCAGACTGCATCAGGTCAGACGCCGTGCCGTTGCCGTCCAGCGGCAGCAATTGAAGGACCGCAATCGCGGTCGGGAACACAGCGTGTCGTCATCGACGAATGCCATCTCGAAAAATAAAATCACTCCCGCGGAAGCCGAATTCCCGCGGGAGCGTGGTCGGCTGTCCTTTTAGGGGGAATGACAACTAAAGCAAGCCGGCTGCCGTCATCAGGTCGGTGACCTTCTTGGAGTTCAGCGTCGTGGCATCGACCTTCGGCGCCTGCAGATCGGCGAGCGGCACCAGTTTCGGGTTGGAGTCCGCACCCTTGCCGACCGCGTATTCGAAGGAATCGCCGGTCTTCAGCACGTCCTGGCCGCCCTTGCCGGTCACCCATTTCAGGAAGGCCTGGGCTTCCTTGGGATGTTTGCTGGAGGCCAGCACGCCGCCGCCGGAAATAGAGACGAAGGCGCCCGGATCCTGGTTCTTGAAATAGTGCAGCTCGACATTCCCGCTGTTTTCGCCGGTCTTGGCCTGATCGCCGAAGTAGTAATAGTGATAGATCACGCCGCCTTCGATCTCGCCGGCATTGACCGCCTTCATCACCGTGCTGTTGCCCTTATAGGCGGTGAAATTGGTCTTCATCGCCTTCAGCCAGTCGGCGGTAGCGGCTTCGCCCTTGAGCTGCAGCAGCGCGCTGACGATGGCCTGGAAATCGGCGCCCGACGGGGAGGCAGCCCAACGGCCCTTCCAGCTCGGATCGGCGAGGTCAAGCATCGACTTCGGCAGCTGGTCGGCGGTCAGCTTGGTCTTGTTGTAGGCAAAGACGGTGCTGCGCGCGGCAACGCCGATCCATTTGCCGCTGGCCGGCTGATAGTCGCTGGGAACCTGCGCCAGCGTGTCGGCGTCGACCGGCGCGAACAGGCCAGCGCTTTCGACCAGCGCCATGGCTGGCGAGTTCTCCGTCAGGAACACGTCGGCCGGCGAGGCAGCGCCTTCGGCGACGATCTGGTTGGAGAAGTCACTGTCGCCGCCATCACGGACGGTGACCTTGATGCCGGTTTCCTTGGTGAAGCCTTCGGCCCACGCCTTGGTCAGGGTTTCGTGCTGGGCGTTGTAGACAATGATGCCATCATCTTCCGCCATCGCCGGGCCGGCGATCAGGCTGATTGCCAGCGCGGTGGCGCCGGCGAGGGTGGAAAGAGCATATTTCATGGCATTGTCCTCGGTCTTAGGGGGCTTTCGTTTGTCACGGCTGCACCTATCGATACCTGACAGCGGTAGTCAACATTGTTGATGTGCTTCAATCGGTCGCTGAAGTACAAAGGTCGGTGTCGAACGGACAATTCCGCGTGATGCTCATGGCTCGGCGGTGCCGCAAACTTTCGTGATTTGCCGAAAGTTTGGCTTGGACATTATTTCGCCAGCCACGTAACAAATCAGCGCCGAGACGCGAAAATCGGGGGAGTGAACTCTTGTGAGCGGCAAGGACGAGGCCGAGCTTTCCCGGCTGATGCGGGCCGCGATCGCGGGAGACGAAAAGGCTTACGCCGACTTTCTGCACCGGATTGCCGCGCTGGTTCGCGGCTTTGCCAGGCGCAAGATCGTGCAGGGCGGGGTCGATCCCGAGGATGTCGTGCAGGAAACCTTGCTGGCCATTCATGTGAAACGGCATACCTGGCGCCAGGATGCGCCGGTGTTGCCGTGGGTCTACGCGATCGCCCGCTTCAAGCTGATAGACGCGTTCCGGCGGCGCGGACGGCGCATCGAGATCGACGTCGACGACATCGCCGAGACCTTCGCCGAGCCGGAAACCGAGACCGTCAGCGAGCGCGATATCAACCGGGCATTGGACGGCCTGTCGCCGGCACAGCGCTCCGTGGTCTCGGCCGTGTCGGTGGAAGGGCGGTCCATCGGCGAGACGGCGGCAAAATTCGGCATCAGCGAGACGGCGGTGCGTGTGTCGCTGCATCGCGGACTTGCCGCGATAGCCAAGCGATTCGGGCAGGGGCGGTTCGGGCGGGAATGACATGAGGACGGACGATCTCATCAAGGCGCTGGACGCCGATGCAAGCAGCAAGGCGATGCCGCTGCAATCGGCCTGGTGGCTGGCGGCCGGTGCGGCAGCGGTGATCGCGGCCGTCGTCTTCCTGCTGACCATCGGCCCGCGCCCGGATTTCATGGCGGCCGCGCACACGATGCGCTTCCTCTCCAAATTCGTCTTCACCATCGTGCTGGCCGTCAGCGCCTTCGCCCTGATCCGTGCCTTGTCGACGCCGGGTGCCTCGACGGGCCGGGCAATGGTCTGGATGGCCGCTGCGCCAGCGCTGGTAGCCGTGGCGGTGGTTCTGGAGCTTTTCATGGTGCCGGAGGCGCTGTGGGGCACAAGGATGGTCGGCTCCAACATGATGACCTGCATGGGCTTCATCCCGCTGATCGGCCTCGGTCCGCTTGCCATCTTTCTGTGGATGCTGCGCTACGGCGCGCCGACGCGACCGGTGCTTGCCGGCGCTGCGGCGGGCCTGCTCGCCGGCGGGCTGGCGGCGACCTTCTATGCCGCGCATTGCTTCGACGATTCGCCGCTTTTCGTCGCCACCTGGTACACGATAGCGATCGCGGCGCTTGCATTGCTCGGCGCGCTTGGCGGGCGGTTTTTCGTGCGCTGGTAACGTTCCGCCGCGATCGCGAGCCCATGCACACCGATCCTTAATCATGCCGGCAATTGTTTGCCGGTTAGCGATGGCGCCGGTATGCCGGACGCAACCTTTCCTTAAAATCGATCGGTCAAGGTTGATGCGACAACATGCGTTTGCGCACGGGGGTGGCACGTATCGTGATGTGGCGAGGATTGACCGGCCGAAAATCTTTTGAGTACGCAGGGCTGGCGTTGCTCGTAGCCGGCCTGGGCGTCCTGGCGGGCTCGATCCTGCTGTCGCGCCTGGACCTCGGCACCGAAGCGCTAAAACTCTGGCTGCAGATATCGGCGGCGGTGGCGGCTGGCGCGCTGTTCCTCGCCGCCCTATCCGTCCGTCGCATTAGCGAGGATCGCCGGCAGATCGCCGAGAGCGAGCTGCGCTTCCGCCGTGCCATGGAGGATTCGGCGATCGGCATCGTCGTCGTCGGTCTCGACGGGCGCATTCGCGAGACCAATCCGGCTTTCGCCGCCATGCTTGGCTACAGTCGCGAAGAGCTCGAGGCGCTGACCTTCTTCCAGATCACGCATCCCGAAGATCTGCATATCGGTCCGGAAACTATGGACGGCATGAGAGCCGGCACGGTCAATTCCTTCCACTTCGAGAAGCGCTATCTCCGCAAGGACGGTACACCCGTCTGGGCTCGCCTTGCCGGCTCGGTCATTCGCGACGAAAACAGCGGCCGCCCGCTCTATCTCGTCTCGCAGATCGAGGACATTGACGCGCGCAAGCAAGCCGAGACGCGCATTGCCGAAGCGGAAACGCGTTGGAATTTCGCCCTCGCCGGCGCCGGCCAAGGTGTCTGGGACCTCGACATGCGCAAGGGCGGCACGACCTATTCCTCGACCTGGGTCAGGATGCTGGGCTATGCGGATGGCGAGCTCGACGGCGACACCGACCGCTGGCTGTCGATGATCCATCCCGATGATCGCGAGATTGTCGCCGAAGCCGATCGCGACCATCTCGATGGCAAGACGCCGTTCTTTGAAGCCGAGTTCAGGATGCGCCACAAAGATGGCCACTGGATGTGGATCCTCGACCGTGGCAAGGCCATCGAGCGTGACGAGGAGGGGCGGCTGGTAAGGGCCATTGGCAGCCTGACCGACATCACCCGGCGCAAGGAGGCCGAAGCACGCCTCACCGTGTCGGCGGCGCTGCTGGCCGATGAAAAGGAGCGGCTCAGGGTGACGCTGCAGTCGATCGGCGACGCCGTCATCTGCACCGATGCCACCAACCGTGTCACCTTCATGAATCCGGTCGCCGAAAAGCTGACTGGTGTTGCCGGCGGCGAGGCTCTCGGCAAGATGCTGGGCCATGTCTACTGGGCGGTCGACGAGGAGACGGGGCACAGGATCGGCGTGACCCGGCCAGCAGTTGGCGTTCATGCCTCCGCCGACCAGAACAGCCGCGCCGTCCTTGTCCGGCGCGACGACAAGCGCTGCAGCATCCGTCAGGTCGTGTCGCCGATCATCAACGAGCGGAACGAATTCTGCGGGCTGGTCATCGTCTTCCAGGACTTCACCGATGCGCGCGCGCTGCAGCGCCAGCTCGCTCACGCCGCGGCACACGACGCGCTGACCGGCCTTGCCAATCGTTCGAGCTTCATCCGCGCCATGGAGGAATTGGTCGGTCAGGCGCGCAAGGACGGCACCGCCGACACGACAAAGTCGGTCGGCGACACGACAAAGTCGGTCGGAGGCGCCGGGCATCAGTTCATGTTCATCGATCTCGATCACTTCAAGCTGGTCAACGATACGGGTGGCCACGCGGCGGGAGACGCGCTGCTGAAGCGGGTTGCCGAGGCGGTTCGCGGCGTGCTTGGTCCGGACGACATCGTCGCTCGCCTGGGCGGCGACGAATTCGCGGTCATTCTGAAATCGGGTTCGGCAGCCGGCGCCAAGATCGCCGCGCGCTCCATCATCGATGCGATCGGCGGCCTGGACTTCACCTGGGACGGCCGTCCTCACATGATCGGCGCCAGCATTGGGCTGGCCGCGATCAGCGCCAATTGCGGCGAGGCCGACGAGATCATCGCCAGGGCCGACGCGGCTTGCTATGCGGCCAAGGCGGCCGGCCGCGGCTGCGTTTATGTGGCGCCGGACGGGGAGATTACTCCTGAGCCGCTGGCCGTGGCCTCCTGATCCCGATCAGGGTCGGTCCGGAAAGCTTGCTGCCGACGCGGATCTGATCAGCGCGTCGGGACGGGATGCTCGCCACGATAGTCATAGAAGCCGCGCCCGGTCTTGCGGCCGAGCCAGCCGGCCTCGACGTACTTCACCAGCAGCGGGCAAGGGCGGTATTTCGAGTCCGACAGGCCGTCATGCAGCACCTGCATGATCGACAGGCAGGTATCGAGCCCGATGAAGTCAGCCAGTTGCAGCGGCCCCATCGGATGGTTGGCGCCAAGCCGCATGGCGGTGTCGATGGCATCGACCGAGCCGACGCCCTCATAGAGCGTGTAGATCGCCTCGTTGATCATCGGCAAAAGGATGCGGTTGACGATGAAGGCCGGAAAATCCTCCGAAACCGTGATCGTCTTGTCGAGCTGCTTCACATAGGTCTTGGCCGCATCGAAGGTCTGGTCCTCGGTGGCGATGCCGCGCACCAGCTCGACCAGCTTCATCAGCGGCACCGGGTTCATGAAATGTATGCCGATGAACCGTTCCGGCCGGTCGGTCTGCGCGGCAAGCCGGGTGATCGAGATCGACGAGGTGTTGGTCGCCAGGATGGCTTCGGGATTGAGTTGCGGACAGAGCTGGGCGTAGATCTTGCGCTTGACCGTCTCGTCCTCGGTCGCGGCCTCGATCACCAGATCGGCGCCGGCAAGATCGGCCATCGCCGGGGCGGAAGCGATGCGCGCCATCGCCTCGTTGCGCACCTTCTCGTCGAGCTTGCCGGACCCTACCTGGCGGGCCATGTTGCCGCTGATGGTGGCAATGCCCTTCTCGATCCGGTCGGGCGAGATATCGTAGATCAGCACCTTGTAGCCCGAAAGCGCGGAAACATGGGCGATGCCGCCGCCCATCTGGCCCGCGCCGATGATGCCGATCGTCTCGATCTTGCTCATTACACCGATCCCGTCCGGAGCCCTTCCGCATGAATTGCGAAAGCGCTCCACCTTCTTATTTTACCGCAATTCCGGACGCAAAACCGCTGCGCACTTTTGCTGGAATTGCTTTCAGCCTTTGCGGCCTGCTTTTTGTGCGGTGCAAACTAAAAGGGCGGGGCGACTTCGTCTACCCCACCCCTCACTATTTAATACGCTTGGCAGAAAGCGTCAAAGCGCCTTTTGCAGTTCCGGCAGGATGACGAACAGGTCGCCGACGAGGCCGTAGTCGGCAACCTGGAAAATCGGTGCCTCCTCGTCCTTGTTGATGGCGACGATGACCTTCGAATCCTTCATGCCGGCGAGGTGCTGGATGGCACCGGAGATGCCGACCGCAATGTAGAGATCGGGGGCAACCACCTTGCCGGTCTGGCCGACCTGCCAGTCGTTGGGCGCATAGCCGGCATCGACCGCGGCACGGGAAGCGCCGACGGCGGCACCGAGCTTGTCGGCAACCGGCAGGATAACCTCCTGGAATTTTTCTGCCGAACCTAGCGCGCGGCCGCCCGAGATGATGATCTTGGCCGAGGTCAGTTCCGGACGGTCGGTCTCCGAGAGCTTGTTCTCGACGAAGGCAGAGAGGCCGGGGTTGGCCGCGGCCTTGACGGTCTCGACCGCTGCCGAGCCGCCCTCGGGGGCCGCCTGGAAGGAGGCTGTGCGGACCGTGATCACCTTCTTGGCGTCGGTCGACTGCACCGTCTGGATGGCGTTGCCGGCGTAGATCGGCCGCTTGAAGGTGTCGGGCGACACCACTTCGATGATCTCGGAGACCTGCGCGACATCGAGCAAGGCAGCCACGCGCGGCGCGACATTCTTGCCCGACGAGGTCGCCGGCGCGATGACGGTATCGTAAGCGCCTGCCAGGGACACAACCAGCGCGGCCGTCGGTTCGGCGAGGCGCTCGGCAAGCTCGTCGGCTTCGGCGAGCAGCACCTTGCTCACGCCCTTCAATTTGGCAGCGGCGTCGGCAGCGCCCTTGGCGCCCTCGCCGGCAACCAGCACATGCACGTCCGAGCCGATCTGCAGGGCGGCCGAAAGTGCTTTGGCAGTCTGGTCCGAAAGGGTTGCGTTGTCGTGTTCCGCGATGAGGAGAATTGCCATTTGTCTGTTCCTTTCCCGATCGCTCAGAGCACGCCGGCTTCGTTCTTCAGCTTGTCAACCAGTTCGGCGACGCTCTTGACCTTGACGCCCGCTTTGCGGCCGCCGGGCTCCTCGGTCTTGAGAACCTTGAGGCGCGGCTTGACGTCGGCGCCGTACTCGGCCGGGCTCTTCTCGTCGAGCTGCTTCTTCTTGGCCTTCATGATGTTGGGCAGCGAAGCATAGCGCGGCTGGTTGAGGCGAAGGTCGGCGGTGACAATCGCCGGCATCTTCAGTTCCACCGTCTGCAGGCCGCCGTCGACTTCGCGCGTTACCTTGGCCTTGTCGCCGTCGAGCACGATCTTGGAGGCGAAGGTGCCCTGCGCCCAGCCGAGCAGTGCCGCCAGCATCTGGCCGGTCTGGTTCGAGTCGTCGTCGATCGCCTGCTTGCCGAGAATGACGAGCCCGGGCTGCTCGGCGTCGACGACGCCCTTCAGCACCTTCGCGACACCCAGCGGCTCGGTCTGTTCGTCGGTCTTGACCAGAATGGCGCGATCGGCGCCCATGGCGAGAGCGGTGCGCAGCGTTTCCTGCGCCTGCTGCGGGCCGATCGAAACGACGATGATTTCTTCCGCCTTGCCGGCTTCCTTCAGCCGGATTGCTTCTTCCACCGCGATCTCGTCGAACGGGTTCATCGCCATCTTGACGTTGGCGAGTTCCACCGCCGAACCATCAGCCTTCACGCGAACCTTGACGTTCGCATCCACAACCCGCTTCACGGGCACAAGGATCTTCATTTGCCTGTCACCTCTTCACGCTAGTTGGGCGCGCTATAACAGCCTGCGCCCTTTCTGAGTTGTCGAAAGCCGACATTCCGGGTGGAAATTCTGGCCGGATGGAAATTCTGGTCTTTGACCGCCTTGGGCTGCGGCGGGAGACGTTTCCGTAGTTGCGGCGACACTGCACGTCAATACGCTGTAAGCCGCTCAAATCGGTTCAGTCTGAACTGGAAGCGTTTCCTCGCCCCCAGCGCGGCGTCGCAGCGGGCGGGTCGGGGATCAGCGGTTCCGTGGCAACCGGCGGTTGGTTGGGAGCGGTGGGCGCGACATCCTCGTCAGCGCCGGCAAACAGCGGCACGCCTCGGCTGCGCAGGACGAGCACAAGAACGGCTCCGGCAATGATGCCGCCAATGTGGCAGGCCCAGGAGATCTGATCCTCGCCGCCGGCGGCAAACATCACCACCTGAAACAGCACCCACAGGATGAGCGGGATGAAGGCCGGAATGCGCAGCGGGATACGGGCAAAGGCCAGCACCCAGACCTTCACCCTGGGATAAAGGATCAGATAGGCGACGACCACACCGGCAATGGCGCCGGACGCACCGATCAGCGGCACCTGCGAATCCCAGGCGACCAGGCCCTGGAAGGCGGCTCCAGCGATCGCGCACAACAGGTAGAAAATGAGGTAGCGGATGTGGCCGAGCGCGTCCTCGACATTATCGCCGAACACCCACAGGAACAGCATGTTGCCGCCGAGGTGGAAGATGTCGGCATGCAGGAAGGAATAGGTGAGGTAGCTCAGGCTTTCGGGGATGACGACAAACCGGGGATCGAGTTCGGCGGCGTCATGGACGACCGAGGGGATGAAACCGAGGCCAAGCACGGCGGCATTGGAGAAACTCTCACCGCCGAGCGCGGTGGCGAGGTAGACCAGCGCGTTGACCACGATCAGCCCGATCGTCACATATTGCAGGCGGATGTGCCGCAGCCTGTTGGTGTCGTAAAGCGGGATGAACATGCCCCAGACCCTCTTCCGCTTTCGACGATCAGCGGTTCTTGCCGGGAACCCATAGCACGTCGGCGTTTCCGTTGTCATTGACCGCCCGGGCGGCGACAAACAGGAAATCCGAGACGCGGTTGATGTATTTCAGCCCGTCGCGGTTGACGTGTTCGCGCGGATCCTGGGCCAGTGCTACCATCAGCCGTTCGGCCCGCCGGGCCACGGTGCGGGCAAGGTGAAGTGCCGCCGCTGCCGGTGTGCCGCCATTGAGCACGAAGGATTTGAGCGGCTGAAGCTGCTTGTTGAGCAGGTCGATGTCCTTCTCGACCCGGTCGGTCTGCACGGCGATGATGCGAAGCGGCTCATAGCCGAGTGGCTTGCCATCGTCCGGCACGGCGAGATCGGCGCCGAGGTCGAAAAGATCGTTCTGGATGCGTGAAAGCATGGTGTCGATCGCAGGGTGGGTCGCGGCCGTGTGGACCCTGGCGAGGCCGATGCAGGCATTGGCCTCATCGACCGTGCCGTAGGCGTCCACCCGCAGGTCGGATTTCAGCCGCCTCTCTCCGGTGCCGAGACCCGTGGTGCCGTCATCGCCGGTGCGGGTGTAGATCTTGTTGAGCTTGACCATTTCGCCTCTCGGCCTGCCAATATCCTCACTTGCGGGTGAAATACACCGCCAGCAGGATCAGCACCAGCGCCACGGCCTGCAGCATCACGCGTGCCTGCATCAGCTTGTTCGAGGTGACGCCGGAACCGCCGCGCATCATGTTGATGAGGCCACGAACGAGCACGATCGCCACCGCGACCATGACCAGAATGGCGAGAATGTTGAAGACGGTTGCCATTGTTGCGTTCCAGTTGTTTGGTGTTCAGGCGCGTTTGGCCATCAGGCGGTAAAGCATCGATGCCGGCAGGATGCGTTTGAGCGCCGCGCCGATCCTGGCCGGCACTGTTACCACATAGTGCGGGCGCGGGCGCCGCGACAGAAGTGCATGGCGTAGCGCCGCATGAACCACTTCCGGCCCTGGCTTCAACGCCGATTGGCTGCCGCCGGCCCGCAGCCGTTCCAGTTGCGCCGCATAGTCCGCGCGGTGCACGGAATTCTCATGGTCGATGTTGCTGAGAAACCAGGGCAGGCCATTGCTGGCGATCTTCGACTTCACCGGCCCCGGCTCGATCAGCGAAACATGGACGCCGCTGCCGGCCAGTTCCTGACGCTGGCAAAGCATCAAGGCCTCCAGGGCGTGTTTCGACGCCGAATAGGCGCCGCGAAAGCGCACGGGCACGAGGCCGAGGATCGACGAGCAGTGGACGATGCGGCCGTGACCCTGGCGGCGCATCACCGGCACCAGCCGGCCGGTCAAATCATGCCAGCCGAAGAAATTCGCCTCGAATTGATGCTTGAGCGCCGCAACGGGCAGATCCTCGACGGCACCTGGCTGCGCATAGGCGCCGTTGTTGAACAGGGCGTCCAGCCTGCCGCCGGTGCGATCGAGCACCGCCGTCACCAGCGTGGCGATGGAGTCCGGTTCGCAATAATCGAGATAGAAGGCCTCGATTCCATCGGCTTCGAGTGCGGCGATGTCCTGCGGCTTGCGCGCCGTCGCGAACACCCGCCAGCCTTCCGCCTTCAACGCGCGGGCGCAGTACGCGCCTATTCCAGACGATGCGCCGGTGACGATGATCGAGCGCAACTCTTGCGCCGAACTGTTCGTGGTTTCGCCAAGGGTTGCCATTTGCCGCAATCCCTTCCCATATTCCTGGCGTGGAGACAATTGGAGGGCGCGGTTCTTGTTGCGGAAGATCGTAGCCCTCAAGCGGGTTCTCTACGACGCGCTTGGCCATTTCAACACCGATGACGGGTGGGCGATGGCCAGCCATCTGGCGATCACATCGCTGATGGCGCTGTTCCCGTTCCTGATCTTTGCCACGACGCTGGCGAGCTTCCTCGGCGCGCAGGCGTTTTCCGACACGGCCGTGCACCTGGTCTTCGACACCTGGCCCGAACAGATTGCCAAGCCGATCGCGCGCGAAGTGCTCAATGTGCTGACCGTCAGGCGCACCGACCTTTTGACCTATGGCGTGCTGCTTGCCGCCTACTTTGCCTCGAACGGCATCGAGGCGCTGCGCACCTCGCTCAACCGCGCCTATCGCGTCTCGGAAACGCGCGGCATCATCTACCGCCGGGTGCAGAGCATCATCTTCGTTCTCATCGCCACGGCCGGTTTCCTGGCGATCAGCGTGCTCCTGGTGTTCGCGCCGCTGCTGGCGCGGCTCGCCGAAGCCCATATAGACTGGATCAAGCCCTATATGGGCACGATCACGCTGTGGCGTTATGTGATCGCCTCGGCGGTCATTGTCGGCGGATTGTTTGCCGTGCATTTCTGGCTGCCGGCGGGCAAGCGCCGTCTCGTCTCGATAGTCCCCGGCATCATCTTTACGCTTGCCGCATGGCTTATCGGCTCGACCGTCTTCGCCACCTATCTCGACCACTTCTCGTCCTATGTGACGACCTATGCCGGCCTGGCCTCGATCATGATCGCCGTGGTCTTCCTCTACATGGTCTCGGCAATTTTCATCCTCGGCGGCGAGCTCAATGCCGCGATCAGCCGCTATCTGGAGGCACGCGCACGGGTCGGGTGATTTGATGCTGGGCGGATCGAGGAGTTGAAGAATTGAAGAATTGAAGAATTGGCCGTCGCTTGGGTTCCTCAATTCCTCAGTTCTACAATTCTTCCCTTGTTCGGCCGGGCGGTGGCCAGGCCGACGCCAAATGTCGTGATGGCCATGCCGACAATCTGCAGAGCATTGAGCTGCTCGTCGAACAAGGCCCAGGCGATGAGGGCCGTCACTGCGGGCACCAGGTAGAACAGCGACGCCACTTTCGACATCTCGCCGTCGCGGATCATCACCATCAGCAGGAAGATGGCGCCGAGCGACAGCACCAGCACCAGCCAGGCCAAAGCAAAGATCAGTTCGCCATTGATGACGACCCTGTGTGTTTCGAAGGCCAGCGCGGCCAGGAGCATCAGCGAGGCGCCGCCGACATATTGCCACATGGTCGCCGCGACGAGGTCGCCGCCGGAGGCGAAGCGCTTCTGCCAGATGGTGCCGGCGCTCATGCCGAGCACCGAGACCAGCGAGGCGGTCAGCGTCGCCACTGTTACGCCGCCGCCCAGCGCGCCGAGCTTCGGCCACAATACGATGACGATGCCGATGAGGCCGATGCCGAGGCCAAGCCAATGGCGCGGCAGGATCGCCTCGCCGAGAAACTTGCCGGCAAGCACGGCCGTGATGAGTGGCTGCAGGCCGACAATGAGGGCCGAAAAGCCGGCCGGCATGTCCCTGTGGATGGCCCAGAAAACGGCACCGAGATAGACGCCGTGCATTAGGATGCCGGCGCCGGTGGCATGCAGGGCCTCCTCGAGGGTGGCTCTTTTTGAACCCAGCGCAAACATCAGGACGGCCAGCAGGATCGCGGCTATCACGAAACGCGCTGCAAGGAAGGTGAACGGCTCCGCCCACGGCATGGCGTAGCGCGCGCCGATGAAGCCGGTTGCCCACAAGACGACGAAGGTGGCGGGGATGAACCGCTTGATGCTTTGCATGTTCCGGAGATCGCCGTACTGGAGAGAATTGACCGTGGCGATGCTCTAATCCCGTTCAACCCGGTACGCAAAACGAAACCGTTGATCCATGCATCACCGGAATTCAACGCCCGGCGCATCCGGCAGGTGGTTTCTCTGGTCTCGCCGTGCTCAAAGCCCGACCATCCGCCTGACGTCGTCAGGTGATGCGCCGGCATGGCGCAATGCGGCAAGGCCGGTATCGCCGAGGCTCTTGGACAGCTTTCGCCCGTCGGGCCCGAGGATGAGGCGATGATGGAAATAGGCCGGTTGCGGCAGCCCGAGAAGCTCCTGCAGCAGGCGCTGGACGCTGGTGGCCGAAAACAGATCCTGCCCGCGCACGATGTGGCTGACGCCTTGCAGCGCATCGTCCATGACGACGGCGAGGTGGTAGCTGGTCGGAATGTCGCGGCGCGCCACGATCACGTCGCCCCAGTCCCGTGGGCGGGCTTCGACGGAGCGCGTCGCGGAAAGCGTCTCGTCAGAATACTCCGTCCAGGACAGGTCCTTGCCGACACACGCCATGGCGGCATCGACATCCAGCCGCCAGGCGAAGGGCACATTCTCGGCGATCCGCCGCTGGCGTTCTTTCACCGGCAGCGTCTTGTCGGCGGCGGGGTAGAGCGGCACGCCGTCGGGATCGCGCGGCCAGTCGCGCCCGCGCCTGTCGCTGCCGGTGATGAAGGCGCGGATCTCGCCACGGCTCATGAAGGCGGGATAGACGAGTTCATCCGCGATCAGCCGCTCGAGCACCGTCTCGTATTCGGCGAAATGCTCGGACTGGCGGCGCACCGGCTCTTCCCAGCCAAGCCCCAGCCATCTCAGGTCGGCAAGCACGCCGGCTTCGAATTGCGGCGTGCAGCGCGTCGTGTCGATGTCCTCGATGCGCAGCAGCAGGCGGCCGCGTGCCTGTGTCGCCAGCTTCCGGTTGAGCAGCGCCGAATAGGCGTGGCCGAGATGCAGGTCGCCGTTGGGGCTGGGGGCGAAGCGGAATGTCAGGAGTGTCATCTCTTCGGCGGCAATCGTGTTTTGCGGCGCTTCGCCAATTGCTACCTTGTCGAGGGGCAAGGAACAAGAAAGCATGCAGCGTATCGTGACATCGGACGACATTGCGCGGGGGCTCGATGCGCTTTGCGTGATCGACCCGCGCCTGGAAAAGGTGCGCGGCATGGCCGGCGACGTGCCGCTGCGGCTCTCCGAGCCGGGATTCAGGAGCCTGGCCTCGATCGTCGTCTCACAACAAGTGTCCCGCGCCAGCGCCGATGCGATCTTCGGCCGGTTGACCAAGCTCGTCGATCCGCTGACGCCGCAGGCGATCCTTGCCGCCGGCGAAGACATGTTTCGCGAGGCCGGCCTGTCGCGGCCGAAGCAGCGCGGCCTGATCGCAATTGCCCAGGCGGTGGCGGACGGCCTCGACCTGCATCACCTCTGTTCGCTCGATGCCCAGGAGGCGATCACGACGATGACGGCGGTGCCCGGCATCGGCCCGTGGACGGCGGAAGTCTACCTGTTGTTTGCCGCCGGGCACCCCGATATTTTCCCCGCACGCGACGTTGCGCTGCAGAGCGCGGTCGGCCATGCGCTCGGCATCGATCCGCGTCCGCCTGAGAAAACATTGATCGCATTGGCCGAATCATGGAGCCCGTGGCGAGGTGTCGCATCACGGCTTTTCTGGTCCTATTATCGCGAAACCAGGGGGCGGGACGCCGCGCCGCCGGCCTGAATCCGCGAAAAATCATAAAAATCATGCATTTTTGGCACTTCGGCGACGCGACAATCCGCTTCACATCCCTGTCATGTCGGGCTTACAGTATCCACGCCGTTCGGGTCTGGAACCAAGGAGGTAAACACGTGACGGTTGCCGTATCTCCGGATGGGCTCCCAGCACTGGTGCTGAATGCGGATTACCGTCCGCTCAGCTATTACCCCCTGTCGCTCTGGTCGTGGCAGGACGCCATCAAGGCGGTGTTCCTCGATCGGGTGAACATTGTCGCCGAATACGAGCATGCCGTCTCCTCGCCGACCTTCTCGATGAAGCTGCCGAGCGTGGTCAGCCTGAAGGCCTATGTGAAGCCGTCCAGGCATCCGGCCTTCACCCGCTTCAACGTCTTCCTCCGAGATCGATTCCAGTGCCAGTATTGCGGCACGCCGGAGGATCTGACCTTCGATCACGTCATCCCCCGTCACCGCGGCGGTGCGACGACATGGGAGAATGTCGTTGCCGCCTGCTCGCCCTGCAATCTCAGGAAGGGCGGCATGATGCCGGCACATGCCAAGATGTGGCCGCTGCAGAAGCCTTTCCAGCCGACCGTGCACGATTTGCACAACAATGGCCGCCTGTTCCCGCCCAACCATCTGCATGAGAGCTGGATGGATTATCTGTACTGGGATGTCGAACTCGAACCATAGAGTTCGGCACAAATCCGCCACGCTGGCCGCCTGACGCGACTTTCTGCGCTTCCGGTGCTCACGTACTTAAGTACGCTCCGCTCCGGTTCTCGAAAGCCGCGCCATCCGACTCAGCCTGCCCGAATTTTGCTCGAACTCTGCGTCGCGCCGTTCAATCGAATTGGCTCAGTCGCGGGTGAGGGCGGCTCGGAAGGCGACGGCGGCGAGGACCAGGCTGGCGATGGCGTTCCAGCCGGCCAGCGACAGGCCGAGGATGCGCAAGGCTGCCTTGTCGCAGGAGGGCGGCACGAATTTGTCGAGCGCGTCGAGCACGCCCTTGCCGCCGGTGTCGACCGGTCCGGCGCCGGCGGTGCAATCGGTCGGGCCGGCCCACCACTGCCATTCGACGCCGGAGTGGTAGACGCCGAGATAGAGGCCATAGAGCATCAAGAGGCCGCCGACGGCCAGCAGGCCGCGGGTCAACCATGCCGGCGCGTGCAGCATCGATGCAATCGCCGCCAGCACCATCAGCGGCACGCCGATGTAGTAGGGCGTGCGCTGTTCGAGGCAGAGGTGGCAAGGGATGTAGCCGCCGAGATACTGGAAGCCGAGCGCCGAGCCGACCGTTGCGGCCATGGCGACCGCGAGGAACAGAGCCGTCAGCGTCCGCTGGCGTCCGGTGTCGGCACTCATGGTCGCTGTCATTTCAATCGGCTCCGTCCGGCTCTCAATGGCTGTGCTCAGAACGCGTATTTGACCAGGATATAGAGCAAAATCAGGGCAACCGCGCCGCCGCCGGCGATCAGGCCAAGGCGCTTTTCGATGAACTCGCGGATCGGCTCGCCATAGCGGCGCAGCAGCCAGGCGAGCAGCAGGAAGCGGGCGCCGCGCGCCACGATCGCCAGCACGATGAACAGCAGCAAATTGACGCCGATGACGCCTGACAGGATCGTCACCACCTTGATCGGCGGCAGATGGGCAGCGCCCGAGGTAACCAGCATCAGGATGATGAAGCCGACGCCCGAGGAGGTGCGCAGCGCTTCGAATTCGTCATATTTGCCGTAGAATTCGAGGATCGGCCTCGCCACGGCGTCATAGGCGTAGTGGCCGATGAACCAGCCGGCAATGCCGCCCAGAACCGAGGCGACGGTGGCGATCAGAGCATAGCGGTAGGCGCGATCCGGCCGCGACAGCGCCATCGGCAGATAGAGCACGTCGGCCGGCACCAGGAACACCGAGCTTTCGACGAATGCGATGAAGGCCAGCCACCATTCGGCGGATTTGCGCGCCGCCAGCGACAAGGTCCAGTCGTAAAGTCCGCGAAGCATAGGCACTCCTAATGCGTGTCGCCCAAAATGCACAGCGGTTTCGGGACAGAACCAAAGACCCAAAGCGCGCGCCATCCATCCTGTCAGGCGCGCAGCACTTGATGCGTGGCCTGTCTAGAAAGATTTTCCGCGCTGCACAATGGCAGCCTGGTCACGAAATCGAAAGCCGCAGTTTGGTCGCATCCCGCGACGCCCGAGAATTGGCCAGTTGACGAACAGGCCTCCAACCGTATAGTCCCGCGCCATCCAGGCCGCCCGGCCTGAGCCCCTATGGCGGAATTGGTAGACGCGCTCGACTCAAAATCGAGTTCCGCAAGGAGTGCTGGTTCGATCCCGGCTAGGGGCACCACCCTGCTTCGCCAAGGCTTCGCAGGGTCGTTTGCGACCCGAGAAGGCTTGTTGCGAGCAGGAGTGTCCTCCGAAGCCTCGGCGAAGGAGGACCGTTGTCGGTTCGACTCAGTGCCGGAAGGCGCACCGAACTTTTTTCCCGCAACCAATCCACGATTTTGGACCGGCCTCACCGCCGTCCCAGCAAGCTCTTCATCCGGTTGCGCAGCAGGCGGGCCATGTTGCGGGTCTCGCGGTAGAGATGCAGTTGCGAGGCGGCCTGGCGGGTGAGGCGGTCGGCGTCCGGCGTCAGGCCGATCACCAGCGTGCCCATTGGCTTGCGCTCGGCCCATAGGCGGCTCATCACCGGGTGGTCGGGCACGGCGCAGGAATCGGTCATCATGATGTTGGGATCGTCGAGATGCTGCCTGGTCACTTCGATCATCAGCAGCGTGCCCGGCGAATAGGAAGCCAGCGTCTCGTCATAGGCGGTCTTCCAGGTGTAGGCGACGCCGGTTTCGACGAAGACGATCAGGCAGGCGATGGTGCGGCCGTCGAGCGTCAGCGAATGGATCCGGCACATGTCCTGCTCGGCCAGCCGGTGCACGGCTTCGCGGGCGAAGGCGGCGCGGAAGCGGTCGATGGCCATGGCGGTGCGTTCGCGGCCCTTCCAGCCGGCCGCTTCCAGCGTCAGGAAGCCTTCGATGGCGTGGCGGATGTCTTCGGGGCCGCGCGCCACGACATGCTCAAGCTTGCCGAGGTCGCCGAGGCGCCGCTTCAGGCGGCGAAACTCGCGAAAGTGGTGCGCGCGCAGCGAGGACTTCAGATAATCGTCGCCATCGGTTTCGCTCTCGAGTGCCGGGCGCTGGGTCTGGCCGGTGGTGACCAGCATCAGGCCGCGCGTCTCGGCCACGGTGGCAAACAGGCTCGCCACCGGGCCGTCGAGCCGGATGTCGGGCAGGACGAACACTTTCGGCAGCTTGAGGTGCGGGCGCGACAGCATCGAGAAGAAATCCTCGACGACGCCGACCGGATCGTCGCGGTCGACCAGCGGCGTGCCGAGCGGACCGAACGGGCTCGACCATGTACGCATGACCGGAACGCCGAGCGGCACCACCGGCCGTTCCACCGAGATCGGCACCAGAAGGCGCAGCCGGTTGCGGTATTCGTCGCCGTCGCGGATGACCGCCAGCCGCACCTCGCGATCCTCCAGCCGCGGCATGGCCGGCGCCAGGAAACGCGGGTTGAAGAAAACGTTGGGCTCGACCGTGCGGGCGCACAGATAATCCAGTTCCTCGACGAGGTCGAAACCGGCCGACGCCGGGTAGATGGCGAGTTTGCGCTCAGGCCGGTTGTTGGCGAGGATCTCGATATGGGCGGGATCGGCGTCGCGGGTCAGCCCGGCAAGGCCCGACACCATGGCGCCGGCGGTGCCGCCGCTGGTTTCCTCAAGCAACGGGATGGCGGCCATCACGCGGCTCCTTTCGCAGGCACGAAGATGAGCATGACGATGCCGAGCTTGCGCCACACCGTAAAGGACAGCGCGCTGGCTTCGAAGATCATGGCAAAGGCGGTGGCCATGGCCGCGCCCCACAGGCCGAACAGCGGAATCAGCACCACGTTGAGGCCGATGTTGAAGGCCAACGTCATGGCATAGACGGCGGCGCAGATGTTCTGGTTGCCGCTCATCGTCAGCAGGCTTTCACAGGGGCCGACGGCGGCCCGCGCCACGACGCCGAAGACAAGCAGGAACAGCAGCGGATAGCCCGATGTGAATTCCGGGCCGAACAGCACCAGCATCGGCTCGCCGAGCGCCAGCACCAGCAGCGCCATCAACAGCGAGGGCCAGAACGTCCACGACACCGTCTCGCGGGCGAAGGCGGCGAGCCTTTGCGGGTCGCCATGGGTGAACTGCGCATAGCGCTGGGCAACGCCGGCCTTGACGGCGAAATAGACGAAATGCACCAGCGCCAGCGTTTTCACCGTGGCGAAATAGACGGCGACGTCGTTGGGATCCATGTAGGCGCCGACCATCAGCACGTCGGCATTGGTGAGCAGGAAGAAGAAGCTCTCGACCAGGAAGATCGGCAGCGAGACGATGAACCATTGCGCGAAATGCACCTTCATCGGCCCGGCCGGAATCTGTCGTTCCATGCGCTGGGTGACGCCGATGAGCTGGCCAAGCGTGGTGGCGTAGGTCGCGGCGATCGAGGCGAAGATCGCCGTTTTTGCGTCAGGGGCGTAGCCGGCCAGCAGCATCAGCGCCATGAACAGCAGGATCAGCACCGGTCGCACCAGATAGGTCGGCGACAGGGCAAACAGCGCCCAGCTGTTGGCGCGTGCCAGTCCCGACAGAAGGTCGGACATGGCGATCATTGGCAGGCAGATGACGCCGAGGATGAACGGGATCACATAGTAGTTTTCGATCCAGGGTGCCGCCAGCCAGACGCCGAGCGCGCCCAGCCCGGCAATGAGCGTGGAGGCGATCAGCACGAACAGGCGGCTGGCAAGCACGATGCCGCGCAATTCGTCCATCAGGCCGCGCTCGCGGTATTCGGGAATGAAGCGGATGACCGAGGTGTGGAAGCCGAGGCAAGCAAGGTTGCCGACGATGACCATCGTCACCCAGACGAGGACGAAGATGCCGTATTCGAACGAGCCCATCCAGCGCGCCATCAGCACCTGGCTGATGAAGGCGATGACGGCGCTGACGATGCGGATGGAGAAGGCGATGACCGACATGCGGCCGGCCTCGCCGCGCTCGTCGGCGGTGAACAGCACGGCGTCGATGCGGCCAAGCAACGGCTCCATGCGCAGCGCCAAACGCTGCGGCAAGAACCGCCCGGCAGTCGTGGCCGCGGAAAAGCGCACCCCGATGTCTCTCCGTTTTCCGCTTCTTTTCAGCGTTCTGTGTAGCGGAGACACATTAAGAAACGGTTGGGTGGGAGCTCCCTTCTCCCCGTCCCTATACGGGGAAATGGTGCCGGCAGGCGGATGAGGGGCGGCGCGGGGCTTGTGAAATCCTGCGCCGTGCTAGCCCCGGCGCGCTTGGCAAAGGACGAGGGAAGTACGAAGGGCACAAAGATTCGCGAAATGATGACGGGAGATCAGCGTTCAAGCACTTTCCCGGAAGCGCGAAACCCGCTCTAATGCGCTCGGTCTGGGGGAAACATGTCACAGCTTTTAATTCAGCAGTATCTCAACGAAATCGACAGACTAAGGAAGTTTTCTGGGTCAGATACGGAGGGAGTGATCTCGGAAGCCTTCAAGGATCTGTTGAAGGCCTGGTCGCGGCAGAACAATCTGCACTTTATCAGCCAATATGAATTTCTGTCTCCGCAGAAGAACCGCATCCGTCCCGACGGAACAATCCTGCATGATCTTCGCGTGCCACTCGGCTATTGGGAAGCCAAGGACACAGCGGATGATCTTGATGACGAAATCCGAAAGAAATTGGCTAAGGGCTACCCGCAGGACAACATCATTTTCGAGAATTCAAACACAGCGGTCCTGATGCAGAATCGGCAGGAAGTGTTTCGTTGCTCGATGACGGACACTGAAGCCTTACTAAAGCTCGTGTCGCTGTTCTTCAAATACGAGCGAGAGGAAATTCGCGATTTCCGCAAGGCGGTTGAACAGTTCAAGCGCGACATTCCGGCGGTTCTAACAGCACTTCGCGAACGCATCGACACCGCTTATGACAAAAATCCCGATTTCCGCAATGCGGCCGACAAATTCCTGCAGCACGCTAAAGATACGATCAACCCATCGGTAGGTGAAGCCGATGTAAGGGAGATGCTGATCCAGCACGTACTGACCGAGGAAATCTTTGCGCACGTCTTCGACAACAGCGACTTCCATCGCGAGAACAACATCGCGAAGGAGCTTTACGCGCTGGAGGGGAAATTTTTCACGGGTCAGGTCAAGCGTGAAACCCTCAAGGGGTTGGAAACCTATTACGCAACAATCCGCGCCAACGCGGCGCTGATTTCCAGCCATCAGGAAAAGCAGACCTTTCTCAAGGTCATCTACGAGAATTTCTACAAGGTCTACGATAAGAAGAAAGCTGATCGGCTAGGCGTCGTCTACACGCCTAACGAGATCGTGAAATTCATGATCGAAGGCGTCGACTGGCTAACACAAAAACATTTCGGCAAAAGCCTGATCGATGAGCATGTAGAGATTCTGGACCCCGCGACAGGAACCGGCACTTTCATCTGCGAACTCCTGGAACATTTCCGCGGCCAGCCGCGCAAGCTGGCGCACAAGTACAAAAACGAACTGCACGCCAACGAAGTCGCCATCTTGCCTTACTATGTCGCGAATTTGAACATCGAGGCCACCTATGCCGCGATCTCAGGCCAGTTTGCGGAGTTCCCGAACCTCTGTTTTGTCGACACGTTGGACAATGTGGCGGGACTTGGCATTAAGGCGGGGTACCAACACGACATGTTCGCCGGGCTGTCGGACGAAAATGTTGCGCGTGTCAGACGGCAGAACAAGCGCAAGATTTCGGTTATAATCGGCAATCCCCCATACAATGCCAATCAGGCGAACGAGAACGATAACAACAAGAACCGTGAATATCCGCGGATCGATCAGCTCATAAAGTCGAGCTACATCCGACTTTCGACTGCGCAAAAGACCAAGGTCTACGATATGTATGCAAGGTTTTTTCGCTGGGCGAGCGACCGTTTGCATGATGACGGCGTGCTAGCATTTGTCTCGAACAATAGCTTCGTCAACGCACGGACGTATGATGGATTTCGCAAGGCGGTTGCCCAAGATTTTCACGAGATTTACGTAATCGATTTGAAGGGTGATGCACGAACTAGCGGTGAGCGCCGACGACGCGAAGGCGGCAATGTATTCGACGATCAGATTAGAGTGGGGATTGCCGTTAGTTTTTTCGTCAAGAAGCGAAAGGCTGCAGGTTGCACAGTTCGCTATGAGGCAGTTCGAGATTACGCCAAAGCGGACGAGAAACAAGACTTCTTGTCCTTAACCCCACTCTCCAGACGGCCATTTGCGATTGTTGAGCCCGACAAGGACGCGAATTGGATCAATCAACCAGAGCATCGCTGGGATGATCTGATTCCGATCGCGGACAAAAAAACAAAGGGCGCAAACGCAAAAGGGCAGGAAAGAGCCATCTTCAGGCAATTTGGTAACGGAGTAAATACTGCAAGGGATCAATGGGTTACGGATCTATCAGCTGATGTTTTGAGCCAGAAGGCCGCTCTCGCTCTAGCACTGTATGGGCAGGCTTCACCAGCTGATGACGAATTCCCAAAAACATTGAAGTGGTCTCGGAACCTGAAAGGTAAATCTCGGGCAAAGAAGGTGGAGAAATTTAGCCAGTCGTTCATATCAGATTATGAATACAGACCCTTCTATAGTGTGAACGCTTATCTCTCGCCGTTGCTTATCGACGAATTTGGATTTCTCGTGCAACAGAGTGGCGACCAGAATGTTCATATCGCCTTTCCCAATGGCGGCGAGTTCAGGTGTCTGGCCAGCACCCGAGCGCTCGATTTTCACTTCATTGGCGATTCACGCGTAGTTTCCAGCTACCGCTATTCCAAGTCGGGAGAACGTGTCGATAACATCACTGACTGGGCGCTGAAGGAATTCCAGAAGGCTTATGGCAAGGATGGACTGGGGACGTCGCAGAAATCGAAAGAGAGGGATGACGTAAGAGAGGCAGTAGCTACGCAGGGCATCTCCCACTCAACAGCCGGGATCAGCAGATTGCGCAAAGCTGCGCATGCGATCACCAAGGATGACATTTGTCATTATGTCTATGCGGTCATGCACGACCCGGCGTATCGCGAAAAATATGCGCTGAACCTAAAGCGCGATTTCCCTCGCATCCCGTTCTATCCCAACTTCTGGTGCTGGGCCGAGTGGGGCAAGCAGTTGATGAAATTGCATATTGGTTACGAGACCGTCGAGCCATGGCCTTTGGAGCGGCTGGACACGCCGGATGAGACGGCACGAGCGGCGGGCGTTGTCCCCAAGGCACTGCTCAAGGCCGACCGCGACGCCGGCATCATTCGACTCGATACCGAGACGCAGCTTTCTGGCATTCCGGAAGAGGCGTGGAATTACCGGCTCGGTAATCGTTCAGGGCTTGAGTGGATTCTCGACCAGTACAAGGAAAAGACACCGAAAGACCTGACGATTCGGGAAAAATTCAACACTTACCGCTTCGCTGATTACAAGGAGAAGGTTGTTGACCTTTTGATGCGGGTAGCGCGCGTGAGCGTTGAGACGGTGGCGATCACTGAAGCGATGAAGGCGGCGAGCCGATGACGAGGGGATCTTCAATCGTTGCGCGTAGGGTGGCATGAGGATGGGATGATGAAAGCGCTCGTCCCACCCTTCGCCGAGTTTTTCGTGCCGGTTCTCAGAGCATTGGACGCGCTCGGGGGCTCGGCTTCGATAGAAGAAATCGACGACAAGACGGCTGTGTTGATGAATGTCTCCGATGCGGCGCGAGCAGTGCTGGTTGGCGATGGTCCAAGGGCGAAGTTCGATTATCGCTGCGCCTGGGCGCGAAGCTGGCTGAAGAATGCAGGCCTCACGAACAATAGCGAGCGCGGCGTGTGGGCGCTTACGGCGGAGGGCCGTATGTCGCTCTCACTTGATCCGGAAGAAGTCGTGCGGCTTGTCAGGCGAGCCGACGCGGCATTGCGCAAGGCAAAAACTGTCGCTGCCCCTGAGCGTGCCGAGGCTGAAGCGGAAGCAGCTGATATCGCCTTGAAGGACTGGCGGGAGCAACTGCTCGACATCCTTCTGGCGCTTGATCCGGCGGCCTTCGAGCGGTTGTGCCAGAGAATTCTCCGTGAGGCCGGCTTTATCAAGGTTGAGGTGACCGGCAGGAGCGGCGATGGTGGCATCGACGGCACCGGCGTATTGCGGGTCAACCTGCTTTCGTTTCACGTGCTATTCCAGTGCAAGCGTTGGAAAGGCTCGGTGGGGTCAGGCGCCGTGCGCGACTCTCGCGGTGCGATGGTTGGTCGAGCCGACAAGGGCCTTGTCATCACCACGGGTACATTTACCGCGGATGCGCGGCGCGAGGCTGTGCGCGACGGGGCTCCGGCCATCGACCTGATCGATGGCGACGGACTATGCGACCTGCTCAAGGATCAGAAGATCGGCGTGCGGGTAAAGATGGTTGAGGAAGTGACCGTGGACGAAGCCGCTTTCGCGGGATTTTAGCGGGCAAGCCGGCGGGACAGCGCCCCCCTCTGGCCTGCCGGCCATCTCCCCCTCAGGTGGGGAGATTGGCCAATCGCGGAACTCTGCGCCGCCCCTCATCCGCCCTTCGGGCACCTTCTCCCCGTATAGTGACGGGGAGAAGGGAAAAGCGCGCTTTTTACGCGAACGCGCCGTGGCAGTGCTTGTACTTCTTCCCCGAGCCGCAGGGGCAGGCTTCGTTGCGGCCGACTTTGCCCCAGGTGGCCTGGTTGTTGGGGTCGCGATCCTCGGGAGCGACGATGGCGGTTGTCTCCGGGCGGACCAGGAGGGCGGTCTCGCCGCCTTCGAAGTCGTTCTCGCCGGTGGTGCCGTCGATGTGGGTGCCAAACATGTCGGGCGCTTCGGGCGGCGGTGCTTCGGCGGCCTGACGGACCAGTTCGACGCGCATCAGCTGTGCGGTGACGGCCTGGCGCAGATTGCCCAGCATGGCCTGGAACAGCTCGAACGCCTCGCCCTTGTACTCCTGCAGCGGATCGCGCTGGGCGTAGCCGCGGAAGCCGACGACCGAACGCAGATGGTCGAGATTGACGATGTGCTCGCGCCACAGATGGTCGAGCGTCTGCAGCACAACCGAGCGTTCGACATAGCTCATCACTTCGGGGCCGAAGCGCTCGGCGCGCTCCTTGGCGGCGGCGTCGGCGGCCTGCGCGATGCGCTCGCGGATGTCGTCCTCGGCGATGCCCTCTTCCTTGGCCCAGTCCTCGACCGGCAGGTCGAGATTGAGGAATTCGGCGATCTCGGCCTTCAAGCCGGCGACATCCCACTGCTCGGCATAGGCGTTTTCGGGAATGGCCTTGGCGACGATCTCGTCGATGACGCCTTCGCGCATCTCGCCGATGGTTTCGCTCAGGCCTTCGCCATCCATCAGCTCGATGCGTTGTTCGAACACCACCTTGCGCTGGTCGTTGGAGACGTCGTCATATTTCAAAAGGTTCTTGCGGATGTCGAAGTTGCGCGCCTCGACCTTCTTCTGCGCCTTTTCCAGCGCCTTGTTGATCCACGGATGGATGATCGCCTCGTCTTCCTTGAGGCCGAGCTTCTGCAGCATGCCGTCCATGCGCTCGGAGCCGAAGATGCGCATCAGATCGTCCTGCAAAGACAGGAAGAATTTCGAGCGGCCGGGGTCGCCCTGACGGCCGGAGCGGCCGCGCAGCTGGTTGTCGATGCGGCGCGATTCGTGGCGTTCCGTGGCGAGCACGTAGAGGCCGCCGGCGGCCAGCGCCTTTTCCTTCAGCCGCTCGACGTCGGCATTGATCTCGTTTTCGCGCGCTTCGCGATCGGGTCCGGCAGGCATGTCGCCGAGTTCTTCTGCGATGCGCATCTCGGCATTGCCGCCGAGCTTGATGTCGGTGCCGCGGCCGGCCATGTTGGTGGCGATGGTGATGGCGCCGGGCTTGCCGGCTTGGGCGACGATTGCCGCCTCGCGCTCGTGGTGGCGGGCGTTCAGCACTTCGAAGCCCGTGAAACCTTCCTTGCGCAGGCGCTCGGCCAACTGCTCGGACTTTTCGATGGAGGTGGTGCCGACCAGCGTCGGCTGGCCCTTGGCGCTGGCTTCGCGGATCTCCTTGACGATCGCCTTGTACTTCTCCTCGACCGTCCGGTAGACCTCGTCGTCCTCGTCGATGCGGACGACCGGCAGGTTGGTCGGGATCTCGGTGACGTCGAGGCCGTAGATGTTGCCGAATTCCTCGGCCTCGGTCAGCGCCGTGCCGGTCATGCCGGAGAGCTTCTTGTAGAGCCGGAAGTAGTTCTGGAAGGTGACGGAGGCCAGCGTCTGGTTCTCCGGCTGGATCGCCACATGCTCCTTGGCTTCGAGCGCCTGGTGCAGGCCCTCCGAATAGCGGCGGCCCGGCATCATGCGGCCGGTGAACTCGTCGATGATGACGATCTCGCCGCTGCGGACGATATAGTCCTTGTCCTTCTGGAACAGCCGGTGCGCCTTCAGCGCATTGTTGACATGGTGGACGATGGCGACGTTCTCGACGTCGTAGAGCGACTCGCCCTTGAGCAGGTCGGCGTCGCGCAAAAGGTTCTCGAGCTTCTCGGTGCCTTCCTCGGTGAAGATCGACGTCTTCTGCTTCTCGTCGATCTCATAATCCTGCGGCTGCAGCCGGATGATGAAGGTGTCGATGGTGTTGTACATTTCCGAACGGTCCTCGAGCGGGCCGGAAATGATCAGCGGCGTGCGCGCCTCGTCGACTAGGATGGAGTCGACTTCGTCGACGATCGCGTAATTGTGACCGCGCTGCACCATCTGGTTGCGCTCATACTTCATGTTGTCGCGCAGATAGTCGAAGCCGAGCTCGTTGTTGGTGGCGTAGGTGACATCGGAGGCGTAAGCGACGCGGCGCTCCTCGTCGGACAGGCCATGGACGATGACGCCGACCGAGAGGCCGAGGAATTTGTAGACGCGGCCCATCCATTCGGAGTCGCGGGTGGCCAGATAGTCGTTGACAGTGACGACGTGGACGCCGTTGCCGGCGAGCGCGTTGAGGTAGACCGGCAGCGTCGCGACCAGGGTCTTGCCCTCGCCGGTGCGCATTTCGGCAATGCCGCCATTGTGCAGCACCATGCCGCCGATCAGCTGGACATCGAAGGGGCGCATGCCGAGCACGCGGCGGGCTGCTTCGCGGGCAGTGGCAAAGGCCGGCACCAAAAGGTCGTCGAGCGTGGCGCCGTTGGCGATGTCCTGGCGGAATTTCGCGGTGCGGCCGACCAACTCCTCGTCGGAGAGCGCCCGCATCTCGTTTTCCATGGCGTTGATCGCCTCGACACGGGGCCGGGTCGATTTGACCCGACGGTCGTTGGAGGAACCGAAAACCTTACGGGCGAGACCGCCGAGACTGACCATCCGATGGTCCTTTCGATAGTATTCTCAATCTTGAGATGAGCGCCGGCCGGCCCCATCAAATCCACGTGAACGCACCGCCTGAACACGGGCAAACACAAAAAGCGCCCGGAAAACGGTTCTGGACGCAAAGTCGTTGGACAGATAAGAGGGGGCTCAACTGATGTCAACGCCGCGCTGGCCCTGCCGGGCGCGCCAAATTCCGCCACAATCTGGCTGATCTGGAAACCTTCCCGCCCTCATGATCCCTTACCGGAGTCACCTAATGTCCTTATTGTTCCGCCGCGCGTCGCTCGCCAGCCTTGGTCTGGCATTCGGCCTGTCGGCCTTTTCGCTGTCGCCGCTGATGGCGCAAGAAGCCGCTCCCGCCCCGGCGGCCGCAGCAGCACCGGCTGCAGCACCGGTAGATCCGAACACTGTGATCGCCACGATCAATGGCCAGCCCTTGACCGAAGCCGATCTCGTGCTTGCCGAAGGCGAGCTGTCGCAGCAGTTCGCGCAGCTGCCACCCGAGCAGCGCCGTGCCGCGGCGCTTTCGGCGGCCATCGAGATCCGCGTCATGGCCGCCCAGGCTGTCACCACAGGGCTCGACAAGGATCCCGACTTCCAGCGCCGCATGGCCTTCCTGCAGCAGCGCGCGCTGCATGGCGAGATGGTCGAGAAGGGCGTTGTCGACAAGGTCACCGATGCCGAGGTCCGCGCCCGCTACGACCAGGAAATCGCCAACACGCCGCCCACCAACGAGGTGCATGCCCGTCACATCCTCGTGAAGACGAAGGAAGAGGCCGAGGCGATCATCAAGCAGCTCGACGGCGGCGCCGACTTCCAGAAGCTCGCCAACGAGCACACCAGCGATCCCTCAGGCAAGACCAGCGGCGGCGATCTCGGCTGGTTCGGACCCGGGCAGATGGTGCCGGAGTTCGACAAGGCGGCGTTCGCGCTCGAAGTCGGCAAATACACCAAGCAGCCGGTGCAGTCGCAGTTCGGCTGGCATGTCATCAAGCTCGAGGACAAGCGCACCAAGCAGCCGCCGGCCTTCGACGACGTCAAGGACCAGGCCAAGCAGGCGGTCATCCGCGACAAGTATTTCGCGCTGGTCAAGTCGCTGCGCGCCGGCGCCAAGGTCGAGATCCCCGACGCGAATTTGAAGAAGGCTGTCGATACGCTGGAAAGCGCCAAGTAGGCTTTTGTCGGAAAGCGCGTTGAGCTGAAACGGGTCGATGCGCTTCCACCTTTGCTAAAACCGATGCCTCCTGTCGGGGCCTTGCATTCGATTTCAGTTTGCTTCCTGGCGTCAGCGCTGCCCCTCATCGCCCTGCCGGGCACTTCTCCCCGTATAGTGACGGGGAGAAGGGAGATGGGCGTGATGCTGCGTCCTTCCTTCAACGTTGATGATTGGCGAAATCATTGGTGAAGGCCTCCTTCTCCCCGTCACGCCCGGCAGGGCGATGAGGGGCAGCGCCGAATTCAATAATTGGCTGCTAAAGCGCGTTGCGCGCTATGCCTCGGATCACATAGCCGACTGCCTTGCGGATAGTCGCTTCATCCTCGTCGAGGCGGTTGGTTAGGAGATGCTTCCAGGCGTAGGAGGCGATCAGATCCGCGACCAGCGCTGAATCGACATCGGCTGGGATTTCGCTCCTTGCCTTGGCGCGCTCGATGATCTGCCCGGTGTGAACATGGCGTCCGCTGGCATATCCGGCAAGAGCCGCGGCAGCAGTCTCGTCCGACTGCGCCTCGGCGATCAACGATTTGAACACGCTGCCCGACGATGTCTCGCGCCAGTGCGAGAACAGGTTTTTCAGGAAGCCGACGAGATCTTCCTCCAGACGCCCGGTATCGGGAACCTCGACACGCTTCTGGCGCTGGTAGACTTCAAGCAGCAAGGCCGCCTTGCTCGGCCACCAGCGATAGATGGTGGGTTTGCCGGCACGGGCGCGGCGTGCCACCGCCTCGATCGAGAAACCGGCATAACCGGCCTCGACCAGCACGGCCTCGGCAGCTTCGAGAATAGCATCGGCGCTGGCGGGATTGCGCCGCGCACCGATCGATCTGCGCGCGGGGTCGGCGTCTGCGGCCATCTCTGTCGTCCTCGCCAACAATTTCGCGGCAATATAGGTGACCCGACGCTCAAACGAAACGGCGCGTTTCAAGCTTCTGGAGGCCGGTGACGGTCGCGGCAGGGTTAAGTTGTTCTTTTGGAGCCTTTACCGGCGTGTCGGTTGGCGAAGCCCCAAACGCAAAACCCGCCTGTGCGGCGGGTCACTGGCGCAAATCAGCACCATAGCCAAAAATGTAGCATAGCTGCCGTCACCGAGTCAAGAAAAAATTCCTATCGACATGCGCGACCGGCTGCCGACACCCGATTGGGCGTCGGACGATGTCTACTGCATCGCTTGCGATGTCTCGGACTCGATGCGCCAGCCGCCGTCGGCCTTGACCAGCCCAAGCGTGACGCGCGCCTTGCCGGTCAGGCGTGCGGCCGACTTGTCCCTTGGAAGATAGTCGTAGCGCATCGCGAAGACGGCCTCGGCGCGATCCTCGCCCTGTGGAGTGACCTCCAGGCTGCCTGATACCAGGCCAAGCGACCAGGAGGCCCATTGCGCGAACCAGTCCGCCTTGACCTTGGCGATGGCATCGGCGTCGTAACGGGTGCCGAAAATGGTGGCGGACGAGCCGTAGAGCCGCTTGACGGTCTCGCCCATCGCCTTGGTGTCCGGCGTCAGATAATCCTGGCGCAGGAAGTTTTCGATCGATCCCTTGTCGTCGCCGACGGAGCGTTCGAGTACCGCGACTTCGGTCGAGGGCACCGGTGCCGCGGCCGGCTTCGGAGGCTCTGCAGGCTGTCCGTCCGAGACGAATTCGAAGCGTTCCAGCAGCGAGCCCTGCTCCCAGGGGCGCTGCGCCTCGCGGGTTTGCGAAACCACGTCGCGGCGCACCGCGATCATCATGTCGTTGATGCTCTGGCCGGGTTCGGCGATGTGGCGCAGCAGCGCGGCGGCAAACGGCGAGTTGCGCCCGCTTCCGTCCATGGCGACGGCACCCGGCGCAGTCGAAAACGCGATGAACGAGCCACGCGTCGAATCGAACTGCGCCAGCCCCGCCAGCGCCGTCGCGGAGCGGGTGGTGGCGGTGCGGCTGAGGCTGCGGGCAAACGGGTTGTTGCGGCAGGCATCCAGAAACACCAGGCTGACCTTGGTCTGCTGTTCCATGATGTCGAGGACTTCGTCGATCGGCACGGCTTCGAGCTGCAGCTTGACCGGCACGTCCAGCCTGGCGTCGACCGGCACGATGTAGTTGCGCCCGTCGACCTGCAGGCCGTGGCCGGCATAGTAGAAAAGCCCAACGCCGGCACCTTCGAGCGCATCGGAGAACTCGCCGATGCTGCGCTCGAGTTCGCGCTTGCCGAGATCGTTGCCTTCAATGACCTCGAAGCCGATGGAGCGCAGCTTGTCGGCGATGTCGAGGGCATCATTCACCGGATTGGCCAGCGTGCCGGCTTCGGCGTAAGTGCCGTTGCCGATGACAAGCGCCACGCGCCGTTGCGGCTGTGCATCCGCGCCCAGCAGCAAAAGTCCCAGAAATGCCCATGCCAGGATCGCAAGCCTGCCCATGGGACAGGATCATAACGCTATCGGCCCGGACGAAGCCAACAGATTTGAGATGCAGGCTTAATCCCGAGTGGTCTCCCGCGCCCCGCAAGAGCGACGAAAACGCCCTTGCGCCGACGCGGCGTATCGGGCAAACCGGCCTTCCCTTGCGATTTTCCCGCCCGAGGCACTCATGTCCACGACGATTTCGCCGCTTGCGCCGAAGAAATACCCCAAGATGCCTGTCATCGAGGGGGTGCGCATCGCCACCGCCGAAGCCGGGATAAAATACAAGAACCGCACCGACCTTCTGACCATGGTCTTCGATGAAGGCACGGCGGTCGCCGGCGTGTTCACGAAATCCAAATGCCCTTCGGCGCCGGTCGATTTCTGCCGGCAGAATCTCCGGTCCGGCAGCGCGCGGGTTCTGGTCGTCAATTCCGGCAACGCCAACGCCTTCACCGGCAAGAAAGGCCGCGAGTCCACCGCCCTGACGGGCGAGGCGGCGGCGAAGGCCGCCGGCTGCAAGGCGGCAGAAGTTTTCCTGGCGTCGACCGGCGTCATCGGCGAGCCGCTCGACACCGGCAAATTCAGCCATCTGCTCGCGGGGCTGGTCAGCAACGGCAAGCCTGAGCTGTGGACCGAAGCGGCAAAGGCGATCATGACCACGGACACCTATCCGAAATTGGCGACCGCGACCGTCAAGCTCGGCGATACCGACGTCACCATCAACGGCATTTCCAAGGGCGCCGGCATGATCGCGCCCGACATGGCGACCATGCTCTCCTTCATCGCCACCGACGCGCCGATCGCCGCACCCGTCCTGCAGGACCTGTTGTCGCGCGGCACGGCCAAGACCTTCAATGCGGTCACCGTCGACAGCGACACCTCGACCAGCGACACGCTGCTGATCTTCGCCACCGGCAAGGCCGCCAGGCGCGGCGCGCCCGAGATAACCGACCTCAAGGATGCGCGTCTCGGCGCGTTCCGCCGGGCGCTTGGCAAGGTGCTGAAATCGCTGGCGCTGCAAGTGGTGCGCGACGGCGAGGGCGCCCGTAAGCAGGTCGAAGTCACCGTCACCGGCGCCAAATCGGCGCGATCGGCCAAGCGCATCGCGCTGTCGATCGCCAATTCGCCGCTGGTCAAGACGGCGGTCGCCGGCGAGGACGCCAATTGGGGCCGCGTCGTCATGGCCGTCGGCAAGGCCGGCGAGCCGGCCGATCGCGACCGGCTGTCGATCTGGTTTGGCGACAACAGGCTGGCGCATGAGGGCGAGCGCGACCCCGATTATTCCGAGGCAGCGACGTCGGCCTATATGAAGCGCGACGATATCCGCATCCGCGCCGATATCGGCATCGGCCGCGGCAAGGCGACGGTGTGGACCTGCGATCTCACCAAGGAATATGTCGCCATCAATGGCGACTATCGGAGCTGACGGTCTTGAACTCCAGGCATCCGGCAAGCATGCTCGCGATCGTACGCCGCTACGAGGCGGCCGGTTTTCGCGCCTGGCCGGCAGCAGCGGTCCACTATGACGGCACCTGGGTGGTGCGGCTGACCGCCGGCCATCCGGCCAAGCGGCTGAACTCGGTCAATCCGCTCGATCCCGGCGATATCATGCACATTGCCGACCGTATCGGCCGGGCGAGCCGCCGTTTCGATGCCTATGGCAGGCCGCTGACGTTCCGCATGTCGCCGCTGTCTGGTCCCGATCTCGCCGGCCATCTCGACCGCGAGGGCTGGAGCCGCTTCGACGAGTCGCTGGTCATGCGGCTGCCGCTGGCCGATGCGCAGCTCGATGCCGCCATGGACCAGATTCCGCTGAAGGACATCAGCCGCTTCATCGGCGCGTCGCTCAAAGTCAGCGGTTCGGACGTTTCGCTGCGGCCGGGCCTGTCGGAGATCATCGGCGCCATCCAGCCAGAGGCCGGACTGTTCGCGCTCGAAGAGGGGGCCGATGCGCTGGCGACGCTGATCTGCGTGCATGACGGCGATCTTGCCGGCCTGTTCGAGGTCGCCACCGACAAGTCGGCGCGCAACAAAGGTCACGGCCGCAACCTGATCCTGTCGGCGCTGAAATGGGCGCGACTGCGGGGCGCGCGGGAAGCCTGGCTGCAGGTCGAGGCCAACAATGTGCCGGCGCTGGCGCTCTACCATTCGCTCGGCTTCGACGAAGTCTATCGCTACCACTACCGCCGGCCGCCCGGTCATGAATGATGTGACGGCATGAATGACGTGACGGCATGAGCGAGGTGAAGATCGCCGGCAAACGCCTGCTCCTGGTCGCCGCCTGTGCGCTGGTCGATGCCGACGGCCGCGTGCTTTTGGCGCAGCGGCCTCAGGGCAAGCAACTTGCCGGCCTGTGGGAATTTCCCGGCGGCAAGGTCGAGCCCGGCGAGACGCCCGAAGAATGCATCATTCGCGAACTGCATGAGGAAATCGGCGTCGACACCGACATTCCCTGCCTGGCGCCGCTCACCTTCGCCAGTCATTCCTACGACGATTTTCACCTGTTGATGCCGCTGTTCATCTGCCGGCGCTTCCGCGGCATCGCCCAGCCCAGGGAAGGGCAGACGCTGAAATGGGTGCGGCCAAAGCAGATGCGCGATTATCCGATGCCGCCGGCCGATGCGCCGCTGATCCCGTTCCTCATCGATCTTCTTTGATGGCTCCCGCCCGGCCGGTTTCCTGGCCGAGGCGTCGTATCAGCCAGCGTTAATGGAAGATTTATCTCATCGTGAAAAGTTGAAGCATGGGGTCGTTTCACGGCCGCGCCGATTCGCCGGGGAGCGATAGCATGAGCCTAGACAGGGATTGGGACTCGATCCGGCCCGAGCGCGGCTTTCGCGCCGCCGATGCGGGCATGGGCATATTGCGCATCACGCTTTTGTTCGGTTCGGCCGCTGTGGCGCTGGCGCTGATCGCAACTCCGTTCCTGGACAGCCAGACACGCTCGCTGTCGGTCCGCGATGATCTTGGCGGGCTCGACATGACGGCAACCGGTTCGCTCAGACATCGCGAAACCTATACGCTGCGCCGCAGCGTGCTGCAGCCGCAGCGCAGTTCTGTCTGCATCATCAGGTCCAACGGCAGAAGCAGCGGCGACTGCTGACATGGTTAACAGTTTTCCGAAAGGCGGCGATTTCACCGCCTGTTAAGCCTTTGCCGTTAACCTTTCTTAACAGATCGGCGGTAAGGTCCCGGATAGAGGGGTTGAAGCCATGAAAGCAACGCTGCTGCGTTTTCTGAAGGATGAGACCGGCGCCACGGCTGTCGAATATGGCCTGATCGTCGCCGTGCTGTCGCTAACCATCATCGGCGGCATGGGGCAGGCCTTCAACGCGCTCGCCTGGCTATTCAGCGACGAAAATAGCAGGCTTGCGAACGCTTTCGCACCCTGACCTGGTGTCCCACGGACACCATCATTGCCCGTCGGGCGCCTCCAGGATTGCCTTCAGCGACACCTTGGCCGAGCCGGGCTTCAGCGGTTTTTGCTGCGATGCGTCGGGCGCCCAGCCGGACATCCAGACAATCGAGAAACTTGCCCTCACGCGCCCGTCGGGGTCGGAAAACCGTTCGGCGTAGATTTCCGCCGCACGGGCAAACAGCTTACGCGAGCCCGGCCGCCGGCTGCGATCGGTGAGCGCACATGTTTCGCCCATGGCCCGCAGATCCGCCATCAGGTTGAACAGGCTGGTGTAGCGCACTGTCACCGTCTCGACGTCGGCGACCGGCAGAGCGAAACCGGCGCGCTGCAGAAGCGCACCGGCATCGCGCACGTCGGTGAACGGGATGACACGCGGGCTGGCGCCGCCATAAAGCTCGGTCTCGGCCGCAAGCAGGCTTTCGCGCAGTTCGAAAAGCGTGCCCGCGCCGGCAAAGGCGCCGAGGAAGAGCCCGTCCGGCCGCAGCGCGCGGCGGATCTGGATCAACATGCCGGGAATGTCGTTCATCGCCTGCAGCGACAGAAGCGACACCGCCAGATCGAGGCTCTCTGGCTCGAACGGCACGGTTTCCAGCGGTGCGATCAAGCCGGCGCCGTCACCGCTCAGGAAAGCCGTATCCGTCTCGACGCGGACAATGTCGGCAACCTTGCCGCTTTCTGCGAGCGTTTCGGCCGCAGCCGGCGTCTGGCAGAACAGCACAGCCGCCTTGCCGAACCTGCGCTCGACGGCACCCAGCCGGTCGGCAAGGTCCTCGGCCGTGCGGCGCATCAGGAAATCCGCGCCGTCAAGCGGATGAGCAAGCGCGCGCCGCTTGTGCACCAGCCACAGAGAGGTATCCATTATCGGCTGCAACGGGCAGATCCTTGTTTGTCCACGTTTGTCCACGCTCTGAAATCGTTGATATAGTGGCGCGCAGAACCAACCACGTGGCCGATCCGATGCCCAAGATCAAGTCCATCGAGATCATGAACCTGGCCCGGTCGGTTGTCGGCTTGCCGGCGCGCATCCTGTTTCCACCGGTCTGCGCCGGTTGCCGCCGGCATGTCTCGCAACCCGGCGTGCTGTGTGGCGCCTGCTGGCCGAAGCTCAGGCTGCTGGAGCGGCCATGGTGCCCGGTGATGGGCACGCCGTTCAGCCACCATATGGGCGAAGGCTTTCTGTCCGCCGAGGCGATTGCCGATCCGCCGCCGTTCGAGCGGGCGCGGGCGGCGGTGGCCTATTCCGGCGTTGCCCGCCAGATGGTGCAAGGGCTGAAATACCAGGATCGCACGGATCTCGCGCCATGGATGGCGCGCTGGATGGTGCGCGCGGGGGCCGACCTCATCGCGGAGGCGGATGTGGTGGTGCCGGTGCCGCTGCACTGGCGGCGCTTTTTCAGGCGGCGGTTCAACCAGTCGGCGGAACTGGCGAGGGCGGTTTCGGCGCTCAGCGAATTGCCCTTCGCTCCCTCGGCGGTGCGGCGCGTGAAACTCACCCGCCAGCAGGTTGGTTTGGAGCGCGGGGAACGCGAGGAGAATGTGCGGGCCGCCTTCCGCGTGCCCGCCGAGGCGGAAATCGAGATCGCCGGCCGCAGGGTGCTCTTGATCGACGATGTCTACACCACTGGCGCCACCGTGCGTTCCGCCACCAAGGCGCTGAAAAGAGGCGGTGCGGCCGCTGTCGACGTGCTGACCTTTGCCCGTGTGTTGCCGGGGGACTTTCGGGCGGACGAGTCCGCGACTATATAAGTCGGCAACGAACAGCGGAAATTCGTCATGGCCGATGTCACCATCTACACCCGCATGATGTGCGGCTATTGTACGGCAGCCAAGCGGCTGCTCGAGCGCAAGGGCGTTGCCTTTACCGAGCACGATGCCTCCTTCTCGCCGGAGCTGCGCCAGGAGATGATTTCGCGCGCCCACGGCCGCTCGACCTTTCCGCAGATTTTCATCGGCGACACGCATGTCGGCGGCTGCGACGACCTCCACGAGCTGGAGGCCGAAGGCCGGCTGGACAAACTGCTCGCCAATGGCGCGACGAATTGAGGGAATGACGATGGGTGTTTTCAAGGCCGCTGCGATCCAGATGCGTTCGGGCGAGAGCCCCGAGCGTAACGCGGTCGATCTTGAGCGGCTGGTGCATGAAGCGGCTAGCCAAGGTGCGACCTACATCCAGACGCCGGAAATGACCGGCGCGTTGATCCGCGACAAGGAAGCCCGCGCCGCCTCGTTTACGTCCGAAGACAAGGACATCGTCGTCTCGACCGCGCGCAAGCTGTCGAGCGAACTCGGCGTTTTCCTGCATATCGGCTCGACCGCCATCCTGCGCGCCGACGGCAAGCTCGCCAACCGCGCGCTGCTGTTCGGGCCGGATGGCGCCACGCTCGCCACCTACGACAAGATCCACATGTTCGACGTCGATCTAGACAATGGCGAATCCTGGCGTGAATCCGCCGCCTACGAACCAGGCACCGAGGCTGTCGTCACCGAGATCGAGGCTGCAAAGCTCGGCTTCGCCGTTTGCTACGATTTGCGCTTTCCGCAATTGTTCCGCGCCGAGGCCCTGGCCGGCGCCGACCTGCTTTCGGTACCCGCCGCCTTCACCCGCCAGACGGGCGAGGCGCACTGGCATGTGCTGCTCAGGGCGCGTGCCATCGAGAACGGCGCCTATGTCGTCGCCGCGGCGCAAGGTGGCCTGCATGAGGACGGCCGCGAGACCTATGGCCATTCGCTGATTGTCGATCCGTGGGGCCGTATCATCGCCGAGGCCGCGCATGACGAGCCCGCGGTGATCGTCGCCGAGATCGACCCGGCGCAGTCGCTTGCCGCGCGCAAAAAGATCCCCAATCTCAAAAATGCGCGGGATTTCGCCGTCAATGCCGGCTCGGGCGAGACGCCGCGCCTAAGGGGTGCAGCCTCTTGATCCGCTTTTCCCTGATCTGCGAACACGACCACGAATTCGAGGGCTGGTTCCGCAGCAATGACGATTTCGACACCCAGAAGAAGCGCGGCTTCGTCGACTGCCCGAGTTGCGGCTCGCACAAGGTGCAGAAAGCGCTGATGGCGCCGGCCGTCTCCACGGCGCGCAAGCAGGAAACCATAGCGCTCGCCATGGGCGAGGCGCAGAAGCAGGCCCTGGCGCAGCTCAAGGCGATGGCCGAGAAGGTGCGCGAGAATGCCGACTATGTCGGCGACAAATTCGCCGAGGAAGCGCGAAAAATCCATTTCGGCGAAACTGACGCGCGCGGCATCTATGGCGAAGCGACGCTGGACGAGGCCAAGAGCCTGGCCGAGGACGGCGTCGAGTTCATGCCGATCCCGGTGTTCCCGGATGATCGCAACTGAGTTGCTAGCTGACGCTGCTGATCAGTTTCTCAAGCAACCGAGAGAGCGTTTCGCGTTCCGCCTGCGTCAGGCCGGAAAGAATCGCGTGTTCGTTGGCGACGTGGGCGGTAACGGCCTCATTGATCAAGGCCAGGCCCTTTTCGGTCAGCCTCACGACAATGCCGCGCCGATCGTTGGGGTGCGGCCCACGCTGGATCAGCCCGGACGTTTCCAGCCGGTCGAGCCGGTTGGTCATGGCGCCCGACGTGACCATCGTCGCTTCATAGAGCGCGGTCGGCGTCAGCGCGTAAGGTGAGCCAGCGCGGCGCAGCGTCGCCAGCACATCGAACTCTCCCGACTGCAGCCCGTAGCGGGCAAACAGCGGCGCTAGCCGTTCGCGGGCGATCAGCGAGGCGGCCTCGTTCAGCCGCCCGAGCACGGCCATCGGTGAGACATCCAAATCGGGCCGCTCCCGCTTCCATTGCTCGATCGCCCGTGCTGCCCTGTCCAACTGTCTCACCATCATATATCTTGACGTTAAGAATCTTTCCGTTATCTTACTCCAAGATGCAATGCCGGCCAAGGGCCGCGCTATAGGGTTCAGTTATGAAATTTCTCTGGGATTCGGCGCTCGGCCTGCTGGTTGTCACCGGCGGCCTGCTCGGCCTGACGCTGCCGTTCGGCAAGCTCGCCACGGCGGTTGGCGTGCCGGCCATGGTCTGGGCCTTCGTCATCTCGGTCGGTGCCGGCGGCGTCTTGCTGTGCGTGCTCTTGGCTCGCGGCCAGCACGTCCGGCTCACCGCGCACAAATTGCGCTATTTCTTCGTCACCGCTGCGGTTTCCTATGCCGTGCCGAATCTCCTGATGTTTTCAGCCATCCCGCATCTTGGCGCCGGCTACACCGGCATCATGTTCACGCTGTCGCCTGTCATCACGCTGGTGTTCTCGATCCTGCTGCGTGTCCGGCGCCCCAACATGCTGGGCATTCTCGGCATCGCCGTCGGCTTCGTCGGCGCCGTCATGGTGGCGGTGACGCGCGGCGAGGCCGGCCAGCCAGCCGATTTGTTCTGGGTGGTGATGGGACTGCTCATCCCGGTCAGCCTTGCCGCCGGCAACATCTATCGCACGGTTGACTGGCCTGATGGCACCGGCCCGATTGAGCTTGCCGTCGGCAGCCATCTGGCGTCAGCGGCGATGCTGTTTGTCGGCATTTTTCTCCTGTTCGGCGGCAAGGCTTTCGTGCCACTCGGCGGCGTGCCGCTGGTCGTCGTTGCGCAGGTCGCTTCGGCGTCGGCGATGTTCGCCTTCTTCTTCAGGCTGCAGGCGGTTGGCGGTCCGGTCTATCTCAGCCAGATCGGCTATGTGGCGGCTGCCGTCGGCCTGTTTGCCGGCACCATCTTCCTCGGCGAGCATTATCAGTTGCTGACCTGGGCGGGCGCGGTCATCATCACCGCCGGCGTGTTCATCACCACCAGGGCGCAAAGCCAGACCGCCATGAAGCTGCAAAGACAGGCGGCGTGAGCGCTTTCGCGTCTCAGCCGGCGTCGGCTTCGTTGTCTTCGCCACCGGGCCATGGCGGCTTCCCGCTCACCGGCACGCCCGAACAGGTTGCCGAGGGGATCACCGCCTTGCACGAGGCCGGATTTCGCGGCTCGACCCTGTCCTTTGTCGACTATGTCGAGGAATTCCCGTATTTTCGCGACACCGTCCTGCCTATCCTCGAACAGCGGGGCATCCGTATCGCAGCGGCCGCCATGAAGTCGGCGGCGTAGGAGCAACCCCCATGACCGAGCCAACGACTTCGGAGGCAAATCCTGTCGGTGTCGCGGATTTTCGGGCCGCGATGCGGCTGATCGTCGGCAATGTCAGCGTCATCACCGCTGGCACCGGCGAGGACCGCTCCGGCCTGGTGGTCATTTCGGTCGTCTCACTGTCGGCCGAACCGCCCAAGGTGATTGCTTGCGTCAACCGTTCGTCGTCGACCTGGCCGGTGATCGAACGCTATCGGCATTTCGGCGTCAACTCACTCGGACCGCAGCATCAATCCGTGGCCGAGCGGTTCTCCGGTTTCGGCGGCATCAAGGGCAAGGACCGCTATGAGGGCGCCGAATGGATGACGCTCAAGACCGGAGCTTTATTGCTTTCGGATGCGGTGGCCGCTTTCGACTGCAGCCTCGACGAGATGATCGACCGCGGCACGCATTCCATCGTCATCGGCTCGGTCGAGGCCGTGCGCACCCGCGATGCCGGCCAGGCGCTGATCTACTGGCGTGGCGGCTACAGGCCGCTCGAGTCCGAATAGGATCAGACCGAGCTTTTTTCCGCCAGGACCATGTAGTTGACGTCCATGTCCTTCGAGCGCGCCCAGCGATCGGCCAGCGGATTGTAGGTGACGCCGGTGCGGTCGATGACGGTCAGGCCGGCGCCGCCAAGCGCCTTTTCAAGCTCTTCCGGGCGCACCAGCTTGCCGAACTGGTGGGTGCCGCGCGGTAGCCAGCGCAGCACATATTCGGCGCCGATGATGGCCAGCCCGAGCGCCTTCAGCGTGCGGTTGATGGTGGCCACGAACATGATGCCGCCAGGCCGGACCATCTCGCCGCATTTGGCGACGAACAGGTCGATGTCGGCGACATGCTCGACCACTTCCATGTTGAGGATGACATCGAATTTTTCGCCGGCGTCGGCCAAGTCTTCGGCCGTGGTGGCGCGATAGTCGACACTGACATTGCCCTCGGCCGCGTGCAGCTTCGCCACTTCGATATTGGTTTCGGAGGCATCCGCGCCGACCACCTCGGCGCCAAGCCGCGCCATCGGCTCGCACAACAGGCCGCCGCCGCAGCCGATGTCGAGGATGCGCAGGCCCTCGAAAGGCCTTGCGGCGCGGGGATCACGGCCAAAGCGCGTCGCTATCTGGTCGCGGATGTAGGACAGCCGGACCGGATTGAATTTGTGCAGGGGACGGAACTTGCCGTTCGGATTCCACCATTCGGCGGCAAGGGCGGAAAAGCGTTCCACTTCTCCGGCATCGATCGTCGATCGTCGGGGCTCTGGCATCGGTTGGTCTCCTCGAAGGCTAGGAAGTCGGGCGCGAGGCCGCGAATGTCAAGGCAACAATTTTCGATGCTGCCAACGCAACTGGTTCTGTCAGGACATGTCACCTGTCGGGCACCTTATCGAAACACCATTGGCCCGCCGGGCGAAAAAGGGGACAGGCTTTGAATTCGAGGAGACGACGATGAAACAGGTGACGGCTTCGATCCTCTGGCGCCGGCTGGACATGGAGGGCCATGACGCCTGCCTGCTTTCGCAGATCGATGGCGGGTACAGTCTCGCGGGGCGAGCCATCTTCATCCAGGACGGCAAGCCGTGCTGCCTTGCCTACGAGGTGGATTGCGATGCCGGCTGGCGCACATGTTCAGCGCAGGTCGACGGCTTTCTCGGCCTGCGCGAATTGCACTATGCGATCGAACGAAGTTCCGACGGCCAGTGGATGCTGAACGGCGAATTGCAACATGGCGTTGCCGGCCTTGTCGACGTCGATCTGGGTTTCACGCCCGCGTCGAACCTGCTGGCGATCCGCCGGTTCGACCTCGGCATTGGCGAGGCAACGTCCGCTCCGGCCGCCTACCTGACCTTCCCTGAACTGAGGCTGGTGCGCCTCGATCAGACCTACCGGCGTCTCGAGACGGTTCGCTACGCCTATGCCGCGCCCATGTTCGGCTATGACGAGATCCTAGACGTCTCGCCGCGCGGCTTCGTTGTCGATTACCCCGGCCTGTGGAGAAGTGTGGCTGCATCAGGCTGAAGCGATCGAGATCAGTCCGGTGTGCCTTGCTTCGTGCCCAGCACGTCGCGCAGTTTCGCCGCCAGTTGCTCGATGGTGAAGGGCTTGGCGATGAAGTGCACGTCATGGTCGAGCACGCCATTGTGGACCACGGCGTTCCTGGTGAAACCGGTGGTGAAGATCACCTTCAGACCCGGCATACGCGCGACCGCTTCCTCCGCCAGCTTGCGGCCGTTCATGACAGGCATGACGATGTCGGTGAACAGAAGCGCGACATCAGGGTTCTCCGCCAGTTTCTGCAACGCTTCCTGGCCGCTCGCGGCAGGGATGACGGCGTAGCCGAGTTCGCGCAAGGCATCAGTGGTGGAGGCACGCACGCGAGCATCGTCCTCGACGACAAGGATCGTTTCGGTGGCCGATGCGGCGGCGTTCTCGCCTCGCCCCTGGGGCGCCGCGGTATCCTCTGCACCGAAGAAACGCGGCAAGTAGATCTTGATTGTCGTGCCGTCGCCGGGTTCGGAATAGATCTTGACGTGGCCGCCCGACTGTTTGACGAAGCCGAACACCTGGCTCAGCCCCAGGCCGGTGCCCTTGTTGACCGGCTTGGTGGTGAAAAAGGGCTCGAAGGCCTTGGCTGCGACATCGGGAGCCATGCCCGAACCGGTGTCGCTGACGGCGATCATCACATACTGGCCGGCTGCGACGTCGGCATGGGTGGCGGCGTAGCTGTCGTCGAGATGGCTGTTGGCGGTCTCGATGGTCAGCTTGCCGTCATCGCCCATGGCGTCGCGCGCGTTGACGGCCAGGTTGAGAATGGCGTTCTCGATCTGGCTCGGGTCGGCATGGGTTTTCCACAAGCCTCCCGCCAGTACGGTTTCGATGCGGATGGTCTCGCCAAGGGCTCGCCGAATCAGGTCCGACATTCCGGTCAGCAGACGGTTGGCGTCGACGATCTGCGGCGCCAATGGCTGCTGACGCGAGAAGGCGAGCAGCCGGGCCGTCAGATTGGCGGCGCGGTTTGCCGCGTCGATTGCCGCCTCGATGAATTTCGCGATGTCGTGCTCGCCGCGCGCCAGCTTGCGCTGGGCGAGGTTCATGGCGCTGATGATCACCGCAAGCATGTTGTTGAAGTCGTGGGCGATACCGCCTGTGAGTTGACCGACCGCCTCCATCTTCTGCATCTGGCGGATCTGCGATTCAGCCTTTTCGCGCGTCTCGATCTCCTTGCCGAGTGCGATGTTCTTGCGCATCAGCTCTTCCTGAGCGAGGGCCACCTCGCGGAAGCGGCGGCGCGATTCACGGACGGTGTAGGCGGCGAGCAGGAAGATCGCCAGCAAGGCCGCCAGCGAGCCTATGCGCAGCCAGCCTTCGACCTGGTCGGTACGCGCGTCGCGCGCAGCGACCGCGGCGGCGCTGATGCGTCGGATCGTATCCATGCTGGTGTGGATTTCGTCCATGACGGCCTTGCCTTGGCCGCTGCGGACCAGATCCAGCGCCTTCGTCGCGTTGCCCTGGTCGTACAGGGCGATCGTCTCCGCCAGTTCAGCCTGCTTTTGCGAAAGCGCGTCCTTGATATGGTTGATCTGCTGGACGAATTGGTCGTCGGGGGTAGTCAGGCTGTCGATGCGTGCAAGTTGCCCCGGAATGGCGGCGGCAGCTCGCCGATAGGGTTCGAGATAGGATTTCTCACCGGTCAGCAGATAGCCGCGCTGACCATTCTCGGCGTCTTGCGCCAGCGAAAGCAGGCCGGAAAGCAATTGCTGATACTCGATTGCCTCGCGCGCAGCGGCGCGGTTGGCTCTCTGGTCCTCGACCAGCACCGCACGGCTGCCGACGATCAGCGCCAGTACAGCGAAGCCGGCGACAAGCGGCAGCGACTGCCGTCGCATAGTGCGTTGAAGACGAGCAATCATCTATAATGCCGAACCAAAGGAATTCGCCGCTGGCAGCATTTCGTAGGCGGCGGCGGGGCGGAACGCAATATGCCGTCTTCTTGAAGCCGGCAATCCGCCGCCAGCCTTGCGAAACCTTCATCATTTGGCTAAGGAGGCCGCGCATTCAACGGCCGGCGTCAGCCGGCCTTCCGCTTTTCGAGATTCCTGCTTTTTGGGCAGGGTCCGATTTCAGTCAAAGGCATTTCGCTTCCATGGCGCGCATCGTGATGAAATTCGGCGGAACCTCCGTCGCCGACATCGCCCGCATCCGCAATGTGGCGCGTCACGTCAAACGCGAGGTCGACGCCGGCCATGAGGTGGCCGTGGTCGTTTCGGCGATGGCCGGCAAGACCAACGAACTGGTCGGCTGGACGCGTGAAGCCTCGCCCATGCATGATGCACGCGAATATGACGCGGTCGTCGCTTCCGGCGAACAGGTCACCGCCGGCCTCCTGGCAATCACCTTGCAGAACATGGGTGTACACGCCCGTTCCTGGCAGGGCTGGCAGATTCCGATCAAGACCGACAACGCGCATGGCGCGGCGCGTATCCTCGACATTGACGGCGCCTTCCTGATCACGCGCTTCGGCGAGGGCCAGGTGGCGGTGATCGCCGGATTCCAGGGCATCGGCCCGGACAATCGCATCGCCACGCTCGGCCGCGGCGGCTCCGATACCAGTGCGGTCGCCATCGCCGCGGCGGTCAAGGCCGACCGTTGCGACATCTACACCGACGTCGACGGGGTTTACACAACCGATCCGCGCATCGAGCCCAAGGCGCGGCGGCTGGCCAAGATTTCATTCGAGGAAATGCTTGAAATGGCCTCGCTCGGCGCCAAGGTTCTGCAGGTGCGTTCGGTCGAGCTTGCCATGGTGCACAGGGTGCGTACCTTCGTGCGGTCGTCCTTCGACGATCCCGATGCGCCCGGAATGGGGGATTTGCTCAATCCTCCGGGAACGCTCATTTGCGACGAGGAAGAGATCGTGGAACAGCAGGTCGTCACCGGAATTGCCTATGCCAAGGACGAGGCGCAGATTTCGCTGCGCCGGGTCGGCGACCGGCCGGGCGTTGCCGCCGGCATCTTCGGGCCGCTGGCCGAGGCCAACATCAATGTCGACATGATCGTCCAGAACATTTCCGAGGACGGCAAGTTCACCGACATGACCTTCACCGTGCCGTCGGGCGATGTCGACAAGGCGCTGGCCGTGCTCGAGCGGCTGAAAGCCTCGATCGGCTACGATGTCGTGCAGTCGGAAGCCGGCATGTCGAAGGTTTCGGTCATCGGCATCGGCATGAGGAGCCATGCCGGCGTTGCCGCCACCGCTTTCAAGGCGCTGGCCGACAAATCGATCAACATCCGTGCTATCACGACCTCCGAAATCAAGATTTCGATCCTGATCGACGGTCCGTACACCGAACTTGCGGTTCGTACTTTGCATTCCGTCTACGGTCTGGATAAGCAGTAGCGAGAACGATTTGAGTTGTTGCGTGTGCGCCGGTCGCAGTGGAAACTGCGGCGGGCAAAATGCCCATTGGAGAAGAAGCCGCGATGCGTGATCAGGCCAGTGGCCCGCGCGTTTTGCTCAAACGGCTCCGCGAGCTCATGCAGGAGCCGCTGGAGCCGCAGGAGCGGCTTGACCGGATTGTGCGCGACATCGCCTCCAACATGGTCGCCGAAGTCTGCTCGCTCTATGTGCTGCGCGCCGATTCGGTGCTCGAACTCTATGCCACCGAAGGTCTGAACCCGAACGCCGTCCACCTGGCGCAGCTCAGGCTGGGGCAAGGCCTGGTCGGCACGATCGCGGCCAGCGCGCGGCCGCTCAACCTGTCCAATGCCCAGGAACACCCTGCCTTCGCCTACCTGCCGGAGACCGGGGAGGAGATCTACAACTCCTTCCTCGGCGTGCCGGTGCTGCGGGCAGGGCGCACGCTGGGCGTGCTGGTGGTGCAGAACAAGACCATGCGCCACTATCGCGACGACGAGGTCGAGGCGCTGGAAACCACGGCGATGGTGATCGCCGAGATGATCGCCACCGGCGATCTGGCGCGGCTGACGCGGCCCGGCCTCGAACTCGATCTGCGCCGTCCGGTCAGCTTCACCGGCCTGTCCTTCAATGAAGGCGTCGGGCTCGGCCATGTCGTGCTGCACGAGCCGCGCATCGTCGTCACCAATCTGTTCAACGAGGACAGCGAGGAAGAGGTCCGGCGGCTCGAAACCTCGCTCAGCTCGCTCAGGCTCTCCATCGACGACATGCTGGAACGCCGCGACGTCGCCTTCGAGGGCGAGCATCGCCAGGTGCTGGAAGCCTATCGCATGTTCGCCAACGACCGCGGCTGGGTTCGCCGGCTGGAAGAGGCGATCCGCAATGGCCTGACGGCCGAAGCTGCGGTGGAAAAAGTGCAGAGCGACATGCGCGCCCGCATGCTGCACATGACAGATCCCTATCTGCGCGAGCGGATGAGCGATTTCGACGACCTCGCCAACCGGCTCTTGCGCCAGCTGATGGGGCGCGGGCCGGAGGATGTCGCCGCGTCCCTGCCGAAGGACGCCATCATCGTCGCCCGTTCGATGGGTGCCGCCGAGCTGCTCGACTATCCCAGGGACAAGATGCGCGGGCTGGTGCTCGAGGATGGTGCGGCGACCAGCCACGTCGTCATCGTCGCGCGCGCCATGGGCATCCCTGTCGCCGGCCAGATGAAGGGCGCCGTTTCCATGGCGGAAAACGGCGACGCCATCATCGTCGACGGCGAAGAGGGCGTGATCCATCTGCGGCCGCAGCCCGATCTCGAAGCCGCCTATGCCGAAAAGGTGCGTTTCCGGGCGCGCCGGCAAGAGGTTTATCGCGAGCTGCGCAAGAAGCCATCGACGACCAGGGACGGTGTCCAGGTCGATTTGTTGATGAACGCCGGGCTTGCCGTCGACCTGCCGCAGCTTGCCGAAGCTGGTGCGGCCGGCATCGGCCTGTTCCGCACCGAATTGCAGTTCATGGTCGCCTCGACCTTTCCCCGTGCCGAAGCCCAGGAAAAGCTTTACCGCGACGTGCTCGAGGCGGCGCGCGGCAAGCCGGTCACCTTCCGCACCATCGATATCGGCGGCGACAAGGTGCTGCCCTATTTCAAGGGAGCGATCCAGGAAGAGAACCCGGCGCTTGGCTGGCGGGCGATCCGCTTGACGCTTGACCGGCCGGGGTTGCTGCGCACCCAGATCCGCGCTTTGCTCAAAGCCAGTGGCGGACGTGAGCTGAAGCTGATGCTGCCGATGGTCACCGAACTTGGCGAGATCGCCCAGGCGCGCGAGATCATCGACCGCGAAGTGCGACATCTCTCGCGCTTTGCCCATCATTTGCCGACCAGCCTGAAGCTGGGGGCGATGCTTGAAGTGCCGTCGCTGTTGTTCCAGCTCGACGAATTGATGAAGGCGGTCGATTTCGTTTCGGTCGGTTCCAACGACCTGTTCCAGTTCGTCATGGCCGTCGACCGTGGCAACACGCAATTGGCCAACCGCTTCGACACGCTGTCGGCGCCGTTCCTGCGTGTGTTGAAGCAGATCGCCGATGCCGGTGCCCGCAACCACACGCCGGTGACCCTGTGCGGCGAACTCGCTGGAAAACCCATCTCCGCCATGGCGCTGATCGGTCTCGGCTTCCGCTCGATCTCGATGTCGCCGGCCTCGATCGGCCCGGTCAAGGCAATGCTGACGGAGCTGCCGCTGGACGAGTTGGAGGCATTTTTCGACGACAATCTGATGGCGCCGGCGCAGGGGCTGCCGATGCGGGCTCTGCTGCAAGCGTTTGCCGACGACCGTTCGATCCCATTGTAACAGTCTCATCATGGTCAACCTGCCCCGCGATCGTATGGATCAAGTCGTCAAGCGTTTCGAGATGCTCGAAGCGCAGATGTCGGCCGGCCCGGCGCCGGATGCCTATGTGCGGATGGCGTCCGAATATGCCGAAATCCAGGATATGGTGGCCAAGGTCAGGGCGCTGCGCCTGGCCGAGCATGAGCAGGCCGACCTGGAGGCCATGCTTGCCGACAAGGGCACCGATGCCGAGATGCGGGCGCTCGCCGAGGCCGAGCTGCCGGAGGTCGAGGATCGCATCGAGGCGCTGCAGAAGGACATCCAGATCCTGCTGTTGCCCAGGGATGCCGCCGACGACAAGAACGCCATTCTCGAAATCCGCGCCGGCACCGGTGGCGATGAGGCAGCGCTTTTCGCCGGCGACCTGTTTCGCATGTATGAGCGCTACGCTGCCGAACGTGGCTGGCGTTTCGAGACGGCGTCGGCCAGCGATGGCGATGCCGGCGGCTACAAGGAAATCATCGCCACGGTGTCGGGCAAGGGCGTCTTTGCGCATCTGAAATTCGAATCAGGCGTGCACCGGGTGCAGCGCGTGCCGGCGACCGAGGCGAGCGGGCGCATCCACACGTCGGCGGCAACCGTCGCCGTGCTGCCGGAAGCCGAAGAGGTCGATATCGACATCAGGGCCGAAGACATCCGCATCGACACGATGCGCGCCTCCGGCTCGGGCGGCCAGCACGTCAACACCACCGATTCGGCTGTCCGCATCACACATCTGCCGACCGGCATCATGGTGGTGCAGGCGGAGAAGTCGCAGCATCAGAACCGGGCCAAGGCCATGCAAATCCTGCGCGCCCGGCTCTATGACCTGGAGCGCGGCAAGGCCGACGAGGAACGCTCCGAATCGCGCAAGTCGCAGGTCGGCTCCGGCGATCGCTCCGAGCGCATCCGCACCTATAATTTCCCGCAAGGCCGCGTCACCGACCACCGCATCAACCTGACGCTCTACAAGCTCGACCGGGTGATGATGGGCGAACTCGACGAGATCATCGACGCGTTGATCGCCGATCACCAGTCGAAGCTGCTCGCCGATATCGGTATCGATGGCTGACCAACTGCCCGACACGCTCGGGCCGCTGCTGCGGGAAGCGCGGGACCGCCTTGTCGTGGCCGGTGTCGCTGACCCGGTGTTGGATGCGCGGCTGATCGTCGAGCATTTTTCCGGCACGACGCGCACGCAAGCCATCGCGGACCCTGAACGCAGGATCGACGCCGGCATTGTTGCCGAAATCAATGCCGCCGTGAGACGCCGCGCCGGCGGCGAACCGGTGCATCGCATCCTCGGCTACCGTGAATTCTATGGTCTGCGCCTGTCGTTGTCGCCGGAAACGCTGGAGCCGCGGCCGGATACCGAAACTTTGGTCGAGGCGATATTGCCCTTCGTCGAGGCAATTGCGGCGCGGGAAAGCGCATGCCGCATCCTCGATCTTGGTACGGGCACCGGCGCCATTGCGCTGGCATTGCTCAGCGCCGTGCCGACAGCTAACGCCACAGGCGTCGATCTGTCCGCGGGCGCGCTGGCGACGGCGTCTCGCAATGCCGGCCAACTGGGCCTTGCAGGCCGGTTCACGGCGCTGCAATCGAACTGGTTCGAAAAAGTTTCCGGCCGGTACCATGTAATTGCCGCAAACCCTCCCTATATACCCTCGGAAGACATTGGAAATCTGCAGGACGAAGTCCGCAATTTCGACCCGCGCCTGGCCTTGGATGGCGGCGCGGACGGTCTGAACCCCTACAGGACCATCGCCGCGGAGGCGGCAAGGTTTTTGGAAACTGAAGGCAGGATTGTGGTCGAGATCGGCCACACGCAACGCAATGAGGTCTGCGAAATATTCGCTGCAGCCGGCTACGTGCCAGGCGGTGCTTTTCGTGACCTTGGTGGAAACGACAGGGTTCTTGTCTTTGAAAGGATAAAGCCTTGACGCAGTGCAAAAAAGCGCTTGGCAATGCCGGGGAATGCGGCTAGGGTCGCGTTAACCGGATGAGACGAAGCAGGCAGTGCTCTTAGCGATTCGGTTTTCCTTGGAAATAGCTGCCTTCTTGCGCAAACGATGCCCAAGCTTCGTGGGGGAATCGTCCGGCAAGTGATGTAACCGGAACAGGATGGCACGTGGCGCCAACGCAATCGATGCGGGCGAACGCCGGTGAAGAGACGAAACGGCTGGCTGCATGAGCGCCTCCGTTCGTGAAGAGTTTTTCGAAAATTTCAAAATGAAGAGAGTTTGATGAGGCCACAACAGCAGAACAGGCGCATGCGCGGTCGCAACAATAGCGGCGGCGGCAACAACAACAACAATAACAACAACAACCGCAAGGGGCCGAACCCCCTGACGCGCAACTACGAGAGCAACGGCCCGGACGTGAAGATCCGTGGCTCGGCCCAGCAGATCGCTGAAAAATACGCCACCCTTGCCCGTGATGCGCAAAGCTCCGGCGATCGGGTCATGGCGGAGAACTATCTCCAGCACGCCGAACACTACAATCGCATCATCGCGGCCGCTCAGGCGCAGATGCCGATCCAGAACGCGCAACAGAATCGCGATGATTTCGACGATGACGGCGACGAGGATCGCGACGAGTTCGACAATGCCGGAAACAACAGCAACACTGTTTCAGATCCCCAGATCCCGGTAGTCAACCATGGCGCCGGGCCGCAGCCGGTCATTGAAGGCATGCCGGCCGAGGTCGCGCTCAACCGGGAAGGTGGCCGCGAGAATCGCGACAATAACGGCCGCGACAATGGCGGGCGCAACAATGGCGGCCGCGACAACAATGGCGGACGCCATCGCGATCGTCGCCCCAATGGCGGTTACGGGCAGAATGGTCCGCGCGACTTTGGTTCGTCCACCGAGCAAGGCGGCCAGCCCCAGCGCAATGAGGCCCCGATTCAGGCCGAAGCCGCGTCGCCGAGCGAATCCGCCGAATCCATTGCGGCAGCCGAACCGGCCCCGTTGTTCGAGAACCTGTCGCCGGCAGGTCTTGCGGCCCGAGCCGAACTCAACGAAGCAGCCGCCGAAAGTGCCGCTGCCCGTCGCCCGAGGCGTCCGCGCCGTCCGCGCGTCAATGCTGACCAGGTCGATGGCGGCAGCGACAATGCCAATTCCGGCGAGGCAGCTACGGCCCCGGTCGACAGCGGCAATGCCGAACCGGTCGATGTCGACATCGACAACTGATCGAACGGCATTTCAAGACATTGAACGGCGGAGAGAAATCTCCGCCGTTTTTCGTTAGGGCGGCCGTGTAATATTATGCGGTTGCCGATATCGAGACGTCTTGAGGGTTCGGGGCCTGAGCACCATATCAGCCTCAAACTGGACCCGGCTCGAATGGGCGGGTCCGTCACCGCAATCGGATCCGGTGCCGCAAAGCGGGCCGGTGACGGAAGGAGACAGGTATGAACCTTGAGAAGTACTCGGAGCGTGTGCGCGGCTTTATCCAGTCCGCGCAGACCATGGCGCTTTCCCGCAACCATCAGCAATTCACCCCCGAACATATCCTGAAAGTGCTCGTCGACGACGACGAGGGCTTGGCTGCGTCGCTGATCGAACGCGCCGGCGGCAACGTCCGCGACGTCAAGCTTGGCGTCGAGACGGCGCTTGAGGCGATGCCCAAGGTCGAGGGCGGCAATGGCCAGCTCTATCTGGCCCAGCCGCTGGCAAAAGTGTTCTCGACCGCCGAGGAACTGGCCAAGAAGGCCGGCGACAGTTTTGTCACGGTGGAGCGGCTTTTGCAGGCGCTCGCCATGGAGAAATCGGCCAAGACCGCCGACATCCTGGCCAAGGCCGGCGTCACCGCGCAGGCGCTCAACCAGGTCATCAATGATGTCCGCAAGGGCCGCACCGCCGATTCGGCGAGTGCCGAGCAGGGCTATGACGCGCTGAAGAAATACGCGCGCGACCTGACCGCTGATGCACGTGCCGGCAAGCTAGACCCCGTGATTGGCCGTGACGACGAGATCCGCCGCACCATCCAGGTGCTGTCGCGCCGCACCAAGAACAATCCGGTGCTGATCGGCGAACCTGGCGTCGGCAAAACGGCGATCGCCGAAGGCCTGGCGCTGCGCATCGTCAATGGCGACGTGCCGGAATCGCTCAAGGACAAGCAATTGATGGCGCTCGACATGGGCGCGCTGATTGCCGGCGCGAAATATCGCGGCGAATTCGAGGAGCGGCTGAAGGCCGTGCTTTCGGAAGTCACTTCGGCCAACGGCAACATCATCCTGTTCATCGACGAGATGCACACGCTGGTCGGCGCCGGCAAGGCCGATGGCGCCATGGATGCGTCGAACCTCCTGAAACCGGCTTTGGCACGCGGTGAGCTGCACTGCGTCGGCGCCACCACGCTCGATGAATATCGCAAGCACGTCGAGAAGGATGCAGCCCTTGCCCGGCGCTTCCAGCCGGTGTTCGTCGATGAGCCGACGGTGGAAGACACCGTTTCGATCCTGCGCGGCCTGAAGGAGAAGTACGAGCAGCACCACAAGGTGCGCATTTCGGATTCGGCGCTGGTGGCGGCGGCAACGCTGTCCAACCGCTACATTGCCGACCGCTTCCTGCCCGACAAAGCGATCGACCTGGTCGACGAAGCCGCATCGCGGCTGCGCATGCAGGTCGATTCCAAGCCCGAAGCGCTCGACGAGATCGATCGCCGCATCATGCAGCTCAAGATCGAACGCGAAGCGTTGAAGGTCGAGACGGACGATGCGTCGAAGGACCGGCTTGCCCGCCTGGAAAAGGAGCTCGTCGGCCTCGAGGAAGAATCGACCGAGATCACCGCCAAGTGGCAGGCCGAGAAGCAGAAGCTCGGGCTGGCCGCCGACCTGAAGAAGCAGCTCGACGAGGCGCGCAATGAGCTTGCCATTGCCCAGCGCAAGGGTGAATTCCAGCGCGCCGGCGAGCTTGCCTATGGCAAGATCCCGGAACTGGAAAAGAAGCTGAAGGAGGCCGAGACCCAGGACGGCAAGGCCGGCATGGTCGAAGAGGTGGTCACCCCCGATCATGTCGCCCATATCGTTTCGCGTTGGACCGGCATTCCGGTCGACAAGATGCTGCAGGGCGAGCGCGACAAGCTGCTGCGTATGGAAGACGAGATCGGCAAGCGCGTCGTTGGCCAGGGCGAGGCGGTGCAGGCTGTGTCCAAAGCGGTACGGCGCGCCCGCGCCGGCCTGCAGGATCCGAACCGGCCGATCGGCTCGTTCATGTTCCTCGGGCCGACGGGTGTCGGCAAGACCGAGCTGACCAAGGCGCTGGCCAGCTTCCTGTTCGACGACGAGAGCGCCATGGTGCGCATCGACATGTCGGAGTTCATGGAGAAGCACTCGGTCGCCCGGCTGATCGGTGCGCCTCCCGGCTATGTCGGCTATGAAGAAGGCGGCGCGCTGACTGAAGCGGTGCGGCGCCGGCCCTATCAGGTCGTGCTGTTCGACGAGATCGAGAAGGCGCATCCCGATGTGTTCAACGTGCTGTTGCAGGTGCTCGATGATGGTCGCCTGACCGACGGCCAGGGCCGCACGGTCGATTTCCGCAACACGCTGATCATCATGACGTCGAACCTGGGCTCTGAATATCTCGTCAATCTCAGCGAGGACCAGGATGTCGACCTGGTTCGCGACGAGGTGATGAACGTCGTCAGGGCGTCGTTCCGGCCGGAGTTCCTCAACCGCGTCGACGAAGTGATTCTGTTCCATCGGCTGCGCCGGCAGGATATGGGCCGCATCGTCGAGATCCAGCTCAAGCGGCTGGAGAGCCTGCTTGTCGACCGCAAGATCACGCTGTCGCTGGACCAGGAGGCGGTCGACTGGCTGGCATCCAAGGGTTACGATCCGGCCTATGGCGCGCGGCCGCTGAAGCGGGTGATGCAGAAGGATTTGCAGGACCCGCTGGCGGAGAAGATCCTGCTCGGCGACATCCTCGACGGCTCGACCGTCAAGGTGACGGCCGGTTCCGACCGGCTGAACTTCCGCTCCAAGCCGACGATCGTCGCGGCGGAAGCGGCAGCCTGATTCAACGCCGCGCGTCCATGCTGGACGCGCGGCGTTTTCGTATAAAAAGGGGTGGGGATGACGCTGGACGACTACAATGGCTTTTGCGCCTCGCTGTCCGCCACGAGCCACGTCGTCCAATGGGGCGGCGCCCATGTCTGGAAGGTCGGAGCCAAGGTCTTTGCGATCGGTGGCTGGGATCAAGGCGCCAGCAGCTTTTCGTCACCTTCAAATGTTCCGATATCGCCTATGATGTGCTCAAGGAGCAGCCGGGGCTGCGGCCCGCGCCCTATCTGGCCTCGCGCGGCATGACATGGATCCAGCGTCGGACAAGCCAGAGCATGGATGATGCTGCGCTGAAGGACTATTTGCGCGAGAGCCATCGCCTTGTCGCCCTGAAACTGACCAAGCAGGCGCGCAAGGAATTGGGACTTGCCGCAAGCTAGCTAATTTTCAGTGAAGTGCCGGAAAACCGCCATCTTCATGCCCGGTTCATATTGGAACCATATGGTGGGTTAACTGGTTTGCTGGCGAAGGGGTTCGCCTTATAGGGACACTGCCGGGTGGCGGCAATTACGGACCGGAGAGTTTCGCCAATATGCTGCGCACGATCTTCACCCTCTCGGTACTTGCCGGCGGGCTTTTGCCTTCCAATGCCCTCGCCGCCCCGACGCAAGACAGCGCACCGCCGATTGTCCGCGCCGCCGATGATGGCATCCTTGTCGCTCAGGACGGCAATCTCGACATCTACTACGACGCCAGGGGCAACCGCGTCATCGTCGATGCGGATACCGGCAAGGTCATTGCCATCCAACCGCCGCAGACCCGGCTCGACCGCCGCGCGTTGCGCCGAGAGACACGACTGCGCGAGCTGGGCCGCGCCCCTGATGGCGACGACCGCTACTATCTCGACGATCCGGAAGACATGGCGCGGTTCCGCCGCAAGCAGTTGGAAGAGGAAGGCCGGGTTATCCCGCCGCCGGCGGACGAATACGATCCCTATGGGGACAATTCGGTCGAAGCCTATCCGCCGTCACCGCAGGACGATGGCAGCTTCGACAACGATTATCTCGACGCGCCGCAGCCGGCAAAGCCAGGTATCATCAAGCGCCAGCCGCTGAACGAGGCCTCGATAGACCCTGCCCAGCCGGAATCTCCCACCGAACAGGCACTGCCCGGCGATCAGGCGGCACTACCGCCGAAGTCAGGCGACAAGACCACTGTTGCCCCGGCGCTTTCGCTGGGAGCGCGCCAGGATGTCGCCGCACTTCAAGTGCTGCTCGATCGGGGTGGCGCTTCCCCTGGCGTCATCGACGGCCGTTTCGGTTCGAATGTCGACAAGGCGCTGGCCGCCTACAACCAGATCACTGGCGCCAGTCTGCGGTCGACCGATGCGGTCGGCATCCAGGCGGCACTGGCGCAATCGGGCGGCGATGCCTTCGCCAACTATACGATCACACCGGAGGATGCGGCCGGTCCCTATGTCGCCTCGATCCCGGAAGACTACAGCCAGAAGGCGCAGCTCGGCCGCATGGGCTACACGTCGGTGACCGAGGCGCTGGCAGAGCGCTTCCACATGGACGAAAATTATCTCAAGGCGCTCAACCCGGACGTCAACTTCAATCGGCCCGGCACGATCGTCAAGGTTGCCAATTTCGGTCGGCTGGTCTCGACGCCGGTTGCCCGCATCGTCGCCGACAAGGGCAAAAAAGAGGTTTTCGCCTATGATGCCGGCGGCAGACTGGTGGCGGCCTATCCAGCAACCATAGGCTCGTCGGACACGCCGTCACCGTCCGGCACGCACACCGTATCGCGCGTCGCGCTCGATCCGAACTACACCTACAACCCCAGCATCAATTTCAAGCAGGGCCAGAACGACAAGGTGCTGACCATTCCGCCTGGGCCGAACGGTCCCGTCGGCTCGGTCTGGATCGCCCTGGACAAGCCGACCTACGGCATCCACGGCACACCGGACCCGTCGAAGATCGGCAAGACCGAGAGCCATGGCTGCGTACGCCTGACCAACTGGGATGCGCGGGAACTGGCCAAGCTCGTTTCGCCGGGTGTGACGGTCGAGTTTGTCGGGGGACCTTCAGCCGACGACTTTGCGCAGCAGTGAACTGCGAGGTGCGGCGGCATAGACCAATTGCACGACCAGAATGAAGCCGACGCTGAGCAAGGGACTGATGAGTGAGAGTGCGGCGCCGAACGCCCACAGGATCTGCGCCTTGACGATGCGCAAATAGACCATGCGTTTCGTTTCCGCGTCGACGGCCTCTGCCACGAAGCCGTTTTTCTCCGCATAGCGCCAACTGGCGAACAGCGTGACGCCGAGCATCAGCAGATTGAGCCAGTAGACGGCGACCGCTGTTCTGAACTCGAGGAAGTCGGCCAAAAGGTCGGTCGAGAACGGCAGCAGGGCGATGAAGGCGAGAAAACAGAGGTTCAGCGTGGCAAGCCGTCGGTCGGACCTGGCAATCAAACCATGCTGCGCCTGTTGGCCAAACCAGAAGATGGTCAACGTCAGGAAACTCAAGGCGTAAGTCAGGAAACGTGGCGCCAGTGCGGCGATCGCGGCAAGCAACTCGCGTTCGGAATGGACCGCCTCATGCGCTGGCACCCTGATTTCGAGGACGATCAAGGTGAGCGCGATGGCGAACACCCCGTCGGTGATGCCGACGACACGGCCGCGGCCCTCCGCCGATGCTTCAAGTGGCCGCTTCATCGATTTCTCCCCGTCTGCACGTTTCCAGGAAACCTAACATGGCCGCCGCCGTTTGCATCAGGACAAGCGCAATCCTGGCAGTGTGGCTGGTTTTAAGGACAGCAGCCCACTGGCCGGTTGTTGCCGGAGCGCTGGAGGTCTAACGAGGTTCCATGCATTCACCAAGTGAAGCGGCCGCCGTCCCGCTGACCAGTCCGGCCACGAATGGAACGTTCTGTCCGCAGTCGCGGCGACGATTTGTGCTGATCGCGGCAATCCTGGCCTCGGCGCTCGGCTTCATCGATGGTTCGATCCTGGCCATTGCCACGCCGGCGATCCGCGTCAATCTCGGCGCCAGCCTGGCCGAGGCGCAGTGGATTTCCAATGCCTATGCGTTGACGCTGTCGGCGCTGATCCTTGCCGGCGGCGCTGCTGGTGATCGATTCGGGCTGCGCCGCGCCTTCGTGGCAGGCATTGCGCTGTTCATTGCCGCTTCGCTGGCCTGTGCATTGGCGCCGAATGCGTTGGTACTGATCGCATTTCGCGCCGTCCAGGGTATTGGTGCGGCAATCATGGTGCCGGGCAGCCTCGCCATTATCGCCAAGGCCTATCCGAAAAAGGAACGCGGCCGCGCCATCGGCATCTGGGCGGCGGCTTCGGCGCTGACCACGGCACTTGGCCCGGTAGTCGGCGGCTTCGTGTTGTCGGCCTTCGGCGACGGCATCTGGCGGGCGATCTTCGCCATCAACCTGCCGCTCGGCCTGATCTCGATCTATCTTCTGCTGGCCAAGGTTCCGGCCGATGCGCCGACGGAGAAACGCAGCCTGGATCTCGGCGGCGCCGCGCTCGCGACATTGGCCTTCGGCGCGCTCGCCTACGGGCTGACCTCGATGAGCGCCACCGGTGAGGGCCACATGGCCGGGCCGAGCATTGCCGCCGGCGTCGTGTTGCTGGCGGTCTTCATCGCGTTCGAACTTCGGCAGCGCGAGCCGATGATCGACCTCAACCTGTTTCGTGCCGGCGCTTTCGCCGGCGCCAATGTCGCGACGTTCTTCTTCTATTTCGCGCTCTCGGCCAATCTTTTCTACCTGCCGATGCTGCTGATCGCCGGCTGGGGACTGAGCACGGCCGAGGTCGGCTTCATCTACCTGCCGCTGTCGGCATCGATCGCACTTTTGTCTGGCCCGGTCGGCCAACTGTCGGACCGGATCGGCCCGCGTTTTCCAATCGCCTGCGGCAGCCTCGTCGTGGCTTTCGCCTTTGCCGGACTTGCCTTGCTCACCCATGCCGGCATCCATAATTTCTGGACGGGAACATTCCCGCTGATGGCGCTGATGGGGCTCGGCATGGCGCTGGTCGTGTCGCCACTATCGACGGCTATCATGACGGCGGTGGACGACAAGGATACGGGTGCGGCCTCCGGCATCAACAATGCCGTCTCGCGCATCGGCGGCCTGATCGCGGTGGCGGCTATGGGCTCGCTCGCCGCCTGGGTCTACGCGAATGCACTGGATGGCAATGCAACGCCCGGCGTGCCTGGCTTTGGCGAGCCGGCGACGGCTGGACTTGCGCCCGCCGTCGATGCGGCAAGGCTCGCCGCCAGCGATGCCGCGTTTGCCGTGGTTTCTTCGGTGACCGCGGTGCTTTGCCTGCTTGCGGCTGTCATCGCCTGGACGACCATTTCCGGTGAGCGGCTGCCATGGCCGCGGCGTGCCGAAAATACGCAAAGCTGAAGCGGATCAACCGTCGATCTTGGCGCTCGCAACCTTCAGCGAATCGCTGTCTTCCTGTTTCAGCAGTTCGTCGATCCGCTCGCGCTCGCGCTTGAAGGCGACGAGGTCGTCGCCCTTCAGCACCTTGCCGACCGGCAGACGGACACGCATCGGATCGACCTTGGTGCCGTTGACGATCAGCTCGTAGTGAAGATGCGGACCGGTGGCGAGGCCTGTCTGGCCGAGAAAGCCGATGGTTTGGCCCTGTCGGACGCGCACGCCCGGTTCGATGCCTTTGGCAAAGGCGCTCTGGTGATTGTATGACGTCTCGTAGCCATTGGCATGGCGGATGATGATCTGCTTGCCGTAACCGCCGGCCCAGCCGACCTTCTCGACAGTGCCGTTGCCGGCGGCGATGATCGGCGTGCCGATCGGCGCGGACCAGTCGACGCCGGTATGCATGCGGACATAGCCGAGGATCGGATGCCTGCGGGCGCCGAAACCGGAGCGGAATTTTCCGGCGGGCAGGGGATTGCGCAACAGAAACTGCTCGGCGCTCGAGCCATCCTCGTCGAAATAGTCGGTGCTGCCGTCCTGCATCTGGAAGCGGTAGAAGTTGCGCGTCTGGCCGCCGAACGTCGCCGAGACATAAAGAAGCTCGGAACTGTCCGAGGTCTGGTCGTCGCCATCGGGCTGCGAGAACAAGACTTCGATACGGTCGGCGGGGTTGAGGCGCGACTGGAAGTCGACGTCGGACGCCAGCAGCTTGATCAGCCGTTGCGTCATCGCCTTGGACATGCCGTAGGAATAGGCGGCGCGATAGATGCCGTCATAGACGTTGGGCAGGTTGCCGCGCACCACCACCGGCGCCGACGAATCATCAAACGCCGTCAGCAATTCGGGGTTCGGATACGGCTCCTGCGCTGGCACATACTGGCCGCGATCGTCGAGCGCGATGGTGACGATATGCTGGGTCCGGTCATAAACGCTGGTGCGAACGACCTTGGCGGCATCGCCGTGAACCTCGAGGCCGACGCGCAGCACGGTTCCGGCCTTGAGCGCCGTCGCGTTCAACAGCTTGGCAATGGCTTCGGCCATGCCGGTGGCGTCGTCCCCCGTGTAGCCCGAATCGGCAAAAGCCTCGGTGACGTCGAGATCCTTGGTGAAGGGGATGATTTCCTCGGCGAAAGCCGGCGCCTGGTCGTCGGCGGTGGCGCGCGGCGCCACCGAGACGTTTTCCGGCACGATCTTGACGTCGTAGGAGCCGGCCATGCTCTCGGCAAAGGCTTCGCCGAATCGCTGCGGGTCGACATAGTGCAGTGAAGCGACCTGCACGGCGCCGTCGCTAAGGTCCGTGCCGGCTTCCCGCACCACCTTTTCCACCTCGTCGGCGGACAGGTCGCTCTTTTCATCGAAGGAGGCCGTCTCGATCGGGAAATCGACGGTCTTCAGGCTCATCTCGCTTTCGACCTTGGCGCCGTAGATCTGGCCGGAAGCGGCCGAGGCCGTCGCCGGCTGAGCATTGTCGTCGCCGTCGTCGCCGAACACCTGCATCGGGTCGAAGGGCGGGTAGGCGCGGCTTGTGGTGTGGCCGGCGGCGAGCGCCATCTTGATCTGCACGAAAGGCATGGTGTGGATGACGTCGCGGTCGCCGACCTTGGTGACCATCGACACTTCCATGCGGCGGCGGTCCTTGGCCTTGGCGATCTGACGCGGCGCCACCAGCCTGGTCGTCTTGGCGACCTCGCCGGAATCGCCGTTGCCGGCAAGACTGATCAACTCGGCAATCTCGGGTGGAGTGGCCAGCTGCTGGCGACCGTCAAGGGCGGCGAACAGCGCCACGCCCATCAGCACGCTCGAGGTCACGCCGGTGAGAAAGGTTCCCGAGAGCCAGCGTGCAGAAACCTCGCGCCGGTCGGGCGGGCCGCTGCGGCCGTCCGCGATAAGCGGCGGCTCGTTGCCGAGTTCGGCTATGACATCTTCCGTGTCTGGCATCCAGAAAGGCTGCTTCTTCCCCGGGCGGAACGGCTTGTCGCTTTTGTTGTGGCCGTGACATTTGCCTGTCATGGCAGGTGAAGTCAACGAAGCGCCAGGCTCCGACCGAATTCCCCCCAGGCACTTTTCTTATAGAGCGCTCTATAAGGAGGAGCGGTGCACCTTCTCCGCAAGGCCCATCGCGCACTCCTATATGAGGCTCCTAAAGAGGCACCGCTCCGTCGGCGCGGCGCCAGCTTTCGTTGGCTTTGGTGTCGAACGGCAATGCGGCGGCAATAGGGCTCCATCGTGGCCGTCCAACCCGTGTTGTCCGAGTTCCGTTGGGGCAGTCGGCTGTCAACAGATCGGGTCCGAAAATTCTGTCGCAAAAAGTTCAAAAACATCTGAGATCGGTGTTGACAGTTCTGATTGGTGGCGACTATATACGCCT
>SAKE01000127.1 GCA_004017275.1 Mesorhizobium sp. | reverse complement strand
GGATGGCTACGAACTCCATTTCTGGCGTGATGATGCCGGCGCGCGCATAGGCAAGCTGGGTCACCGCCTTGCCGGCCTTGGCCCTGAGCGGCCGGTTGCGAACGGGAAATTCCGGTGTCAGGCGCTCGCCCGCCGCGAATCCGTTGTCTTCCGGCCGGACATGACGGCCGTCATAGGCTTCGACATCGCCGCGTGCCGTAATCCATTCATGGCGAAGCCGGGCAAGGCCTTTTTCGATGCTGGTTTCGACAGTCGGGTCCGTATAGGGGCCGGACGGATCATAGACGGTGACGGGCGGTTCACCCGCCGTCGGATGGACGGAGATTTCTCGCATCGGCACTTTGATGTGCGGATAAAGGACGCCGGACTTGTGGATTTTCCGTGAGGCGGGCAGCGGTCCCGTCGATACGGCGGGGGTGAGGGCATTCATCGTGAGGCTCCTTTGCTCATGCATTGGAGACC
>SAKE01000126.1 GCA_004017275.1 Mesorhizobium sp. | reverse complement strand
GCCCCTCATCGCCCTGCCGGGCACTTCTCCCCGTATAGTGACGGGGAGAAGGGGCCGGCCGCAATCTTGGCGCCTATCTTGCGACGCTGGCGATTAGCGAAACCATCGATGACAGCGCCCCTCTCCCCGTCTCTATACGGGGAGAGGATGCCGGCAGGCAGGTGAGGGGCGGTGCCAGCGCTCGAAAAGGGGAGATAGGGCGCTGCCATGGCGCTCGAATCAAAGCCAAGGCGGCTTCATTCGAAGCGCCATCTCAAATCCGGTTTCGGAAACGCTTTCGCTAAAAAAGCGTCTTTGGTGAATGTCCGCGTGATGGCGTAAAATCCGACATTTCTCTCTAAAACGAAACAATTACAAATACTTAATGCAGAAAAATGCCTCACCAGAAACGCTGTTTCGTTCGATTCTGACTGGAGGTCAGAAAATGAACATTAAGAGCCTTCTCCTCGGCTCCGCTGCGGC
>SAKE01000125.1 GCA_004017275.1 Mesorhizobium sp. | reverse complement strand
CTTTTTTAGCAGTCTCGCCCATAAGATAAGAGAAGATTGACCATCTCTTCTTCCAAGCTTCTTTCTGCTTCTTCTCGGCGTAACGAAAGAACTAGATGAGGAGAGGCCTCCGGTTTCAAATCCCTACCCTACGCCTTACGAGGGCGCCCTAGCCAGATTAACTCCCAAGGGTCAATCAAGCCTTTGAAACTAGTTCAAATAGTCGTCACAGTCTTCGTTCCTGCTTTCAACGAGACTTTCTTAGCTGCATCAGCTTGTAAAACTCTCTCTCCTTCACCAGGAAAGGGAGAGCGGACAAAGTACCAGACGATTGATTTGGGTTGGGTAAGAAGAGCGTACGATAAGAGTAAGCAGACGATGTCGATAGAAGACGATTCGTGGGATCTTCCTCAAAGAAAGATAAAAATGAGCTAAAGAAGGTATGCCCAGCCCATGAAATTAGATGTCGAATGAGTACGATTTCGAGCATAAAGAGAGAAGAAAAAGGAACTGCAAGAATCTAGGTTTAGCAAGATAGCTGCCAGAAAGACTGAGCTTAGGTGCATAGCGCTTAAA
>SAKE01000014.1 GCA_004017275.1 Mesorhizobium sp. | reverse complement strand
CTCCCCGTCACTATACGGGGAGAAGGTGCCGGCAGGCGGATGAGGGGCAGCGCAGACCACTGTAAAAGGGGATCAACCGTGGGACGCCCTCAGGACTCATATCCGTGCACGACCCTAGAGCGGCACCACCTTGCCCTCGGCCAACGTGACGCGCCGGTCCATGCGTGATGCCAGTTCGTGATTGTGGGTGGCGATCAGCGCCGCGAGGCCCGATTGCTTGACCAGCGCCGCCAGCGCCTCGAACACATAGGAGGCGGTGACCGGATCGAGATTGCCGGTCGGCTCGTCCGCCAGCAGCACCAGCGGCGCATTGGCAACGGCACGGGCAATGGCGACGCGCTGCTGCTCGCCGCCGGAGAGCTCGGACGGCCGGTGCGACGCGCGCTTGCCGATCTGCATGTAGTCGAGCAGTTGTGCCGCGCGCTCGGCTGCGTCCTTGCGGCTCAGCCCTTTGATGAGCTGCGGCATCATGATGTTTTCCAGCGCCGAGAATTCTGGCAGCAAATGATGGAACTGGTAGACGAAGCCGACATCGTTGCGGCGGATCGCCGTGCGGTCGTCGTCGGACAGCCGCCCGCAGGCACGGCCGGCCAGGATGACGTCGCCGGCGTCGGGACGCTCCAGCAGGCCGGCGGTATGCAGAAGCGTCGATTTGCCGGTGCCCGACGGCGCCACCAGAGCCACCATCTCGCCGCGCTTCAGCGAGAAATCGGCGCCGTTCAGGATGGTGAGCTTGCGCGGCCCCTGGACATAGTGCCGCTCGACGCTCTTCAGCTCGATAATGGCCTCGGCCATCACTCGTACCTCAAGGCTTCGACCGGATCGAGCCGGGCGGCCCGCCACGCCGGAAACACGGTTGCCAGGAACGACAGGCCGAGCGCCATCAGGATGACATAAGTCGTCTCGCGTGGATCCATCTTCGCCGGCAGCTGGCTGAGGAAATAGAGCTCCGGGTTGAACAGCACCTTGCCGGTCATCCACGAGAAGAACTGGCGGATGGATTCGATGTTGGTGCAGATCAGCACGCCGAGCAGCACGCCGGCGATGGTGCCGGTCACGCCGATCGCCGCCCCCGTCATTAGGAAGATGCGCAGGATGGCGCCGCGCGACGCCCCCATGGTGCGCAGGATGGCTATGTCGTGGCCCTTGTCCTTCACCAGCATGATCAGGCCGGAGATGATGTTCAGCGCCGCCACCAGCACGATCAGCGTCAGGATCATGAACATGACATTGCGCTCGACCTGCAGGGCCGAGAAGAAGGTCTCGTTGCGCTGGCGCCAGTCGACCATGTCGATCGGCCGCTGCGCAGCCGCTTCGACCTTCGGTTTCAGCGCATCGACATCGTCGGGATTGTCGACATAGATCTCGATCGTCTGCGCCCGCCCGTCCATGTTGAAATAGAGCTGCGCTTCGGAGAACGGCATATAGACGATGGAAGTGTCATATTCGGACATGCCGACTTCGAAGATCGCCGCGATCTTGTAGCCCTTCATGCGCGGCGTCGTGCCGATCGGGGTCACGTCGCCGTCCGGCGAGATCAAGGTGATGGTGTCGCCGAGCGTCAGGCCGAGATTCTCGGCCATCCGCTTGCCGATGGCGACGCCATCGCCGGTGTCGAAATCGGCGATCGAGCCCTGCTTGATGTTGCTGGCCACGATCGAGATCTTGCTCAGATCCTCGCCGCGTATGCCGCGCACCAGCGCTCCGGTTCCGCCGCCGACATTGCCCTGTGCCAGAACCTGGCCGTCGATCAGCGGGATGGCGTATTTGACGCCTGACACACCGTTGATGCGGCCGGCGACCTGCGCATAGTCCTCAAGCGGCGAATCGAGCGGCTGCACGATCAGATGGCCGTTGACGCCGAGGATGCGCGTCAAAAGCTCCGCCCGAAAACCGTTCATCACCGCCATCACCACGATCAGCGTGGCGACCCCCAGCATGATGCCGAGGAAGGAGATCGAGGCGATCACCGAAATCACCGTCTCCTTGCGCCGCGAGCGCAGATAGCGCCAGGCGACCATGCGCTCGAAGATGGAAAAGGGTCCGGCGCCGACCGATCTTGCCGCCACCGCCTCGCTCATGCGGCGACACCGAAGCGCTTTTTCGCGTCCGCGATCGGCAGCGTCTCACGCTCGCCGGTCTTGCGATTCTTGATCTCGATCTCACCGGCGGCGACACCGCGCGGCCCGACGATCACTTGCCATGGCAGGCCGATCAGATCGGCGGTGGCGAACTTGCCGCCGGGCCGCTGGTCGGTGTCGTCGTAAAGCACGTCCTTGCCGGCGGCGACGAAAGCGGCATGCAACTCGTCGCAGACGCGGTCGCACTCGGCGTCGCCCGCCTTCATGTTGATCAGCCCGATGTCGAACGGCGCCACGGCTTCCGGCCAGATGATGCCGTTGTCGTCATGGCTGGCTTCGATGATCGCCGCGACAAGGCGCGACGGACCGATGCCGTAGGAGCCACCGGAGACGAAATGATCCTTGCCGTCGGGTCCGGTCACCTTGGCGCCCATCGGCTTGGAATATTTGTCGCCGAAATGGAAGATGTGGCCGACCTCGATGCCGCGCGCCGAAACCTTGTCGCTCTCGCCGATCTTTTCCCACGCCGCCTCGTCGTGCATCTCGTCGGTGGCGGCGTAGGGCGTCGTCCATGTCTTGACGATGTCGCCGATCTCGGCGTCGTTGGCGAAATCGGTCTTCTCTCCGGGCACATCGAGCGAAAGATAGTCGCGATGGCAGAAAACCTGGCTCTCGCCGGTGTCGGCAAGGATGATGAATTCATGGCTGAGATCGCCGCCGATCGGCCCGGTGTCGGCTCGCATCGGGATCGCCTGCAGCCCCATGCGCGTAAAGGTTCTGAGATAGGACACGAACATCCTGTTGTAGGCCGCCTTGGCGCCTTCGAAGTCGAGGTCGAAGGAATAGGCGTCCTTCATCAGGAATTCTCTGCTGCGCATGACGCCGAAGCGCGGCCGCACTTCGTCGCGGAACTTCCACTGGATGTGGTAGAGGTTGAGCGGCAGGTCCTTATAGGATTTCACATAGGCGCGGACGATCTCGGTGACCACTTCCTCATTGGTCGGGCCGTACAGCATGTCGCGGTCCTGGCGATCCTTGATGCGCAGCATCTCCTTGCCGTAGTCGTCATAGCGGCCGCTTTCGCGCCACAGATCCGCCGACTGGATGGTCGGCATCAGGATTTCCAGCGCGCCGGCGCGGTTCTGTTCCTCGCGGATGATGCGGCAGACCTTGTCCAGCACCCGCTTGCCAAGCGGCAGCCACGAGAAACTGCCCTGCCCCTGTTGGCGGATCATGCCGGCGCGCAGCATCAGCCGGTGCGAGACGATCTCGGCCTCGCGCGGATTTTCTTTGAGGATAGGCAGGAAATAGCGCGACAAACGCATGGACAGGTCCGTGAGTGAGGATGGCCGCGTCAGAATCGGCGCGACGTTGGCTTGCTTGACCCGGCTTCATAGCCATTTCATGGCGGAATGGAAACCCGGACGCAGCCGCCGGAAAATCGGAAACCGATTTTCAAAAAGCAGGGACGGCTGGGATCAAAAGCGCCGCAGCGTCCAGCAGACCTACGGCGCTGCAAGGCGCCGCGGTTGCCCTGCGCATCCTATTGGGCGCTCCCCAAGCAACGCCTGCCACACTATTGTGCAGTGCAGCACGAGAATGCCCGTTTCAAGGCAAAATTCTTCGTGACATTGTCATTCGCCTTGGGCTAATGTGCCCCGATAACCGAGAGGGTAGAAAAAAAATCTGCTCTCCTACGCGGTCAAAGTCTTGGGAGGATGCGATCTAGGCGCGGTTATTCGCTGCCGCCGGAAACCGGAAACAGATCGGACGCGTTTAAATTGCAAGGCCTTGTGCCTTGCATTTTTTTTGTGCAATCACCTGCTTAGCGCCGTGAGTTGCCAAATCACCTTACCTTGCGTCAGCGCTCGACCGGACCGCAAACGGCACGGCAATCCTGACCGAAACCACTCACGATTCCGATGGATGAAAAGATCGTCGCCGATCAGTCTATTTGGCTGATGTTTGGCCGAAATCCGGCACGATGTGCGGGATGTCGTTGAGGCTATATCCCAGCCCATGCGTCAGGCCATAGAAAATGCCCATCAGGACAGCCGTGGCGATGGTGGTGCGGATCACGGCGCGCAGCATATGAGGACCGCGCGGCGCGCTCGGAACCGTGCCCAGCGTCACGTCACGATCGTCGTCCTGCGTCCTGACGCTGAACGGCAGCACGACGAACAGTACGATCCACCATGTGGCGAAGAAAAGCGCCGTGAACGAAACCCAGCTCATGATTGCTCCAGTTCGATCAGCGTGCCGAAGAAATCCTTCGGATGCAGGAACAGAACCGGCTTGCCATGCGCGCCGGTTTTCGGGTTGCCGTCGCCCAGCACGCGGGCGCCGGCAGCCTTGAGTTGGTCACGCGCCGCCAGGATGTCATCGACCTCGTAGCAAAGATGATGCATGCCGCCGGAAGGGTTTTTCGCGAGGAATGCCGCGATCGGCGACCCCTCGCCCAATGGCTCGAGCAGTTCGATCTTGGTGTTGCCGACATTGACGAACACCACGGTGACGCCGTGCTCCGGCAGCGCCTGCGGCTCCGTCACGTCCGCGCCGAGCGTGTTGCGGTAGGCGGCGATGGCAGCAGCCAGATCCGGCACAGCAAGCGCGACATGGTTCAAACGTCCGAGCATGCAGGACTCCCGGTGAATGGTGAATGGTGAATGGTGAATGGTCCAGCTCGATCAGCGCATGACGTCGAGCACTATTCGCTATTCACTATTCACCATTCACTACCTAGTCACAAACACCGTCACCAGCGGCTTCTTGCCCCAGGCTTCGTTGGCGGCGCCGCGCACGGCGCGGCGTACTGCTTCCTGCACCAGGTCGAGGTCTTTTCGGCGCTGACGGGGGATCGAGTCCACCGCGCCGATTGCCGCATCGATCATCAAATCTTCGAGCGACTCGCCACGGCCATCCGCCTCGGCGACGCCGATGGCGACCAGATCGGGGTCACCGGCAAGCTCATATTTGTCGTCGAGAACGACATTGACCGCGACATGCCCGGCAAAGGACAGTTTGCGCCGGTCGCGGATGCCCATCGCCTGGTCGGTGCCGATCAGTCTGCCATCCTTGTAGACGCGGCCGAACGGCACCTGGTCGATGATGGTGGCAGGGCCGGGAGCGAGCCGCAGCATGTCGCCGTCGCGCACTTGCGCCACCTGGCCGATGCCCGATGTCGACATCAGTGACCCCTGCGCCACCAGATGCGCCGCCTCGCCATGCACGGGAACGCCGATCTGCGGGCGCACCCATTCATACATCTTGCGCAATTCGCTGCGCCGCGGATGGCCGGAGACATGCACCAGCGCGTCGCCATCCTCGATGATCTTGATACCGAGATCGATGAGGCGGTTCTTGATCTCGAGGATCGCCTTCTCGTTGCCGGGAATCGTGCGTGAGGAAAACACCACCGTGTCGCCGGCCGTCAGCGACACCGACTTCATCTCTTCGCGCGACAGCTTGGCCAGTGCGGCAAGCGGTTCGCCCTGGCTGCCGGTGCAGATGATGACCAGGTTTTCGCGCGGGATGAAGCCAAAATCCTCCTCGGCGATGAACTCCGGCAGACCGTCCATGTAGCCCAGTTCGCCAGCCACATCGATGACGCGCTTCAGCGAACGGCCGAGCACCAGGCACTGACGGCCGGCATCGCGCGCCGCTTTGGCAATGGAGACGATGCGTCCGACATTGGAGGAGAACGTTGTGACCGCGACACGGCCCTTGGCAGCCTGGATGACGCCCTTGAGGCCTTCGCCGACGGCCACTTCCGAAGGCGAATCGCCTTCGCGCAGCGCATTGGTCGAATCGCAGATCAGCGCCAGAACGCCCTTGTCGCCATAGGCACGGAAGCGCCCCTCGTCGGTCTTCGGCCCGATCGTCGGCTCCGGGTCGATCTTCCAGTCGCCGGTATGGATGACGGTGCCGGCCGGTGAGGTGATCGCCAGCGACATCGGTTCGGGAATGGAGTGCGCGACCGGAATAGCCTCGATCTCGAACGGACCGACGGTGAATTTCTCGCCCGCCCGGTAGATCGTCACCGGTATTTTCGGCGCGCCCTGCTCGCCTTGCCGCTTGGCTTCGAGCAAGCCGGCGCTGAACGGCGTCATCCACACCGGGGCCTTCAGCTTCGGCCAGGTGTCGAGCAGGGCGCCGTAATGGTCTTCATGCGCATGCGTGATGACGATGCCGCGCAGATTGGCGAGGTTCTCCTCGATGAAGCACGTGTCGGGCAGGATCAGGTCAACGCCCGGATGCGCGGCATCGGGGAAGGTCACGCCGACATCGATGATGATCCACTCGCGCGCACTGGGCGGTCCGTAGCCGTAAAGAGCGAAGTTCATGCCGATCTCGCCGACGCCGCCGAGCGGCACGAAGACGAGTTCGGCGTTTTCCGCTTTCGCCATGATTTTTCCCTTCCTGACCCTCAGGCCAAGTCCATAAAACAATTCCAGGAAAAGTGTGGATCGGTTTTCCCACAGGAATTGCGCAAAAACAAACAGTTAAAGCCGGTCACGAACGGCCCTAGGCTCTGGCCGAAGCGACCGCGCCGAAATGCACGTCGCCGGCGGCGATCGTCAGAACCGAACCTTCATCGTCGCGGATCACGAAACGGCAGTCCTCGTCAATGGTTTCGAACACCCCACGCACCACATTACCGTCAATTCTGACAGCAACCTCGCCGCCGAGCCCAGCCGCGCGAGCCAGCCACCGTTGCCTGATGGCGGCAAGTCCGCGCCCTTCATCCCACAACCGGGCATTCTCGCTCCAGGCATCCGACAGCGCCAGGAACAGTGTTTCCGCATCGCATGCCGCGCCCAGCGCGCGCAATGACGTTGCCGGATACGGCAAATCCTCGGGGTATGCCACCACATTGACGCCGATGCCGACCGCCACCGCGAAACGGCCACCTTCCAGAACAGCCGATTCCAGCAGGATGCCGGCCAGCTTGGCGCCGGAGGCAAGCACGTCGTTCGGCCATTTCAGCTCGAAACGGTTTTTTCCTTCACTGCCGCCGTCGAGGCCTATGGCGACCCGGCCCTTCGGCACAACGGCATCGAGCGCGTCGGCCAATGCCAGCCCGGCGACGAAGCCCAGCGTTGCGGCAAGGCGAAGCTCGGCCTTGGTGACGACGAGCAGCGTCGCCGCCAGGTTGCCTTCCGGTGTCGCCCAGACACGGCCGCGCCGGCCACGCCCGCTTTCCTGCTTCTTGGAAACGACCCACAATTTGCCCGGGTCACCTGCCCTCGCGTGATCCAGCGCCAGCGCATTGGTGGAGCCGACGCTGTCATGCGCCTCGAGCCGGAACCCTTCCGACGCCGAGGTTGGGGCCAGCCGAAATGCCATGCCGTCTAGAAAAACGTCTTGGCGGCGGCTTCGGCATAGGTGCCGATCGGTCCACCGATCAGCACGTAGAACAGCACGAAGGCGCCACAGACGCCGAGCACGACACGCAATTCCGTTGCCATCGGCACGAAACCGCCGACCGGTTCGTCGAACCACATGATCTTGATGATGCGCAGGTAATAATAGGCGCCCACCACCGAGGCCAGCACGCCGATGATCGCCAGCGCGTAGAGATTGGCGTTGATGGCGGCGAGGAAGACGTACCATTTCCCCCAGAACCCGGCGAGCGGCGGGATGCCGGCCAGCGAGAACATCAGGATGGTCAGGATCGTCGCCATGATCGGATTGGTCGACGACAGGCCGGCCAGATCGCTGATCTGCTCGACATTGCCTTCCTTGCGCCGCATGGCGAGGATGAAGGCGAAGGTGCCGAGCGTCATCACCAGGTAGATCAGCATGTAGATGGCGACGCCGCGCACGCCGGCCTGGCTGTTGGCGGCAAGGCCGACCAGCGCGTAGCCCATATGGCCGATCGAGGAATAGGCCATCAGCCGCTTGATGTTGGTCTGGCCGATTGCCGCGAAAGCGCCGAGCGCCATCGAGGCGATCGAGATGAAGACGATGATCTGCTGCCAGTCGGACGCGATCGGCTTGAACGCGCCCATGGTGACACGCACGATCAGCGCCATTGCCGCCATCTTGGGGGCCGCCGCCAGGAACGCCGTCACCGGCGTCGGCGCGCCCTCATAGACGTCGGGCGTCCACATGTGGAACGGCACCGCCGAGATCTTGAAGGCAAGGCCGGCCAGCACGAAGACAAGACCGAAGACGAGGCCAAGCTGGCGCTCGCCGCTGCCGAGCGCGGTGGCGATCTCCTGGAAACCGGTATTGCCGGTGTAGCCATAGACCAGGCTGATGCCGTAGAGCAGCATGCCCGACGACAGCGCGCCGAGAACGAAATACTTCAGGCCGGCCTCGGTCGAACGCAGATTGTCGCGGTTGATCGCGCACAGCACATAGATCGCCAGCGATTGCAGTTCGAGGCCGAGATAGAGCCCGATCATGCTGTTGGCGGAGATCATCAGCATCATACCGAGCGTGCAGAGCAGGATCAGCACCGGATATTCGAACTTGTCGAAGCGCTCGGCCTTGGCAAACCGCATCGACATGACCAGCGTCACCGCCGAGCCGACCAGCGCCAGCACTTTCATGAAACGGGCGAAGGAATCCTGGATGAAGGCATTGCCATAGGCGCTGCCCTGCCCGGTTTGGAAGATCAGCCAGGCGCCTGCGATCACCAGCACGGCAACGGCAAGGACGGTCACCGTGTTGGCGGTGTTGGCGCGCGAATAGGCGCCTACCATCAGCAGCGCCAGCGCGCCGACAGCAAGGATCAGCTCTGGCGTCGAGAGCGACAGGCTGGAGAGAAGGTCCGGCGTCATGGTTCGCAAAACCTCTGGTCAGTTCGCCGCCGCGGTCTGCGCGGCGCCGATGGATGCAGTGACATTGGTGACGAGCGACTTGACCGATTCGGCGGTCGCGTCGAAAACCGGGGCGGGATAGACGCCGAAGAAGATGACCAGCACGACCAGCGGATAGATGATCACCTTCTCGCGCGCAGACAGGTCGAGCAGGCCCTTCAGGCTGTCCTTGGTCAGCGCGCCGAAGATCACCCGGCGATAGAGCCAGAGCGCGTAGGCAGCCGACAGGATGACGCCGGTGGCGGCGAAGAAAGCCACCCAGGTGTTGACCCGGAACACGCCGAGCATGGTCAGGAATTCACCGACGAAGCCGCTGGTGCCGGGCAGCCCGACATTGGCCATGGTGAAGATCAGGAACACCGTGGCGTATTTCGGCATGTTGTTGACCAGGCCACCATAGGCGTCAATCTCGCGTGTGTGCATGCGGTCGTAGATGACGCCGACGCACAGGAACAGCGCGCCGGAGACGAGGCCGTGGCTGAGCATCTGGAAGATCGCGCCCTGCACGCCTTCCTGGTTCATGGCGAAGATGCCCATGGTGACGAAGCCCATATGGGCGACGGAGGAATAGGCGATCAGCTTCTTCATGTCCTCCTGCATCAGCGCCACCAGCGAGGTGTAGATGATGGCGACGATGGAGAGCGCAAAGACCAGCGGCGCGAACATCTCGGACGCAAGCGGGAACATCGGCAAGGAGAAGCGCAGGAAGCCGTATCCGCCCATCTTCAAGAGGATGGCGGCCAGGATGACGGAGCCTGCCGTCGGCGCTTCGACGTGCGCGTCGGGCAGCCAGGTGTGCACCGGCCACATCGGCATCTTCACCGCGAAGGAGGCGAAGAAGGCAAGCCATAGCCATGTCTGCATGTTGGCCGGGAAATTGTGGGTCAACAGCGTCGGGATATCTGTCGTGCCGGACTGGAAGAACATCGCCATGATGGCGAGCAGCATCAGCACCGAGCCGGCCAGCGTATACAGGAAGAACTTGAACGAGGCGTAGACGCGCCGCTTGCCGCCCCAGACGCCGATGATGATGAACATCGGGATCAGACCGGCTTCGAAGAAGACGTAGAACAGCACGATATCCAGCGCGCAGAACACGCCGATCATCAGCGTTTCGAGCAGCAGGAAGGCGATCATGTAGGCCTTGACGCGCTTCTCGATCGATTCCCACGACGCCAGGATGCAGAGCGGCATCAGGAAGGTCGTCAGGATGACGAACAGCATGGAAATGCCATCGACGCCCATATGGTAGGAGATGCCGGAGTCGAGCCAGGCGACCTTCTCGACGAACTGGAAGCCGGGCTGCGAATTGTCGAAGCCGGTCCAGATGAACAGCGAGATGATGAACGTGAATGTCGTCGTCAACAGCGCGATGGCGCGGATGTTGCGGCGCGCGTTTTCGCTGTCATCGTTGATGAACAGGATGAGCAGCACACCAACCAGCGGCAGGAAGGTGACCAGCGAGAGGATTGGCCAGGCGGTCATCAGAGCATCATCCAGGTGACGAGTGCGGCAACGCCGATCAGCATGGCGAAGGCATAATGGTAGAGGTAGCCGGTCTGCAGCTTGACGACGCGGTTGGTGACATCGACGACGCGCGCTGAAACGCCATCCGGGCCAAGGCCATCAATGATGGTTCCGTCGCCGGTCTTCCACAGGAAATGGCCGAGGGCCTTTGCCGGCCGCACGAACAGGAAGTCGTAGAGCTCGTCGAAATACCATTTGTTGAGCAGGAAGGCGTAGAGCAAGCGATGGTTCGCGGCAACGCTTCGGGGCATTTCCGGCGAGCGGATGTAGAACTTCCAGGCCACCGCGAAGCCGATCAGCATGGCGATGAACGGCGACAGCTCGACCCACAGCGGCAATTCGTGGATCTCGTGCAGGATGTGGTTTTCCGGCAGCGTGAACAGCGACGCCTTCCAGAACTCGACATAGCCTTCGCCGATGAAGGCGCCGTGGAAGATGATGCCGGCAAACAGCGCGCCAGCGGCAAGGATGAACAGCGGCACCAGCATCACCGGCGGCGATTCATGGACATGGTGCATCACCTCGTGGCTGGCCCGCGGCTGGCCGTGGAAGGTCATGAAGATCAGACGCCATGAGTAGAAGGAGGTGAAGCAGGCGGCGATGACCAGCAACACGAATGCCAAGCCGGCAACCGAATTGTGGCTGGCAAAGGCGCTCTCGATAATGGCATCCTTGGAGAAGAAGCCGGCGGTACCGATGACCGTCACCGGAATGCCGACGCCGGTCAGCGCCAGGGTGCCGATCACCATCATCCAGTAGGTGGCCGGGATCAGCTTCCTTAGGCCGCCCATCCTGCGCATGTCCTGCTCGTCGGAGACGGCATGGATGACCGAGCCCGAGCCGAGGAACAGCAGCGCCTTGAAGAAGGCATGCGTGAACAAATGGAAGATCGCCGCGCCATAGGCGCCGACGCCGAGCGCCACGAACATGTAGCCGAGCTGCGAACAGGTCGAATAGGCGATGACGCGCTTGATGTCGTTCTGGACGAGACCGACGGTCGCCGCGAAGAAGGCGGTGAAGGCGCCGATGAAGGTCACGACCGTCAGCGCCGAATGCGACAGTTCGAACAGCGGCGACAGCCGCGCCAGCATGAACACGCCGGCCGTCACCATGGTGGCGGCATGGATCAGAGCGGAAACCGGTGTCGGGCCTTCCATGGCGTCCGGCAGCCAGGTGTGCAGCGGCACCTGCGCCGACTTGCCCATGGCGCCCATGAACAGCAGCAGGCAGACGATCGTCATGGCCGCCTGCTTGTCCAGCGCATAGCCAAGGAAGGTCAGCACGGCGGCACCCTGCGGTGCGCCTTCAGCCGGAACAAACGCCGCCGCATTGGCGAAGATGGTGCCGAGATTGACCGAGCCGAACAGCACGAACACGCCGAAAATGCCGAGCGCGAAGCCGAAGTCGCCGACGCGGTTGACGACGAAAGCCTTGATTGCCGCGGCATTGGCCGACGGCTTCTTGTACCAGAAGCCGATCAGCAGGTAGGAAGCGAGGCCCACCCCTTCCCAGCCGAAGAACATCTGCACGAGGTTGTCGGCCGTCACCAGCATCAGCATGGCGAAGGTGAACAGCGACAGATAGGCAAAGAAGCGCGGCCGGTTCGGATCGTGGTGCATGTAGCCGATCGAATAGATGTGAACCAGCGCCGACACGGTGTTGACCACCACCAGCATCACCACCGTCAGCGTATCGATACGCAAAGCCCAGGCCGCTTCGAGGCCGCCTGACTGGATCCAGCGCAGCACCGGCACGGTGAACACTTCGCCGTGGCCGAAACCAACGGTGAAGAAAGCGACCCACGACAGCACGGCCGCGATCACCAGGAAACCGGAGGTGATGTATTCGGAAGCCTTGGCGCCGAGCGACGTGCCGAACAGGCCGACGATTAGGAAGCCGAGCAGGGGAAGGAAGACGATGGCCTGATACATGGTGGTTCCGTCAACCCTTCATCATGTTCACGTCTTCGACCGCGATCGAGCCGCGGTTGCGGAAGAAGACGACGAGAATGGCAAGTCCGATGGCGGCTTCAGCCGCCGCGACCGTCAGCACGAACAGCGCAAACACCTGGCCGACCAGATCGCCGAGCGCTGCCGAAAAGGCGACGAAATTGATGTTGACCGCAAGCAGGATCAGCTCGACCGACATCAGGATGACGATAACGTTCTTGCGGTTCAGGAAGATGCCGAACACGCCGAGCGTGAACAGGATCGCCGATACGGTCAGATAATGCGCGATGCCGACAACCATCTCAGAGCCCCTCGCCTGTCTTGACCTTGCGGATTTCCATTCCGGTCGCCGCCGTGCGGCCGACCTGGGCTGCGATCGACTGCCGCTTGACGCCTGGTTTATGGCGCAGCGTCAGCACGATGGCGCCGATCATGGCGACCAGCAGCACGAGGCCCGAAATCTGGAAGTAGTAGAGGTAGTCCGTATAGAGGATGTCGCCGAGCGCGGCGGTGTTTGTCCGCGTGGCGAGATCCGGAATGGGCTTGGAGACCGTCGCGGCAAGCTGCGGCGCGAAAGTATAGCCGCCCAGCACGACGATCAGCTCCGCCGCCAGGATCAGTCCGACCAGCGCGCCGATCGGTGCATATTGCAGGGCGCCTTCCTTCATCTCGGCGAAATCGACATCGAGCATCATGACGACGAACAGGAACAGCACCATCACCGCGCCGACATAGACGACGAGCAGGATCATCGCCAGGAACTCGGCCCCGGTCAGCATGAACAGGCCGGCGGCGTTGAAGAAGGTCAGGATCAGGAACAGCACCGAATGCACGGGGTTGCGCGACGAAATGACCATGAACGCCGATGCCACCGCGACAAAGGCGAAGAGGTAGAAAAAGGCCGCCTCTAGTCCACTCAACATTGGGGATCCCCCGGGTTCCTGTATAAACAGGACAACCGTCCTGTTTGTTGTCTCTAGCTTGGTTCCGCCTCCGGTTCCAAAGCCGCGTTGTCCTTAGACGAGGCCCCTCGCCCCGTCCATGCGTCAAATATCAGCGGTACGGCGAGTCCAGCGAGATGTTGCGCGCCAGTTCGCGCTCCCACCGGTCGCCATTCGCCAACAGCTTGTCCTTGTCGTAGTAGAGTTCCTCGCGCGTCTCCGTCGCGAATTCGAAGTTCGGTCCCTCGACGATGGCGTCGACCGGGCAGGCTTCCTGGCAAAAGCCGCAATAGATGCACTTCACCATGTCGATGTCGTAGCGCACCGTACGGCGCGTGCCGTCATTGCGGCGCGGACCGGCCTCGATGGTGATGGCCTGCGCCGGGCAGATCGCCTCGCACAATTTGCAGGCGATGCAGCGTTCCTCGCCGTTCGGGTAGCGGCGCAGCGCGTGCTCGCCACGGAAGCGCGGGCTGGTCGGCCCCTTCTCGTGCGGATAGTTGATCGTCTCCTTCGGCGCGAAGAACTGGCGCATCGACAGGAAGAAGGCGCTGACGAAATCCTGCAGCAGCAGCGATTTTGCGGCTTGGGAAAGAGCGGACATCACGCAAACCCCGTGATCTTGAGGAAGGCTGCCGTGGCGACCACCATGAACAGCGAGATCGGCAGGAACACTTTCCAGCCAAGCCGCATCAATTGGTCGTAGCGGTAGCGCGGCACGAAGGCCTTCACCATGGAAATGCCGAAGAACACGAAGCAGACCTTCAGCACGAACCAGATGACGCCGGGCACCCAGGTGAACGGCGCGAAATCGAACGGAGGCAGCCAGCCACCGAGGAACAGGATGGTGGCCAGCGCGCACATCAGCACGATGGCGACATACTCGCCGAGGAAGAACAGCAGGAACGGCGTCGACGAGTACTCGACCATGTGGCCGGCGACCAGTTCCGATTCGGCTTCGACCAGATCGAAAGGCGGGCGGTTCGTCTCGGCCAGGGCCGAGATGAAGAAGATGATGAACATCGGGAACAGCGCCAGCCAGTTCCAGTCGAGGAAGGTGTTGGGCAGGCCAAGCCGCGTACCAATTCCATCATGCTGCGACAGCACGATATCGCTGAGGTTGAGCGTGCCGGCCGTGAGCAGAACGGTGACGATGACGAAGCCGATCGAGACTTCGTAGGACACCATCTGAGCCGCCGAACGCAGCGCGCCGAGGAACGGATATTTCGAATTGGACGCCCAGCCGCCCATGATCACGCCGTAAACCTCGAGCGAGGAGATGGCGAAGACATAGAGAATGCCGACATTGACGTTGGCGATCGCCCAGCCCTGGCTGACCGGAATGACCGCCCAGGCCGAGATCGCCAGCACGGCCGAGACCAGCGGCGCCAGCAGAAACACGCCCTTGTTGGCGCCGGACGGGATCACCGGTTCCTTGAAGACAAACTTCAACAGATCGGCGAAGGCCTGCAGCGTGCCCCAGGGGCCGACGACATTCGGACCGCGGCGCAGTTGCACCGCCGCCCAGATCTTGCGGTCGGCGTAGAGGATGTAGGCGACGAAGATCAAAAGCACGACGATCAGCACGACCGACTTCAACAGGATCAGCAGCGCCGGCAGCACGTAGAAGGAGAAGAAAGTGTCCATACTTATTCCGCCGCCTGCTTGAAGCCGCTCTTGGCCAGTGCCGAACATTCGGCCATCACGGCCGATGCCCGCGCGATCGGGTTGGTCAGGTAGAAGTCCTTGACCGGCGAAGTGAAGGTACCCTTGTTCAGCCGCCCGCCGAGCTTCGCCACCTTGGCGATGTCCTCGGCATTGCCGGCCGCGACCTGATCGATACGGGCCAGATGCGGGTATTCGCCATAGAGCTTGGCGCGCAGCTGCGGCAGCGAATCGAACGGCAGCTTCTTGCCCAGCACATCCGACAATGCCCTGAGAATTGCCCAGTCTTCACGCGCTTCGCCCGGCGCGAAGCCGGCGCGATTGGTCTGCTGCACACGCCCTTCCGTGTTGACATAGGTGGCCGACTTTTCGGTGTAGGCGGCCGCCGGCAGGATGACATTGGCGCGATGCGCACCCTGGTCGCCATGCGTGCCGATATAGACGACGAAGGCGCCGCCGGTCTTGGCCATGTCGAGTTCGTCGGCGCCGAGCAAGAACAAGAGTTCCATCTCGCCCAGCATGCCGGCGACATTCTTGCCACCCTCGCCCGGCACGAAGCCGAGATCGAGACCGCCGACGCGCCCGGCCGCATTGTGCAACACGGCAAAGCCGTTCCAATCTGCCCTGGCGGCGTTGACAGCCGCGGCGAGCTTGGCCGCCTGACCGAGCACGGCCGCACCATCGGCACGCGCCAAAGCGCCCTGGCCGACGATGATCAGCGGATGCGTCGCCTTCTTCAGCACCTGGAAGAACTTGCCGTTGCCGTCCGCCAGATCCTTCAGCGAATCCGGTCCGGCGCCCAGTTGTTCGTAGTCGTAGCGCGTGTCGCCGACATCGCCGATGACGCCGACCGGCAGATTGCCGATCCGCCAGCGCTTGCGGATGCGGGCGTTGAGCACCGAGGCTTCATAGCGCGGGTTGGCGCCGATGATCAGCACCGCATCGGCCTGCTCGATGCCTTCGATGGTCGGGTTGAAGATATAGCTCGCCCGGCCCAGCGCCGGATCGAGGGCTGCGCCATCCTGACGGCAGTCGGTGTTCTTCGAGCCGAGCGAAGCCATCAACAGCTTCAGCGCGTAGATTTCCTCAACCGCTGCGAGATCGCCCGATATGGCGCCGATCTTCTCGGGTGCCGCCTTCGACACCGCGTCCTTGATTGCGGCAAAAGCCTCGGCCCAGCTTGCCGGAACCAACTTGCCGTCCTTGCGCACATAGGGGCGGTCGAGGCGCTGCGTACGCAGGCCGTCCCAGATGAAGCGGGTCTTGTCGGAAATCCACTCCTCGTTCACGGCCTCGTTGACGCGCGGCAGGATGCGCATCACTTCGCGGCCCCGGCTATCGACGCGGATCGCCGAACCGACGGCATCCATCACGTCGATGGATTCGGTCTTGGTCAGCTCCCACGGCCGCGCCTGGAAGGCGAACGGCTTCGAGGTCAGCGCGCCGACCGGGCAAAGGTCGATCACATTGCCCTGCAGCTCCGAGGTCATCGCGCTTTCGAGATAGGTGGTGATCTCGGCATCCTCGCCGCGGCCGATCAGGCCGAGCTCGGAAATGCCCGCAACCTCCGTGGTGAAACGGACGCAGCGCGTGCAATGGATGCAGCGGTTCATCACCGTCTTGACCAGCGGTCCGATATACTTGTCTTCAACCGCGCGCTTGTTCTCGTGATAGCGCGAGGAATCGACACCGAAGGCCATCGCCTGGTCCTGCAGGTCGCATTCGCCGCCCTGGTCGCAGATCGGGCAATCCAGCGGATGGTTGATCAGCAGGAACTCCATCACGCCTTCCCTGGCCTTCTTGACCATCGGCGTGTTGGTGAAGATTTCCGGCGCCTCGCCATTCGGGCCGGGACGCAGGTCGCGCACGTTCATGGCGCAGGACGCCTGCGGCTTGGGCGGCCCGCCCTTCACCTCGATCAGGCACATGCGGCAATTGCCGGCGATCGACAGCCGCTCATGGAAGCAGAAGCGCGGCACTTCCGCGCCAGCGTCTTCCGCCGCCTGCAGCAGCGTGTAGTGGTCGGGTACAGTGATCTCTTTCCCGTCGACCTTGAGCTTTGCCATTCGCCTCAAACCCCTGCGGAGTTTCCCGCAATCTCTTTTCCGGACGCGATCGAGACCACGTCAGGCAGTTTCATCACTTCTTGACGGCGAGCGCCGCCGCTTGGGCTTTCCAATCGTCGCGGCCGATACGGCCGGTAAGCGACAGATAATCCTCGACCCAGGCAACCTCTTGTGGCGTCCATGCCGCGATCTGGCCATAGGTCCAGATACCCAAGCCGTTGAGAACCTTTTCCAGCTTCGGCCCGATGCCCGATATCGCCTTGAGATCGGCCGGTTTCGCCGGCTTCTCCATGGCTTTGGGCTGCCTGAAATCCTCGGGCAACAGCACATTGCCGGCGTCGCCCGTTGCTGGAACGGCATTTGCGGCCGGCACGGCAGTGGCGGCTTCCTTCGCGGCAATATCGGTGACCTCCTGCGCGAAGGACTGCGCCTCGGCGATCATGGTTTTTGCCGTCGCCCGCGCCCTGGTAGACGACGTGCTCGGATCGTCGAACTGCGCGACGCGCGCCTCGAAATCATCGACGATCGGCTGCAGCAGCCGCTGCGAAGCTTCGGCCGCACCTGAAAGCGCGCCCAGCCAGACACCGAAGGCGTGGTTGGCGAGCCCGAGGCCGAGCGCCGACATTGCCGCCGCACCCGCGACAGGATGCACGAGAAGGTTAACGGCGCTGGCCATCTCCTTCGGCATCATCCTGGTCAAGTCCTGGTTCATCTTCTCGATCTGGTCCAAATTGGGCATCAGCGGGTTGGGTGTCGAATACGGCGCCATAGGTTCTCCTGGTCGTTGTCTTCGTTCGCCCGCCCCGGTTGTCTCAAATCGGGCACTTGCCCGTATTTCAAATCGGGCACTTGCCCGTATTTCGCTGCGGGCTTTCGCCCGCATTCACAATTCTCTACTCCGCCGCCACCATCACCGGCTCGGCCCGGTGCGCGTTGCGCGAAAACTCGTCGATGCGCCGCTCCACCTCGCCGCGGAAATGCCGCATCAGGCCCTGGATCGGCCACGCCGCCGCGTCGCCCAACGCGCAGATCGTGTGGCCCTCGACCTGCTTGGTCACGTCGAGCAGCATGTCGATCTCGCGCTTCTGCGCTTCGCCGCGCACCAGCCGCTCCATCACCCGCCACATCCAGCCGGTGCCTTCGCGGCACGGCGTGCACTGGCCGCAGCTCTCATGCTTGTAGAAGTAGGAAAGCCGCGCGATCGCCTTCACGATATCGGTCGACTTGTCCATGACGATGACAGCCGCCGTGCCGAGCCCGGATTTGAGGTCGCGCAGCGCGTCGAAATCCATCGGTGTGTCGATGATCTGCTCGGCCGGCACCAGCGGCACCGAAGCGCCGCCCGGAATGACCGCCAAAAGATTGTCCCAGCCGCCGCGAATGCCGCCGCAATGCGTCTCGATCAGCTCGCGGAACGGAATCGACATCGCCTCTTCGACCGTGCACGGATTGTTGACGTGGCCGGAGATGCAAAACAGCTTGGTGCCGACATTGTTGGGCCGGCCGAAGGAAGAAAACCACGCAGCGCCGCGGCGCAGGATGGTCGGTGCCACGGCGATCGATTCGACATTGTTGACGGTCGTCGGGCAGCCATAGAGGCCGACATTGGCCGGGAATGGCGGCTTCAGCCTGGGCTGGCCCTTCTTGCCTTCGAGGCTTTCGAGGAGTGCTGTTTCCTCGCCGCAAATATAGGCGCCGGCGCCGTGGTGCATGTAGATGTCGAAGTCGTAGCCGGATGTGTTGTTCTTGCCGATCAGCTTGGCCTCATAGGCTTCCTCGATCGCCCGCTGCAGCGCCTCGCGCTCGCGGATGAACTCGCCGCGCACATAGATGTAGGCGGCGATCGCACCCATGGCGAAACCGGCAAGCAGCGCACCCTCGACCAGTGTGTGCGGATCGTTGCGCAGGATGTCGCGGTCCTTGCAGGTGCCGGGCTCGGATTCGTCGGCATTGATGACCAGATAGCTCGGCCGGCCGTCGCTCTGCTTGGGCATGAAAGACCATTTGAGCCCCGTCGGGAAGCCGGCGCCGCCGCGGCCGCGCAGGCCCGACGCCTTCATCTCGTTGACGATCCACTCGCGCCCCTTGGCGACGATACCCGGCGTGTTGTCCCAGGCGCCGCGCGCCATCGCGCCGGCCAGCGACTTGTCGAAGAGGCCGTAGATGTTGGTGAAGATGCGGTCTTTGTCCTGAAGCATTTTTCGTCCCTCAGACCGGTTTCTTGCCGAAGACGCGGATATATTCGGCGACGCCGCCCTTGGCGAGCGCCTTGGCCTGCTTGACCCAGTCCTCGCGTTCGATGCGGCCGTGGAAAGCGAGATAACCGTCCACCCAATCGCGCTCGGCCTTCTTCCACGAAGCAACCTGCGCGAAGGTGAAGATGCCGAGCGTATGCAGGATGCCTTCGCTCCTCGGACCAACGCCGGAGATCAGCTTGAGGTCATCGACCAGCGCCGGCCTGTCTATGCCGGCCGGACGGTTCTTGTCTTCCAGCGACGGCTTGGCAGTTTTCGCGACTGGCACCTTGGTTTCCGGCGCCTTGAAGGCGGATGCCGGCTCGGCCTTGGACTTGGGACCACTGCGCTGCTTGGAAACCTGCTCGACTTCGGGGTCTGCCTTGTTGGCATTGGCGGCCGAATGCAGCGGCGCCGAAACGCTCGCCGCCTTTTCAACTGCCGGCGCGACCTTGGTCCTTGAGGGCGTCTTCAATGCCGGGCTGGTTTCAAGGGCGTCGGTCTTCGGCTTGCTGGCTTTGGACGGCGCGACAGCCGGCGCCGGCACGGGCGCTGCGATGATCGCATCGGGCGCCGCCCTGGCGGCCTTGGCCGCCTCCCTGGCCTCCCTTTCACGGGTCGACTTGAGGATCGCCTTTTCGCTCTTCAGCGTGGTGAGGCCAGAGGCTGGTTCCGAGCCGGTGCGCCCGTTCTGCGGCCCCGCAGGCACAGAGGCGCCCTTGCCGGCGTCATAGAGATCGATGATTTCGGCCAGCCGTTCCGGCGTCAGGTCCTCGAACGTGTCCTTGAAGACCATGACCATCGGCGCATTGACGCAGGCGCCAAGGCACTCGACCTCTTCCCACGACAAGGTGCCCTTGTCGTTGGTGTGGAACTGGTCGTGATGGATTTTGGAGCGGCAGACATCCATCAGCGCTTCCGAGCCGCGCAGCATGCAGGGCGTGGTGCCGCAGACCTGGATATGCGCACGTGTACCGACTGGGTTCAACTGATACTGCGTGTAGAAAGTCGCGACCTCGAGCCCTCGGATACGCGGCATGCCGAGCATGTCGGAGATCGTCTCGATCGCCGCCTTCGTCACCCAGCCTTCCTGCTCCTGCGCTATCATCAGCAAGGGAATGATCGCCGACTGTTCGCGGCCCTTCGGATACTTCTTGATCCATTGCTTCGCCGCAGCCGCATTCGCCCGGTTGAAGGCGAAGGATGCTGGCTGGACGCTGGCTTCTGCGAGACGGCGGACTGACATTTAGCGATCGACCTCACCAAACACGATGTCGAGGGAGCCGAGAACGGCGGTGACGTCGGCCAGCATGTGGCCGCGGCAGAGGAAATCCATCGCCTGCAGATGCGCGAAACCGGGTGCGCGCAGCTTGCAGCGGTAGGGCTTGTTGGAGCCGTCGGAGACCATATAGACGCCGAACTCACCCTTCGGCGCTTCGACCGCCGCATAGACTTCACCGGCCGGCACGCGGTAGCCCTCGGTGTAGAGCTTGAAGTGATGGATCAGCGCTTCCATCGAGCGCTTCATCGCCTGGCGCTTGGGCGGCACCACCTTGCCGTCGAGGTTCGACACCGGACCGGTGCTCTCCTTGCCGAGCAGAAGGTCGACGCACTGGCGCATGATCTTCGCCGACTGGCGCATTTCTTCCATGCGCACGAGGTAACGATCGAAGCAGTCGCCGTTCTTGCCGATCGGAATGTCGAAATCCATTTCCGAATAGCATTCATAGGGTTGTGACTTGCGCAGATCCCAGGCAGCGCCCGAGCCACGCACCATGACGCCCGAAAAACCCCAGGCCCAGGCATCGGCCAGCGAAACGGTGCCGATGTCGACATTGCGTTGCTTGAAGATGCGGTTGCCGGTCAGCAATTGATCGAGGTCGTCGATCGACTTCAGGAACGGGTCGATCCACTTGCCGATGTCCTCGACCAGCTTCTGCGGCAGGTCTTGGTGGACGCCACCGGGTCGGAAATAGGCGGCATGCATGCGCGAGCCGGAGGCGCGCTCATAGAACACCATCAGCTTCTCGCGTTCGACGAAGCCCCACAGCGGCGGCGTCAGCGCGCCGACGTCCATCGCCTGCGTCGTCACATTGAGGATGTGCGACATGATGCGGCCGATTTCGCAGTAGAGCACGCGGATCAGCTGGCCGCGCTTCGGCACCTCGATGCCGAGCAGCCGCTCGGCAGCCAATGCGAAGGCATGCTCCTGGTTCATCGGCGCGCAATAGTCGAGCCGGTCGAGATAGGGGATCGCCTGCAGGTAGGTTTTTGCCTCGATCAGCTTTTCGGTGCCGCGATGCAGCAGCCCGATATGCGGATCGACGCGATCGACGACTTCGCCGTCGAGTTCAAGGACAAGGCGCAAAACGCCATGTGCCGCAGGGTGCTGCGGTCCGAAGTTGATGTTAAAATTGCGGACGGAGTGCTCGGTCATGCTAGATTCCAAGCCTTTCCTTGGCTGACGGCGTCAGTTCCATGAAGCGGACCGTCTGCGGCCCGGCCATATATTCTTTTGCTCTCTGCTCGCATTGCTCAACGGTCTCATTGGAGGGCTGGAGATCGGCCAGTTCTCCAGCATCGCGTAAGGCGTTCAAAATCTGGTCCAATTCAATCTGCATCGCCGTCTTGATACGAAATATCGTAGGGCAATTCTTCACCGTGTAGTTCGCCACGACAGCTCGCGCCGCCGTATAGCAATCCACTCCAGCTACTTTACAGTCGTTCGCAAATGCATTCGGCGCAACACTGCAGCTAAACAGGGCCAGGAGCGCTATGCGGATCATCGCCACACACCCTCACTGCTTCGCTTTTTCGTCGCCCGGCAAGACGTAGTCTGTCCCTTCCCATGGCGAGAGAAAATCGAAATTGCGGAATTCCTGCTTGAGCTCGACCGGCTCGTAGATCACCCGCTTGGCTTCGCCGTCGTAACGCACTTCGACGAAACCGGTCAGCGGGAAATCCTTGCGCAGCGGATGGCCTTCGAAACCGTAATCGGTCAGCAGGCGGCGCAGATCGGGATGGCCCGAGAACAGCACGCCATAGAGATCGTAGGTCTCGCGCTCGAACCAGTCGGCGCCGGGATAGACGCCGGTGACCGACGGCACCATGGTTTCCTCGTCGGCCTGCACCTTGACGCGGATGCGCACATTCTGCTTCGGCGACAACAGGTGATAGACGACGTCGAAGCGCTTGGCGCGCGACGGATAGTCGGCGCCGCAGACGTCGATGATCGAGATGAACTGGCAGCGCGCATCGTCGCGCAGGAAGGTCATGACCTCGACCAGATCGCGCGGCTCGACATGGACGGTGAGCTCGCCATAGGCGATATCGGCATCGTTCACGCGGCCGATCAGCTTCTCGCCGAGATAGGTCGACAGTTCGCTCAGGGATGCGGTCATGGATTTACCGTTCGATCGTGCCGGTGCGGCGGATCTTCTTCTGCAGGAGAAGAATACCGTAGAGCAGCGCTTCGGCGCTCGGCGGGCAGCCGGGCACGTAGATGTCGACCGGCACGACGCGGTCGCAGCCGCGCACCACCGAATAGGAATAGTGGTAGTAGCCGCCGCCATTGGCGCACGAGCCCATCGAGATGACGTAGCGCGGCTCCGGCATCTGGTCGTAGACCTTGCGCAGCGCCGGCGCCATCTTGTTGGTCAGCGTGCCGGCGACGATCATGATGTCGGACTGGCGCGGTGAGGCGCGTGGCGCAACGCCGAACCGCTCCGAGTCGTAACGCGGCATTGAGGTGTGGATCATCTCGACCGCGCAGCAGGCGAGGCCGAAAGTCATGAACATCAGCGAGCCGCTGCGCGCCCAGGTGATCAGTGCTTCCGTCGAGGTGACGAGAAAGCCCTTGTCGGCCAGCTCGTTGTTGATCTCGAGGAAGAACGGATCGTCCTCACCCACCGGCCTGCCGGTGCTGGGATCGATGATACCTTTGGGCTTCGGCGCGACGAGGGTGCCTGAACTGTCGTTCAATCCCATTCCAGCGCTCCTTTTTTCCATTCATAGGCAAAGCCGATGGTCAGCACCGCCAGAAACACCATCATCGACCAGAAACCGAGCATCCCGACCTTCGAGAACGACACCGCCCACGGAAACAGGAAGGCCACTTCCAGGTCGAAGATGATGAACAGGATCGACACCAGGTAGAAGCGGATGTCGAATTTCATGCGGGCGTCGTCGAACGAGTTGAAACCGCACTCGTAGGCGGAAAGCTTTTCGGGATCGGGATTGCGGTAAGCCACCAGGAAGGGTGCGGCCAGCAGCGCCAGGCCGACAACCAGCGCCACGCCTATGAACAGGACGATGGGCAGGTATGAGCTTAGAAGTGCGTTCATGCTCGGCTTTCCGTTGGCGCCAATCCACTTTGATTACAGCACCGGACCCTACTGCGGAAGCGTGACAGTTTAACCGCTGAACCGTTTTAAGGGCCTATGCTGCAACGCGGCGAGGGTTAGCGCAGCACTTCCGGCGAAGCAAGTCAAACATTGTTCAAAACACTGACCTGGACGGCATATCCGGGGAAACTGGTCCGATCCGCTCTTGTTTGATTTCCTTCTCTTTTTACTCCACTTTTCTCTCCTGACAGGGTTGCCGCCAAAACCCTGCTAGCATGGACTGGAATCACCCATCTGAACCCTCGGTCAAAACACTTCAAAGTGATGCCTGCATGAAGGAAAAGATCTCGCTCCCTACGGCCCGGCGCATCGCGCTTGCCGCCCAAGGGTTTCTCGATTCCCGCCCAGTCGGCACGCCGGACCGCCGGCATTTTGCCCGCGTGCTCTCTCGGACCGGCCTGCTGCAGATCGATTCCGTCAGCGCGGTGGTGCGCGCTCATTATATGCCGCTCTATTCGCGCCTTGGTCCCTACCCGCTCGCCCTGCTCGACAACGCGGCCGTGACGCGCAAGCGCACGGTGTTCGAATACTGGGCGCACGAGGCCTCCTTCCTGCCGGTCGAGACATACCCGCTGATGCGCTGGCGCATGCAACGCGCCGAGGGTGGCGACGAAATGTATCTGGGCCTCGCCAAATGGGGCCGCGAACACCCCGCCTATATTGAAGAGATCTACCGCCAGGTCGCCGAGCGCGGCCCGATCGCCGCTTCAGCGCTCGAAGGCCAGAAAGGCTCGGGCGGCTGGTGGGGCTGGAGCCACGCCAAGCATGCCTTCGAATGGCTGTTCTGGGCCGGCCGCATCACCACGGCGCACCGTCGCGGTTTCGAGCGCTTCTATGACCTGCCCGAGCGCGTGCTGCCGCAGGCGATCCTCGATCTGCCGGTGCCGGCCGCCGAGGACGCGCATCGCGAATTGCTGCGCATTTCCGCCCGCGCCCACGGCGTGGCGACATCAGGCGATTTACGCGACTATTTTCGCCTGTCGCCAGCCGACATGAAGGGCCGGCTGGAGGAGCTGGTTGAAACAGGCGAGCTGTTGCCGGTGCGTGTCGAAGGCTGGGACAAGCCGGCCTATCTTCACAAAGACGCCCGTTTGCCACGCAAGGTCGAGGCCCGCGCCTTGCTGGCGCCGTTCGATCCGGTCGTCTTCGAGCGCTCGCGCAGCGAGCGGCTGTTCGATTTCCACTACCGCATCGAGATCTACACCCCGGCCGACAAACGGCAATATGGCTATTATGTGCTGCCGTTCCTGCTCGGCGACCGGATCGTGGCGCGCGTCGACCTCAAGGCCGATCGTCCCGCTAGTGTGCTGCGCGTCCATGCGGCCTATGCGGAGCGCGGTGCGCCGCTAGAGACTGCCGCTCGACTGTTCGAGGAACTGAAGCAGATGCAGGGCTGGCTCGGCCTCGAGAGCATCGAAGTGACCCCAGCCGGCAGTCTGGGTCCAGCGCTGGCCGACATCGCCGTGTCGTAAGCTCGCGTTGACACCGCTGCCCGCAAAAGCCTAAATCCGGTTCCAGATGGTCCCTTGCCCGCAACGGCAAGGGCTAAGAGGGAATGCGGTGCGGGACAAAATCCCAAATCCGCGGCTGTCCCCGCAACTGTAAGCGAAGAGCCAAGGCCGAAAGCCACTGGGAATTCCCGGGAAGGCGGCTACCCAAGGCGATGACTCGCGAGCCAGGAGACCTGCCGTCTGCGACTGTAGAATCCGATCGCCCGGCGGGTTTCCGGGCAAGGAGCCCGATCTTTGGACCACGACAGCAGTTTTTCGGCTGGCACAGCGGATATTTCGTCCGGTCATAGTGATGCCTTGGCCGGCGTCACGGTGATCGTCTGCGCCTCCTGCCGCGATGAAACCGGCTCCGACGCCCATCCCCGCGCAGGCGAACTGCTGGCGGACGATACGCGCCGCGCCGCATCCGGCGAAGACATCCGCATCCGCAGCGTCGAATGCCTCGGCAATTGCAAGCGGCGGCTCAGCGCCGCCATCCTGCGCGACGGCTGCTGGAGCTATGTCTTCGGCGACCTGACAGCGACCAGCGGCGCCGACCTCATCACCGGCGCAAAGCTCTTCGCCACCTCGACCGATGGCCTGATCCCGTGGCGTGGCCGTCCCGATAGCCTCAAGCGTGGCCTCGTTGCCCGCATCCCTCCCCTCGACCTGTTGAAGGACTGATCATGAACGCTTCCGTCGCTCGCGTCCCCTGCACCGTCGTCACCGGCTTCCTCGGTGCCGGTAAGACGACGCTGGTCCGCCATCTCCTGGAAAACGCCGGCGGCAAGCGTATCGCCATCATCGTCAACGAATTCGGCGACATCGGCATCGACGGCGAGATCCTCAAGGGCTGCGGCATCGACACCTGTCCGGAAGAAAACATCGTCGAACTGGCCAATGGCTGCATCTGCTGCACCGTCGCCGACGATTTCGTGCCGGCGCTCGACCAGATCCTCGCGCTGACGCCGAGGGTCGACCACATCCTGATCGAGACCTCGGGCCTCGCTTTGCCCAAGCCGCTGGTGCAAGCCTTCCAGTGGCCGAGCGTGAAGAGCCGCGTCACGGTCGATGGCGTCATCGCCGTGGTCGACGGGCTAGCGCTGGCCGAGGGCCGCGTCGCCAACGACATGGATGCCTTGCAGGCGCAGCGCGCCGAGGATGAGACCCTCGACCACGACGATCCGGTCGAGGAGGTGTTCGAAGACCAGATCGCCTGCGCCGACCTGATCATCCTGTCGAAGAGCGATTTGATGGACGCCGCCGGCTCGGCTCGCGCCATTGCCATCATTGGCGAACACTCCGCCCGCGCGGTGAAGATCGTGCCGACCTCCCATGGCAAGGTCGATCCCTCCGTGCTGCTCGGCCTCGGTCTCGCCGTCGAGGACGACATCGAGAACCGCAAGTCCCATCATGATGGTGCATTCGACCATGAGCATGACGACTTCGACACGTTCATCGTCGACATTGCCTCGATCGCCAATCCCGACGAACTGGCAAAACGCGTCGCCACCGTCGCCGAAGAAGAGAATGTACTTCGCGTGAAGGGCTTCGTGGAAGTCGGCGGCAAGCCGATGCGGCTTTTGCTGCAGGCCGTTGGGCCGCGCATCAATCACTATTACGACCGCGCCTGGACCGCGCAGGACGACCGCCGATCGCGCCTTGTCGTCATCGGCCTCAAGGGGCTGAACCGCCCGGCGATCGAACGTATACTCGCCGGCTGATTTCGGATACGGGCCGCGATGCACATCCTCACCACGACATCCGCCTCGCTCGACGACCTCGCCGAGCCGGTCGATCTGCGGCAGACGCCGGCGGATATCGTGGCGCTGTCCTTCACCGACAGCGATCTGGCTGGACTGGCGGCGGCGTGGAAGGCCGACGCCGGTCGCCTGCCCTCGATGCGGCTAGCCGCTTTGCGTGACCTGCGGCATCCGATGTCTGTCGACCTCTGGGTCGACAGCGTCGCCCGCCATGCCAAGATCATCCTCGTGCGCATCCTCGGCGGCTACGACTGGTGGCGCTATGGCTGCGACCAGCTAGCTTCGGTCGCCCGCGAACGCGGCATAAAACTGGTGCTGCTGCCCGGCGAATGCCGCGACGAGGATCTCAGATTGATCGAAGCCTCGACGCTGCCGCGCCAGGAGTTGGATGGCCTGCTCGACTATTTCCGCGAGGGCGGCCCGGCGAATATGAGCGCGCTGGTGCACCGGCTGGCGCGGTTGGCTGGGCAGGATGCAACGATTTCGGCGCCGGTCTCAGTGCCGAAGGCTGGGTTTTATGAACCAAGACGTGGCGTCGTTGACGACCTGAGCGCTTTCGAAGCTCAGATGAAAGGTAGCGATCCTTCACACCCCCCTCTGTCCGGCAGGACAGAGGGGGGTGTGACGGAACTCGGCGTTGACAGCGTAAACGCTCCTGTCGTCCCCATCCTGTTCTACCGTTCGATGCTTCTGGCCGCCGATGTCGCGCCCATCGATGCACTCGTCGAAGCGCTCAGCCAGCGCGGCATCGCCCCGGTTCCAATCTTCGTCTCCAGCCTCAAGGACCCGGCATCCCTGGCCTTCGTGGAAACAGCACTGGTCTCCCTGAAACCCGCCGCCATCATCACCGCGACCGCTTTCGCGTCCGGCGCCGAACCCGGCATTGAAACCCTGTTCGACCGCGCCGGCGTGCCTGTCTTCCAGGTCATCGTCGCCACCACCCGCCGCGACACCTGGGAGAACAACCAGCGCGGCCTGGCGCCCGCCGACCTCGCCATGCATGTCGTGCTGCCCGAGCTCGACGGCCGCATCCTCGCCGGCGCCATTTCCTTCAAAGGCGAGAGCGAGACCGATCCGGCGCTTGGCCATCGCGCCTTCGCCAACCGGCCGGAGCCGGATCGTATGGCGCAGGTAGCAGAACGCGTTGCGGCCTTCATCCGCCTGCAGGAGACGCCCCGCGCCGGGCGCAAGCTGGCCATTCTGATCCCGGATTATCCCAGTGCGCCGGGTCGAACCGGCTATGCCGTGGGCTTGGATGTCCCGTCCAGCGTGCTGGCCATGCTGCATGACCTGAAGGAGCAGGGCTATGGCGTTGAGGGGATTCCGGAGACGCCGCGGGAATTGCTGGGGCTGCTTGAGCGGGGCGGGCATGGCTTGGCCTTAGATAACTACATTGCCTTCTCGACAGAGTTGCCGACCGCAGCAATCCTTGCGGTCGAAGCCGCTTGGGGCAAAGCGGAGGAGGATGAGACGGGTCTGTGCGAGGCGCCCCCCTCTGTCCTGCCGGACATCTCCCCCTCAAGGGGGGAGATTGGCAGCTTCGACGCTCCGCCCCCTTCCGCAACATTGGTGATTGGCGAAACCGGCAATGACAGCGCAATCTCCCCCCTTGAGGGGGAGATGTCCGGCAGGACAGAGGGGGGCGCCTCGCGCAAACCTTCGCTATCAAGCAAAAAACACTTCCCCTTCCGCGCCGCCACCTTCGGCAACGTCACCATCGCCCTCGCCCCCGACCGCGGCCGCTCGGCCGATCGCCGCGCCGACTACCACGACCCGACGCTCCCCCCGCGCCATGCGTTGCTTGCCTTCGGCCTGTGGCTGCGCAAATCGCTCGGCGTCCATGCGCTTGTCCATGTCGGCGCGCATGGCACGCTGGAATGGCTGCCGGGCAAGACCGTCGCGTTGTCGCAAAATTGCTTTCCCGAGATCGTCACCGGTCCGCTGCCCGTCATCTATCCCTTCATCGTCTCCAACCCCGGCGAAGCAGCGCAGGCCAAGCGGCGCATCGCCGCCGTCACCCTTGGCCATCTGCCGCCGCCACTGACCGGTGCCGGGCTGGATGAGGATCAGCACACGCTCGAGCGGCTGGTCGACGAATATGCCCAGGCCGACGGGCTCGACCGTCGCCGCCGCGACCGCCTGGCCAAGCTGATCGTCGACACCGCGCAAAAGACCGGCCTCGCCTCCGAAGCCGGCGTCGCCAGGACCGATGCGCCAGATGAAGCGTTGCGCCGCATCGACGCCTGGCTCTGCGACCTCAAGGATTTCGCCATCAAGGACGGGCTGCACATCTATGGCCGTGCTCCGGAGGATGAGCCCGACGCCATGCGCCGCCAAAGCGCGCAAGCAGAGAAGACAGCGCTGCTCGCGGCGCTCGATGGCCGCCACGTCAAGGCCGGCCCGGCCGGCGCGCCCGCGCGAGGTCGCACTGATGTGCTGCCCACCGGCCGCAATCTGTTCACGTCGGACCCGCGCACCATGCCGACGCCGACCGCCTATGATCTGGGCAAGGCAGCGGCGGAAGAGGTCGTGCGCGGCTATATGCAATCGCATGGCGACTGGCCGCGCTCGCTGGTCATCGATCTCTGGGGCTCGGCTTCGCTGCGCACCGGCGGCGAGGAGATCGCACAAGGCCTGGCGCTGATGGGCTGTCGGCCGCAATGGGACTCTGCGACCGGCCGCATCACCGGCATCGAGGTGCTGCCGCCAGCCACGCTCGGCCGCCCGCGCGTCGACGTCACCTGGCGTATTTCAGGTCTGTTCCGCGACATGTTCCCGACCCAGATCGCGCTGATCGATGCCGCCGCCAACGCCGTTGCCGCCCGAGACGAGGACGATACGGAAAACCCGCTCGCGGCAAAAACCCGTGCCGACGGCAAGATCAGCCCGCGCATCTTCGGCACCTCGCCCGGCACCTACGGCGCCGGGGTCGAGAATCTCATGTCCTCCGGCGACTGGGCGGCGCGCGAAGAGATCGGCCGCGCCTATCTCGACGCCACCTCGCATGCCTATGGCGGCGCAGAAGGCGAAGGCGTCTCGGTGCCCGGCGCCTTCGAGGGCCGCATCGCCGAAGCCGATCTTCTCGTCCACACCGGCGACGACCCCGGCCGCGACATCCTCGAAGGCTCCGCCGATGTCGCCTTCATCGGTGGCTTTTCGGCCGCCCTGGCAACGCTGGGCAGGAATGCCGACGTCATCGTGCTCGACACAACGGACCCGCAAAAGCCGAAGCCCCGCTCGATCAGTCAGGCCGTATCGCGCGTTGTACGTGCTCGCGCGGTCAATCCACGCTTCATATCAGGCCAGATGCGCCACGGCCCACGCGGCGCCTCCGAATTCGCCGAAACGGTCGACCGGCTGGTCGGCTTTGCCGAAACCACGCACGCCATTTCAGGCACGCTGATCGAGGCGGTACATGATGCTTATGTCGGCCATCCCATGGTCCGCGCCTTCATCCTGCGCGAGAACCCCGCCGCTGCCAAAGTCATCGCCGAGCGCTTGCTGTCGGCGCGCCGGCGTGGCCTCTGGCATCCCCTACGCAATTCCATCGACGACGATCTCGCAGCCCTGATTGCCGAGGCAGAAGCGCTTGGAGTGGCGGCATGAACGCCTTCTCGCGTCGCGGCGCCTGCCCCGCCCTGTCCGCGCCGATGCAGACCGGCGACGGCCTGCTGGTGCGGCTCAACCCGGTTGCTGGAGGCCCATCTTCTGGAGGATTGTCGCCGAAGCTTTTGATCGGGTTAGCCGAATCCGCCTTGCGGCACGGCAACGGCATCATGGAGGTCACCGCGCGCGGCAGCCTGCAGATACGCGGCCTGACGGTGGACAGCGCGGCACTGCTGGCGGCGGAGGTCGATGCGCTGGGCATCTCCGTTCGCACCGGCGTTCCAGTCGAGACCGGACCGCTGGCCGGCATTGATCCACAGGAGATCGCCGATCCGCGGGCTTTGGCTGAACGGATCAGGACGGCGATTGACGAGGCTGGGCTGACGCAGAGGCTGGGGCCGAAGGTTTCGGTCGTGGTCGATGGCGGCGGGCAGCTTGGGCTGGATTCGGTGACGGCCGATGTGCGGCTTGCTGCAATGCGGATCGATGGGGGAGTTCGGTGGCGGGTGTCTGTCGCGGGTGACGGGCAGAGTGCGAAGGCGCTAGCGTTTGCTGATGAAGGTGCGGCTCGCGTTATCGCCGTCGCGGCTTTAAGAATGATCGCCGAGAAAGGCCGCGAGGCCCATGCGAGGGATCTTTCGGAGAGGCAGTTGGCGTCTCTCGCAGGTTGGCACTCTACGGCGCCCCCCTCTGTCCTGCCGGACATCTCCCCCTCAAGGGGGGAGATTGCGATGTCACAGATGGTTTCGCCAATCTCCGGTGTTGTTAAGAAAAAGCCGGCGTCGAAGCTGCCGATCTCCCCCCATGAGGGGGAGATGTCCGGCAGGACAGAGGGGGGCGCCTCGCGCAAACCCATCGGTCTTTTCCCCTTAAACAACACCATCGCCCTCGGCATCGCCCTCCCCTATGGCAGCATGCCGGCGGACAAGATCATCGCGCTCGCTCGAAGCGCCCTCGCCCACGGCACCACCGAAATCCGCCTCGCCCCCGCCCGCGCCCTGCTCTTCCTTGGTCAACCAACCGCCGCCAACCCATCGCTCCAGCACACCGCAGCCGCCCTCGGCTTCGTCACCTCTGCCGCCGACCCGCGCACCCGCATCGCCGCTTGCCCTGGCACGCCGGCCTGCGCCTCCGGCCGGATCGCTACGCGCGACATTGCCGAGGCGATTGCCGCTGAAAACGCCGATAGTCTCGACTTCACGCTGCACATCTCCGGCTGCGCCAAGGGCTGCGCCCATCCCGGTCCGGCGGCGCTGACGATAGTCGGCGGCGAAAACGGAGCCGGACTTGTCGTGAACGCGACGGCAAAGGCCCTTCCTGCCGGCTACAGGCCGGGCTATGACGCCGCGCGCGGCATCGGCCGCGTCGTGGCGATGATCCGCAGCGCACGATATCAAGGCGAAACCGCCGCCGCTTGCCTGACAAGGCTCGGGCCGGCCGGCATCGCCGAAGCTTACCGACAGGCCCAAACTGAAAAACGGAAATGAGCATGGCCGCCTACGACTACATCCATGACGGCACGGCGATCTACGAGCGCTCCTTCGCCATCATCCGCGCCGAGACTGATCTGTCGCGCTTTTCCGAAGCCGAGGCCGATGTCGCCATCCGCATGATCCACGCCTGCGGACAGGTCGAGGCCGCCAGGCACTTTGTCTTCTCCACCGATTTCGTTGCCGCAGCGCGCACCGCTCTAGCGGCTGGCGCGCCGATTTTCTGTGACGCGGAAATGGTCTCGCATGGCGTCACCCGCGCCAGGCTGCCGGCCGGCAACGAGGTGATCTGCACCTTGCGCGATCCGCGCACGCACGACATCGCCAGGGAGATCGGCAACACCCGCTCGGCTGCCGCGATCGACCTGTGGGGCGAGCGCATGGCGGGCTCGGTGGTCGCCATCGGCAATGCGCCGACCGCACTCTTCTATCTGCTGGAGAAGTTGCGCGATGGCGCGCCAAAGCCCGCGGCCATCATCGGCATGCCGGTCGGCTTCGTCGGTGCGGCCGAATCCAAGGATGCGCTGGCCGAGAATTCCTACGGCGTTCCCTACGCCATCGTGCGTGGCAGGCTTGGCGGCAGCGCCATGACCGCCGCCGCGCTCAATTCATTGGCGAGGCCCGGCCTGTGAACGCGCTTGCCAAAGGTCGTCTTGTCGGCGTCGGCACTGGTCCCGGCGACCCCGAACTGCTGACGCTGAAAGCCGCGCGGGTCCTGGCGGAAGCCGATGTCGTGGCCTATTTCGCCAAGCGCGGGAACAACAGCAACGCGCGCGCCATCGTCGAAGCGCAGTTCCGCCCAGAAATGACCGAACTGCCGCTGCTCTATCCCGTCACCACCGAAATCGACAAGGATCACGACGACTACCGCTCGCAGATCACGGCTTTCTACGAGGAGTCGGCCGAGAAGGTCGCCGAGCACCTCGAAGCTGGAAAAATGGTTGCCGTGCTGTCCGAGGGCGATCCACTTTTCTACGGCTCTTACATGCATCTGCATGTGCGCCTCGCCCATCGCTTCCCGACCGAAGTCATCCCCGGCGTCACCGCCATGTCCGGCTGCTGGTCGCAGACCGGTGTTCCGATCGTCCAGGGCGACGATGTGCTGACGGTTCTGCCCGGCACGATGAGCGAGTTCGAGCTGACTCGCCGATTGGCTGACACCGATGCCGCCGTCATCATGAAGGTCGGCCGCAACCTGCCCAAGATCAGGCGGGCGCTGGAAGCTACGGCCAAGCTGTCGCGCGCCGTCTATGTCGAGCGCGGCACCATGGCTGGCAGCGTGTCGATGAAGCTTGCCGACAAACAGGACGACAAGGCGCCCTACTTCGCCATCGTGCTGGTCGCCGGCTGGTCCGGCCGCCCCGGCATTTCGGGAGGTCAAGTATGAGCGGCCGTCTCACCGTCATCGGGCTCGGCCCCGGCAATGCCGATCAGGTCACGCCGGAAGCCAGCCGTGCTGTTGCCGAGGCCAAATTCTTTTACGGCTACAAGCCCTATCTCGACAGGCTGGAGTTGCGCCAGGACCAGACCCGCGTCGCTTCCGACAACCGCGAAGAACTCGCCCGCTCCAAGGACGCATTGGACAAAGCCGCACAGGGCCATGATGTCGCCGTGGTTTCCGGCGGCGATCCCGGTGTGTTCGCCATGGCGGCCGCCGTCTGCGAGGCGATCGAGGCCGGTCCGACCGAATGGCGCGCGGTCGATGTCGCCGTCGTGCCCGGCATCACCGCCATGCTCGCGGTTGCCGCCCGCATCGGCGCGCCGCTCGGCCATGATTTCTGCGCCATCTCGCTGTCCGATAATCTGAAGCCGTGGGAGCTGATCGAACTGCGCCTGCTGGCGGCGGCCGGCGCCGGCTTCGTCATCGCGCTCTACAATCCGATCAGCAAGGCACGCCCCTGGCAGCTTGGCCGCGCCTTCGAGTGCCTCACTGCCATCCTGCCTGGCACCACGCCGGTGATTTTCGGCCGCGCCGCCGGCCGCCCCGACGAGCGCATCGAGGTCACTCTGTTGGCCGATGTCAAGGCTGAAAAGGCCGACATGGCGACCTGCATCATCATCGGCTCGCCGGAAACCCGGATCATCAAGCGCGGTGAAAAGCCCGCGCTGGTCTACACGCCGCGTTCGGCAGCGGGCTCGACGAAATGATCGACCATCGCGGCCAAGGCTTCGACGGTTTCAGCCGAGGGCACATCCGGCAAGGCCGGCCTGCGGACCATGACCACCTCGATGCCAAGCGCCCGCGCCGCGGCAATCTTGCCATAGGTCGCCGCGCCGCCGCTGTTCTTGGACACGACGACATCGATGCGATGCCTTTCGAGCAGCGCGCGTTCCTCCGCCTCGCGAAACGGGCCACGAGCCAAGAGATAGACGGCATCGGGCACGGCCAGCTTGGGCTCGACGGGATCGACGCTGCGGATGAGATAATGATGCTGCGGTGCTGCCTCGAAGGCGGCTACCTCTTGCCGGCCAAGAGCCAGAAAAACGCGGCGCGGCGCCAGTCCAAGCGCTGGCGCGGCCTCGCCAGACGTATCGACCTGCGTCCAGCGGTCGTCCTCGACCGGCTCCCAGCCGGCGCGCCGCAGGGCAAGGATCGGCACGCCGGCGATGCGCGCGGCTTGCGCGGCGTTGGCGGAGATCTGCGCCGCATAGGGATGCGTGGCGTCAATCAGCAGATCGGTTCTTGTTTCCCTGAGATAAGCGGCCAGCCCTTCGGCACCGCCAAAGCCTCCGCTTCGCACCGGCACGCCTTGCGCGACCGGGCTTTCGGTGCGGCCGGCCAGCGACAGCATGACCGAGACGCGCGCCACCAGCTTCCCGGCCAGTTGCCGGGCTTCGGTGGTGCCGCCGAGGATCAGAATTTTCTTCATTTGCACCATGTTGAACCCCGTCGGCGCTGCCCCTCACCCTTACCCTCTCCCCGTGAAGAACGGGCAGAGGGGGGCGTCAGCGTCGGAGCTTCCCCCTTCTCCCCGTCACTATACGGGGAGAAGGTGCCGGCAGGCGGATGAGGGGCGGCGCGACATGTCAAAAAATCAGCCAACGTCCAAATGGCTCACCATCATCGGTATCGGCGAGGACGGTTTAGCGGGTCTCGGCGACGAGGCCAAGCAGCGGATTGCCCAGGCGGAGATCATCTTCGGCGGCAAGCGGCACCTGGCGCTGGTCGCGTCCTTCGCCAAGGGCGAGGCCCGCCCCTGGCCGGTTCCTTTCGATGCCGAGATGGCTGATGTGCTGACGCTGGCCGGCAGGCGCGTCTGCGTGCTCGCTTCCGGCGATCCGTTCTTCCATGGTGTCGGCACCACCCTCGCCCGCAAGGTGAAGGCACAAGAGATGCATGTCATCCCCGCGCCATCAGCTGTTTCGCTTGCGGCCGCCCGGCTTGGCTGGGCGCTGCAGGACATCGAAACCGTCTCGCTGCATGGCCGTCCGCTCGACCTGATCCGGCCGCTGCTGCAGCCACGCGCGCGCATTTTAGCACTGACCTCGGACGCCGAGGCCCCCGCCGCAATTGCGCGCCTGCTCACGGAACTCGACTTCGGCGCGTCGCGGCTGACGATCCTGGAGGCGCTGGGCGGGCCGAACGAGACCCAGCGCTCGGCGCGTGCCGATGCCTTCGATCTCGAAAACATCAATCCGCTCAACGTGCTGGCGGTCGAAGTTGAATCTGGTCCCGACGCGCGCGTGCTGCCGCTCACATCTGGCCTTGCCGATCATCTGTTCGACCATGACGGCCAGATCACCAAGCGCGAAATCCGTACGATCACCCTGTCGGCGCTGGCGCCGAGGCGCGGCGAATTGCTGTGGGACATCGGCGCCGGCTCCGGTTCCATCGGCATCGAATGGATGCTGGCCCACCCTTCGATGCGCACTATTGCCATCGAAGCCGACGCGACCCGCGCCGCCCGCATTGGCCACAACGCCGCCGCCTGTGGCGTTCCCGGCCTTGTCGTGGTGGAAGGCGCGGCACCCAAGGCGCTTGCCAGACTGGATACGCCTGACGCGATCTTCATCGGCGGCGGCGGCAGCGACACCGGCGTCTTGAACGCAGCCATCAAGGCGCTCCGCACCGGCGGCCGTCTTGTGGCCAACGCGGTGACGCTGGAGATGGAAGCCCTGCTTCTTGCCCAGCATACGAAGCTCGGCGGCGATCTCACGCGGATAAACATCTCCCGGGCCTCGCCGGTTGGCTCGATGCAGGCCTGGCGGCCGGCCATGCCGGTCACGCAATGGAGCTGGGTGAAGCCATGATGGTCGCAGGCATAGGCTGCCGAAAGGGCGTGCGTGTCGAGGACGTGCTTGCGGCGATCGAAACCGCGCTCGAAGCGCATGGGCTGACGATGACGGCGCTGTCAGCACTGGCGACTGTCGAGTTCAAACGCAACGAAGAGGCCATTTTCGCTGCCGGCCGTAAACTCGACCTCCCCGTTATAGTGGTGGATGTTGCCGGCGCCGAATCGCCGCTCCCCCTCACCCGACCTCCGCTTCGCTCGGCCGACCTCTCCCCTAGGGGAGAGGAGACTACCAGCGTCGCCGCCAGTCTCTTCTCCCCCGCGGGGAGAAGGTGGCACGAAGGGCCGGATGAGGGGGCCGCCTCGCGCAACCTCTCGCAAGAACTCGCCGGCACGCCGTCGGTTTCCGAGGCGTCCGCGCTTGCCGTGGCCGGCACCGGCGCAAAACTGCTCGGCCCTCGCACGGTGCTCGGCCCGGTCACCTGCGCCATCGCCATCAGCGGAGATGCGCCATGACCGTCCATTTCATCGGCGCCGGTCCGGGTGCCGCCGACCTCATCACGCTGCGCGGCGCGAGACTCTTGGCAAGCTGCCCGGTCTGCCTGCATGCCGGTTCGATCGTCGCGCCCGAGCTTTTGCAGCACTGCGCGCCGGGGACAAGGCTGATCGACACCGCACCGATGTCGCTCGACGAGATCGAGGCCGAATATGTCGCGGCCCACAAATCAGGCCATGATGTCGCCCGCCTGCATTCCGGCGATCTGTCTGTATGGAGCGCCGTTGCCGAGCAGATCCGCCGGCTGGAAAAACATGGCATCCCCTACACGCTGACGCCGGGCGTGCCCTCCTTCGCCGCAGCTGCCGCAGCACTTCGCCGCGAGCTGACCATTCCCGAGATCGCGCAAAGCCTGGTGCTGACCCGCATCTCCGGCCGCGCGTCAAAAATGCCGCCCGGCGAAACGCTGGCCGGCTTCGGCCGCACCGGCGCCACGCTGGCCATTCATCTTGCCATCCACGCCATCGACCGCGTCGTCGCCGAGCTAACACCGCATTATGGCGGCGATTGCCCGGCGTCGATCGTCTTCCGCGCCTCCTGGCCGGACGAGCGTGTGCTGACCGGCACGCTGGCGACGATCGAGGCGCTGCTCGCCGCCGACCCGATGGAGCGCACGGCAATCATCTTCGTCGGCCGCTCGCTGGCGGCGGAAGGTTTTGGCGAGAGTTCATTGTACGACGCCCATTACCAGCGGCGTTTTCGCGGACGGGACGGATTGTGAGCGGCAGCACCAAAAATACCGGCGAAAACGCCACGCTCGAAAAAGCCTTGTCCCGGCTGAATTTCAAGCCGCGCCGGCTCGAACCGGGCCATGTCTGGCTGGCCGGCGCCGGCCCCGGCGACCCCGGCTGCCTGACCTTGGAAGTGCTGGCGGCGTTGGCCGAGGCGGATGCGGTTGTCTACGACGCGCTGGTCTCATCGGATGTCGTTGCTGTTGCCGAGAAGGCCGAGCTTTTCTTTGCCGGCAAACGCGGCGGAAAACCGTCGATGAAACAGGATGACATCACCGCCCTTTTGGTGCGGCTGGCGCGCGACGGCCGCCGCGTCGTCAGGCTGAAGGGCGGCGATCCCTATATTTTCGGCCGTGGCGGCGAAGAAGCTCTGGCGCTCGCGCGGGAAGCGATCCCGTTTCGTGTGCTGCCCGGCCTGACATCGGGGCTCAGCGCGCTGGCCGCAACCGGCATTCCGGCCACCATGCGCGGCATCAACAAGGCTGTGATCCTGGCCACCGGCCATGCCGCCGGCACCGATGACGATATCGACTGGGCAGCAATCGCCCGCACCGGCCAGCCTGTCGTCATCTATATGGGCATGGCCAACCTGCCTCTCATCGCCGCGGCACTGCTGGATGGCGGGCTGGCGCCGTCGACACCGGCGGCGGTGATCGTCGCCGCGACGACACCGCAGGAGCGAACCGTCGTCGCCACTCTCGCCACCATCGCCGAGGAAGCGGCCGCCGCCGGTCTCGCCTCGCCGGCGCTGATCGTCGTCGGCGGCATCGTTGCCATGCGCGCGGCACTGGCGGGACAAGCATGACGGCCCGCGCGATCATCATCGGCGCGCCGCGCTCCGGCTCCGGCAAGACCAGCGTCACCATCGGCATTTTACGCGCGCTCACCCGGCGTGGGTTGAAAGTGCGCGGCGCCAAATCCGGCCCCGACTATATCGACCCCGGCTTCCACACCGCCGCCACGGGACTTTCCGGCGTCAATCTCGACAGTTGGGCGATGCCGCCGTCGCTGCTCAACGCGCTCGCCGCACAGGCAGCCGACGATACCGATTTCGTCATCCTCGAAAGCGCCATGGGCTTGTTCGACGGCATTCCGGCCTCGCCGGGGCGCACCGGCTCGGCGGCCGATCTCGCCCGGCTCTACGGACTGCCGGTGCTGCTGGTGCTCGACGTCTCCGGCCAGTCGACCACGGCAGCCGCCGTCGCCAAGGGTTTTGCCACCTACGATCCGGATGTCCGCATGGCCGGCGTCGTGCTTAACCGGCTGGGCAGCGAGCGCCACCGCCGGCTGTCGGGCGACGCCATCGAGGCGATCGGCCTGCCGGTGGTTGGCGCCATCCTGCGCGACCCCACGCTCAACCTGCCCGAGCGCCATCTCGGCCTCGTCCAGGCCGGCGAATATGACGACCTGATGGCGCATCTCGACCGGCTGGCCGACATGGCCGAAAAGTCGCTCGATCTCGATGCCATCATGGCCCTGGCGACCCCCCTCACCCCGGCGCCCGGCAGTTTCGATGACGCGCTGGCGCCTCCCGGCCAGCGCATCGCACTGGCCGAGGATGCCGCCTTCACCTTCCTCTATCCGCATGTCGCCGCCTACTGGCGCAGGGCGGGTGCTGAAATCGTCCCGTTCTCGCCGCTCGCCGACGAAGCGCCCGACGAGGGCTGCGATGTCTGCTGGCTGCCCGGCGGCTATCCCGAGCTTCACGCCGGCCGGCTCGCTGCAGCAGAGATTTTCAGAGCCGGAATGGCAAAATTTGCCGCGACGAAGCCAATCCATGGCGAGTGCGGTGGCTTCATGGTGCTCGGTGAAGCGCTGGAAGATGCTTCGGGCGAGACGCATGCGATGCTCGGCCTGCTCGGCCATTCCACCAGCTTCGCCAGGCGCAAGATGAATCTCGGCTATCGCGAGGCGCGGCTGCGCGCCGATTGTCCGCTGGGCTCGGCCGGCGCGCTGATCCGTGGGCACGAATTCCACTATGCGCAGATGACCGCTACCGGCAATGACGAGCCGTTGGCCTACCTCGCCGACGGTCAGGGAAATCCTATCGGCGCCTCAGGCTATCGGCGCGGCCATGTCAGCGGCACCTTCTTCCATGCGATTGCGCGGGGCTAGAGCATGAAGTTCAAGAACTTGGCCCTTTCACCGCGACAAATCGTCGACGACATAGCGCTCTGCCTGGTCTTCTTCACCCGTCTGCCGCTGCCCGTCTTCGATTTTCGCGGCCGCAGCCTTGCCGCCGCGATCTGGGCCGCCCCTGTTACGGGCCTCGTCGTCGGCCTGATCGGCGCCATCGTCTTTGCCACGGCGGAGCGGTTCGGCCTTGCCATGGGTCCGGCGGCGGCCCTTGCTCTTGTCGCAACCGTGCTCACCACCGGCTGTCTGCATGAGGACGGGCTGTCCGACGTCGCCGACGGTTTTGGCGGCGGCAAGTCGCGCGGTAAAAAACTCGAGATCATGCGCGACAGCCGCATCGGCGCCTATGGTGCCATGGCGTTGGGCCTGTCGCTGCTCATCCGCTGGAGCGCGCTGTCGGAATTCGTCGATCCCACTCAGGCCCTCTTCGCCCTCCTGGCCGCACACGCAGCCTCGCGCGGCGCGCTCGGCGCCTTCATGCATCTCCTGCCTTCGGCGCGGATCGACGGCCTGTCGGCCGATGCCGGCACCGTCTCGCAGGAAACCGCCATCGTCGGCGCCGTGCTCGGCGCGATCCCGCTCCTCCTGCTCGGGCTCAGCGGCGCCGTTTTCGCGCTCATCCTGCTTGGCCTGCTGTTTGCCGCTTTTCGTGCCCTTTGCCTCAACCAGATCGGCGGCCAGACCGGCGACACGATCGGCGCCTTGCAGCAGGCGAGCGAAATCGCGGTGCTGCTCGTCGCTTCGGTAGCGCTTTCCTAATTTCCTTTTTGCCTGATTCCCTTTCGGAGACTTTGCCCCCATGTCCTTCAAATCGCTTAGTGAATTGCGCGCCGCCTGCCTCGACCTACCGGCCGGCAGAGATGCGGCCGCCAATGCGGTCGCCCGCCGCCAGGACACGCTGACCAAGCCGCAAGGCAGCCTCGGCCGGCTGGAGACGATCGCCGCATGGCTGGCGCGCTGGCAAGGCCGCGACATGCCAAAACTCGACCGCGTCAAAGTCTTCGTCTTCGCCGGCAACCATGGCGTCACCGCGCAAGGCGTTTCGGCCTATCCCTCGGAAGTCACCGTGCAGATGGTGGCGAATTTCGCCGGCGGCGGCGCCGCCATCAACCAGCTTGCCCGCATGGCCGGCGCCGAACTCGACGTCATTCCGCTCGATCTCGACCATCCTACGGGTGATTTCACCCAAGGTCCGGCGATGGACGAGAAGGCGTTTCTCGATGCCGTATCGACCGGCTATGACGCCGTGACGAAAGACCTCGACCTCATCTGCTTCGGCGAGATGGGCATCGGCAACACCACGCCGGCGGCCGCCATTTCCGCAGCCCTGTTCGGCGGTGGCGCGGAAAAATGGACAGGACGCGGCACCGGCGTCGACGACGCCGGCCTGAAGCGCAAGGTGGTCGCCATCGAGGCCGGCCTGAAGCGACACGCCGCCGCCCTTGCCGATCCGCTTGCTGTCGCAGCAGCACTCGGCGGACGCGAACTCGCCGCCATCTTCGGCGCCACGCTCGCCGCCCGCCATCTGGGCATACCCGTACTGCTCGACGGCTTCGTCTGCACCGCCGCCGCAGCCCCGCTGGCAAAGCTGCACCCGACCGGCCTCGCCCACACCATCGCGGCCCATGTCTCGGCTGAATCAGGCCATCGTGGCCTGCTCGAAGCGCTCGGCCTGCCGCCGCTGCTCGATCTCGGCATGCGGCTCGGCGAAGGCTCCGGCGCCTGCCTCGCCGTCAACATCGTCCGCTCGGCGCTGGAGTGCCACGCCTGCATGGCAAGCTTTGCCGAAGCGGGGGTCTCGGAGAAGTAGGACTTCTGGGGCCAACCTGTGCTTGCGACGACAGGCACGGTTGAAATGGGTCGGGAACAGCACTCGAGACGCGTCAAACGCGTCTCGCTTTCAGGGTCTTTCCACCAATTTCTTGAAAATTTGGTGGGTGCGCACAGGATTGAACTGTGGACCCGCTGATTAAGAGTCAGCTGCTCTACCAACTGAGCTACGCACCCACTCGGCCGGCAAAAACCGGCGTTGGCGGGCATATAGCCGCCACCACCGGTCCTGTCCAGCCCTGCCGGAATCATTTCCCGACAAATCGCTCCTGGGGTTCGTCATCCCAGGGCGAAGCAGGAGCGAAGCTCCGTCGCGCAGACCCTGGGATCCATGCCGGGACGTCAACCGAAGAACGCAACGGCGCAGAAAAACATGTCCTGCTAGCGAGCAGAAAACAGCAGGCGCGGTGCGCTCAATCTGCACCGTCGGTATTCAGCCGGACGGTCGCGGCATGGATCCTAGGGTCTGCGCTGCGTCGCTTCCTCCTTGCTTCGCCCTAGGATGACGATCGTAGCGCCGCGATCAGACGAACAGTCTGCCTTCCGCCACCTTGACCGCATTGCCGCCGATGCGCGCCGAGGCCAGTTTTCCGCCTTGCACGGTCAGTTCGAGGCGGATGCGCGATGGCCGGCCCATCTCCAGCCCCTGCTCGATCCAGAGCTGCGAAACACCGTCGGTCGGCGCGTCGAAATGCATGATGGCGCCAGCAAAGGCCGCAGCCGCGGAGCCGGTCGCCGGATCCTCGTAGGAAGGCGTGCCGGGCACGATCATGCGCACATGGAAGGCGCATTCGTGGTTCACCGTCTCGCGGCAATAGACATAGGGGCTGGCGAAGGCCCACTCGCTCTTGCGCGGCGCCAGTTCAGACCAGGCCTGGTTGTCCAGCCGGATGCGGCCCGCCGCCTCGAGATTGGCAACCGGAATGGTCACATAGGGTACGCCCGCCGACCAGAACGCGACGCGGTGATTCTCGAAGCCGATCTCATGCGGCGCCAGGCCAAGGGCAGCACCGATCGCCTCCGGATCGGCCTCAAGCTCCAGCGGTTCCGGCAGCTTTGCCAGGTCGAACTCGGCGAAGGTGTTGCCATCGTGCTTGCTGACTGCGCAGCGCACCGGGCCGATATTTTCCTCCAGCACGAAAATGCCGGCGCCGCCCTCTTCCGCCAGTTCGGCCAGCGCGATCGCGGCGCCAACGGTCGGGTGGCCCGCGAACGGCATCTCATAGTCGGGGGTGAAGATACGGATGCGGTTTTTATGCTTCGGATTGCTCGGCGGCAGCACGAAAACCGATTCCGACAGGTTGAACTCGCGCGCGATGGCCTGCATCGCGGCCGTGTCCAATCCCTTGCTGTCGAGCACGATGGCTAAGGGATTGCCGGCCAGTCGCTCGGTCGTAAACACATCGTAAAGCAAGTAATTCCGGGTTTTCATTCCTGCCTCAATCCCAACATGGGCGAAATTTAATTTGATATTTGAACCAGTAAGCCTGATCTGTGCACAGATAGGGACATTGCGCATTATAGGGGTCCAGCGTGGACCAGATTGTCAATCCGCCAAAGACGGAATCGGATTCCGCCATCGAGACGGCGCTCGGGCTCGACAAAACGGGTCGGCGCAAGTCGCGCCGGCGCGGCTGGCTCTATGCGCTGCTGGCGCTGATCGTGCTCGTTGCCGGGCTTGGCGCCTATCAGTGGTATGCGGGCTCGCCGGCCAAGATCGACTACACCACAATGCCTGCCACCAAGGCCGACCTCACCGTTGCGGTGTCGGCGACCGGCACGTTGCAGCCGCTCACCCAGGTCGATATTTCCAGCCAGCTCTCCGGCATCATACGCTCGGTTTCGGTCGAGGAGAACCAGCAGGTCAAGAAGGGCGACGTGCTGGCGGCCCTCGATACCGCGAAACTCCAGGTGCAGATCGAACGGGCGCAGGCATCCGCCAAGGCGGCGGCCGCCAATGTCGAGGACGCCGCGGTAACGCTCGCCGAGAACGAAAAGGCGCTGATCCGCGCGGCGGCACTGACCAAGCGCGGCATGGCGACCGACCAATCGCTTGAGGCTGCGACCGCGACGCGCGACCGCTCCAAGGCGGCGCTCGACAGCGCCACCGCCAACCTCGCCATCGCCAATGCCGATCTGAAATCGCAGCAAACCGACCTTGCCAACAGCACCATCTATGCGCCGATCGACGGTATCGTGCTGACGCGTTCGGTCGATCCCGGCCAGACGGTCGCCTCCTCCCTGCAGGCGCCGGTGCTGTTCATCATCGCCGCCGATCTCAGGAACATGGAACTGGTGGCGGCTGTCGACGAGGCCGACATCGGCGCGGTCAAATCCGGCCAGCATGCACGCTTCACGGTGGATGCTTTCCCGGAGCGGCCGTTCGATGCCGAGATTCGCGATATCTCCTACGCCTCGGTCACCACCGACGGCGTCGTCACCTACAATGCGCGGCTGGAGGTCGACAACAACGAGCTGTTGCTGCGGCCCGGCATGACCGCCACCGTTTCGGTCGTCACAAAGCAGGCCAAGGGCGTGCTCACCGTGCCGGCGACCGCCTTCCGCTATCGTCCTGCCCAGCAGGCCGCTCGCGGCTGGAGCCTGAGCGACCTGTTCACCGGCCGTATGGGCCGTCCCGGCGGCAACCGCCAGCGCCAGGCCGCGGCGGTGCCCACCGATGGCTCGCGCACGCTCTACGTTCTGGAGAATGGGCGCCCGCGTCCGGTCAACGTCAAGATCGGCTCCACCGATGGCGAACTGACCGAGATCATTTCGGGCCTGGACGAAGGCGCACAGGTCATCACAGCGTCGCAGCAGCGGAGCTGATAGCGTGGCTGCGGGCGCGACCCTCATCACCTTCGACAAGGTCTGGAAGAGCTATGGCCAGGGCGAGGCCAAGGTGCACGCGCTGGCCGGCGTCGACCTTGCGATCAGGCGTGGCGAATTCGTCGCCATCATGGGGCCGTCGGGTTCCGGCAAGTCGACGGCGATGAACATCATCGGCTGCCTCGACAACCTCTATGTCGGTTTCGTCTTCCAGGGCTACAATCTCTTGGCCCGCACCACGGCGGCTGAAAATGTCGAACTGCCGCTGATCTATCGCGGCGTCGCCGCCCGCGAACGCCGCGATCTTGCCATGCAGGCGTTGGCAGAGGTCGGCCTTGTCGGCCGCGAACACCACACGCCGGCCGAACTGTCCGGCGGCCAGCAGCAGCGCGTGGCGATCGCACGCGCCATCGTCACCCGCCCGACCCTGCTCGTCGCCGACGAGCCGACCGGCAATCTCGACACCGCCCGCACGCATGAGATCATGGAGCTGCTAACCCGACTCAACACCGAGCTTGGCCTGACCATCGCCATGGTCACGCATGAGGCCGACGTCGCCGACTATGCCGAACGCACCATCCGCTTCCTCGACGGCCACGTCGCCTCCGATTCCAAGAGGCTGGAGACGGCGCAATGATCTGGGAAACCGTCCGCCTCTCGCTCCGCTCGATCCGCCGCAACGTTCTGCGCTCGTTCCTGACCTTGCTTGGCATCGTCATCGGCGTTGCCGCCGTCATTGCCATGCTCACCATCGGCTCCGGCACCACGCAAAAGGTCAAGGCCGACATCTCCAAGCTCGGCAGCAACCTGCTGGTCGTCCGCTCCGGCCGCCCGGCGGGTCCCGGCGCTCCGGGCGGGCTCGACCAGGTGGTGCGCCCACTGGCCGAAAAAGACCTGGCCGCACTCGTTGCGCACCTGACCGGTGCCCGTGCGATTTCGCCGGCCTCGCAGAAGCAGGTCCGTGTCATCTTCGGCACCGAAAGCCTGATCTCGGGCGTCACCGGCACCGACAGCGCCTATCTCGACGCGCGCGACTGGAAGCTGGTGTCCGGGCGCCCGTTCAGCGATTCCGAGACCCGCTCGGGCACCGGCGTGTGCCTGGTCGGCGAGACGGTGCGCCAGCAATTCTTCGGCGCCGGCGATCCCGAGGGCGAGATCATCCGCGTCAACCGCACTTCCTGCAAGATCATCGGCCTGCTCGAGCCCAAGGGCTATACCGGCTTCGGCCAGGACCAGGACAATGTCGTGCTGATGCCGCTGCACGCCTACCAGCGCCGCATCGCCGGCAACCGCGACATCGACAATATCTACATCGCCGCCGACGACCGCACGCCGACCAGCGAGTTGCAGCCGCGCGTCGAGGACATCTTGCGCGATATCAGGCGCATCACACCCGAGCGCGAGAGCGATTTCGCCATCCGCGACATGACCCAGATCGCCGACGCCATGGCCAGCGCCACCACCACCATGACCGGCATGCTGGGCGCGGTCGCCGGCGTCAGCCTGCTGGTCGGCGGCATCGGCATCATGAACATCATGCTGGTCTCGGTCACCGAACGCACCCGCGAGATCGGCATCAGGCTGGCCATCGGCGCGCATGAAAAGCACATCCTGATCCAGTTCCTGGTCGAGGCGACGGTGCTGTCGCTGCTCGGCGGCATCATCGGCATCCTGATCGGCCTGGCGCTGGCCGGCCTCGCCGCGGCGACGCTGACCATCCCGTTTGCGCCGAGCCCGGCGGTCATCCTGCTCGCCGTCGGCTTTTCCGCGCTGATCGGCATGGTCTTCGGCTTCTTCCCGGCGCTGCGCGGCGCCAGGCTCGACCCGATCGAGGCGCTGCGGCATGAATAGAGCGACCCGGTCGGAAACGCGGCCAGCGCTCCGACCGGTTTTGCACAGCCTTCAACGTTCCCACCTGGCCTCGCCACTGTCGTCGCACTGTTCGCGATGGTAGGGCAATTCACCTTGGGTGGAGGAATAGCGGATGAGCAAGAAGGCGCGACTGATCCTGGCGATGGTTATCATCGAGGCCTTCCTTGCAGGCATCTGGTGGTATCTCGCCCGCTACGGCATGGCCAATCCCGATCGCGTCACATCGGATTTCCAGGCAGTCGTCGGCCAGACCATGGGGATGGCGATGGGCGGCTTGCTGGGCATCGGCTTTATCCTGTTCCTCGTCGCCGCCCGCAACGATCGCAAGGCGGCGCAGAACAAGACGCGCCCTTAATTCCTGTTTGCGAAATGCCACTCGATCAGCGGCTTCATGTGCGGCGAGAGCCCATCCGGCAAGTCGGCGGCATGGCGGATGATCACCGGTCCCTCGATCTCCGGCTCGGTCTCGGTGGCGACGAAGGCACTGATGCGCCGGGCGATCTCGTCGGCGAGCGCCGTCGCGTGGTAGCGGCGAAAGATCACCGTGCCGCTGTTGGTCGACATGGCGTGGTAGCGCTTGCCGCGTTCCGCACCTGACAGGTCGAGACCGGTTTCCTCGCGCACCTCGCGGATCATGTTGAAATCGACATCGACCAGCCCGTCGCGAAAATCGACCGGCTCGAACGAGCCGGCGGCAAAATAGACGCGGCCGGGGTTAGCCGTGTGTGAACCCATGCGGATCGCCACCAGCGCATTGTCGCCGGCCACCAGCATGGCATGGGCATAAGCATGCTCGGCGCCCGAATTCTCGCGCCGTTTGCGCCACAGCATGAAGGTCGAATAGTTGACCGCATGGCAGCGGCCGACGAGACAATTGTCGCGGTAGGCGAGTTGCGACAGCAGCACCACCATGCCGTCGAACAGCGCCGGGTTGACGGCGACTTCGCGCTGCCAGTTCTCGGTGATCGCCTCCGCATTATCCCTGGAGAAAGGATGCGGGCCAGGGTCGAGCCGGACGTCGACGGCATCGACGGGCAGGATGACATTGCGCGGCAGGTCGAAACTCATGCGTCACGCGATATCCAGGGTGATGGCCACCGGGCAATGGTCCGATGCCTTCGGCCGGTCCCAGCCGGCACGCGGAAAGCGGTCGACCTCCTGGCCGGGTGGAAAGATGGTGCGCCAGGGCTGGCCGTTGCGGATGATGTCGGGAACCGCCGTCGCGTTGCTGGTGGCGAGCCCCTTCGACAGCAGGATGTAGTCGAGCTGGCACAGATGCCGCTCTTCCGGTCCGCGCGTGTGGTAGAAACTCCAGCGGTTCATCTCCGGCCGCCGCTCGACGACGTTTTCGCAGAAGCCGCCCGCCGTCAGCACGTTGATGCAGGACAGGGCCTCGTCGACCACTTCGAAGCGGTAGCCGTCGATCGCGTCGCCGGCGATCTTCACGCGCTGGCGATAGTCGTTCATGTCGCCGCAGATCGCCCAGCGCTTGTCGGCGGCATGCTCGCCACCGAAACGCTCCTCGATGATGCGCCGCACGGCCTGCGCCTCGGCGATGCGGATCGGCATCGTCGCCTCGCGCCCGTCGAGCCCATTGCGCGGCGAGCCCATCGACTTGAAGTGCACGAGGTAAAGCGTCAGCGGCACGCCGCCCACGGTGATGTCGATCTCCAGGCAGTCGCGCCGGAAGATGCGCTCATTGGCCTGGTTGCCGAGGGTTTCAAGCTCCGGCGTGTGCAGCCCGAACTGCTCGTAGGTGACATAGGCGTGGCTGGTCATGCGCACGAACTCGATCGGCTGGCCCTGCGCGGTTTCGTTGCGCATCATCACGGCAACGTCGATGCCGCGCGAATCATTGCCCGACGTGGTGTATTTCTGCCGGTAGCCCTGCCCCACCATCTTGAACAGATAGCCGTATTCGAAGGCCTTCAGCGCCTCGATATTGTCGACCTCCTGCATGCAGATGATGTCGGCGCGGGTGGCGGCGATCGCCAGCGCCGTCAGCTGGCGCGTGTCGTCGGACTGGGCGATGGCACGCGCCTGCTCCAGCATCCTGTATTCCGCCTCGCTCCGGATATCGTACAGCGCCAGCGTGCGATCCTCGTTGAGCTGGTTGCGGTAGCCGGAAAAATCGAACCTGTTCATCAGGTTCTCGACATTGAAGGTGGCAAGGCGCAGCGACATGCCATGACCTTTGCCCGCAAGTGCTGGAGAAAACAAGCTCGCAGGACCACCAGCGCAGATCGATTGGTCCTGGGGGCATTCGCGCCATGGTTGACGGAACCTTTCCGTTCATCCGCCGTTCAGATGCAAACATCCATTGTTGCCCCATTCCTCGGGCGGGCGCGGGGCCTGTAACTCTTGGAGAGTGCAATGAATTCGCTCTTTTCCTCCACGGTCAAATCCGGGCTGATAGCCCTCGGTATCTTTTCCGGCATCACGGCGCCGTCCGCCGCCGGACCAATCCTGCAGCCGAATCTATCTATTCCGACAAGCACGGCGGCACCAACGGTCACGCCGGTCCGCGACAGCTGGGCCGGCGGCAACGACCGTCAGTTCAACAATGATTGGAGATGGCGCCGGTCGGGCAACTGGAACGGGGGCCGTCGACACTGGAACGGTGACCGCAACTGGAACGGTGGAAACTGGAACCGCGGCGATGACTGGCGTTGGCGCCATGGTCGCCATCATTATCGTGGCGGCCGTTACTACGATGATGGTGCGGCCGCCGCGATTCTGGGCCTCGGCCTCGGACTCGGCCTTGGCAGCATGTACAACAACTACAACTACTATGACGGGCCGCCGCCGCGCCGCTACTACCGAACTTACCGGACGCAGCGGGTTTCGAGCGCCCATGTCCGTTGGTGCTACAACCGCTACCGGTCGTATCGCGCCTGGGACAACACGTTCCAGCCCTATGGTGGCCCGCGCCAGCAGTGCTGGTCGCCCTATAGCTGAGCTGAGCTGAGCTGATTGACTGAACGGGAAAACGGCGCCGTTTGGGCGCCGTTTTGATTTTGACTGTTCGAAGCTGCTTGTCTTCGGACGCGAAGATTTCGCCTAGTTCTTGGCCTTGTCGACCAGCTTGTTCTTGGAAATCCACGGCATCATCGCGCGCAGCTTGGCGCCGACTTCCTCGATCTGGTGGCCGTCATTGTTGCGGCGGATGCCCTTGAAGCGCGACATGCCGGCGCGGTATTCCTGCATCCATTCCGAGGTGAACTTGCCGGTCTGGATGTCCTTCAAGACGCGCTTCATCTCGGCTTTGGTCTCGGCGGTGATGATGCGCGGACCCGAGACATATTCGCCCCATTCTGCGGTGTTCGAGATGGAGTAGTTCATGTTGGCGATGCCGCCTTCATAGATCAGGTCGACGATCAGCTTGACCTCGTGCAGGCACTCGAAATAGGCCATCTCAGGCGCGTAGCCGGCTTCCACCAGCGTCTCGAAGCCGGCGCGGATCAGCTCGACCAGGCCGCCGCACAGCACGACCTGCTCGCCGAACAGATCGGTCTCGCATTCTTCGCGGAAATTGGTCTCGATGATGCCCGAACGGCCGCCGCCGACGCCGCAGGCGTAGGACAGTGCCAGGTCGAGCGCATTGCCCGAAGCATCCTGGTTGACGGCGACCAGGCACGGCACGCCGCCGCCCTTCTGGTATTCGCCGCGCACCGTGTGGCCGGGACCCTTCGGTGCGATCATGACGACGTCGACCGTCGACTTCGGCTCGATCAGGCCGAAATGCACGTTGAGGCCGTGCGCGAAAGCGATCGCCGCACCATCGCGGATGTTCGGCGCGATCTCGTTCTTGTAGATGTCGGCCTGCAGTTCGTCGGGCGTTGCCATCATCATCAGGTCGGCCCATTTGGCGGCGTCCGCCACGCTCATCACCTTGAGCCCGTCGGCCTCGACCTTCTTGGCGGTCGCCGAGCCGGCCTTGAGGCCGATGGCGATCTCCTTGGCGCCGGAATCCTTGAGGTTGAGCGCATGCGCCCTGCCCTGGCTGCCGTAGCCGATGATGGCGACCTTCTTGCCCTTGATCAGATTGAGATCGGCATCACGATCGTAATAGACGCGCATTTTGTCTTCCTTCCCGTTTTTACAAATCAGAGCATGATGCCGAAAAGTGTGAAGCGGTTTTCGGACGACATCATGCTCTATCTCCTTGATTTAGAGCCGGATTCAGATTTCAGGTCGACTTGACCTGAAATCATCCGGCTCTAGGGCCTTGCGGCCCGGTTTTTGCTCCGTGAAGAGCGAGAAACTGCTGCGTCGCCCGCGCGGCATCGCCGCCGATCGCCGCCTCAGTCAATTCCAGCCGGTCGCCGAGCAGCAGACGGATCTGCACATCGCGGGCGACCAGCCCGAAAAAGGTACGAAACGCCGTTTCGGCATCCGCGAAATCCAAAAGCCCGTTCTGTCGGCCGGCCTCAAGCACCGGCTTCAGCCGTTTGGCCAATGCGAAGCGGCCGTTCTCCAGCACCACAGCGCCGAGATTGTCCTTGCCCTCCTTGCGCCTGATTGGGCCGGCATGGCCGATCGCCACCCGGTTGAGCGCGATCGACGTGTCGCTTGAGATCACCTTAAGCCAGTCGGAAGCGAAGCGTTCGAGGCTTGCGGTCAGCGAGGCAAGGTCGAGCCCCTTGCCGTCAACCGGCGCTACCCGCACTTTCGAGGCCTGCCACTGCACCGTCGCCGTCAGCAGCCCGTCGCGGTCGCCGAACCATTTGTAGAGCGTTTCCTTGGAACAGCTGGCGCGGCGCGCCACGGCGGTCATGGTCAGCTGGTCGCCCTCCTCGACCAGCAGCCGCAACGCTGCGTCGAGCACGGCCTTCTGCCGCTCCGTCAGCGCTTCGCCGGTGTCGATGTCGGGCACGATGTGCAACACGCTCTTCTCTCGAAAGGCAGGGCCACCAGTCATTCCGGCTTGCCGTACCGTACGTTACGGTTCGGCATATTGCGCAATCCGCGGCCGCGCGCAAGAGGACGAGAGCAAAATATCTGCAACTGGATGGGCGTTGCCGCGCGACAAGCCTCGCCTAATTGCTGGCTGGCGGCTGACGCAGCCGTCCAAGCAGTGCCGAGACCATGGTCAGCTCATCCGCCGAAAGTTTGGCGCCGACCAGTTCGGCGATCGACCGCCCGTAAACAGCCCACATATCGCGGCGCGTCCCGCGGCCCTTGGCCGTGATTCGGATGGTCTGGCCACGGCCGTCATCGGCCACCGGCAATTTCTCCACCTGCCCGTCGGCCTCGAGCCGGGCCAGCAGGCGCGAGATGTTGTATTGCGCGAACAGGGTGCGCTCGATGAGCTGGAACGGCCGCAGCCCGCCCTCGCCCGCCTCGGCGAGCTCATGCAGCACGTCATACCAGGCAAGCGGCGGCAGGCCATCGGCCTTCAACGCCTCTTCAGCACTTTCCATCAGCTGGCGCGATACCCGCATCAGGCGAGCCCAGGCCTTGATGGCTTCGGGCGCAGGCGCTGTTTTTTCGGTCATGGCCCAGCATAGGCAATAGATGCATCTGCATCAAGCTTGACGGTCGATGCATTCGCATCTACATAGATGCAAATGCATTAACTACGGAAAGCCACTCCCATGAAACACGCCTTATGTCTGGAGAACTGAGATGACAGACAAGCTCATTCTCGTCAGCCATCATCTCTGCCCCTATGTGCAGCGCGCCGCGATTTCACTGGCCGAAAAAGGCGTGCCGTTCGAGCGCGTCGACATCGACCTCGCCAACAAGCCGGACTGGTTCAAGGCGATCTCGCCACTCGGCAAGGTGCCGCTGCTGCGCGTGCAGCGAAATGGTGAGGAAACGGTGATCTTCGAATCGGCCGTCATTCTCGAATTCCTCGAAGAGACGCAGGCCAATCCCCTCCACCCTGCCGACCCCTATTTCCGTGCCCGGCATCGCGCCTGGATCGAGTTCGGTTCGGCAACCCTCAACGCCATCGGCCGGTTCTACTCAGCCTCGACCGAAGCCGGCTTCCTGGCCGAATCCAGTGCGCTGTCTGTCATGTTCGATCGTCTCGAAGCCGAACTGGCGGACGAGCCCGGCGGACCCTGGTTCGCCTGCAAGCACTTTTCGCTGGTCGACGCCGTTTACGGTCCGGTCTTCCGCTATCTGGACGCCTTCGACCGGATCGGTGATTTCGGCATCCTTGACGGCAAACCGCTCGTCCGAGCCTGGCGCAAAGCCTTGAGTGAACGCCCCTCGATCAAGCACGCCGTGGCGCCGGACTACCCGCAAGGCCTGCATGCCTTCCTGCAAGCGAAAGGATCACACCTTTCGAGCCTCATTGGCCGAAACGATCCAGTCAAACCGCTTATACAAGCCCTATCCGCCTGAACGGATCGATCACGACGCCGCCCACATCCATGAGAGGAACTCATAGCATTTGAAAAACCATGAGACGAAAACGTTCATCAGTTTCGCTCTATGAAGATGAGCTTGACCCAAGCGAATCCGGGGCTCGTCAATGGAAACATCTCTCGACACGGATGACGTTATCATCATCCCTGGGATACCAACCTTTCGAAAATCCGTTGTTCCGCCATTGTCCATTCGGCTTCCGATTGTGGCCCGATGCAACCGTAGCAAGTACATCTTGATGGGTCTCTTTTGGTCATTTTGTGCCCTGGCGATGCTGGTCACTGTGTTGACCTTCTTTGTCGATGACCCCGAGAACAATCCCACTCTCTTCGGGAGGGTGGCGATGGCGCTGACCCAATTGTTCGCGCTCTACTGGGCACCGTTCTTGTCTGCTGCAGCGGTATTTGCTTTCCTGGACGCAGGTCTCGGCAAACCAGTCTTGATTGTCGATAGGGGCGGCGTGTCGGACAACCGCTCTGGTCTGTCGGTCAAATGGACCGACGTCTTGAGCGCAAAGCCGATAATGGGCGGGGCAGGCTATTGGGGGATGTCCTTGCAAATGCGGGAGCCCGCTCTCCTGCCCAGATCCTTTCGGCTTGGCTACCCATTGTTGCGACGACGCAAAGTCGGCGAATGTCAGATACAATGCAATTTGCTAAGCGCGCCGGCGCACGAGATTGTAAACTCGATGCTGACACTCGTGCACAAAAATGGTGGTCAGCTCTTGCCTGCACATCCGATATTTTGGAGTTCAGTTCCGCCAGTTGTGCCTCAGCAAGGCTTACGCAGCAACTGAGGCTTATGATCCGCACGTTGAAGCATCCATCCTTGGCCACTTCATCTCGGCCGGCCCGATCTGCTTGAACGGATCGAGCAAGCGTCCGCTCGCAACCGTCAGTTCTCGAACATGACGAAAGCGGCCCACACCCGAGGATCCTGCGCGCCGGATATCTTGCCGTCGCGGGCATCGCGACGGGCCTGGCGCAGCGCTTCCGGATAGGTCTGCCCGGCGGCGAGATATCCGTAGAAGTTGACCATGAAGGCGGCGGTTCCCGCGTCGTCCACCGGCCATAGCGTCAGCAGCGAGCGCTTCGCACCGGCAATGTTGATTGCCGTCGGCAGGCCGCGCAAACCGCCGACGAATGTCTCCTGGCCACGGGCCGTCTCGCAGGCGGACAGGACAAGCAGGTCGAGGTTCGACAGGTCCCACATCATCAGCTCCATGCCGTAGAGGCGGCCGTCGTCATCGTCGCGCTTCATCGATTGCCGGTTTCCCGACCGCGACAGCACCACCTCGCTCTGCCACAGCGCATTGACGGCGCCAACGCCGCCCTCTTTCTCGTCGCGATAGGCGCCGTGCGTGGCCAGATGCGCCACCGTTGCCTGCTCCATGTCCTTGCGCAGCGCCCTTTCACCGGCCGCCGTTCCGGTAAGCATCTCGACCGAATATTGGTCCCCGCGCAGGATCGATGCGATCGCATCGACCTCCTTGCGGGTGCCTGGCAGCGGCTCGGCGCCCTTTTCCGTCCCGCGCACATAATCCAGGCCGCCGGCCAGCAAGGCCTTGCCGGTCTTGGGAAAGCTCTGATCGACGCCGGCGTTCAACAACGATTCCGGCCGCGTCAGCATGCGCACCAGGAAGCGGTCATCGAGCGACGCGCCCGTGCCGTCCTGCAGCAAGGGAAACGGCACCGAAAACAGTTTGCCGTCCGGCACCACGAAAAGCGTATCGGCGCCACCAAGCGACGGCTCCAGAGGTGCGATGAGACCGGCATAGAGCCCGGTGAACGTGGCGTTCAGATCGACCAAAGTCACAGCGCCACGCTCCTGCGCGGAACGGGTCCATCTGAGGTTCGCCATGCGCGTTTCATGAGCAGCCGGGATCAGTCGGCGCGGATCGCCGAGATCATAGAGGCGTGGCTGCTGATCCTTGCGCGTGACGATCGCGTAGAGGCGCTCGTCTTCCATCGGATCGGCGCTCTCGCGGTCCGCCCGCCACTTGCGGGTGATGAAATAGTCGACAAGCGCCTCATTGGGCTTCAGCAGCGTGCCGGCGGATGGCAGTGGTTTGTCCACGGCGCTCTGTCCGAAACTGTATCTGGTCGTGACTCTGGTGATCGCCTTTTCGTACGCCGCCTGAGCCTGGTCGGGCTGCACGGCACCTGGATCGTCGGCACTGTCGCCACTGGAAGCAGCCTCCTGGTAGGCCAGGGACAGCCGTATCCCGGCCTGGATCAAATGCCGTGTCTCCATGTCGTTCGGATCGATCAAACGCAACAGTCTGCGCAACTGATCCCGCTTGTCGTTTTCGAGCGTCGGCCAGCGGCGCACCGCTTCAGCGAATGCCGGCACTGCCGATGCGTTGTTTTTTGCCAGCCGCGCATAGTCGTGGAGCATGTCATCGGCCAAGGCCCGGCTGGCTTCAGCGACGACCGGGTTGGCGGCCGTGCTCACCTGGAACCAATTCCAACGCAACATGTCGTCGTTGAGAGCCGCAAAATCGGCGGCTGCGGCCTCGGGATTCGACTTCGCCTTGAGGTTGGCCATAGCCTGCCGCGCGGCAAAGGTCAGCGGGTGCACCGAGCCGTATGTCGATCCGGCGATACTATAGGCCCGATCGAGTTGGTTCATGCTGTTGTCGGTATCGCCCATGGCCGCGAAATGCGCGGCGAGCAGGTTGGCAATCTTGATTGCCAATATCTCGGGATAATTCGCGTCGTTGGTCAGCGGCAGCAAGCGGGCGAGCGTCGGCGCGTCGAGCGGCTGTGCACCAGAGAGCGCCCTGGTGTAGAGCAGCCACGCATCGGCCTGCTCGACCAGATTGCCTTCCTGCTTGAGAACGACGGCAATGTCCCGGTCCTGCTGGAAATAGCGCAAGGCCTCGTCGTACTTGGCGAGGTCGAGATAGTCCTGAGCCGTGTTGTTGGCGCTGACCAGAACATTGAAATGATTTGGCCCGTAGTAGCCGATGCGCTTCTCAATCACGTTCAGATCATACTGCAAGGCGCGGGTTGGCGCGCCCATCTGGCGCAGCATATCGGCCAGATTGTTCTGCAGTTTCCAGGTGAAGCGATCATCCTGACCAAGCACCCGCTCCGCAATCTCCAGATTGCGCTGGTCAACATTGATCGCCGCAGCGATTTGACCGAATGCAGCGATCCCTGTCGCCAGCACATCGTTGGCATACATGAGTTCCGGGGATTCCGTGCCATGGTAATGGGCGTAAAGATTGGTTGCCGTAGCGCACATGGAAACGAAGCCCTGGTAGTCTTTCTCGGCCTGCTTCAGCATTGCGTAGTTGAGGTAGAAGTCGGCGCGCTTCGCGACATCCTGCTGCATCGCCCTGGTCTTCAGGCCTTCGCCAAATATCTCTTCTGCGTTGTCGAGAATCTGATTGTTGAGGAACGTTGCGCCGGCGTTCGAGTAACTCTCGACCGTAAATTCATAGAGGTCGCTTCTGGCGGCATCGAGAAGCGCTGCCCGCAACTGCGCATAACCGTCGTCGAAGCGCCCCGCCTCCATCATCAGCTTGTAGGCCGCATCGATCCGGGCCTTCAGCGCCTCTTCACTGCCTGCTGGAGCCTGCTGACCGGCCTGGCCCGGCGTCTGGGCTTGCACCGTCGGCAAGGGCAGCACCACGACCGACGTGGCCAGGACAGACGCAACGACTTGCATCAGGCGTCGCGATTCTCGGACTATGGACATGACAGTGTTCATGCGGATCGGTCTGAGGCGAAAAACTCTAGGATGCGGTCATATCATGACCCGGATTTTGTCCGAAATCCCACCGCGCTTCGGCGAACCCAATCCGCTTGAACGGATCGATCACCGTGCCGGCCACCATCGAGGCGAGGAACTGCGGCGCCGGTGGGATTTTTGCCACCGTCGCCACCAGCCTGTCGCGGATGAAGGGCAGCGCCACGGAATCCGATTGGTAGAACGGCGTGAACGCCAGCGACAGCGCCTGGAAGATCCGTACATGCCAGCGCCGCGCCTTTGCATAGGCTTCCAGTGCTGCGTCGACGTTTGACGCCCGCGCCAACGCATGGCTGAGCGCCGCCGCGTCGAGCAACGCCATGTTCGCCCCTTGCCCGAGCTGCGGGCTGGTAGAATGCGCCGCGTCGCCAATGATGGCCAATCGCCGGCCAACCGGAAGCTTCATCGTGTGATGGCCGTAGCGGGCCAGCGAAAGCTGGTCGAAACTGTCGATCTGGCTGACATACGCCTCGCTCTGCGGCCACAGCCGGACCACCCTCTCCTTCCACCCGTCCACACCTCGGGCGCGCACGGAGTCGGCGTCCGCCGGCTTCAAGCTCCAGAAGAAGGCCGCCATCTTTTCGGCGCCCGGCTCCGGCCGGCCGATCGGCAGCACGCCGATCATCACGCTGGCCTTGTCGTAGCGTTGCAGCAGCGCATGCTCGTCGAAACCTTCAGCGCGCCAGCCGAGCGACGCCCAGAACGCGCCATAGGTAAGTGCTCGTGGTTCGCCTGGATTGCCAGCGCCTTGTCGCAGTTTCGAGCGAGAACCGCTGGCGTCGATCACGAGGTCGACCGGCCCTGCCCTTCGTCCCGTACCACAAATCAGCGTCGCCCGTTCGCCGGTCTCCAGAGCCTCGATCTCGACGCCGGTCTCGATAGTAATCGCCTCGCGCTGCGCGGCGCGAAAAAGCACGCCGAACAAGGCCGCCCGATGCACGGCGAGGCCGAAGCGGTGGCCGCGCTGGGCGTCATAGCGGACGTCGAGCACCGTGCGGCCGGTGCTGGCGTCGGCGCCGTGCAGGCGGTCGATGCGGCTGCCCAGCGCCAGTATGTCGTCGAGCAGGCCAAGATCGGCCAGCACCGTCAACCCGGTCGGTTGCAAGATCAGTCCGGAACCGACCGGCTTCGGTTCGTCGAAGCGCTCGAACACGGTGACCCGATGCCCGGCACGCTTGAGATAGAGCGCCATGGCCAGCCCGGCAGGCCCGGCGCCTGCAATTGCGATATCGTAGGAAATGCCGATGCCCCCAAGCCGAACTGGCCGGGACAATCCTTCAGCCGCCGGGCGAAATCAAGCCGCGGCACCGTCCAGAGGCTTACGCTTGGGTGGCATCAAAATCGGCTCGCGCCGCGCGCACCGCATCATGGTTGAGTTCGGCCCACAGAATCAATTGATGAAAGGCGCCGAACATCGAGCGCCCGAGATCGGTCAGGCTGTATTCGACGCTCGGTGGTTTGGTCGGGAACACCTCACGATGCACATAACCGTCGCGCTGAAGATCGTACAGCGTCTGGGTCAGCATGCGCTGCGAAATGTCGGGCACCAGGCGCCTAAGCTCGCCGAAGCGGTAGGGTTTTTCAGCCAAGGCCATCATCAGCAGCGATCTCCATTTGCCGCTGACGCCCTGGATGACATCACGAACCGGACAATTGGCAATATTGCCGCCGCCTGAGATAGCCTTGTAAATCTCCATCTTCGATTTCAGATTGATGACCTTGCCGTCCATGGCTGGTTCCCTGCGTGTGCCTACCTCCCGAAAAACTGCCTTCTTTACGGCACCAGGTCAATTCCTATTTTAGTGCTGGTCTCTTTTTGAGACTGCCACTCGAACCGCCCTAGCGGCGCAATGTCAGGACCTTCCATGAACGAAACCCTTCTCGTCACCGGCGCCTCCGGCCAGCTCGGCCGCGGCGTCATCCACTATCTCTTGGACACGCACAAAGTTCCGCCAGCAAAGATCATCGCCACCACACGCAATCCGGAAAACGTGGCCGATCTGGCGCTGCGCGGCGTCGTTGTCAGGGCCGCGGACTTCAATGACGCGGCCTCGCTGGAAACCGCATTCGAGGGCGCCGACAAGGTGCTGATCATTTCGACAGGCGATCTCGATCTCAAAAGCGGCAGGCGCCTGAAGCAGCACGAAAATGCCGTCGCCGCAGCCAAAAATGCCGGCATTTCGCATCTGCTTTACACCTCGATGCCCAATCCGGAGCCGGTATCGCCGGTCCTGTTTGCCGATGACCACTACAACACCGAGCAGGCGATCAAGGCGAGCGGCATCCCCTACACGATCTTCCGCAACGGCTGGTACCAGGAGAACCTGTTCTTGGCATTGCCGCACGCGATCGCCTCGGGACGCTGGTACTCGTCCGCCGGCGACGGCCGCGTTGCGCCTGGTGCGCGCGATGACATGGCAGCGGCGATCGCTGCCGGTCTCGCTGGAGCTTCAAACGAAAGCAAGACCTACACCTTGACCGGTCCGCACGCCTACACCACGGCCGAGGTCGCCGCCCTGGTAAGCGAGGTCACCGGCAAGCCGCTCGATGTCGTGCAGGTTTCGGATGAAGCCCTGACCGAAGGCGTGAAGGCATCAGGCGTTCCCGAGGATTTCGCTGAGGTCATCGTGTCCTTCGACGCCAACACGCGCGCCGGCCGCATCGCCATGGTGACGGACGCGGTCGAGACGCTTTCCGGCCGCAAGTCAAAAACGCTGAAGCAGTTCCTCGAGGCAAACAAGGCCGCCCTGGCGGGCTGAAGTGGCATGACATGGACTGTGCCGTGAGGCACAGTCCATTCGCCGATCCGCCAGGCATGCCTAGATCGCCACTTGCGTGCCGATCTCCACCACGCGCCCGGTCGGGATCTGAAAGTACTCCGTCGCATCGGCCGCCGTGCGCGCCAGGCCGATGAACAACCGGTCCTGCCACACCGGCATGCCGGAATTGGGCGAGGCCTTGAGCGAACGCCGCGACAGGAAGAACGAGGTCGTCATGATGTCGAACTTCCAGCCCTGCTTGCGGCAGATCGCCAGCGCGCGCGGGATGTTGGGCTGTTCCATGTAGCCGAAGGTCAGCGTCACCCGCATGAACAGCTCGTTGACCGTCTCCATCTTGACCCGGTCGCTGTCTGGCACCACCGGCTGCGGCGCCGTCACCACCGAAAGGATGACGTTCTGCTCATGCAGCACCTTGTAGTGCTTCAGGCTGTGCATCAGCGCGGTCGGCGCGCTGAGCGGATCGCTGGTCAGGAACACGGCGGTGCCGGACACCAGTTGCGGCTTCTTCTTCAACAAATTGCCGGCAAGGAAATCGAGAGGGATCTCGTTGCGCCGGGTCTTGTCGAACAGGTAGCGACTGCCGCGCACCCAGGTCCACATGGCCAGCACGATGGTGAAGGCCACGGCCAGCGATGCCCAGCCGCCCTCGAACACCTTGACGATGTTGGAGGTAAAGAAGCCGACGTCGATAAAGGCAAACAGCGCCGTCAGCGAGACTGCCAGCCATAGCTGCCATTTCCAGATGCGCGTCATGACGACATAGAGCAGCACCGTCGTCACCAGCATGTTGCCGGTCACCGAAATACCGTAGGCCGACGCCAGCCTGCTGGACTCGCCGAAGCCGACGACCAGCATCATCACCACCAGCGCCAGCAGGAGGTTGACGCGCGGCATATAGATCTGGCCGGACTGTTTCTCCGACGTGTGCAGGATTTCCAGGCGCGGCAGCATGTTGAGCTGCACCGCCTGCCTGGTCAGCGAGAAGGCGCCTGATATCACCGCCTGGCTGGCGATGACGGTGGCGGCGGTCGCCAGCACGACCATCGGGATCAACGTCCAGCCCTCATTCATCTCGAAGAACGGATGGCCGACGACGCCATTCTTGGCCAGCACGAAGGCACCCTGCCCGGCATAATTGAGCAGCAGGCAGGGAAACACGATCGCCAGCCAGGCCAGCACGATCGGCTTGCGACCGAAATGGCCGAGGTCGGCATAGAGCGCTTCGGCGCCGGTGACGGCGAGGAAGATGGCGCCGATGGTGACGAAAGCGACGTCGGGCGAATTGATCAGGAAGGCGACGATGTAATGCGGGCTCACCGCCCACAGGATCTCAGGGTCGGCGATGATGTGATTGAGGCCGGACAGGCCGATGGCCAGGAACCAGACTGCGGTCACCGGGCCGAACACCAATCCCACCCCGCCCGTGCCAAAGCGCTGCACAGCGAACACCATGGCAAGGATGACCAATGTCAGCGGCACGACATAGGGCTGGAAGGTCGGCGTGACGACATTCATGCCCTCGACCGCCGACAGCACCGAAATCGCCGGCGTGATGACGGCATCGCCGAAGAACAGCGAAGCGCCGACGATGCCGATGCCCAGGATCAGCGCCGAGCGCTTGGGGAAACTGCCGCGCGCCAGCGCCATCAGCGACAGCACGCCGCCCTCGCCGCGGTTGTCGGCGCGCAGCACGAACATGATGTATTTGATGGTGACGATGATCGTCAGCGACCAGATGATCAACGACAGCACGCCGAGAATATCGCCGCGCTGAGCGACATTGCCCCCAGACGATGCCACCAGCGCTTCGCGAAAGGCGTAGATCGGGCTGGTCCCGATATCCCCATAGACGACACCGAGCGCGCCCAGCATCAGAACCTTGGTGCTGTGCTGTTCGACTTCCGAATGGCTCGATTGTTCGACGGGTTCTGCCTCACTACCAGCATTGGTAAGGGCCATGGACGACACTCCGATAAGCGCGCGGTGCTCTACGCTTGCTGCAATGCAATATCAAGTGCCGCCGCGTAATGGCTGCCATGCCTGCCACGCGAGGCTGCCATCGCTACCACCCGCAGGCCTTGAGGAACCGACCCACCGTGCCGGCCATGCCATACTCCAACGCGTCGGCTGTCAACCCATGTCCGATCGACACTTCGGCCAATGCCGGAATGCGCTTGATCAGCGCAGGCAGATTGCCGACCACCAGATCGTGCCCAGCATTGACCTGAAGCCCGGCGGCAAGGGCGGCGTCGGCGGTTTTTCCCAGCCTTTCCAGCTCCTTGGCCGCCTTTGCGGAATCGGAATGATAGCTGCCATACGGACCCGTATAGAGCTCGATGCGGTCGGCGCCGGTGTCGCGCGCTGCGTTTATGCCGGCGGCGTCCGAATCGGAAAACAGCGACACGCGAAAGCCCCCCTTCTTCAGGCGCTTGACGATCGGAGTGAGGAACGCGGCCTGGGTCGCGAAGTTCCAGCCATGGTCCGATGTCGCCTGGGTCGGATCGTCCGGCACCAGCGTCACCTGTTCGGGTTGATGCCTTTCCACAAGCAGCAGGAAATCCTCGGTCGGATAGCCCTCGATGTTGAATTCCGCGCGCGGAAACTCGTCGTCGATCAGCGACCGTATCGCGGGCAGATCGGAGCGTCTTGTATGCCGCTCGTCGGGGCGCGGATGCACCGTCAGCCCATGCGCCCCGGCTGCGAGCGCAATGCGGCCGAGACCGATGACATCAGGCCACGGCAGGTCGCGGCGGTTGCGCAGCATGGCGATGGCATTGAGATTGACGGAGAGCTTTGCGGGCATGTTGATGGCCTCGGAATTCATTCGACGCGCCCACCTATAATGGCTTTGACGGGAACAGTAATGCCTTTGGTGGGAACAGACTGGGGGTTTCGGGTGTTCCACCCTAATGAACGAACTCGGGGAGGAAGCGCCGATGAATTTTCTCGATGAGGTTCCGGCAATCCGCCGTATCGAGACCAGCCGTGACGACCTTTTCGCCATCGACGTCGTCGGGCACGTCGCCGCCGCCGACGGCGAAAACCTTTTCGGGTTGCTGGAGGCAGCCTATGCCCTGCACGCGCACATCGACGTGCTGGTGCGCCTTGTCGACCATGATGGCGTCGACTGGGCCAATGTAGCGGACGAGACCCTCGAGCAGGGCGCCATCCATGCACTGGAACATGTCGGCCGTTGCGCGACGATCGGCAAACCGGACTGGATAGCGGACGCACAACGCTTCCTGCCGCCCTCACAGCGCATCGAACTCAGACATTTCAAGGCGGAAGACGAAGCCGCGGCTTGGCAATGGCTTGCTGCGCAGCCAGTCGGGGCAACAGCATCCAGCGTCGCTATCTGACGATCGTCAGCCGCTCGGCCGCCCGCGTGATGGCGGTGTAGAGCCAGCGCTGGCGGGTTTCCTTGAAGGCCCAGCTTTCATCGAACAGCACGATATCGTTCCATTGCGAGCCCTGTGCCTTGTGCACGGTCAGCGCGTAGCCATAGTCGAAATCGTCGAAGCGCTTCTTCTGCTGCCAGGGGATATCGGCATCCGGATCCTCGAAGGCCGCCTTGAGCAGCTTGATCTTGGCCACGCCGCGATCCGGATCGTCCTCTTCGGGCGACACCAGAAGATTGATGCCGGGCTTCACCGTCTCGCGCGAAGATGTCATCACCTTCCACAACGAGCCGTTGAGCAGCCCCTTGGCTGGATCGTTGCGCAGGCAGACCAGCTTGTCGCCGGCCTGCGGATAGTCGGCATTGAAGCCTTTGAGCTCGCGCAGCCGCTGATTGTAGCGGCGACGAGTGCGGTTGGTGCCGACCAGCACCTGATCCGCCTTCAGCACCAGGTCCTGGGTGACGTCTTCCTTGCCGATCACCTGCGCCGTGCCATAGTCGCCGCGCATGAATTCGCGGCCCTCGCGCACATCGAGCGCCAGCCGCAGGATCGGGTTGTCGCGCGCCTGCCGATGGATTTCGGTCAGCAAAAAATCCGGCTCGTGGTCGGTAAAAAAACCGCCGCCCGAGATCGGCGGCAACTGGCCGGGGTCGCCGAGCACCAGGATCGGCGTGCCGAAACTCATCAGATCACGGCCAAGCTGCTCGTCGACCATCGAGCATTCGTCGATGACGACCAGCTTGGCCCGCGAGATCGGGCTTTGCCGATTGAGCGAAAAAGTCGGCGACATCGAGGTCTTGCCGGTGACCTCATCCGATACCGATTCCTCGCCCTTCGGCCGGTAAATCAGCGAATGAATGGTACGCGCATTGACCGCGCCCTTGGAGCGCAGCACCTGTGCGGCCTTGCCGGTGAAGGCGGCAAACTGCACCTGGCCGTCGACATGTTCGGCGAAATAACGCGCCAGCGTCGTCTTGCCGGTGCCGGCATAGCCGAACAGCCGGAACAGCTGCGGCTTGCCGGTCTTCAGCCATTGGGCGACCGCCTTCAGCGCGTCGTCCTGTTGGGGAGAGAATTCCATCAGCGCGAGAGACCGGATTCGCAAGGGAAAGACAAGACAGCCGTCACCACCATCGACGCGTTGGTGACGGCTCGGCGCCACCGACGGGTCAGGCTATCAGGCGAGGGCGAGAACGTAAAGAGAACAAAACAGTGGGTAGTGTCTCAAGGTCCGGTGGGCATCTTTACTGCCCAACTATGGACGCCGCTGGCCGCGCCGACGTTATCGGATCGGCGTGACGCAGAACGATCCTCCACACACCATCCTCCCGCCGGAAGATGGTGGTGGTCCGAAGCGCAATCGGCACCAGTGTGTCGGCACCGCCGACCTTGGATTGGAACCGCTCGATCTCCATGATATAGCCCAAGTCTGCCGTCGCGTACTCGGCAATGCGTTCAAAGCCGATGATCTCGCCGTCCCGGTAGTTGGTGGCAGCTCGATTCATGATCTCGGCAGCCTTTGTCCATCCCTTAGCCGGTGGACCGAACGGGTTCGCGATATCACGTCATCGCGTTGCGAATAGAGGCTTTTCAGGGGCTCTGAGTCGCCCTTCACAAAAGCACCCACAGCCAGATGATCCTGCTCGATGAATTTCGTTAGGTCGGAAGCCAACATTTCGACGTCCATCAAATTTGGTTCTCAAACCAATCATACCGCACGGGAAGGGCGAGAGCGAGCGGCGCGTCAAGGCCGCCGGATTTCAAACTGAGACACTACCAAACCGTGCGCCATCGCGATCGATCGGGTCGGGCCGCTACGACCTTCGGTCGAGCTGGGGATCGTTCTCTAGCAGGATCGGCTTGCCGTGCGGGGTGGCGTGCGCCGCGCGCTCCCATGCTTCAGCCATCGCGTCGACATCCGACTTGGCGGCCAACCCTTTCGAGGCCAGCAGGCTTTCCAGCGCCGCCAGCCAATGTTCGTAGTAGTCGTGGCCGTCAGCCGCGGCACCTGGCTTCTTCACTTCGCTCGACAGTGCCTGCGCCCATTCGTTCCACGAAAACAGGCCTTTGTCGTGCAGCGCCACGGTCATGGCAAAGGCTTCGGCCTGCCATGGCTCGGCAAATACCGGCGTGTCGAAGCCCGGCGGCAAATCGGCGGCGGAGCCGTTCCCCTCAAGCCGGCTCAAGATAACTCTCCCACGCATCGATCGACACGCTCAGCGTCGGGTCGGCGCCCTCGCCCCAGATTTCCGATCCTTCGAAAACCACGGTGTAGACCCATTGCGGATTTTCGCCCTTCCCCTGCGCATTGCTGTCCGGAAAGACAAAGCCATCGCGCACGGCCTCGATTTTTCCGTGTTTGCCGCGTGCGTAGCGCGGCAGCCGCGTGTGGCCGGTCGGGTTGAAGTTCTTGGTCCGCACGGGATCGCCGGCCTTGAACCGCGCCGCTTGCGCCATCGGCCGGTCGCAAGGACCGCCCTTGGCCAGCACGGCCGGAACGTTTTCCGCCTTCAGCACCCGTTTCGGCGTCGCAGCCGGATCAACTGCCGTACCTGCCTCGAGATCGCGCTCGGTGACGAACGCATGGCGCTTGAGCAGCACCTCCAGCGCCTTGATCCAGATCTGGTAGTAGCTCGACCCATAATAATCGGCCGGATGCAGCGATTCCCGCGCGTGCCGGCTCTCGTCGATGTTCCACGCACCCATGGCGCCGGCAGTCAGCGTCACGCCGAGCGCCCGCCTTTCCCAAGCCGCATGGAAATAGGGTTCGTCCTTTTCCGGCGCGACCGGGCCGAACCCCATCTGTCCGCCAAGATCCTGCGGCCCGTTCATGCCGGCTGCCTCGCCAGGCCGGTGCCGATCATCGCATCGCGGCTCACCAGCTCCGCCAGCCGCTCCTCGCTCCAACCCTCGGTGCCCTCAGGCCGCATCGGCACGACGAGATAGCGCAGCTCCGCGGTCGAATCCCAGACGCGGATTTTCTTGTCCGCCGGCAGCGTCAGCCCGAATTCCTCCAGCACGCCGCGCGGATCGATGACCGCGCGCGAACGATAGGGCGGCGCCTTGTACCAGACCGGCGGCAGGCCCAGCACCGACCATGGATAGCAGGAGCACAGCGTGCAGACGACGAGGTTATGGGTGTCCTGCGTGTTGAACACCGCCTGCATGTGCTCGCCCTGCCGGCCGCTGTAGCCGAGCGATGCGATCGCCGCCGTCGCGTCGCGCTTCAGCCAGTCGGCATAGGCTGGATCGCTCCAGGCCTTGGCCACCACCCTGGCGCCATTGCGCGGCCCGATCTTTGTTTCATAGGTGTCGACGATGACATCGATCGCCGCCGGATCGATCAACCCCTTCTGGGTAAGGATGGTTTCCAGCGCGCGCACGCGGGCGGCAAACGGATCGAGTTCGTTGTCATGGTCATGATCGTGTGACATGGCCGCAAATTACGGCTCCAGTGATGCCACCGCAAGCGCAACGCCTTGGGCCAGCGGCATAGGGCGCTGGCCCTGCCTCTATTCGGCGGCCGCCCGCTGCGGTTCGGGCAACATGTCTTCCCTGGGCTCGAACAGCGAGGGCTGGTCGACATCTTCGACCGGGCTCGGTTCGCCTCTGCGCTTCGACCAGAGCTCGACCAGCCAGCCCGAGAAATTCTCCATGTAGACATAGATCACCGGCGTCACGAACAGGGTCAGCGCCTGCGAAGCCAGCAGGCCGCCGACAACGGCAACACCCAGCGGCTGGCGCAATTCGGCGCTGGCGCCGGTGCCGAGCGCGATCGGGAATGTGCCCATCAGTGCTGCCAGCGTCGTCATCATGATCGGCCTGAAGCGCATCAGGCAGGCCTTGTGGATGGATTCAGTCGCAGACAGGCCTTCTCGTCGCAGTTCGAGCGCGACATCGACCATCATGATGCCGTTCTTCTTGACGATGCCGATCAGCATCAGGATGCCGATCACCGCGATGACAGACAGGTCCATGCCGGCGAAGCGCAAGGCAACGACCGCCCCGAGCACCGCCGACGGCAAGCCGGTGAGGATGGTCAGCGGGTGGATGAAGCTCTCGTACAGAATGCCGAGCACGATATAAATGGTCAGGATCGCGCCACCGACCAGAAGACCCTGGTTGGCCAGCGAATCCTGGAAGGTCTTGGCCGTGCCGGCAAAGCTCGTCGAGATCGCCGTCGGCATGCCGATCTGCTCTTTGAGCGCGTTGATGCGCGTTACGCTGTTACCCAACGCCACACCCTGCGGCAGGTTGTAGGAGATCGTCACCGCCGGAAGCTGGCCGAGCTGATTGACCGTCAGGGCGCCTGCCGTGCGATCGACGCGGGCGAAGGCGCCAAGCGGAACCAGACTGCCGCTGGCCGTCCTCATCTGGATAGCCAGCATCCGCTCGGGCGACCACTCGATCTTGGGATCGAGTTCGGTGATGACTTGGTAGCTGTCGGCCGAACCGAAAATGGTTGAAACCTGATCGGTGCCGAACCCGCCATAGAGGGCGGAGCGCAACGTGTCGGTATCGATGCCGAGCTGGGCGGCCTTGTCGCGATCCACCACCAGCGTCGCCTGCAGCGCATTGTTCTGCAGGTCGCTGGTGACATCGGTGAAGTTCGCATGGTCGGCCGCCATCGCGTCATTCAGTTTCTGCGCCCAGATATCGGTCAGGCCGGTATCGAGACCCTGAACCACGAGCTGGTAGGCACTTGCCGACGACCGCGAGCCCAGTCTCAAATTCTGCACCGGCTGCATGTAGGTCTCGATACCCGCCACACCGGCCAGTTGCTTGCGCAGATCCGCAAGCACCTTGTCGATATCGGGGCGCTGGTCCTTGCCCTTGAGCTGGACGAAGAGCTGCCCCTGGTTGAGCGCATTGTTGCCGCTGCCCGCCGACCAAGCCACATGGTCGACATAGGGCGAATGCGAGAAGACGCTGGCCACCTGCCCTTGCAGCTTGGACATGGCGTCGAACGAGATGTCCTGGCGCGCGATTGTCGTCACCGAGATCTGGCCGATATCCTCCTGCGGGAAGAAGCCCTTCGGCGAAGTCTGGATCAGCCACACCGACGCCGCCGCGGTGCCGACGAAGACGAGGAACACCAGGAAGGTGTGCCGCAGGCAGAAGCTCAAGACCCTGTCGTAGCTGCGTGTGACAAGGTCCTGCTTATGGCCAGGACCATGCTTGTCGCGGTCGGCATTGGTCACCAACAACAGCCGCGAGCACAACATCGGCGTCAGCGTCAGCGACACGAACATCGACGCCAGTATGGCGACCGTCACCACGACTGCGAACTCGTTGAAGATACGCCCGATCACGCCGCCCATCAAAAGCACCGGGATGAACACCGCCACCAGCGAGATCGAGATCGAGATGATGGTGAATCCGATTTCGCGCGCGCCCTTCAGCGACGCATCGAAGGCCGAAAGCCCATCCTCTTCCATGTGACGGAAGATGTTTTCAAGCATCACGATGGCATCGTCGACGACAAGCCCCACAGCAAGCGTCAGGCCCATCAGCGAGATGTTGTCGATGGAAAAGCCGAACAGGAACATCGCGCCGAGCGTGGCGATCAGCGAGATCGGCACCGCCACGGCCGGGATGATGGTCGCCGTCACCCGGCGCAGGAACACGAAGATGACCATCACCACCAGGGCGATGGTCAATAGCAGCGTGAACTGCACGTCGTCGACGGCCTGGCGGATAGAGGCCGAACGGTCGTTGAGCAGCTTGATCGAGGCATCGGCGGGCATCTGGTCCTGGAAGGACGGCAACATCGCCTTGACCTTGTCGACGACGTCTACCGTGTTGGCGTCGGGCTGGCGCTGCACGGCCATGATGATCGCGCGCGTGCCATCGTACCAGCTCGCCGTCGTCGTGGTCTGCACCGAATCGACGACGCGGGTCACCTCCCCCAGCCGTACCGGGTGGCCGTTTTTGGTGGCGATGATGATGTTGGAGAAGCCAGCGGCATCGCTCAGCTGCGTGTTGGCGGTGATGGTGAGCTGCTGCTTGTCGTTCTGCAGCACGCCCAGCGGCGTGTTGCTGTTGGCGGACGTGATCGCCGCCTGCAACTGGTCGATCGAGATGCCGCGCGCGGCAAGCGCGGTCGGATCGATCTGGATGCGCACCGCATATTTCTGCTGGCCGAAGATCGAGACCTGTGCCACCCCATCGATGGTCGACAGCGACGGCGAGATGACGTTTTCCGCGAAAGCATCGAGATCGGTCAGCGGAACCGTGTCGCTGACCAGCGACATCAAAAGGATCGGCGCATCGGCCGGATTGACCTTGCGATAGCTCGGCGGCGCCGTCATCTGAGGCGGCAATGATCTTTGCGTGCGCGCGATCGCCGCCTGCACGTCGGCCGCTGCCGCGTCGATGTCGCGGTTGAGCACGAACTGGATGGCGATCGAGGTCTGGCCAAGCGAGTTCGTGGTCGAGATGGAATCGATGCCGGCGATGGTCGCGAACTGCTTGATCAGCGGCGTCGCCACCGACGTCGCCATGGTTTCCGGCGAGGCGCCGGGCAGCGAAGCCGAGACGTTGACCACCGGGAATTCGGCGCTGGGCAGCGCCGCCACCGGCAGGAATTTGTAGGCAAACAGCCCGCCCAGCACGAGGGCGAACGACATCAGAAGCGTGGCGACGGGCCTGCGTATGCAGAATTCGGAGATCATCGGGCCGCCTCGCCGGCGTTGCTCGCCTCGGCCACCTTCGGCGCGGCAGCGGCCGTGGCCTTGCCCTCATGCACCGCGGCGCCGTCCTTCAGCCTTGTCTGGCCTTCGGTGACAACTTTCTCGCCGCTTTTCAGCCCCTGACTGATGGCGCTGTTGTCGCCTTCGGTCAGCGCCACCTGCACCGGCCGCATCTCGACCGTGTTGTCGGGCTTGACGACATAGACGAACGGCCCCTTCTGGCTTGGCTGGACCGCGACTGTGGGAACCGATGTCATCTGCGGCATGATGCCGGCGTCGAGCACGACATTGACATACTGGCCGGGCCATAGCGAAAGATCGGTATTGGGAATGCTCGCCCGCGTCGCGATGGTGCCGGAGGCGGTGTCGACGCTGGAATCGACGAAATCGAGCGTGCCCTTGCCGATCGGCGTCGGGTCGCCGTCCTTGGTCAGTGTCACCGCCCCTTGCTGCGGATTTGCAAGCGCCTTGTGCAGCAGCGCCAGATTGCTCTCGGGAAGATTGAAGTTGACCTGCAGCGGGTCCATCTGGGTGATGGTGACAAGCGGCGTCGCCGTGCTGCTGTTGCCATTGCTGGTGGTGACGAGGTCGCCGACGGCGACGCTGACGGCACCCAGCCTGCCGGAAATCGGCGCCATGATCGTGGCGAAGCCGAGCTGGACATTGTCGGCCTCGATCGTCGCCTTGTCGGCATCGACGGTCGCCGCGGCAGCCTTTTGCGCGGCGACGGCCTGGTCGTAGGTCTGTTGCGTGCCGGCCTGCTTGGCGACCAGATCCTTGGCGCGCTGGAGATCGGACTGCGAGCTGGCGAGCAACGCCTGATCCTTGGCCAGCGTCGCCTGGTCCTTGGCCAACTGCGCCTTCAGCGCCCGGTCATCGAGCGAGAACAGCAGATCGCCGGTCTTGACCATCTGCCCGTCCTTAACGTCGATGGACACGATCTGGCTGGACACCCGCGCATTAATGTTGACGACGGCTGGAGAGGAGACGAAGCCGATCGCATAACGCCGGATCGGGAAATCGGCAGTCGAGGCGACAGCCGAGAGAATAGAAGCCGAGCGCGACGCGCTGGCGGCTTTCTTGTCCGAGCCCGCAGCCGGTTTGTCCGAAGCGGCCACCTGCTTTGCGCCGACGAGTTGTTGAACCTTGCCCAGCGTGTCGGGCGAAAGATAGAGCCATCCGGCCGCACCCATGCAAGCGACGGCCAGCAACGAAAGGACGACTTTTCCACGCATGGTCAAAGGCCTCTCCACCCGACACGTCGTGGTCCGATGGTTCTATTCTAGCGCAAAGCACGGCCTGTTGCCGCGATTTCGCCGAATAGATAGGACACGCCTTTGTCGGAAAAGGGCCAAAAGGCGGCATTACGAAGATTTAATGTGCACTGCACAATGGATGTGCAACACGGGCTGGATCCCCATCCGAACGGCTTGCGAAGCCACCACCTTCCGGCTGAGACGACCAGAACGTGCGCGTCTCGACCTATTTGAGCATCGGCCAAAGCGTCGCTGCCAGCAGCACGCCCATGGTGATGTTGAACCATTTCAGCCGCACCGGGTCCGACAGGAAACCGCGCAGCGCGGTGCCGAAACCCGCCCATACCGAAACGCTCGGCAAGTTGACGATGGTGAAGGCCACGGCGATCAACACCACCGACAGGAACGGATGTTCCGGATTGGTGTAGACGGCCATGGCGGTGATCGCCATCACCCAAGCTTTGGGATTGACCCACTGGAACGCCGCCGCATCGATGAAGCGCATCGGCCGCGCCTTCACCTCGCCCTTGCCGCTGAGCGAGCGCGACATGGCGATCTTCCAGGCAAGATAGAGCAGATAAGCGCCGCCGGCGATCTTGAGTGCGGTATGCAGCGCCGGAAACGCCGTCAGCACAGCGCCAAGGCCAAGTCCTACGGCCACCAGCAGCACCAGGAAACCGATGCTGATGCCAAGCATGTGCGGAACCGATCTGACGATGCCGAAATTCACGCCAGACGCCAGAAGCATGAGATTGTTCGGCCCCGGCGTGATCGAGGTCACGAAGGCGTAGACAAGCAGGGCAAGGAAAGCATCAAGCGACATGGATATCCTCCCTGATAAGTCAGCATCATTGTCTCTTCTCGGCGACCCCGCAAAGGCCACGGATGGCCTACAGCGGGGCCAGAAGCCTCACTGTGGAAGCTGGCTGGCGCGTCCGGCGCCAGCCCGCCAAAGGCCTACATTGCCTGTGGGCCGCGGTTTAGCGCCGCCACGCCGGTGCGGCAGATTTCGACCAGGCCGAGCGGCTTCATGATGGCGATGAACTGGTCGATCTTGGAGCCCTTGCCGGTGATCTCGAAGATGAAATGCTCGGTGTTGGCATCGATGACACTGGCGCGGAACGCGTCGGCCAGCCGCAGGGCCTCGACGCGGGCCTCGCCGGTGCCGGCGACCTTGACCAGCGCCAGTTCGCGCTCCAGCGGCCGCTCCTGGCCGGATTCATGCGAACGCACGGTCAGGTCGACGACGCGGTGCACCGGCACGATGCGCTCCAGCTGATGCTTGATCTGCTCCAGCACATGCGGCGTGCCGCGCGTCACGATGGTGATGCGCGACAGATGCTTCTCGTGCTCGGTCTCGGAGACGGTCAGGCTCTCGATGTTGTAGCCTCGCCCGGAAAACAGGCCGATGACCCGGGCAAGCACGCCCGGCTCGTTGTCGACCAGCACGGAAAGCGTGTGGTTTTCCGGCTTTTCCGTTTCCTTGGCAATGAAATAGGCGGAGCCGGTCGGTTGTAGCTGTGCATTCATGGGTGACTTTCTATCCTCGATGTTTGGCAGTCCAATACGGACTGAGATGTTTTTTGGTGTGCGTCGACCTAATGCATTCTCCAGAACGAAGGCCCCTGTCAGCTTTTGAAGGCAATCGAGGACGCAATCTGTTCGACCACATCCCGCAGTTCTCGCATCTGCGCTTCGCTTCCCAGCACAACCAAACGCAAGAAAAGGCCGTCTTTTCCAATGCTGAAGCGCTGAGAGAACTGCTTGACGGCCCCGTCCGCTGTGACCGTGCCCTCAAGCAAGATACCCTCCGCACCGGCAAACTTTATGGGTCTGGTCGACCGGATTTGCGCCGCCCTGAAGCTTGACGTGATCCTGAGCTGGGTTTCAGCCATCTTCTCCAGGCTGTCTGGTGCCACTGGTCCTGCTTGATGAATAACCATCAAGATCGGCTGCAGGTTGCCGGTGTTCAAATCATTTGGACCGACGGTAAGTAACACCCCTGCGCCTGCCGGCGTGCCTATAAACCGGAACGGCTCTACTACCTTCAGTTCAAAAGGCAGGAGCGAAAGCTGCTCCTCTTCCGATGCCGCAGCGCCAGTCGTTACCGAAGCGAAGACCGCTTTGACGATCGAAGGATCGAGAGAGTTTGGTTCCATGACTTGCAGGGTCACAAGAGATGTTTTGTTTCCGCCATACAAAGCCATCCACTTGTCAAAATGGCCGTCTGAAGTAGTTTGCGTCCCGTGTATAAGCGGGACGGTTTCCCCGGTATTTATCTTCAGCCATTCGAGGGTATTCGCTTTGATGCCCCCGCTGGAGAGTTTTTTATTTACTTTGCCGACATCTGAAAAAAGCGATGACATTTGGCCGAACGCCTCTTTGGGCAATTCGGTTACCGCGATCGTTCCCTTTAGGTCGTTGTTCACAAAACCGGCAAAGTCTCCCGCAGGCTCGAAACCTTCCGGTGGAACCAAAGATACGGTTGTGCCTCGCACGCCAAGGGCATCCCGGGCCATCGCCCTGTCGCTGACGGCAAAGACGATCGCAAACGCGCACAACACGGCAAACGTGTTGTGCAACATCAACCGAAATGCCCTTGCCGACCTCGTCATCTTGTAAAACCTGGGTTTGCCGCCTCGGACCTACACCAGTTCCCTGCCCTTGGCGTCGATGGCGTTGGCCACCGCCTCGTCGGTCGCCTCGTCGGGCAGCAGCATCTCGTTATGTGCCTTGCCCGACGGGATCATCGGGAAGCAGTTGGCGAGCGTCGCCACGCGGCAATCGAACAGCACCGGCTTCTTGACCGAGATCATCTCCTTGATCGCGTCGTCCAGCTCGTCCGGCTTCTCGCAGCGAATGCCGTGGCCGCCATAGGCCTCGGCCAGCTTGACGAAGTCCGGCATCGCTTCGGTGTAGGAATGCGACAGCCGGTTGCCGTGCAGCAACTGCTGCCACTGCCGCACCATGCCCATATACTGGTTGTTCAGGATGAATATCTTGATTGGCGCGTCGTGCTGCACGGCAGCGCTCATCTCCTGCATCGTCATCTGCACCGAAGCGTCGCCGGCAATGTCGATGACCAGCGCATCGGGATGCGCGATCTGCACGCCGAGTGCCGCCGGCAGGCCATAGCCCATTGTGCCCAGCCCACCTGACGTCATCCAGCGGTTCGGCTTTTCGAAATGATAGTGCTGCGCCGCCCACATCTGGTGCTGGCCGACCTCGGTGGTGATGTAGGTGTCCATGCCCTTGGTCAGTTCGTAGAGCCGCTGGATCGCATATTGCGGCATGATCACGTCATTGTTCATCTTGAAGGCGAGCGAGTCGCGCGCGCGCCATTTGGCGATCTGCTCCCACCAGGGGTAGAGCGCCTTCTTGTCGGCCTTGGCGCTCGCCCGCCACAGCCGCACCATGTCCTCCAGCACCCGGCCGACATCGCCGATGATGGGCACTTCGGTGTGGACGTTCTTGTTGATCGACGACGGATCGATGTCGATGTGGATCTTCTTCGAGTTCGGCGAGAACGCGGTCAGCCGCCCGGTGATGCGGTCGTCGAAACGCGCGCCGATGCAGATCATCACGTCGCAATCATGCATGGCCATGTTGGCTTCATAGGTGCCGTGCATGCCCAGCATGCCCATCCAGTTCTTGCCCGATGCCGGATAGGCACCCAGGCCCATCAGCGTCGAGGTGATCGGGAAACCGGTGAGATCGACCAGCTCGCGCAGCAGATGGCTCGCTTCCGGGCCGGAATTGATGACGCCGCCGCCGCTGTAGATGATCGGCTTCTTGGCTCCCGCCATCAGCTCGACCGCCGCCTTGATCTTGTCCAGGTCGCCCTGGACCTTAGGCTGGTAGCTGGTGCGCGGCGCGATCTGCGGCGGGACGTAGAAACCCTTGGCGAACTGTACATCCTTCGGGATGTCGACGACGACCGGACCGGGACGGCCGGTGGTCGCGACATGAAAAGCCTCGTGGATGGTCGCGGCGAGTTCGTTGACGTCCTTCACCAGCCAGTTGTGCTTGGTGCAGGGGCGCGTGATGCCGACCGTATCGCATTCCTGAAAAGCGTCCGAGCCGATCAGCGAGGTCGGCACCTGCCCGGTCAGGCAGACCAGCGGGATCGAATCCATCAGCGCGTCCTGCAGCGGCGTCACCGCATTGGTGGCGCCGGGTCCCGAGGTCACCAGCATGACACCAGCCTTGCCGGTCGAGCGCGCATAGCCTTCCGCAGCATGGCCGGCGCCCTGCTCGTGGCGCACCAGTATGTGCTCGACCTCGTCCTGCTGGAAGATCTCGTCATAGATCGGGAGGACAGCGCCGCCCGGATAGCCGAAGACGTGCTTGACGCCATTGTCCTTCAGCGCCTGCACCACCATTTCGGCGCCTGTCATTTCGCGCCGCTCGTTCTGTCCGTTGCTCATCGGTCTGGTCCCGTACTGTCGCCGTTTGGGCGTTGCTGGTCGTTTAGTCGTGTTTCAGGCAATAAAAAAGGCCCCCGAGGGAGCCTGTGTCTTGCGCATGGGGGGATTTCGCCCGGCGGTTACACCGCCTTGCCCACGCGCTTTCCTACGAGAATGAGTGCCGTTTTCATGGTGGCGGACACTAAGGGCGGGAAAGGCGGCCTGTCAACGGGAAAAATCGCGCCGGCAGTGAAGGCGCTCCATAGCTCGGCACCTCGCCATCATGGTTGCACGGTGGGAATTGCGTTTGACCCGGGCGTTTCTGGGGCATGGGTTATTTCGACCATCGCCGTGACGCACCTTTGGAATCCTGAATTCGGATAAACCATTGAAACCGCTGGAAACTATGGTGGGGCGTGACGAGGGCCGCCATCTCTGCCGATACTTGACCGTCCGGCCGGCACGCCCGGCGGAGCCATCATGACGATCTGGATTTCACGGGAGGAAACCTGATGCTCGATAAGGCCCCTAGCAAGAAGCTGTCCGACCTGCTCGACCAATTCGGCGCCGCTCTGGCCGCCAATGACGTCGACAAAGCCGTCGATTGCTTTCAGGAGGATTGCTACTGGCGCGACCTCGTCACCTTCACCTGGAACATCAAGACCATGGAAGGCCGCGACCAGGTCCGCGACATGCTGAAAAGCCAATTGTCGAAAACCAGGCCGTCACACTTCGCCATCGCCAAGGGCGAGGACGCGACGGAGAGCGACGGGTTGATCGAGGGCTGGATCAGCTTCGAGACGGAGGTGGCACGCGGCTTCGGCCATGTCAGGCTGAAGGACGGCAAGATCTGGACGCTGCTGACCACCATGGCCGAGCTGAAAGGCCACGAGGAGCCGGCGGGCTTCGCGCGGCCGATGGGCGCCAAACATGGTTCGGGCAAGAACCGTCCGACATGGAAGGAAGAACGCGAGAAGGAAGCCGCCGAGCTCGGCTTCAAGGCACAGCCCTATACGGTCATCATCGGTGGCGGCCAGGGCGGCATCGCGCTCGGCGCGCGGCTGCGGCAACTCGGCGTGCCGACCATCATCATCGAGAAGAACGAGCGGGCCGGCGACAGCTGGCGCAAGCGCTACAAGTCCCTCTGCCTGCACGACCCGGTCTGGTACGACCATCTGCCCTATATCGACTTCCCCAAGAACTGGCCGGTTTTCTCGCCCAAGGACAAGATCGGCGACTGGCTGGAAATGTACACCAAGGTGATGGAGCTGAATTACTGGTCCTCGACCGAGGCCAAGAGCGCTTCCTATGACGACAAGAAGAAGGAATGGACCGTCGTCGTCCACCGCGACGGCAAGGACATCACGCTGAAGCCGAAGCAACTGGTGCTGGCGACCGGACAGTCCGGCAAGGCCAATCTGCCGAAATTCAAGGGCATGGAGACCTTCAAGGGCGACCAGCATCACTCCTCGAAGCATCCGGGTCCCGACGCCTATGTCGGCAAAAAGGCCGTTGTCATCGGCTCCAACAATTCCGCCCACGACATCGCCGCGGCACTCTGGGAAGCCGGCGCCGACGTCACCATGGTGCAGCGCTCGAGTACTCATATCTCCAGGTCCGACACATTGATGGAAATCGGACTGGGATCGCTCTATTCGGAGCAGGCGCTGCAGAATGGCATCACCACGGCCAAAGCCGATCTGATCTTTGCTTCGCTGCCCTACAAGATCCTGCACGAGTTCCAGATCCCGGCCTATGCCGAGATGAAGAAACGCGACGCGGCATTCTACAAGGGATTGGAAAAGGCCGGTTTCATGCTCGACTGGGGCGACGACGAGTCCGGTCTGTTCATGAAGTACCTCAGGCGCGGCTCTGGCTATTACATCGATGTTGGCGCCTCGCAGCTGGTCATCGACGGTTCGATCAAGCTGAAGAGCGGCGAGGTCGAAGAGATCAAGCAGCGATCGGTCCTGCTCAGCGACGGGTCGGAACTGCCTGCGGACCTCATCGTCTACGCCACCGGCTACGGCTCGATGAACGGTTGGGCCGCCGATCTGATATCTCGCGAAACCGCCGACAAGGTTGGCAAATGCTGGGGCCTCGGCTCCAACACCACCAAGGATCCCGGCCCCTGGGAAGGCGAGTTGCGCAACATGTGGAAGCCGACGCAGCAGGAAGCGCTGTGGTTCCACGGCGGCAATCTGCATCAGTCACGCCATTATTCGCAATTCCTGTCGCTGCAGTTGAAGGCACGGCACGAAGGCATCGCGACGCCGGTCTACGGGCTGCAGCAGGTTCACCATAAGGGATAGGTGAACGCCATTCCCGAGGAGCAAAAAGAAAGGAGGCGCGTCTTGCACCCTGCCTCCTTCCTTGGCTGAATTACAATTACGGCGGCAGTGCTGTCACCGTAATTCATCGGGACATTTCCTGACCAAGGCGTCGGCCGCTCGCCTGACCGGCGCCGAGCAGGATTTTCGCAACTGGCCGCTGTCGCGCCTCTTCGCGCCGGCATGACTGGTTACGAGATTGGCCCGATCCGCTTCCAGTAGATCAGCGTGCCGGTCAGCCCGCCATGCGGCTTCAGGGCATAGTCCGGTATCTCACCAGCCAGCTTGAAGCCCAGCCGCTCATAGAGGCCGGAAGCGCCCTCCTCGGTCGCCGTATCCAGAACCAGCAGCGTGCGCCCTTTCTCGACGGCGAGGCTCTCGGCGGCCCGCATCAGGCGCGTTCCCACGCCCCTGCCCCGGTAATCGACTGATGTCATCAGCTTGGCGATCTCGGCCCGGTGCGGCTGGTTGGGCGGGCAGTCGAGCAGCAAGGTCACGGTGCCGACCAGAACCTCGCCATCCCAGGCGCCAAGCACCGCCCTTTCCCCTCTTGCCGCCGCGGCCAGCGATCCTTCCCAGAATGCCCTTGCCGCCTGCGGTGCCAACGGATGCATGAAGCTCACCGATCCGCCGGCCGCCACCGTTGCGACCAGCAATTCGGCCAGCATCTCCCGCGTCTCGGCAGCCGGGTTCAGGGTTCCGATCTCGATCAAGTTCATGTGCAGGATGTCCTATGATTGCGACAGATGCGGCCATCAGTCCAGATGGCGCACACGGCGTCGCTTTCGCGCCGCCTTGATGGCACTGATGCGTTCGGCGTCTTCGTGCCCGAGATGCCGCCCGCGCTCGAGAATCTCGAGCGTGTACTCCTCATAGGTCAGGCCCAGCCGCTCGGCCTTGTCCATGCGCAGCAGCATGACCTCGCGGCTCGGCGCTTTCCACGCCTTGGCATGGGCGGCCTGCCAGGCAAGGAAGATGTAGGGATCGCCCTTGCCCCATGGCGGTCCCTTGTACTCGTCAAGAGGCGGCCCCCCATTGTGGGAGCGCTTTGGCCGTCTCGCCATGATCTCAGCCCCTCACCAGCGCAACGAGATAGTCGGCGCCGGACTCCAGGGCGTGGAAGATGCAGTCCGACGGCGCCCCGAGCGCCAGACAATCGCCTGGTTCGAGAGCGTGCACCACCTCGCCTTCGACGAATTCGAGCCGCCCGGCAATCAGCCATATCTGCTGCTTGATGAAGGCGTAGGAGGCGGCCGGAAAGCTGACTTTGGCGCCCGCCGGCAGTTGCACCCTGACCAACTCCAGCGGCATGTCGGAAGCCGGCGAAAGGTGCCGCCTGACATAGCCGGTATCGGGATCGCGCCACACCGGCTGGTCGGCCCCGCGCAGCAGCCCGCCGCCTTGCAATTCGGCGCGCGCGATCAAGGTCGACAGCGTCATGCCGAAGGCCGACGCAATGCGCACCAGAAGAGCGGCTGTCGGGCTGGTCTTGCCGCGCTCGATCGTGCTGAGCATCGCCTTCGAGACGCCGGAACGCTCCGCGAGTTCGGCCAGGGACCAGTCGCGGATGATCCTTTCGGCGTGTATTCTTCGGCCGATCGTCGAGGAGATGTCGTTCGCTATATCACCCATATGTCTAGTATAGCGAATTACCGGCATCAGGAAAGAGCCGCCTCGCGACAATTTTCACGAGACCCTTAATCCTCTCTACACCATCCGACCTCATCGGGCCTTAACCCCATTCGGGTAGGATCGATGCTCCAGGGGAAATGGGGATTGGCCTGTCCATGTATGTCGAACGCGAAGCCTCCGTTGGAGAACCGACATCGCAGGAGCGCCGCAACGCAGAGCAGAACGACAGGCGCATCCTCGGCAACGTCGTGCAATGCGACGGCGCGCGCGCCACCATCAGCGCCTATGCGGACGATGTCGATGGCGCGGTGACCGGCCTGTGGACGGTCGGCAAGATGATTTCCATCAATCTCGGATCCACGCGAACCGTCGGCCTGGTCTACGGGATCGGCAAGTCGGATCGCGCCTGGAGCAATGAGGGTCAGAACGCCATCGAGGTGAGCATCGAGCTGATCGGTGAAGTCCGCGACGGAGCAGAGCCCGGAGCCAAACCGGTCTTCGACCGCGGCATCACCACCTATCCGCATATCGGCGCCGTCGCGCACCGCATCCGCACCCGTGATCTGCAGGCGGTCTACGATCTCGCCGGGCGCCATTCGATCACCATCGGCACGCTCGCGCAGGACGAGGCGATCGCCGCCAACATCGCCATCGACGATACGCTGGCGCGCCACTTCGCCATCGTCGGCACCACCGGCGTCGGCAAATCCACCGCCGTCTCGCTGCTGCTGCGCAAATCGATCGCGGCACGGCCGGATCTGCGCATCCTGATCCTCGACCCGCACAATGAGTTCGCGGCGTCGCTGCCCGAATACTGCGTCAGGGTCGATTCCAAAACCCTGGATCTTCCGTTCTGGATGTTCAAGCTGGAGGAATTCGCCGAGGTGCTGTTCCGGGGCCGCGAGACCGAGCCGGAAGAAATCGATGCCTTGCGCGACCTCATTCCGGCCGCCAAGAACCTCTACCGCAACCCGAATTCGGGCTCCTATATCAGGCGCGGCAGCGATGCGCTGACCGCCGATACGCCGGTGCCTTACCGCATCGCCGACCTGCTCAAGCAGATCGACGAGCGCATGGGCATGCTCGAAAGCAAAACCGATCGCCCGACGCTCAGATCGCTGAAGACACGCATCGAATCGGCGGCCGCCGATCCGCGCTATCGCTTCATGTTCAACTCGCGGCTGATCGAGGACACCATCCACGAGACGATCGGCAACCTCTTCCGCGTGCCGCATCATGGCCGCCCGGTGACCTGCTTCGAAATGGCCGGCATGCCGTCGGAAGTGGTCAATTCCGTCTGTTCGGTGCTGGCGCGTCTGGCCTTCGACCTCGCTCTGTGGAGCGAAGGCAAGCTGCAGCTCCTGTTTTTGTGCGAAGAAGCGCACCGCTATATGCCGGCCGATCCGCGCCTCGGCTTCGCCCCGACCAGGCACGCGCTGTCGCGCATCGCCAAGGAAGGCCGCAAATACGGCTGCTATCTCGGCGTCGTCACCCAGCGCCCTGGCGAACTCGACCCGACCATCCTGTCGCAATGCTCGACCTTCTTCGCCATGCGGCTTGCCAATGAGCAGGACCAGGCGATCATCCGCTCGGCGATTGCCGACTCTTCCGCCTCGACGCTTGCCTTCCTGTCCTCGATGGGCCAGCGCGAAGCCATCGCCTTCGGCGAAGGCGTGGCGACGACCATGCGGCTGAAGTTCGAAAGACTGCCGAGCCATCTGCTTCCCGGCACAGCAAAGCGCGAAGAGGCCGCCTCGTCGAAGTCAGGCGACGACATCGATCTGGTGGCCATCGTCGAACGACTGCGCAACGTGCCGAAACCAACGCAGCAGGCGATGGCCTTCGCCGAAGTCGTCGATTCAAGCCGTCAGGCCGGCGACCCCGACTACCGCAAGCCGCCGGCAACCCGCGTGCAATCGGACGACGACTTCGACATGCGCTACGGCCTCAAGCCCGCGACCTTCGGCCTGCGCCCGCAAAACGATTGAGTTTGCGGATCTAGCTGTCAATGGCCGACCGTGGAAACCGCGCCGAGCTTCCAAGGTCCCGACTTCGTCGGCCAGCTCGGTAAATCCCGTCAGGAAATTCGTCAGGCTGGGTCGGGTGGTGCTGTTTTCGAGAACCGAAGCGGAGCGGACGTTTGAGTCCGTGAGCATCGGAAGCGCAGAGAACGGCGCCAAGCGGCCAGCCTCACGAAATTCCCTGACGGGATTTTAGGCGCAGACGCGGTTGCGGCCCTGCCTCTTCGCCTCATAGAGCTGGCGGTCGGCGCGGCGATAGAATTCTTCCGCCGTTTCCTTGCGGTCCCAGACCGCGAGCCCGACGCTGGTGGTGATCTTGAGGCGGACATTGCCCGACAAAACCGACATGTTGGCGATCGCCTTGCGGATGCGCTCGGCAAACTTGCCCAGAAGGTCGGCATCCATGTTGGGCGTGACCACGGCGAACTCCTCGCCGCCCAAACGCGCCACCACATCGTGGTAGCGTGTCATATCCTTGAGACAGCTCGCGACCGCCTTGAGCACCTCGTCGCCGACGTCATGACCGTGGGTGTCGTTGACCTGCTTGAAATGGTCGAGGTCGAGGATCATCAGCCCGACGGGCTTTTCGATGCGCCGGAACTCCTCGAGATATTCCTTCAACGCATCATCGAAATAGCGCCGGTTTTGCATGCCGGTCAGGCCGTCGGTCAGTGCCGCGTGCTCGAGTGTTTCCGACCGCGCGCTGAGCGAGACCGTCATGGCGCGCAGTTTGCCTTCTTCCGTCGCCTGTTTTCGGATCAGCGGATAGATGAAGAAAATGCCGAAGAATAGCGCGGTGGCCAAAAGCACGCCGGTCGCGAACAGCAGTTTGTTGAGATAGATGACCTTGTCCAGACCCGAAGCCGTATGCAGCTCGGTGGCGAAGGATTGCAGCAGCCCATAAGCATGCAGCGTCACCAGGCCGGCGGCCAGGATCACGAAGATAAAGACGAAAAATGCGGATTCCGCCTTGTGGAAACGCATCTGCTCCCCGTTGGAAAAGTGCCCATTGACCTTATGGCATGGGCGGGCTTACGGACGGTTAACTTGGACAACCGCAACGAGAACCTTTCCTTGCAGGTAAACTTTTCAGGTTGCAATGGAAACAAGCAATCATGTCGCGTTTTTCAGATCATCACCGGGGCGCACTCTTTGCCATTCCGGCCCCAGCTGATGCCTGAACCAGGTCGTCTGCCGCTTGGCATATTGCCGGGTCGCGATCTTGGCGCGTTCGATCGCCTCGGGAAAGCCAATCTGTCCGGCTATCACGGCCTGAAGTTCGCGAACGCCGATCGCCTTCATCGCCGGCAATTCGGGATCAAGGCCAAGCGCCAATAGCCGTTTGACCTCGTCCAGCGCGCCCTTGTCCAGCATTTGGTCGAAGCGTTTTTCGATACGATCGACCAGCGCCGCCCGGTCCGGCTCGATCACGAAGAAATGCGCACTCTCCCTGTCGATCAGTGGCCGGCCGCGTTCTGCCTGCCATTCCCGGATCGAACGGCCCGACGCGTCGAGCACCTCCAGTGCCCGCACGATGCGCTGGCTGTCGGTTGGCTTGAGCATCATGGCGGCCGCCGAATCCTCGCGCAGCAACAGGCTGTGCAGCTTGACGGGACCTTGCTCCTTCAGTTCGTAGCGCCAGCGGTCACGGACCCGCTGCGGAATGTCGGGCATTTCCGAAATGCCCTCGGCCAAGGCGCGAAAGTAGAGCCCGGTGCCGCCGACAAAAATGACTGGCCGCCTGGAGAGCGCACCGTCGTCTATCAGCTTCATCACGTCGCGCAGCCAGGCGCCGGTGGAATAAGCTGTCGCCGGGTGGACATGGCCGTAGAGGAAATGCGGTACGCGGGCGAGGTCGGCCGCCTCCGGCCGGGCGGTCAGCACGTCTAGAACCGAATAGCCTTGCATGGAATCGGTGTTGACGATCACGCCCCCCCTGCGCTCGGCCAGGTCGAGCGCCAGCGCCGACTTGCCGCTGGCGGTCGGCCCGGCTATCAGGATCGCGTTCTTCACGCGGCCCTCGCCCGCCTGTTCGCCGGAATGTTCCATGCCGCTCATCGCCACGCTTGTTTCCCGTCCCACTGAGCGCGCTTTGTCGCTGTCGCTTGCGAATATGGCGTCACGGGCGGTCGGCGCAAGCGCTGTTGTCTGGCTGGCCGAAGGGATTGCCTGCGATCTTGTCCTGCCCGAGGCTGCTGATGCCGCCGCCACGAGTGCCGCCTTGCGCACGGCACTCGCCACCGAGGCGGTCGACGTGATCGTCCAGCAGGCAGAAAACCGCCGCAAGAAGATCCTGATCGCGGATATGGATTCGACCATGATCGACCAGGAATGCATCGACGAACTGGCCGACGAGATCGGTCTCAAGGATCGGGTCGCCGCCATCACCGCGCGATCGATGAATGGCGAGATCGCTTTCGAACCGGCCTTGCGCGAGCGGGTGGCATTGCTCAAGGGCCTCGACGCCGCCGTGGTCGATCGCATCGTCGCCAATCGCCTGACGCTCGCCGCGGGCGGCCGCGCGCTGGTCCGGACCATGCGGGCCAATGGCGCCTGGACGGCACTCGTGTCGGGCGGATTCGAGGTGTTCACGACACGGATTGCCGCCATGCTCTCCTTTCAGGAGAACCGTGCCAACCGACTGCTCGAACAGGACGGCTGCTTCACCGGGCTGGTCGGCGAACCTATCCTCGGCCGCGCCGCCAAAGCCGAGGCGCTGATCGAAATTTCAGCGCGCCTCGGCCTGACGCCCGCCGACGCCATTGCCGTCGGCGACGGCGCCAATGATCTCGACATGATTCGCCTGGCCGGCACCGGCGTCGCTCTGCATGCCAAGCCGTCGGTGGCGGCACAGGCAAAGGTCCGCATCGACCATGGCGACCTGACCGCACTGCTCTATGTGCAGGGCTACAGGCAGGAAGAGTTTGTGCAATGAAACCAATGCGTACCGAGCGCCTGATCCTGCGCAACTGGGAGGATCGCGACCGCGACCTGTTCCACCGCATCAATTCCGACGAGCGGGTGATGGAATTCTTTCCGTTCCGCCGCGACCGCGCCGCAGCGGACGCCAAGATGGACGAACTGCGAGGCGCGATCGATCGCGACGGTACCGGCTTTGCCGCTGCCGAGATCATCGCCACCGGTGAATGCGTCGGCTTTGTCGGTCTCCTCGACCCCGATCATGTGCCATCGCTGCCAGCCGGCACCATCGAGATCGGCTGGCGTCTCGCCCCGGAATACTGGGGCAATGGCTACGTCACCGAAGCGTCGGAAGCATGGCTGGCCTACGGCTTCGAAACGCTCGGCCTTGGCGAGATCGTCTCCTTTGCCGTCGAGAACAACCACCGCTCCACCGCCGTCATGCGACGTCTCGGCATGATCGCCGATCCGTCCGCCGACTTCGACCACCCCAGCATTCCCGACAGCCATCCGCATCTCAAACGGCATGTCCTCTACAGGCTGTCGCGCCAGGACTGGCAGGCAAGAAAAAGGGCGGCTCGCTAGCCGCCCTTCTTCTTCTTTCAGTGCTGTCGTGTTGTCGGATATTCCGGACCTCAGTCCATCCGGATCGTGACGAACCTGAGCTCGCCGGTCTTCGAGGCCAGCATCAGCAGCGCATTCTTGCGCCCCTGTTCCTTCAAGGCGCCGATCCGGTCCATGACGTCCTTGGGCGTGGCGACCGATTCCTGTGCGATCTCGGTGATCACCTCACCGGGCTGGATGCCGCGTTCGGCGGCGGCCGAGTCCTTGGTGACGTCGGTGATGACGACGCCGGAAACATCGGTGGCAATGCTGAACTTCTTGCGCGTCTCCTCGTTCAGTTCGCCGACCGTCATGCCGAGCACCGAAGCCGTCGAAACGGCTGGAGCCTTGTCACTCTTGTCCTGGTCGGTGTTGCTGCCGTCCTCGCTGCTAGCAAGCTTTTCGCCGTCCTCGAGGCGGCCGAGCGTCACCTTCACGGTCTGCTCGACGCCCTTGCGCACGATCAGAACGTCGACCGCCTTGCCGACCGGGCTTTCGGCGACGACGCGCGGCAGATCACGCATTTCATGGATATCCTTGCCATCGAACTTGATGATGACGTCGCCGGCCTGGATGGTGCCATTGTCGACCGGTCCGCCCTTGATGACGCCTGCAACCAGCGCGCCCTTGGCGGTCGCCATGCCGAGGCTCTCGGCGATGTCGTCGGTCACCGGCTGGATGCGCACGCCGAGCCAGCCGCGCCGCGTCTCGCCAAACTGGCGCAACTGGTCGACGACGCCCGAGGCGAGCTGCGAGGGAATGGAAAAGCCAATGCCGATCGAGCCACCGGACGGAGAAATGATCGCGGTGTTGATGCCGATGACCTCGCCCGTGCTGTTGAACAGCGGTCCGCCGGAATTGCCGCGGTTGATCGCGGCATCGGTCTGGATGAAGTCGTCATAGGGACCGGAATTGATATCGCGGTTGCGGGCCGAAACGATGCCGACCGTCACCGTGCCGCCGAGGCCGAACGGATTGCCGATCGCCATCACCCAGTCGCCGACGCGCATCTTGGTGGAATCGCCGAACTTCACCGCCGTCAGCTTGTGGCCTTTCGGATCGACCTTGAGCACAGCGACATCGGTCTTGGTGTCTGTGCCGACCAGGGTCGCCTTCAAAGTGATGCCGTCGGAGAAATTGACCTCGATGTCGTCGGCATCGGCGATGACGTGGTTGTTGGTGACGACGATGCCTTGCTCGGCATCGATGACGAAGCCTGAGCCCAGCGACTGCACTTTCTGCCCGCCATTATCCTTGTCGCCACCACGGTTCTTGAAGAAATCGTCGAAGAAATCCTGGAAAGGCGACCCCTCAGGCAACTGCGGCATCGGCACCGCGCCCGGGCCTTCCGTGCCCTTCACCGTCTGCGAGGTCGAGATGTTGACCACCGCGCCGAGCAGGCCTTCCGCCAGATCGGCGACCGAAGCAGGCCCGTCGGCGGCAAATGTCGGTGTTACGAAGGACGGGACAGCGACGGCGCTGACAAGAAGTGCTGCCGCGCCGGCGATGAATGTCCGCCGTGCCGCGCGCAGAATTGCATTGGATGTCATCGAGAAGCCTCCCGGTATTCTTGAAAAGAAAAGCGCTTCGACGAAAACGCCGCGTCACGCCATGTTGGCAAAAAATACGGCACGTTTGCGGCTATGACTATCGGCAGAGGATAAATCATCGCCGCCGTCATGCGCCCCGCACCAGCCAGACGATGCCGACGCCGATGGCGATCGCCGCCAGCCCTGCAATCCGCAGCGCGTTCTCGGGCAGCGACAGCACTTCGGTGGCAAGCTTCCTGGCTAGGCCGGGAAAACCGCCGTAGACCAGACCTTCTATCACAAGGACGAGGCCAATGGCGGCGAGAAAATCCTGCACCGGCCGCTACTGGCCGGTGCTGGGCTGTGCCGCCGGCGCGGCGGGTGCCGTCGCCGGAGCGTTTGGCGCGGGGGAAACCGGCTTCGCCGGCGCCTCGCTGCCGTCGGGATTGCGGAAGAAGCGGAAGAACTCCGAGCTCGGCGACAGCACCATCGTGGTTCCGGTGTTGTCCAGAGCCGTGCCATACGCGTTCATCGACCGGTAGAAGTCGAAGAAGGCCGGGTCGCGCTGATAGGCTTCCGCGAAGGTGGCGCTACGCTGGGCTTCGCCCTCGCCACGCAGGATTTCCGACTCTTTTTGCGCTTCGGCGACGATCTCGACCACTTCGCGATCGGCGCGGGCCGTGATGCGCTGTGCCGCTTCATTACCGCGTGCCCTCAGTCGCGCAGCCTCTGCCAGGCGTTCCGCCTTCATGCGGTCGTAGGTCTGTTGCGAAACCTCGGCGGTGAGATCGGTACGGCGGATGCGGACATCCTCGATCTGCAGGCCGAGCGACGTGGCGTCGGGCCTGAGCTGATCGCGGACTTCGCGCATCATAACGGCGCGCTGTTCGGAGAGTGCGGCCTCGAAATCGCGCAGACCGTAGACGCGGCGCAAGGCAGCGTCGAGACGCGTCCTGAGCCGGGCCTCGGCCAGTTCGATCTGACCGGACACGGCGGAGCGGAAGACGCGCGGATCCGAGATGCGATAGGCGATGAAGGCGTCGACCTCATAGAACTTACCGCCCGACACCTGGACGCGGATGTTGTCGAGATCGAAGCGCAGCACCCGGTTCTCGATCAACTGCACCGTGTCTGCGTCGAAGAACGAGAACGGCGCCTTGAAATAGATGCCGGGCTCGCTCTTGACGTCGACGATCTCGCCGAACCTGAGCACCAGCGCCTGCTGGCGCGCATTGACCACGAAGACCGACGAGTAGAGCAGGAACAGAATGACCGCTGCTGCGACGACGATGATGGGAAGACGGTTGGCCATCACTGGTTACCTCCAGTCACGCCACCAGGAGCGGCTGGTGCCGGCGTTTTCGGCTGCAATGCCGGCAGCGGCAGATAGGGGACGACCCCTTGCCCATTGCCCTGCTCGACGATCACCTTGCTCGAATCCTTCAGAACTTTCTCCATGGTTTCCAGGTAGAGGCGCTTGCGCGTTACATCGGGCGCCTTTGCATATTCGTCATAGACCGAGATGAAGCGCTGCGCCTCACCTTCGGCTTCCTGCACGACCCGGTTCTTGTAGGCGGCCGCGTCTTCGCGGACCTGTGCGGCCTCGCCGCGCGCCTGACCGAGCTTCTGGTTGGAGTACTGGTTGGCCTGCTCGACGAACTTGTCCTCGTCCTGCTCGGCGCGCTGCACCTCGTCGAACGCATCGGCCACTTCGCGCGGCGGTGCTGCATCCTCGATCGAGACGGCATTGACGTTGAGACCGGCCTTGTAGCCGTCCAGCGTCGTCTGGATGATTTCACGCACCGAGGCGGCGATGCCCTGACGATCGTCGCGGAAGATGTCCTGCGCTGGCCGGCGACCGACCGCTTCGCGCATGGCGCTTTCGGCAACCTGGCGCAGCATGCCGTCGGGATCGGACACGTCGAACAGGTACGCCCGGGGATCGGAAACCTGATAGGCCACCGAGAACTGGACATTGACGATGTTCTGGTCGCCGGTAAGCATCAACCCGGACGTGTTGCCACTCGTCGCGCCGCCGCCGCCGATGTCGACGAGCTGCTCGGAAATCTTGGCCGTTTCGACGGTTTCGAGCGGCCACCAATGGAAATGCAGGCCCGGCTGCGACAGCTCGGCCTTCGGCTTGCCGAAGCGCAGTTCGACCGCGACCTCATCGGGCTGCACGGTGTAGACCGCCTTGAACGCCCACAGCACCACGAGTGCCGCCGCGATCAGCGCGAAAATAGCTGGGCTTGCGCCGCCGCCACCCGGCAGCGCGCGCCGCAGCCGGTCCTGGCCACGGCGGATGATGTCTTCGAGATCGGGAGGCGAGCCCTGCGGGCCGCTCGGTCCCTTTGGTCCCTGCCCCCATGGTCCCTGATTGCCGCCGCCGCCCCATGGGCCGCCGCCACCGCCACTTTTGTCGTTCCAGGGCATGAATGTCCTTTCGCTTGGAATTCCCTCAAGCGCCGGTATTACGGCGCAAAATCCAGTATTGTTCTTCTATAGGGACGCCGCGAGGCGCTTTCAACGCGATGCGCTGCCGCTTCGTCCGATTTGCTCCGGTCGCGACCCTTTGTCTTCCTTCAATGCGCTTTTTATCGTTCAATGTCTCTCGCGGCGGCGCTCGTAAACCGAATAGCGCGTCGCGTGGCTGTCCTTTTCTCCGACCGGAACGTCCTGCGAGCTGACAACGCGCCAGGAATCCGGATCGATGGACGGGAAATGCGCATCGCCATCGACCGCTGCCAGCACATGGGTCACGTGCAGCCGGTCGGCCAACGGCAACGCCTGGGCATAGATTTCACCGCCGCCGATGATGCACACCTCGTCCACATCGGCCATGCAGCGTCCGCGCACCGTCGCCAGCTGGATCGCGGCTTCGAGCGAATGCGCCACTTCGACGCCCTCGGCGCGCCAGGCCTTGTCGCGGGTGACGACGATGTTCAACCTGCCCGGCAGCGGCCGCCCGATGCCCTCATAGGTCTTGCGGCCCATGATGATGGGCTTGCCCATCGTATCGGCCTTGAAGCGCTTGAGATCGGTGGACAGCCGCCAGGGCAGCCCGCCCTCTCGCCCGATCACGCCGTTCTCGGCAATGGCAACGTAGATTGCGACATGCATCAATTGTCGTCCGTTGGATCGAGGATCAGGATGTCGATGTCGTGCTCGGGATAGAAATCGTTCGCCGTCATCTCGAATGTCGTCGGTCCGGTCTTTTTGACATTGTCGCCGCAGAACGAGACCAGGGCTCTCGGATTGCCCTTGTCGACCGTCAGCTTGAACTTGCCGATCGTTCCCGTAGCCCAATTGCCGCCGGTGGTCAGGACATAGGCGATGCGGCTTTCGTTGTACTGCGGATAGCCGTCTGGGCCATCCTTGGCCGCCTTGCGCACCGCGTTCTCGAATGTGTTGTCCAAGCAATAGCGGGTCTTGTAGGTCGCATACTGCCCCTGGAACTTGCCGTTGTAGAAAAAGCTGACCGAAGACGTGCCGCCGACGCTTGGCTTGTAGCGGTGGGAAACGTGGACGTCCTTGTTGGCCGGAAAGGTCGAACGCCACCAATAGGTCGAGCGCAATTGCCAGAACGGCGTGTAGACCTTGTTCGCCTCGGTACCTTCGCTGCCGGTATCCTCGATGATGAGGCCACGGTTGACCCAGTCATCAATAACCGCCTGCGGCAGCTTCGCCAGCGCCGCCTTCGCCGCATCGCCGAAAGGATAGAACGGCACGTTTTGCGCCTTCAGCTCGGCACTGATGTCGATGCCGAGCGCCAACACCTTCTGCTCGAGCTGCGGCTTTGCGGCGACACCGTCGATCGTCACTTCGAAGCCGAGGAAATTGTCGCTTTGATTTTCAGGAATCGCCGGAATCTCTTCGGGATTGCCCGATATGTCGGGCATCGGGAAGGCTACGATGGCGTCGACATCCTTGTCGGTATTGTTGTGGAAGACATAGTCGACCGTCACCTTTTCCGGCGAGATGAAGAGGTCCTCGCTTTGCATCGCCACGGCATCGCTGCGCGACAGGATCAGGCCGCCGGTGCCGAGTTCGGCAACCGAATCATTGGCGAATGCGGACCCCGCCGACAGGGCCAGCGCGGCAGTTAGAACATATCGCAACATGGAAGCCTCCTCGGCTGGAATGCCACGTGACCCTAGCCGTTTCAATATGACGTTTCAAAGCCCTTCGCATCAGCAAGCGCGCCAAAGGTCGGGACCAGCGGTCTGGACTAACAGGTTCCGATCGGGCAGGAGTTCGCCCATGCGCAAGCTTCTCGTCATCGGCATCGGCGCCGGCAATCCCGACCACATGACCGTTCAGGCCATATCAGGCCTGAACCAGGCAGACGTACTGTTCATTCCTGACAAGGGCGTGAAAAAAAACGAGCTGGCCGACCTGCGCCGCCAGATCTGCGACCGCTTCGTCACCAACCCGAAGTCGCGCCGCGTCGAATTCGACGTGCCGGTGCGCGACCTGCCAGTAGAAGATGGGCCGGCACCCTCCTATCGCTCGACCGTCGACGACTGGCACGAAGCCATCGCCGCCCTCTACGAGAGCCTGATCCGCGACGAGATATCGGAGGATGGCTGCGGCGCCTTCCTGATCTGGGGCGATCCCTCGCTCTACGACAGCGCGCTGCGCATCCTCGAGCGCGTGCGCCTGCGAGGCAATGTGGCGTTCGAGCTAGAGGTGATACCCGGCATCACGGCTGTCCAGGCGCTTGCCGCCAGCCACAAGATGGCGCTGAACCGCATCGGCGATTCCATCCTCATCACCACCGGCCGCCGTCTGGCCGAGGAAGGCATGCCGGACAATGCGGGCAGCGCGGTCGTCCTGCTCGACGGCAAATGCGCCTTCAACACGCTGGACGACAAGGACGTCGTGATCCACTGGGGCGCCTATCTCGGCACGCCGGACGAGATCATCATCTCCGGCCGCCTGGGCGACGTCGGCTCAGAGGTCGAAAAGGTCCGCGAGGAGGCCCGCCGGCAAAAGGGCTGGATCATGGACACCTACCTGCTTCGCAAACCCGGTGAAGAAGAGTAGCAGCCCCTACTCCCTTACCCGGCATCGATCTCCGCCTGCAGTGCCTCCATATGCGTCGCCGCCGCCGAGGCCGCCGCACGCTCGATAGCGCGAAAACGGCTGACCACCGCGAGGCCGACAGCCGTCAGTTGCGCGCCGCCGCCCTTGCGGCCACCGGTCTGTGCCGCCACCAGCGGCTTGCCGAACACCCTGTTCATATCCTCGACCAGGTCCCAGGCGTGCTTGTAGGACATCTCCATGCCGCGCGCGGCGGCCGAGATCGAGCCGAAGGCAGCGATCTGTTCCAGGAGCTCGATCTTGCCCGGTCCGATGCGTCCGTCGGGATCGAGATTTATCCGCAAGCTCAGCGACGGCATCTTTGCTCCTCCGCGGTCACGCCCGATCTCACATTAGAGGCTCTTTAGCGATACCGCTATTCCAAAAAGACATAGCGATGGTCATCCATCCGCTTCGGCGGGCAGTCCGGCGCCAGTGTTGGCCCGGTCGAAGCTCACCGTCTTGACCACCGCGAAAACCTTGCCGCCGAGATGAAGCTTCAGCGCCTGCCGCGACTGTTCGGTGATGCGGGCAAGCACGATTGCACCGTTGCAGTCGATACCGACCTCGACCGCCGGACCCTCACCCGGGCTTATCGCGGTAATGGTTCCCGGCAGGATGTTGAGCGCGCTGAGGCCCGCCGGATGTTCGGTGGCGATCATCACGTCGCGGGCGCGGATACGGATGCGTACCGCCGCACCTGTGGTCATCGCCAGCCGCGGCACCCGGATCTCGCCGGCGGCCGAGCCGAGAACGGTCATGCCGAAAGTCTCGTCATGCCGCAGCACCCTGGTGTCCAGCACCGCACCGCCCTCGCCGCGCTCTTCCGCCGGCAACAGGTCGAGCCTTTGCATCACCGCCTCGGTCGGTCCGCTGGCGATGACATTGCCCTGCGCCAGCATCACAACGTCGCTGGCCAGCCGCGCCACCTCGGCGACGGAATGGCTGACATAGACGATCGGGATTTTCGTCTCGTCGCGAAGCCGTTCGATATAGGGCAGGATTTCGGCCTTGCGCACCTCGTCGAGCGAGGCCAGCGGTTCGTCCATGAGCAGCAGTCTGGGGCTGGCAAGCAGTGCCCGGCCGATCGCCACGCGCTGCTTCTCGCCACCCGAGAGCTTCGCCGGTCGCCTGTTCATGAGCGGGCCGATGCCGAGCAGATCGACGACGGCATCGATATCCGCATAGCGCTCCGCTGGCGGCGTGAACCAGCGACCATAGTGCAGATTGCCGGCAACGCTCATATGCGGGAATAGCCGCGCATCCTGGAACACCATGCCGATGCGGCGCTTGTGCTTCGGCACAAAAATGCCGGCACCCGTATCGGCGAGCACGCGGCCGTCGACGGCGATGCGTCCCTTGTCGGGCCGGATCAGCCCGGCGATCATGTTGATCAGCGTCGTCTTGCCCGATCCCGACGGTCCGAACAGCGCCGTCAGCCGCCCGGCGCTTTCGAAGCGGGCATCGATGGCGAAACCGCCCAGCCGATGGCCGATGTCGACGAGAACGCTCATTCGATGTCCATCCGCCGGCCGACACGCCGCGCCAGCACTTCCGAAGCCACAAGTGCCGCCATCGAAATGACGATGGAAATCAGCGTCAGCCGGAGCGCCCCTTCATCGCCACCCGGCACCTGCGTGAAAGTGTAGATCGCCGACGGCAATGTCTGCGTCTCATTGGGAATGTTGGAGACGAAGGTGATGGTCGCGCCGAACTCGCCCATCGCCTTGGCGAAGGCCAGGATGGCGCCAGCAATCAGCCCAGGCAGGATCAGCGGCAGCGTGATGGTTGCAAACACCCACAATGGATTTGCGCCGAGCGTTCCCGCCGCCGCCTCCATCTTGCGGTCCACCGCCTCGATCGACAGCCGGATCGCCCGTACCATCAGGGGAAAGCCCATGACCCCGCAGGCCAGCGCCGCTCCCGTCCAGCGGAAGGAGAAAACAATGCCGAGATGCTCGGCCAGGAAGGCGCCGGCCGGGCCGCGCCGGCCGAAGGTGAGCAGCAGCAGATAGCCGGTCACCACGGGCGGCAGGATCAGCGGCAGATGCACCAGCCCATTGAGCAGCGTCTTGCCCCAGAATTGTCCCCGGGCAAGCAGCAGCGCGATCAATATGCCCGGCGGCAGGCTGGCGAGCATCGCCACCGTCGCCACCTTGATCGACAGCCGGACCGCATTCCATTCGTCGGGAGTGAGGTCCAGCAGCCAGTTCATATTGCGAGATGAAGCCCCTTGGAACTCAGTTGCTTGGCGCGAGCACGGTAAAACCCTGATCCTTGAAGAGCTCTGCCGCCTTGGCCGACTGCAGGCACTTCAGGAAGGCCGGCGTATCCTTGTCCTTCGAATCGACGGTCTGGGCAACTGGATAGATGATCGGCGGATGCGAATCCTCCGGGAAGGTGCCAACCACCTTGACGCCCTTTTCGGCATGCGCGTCGGTGGCGTAGACGATCCCTAGGGCTGCTTCGCCCGTCGAAACCAGCTTCAGCGCCGCGCGCACATTCTCGGCCTGAGCCACCTTGCCCTCGACAGAGGACCAGACGCCGAGCGATTCGAGTGCGGCCTTGCTGTATTTGCCGGCCGGAACGGCCTTGACGTCGCCCATGGCAAGCTTGCCGTCGCCGATCAGCCTGGCGAGATCAAAGCCCTTCTCGATCTTGGTTTCAACCGCCGAGTCCTTCGGCGCCACCAGCACGATCTCGTTGCCGAGCAGCTTCACTTCGGTATCCGGCTTGGTCAAATTCTTGTCGGAGAGATACTTCATCCAGTCGAGGTCGGCCGAGATGAAGACGTCGGCCGGCGCCCCGCCCTCGATCTGCTTGGCCAGCGCCGAGCTTGCGGCATAGGAGACGGTCGCCGCCTCGCCGACATCGGCCTCGCAGGCCGTGTTCACCGCGTCCAGCGCATCCTTGAGGCTGGCCGCGGCAAACACCAGCACCTTGTCTTCCGCACGTGCTGCCGGCACGACAGCCATCAGCGCCGCCGCGAAACCGCCAATGGCGATCGCCCTCGATCCAAAACCTTTGCGCATTATGGAAAACTCTCCCTGGTCTGAAATCCGATCGGCTCGAAGCCTGCTGACCGATATATCCGTATGAATATAACAATGGAAGGCCCGGCGCCCCCGTGAAAGCGTCTGTACGACACCGATTGTTCTGGCAGGACCGGCAAAAGAAACCTTGGAAGGAAACGCCGATAAAGATCAGCGCCCGCAACATCCTCGAGGGAACGATCACCGAGATCGTCAAGGGAGCCACCACCTCGCATGTCAGGATCGACATCGGCGGCGCCGTCGTGACCGCCTCGATCACCAACGAGGCCGTCGCCGATCTCAAGCTCGAAAAGGGCAAGCAGGCCTATGCCGTGGTCAAGGCCTCGGACGTGATGGTCGGCATCGACTGAAGTTTGCGGTGCGGCCTTACACCGCGATCGGCGCCTTGATCGATGCGTCGGCGACGTAGTTTTCCAGCCGAAAGTCCTCGAAGCGGAAGGCGAACAGGTCCTTCACCTCCGGATTGATCCACATCGTCGGCAGCGCCCTCGGCGTGCGCCGCAGCTGTTCGCGTGCCTGCTCGAAATGGTTCGAGTAGAGGTGCGCGTCACCAAGCGTGTGGACGAAATCGCCAGGCTTCAGCCCGGTCACCTGCGCCACCATCAAGGTCAGCAAGGCGTAGGACGCGACATTGAACGGGATGCCAAGGAAAATATCGGCCGAACGCTGGTAGAGCTGGCAGGAAAGCCGGCCTTCCGAGACGTAGAACTGGAACAGGCAGTGGCAGGGCGGCAGCGCCATCGCTTCCACCTCGGCCGGATTCCACGCCGAAACGATCAGCCGCCGCGATTGAGGATTTTTGCGTATCTCCTTGAGAAGATTCGCGATCTGGTCGATCGAGCCGCCATGGCCATCCGGCCAGGAACGCCACTGCTTGCCGTAGACGGGGCCGAGATCGCCATTCTCGTCGGCCCATTCGTCCCAGATCGAAACGCCATGGTCGGTGAGGTATTTGATGTTGGTGTCCCCGGCCAGGAACCACAAAAGCTCATGGACGATCGACTTGAGATGCAGCTTCTTGGTGGTGGTGAGCGGAAAGCCGCGCGCCAGGTCGAAACGCATCTGGTAGCCGAAGACGGAGCGCGTTCCGGTGCCGGTGCGGTCGCCGCGGTCGGCACCGTTGTCCAGCACGTGCTGCAGGAGGTCGAGATACTGGCGCATCGGTTCCGGCTCGATTCGGTTATCCGGCAATTATAGCCGACGGACAGGCGGCCGAACACAGCAAAAACGGTGCAAGCGTTGCTTGCATCACCATTCTTCCCAGCGTTTGCGCCGCCCCTCATTGCCCTGCCGGGCATTTCTTCCCGTATAGTGACGGAGAGAAAGAGGCTGGCCGCTAAATGCCGGCGCCCTTTTTGGGACGTTGGTCATTGGCGAAACCGCCGGCGACAGCGCCCCTCTCCCCGTCACTATACGGGGAGAGGATGCCGGTAGGCTGGTGAGGGGCAGCGCTGACGCCAGATGAACTGCCGATTCAAACCCTGAAGCGGTTGCTCGCAGCATCGATCTTCACAACTGAGGTATGGCGCCTCAGAGGGAACCGAGCTTGCCCAGATCCTTCGCGACCAGATAATAAAAAGTCACCCGGCTCTTGGTGTTGTCGGCGGCCATTGCCTTGCAGGTCTTCTCGATCGATGCATCGGCTTTCGCTGCGTCGCTGATGCCGAGTTTCTTGGCGACCCAGTTGTCCCTGACACGCCCGAGCTCCTTCGGGTCGGTGCAGGATACCAGCGAGGAATCGCGGTTCCTGAGCGCGATGCCCAGGTGCTTGACGATCTTTTCGACCGCATCCGCACTGGCGCCGGTGTCGTATTTCTTCACGTCTGCAAGATAATCGGCCATCAAAAATTCCCCTCGTCGGCGCCACGGATCCGATCGATGAGGGCTGTGGCGCGCTGCTGCAACCTGTGCGCTAGATCGATAGCTCCTCACCTTGGCAAGCTTCGGTTGAGACCGCGCCCAAGTCAACCCTGTGGAGATGCGGTTTTGACACAGGGACAAAGTGCCATTGCGGCCTTTCATTTCCTGCGACGGCCCCCTATATTCGGTTTGTCGGCTTGACCGACTATGGCGATAAATGGGCGATGAAATAAGCCGTTCGGACCCGGGGGCGGTACCCGGCGCCTCCACCAAAAGCCGCCGCTGAGAACAGAGCGGTTTTTGCTGGGGGCGAAATAGGATCGACGAAGGTGTAAAGATCGTACTTTTGCCCGGCATGGTACCACCGTCATCGGGCTAAACCTGTAGTTGCAAATGACAACTATGCGGAAGCACGTCTCGCCGCGTAAGCGGTGCGATAGCTTCAAATCAAGCCCTAGAGGTTCGCACTTCTAGGCGGGGTTCGGAGGTACCTGGCAACAGAAACCTCCACTTCTCCCGCTCGTATCAGATTGCGCAAGAACAGACCGGGCGTCCTGTTTTTCTCGATCGCGGCGTTCCGGACACGCTTGGCTATCTCAGGCTGAGCGGCCTGCCGATTCCCGAACACGCCAACGCCGCCGCCAGGCGCTTCCGCTACAACCCTCGCGTCTTCGTCGCGCCGCTTTGGCCGGATATTTTTGCGCAGGATGAGGAGCGCAAGCAGACGTTCGATGAGGCCGAACGTACCCACCATGCGCTGGTCGGCGTCTGCACGGAACTGGGCTACGAACTCGTCCCGCTGCCTTTGGCGCCGGTCGAGGAGCGGTTGCGCTTCGTGCTGGCCGAGGCAGGATTGGTATGAAAAAGGCCGGGACGAACCCGGCCTTTTCGTTTGTCTGTGGTTGCCTACTCGGCCAGCGCTTCGACCGCTTCACGCGAGCGGCCAAGCGTGACTTTGGCCAGCGTGAACGAGATCACCGCGCACAGCGTGATGCCGGCCACCATCGGCAGCGGCGTACCGTCGAAGAACACGCCGGCGACACCCATGGCGAGTGCGCCGATGGCGAAATGCAGCGTGCCCATCAGCGCCGAAGCCGTGCCGGCGATCTCGCCATGCTCTTCCATGGCCAGCACCGACGTGGTCGGGATGACCAGGCCGAGAAAGCCGTAGCCGACGAACAGCAGGGCCGCCATCACGTCGAGCCGGTCGATGCCGGTCGCCATCACAGCGAACAGCACCACCATCGTCGTCGCATAGCCGGTCACTGCGACGCGCACCACGCGCCGCAGCCCGAAGCGCTCGGCCAGCAGCCCCGTCATCTGCGACATGCCGATGAAGGCGACCGCATTGATCGAGAAGAACACGCTGTAGACCGAAGGCGACAGGCCGTAATGGTCGATCAGGATGAACGACGAGCTCGACAGATAGACGAAGAAGCTCGCAATACCGAAGCCGGCGATCGCCGTCAGACCGAGGAAATTACGGTCGCCCATCAGGAAGCGATAGCCCGACAGCGCGGTGCCGAAGGAGGATCCGGCGCGATCCGCCACCGGCCGCGTCTCCTTGAGCGAGGTCGCCAGCAGGATGGTGGCCAGCAATGCCGCGCCCGTCACCGTCCAGAACACGGCGCGCCAGCCGAAATTCTCGATGATCTGGCTGCCGGTCAGCGGCGCCAGGATCGGCGACACCGAAAACACCAGCATCAGCAAGGACATCAGCTTGGCGGCCTCGTTGCCGGTATGCAGGTCGCGCACGATGGCGCGCGGAACGGCCATGCCGGCGCTAGCGCCAAGCCCTTGCAGGAAGCGGAAAGCGATCAGCCATTCGATGGTCGGCGCCATTGCCGAACCGATGCCGCCGACCATGAACAGCGCGAGGCCGCCATAGAGCGGCAGCTTGCGGCCCACCATGTCGGAGATCGGCCCGACGACGATCTGGCCAAAACCCATCGACAGGAAGAAAATCAACAGGCTCATCTGCACGGCAGCGGTGCCGGCATGCAGATCCGCACCGATCGACGGCAGTGCGGGAAGATACATGTCGATGGCGAACGGGCCGATAGCGGACAACAAGCCGAGCACGACCGCGATGCGGAGGAATTTGGGACTCATGATAGAGGCTACTTTCAAATCTGGTTGCCGCCGCCGGGCGACGTCTAACCTAGGGCGTTCCATCCCATGGGATTCCGACACTCCAAGAGCGAATTCCATTCGTCTCGCCGAGCGAAATCTCTTTGTCTTATGTCCACAAATTTAGACACTCTTGTCTAAATCGTCAATCACCTCTATATAGTTTTTCATGAAGCTGCACGTTTCTCCTGACATTTTCCCGCCACGCGGCCATGAGGCCAAGCGCCTCTCTATCGTCGATTCAGCAGCTGCCGTATTTTGCCGCGAAGGTTTCGCCGGCGCCAACATCGACCTGATCGCGGCCGAAGCCGGCGTCTCGCGGCAGACCATCTACAACCATCATGGCGACAAGGAGAAACTGTTCGTCGCGGTGGTCCGTGATCTGACCGAACGCTGCAATGCCGGCATCTTCGCCACCATTGCCACCTTCCCCGATCAGCCAGGGGATCTCGAAGCAGACCTGATCGGCTTTGCCTTGCGCCTGAACCAGAACTGCATCTGCAACCGCGACGGAAAATTCCTGCGCAAGCTGATCCAGACCGAGGGCGAGCGCTATCCCGAACTGTTTGCCGAATGGCGCGAACAGGGTCCTGGCAGGACATGGCCGGCAATCGCCGCTCGATTCGCCCGCCTCGCCTATGGCGGCTACCTGACGATCGAGGACCCGGACGTAGCGGCACGCCAGTTCCTTGGTCTGGTCAATGCCGAACTGCAGACCACCTTCATGCTGGGCGGTTCGCTACGCGAGGATGAAGTGTTGCAATCCGCGACCAATGGCGTGCGCACCTTTCTGCGCGCCTTCGGCAAGCGCCGCTCCGCGGCATCGGCCGAAAAGCAAAGCGCCCTCGCCGGCGCCTGAGCGATCAAATCGTCGGCAATAGTCCTCGTCTCGGTGCGGCGGCGGTCTATATGCGGTTTACGCCGCGCTCAAGCTTGATTACAGCTATGCGGACGATTCAACGGAACCCGACCGCCACATGGCCGACGACCACATCCGCTACGACATTCTGGCCCAGGAGGCGTTGCGCGGCGTCATGCGCAAGGTCCTGGCCGAGGTCGCGCGCACCGGCCTCCCCGGCAACCACCACTTCTTCATCACCTTCCTGACCGGTGCGCCGGGCGTGCGCGTGTCTTCGCGGCTGCGCGAGCGCTATCCCGAGCAGATGACCATCGTCATTCAGTTCCAGTATTGGGACCTGAAGGTGACCGACACCGGCTTCGAGGTCGGCCTGTCCTTCTCCGACGTGCCGGAGAAACTCGAAATCCCGTTCTCGGCCGTACGCGGCTTCTATGATCCCTCGGTCAATTTCGAACTCGAATTCGACGTCAAGACGGACGGCGCCGCAGCCGAGGAACCGGCGGCACCAACGTCCGAGCCGCTGACCATCGTCTCCGAGAAAAAGCCGAAGGCCGAGAAGAAGACAGCCGCCGCCGAGGCGGAGAAGAACCCCGCAGCGTCGGACGCTGCCGCCAAGGGCGCCGAAGTGGTCTCGCTCGACGCCTTCCGCAAGAAATAGGCCGGCGGCATGGCCGACATCGTCAACCTTCGCCAGGCCCGCAAGCAGAAGGCGCGGGACGAGAAAATGCGTGCCGCCGAACAGAACCGCGCCCTGCACGGCCGCTCCAGGGCCGAAAAGGAACGCGACCGCCTGACCGCCGACAAGAGCGAAAAATTCGTGGCCGGGCACCGCCGCGAAAAGCCCGGCGGTCCTGACCGTCAATGAGCCCGGTCGAAAAGCGCTCGGTGACCATTCGCGGCCACCGCACCAGCTACTCGCTCGAAAAACCTTTCTATGACGATCTCGTCGCGATCGCGGCCGCGCGGCAATTGACGCTCGCCGCTCTTGTCGCCGAAGTCGACGAGACGCGCCCTCGCGACACCAACCTGTCCTCGGCGCTGAGGCTCCATGTCCTCGAATGGGCGAAGCGCGGAACGAGCGTCTAAAGGCTTTCGAGCCATGCAGAAAGCTCCCGACCTTGCACGAGAACAGCACCGAACTATTTTCCCGGCCTCCCGAATCCTTTGGCTTCGCCACAACGTCTCGGACATGAGCGGCCCGCGGAGCGCAGGGCACCAAGAGGAAAAACGCGATGAAACGCCACCTGATACGCTACAAGACGAAACCGGAACGGACCGACGAGAATGAACGGCTGGTCAAGGCCGTGTTCCAGGAGCTGCGGGAAAAGTCGCCGGAAGGTGTTCGCTACATGACATGGCGGTCCGACGACGGGACCTTTGTCCATCTGGTCGAGACGGAAACCGAGGCCCATGCCGACATCATCACCGGGCTGGCGGCGTTCGAGGCTTTTCAGAATGGCATCAGGGATCGCGTGGTCGAGCGTCCGCACCGCGAGGAAATGACCGTGGTGGGCCACTACCGGATGCTGGACCAATAGCGGCAAACAGAGGCGCATGAACATTCCTGACGAGATCCGCGAGCCTTTTGACCGCCTGTTCGGCGAAATGCGTCCAACACTGCATCGCTACTGCGCCCGCATGACGGGTTCGGTCATCGACGGCGAGGACGTGCTGCAGGAAGCCCTGGCCAAGGCGTTCGAGGCGCTGCCAGATGCCGGTCCTATCGCCAACCCGGAGGGCTGGCTGTTTCGCATTGCCCACAATGCTGCGCTCGACTTTCTGCGCCGGCGAGCCCGCGAAAAGGCTTTTTTCGATGAGGACCCGGACATGATCGTCGACCCGGCCAATCCCACCGCCGATCGTCAGGCCGCAGCGGCCAGCCTGCACACCTTCATGCGCCTTCCCGTCGCGCAGCGAAGCAGCGTCATCATGATGGACGTTCTGGGCTATTCGCTGCAGGAAATCAGCGCCACGCTCGAAACCAGCATCCCCGCCATCAAGGCGGCGCTGCACCGTGGCCGCCACCGGCTGCGCGATCTTGCCGACGAACCGGACGACCGTCCTGTTCCGAGACTGAGCGCCGCACAACGTCTGCTGCTCGACGCTTACATCGACCGCTTCAACGCCCGCGATTTCGACGCGGTGCGCGATATGCTGGCCGATGAGGTGCGGCTGGAACTGGTGGCCAGGAGGCGGCTCAACGGCCGCAAGGAAGTGGGTATCTATTTCGGCAATTATTCCCGGGTGCAGGACTGGCGCTTCGTGCCGGGCTTCGTCGAAGACAGGCCAGCAGTGCTCGTCCGTGACAGCGATGATCCGGCGGCGCGGCCGTCCTATTTCATCCTGCTGGCCTGGCAGGACGGCAAACTCTTGACCATCCGGGATTTTCGCCACGCCCGCTATGCGGCGGATGGTGCCGAATTATTTGTGCTTTGAAACGATTTCGGGCGGAAAGGCTCTCCTACTGCCCTACTGCAGCGACTTCAGCAGATTGTCGATCGTGAACGGATTGGATTTCGGCTTGGCCGGCGGCGAATTGTCGTTGGCCTCCGGTAGCGGCGCACGCTCCACCTTCGGAGCCTGCTGCGCCGCCTTGCGTTCGGCCTCGAGCTTTGCCTTTTCCTGCGAAGCAATGCGCATCGCCTCATCCGCCTTCTGCCGCTCCTGCTCGGCCTGCACCTTGGCCGCCTCGTCGGCGGCCTGCTTTTCGGTAGCCGCCTTCGCGTCGGCATCGGCTTTGGCTTTCGCTTCGGCATCGGCCTTCGCCTTTGCGTCCGCTTCAGCCTGGGCCTGGGCGTCGGCTTCAGCTTTCGCCTGGGCCTCCGCTTCGGCCTTGGCCTTGGCGTCAGCTTCGGCTTTCAGCCGCGCCGCCTCCTCTTGCTTGCGCAATTCCTCGGCGGCGTTTTCACGTTCGGTCTGCAGCGCCGCGTAATAGCGCACCTCGCGCCGCAGCCGCTGCTTTTCGAGCAATGCGGCCTGCATCGCCTCGACGCGCCGCTGTTCCTTTTCCAGCGCGCGCTGGGTCAGGAATTGCGCCAGCGGCTCGCTGTCGAACGCTCGTTTCACGGCGCCAAACGGCCCCTCGGCGGTGAAATTCATCACCGGCTCGGAGCCGACCAGCGCCTCATCGCCCGGCCGATAGGTGATCGCGCCCTTGGCGGAAACCTTGGCTGCGTTGAGGTCTGCCATGATGTCGGCCGACAAGGTCGCCGCTGGATTCTCCAGGCTGATCGGCGGCGCCCGCAGCGTGCCGCCGGCAACCGTGAAGGCGACGTCGGTATCCTTGGCGGCAAGGCTGCCATCGGCGGCGATTTCTGGCGCAAAGCCGTCGGTCTTGGCCGCATCGATGTCGCGCCCGATCGCATCCGCCTTGGCGAGGAACGCGCTGAACGCATCGGGATTGACGCCGGCGACCTGCAAGCCCTTCAGCGCCGCCGTGCCGGAGCCGGACAACGCGGCCACCATCCCTTCGACCGATTTGCCGCTGCTTGACAGCGCCGTCGAGAAATCGCTGATGCCGCTGATGCCGGCATCCGGCAGCACGGTCGCCAGATCGGCGCCCGCCAGTTTCATCTGGCCGCTGAAAAGTCCGGTGCCGTCGTTGTTCTTCAACTCGAACAGACCGGACAGCGCCCCGCCCAGCAATTTCGCCTTGAGATCCGAAACGCGAATGCCTTCCTGGTCGAGCTTGAGCGAAAAGGCAGCGTCATAGGCGGTGGCGAACCGGCCGGCGGCAAGTGCTGCCGTCGTCAGGTCAAGGTCGGCGGTGAACGGCAGGCTGGATTTCTGGCTGAACGGTGTCATCGGCCAAACGCCACCCTTATCGTCCTTGTCGGCAAGAAAGGCGGAATCGCCGAACAGCGCCACTGCCATCGGGTCGAGATCGAGTTCATCGAGCGCCAATGCGCCGGCCAAATGCGGCACGCCGTCCTTGACGTCGACATTGACGTCGCCGGACACCGCCGCTTCGTTGATGGCACCGCTGAGTTCATCCAGCACCAGCAGACCGTTGCCATAGTCGCCCTGCGCCGAGAGCGACGCCGACATGCCCGCCCCCATGCCCGGCAGGCCGATGCCTGATGTCATCAGCCATGGCTCGATATCGGCGGCGTCGAGGCTGAGCTTGCCCTTGGCGGTGAGGCCTTGCGGCGTATCGGCGATTGCCCCCTCGAAACCGGCCTTGAAGTCGTCGCCGGCGAGGCTGAAACGCGTCGCCAGGCCGCCGCCGAGCGTGCCCTTGGCCTGAATGTCCGTGCTTGCCTCGCCCAGCATGCCGAGCGGCAGCGCCGGCAGGCCGTAGAGCGCCAGCAGCGCGGTGGCGTCAGGGTTTTTGGCGTTGAAGGTCAGCGCCACCGGCGCTTCGAGAAGCTTGTCCACCGCCCCCTTCCCCGACAGCGACGCGGAAAAGGCCGAGCCGCCGGCCTTGCCTTGCCCGCTCACCGCCAGGCCAGTGGTGCCGTCGCCATTGTCGGCGGCACTCGCCACAAGGTCGACGCGCGCATCCTGGAACAGCTCGGGATAGGCAGCAGCACGGCTTGCCAGTCCTCTGAGCACGACACTATCGGGATAATGCTGGGCCGCGACGTCGATCAGCGGCTTCAGATCGACAGCAACCACCGACGCGTCGAGCTTGCCGGTCGGGCTCGCGGGGAAATCCTTGATCCTGCCGGTGGCGCTGATCGAGGCGTCGGCCAGCCCGCCCACTGATAGCCGGTCGATTTCGAGCAGTCCGTCGCGCAGCCTCAGCGCCGTGTCGACCGTGTCGGCAGTCAACCCGCCGGCACTGACCGGCCCGGCCTTGATCTGGAAATCGAGGTCGCGGTCGGCAAAGCGATTCGCGCCCTTGTCGCTGACGAAGATCGAGGCGAAGGCCGCCAGCCCATCGACATCGAGCTCGCCGCCTTCGAGCCGCATCAGCACCGACGGCTTGGCATCGTCGGGCTGGCTGGAATCGATGCGGCCGGAAAACTTCGCCTTGCCCAGGATCAGCTCGAGATCGCTGAAGGCCTGGCGCTTTTGACTGAGGTCGACCTTGGCCTTGAAGCCGGCGGCAGGCAGACGGCGGATCGCCTCGTCGACATCCTTCGACAGCCATGCGGCAAAGCCGGAGGGTTGCGCCACGGCCAGCAGCAGCGAGCCGTTGAAGCCGAAATGGCCCTCCACATTGAGCACGAGCATGCCATCGGCTTCCAGCGTGGTGCGGCCGGGCAAGGTCGCGGCAAGCGATTTCACCGACCAGCCGCCATCGACCGGCTCGGCGGAAAGATGCACGTCGCGCACCGTGGTGTCGCCGGCCACCACCGCCGGCAGCTTGACCTCGACAGTGCCGGGAATGGTCGGCTTGGGCATATCGAGCAGCGCTTGCTCAAACGCCGCGATGCGCTGATCCAGCGTCAGGCCGGCGCCGGCTTCGGCGCCCACTGCCTCGTCGAACTGCACCTGCGCGCCATTGGCCTCGATGGCGAAGCTCGGCTTCAGCCCGAGATCGACGGAAGCCTTGCCGTCGGCGGTGTAGGGATTGTCGAGCGGCCCGGTCTCGAAGCGGAATTCGTCGACGCCGAGTTTCTGGTGGTCGAGCGAAAACTTGCCGTTCAGCCGAAAGCCTGGATCAGGCTTGCCGGCCGAGACCTTCACCGTCTCGCCGTCGGTGCCGCGCAGTTCGGCGCTATTCTTGTCGGCGCCATTCTTGTCAGGGTTTGAAATCTTGAACTGGCCGGAATAGACGGCGGCACCATTGACGATGCCGGAATTGCCGTCGGTCTCGATGACCAGCGGATAGGCGTCCGGATCGGCCTTCAGCCGCAGCCGCATCTGCCCGTTGCCTTCGGCCTTGCCGGTGGACGCGGTGACCGCGGTGCGCAACCCGTCCAGCCGCAGCGTGCCGTCCATGCGCCACGGGCCGGCCAGCGACTTGGCCGAGATGGTCGAATTGATCTCGGAAAACAGGTGGCTGCGCCCGCCGGCGGCATGGCGCAGTTCGATCTGTCCTTCCGTCACCGTCAGCTTCTCGATCGAGATCTGGTTGAGATCGAAGGGCGAGGACGGCCGCATCGCCCAATCGACCGTTCCGTTGTTGGCGATATCGATGGTCGCTTTCGGCCGCACCAGCCGCATGTCGAAGATCAGCACTTCGCCGCGCAGGAAGGGCGCCAGTTCCGCGTCCATCGAAAACGTCTCGACGGTCATCGCCGGCTGGCCATTGGGGCCGCCGGCGACGGCGACATTCGAGAAGGTCACCGAGGGAAACGGCAACAGCCTTGCCGTGGCGTCGCCCTGCACGGTCACCTTGCGGCCCAGAATGGCACTCGCCTCGCGCTCGAATTGGGCGCGGTAGCCTGTCCAGTCGATAAAATACGGCACCACCAGCGCCGCGCACAGCACCAGCACAAAAAGGCCACCGAAGATCACGAACAGACGTGCGAGCATCAGCTCCGAATGGGTTGATTGAAATTCTGCCGCACTCTACCCGCATCCGCGTGTCGATAAAGAGGCAATTCATCCAGTGTTGCGTGATGTCCCATCCGCAGCTGCGTGATGTCTCGTCCTGTGTTGCGCGATGTCCGGCGATCTGAAACAAATCCCGACGAAACGGAGAATTTCGGATGTCTGGAAAGAACTGGGACCGCGTGCCGATCGATGCGCAAAGTGTCGACGCCCCGCTGTCGCTTTCGGCGGTCTTCCTTGTCGTCACCGTCGGCAGCGAGCAGAGCGCGCTCGCCAAGGTCGCCTCCGTGCTTGGCGGGCTCGACGATCTGGTCAAAACCGTCGGATTCCGCGACCTTTCCGGGCGACTGTCGTGCATTGCCGGTATCGGCCACGATCTCTGGGATCGTCTTTCTCCAGATCGGCGGCCGCTGGAACTGAAACCGTTCGCGCCGATCAAGGGGGCGGTTCATTCGGCCCCTTCGACCGCCGGCGACCTTCTTTTCCACATCCGCTCCGAGCGTCCCGACATGTGCTTCGAGTTCGAGCGCATACTGCTCGACCGGCTTGGCTCTGACGTGACCGTCGTCGACGAAGTCACAGGCTTTCGCTATTTCGATGCCCGTGACCTGCTCGGCTTCGTCGACGGCACCGCCAACCCGACCGGGCTCGACCTGCCCGCCTCGGCATTGGTCGGCGACGAGGATGCCGACTTTGCCGGCGGCAGCTATGTCGTCGTCCAGAAATACCTGCACGACATGCAGGCCTGGGCGCGCATTCCGACGCCCGAGCAGGAAGCAATCATCGGCCGCACCAAGATCGACAACATCGAAATCGACGATGACGACGCGCCGCGCAAATCGCACAAGTCGCTGGCCACCATCGAGGATGCCGACGGCAACGAATACGACATATTGCGCGACAACATGCCGTTCGGCCGGCCGGGGCAACAGGAGTTCGGCACCTACTTTATCGGCTATTCCAGGTATCTCTGGGTGATCGAGAAGATGCTGCAGCGAATGTACATCGGCGACCCGCCGGGCGCGTACGACCGGCTGCTCGATTTCTCCACACCGCACACCGGCACGACGTTCTTCGCGCCAACCCGCCCCATGCTGCAGACGCTTGTTCAGGGCGCACAGGAGAAGTAGGCCGCAGCGGAGACGGCCCGTTAGTCCATTCCCGGCAGGATCTTGCCCGGGTTCATGATATCAAGCGGATCGAGCGCCTGCTTGATGGTGCGCATGATGTCGACGCCGTGGCCGAGTTCGTGGCGCAGGAAGCCGATCTTGCCCTGGCCGATGCCGTGCTCGCCGGTGCAGGTGCCGTCCATGGCGATCGCCCGCATGTTGAGCCGCGCGACGAACTTTTCCGACAGCGCGATCTCCTTGGGATCGTTCACATCCATCAGCACCAGCACATGGAAATTGCCGTCGCCGGCATGTCCGACGATCGGCGCGATCAGGCCCATCTCGGCGATGTCAGCCTCGGTTTCGGTGACGCATTCGGCAAGGCGCGAAATCGGCACGCAGACATCGGTCGACAGACCCTTGGCGCCGGGCCGCAGCGTCAGTGACGACCAGTAGGCGTCGTGCCTGGCCTTCCACAGTTTCGTGCGCTCCTCGGCGACGCTGGTCCACAGGAACGGCCCGCCGCCATTCTCCTCGGCGATCATACCAAAAGTCTCGGCCTGCTCGGCAACGCCGGCATCGCTGCCGTGAAACTCGACGAACAGGCATGGGCTCTCGGGATAGTCGAGCTTCGAATAGTTCTTCATCGCCCGCATCTGCAGCGCGTTGACCAGTTCGATGCGCGCCACCGGGATGCCCATCTGGATCGTTGCGATGACCGCGTTGCAGGCCGCCTCGACGCTTGGAAACGGGCAGACGCCGCCCGAGATCGCCTGCGGGATGCCTTGCAGCTTCAAGGTCAGCGAAGTGATGATGCCGAGCGTGCCTTCCGAACCGACCAACAGCCGGGTCAGGTCGTAGCCGGCCGAACTCTTTTTCGCGCGCTTGCCGGTCGTCACCGTCTCGCCGTCGGCCATGACGGCGGTCAGCGACAGCACGTTCTCGCGCATCGTGCCGTAGCGCACCGCATTGGTGCCGGAGGCCCGCGTCGCCGCCATGCCGCCGAGCGAGGCATTGGCACCCGGATCGATCGGAAAGAACAGGCCGGTGTCACGCAGATGCCGGTTCAGATCCTCCCGCGTGACGCCGGGTTCGACCGTGCAGTCGAGGTCCTGCGGATTGACAGCCAGGATGCGGTTCATGCGCGAGGTGTCGACCGAAATGCCGCCGCCCGGTGCGTTGGTGTGGCCTTCCAGCGAGGAGCCGACGCCAAAGGCGATCACCGGCACGCGATGCGCCGCGCAGGCGCGCACGATCTCCTGCACCTCGGCCGTCGTCTCGGGAAAAGCGACGCCATCCGGCGCCTGCGTTGGGATATAGGTGGTGGTGTGCGCGTGCTGCGAGCGGATAGCCTGGCCGGTCTGGAAGCGCTCGCCCAGTTGCTGCTTGAGGATGCCGAGCACCGCCGCGATGCCTTCCTCGTTGCGTTCGACCGGATTGAGGTCGCTCAGAGCCATGAATTCCTCCGCGAATGGACCAGCGTCCACGCTTGTTATGCAGCTATGGATGCCTAAAGCAATTCCAGGAAAAGTGCGAAGCGGTTTTCCCGGGAAAACCGCGTAGCGCTTTCCCTGGGGAATTGCGTCAGAATAAAAGACACTCACCCGCCACGCTCTGTCCAGCGCCAGAACAAGGAAGTTTCGATGCCCACCCCCGCTCCCTTCGTCTCAAAACCCATGGACATCGAGCAGGACTGGATCGACTACAACGGCCATCTCAACATGGCCTACTACAACGTGCTGTTCGACCGCTGCTCGGACGACGCCTTCGAAGCAATGGGCATGGGACCGAACTATGCCAGGGATCGCCGCCTCACCATCTACACGGCCGAAGTCCATGTCTGTTACGTGCAGGAGCTGCATCTCGAGCACAAGGTCACGGTCTCCTTCCAGCTCATCGACCATGACGACAAGCGGCTGCGGGTCTACCAGGAAATCCGTCATGTCGACGGCTGGCTGGCCGCCACTTCCGAATCGCTGTCGCTGCATGTCGACATGTCCGGGCCGAAGGTGGCGCCCTTCCCCGCCGATGTGTTGGCCAGGGTCGAGGCCATGCGCGCCGCCCATTCGGCACTGCCGATGCCGGAACGCGCCGGCCGCTCGATCGGCATCAAACGCAAATAGGGCGAAGCCGACACTTCTCGTTCCCGGCTTCAAAGCCACACCCGCGATCTAAAATCGCAGAACCCTGCAATCGGCCGGCGGCGGTGCTTGAAGCGGCTTGGCGCCCACGTTAACCTTACCGAGGTTTTAACGGGAACAAGCCATTTGAGCCATTGAACGACTCAGCGGAGCGGTCGAAAACGATCCGCATGGGTTGCGATACGGGCGGCGCGGCGAGCCGGTTCGAGGGACGTGCATGAAAACCGACATCAAGGTCGAAGTGGACAGGCTGGTCGCCGATCCGCGCATCACCGACTATGATTTCTGGCGCTCGCTCAAGAACGTCAACAACGAGATCTTCCACATCGCCAACAACAACGAGCCGATCCCGTTCGACATGATCCGCTGGCGCGCCATCCTGAAACAGGCGCGCATGAAGCGCGGCCACGCTTAGCCGGCGATTCGGCCTGTGGCTGCCTGTCACTTTTTTGTAAGCCTGCGCTGCCCCTCATCGCCCTGCCGGGCACTTCTCCCCGTATAGTGACGGGGAGAAGGACACAGCCACCAAAGATTTCGCCAACTGCCAACGTTGAAGTATGTGAGCCAACATCGAGGCTGACCCTTCTCCCCGTCACTATACGGGGAGAAGATGCCGGCAGGCAGATGAGGGGCGGCGCCACGTTCCAAGTTGGCAAATCAACCCGTGTGCGTGGGTGGAATCGTCACGGCGATCGCTTCACCGCCCCCAGGGCTGAGCGCGCCACCACCGGTGACGACTGGATGATCGCCGTGTTGGTCATCGCATAGGGAATGATGCGGTCGATCACCCGCTCGAGGTCGGCCACCGAGGCGACATGCGCCAGCGCGATGAAACAGTCCTCGCCGGTAACCCGGTCGCATTGCGCGATTTCCGGTAGCTCGCGGATGATTTCGGCCACGACAGCCAGTTGCCCCGGCACCGGCCGAATGCGCAGCCATGCCGACAGCGGCAGACCAAGTGCCGCGGGGTTGATCCTGACCGAATAGGCCTCGATGACGCCGCTTTCCTGCAGCCGCTTGATGCGCTCGGCCACGCTCGGCGCCGACAGGCCGACCGAGCGTGCCAACTCCGCCGTGCTGATGCGCGCGTCCTTTTCCAGCAAGCGCAGGATCTTCATATCCGCGGCATCGAGGTCGGCGCCTTCAATTCGAAGGCGTTTCATGGAAAATTCCTTGCTTCCGGTGGAAATTCAGCCGGGAGAGCCAATCATCACCCATATGTCTAGGCAAATCTGCCTGCGATACTGATCCTATGGATGACCAAACGCAAGCTCTCGTGGCAACCCCTGCCCCTGCTGGCTCCACCCTCGGCAGGCTCGCGGAAAAACTGCCGCCGCATGTCTGGTTCGGTGTCAGCGCTGTCTTCCACTATCTCGGCCCGGCATTCGCCGTGCTGCTTTTCCCGCATGTCGGCGTGCTTGGCATGGCATGGCTGCGCATAGCCACCGCCGCGCTGATCTTCGCACCGCTGACTCGTCCATGGCGAAGCTTCGCCCGAGCCGATCGCTCGACGCGGCTGCTGTTGCTGGCCTTCGGCGCCTGTCTGGCGGTGATGAACTGTTCGTTCTACCTGGCGCTCGACCGCCTGCCGATCTCGCTGGTGGCAGCGATCGAATTCGTCGGCACCATCGGCGTCGCGGTGATCGGCCTCAGGAGCCCGCGCAATCTCGCCGCCCTGGCCGTGGCCGTCATCGGCACCTTGCTGCTCATCGACGTCAAATGGTCTGATGATCCGCTTGGACTGTTCTGGGCTTTCCTCAACGGTGCGCTGTTCGTCTTCTATATCGTGCTCGGCCACCGCGTCGCCCGCTCAGGCGCAGGCGGTGGCATCGCCGGCCTGGGTGCGGCCATGGCGGTCGCCTTCATCGTCGTGCTGCCGATCGGCTTTACCGACGCGCTGCCGGCTTTTTTCTCACCGCCGCTGCTGCTCGCCGCCATCGGCGTCGGCATCTGCTCGTCGGTCATTCCTTACATCTGCGACCAACTTGCCATGTCGCGGTTGCCGCGCGCCAGCTTTGCGCTGATGCTGTCGCTGCTGCCTGTCACCGCGACGCTGATCGGCGTCGTGGTGCTGCACCAGATTCCAAGTTTTACCGACTGCCTCGGCATCGCACTGGTGGTCGGCGGCGTCGCCTTCCACAAGCCGGCGAACATGGATTAGACGGACGCCCTATGCCAGTTTCTGCTTGAGAAAAGCGATAGTTCTGCCCCAGGCGAGGTCGGCCGCCTTCTTGTCGTAGCGCGCCGCTGATGTATCGTTGTTGAAGGCGTGGTTGGCGCCTTCATAGACATAGACCGAGTATTCGACATGCGCCGCATCGAGTTCCTTCTTGAAGGCGTCGATGCCGGCATTGATGCGCTCGTCCAGTCCGCCATAGTGCAGCAGCAGGGACGCCTTGATCTTCGGCACGTCGGTGGCCTTCGGCTGCATGCCGTAATAGGCAACGCCAGCTGCGAGATCGGGCGCGTTGACGGCCAGCATGTTGACCGTGCCGCCACCCCAGCAGAAGCCGATGGCGCCGACCTTGCCGTTGCCGTCCTTGTCGGCCTTGAGAAAAGCGACGGTCGCTACACCGTCGGCGACAGTCTGCGCAGGATCGAGTTTGGCGAACATGTCGCGCGCCTTGTCTTCATCGTCAGGCGTGCCGCCGAGAGGCGACAGGAAATCCGGCGCCAGCGCCACGAACCCTTCCAGCGCCACACGTCGCGTCACATCGCGGATATGCGGGTTGAGGCCCCTGTTCTCATGCACGACGATAACCGTACCGAGCTTGCCCGATTGGCCCGCCGGCTTGACCAGATAGCCCTTCATCTCGCCGCTGCTGCCGGGATAGCTGATGTCCTCGCCTTTCACTCGCGGATCGTTGTCGGCGACGATTGCAGCTTGCGCCGAGTTTGCAGCCAGCAGTGGCGCGATCGCGGCCGCCGCCGCGCCCGATCCGGCAAGCCGGGTCAGTTGCTCCATGAAGCGCCGGCGATCGAGCGTCAGATGCGTGTATTCGTCATAGGCGTCGATCATCGCCTGGGTAATAGCAGGATTGGTGTCGGGTTTCGTCATGGATGGCTCCTCGGCTTCGGGCTTCGACTGCCCAGCTACATAGGGGCCAAGCCGGCATGATCCAGTCGAGCACCCATCACGGCCGTCGATCGCCTCGTGGCGCTTGGGCGGTCCTGCATTATCAGCTGGTGTCGCGCCGCCCCTCATCCGCCTGCCGGCACCTTCTCCCCGTATAGTGACGGGGAGAAGGGGCAAATTCTAGCGCTGGCGCCATTCCTGCAACGCTGGCGATTGGCGAAACCATCGACGCAAGTTTCCTTCTCCCCGTCACTATACGGGGAGAAGTGCCCGGCAGGGCGATGAGGGGCAGCGCCTACTTTGCAAGAAAGCAAAGCCTGCCGACTGCCATCGGCAGGAGACTACACCACCCCTACTTCGGCAGCGCGTAGGCCATCACGTAATCCCCCGGCTTGGTCCCGACCGAGCCGTGGCCGCCGGCGACGATGACCACGAACTGGCGGCCGTCGGCGACCGTATAGGTCATCGGCGTCGATTGCCCGCCGGCCGGCAGCCGTGCCTGCCACAACTGCCTGCCCGACGTCAGGTCGTAAGCGCGCAGATAGTCGTCGACCGCGGCACCCAGGAAGGCGACGCCGCCCGCGGTGATCATCGGCCCGCCTATGCCTGGCACGCCGACCTTCAGCGGTAGCGGCAGCGGCGTCATGTCGTAGACGGTGCCGTTGCGGTGCTTGTAGGCGATCTTGCCGGTCCTGAGATCGGCGCCGGCGACATAGCCCCAGGGCGGCGCCTGGCAAGGAATGCCGAGCGGCGACAGGAACGGCCCCATCACCACCGCATAGGGCGCGCCCTCGTTGCGGTTCAGTCCCTGCTCGCTGCCGCGCCCCTCGTCCGGCGGCGGCACCTGATCGCGCGGGATCAGCTGCGACTTGAACGCCAGATAGGTCGGCATGCCGAACATCACCTGGCGCACCGGGTCGACAGCGACGCCACCCCAGTTGAAGGTGCCGAAATTGCCGGGATAGACCAGCGAGCCCTGGACGGAAGGCGGCGTATAGCGGCCCTCATAGCGCAGGCCCTGGAATTCGATCCGGCAGGCCAACTGGTCGAACATGGTGAGGCCCCACATGTCGGCGCCCGTAAGCGGCTTCGGCATGAAGGTAAGATCGGAGACCGGCTGCGTCGGCGATGTGTGGTCGCCTTCGATCGCGCCGCCGGGCGCCGGCACTTCGTTGACCGCGATCACCGGTTCGCCGGTGCGGCGGTCGAGCACATAGAGGTCGCCCTGCTTGGTCGGCCCGACCAGCGCCGGCACCACCGTGCCGTCGGCTTTGGTGATGTCGATCAGGCTCGGCTGCGCCGGCACGTCCATGTCCCAGAGGTCGTGGTGCACGGTCTGCCGCACCCAGCGCACCTGCCCGGTGTTGAGGTCGAGCGCGGTGATCGACGACGAGAACTTCTCGACGTTGGCGCTGCGCCCAGCGCCGAGCTGATCCGGCGTCTGGTTGCCGAGCGGAACGTAGAGCAGGCCGAGCTTCTCGTCGGCGCTCGGCGTCGACCACATGTTGGGCGAGTTGGCGGTGTATGTCTGGCCGGCGGCCAGCGGCGTCGTCTGGTCCGGATTGCCGGAATCCCAGTTCCACACCAGCGCGCCGGTGGCAGCGTCGTAGGCGCGGATGACGCCGGACGGCTCCTGCGTCGAATAATTGTCGTTGACCGCGCCACCGACGATGATCTTGCCGCCTGAGATCAGCGGCGCCGAGGTCGAGTAATAATAGCCCGATTTCGGATAAGGCATGTTGGTCAGAAGGTTCAGCGTGCCGCCCTCTGCGAAAGCCGGACAGACCTGCCCGTTGGCGGCGTCGAGCGCGATCAGCCGCGCATCCGAGGTCGGCAGGTAGACGCGGGTCGCACAGGGCTGCCCGGCAGCGCCGGCTGCATCGGCATAATAGGCCACGCCGCGGCAGGTCTGGTGCTGGCGGTCCTTGTCGAGCTTGACCTTGGGATCGAAGCGCCATTTCTCCTTGCCGCTCGCGGCATCGATGGCGATGGCGAAATTGTGCGGCGTGCAGATGTAGAGCGTGTCGCCGATCTTCAGCGGCGTCACCTGATAGGTGGTTTCGCCGACGTCGTCGGGACCCTTCACGTCGCCGGTCTGGTAGGTCCAGGCCGGCTGCAGCTTGGCGACATTGTCGGGCGTGATCTGGTCGAGCGGCGAATAGCGCTGGCCGAACTGCGTGCGTCCGTAATAGTGCCACTCGCCGGCCGGCACGTCGTTGCCGAGATTGGCGTTGGCGACCACCTTGTCGGTGCCGAGTTCCCCGGCAATGTCCTTCGGATCGGCGGTCATCGAATAACCAGCCACCGCCAGCGACGCCAGAACGGCCAGGATCAGCGGCGCGCGCGCGTCGGGGCCGGTAATCCCCCGCCGCGCCCACGGTGTCAGCAACCACAGCGCCACCAGCACAATGATACCGCCGCGCGGGCCGAGTTCCCACCAGTCGAAGCCGGTTTCCCAGACAGCCCAGGCCAGCGTGCCGATCACGATCGCCGCGTAGAGCCACAAAGCAGTCGACCGGCGCCGGTAAAGCAACCAGGCGGCGATCAGGAAGGCGAGGCCGGCGACAATATAGTACCAGCTGCCGCCCAGCGAAGCTAAGCGGATACCGCCGCCGCCAAGCGCCAGACCGATGAGGAAAAGGATGAGGGAGGTGATGGTGACAGCCAAGATGATACTCCTTCGACTGTTGCGCTTTGCGCGGCCATGGGCAACCCCGCATTGCGTCGCTGCCCAGGGCACAACTTTCTCCTGACGGTCTCGCCTGTCAAGCACGGGCCATGAGCGCAAGCGGTAATGCGAGGCAGCCAATCAGCCACTTTAGCGGAACAAAACGTAGACAGTTCTGGTCTTTCGCTCCCGAATCACTACATTCGGGGCAATGTCCGGCTTTTCCGAAGACATGCCCTTTTTCGACGAACCCAATGCGCGGCCCTCGGCCCCGTCGGGCATTGCCGCGCGCGCCATGGCTGCCCGCAGCGGTCAAAACAATGCACCCGACTATCTGAAGGGGCTGAACCCCGAGCAGCGGCTGGCTGTGGAAACCACGGAAGGCCCGGTTCTGGTGCTGGCCGGCGCCGGCACCGGCAAGACCCGCGTGCTCACCACCCGCATCGCTCACATCCTCGCTACTGGCAAGGCCTTCCCGTCGCAGATCCTTGCGGTGACCTTTACCAACAAGGCCGCGCGCGAGATGAAGATCCGCATCGGCGTCCTGATCGGCGAAGGCAATGTCGAGGGCATGCCTTGGCTTGGCACCTTCCACTCGATCGGCGTGAAGCTGCTGCGCCGCCATGCCGAGCTCGCCGGCCTGCGCTCCGACTTCACCATTCTCGACACCGACGACGTCGTGCGGCTGATCAAGCAGCTGATCCAGGCCGAAGGGCTCGACGACAAACGCTGGCCGGCCAAGCAATTCGCCCAGATGATCGACGGCTGGAAGAACAAGGGGCAAGGCCCCGCCGACATCGCAGAGGGCGACGCGCGCGCCTTCGCCAACGGCAAGGGCCGCGAACTCTACAAGGCCTATCAAGAGCGGCTGAAGACGCTCAATGCATGCGATTTCGGCGACCTCCTGTGCCACCCAATCCGCATCTTCCGCGCCAATCCGGACGTGCTGAAGGAATACCACAAGCGCTTCAAATACATCCTCGTCGACGAATACCAGGACACCAATACCGCCCAGTACATGTGGCTGCGGCTCCTGGCGCAACGGCCTCAAGGCAAACCGATCTCCCCCTCTGAGGGGGAGATGTCCGGCAGGACAGAGGGGGGCACCTCGCGCCGACAGGCTGGAGGGACAGCGCCCCCCTCTGTCGCCTCCGGCGACATCTCCCCCTCTAGGGGGGAGATTGGGCGCTCTTCGGCTGAAAACCGCACCACCGTCAACATCTGCTGCGTCGGCGACGACGACCAATCGATCTATGGCTGGCGCGGCGCGGAGGTCGACAACATCCTGCGCTTCGATAAGGATTTTCCCGGCGCCACCATCATCCGCCTGGAGCGCAACTACCGCTCCACCGCGCACATCCTTGGCGCGGCCTCCCACCTCATCGCCCACAATGAGGGCCGGTTCGGCAAGACGCTGTTCACCGACCGCGACGAGCCGGAGGACGGCAAGGTGCATGTCCACGCCGCCTGGGATTCCGAGGAGGAAGCCCGCGCCGTCGGCGAGACCATCGAGGCCTACCAGCGGCAAAAGCACAATCTCAACGACATGGCGATCCTGGTCCGCGCCTCCTTCCAGATGCGCGAGTTCGAGGACCGTTTTGTCACGCTCGGCCTCAACTACCGCGTCATCGGCGGCCCGCGCTTCTACGAGCGCATGGAAATCCGCGATGCGCTGGCCTTCTTCCGCGTCGTCGCGCAAGGCGCCGACGACCTCGCCTTCGAACGCATCGTCAATGTGCCCAAGCGCGGCCTCGGCGAAGCCACCATCCGGCAGATCCACGACACGGCGCGCGCGCTGCGCATTCCGATGCTGGAAGCCGCCGCCAAGCTCGCCGAAAGCGACGAGCTGAAGCCGAAGCCGCGCGCGGCGCTCCGCGAAGTGGCGGCCAATTTCGAGCGATGGCAGAAGGCGCTGGAAACCACGCCGCACACCGAACTCGCCGAGACCATTCTCGAAGAGAGCGGCTACACCGACATGTGGAAGAACGACCGCTCGGTCGAAGCGCCCGGCCGGCTGGAGAACCTGAAAGAACTGATCCGCTCGATGGAGGAGTACGAATCGCTGCGCTCCTTCCTCGAGCATGTCGCCCTCGTAATGGACGCCGAGCAGAATGCCGGGCTCGACGCCGTCAGCATCATGACGCTGCATTCGGCCAAGGGCCTCGAATTCGAGACCGTGTTCCTGCCCGGCTGGGAGGAAGGCCTGTTTCCGCACCAGCGCGCGCTCGATGAGGGTGGCCGCTCCGGGCTGGAGGAAGAGCGGCGGCTCGCCTATGTCGGCCTGACGCGGGCCAAGAAGAACCTGCATCTGTGGTTCGTCTCCAACCGCCGCATCCACGGCCTGTGGCAGTCGACCATCCCGTCGCGCTTCCTCGACGAACTGCCGGAAGCCCATGTCGAGGTCGCCGAAAGCGGCAACTCCTACGGCGGCTATGGCAATTCCTACGGCGGCGGTTCTTTTGCCTCCGGTCGCGGCGGCCAGGGCGCGGGACGACAGAACCCCTATGGCGCCTCGCGCTTCGACACTGTCGGCGCCGACACCGAAAAATCCGGCGCCTTCTCCAACACCTACGCGACGCCGGGCTGGCAGCGCGCGCAGGCCAACCGCACCGAGGCGACCGACCGCAACTGGGGCTCGCGCTCCGGCCATCAGGTCGAGCGCATCGGCTACGGCGAGACCGATTCCGGCTACGGCGCCGGCCGCACCTCGGTCAAGGGCCGCACCATCGACGGCGAACTGGTCGCCAAATCCGTCTCCGACACGCCATCGGCTTTCAACGTCGGCGACCGCGTCTTCCACCAGAAATTCGGCAACGGCAACATCTCGGCCATCGAAGGCAACAAACTGACCATCGACTTCGACAAGGCCGGCCAGAAACGCGTGCTGGACGGGTTCGTCGCGGCGGTGTGAAATCTCACACTGATCCCGTTCTCACACCCGCAGCAACGCCTCTCCCCTCACCGATACCGCGCCTGGTTCCACTTATGGCCCAGCAGCGACAGGATGATGATCAGCCCGTTGAAGAACTGCACGTAGAAGCCGCTCAGGCCTGCCGCCACGACGCCGGTCTGGATGAACGACACGGTGACCGCGCCGATGGCGCCGCCGACCACGGTGCCGATGCCGCCCCAGGTCGGCGTGCCGCCGACGAACACCGAGGCCAGCACCGGCAGGAGATAGCCGTCGCCGGCGGTCGGCCACCAGGTGAAGTTGATCATCACTGAGAAGGTGCCGGCGATGGCCGCACCGATGCCAACGAAGACGAACACTTTCACCCGCACGCGCTTGACGTCGATGCCCATCTGCTGGGCGCTGTCGGGATTGTCGCCGACCACCCTCACCTGCGCGCCGAAGCGATGGCGGTTGTAGAGCATCGCCGACAGCACCACGAAACCGATGGCCCAGAATATCTGCACCGGAACGCCCAGGACCTGGCTGGAAAAGATCGTGTAGGCCCAGCTGTCGCTGAGGCTGGTCAGCGCCGTCGACTTGCCTTCGTTGATGATCTGGATCAGGCCGCGCAGCAGGAAATTCATGCCGAGCGTGGCGATCAGCGACGACAGCCCGCCATAGACCACCAGCGACCCGACCAGGAAACCGAGCAGCGTGCCGGTGATCAATGCCGCAAAGATGCCGAGGAACGGATCGTAGCCGGCCTGTACGACGAGCGCGAAGACCCATGAGGCAAAACCCATCGTCGCCGGAAATGACAGGTCGATCTCCCCACAAGTCACGACGAAGACCAGCGGCACCACCACGAACAGCGCCACCGGCAGTGTCGTCAGCACCGAGCGGTAGAGATACCAGGTGGTGAAGACGGTCGGGTTGGCGACTATGAACACCGCCATCATGACGATAAACACGCCGAGCGTGCCGAGCGAAGCGCGGTTGTCGAGGATGAAGCCGCGCATCCAGTGATCGGACGGGTGCTTCCACTCCTTCTGGGAACTGGGGCGGGGAATGCCGGCGGACGGCTCGTGCAGATCGGGCTCCATGGTCTTGCTCATCGTGCTCTCTGCTCCGCGTCGCCGGCATCGTGCAGTCCGGCCAATCCGCCCGGATGCGCGACCTCTTCCATGAAATTGATAAGCTCTTCCGCTGACTTGACCTGGCTGCGATCGGTCGTCAGTGCGATCTTGCCACGGTCCAGCACCACGAAGCGGTCGGCGATGTCGAAGACATGATGGATGTTGTGGCCGATGAACAGGATCGAGCGGCCGCTCGCCCGCACCTGGCGCACGAAATGGAACACCTTGGCGGTTTCGGTCAGCGACAGCGCCGTCGTCGGCTCGTCGAGGACGATCAGCTCCGCCTGCTTGTAAATGGCGCGCGCGATCGCCACGCCCTGGCGCTCGCCGCCTGACAGCTGGCCAACGATCGACTGCGGCGTGAACACTTTCGAGGTAAAGCCGATCTCGCGCATCAGCCGGCTCGCTTCCTCAATCTCCTTGTTAACCCTGAGAAAGCCCATGAAGCCAGTCAATTCGCGGCCCATGAAGATGTTGCGCACGATGGTCTGCTGCACCGCCAGCGCCCGATCCTGGAACACCGTCTCGATGCCGGCGTCACGCGAGCGTGCCGCGCTCCACCCGGTTACCGGCTTGCCGCGCACGAGGATTTCGCCGCTGGTTGGCTTGACCACGCCAGAGAGGATCTTGATCAGGGTCGATTTGCCGGCGCCATTGTCGCCGATCAGGCCGACGACCTCGCCGCGATCGACGCTGAGATTGACCCCGCCCAGTGCATAGACATGGCCATAGGATTTGCTGATGTCGCGCAGTTCGATAAGGCGTTCGGCCATCGGATCCTCGCTTGATTGTCTCATACCGGCCTTGTCGCCGGCGGTCCCGCCGGCCGGGGCCTGATCCCGGCCGGCGGCTTGGGAGGTCAGCGCAGCGCCTGCTTGGCGAGCTCGGCGACGATCTCGTAATTTTCGGGGGTGACGAAACCGGCGCCGGTGTCGACATTCATCGGCGCCAGACCCAGCACCACCTGCTGGCAAAGGCTGAGGATCGGCAGATAACCCTGCAGGAACGGCTGCTGGTCGGCCGTCAGCTGCACCCAGCCGCCCTTGAAACCCTCGACGATCTGCGGGCTGGTGTCGAAGCCGAAGTTGAAGATTTCGCCCGCCTTGCGTCCCGCCGCCTGCATGTAGGTCGGGACGTTGCCGAGCATCTGTCCGCCGGGATAACCGACCGCCTTGACGTCGGGATTGTTGAGCAGTGCCGCGGTGATCACCGGAATTGCCAGATTGGGATCGGACGCCCATTCGCCACTCGGCGGCGAGGACAGCTGGATGACCTCGACGCCGGCCTCCTTGAGCGCTGCCACCGTGCCGCGCTCGCGCGCGCCGCGGCTCTCATTCTCGAACGGACCGATCATGATCGCCTTGTCGCCGGCCTTCAGCTTGGCCAGCTTGAGCGCCTCGGCGCCGAGCGCGCGGCCCTGCTGCTCCTGCTGGGCGCCGACATAGCCGCCGCCGAACGCTTCCACCACCTTCGGCACCGGCACGTTCTGGTACATCATCTTGATGCCGTCCTTATGCGCCTGTTCGGCCAGCGGCATGATCGACGCGTCACCCGGATGGCCCATCATGGCGATGCCGTTAGGCTTGACCGCAACCGCCTCACGCAATTGCTGCACCATCTTTTCGATGTCCCACTGGGAGAAGATGTAGTCGACCTTCGGCCCGAGATCGGCCTCGGCCTGCTTGGCGCCGTTGTAGACGATGGTGCCGAAAGCGTCGCCCTCGGCGCCGCCTACGAAGAAGCGGATGTGGACGTCCTTGCACCATTTGGCGTCGAGCGCCTGCGCGGGCAAGGTGGAGATCGCAGCGGCAAGCACCGTGGCGGCGGCCACGACGGTCGAGCGCAGAACTGTCCTTCTCATCGTCATGCTCATGCACTTATCCTCCCTTTTTGTCCTCGCAAGCCGAGGGTTTGGCGTTCGTTTCGGCGCAGCACCACAGTTTTTACCGGTCGGCTGCTCCCGCCCGGCCTGCGGTCACACCGGGTTCGGCAGATAGGTAGCTCCTCCCCGGCATTGCTTCAGATATTCCAGCGCCCGCACCTGGCCGGTGATTTCCAGATCGTCGCGATAGACCGGGTCGTGCCAGCCTTCGATATCGATGGCACCCTTGTATCCGGCCAGCCGCAATTCGCTGATCACCCGCGTCCAGTCGCTGTCGCCGAAGCCCGGCGTACGCATCTGCACGAACGGCAAGCGGCCGAACACGCCATGCTCGCGGATGACGTCCCAGCGCACCGTCGCGTCCTTGCCGTGGACGTGGAAGATGCGCGGCGCCCATTTGCGGATCTGCGGCATCGGGTCGATCAGATAGACCAGCTGGTGGCAGGGCTCCCATTCGAGGCCCAGATTGTCGTCCGGCACTTCGTTGAACATCAGCTCCCAGGCGTCCGGATTGTGGGCGATGTTCCAGTCGCCGGCGGCCCAGTTGCCGTCCATGGCGCAGTTCTCGAAGGCGATGCGGACGCCCTTGTCGGCGGCGCGTTTGGCCAGCGGCCCCCAGACTTCCTTGAAGCGCGGCAGGCTGTCGGTCAGCTTCTTGCCGCGCAGGCGGCCGGTGAAGCCGCTGACCATCGAGGCGCCGAACAGATGGGCGTTGTCGATCACCGTTTCCCAGGCCTGGAGCACGCCGCGATCGACATCGCCGCTCTCCAGCGGATTGCCGAACACGCCGAGCGAAGACACGGTAACGTCGGCATCGCCGATCGCATCGCGGATCTGGCCGGCGAGCCGCTGCAGGTCCTTGCCGCCCAGCGTCTGCCAGAAGAAGGGCTGGATGCTCTCGAAGCCGAGCGGCAGGATCTGTTTGATGTAAGCCGCCGGATCTTCGAGGTTGGCGCGCACCATGGTGCCGATCCGGATGTCGAGAAGTGGATTGGGCATCATTGTGCTTCCTTTGCGATCACCACACGCCGCCCGGTTTCGGCGCTTTCGATGGCGCCAAAAACCATGGCCAGGCTCTTGATGTTGTCGGCGCCGCGCGTTTCCGGCTCGGTGCCGGTCTCGATGGCGTGCATGAAATCCTGGATGATGCCGAGATGGCCGCCGATGCGATCGGACGCGTCGAGCGGCGGCACCTCGATCGGCTGGGTTTTGTCGAACATCCCGTCGCGGCCTGGCATCACTGCTTCTGCCCTCAGGTCGTCATGACCGTCCCAGATGAGGCTGCCGCGCTCGGCAACGATGCGCCAGCTGCCCTCCCAGCTGGTGCGAAAACCGGCCGCGCACCAGCTGCCCGCATAGGTGAAGACCTTGCCGCCGCCGAGATCGAAGACCGCACTGGCCGACGACCCCTGCCGGTACCAGGAATTGGCCGGCTCCCATTCCTGGCAATGGACGCCGGCCGGCTCGCCATTCACCATGTAGCGGGCGGCATCGAAGGTGTGGATCGCCATATCGAGCAGCAGCACATGGGCCATCTCTTCGCGAAAGCCGCCGAAATGCGGCGCGACAAAGAAGTCGGCGTGGATGCTGGTCGGCGTACCAATGGCGCCGGAGTCCAGGAATCTGCGGATGCGCCTGACATTGGCGACATAGCGCCGGTTCTGGACGACGGCGTGGACGCGCTTTGCCTGGCGTGCGGCCTCGACGATGGCGCGCGCATTCTCAGGACTGTCGGCGAGCGGCTTTTCCGTCAGCAGATGGCAGTTGTGGGCGAAAGCGGAAAGCGCAACCGCGCGCCGCGCGGCGGGAACCACCACATCGAACACCGCTTGCGGTTTGGTCTGGTCAAGCACGGTATCGAGACCGGTGCCGATGACGGTATTAGTGAGGTCGTATTCGCGCGCCCTCGCCCGCGCCCTGTCGGCATCGAGGTCGACAAGGCCGACAATGGCGAGCCCGTCGATCTGCCGCGCGGCATCGAGCCAGGCCTTGCTCATGGCTCCGCAGCCGACCAGGACGACATTGATCATCCAGCAATCCTCCTCCTCTTCGGCCCCTCCAGGCCGAAGTCACGGCGTTCACGGCATGACCGTTAACGTTTTTCCGTAAACGTTTACGAGAACACACCCGAAGGCGTAGAATGTCAATTGGCCGTTGGCGAAAATCGTCTTATCGCCTTGGCCTCAGCGGCTACCGGTGTTAGCCAAGCAAGGGGAGTACAGTCACTTGGCGTCCAGCATTCACGACCTTGCCCGTCACCTGAACATTTCGATCGGCACGGTGTCGCGGGCGCTGAACGGCCGCGCCGACGTCAATGCCGACACGCGCCAGCGCGTGCTCGACGCCGCCAAGCAGCTGAATTATTCGCCCAACCAGTCCGGCCGCAGCCTCCGGCAAGGCGCCACCCATTCGATCGCCTTCATGCTGCAGCCGCATCCGGGCGACCAGCAATATGGCGAACCGTTCTTCATCCCGTTCCTGATCGGGCTGCAGGGTCGCCTTGCCGAGAGCGGCCTCGACCTGATCGTGGTCATGGGCGCGCCCGGCGACTATCAGCAGGAGCGCCTGCGTCGTGTCGTCGAGACGCGCCGGGCCGACGCCGTCGTGTTGGCCTGGACCCGACGCGAGGACGAGCGCATCGACTATCTGCTCGAGGCCGGCTTCCCCTTCGCCACGATCGGCCGCAGCCGGTCCGGCGGCAAGGCGTATTCGTCGCTCGATCTCGATTTCGAGAGAGCCGGCGCCGATGCCGTCGACCGGCTGGTCGCGCGCGGCCATCGTCGCATCGCTGCGATCCGCCCTGCCCTCAATCTCAATTTTGGTTATCTGTTCCTCGACGGCTACCGCAAAGCCCTGAAGCGACACGGCATCGAGGTCGATCCGGCATTGATCGCCGACGGTTTTATCAACGAGGCCGGCGGTTACCAGGTGACGCCGCGCGTGATGCTGGCAAAGGACCGGCCCACCGCCATCATCTTCAACAATGATGTAATGGCGCTCGGCGGCTGCAAGGCGCTGGCCGAGATGGGCATCCGACCCGGCCACGACATAGCGGTGACCGTCATCGTCGACACGCCGCTTTGCCGCTATTTTTCGCCGGCGCTAACCGCCTTCCGCCCGGCGCTGGAGCCGATGGGACAGCGGCTCGCCGAAATGCTGCTGGCCTCGATCCCGGCCTTCGCCGGCCCGGAGGGTCCACGGATCATCCGCGAGGTCTGGCCGCTGGAGCTGGTGGCGCGCGACAGCGATTGATGGTGGGCGAAGCCGGCAACGGCGCTCAATCCACCTTCTTCTCGCCCTTCTCGCCGGCCTTGACGATGTCGCCTGTGGTGAACAGGATTTCCTTCAGTTCCGCCCGCCAGTCCTTCTTCTGGCGCAGCAGGAATTCGAGATCCATGCCGAAATGCTTGAACTCCTCACCTTGCGCGTTCTTCATGATGGCGCGCGCCTGCGGGTCCTTCTCCACCGACATGCGTTGTTCGTACCAGCCGATCGCTTCCGCCTCCTCGATCAGCGAGGTGATCATGCGGGCAAAGGTCCGCACCTTCTGCGTCAGCTCTTCAGGCGGTTCGTGATACTGGTCGAATCCCATGTCGTCCTCCGTTGGCCATTCCCATGAATGCCCGGGAGCGACGCGGGTTCCGCACACACTGCAATTCCGACAGTGGTCACGACACCCGGTGCGGCTCCGCCCTCCTCGGTGCGCCGCGCGATGAATTCGTCCAGCACGCCTGATGTGGCGACGGCCGAAGCCGGCGGCACGAAATCGGCCAGCGCACGTTTCCAGACGCCGGTGGCGCGCTCGCTCGCCGTCTTCGAGCCGCTTTGTGTCCAATTGCCAAAATTCGACCACTCGGCCACCAGCGGCTCGTAGAAGGCGGTGCGGTAGCGCGCCATGGTGTGTCCGGCCGAAAAGAAATGCCCACCGGGCTGCTGGACATAAGTGTCCAATAGCGTTGACGCGCATCGTTTTTCGTCGACTAAAGCCTTACGGGCGACCATTCCTTTCAGCCAGGCGCATGTTTTTGTCGTCGCGCGAAGGAGACGGCAGGCATGCACCGCGCACTGTCACGCAAGCATCATGTTCGCGCCGTAGACCGCGTTTCGGGGAGGCGCGCGCGGCATCGTCGATGTCGCACCTCTTTCAGCTTTTTCGTCCTGCTGCCGCTCCGGCACATCTGTCACAAAGAGGATCGTCCATGAAACACCTGCACCGAACCGCGCCGCTCGGCGTCGCGCTGGCCTTGTTCACCGCCCTGACGCCGGCGCTCGGCGACAGCACCGCGACCGTCGGCGGCCTCGTCAACAAGGGCCTGGTCGGCGTCGGCCGCATCCCGGCCGCTCAGCGCGACAAGTTTGGCGAGACGTTTGGCTCGGGCTCCGGCATGGCGATCGACACATCAGGCTGGACGCATGACGCCTCCGGCTACAAGGGTTCGCTCTGGCTGCTGCCGGACCGCGGCTACAACGTCGTCGGCACCACCGACTACCGGCCGCGCCTCAACACGATCGGCATCGAGTTTGCGCCGGTAGCCCCAGGTACGGCACCTGCCGCCGGCCAGGAACAGGCGGGCGTCAAGGCGACGCTTGCCGACACCATGCTTCTCACCGACGACAAGGGCGCTGACGCCACCGGCCTCGATCCGCTCAACGGCGTGCGCGCGGCAGGCGGCGACATGCCGATCCTGCCCGAAGCCAACGGCAAGCTGGCGCTCGACAACGAGGCGATCGTGCGGCTGCCCGACGGTTCGATGTTCATCTCCGACGAATACGGCCCGAACATCTACCGGTTCTCGGCCGACGGACATCTGCTGTCGGCGACACAGCCACCGGCAGCGCTGGTGCCGATGCGCCACGGCGCGCCGAACTTCGCCTCGGATAATCCGGGTCCCGGTGCAGCCGAGCCCGATCCGAAGGATCCCGACACCGGCCGCCAGAACAATCAGGGCCTCGAAGGCATGGCGATGACGCCGGACGGCAAGTTCCTGATCGCCGTGCTGCAATCGGCACCCCGCCAGGACGGCGGCGATTCCGGCTCGACGCGCCAGAACACCAGGGCGCTGGTCTATGACGCGTCCGACCTCGCCCATCTCAAGCTGGCGCACGAATATGTCGTGCCGCTGCCGGTGTTCAAGGATGCCAAGGGCAAGACCAAGATCGCCGCGCAAAGCGAGATTGTGGCGCTGTCGGATCAGACCTTCCTGATGCTGACGCGCGACAGCGGCAACGGCCAAGGCGTGAAGGGCGATGCCTCGCTTTATCGCCAGATCAACGTCGTCGATCTTTCCACCGCAACCGACATCGCCGGCGGTCCGTTCGATGCCGCCGACAAGCCGGTCGCCCCCAAGGGCGTTCTCGACCCGTCGGTGACGCCGGCCAAGCTGACGCCGTTCATCGACATCAACGACAGTGCCGAACTCGGCCGCTTCGGCCTGCACAATGGCGCGCCGAACGACAAGAACAACCTGTCGGAGAAGTGGGAGGCGATGTCGGTGGTCAGCGTTCTCGATCCAAAACTGCCAGACGACTACTTCCTGTTCGTCGCCAACGACAACGACTTCCTAGCGCAGGACGGTTTTCAGGTCGGCGCGCCCTACAAGGCCGAAGACGGCGCCGATGTCGACACTATCTTCCTGGTCTATCAGGTCACGCTTCCCGGCCTCGCCAAGAAGTAACGACCACTGTCCAGGCGGGCGCGCTTGACGCGTCCGCCTGGACAGATCGTGAAGGCGCTTACTTCAAGAACTCTGCATCCTTCGGCACGCCCGCATCGATCGGCTCGGCGGTCCTGCTCGACACGGCCATGATCTTGCCGGCAGCCGACAGGTTGGGACGCACGAAGACCTGGGCGGGGCCGTTGACGCGGCTGTAGAGGTCGATGATGTCCTGGTTCATGAAGCGCACGCAACCGGACGAAGCGTTCTTGCCGATGGAATCCCACTCCGGCGTGCCGTGCAGCCGGTACATCGTGTCCTTACCGTCGCGGAACAGATACAACGCGCGGGCGCCGAGCGGGCTCTGCGGGCCGGGCGGCATGCCGTCCTTGTATTTCGCCAGTTCCGGCCGGCGCTGGATCATTTCCGGCGGCGGCGTCCAGACCGGCCACTTCTTCCTTGCCTGAACCACGGCGCTGCCGGTCCATCCGAAACCGGCCTTGCCGAGGCTGACGCCGTAGCGGATAGCCGTGCCGCCGTCGCGCACAAGATAGAGAAAGTGCTCGGACGTATCGACGACAATCGTGCCGGGTTTCTCTCCGGTCGGGTCGGACACGATCTGGCGCACGAACTTCGGATCGACCTTGGCGACCGGGATTGCCGGCAATTGATAGCCCTCGTCGGTGCGCGCCGCATACATGCTTGCGGCATCGCCGAAAGCCGGATCGCTTGCCGGCGCTGCCGCAGGCGGTGGCGCCACGTCCGTCGTGGTGCACGCCGAAAGAGCGACGGAAGCTGCGCCCAAGGCGGATGCACCGAGAAACGCACGCCGGTTAAGGCGCTCAAAAAACAGCGGAATATCGTACATGCCCCCCCCGGCTTATCCAAGATCTAATAGGAATGCGGCCCCACGCACCGAGGATCAATATCCCATTCCGGAAGCTTTGAGAACATGATTAGATCAAGGCACGGCCTGTCCCGTTGAATCGGCAATCATCGCGGACCAGAAACAAACCCTTCGCCGAGTTGCCCGCCATGGATGAAAAAATGCCCACGCGCCGGCGCACCGGCGACCTGACCAGCGGCCCGATCCCGCGCACGCTTTTGCTGTTCGCCTTGCCGGTGCTCGGCTCCAACGTGCTGCAGTCGCTCAACGGGTCGATCAACGCCGTCTGGGTCGGCCGTTTCCTCGGCGAATCCGCACTGACCGCCACGTCCAACGCCAACCTTGTCCTGTTCCTGATCCTCGGCACTGTCTTCGGCATCGGCATGGCGGCCACCATCCTGGTCGCCCAGTCGGTCGGCGCCCGCGACCTGCCCGAGGCGCGCCGCATCGTCGGCACCAGCGCCAGCTTCTTCTTCCTCGTCTCGATCGTCTTCGCCGTCTGCGGCTGGATCTGGGTCGACGCCATCCTGGGCGCGCTCGGCACGCCGTCCGATGCCTTGCCGCTGGCCCGCTCCTATCTGCGCATCATCTTCGTCGCCGTGCCGATGATGAACCTTCTGTCCTTCGTCATGACGGTGCTGCGCGGTGCCGGCGATTCACGCACGCCCTTCTTCTTCATGGCGCTGGCCGTCGTCCTCGACATCGTGCTCAACCCATTGCTCATCCGCGGCATCAGGCCGTTTCCCGAACTCGGCATCGCGGGCTCCGCCACCTCAACGCTGATCGGCCAGACGGTAAGCGTGATCGCCATTCTGATCGTGCTCTATGTGCGCAAGCATCCGCTGCGGCTGGCCGGCGCTAACCTCGCTCTGCTGTGGCCCGACCCCACCTTGCTGCGCATCGTCGTCTTCAAGGGCGTGCCGATGGGCCTGCAGATGATCGTCGTCTCGGCGGCTGCGCTGACGGTGATGGGCATGGTCAATTCGTATGGCTCGCAGGTCGCCGCCGCCTATGGCATCGCTGCCCAGCTGTGGACCTACATCCAGATGCCGGCACTCGCCATCGGTGCCGCGGTCTCCTCGATGGCGGCGCAGAATGTCGGCGCCGGGCGCTGGGACCGGATCGGCCGCATCGCCGCCTCCGGCGTCGGCTTCAACCTGGTCCTGACCGGCGCACTGGTTGCCGTGCTGTCGGTTTTCGACCGCTCGGTACTCAGCCTGTTCCTGAGCAGCGACAGTGCGGCGATCGACATCGCCGTCCACATCAACATCATCGCATCCTGGTCGTTCATCCTGTTTGGCATCACCATCGTGCTGTTTGCCACGGTGCGCGCCACGGGTGCCGTGATGCCGCCGCTGATCATCCTGGTGATCTCGGTGCTGGTCGTGCGTACCGGCTTTGCCTACTTCATGCGCGGCGTGATCGGCGAGGAAGCACTGTGGTGGAGTTTTTCGGCCGGCTCGATCACCTCGCTGATACTGGCCGCCGCATATTACCGTTTCGGCCGCTGGCGCACCATGCACATGATCGAGAACAGGCCTGCCGTTGGCGAGCCGCCGGACACCGGGCTTGGCATGCCGCGCGGACGCGCCCATCTTTCGCCTGAAACGCCGAACGGCTGAAGTCAATCGGGGCCGTCCGGGGTCTCAATGCTTTTGTTTCAGCCCGAAGCCCAGCGCCAGCAGCGCAAAGGCTACGATCATGCCAGCGAACGCCAGGCTCGCGGCGACGGGACTTGCATAGGTCGAAACGATGCCTATGCCGATGACAGGCAAGGCGTTGCCGACAAAACAGCAGATGAAGAAACTGGACACCACTTCGGCGCGGCGTTGCGGCGGCGCAATCTCGTTGACCACCTGCAGGCCGCCTCGGTAGCCGAGCGCCGCCACCACACCGCAGCAGGCTGTCGCCGCGATCATCAGCACCATCGACGCCAGCATCTGCGCCGCCACCACCAGCAAGACGCTTGGGATCATCAATGCAAGCGCAGCCAGCATCGCTTTGTGGCTCTTCATATGCATCAGAACCACGATGCTGATCGCGGTGACGATCGCCAGTTCGAAGAACAGCGCGCCGGCGACGGCGTGGTTGGTTTCGTGCAACTGCTGCGCCAGGATACTCGGCGCCAACGCGGCATAGAAGCCGACCAGTGCCATCGCGCCGAAGCCGGTCACCGCCGGCGCGACGAAGCGCGCACGTATCTCCTCCGGAACGGAGAATTGCGGCCGCAAGGAAATCCGCCCGAGACCGCCCGGCTTCGCCACCGTTTCGCGAGTGCGCCAGACCAGGATCGTCACCACCGCAAGTGCTGCCAAATAGACGATGAAGATCAGCCGCAACGGCCATGGCTCGTACTCAGCCAAAAATCCTGAAACCAAGGCGCCGAAACCGAGGCCGAGGAAATTGGTGCTGGTGGCAATCACGCTGGCGCGCGACTTGTCCGCGCCGGGAAGAAGCTCGGCAATCCACGCGGTTCCGGTCCCCGCGCCGACACCGATGGCTAGCCCGCTGAGGATGCGGGCGACGTCGAGCGAGACGACGTTTCCGGCAAACAGGAAGACAAGCGCGCTGATGATGGCAACAAGCATGGCCGCCAGGCTCGCGGGCCGACGCCCGACGACATCGGACACCCCGCCGAACATCAGCAGTGCCGCCAGATTGCCGACGACATACACGGCGTAGATCAGCGTCAGCGTGATTTGCGAAAAGCCGAATTGCTGCTTGTAGACGATGTAGAGCGGCGTCAGCACCGTACTGCCGGCAAACAGCACCGCGATCATCGCGGCAACGGTGGGAACTGCAAGGGCGTCGCTGCTAGCCCCTTCGTGCGTACGCGCCAAATCGCGAATAACCATGGCCAACCTCGTCACCGATTTCGGGAATCGAGGGTTTAACGCGGTTTCATCCATGACGTTCCAGCCGACGGGCAGGCTCCTGACAGCACCATGGATATTGCTTGGGTTGGAAGTTCCCTCCCTGCGCTTTTGTTTGGAGGTAGCATCTTAAGATCTCCTCTCATAACCTGTGCCGAAAGGGGGAAGGATCATGGGCAAAGGCAGGGTCGAGGCATTCACCGACGGCGTCGTGGCCATCATCATCACCATCATGGTGCTTGAGCTGAAAGTGCCGCATGGCGAGGACGTTTCGGCACTGTTGCCGTTGTGGCCGATCTTCTTCAGCTACGTGCTGTCCTTCATCAATGTCGGCATCTATTGGAACAATCTGCACAACATGTTCCACACCGTGCAGCGCGTCGACGGCCGCGTGCTGTGGGCGAACCTCAATCTGCTGTTCTGGCTATCGCTGATGCCGGTGACGACGGCCTTCATGGGCGAGAACCATTTTGCGCCGGTGCCGGTCGCCGTCTACGGCGTCGACCTGGTTCTATGCGCCATCGCCTATACGATACTGGCCGCCCAGTTGCATCGCCTGCACGGCAATGAGACCGCCTTTGCCAAGGCACTGGGCAATGACCGCAAGGGAAAGATCTCGCTGGCTGTCTACATCGTAGCCGTCGTGCTGACCTTCGTCAGCCAGTGGATTGGCGTCGCGCTCTACGTGCTGGTCGCGATGATATGGCTCGTACCGGATACGCGCTTTGCGCGGGTGATCGAAAAGTAGCTTTTTCAAGGGAAAGCGCAGCACGGCATTCCCTATTTGCGCATCGCTTTCAGTTTCTCCGCCACCGATGCGGCAAGGTCGGCATAGCGCTCCTCTAGCCGTTCCGCGGCCTTGATGATCGAGAAATCATGGCCGAACTTTTCCAGCGCCATGCGCAGTTTCTCGACGAACTCGGCTTGTTTCTCCAGGGCGGAAAAGAGCGTCTTCACCTGCGCTTCGCTGATGTCGGGATTGGCAAGCATCTGCGGCACCTCGCGGCTCATCTGGTCGCCGGTGGCGGTCTGTTCCTTCAGGATTGCAATCCAGTCCGTCAATCAGGAAATCTCCATTTTGCCCCGGCAAAAGTCCCCTTTTGCCCTTGGGAGAAAAATCTCTTTTGCCGCAGGCAAAAGCCTCTTTTGCCCAGACAACATGCGCAGCCTCGACCGGACTGGTCAACCCGACAAGGCGAGCGGAGGCTTGCGCAAGCCCGTTCCAGCGCTAAGTTCGGCGCCATCGAGAGAAGGAACAATCGCCCATGATCACCGACGTCGAAATCCAGGCCGCCCTGCCGGCGCTTAGCCCCGGCAACACCGCCGTCATCACCGGCGCCGCCAGCGGTATTGGTCTTGCGGCCGCCAAGCGGCTTGCGATGATGGGTATGAAGATCGTGCTGGCCGACATCGGCGGCGCGCGCCTTGAAGACGCCTCGCGCGCCGTTTCTGCGACTGCCGGCGACGGCGCCGTGCTTGCCGTCGCCGCCGACGTTTCGAAGCCGGATGACATGGACCGTCTCGCCGAAAGGGCGTTCGGCGCCTTCGGCGACGTGTCGCTGCTGATGAACAATGCCGGCGTCGGCGACAACCCCGGAAAGCCCTGGGAAAACCACGACGCCTGGAGACGGCTGCTGGACATCAATTTCTGGGGCGTCGTGCATGGCGTCGAGGCCTTCGCGCCACGCATGCTGGCATCGGCCAAGCCAGGCCTGATCGTCAACACCGGCTCCAAGCAAGGCATCACCACGCCGCCCGGCAACCTTGCCTACAATGTCTCCAAGGCCGGGGTGAAGACCTTCACCGAAGGCTTGGCGCATGCGCTGCGCAACGAACCAGGCGCCCATGTCGCAGCGCATCTGCTGATCCCCGGGTTCACTTTTACCGGTCTCACCGAGGGCGCGACGGAAAAACCAGCCGGCGCCTGGACCGGCGAACAGGTCGTTGATTTCATGCTGGAAGCTCTGACCAGGAGCGATTTCTACATCCTGTGCCCGGACAACGAGGCGGCGCGGCCGCTGGATGAAAAACGCATGGCCTGGGCGATCGGCGACATCATCGAGAACCGCCCCGCTTTGTCGCGCTGGCATCCGGACTACAAGGAGCCTTTCGCCGCGTTCATGAACGGCTGACCTTCACGCCGCGTGCTTTTTCTTCTGCGCCACGGCCTTCTTCGCCGCCATGGCGGCGACCTGCTCGTCGTGCCGCTTGGCCGCACGCTCGCATTTGTCGCGGATCTCCTCGACTTCGGATTCGGTCAGGTGCTCGATGCCGATGAAGTGGTTGTGGGCCCTGCTGACCCGGATCAGTTCGTCGAGCTTGGCCTGGATCGCCGCGCCGTCGCGGTTCTGGGTGTTCTGGATGAGAAACACCATCAGGAAGGTGATAATGGTCGTGCCTGTGTTGATGACGAGTTGCCAGGTGTCTGAAAAGCCGAAAAGCGGCCCACTCGCCGCCCAGATGACGATGATCAGGCAGCAGACGGCAAACGTCGGCGGCAGGCCGGCCATATGGGCGACCCAGTTGGCGATCTTGGTGAAATGCTTTTCCATCTATCGAAATGCCTCAAACGCTGCCGCAATGAGAAACAACCAGCGACCGTTTCAGGTTCCCGGCGCAAACAAATAGCTCAGGCACAATTGAATGCACGCATAAAGAGAATGCGGTCGAAAACACACTTTATGAGTTCAATGTCACAGTAACCGTGCAGGCAAGAGAGCCTGTTCCTCCGCTTCACAGCGGTTTACCTCCAGCCCCTTCCGCCGCGCCACCCCGCATGGCGGAAGGGGTTTCGGTCCGGAGAGCGCCGACGCGTTTTGCGAGTTCAATCGTCGCCGTTTTCCCAGCGATCGAGGAAGGCTTCGATCGGCATTGCCTGCATGTCGGGAACCGCCCTGGCGAGCTTTTCGACTGGCCAGTCCCACCAAGCGAGAGCTTCGATCCGCGCCGCGACATCCGGGGCGAAGCGCGGCCGGAGCGCCTTCGCCGGCACGCCGGCGACAATTGCGTAGGGCGGCACATCCTGCGTCACCACTGCGTTGGCGCCAATGACGGCGCCATTGCCGATGTTGATCCCGGGCATGACCACCGCGCCGTGGCCGATCCAGACATCATGGCCGATGGTCACGGCTTTCGCCTGCCGCCGCTCGCGGAAGGCCGCGTCGACACCAAGCCAGCGAAAATACTCGTTCGGCCGATAGCTGACCTTGTGCTGGGTCAGCCGCTCGATGGGATGCTCCAGCGCGTTGATGCGGCTGTTGGCGGCGATCGAGCAGAATTTCCCGATCGTCGTGTAGATCGCTTCGCAGTGGCGTTCGAAATAGGAGAAGTCGCCGACGTTCACCTCGCGCAGCACCACCCGCTCGCCGATCGAGGCATAGCGGCCGAGCTTGCACACCTTCAGTTCCGCGGTCGGATGGATGCGCGGCTCGGAATCCTTCGGCACAAGACTTTCGGTGCGGTCCATGCGGACGGCTTTACCCCCAGGCAATTGGTCCCGCAAGCCGCGAGCAAGTGTCCGTCAAGCCAATTGCGCGAAGGAGTTCGCCCCACTCATTGCGGCTTGCCTTTGCTCCACACCACGTTCTGGCCGTAGAGCGGCACGGTGGTGACCGACATTTTGGCCGAGCCGTTCTGCACCTGGCGCGAATGCGAGAGATAGATCAGCGTCTCGTTGGCCTTGTCGTAGATGCGGTTCACCACCTGCTTCTTCCAGATCAGGCTGATGCCTTGCTTGAACACCTCCTCGCCGCCCTCGCTCATGTCGATGTCGCCGATGGTGATCGGACCGGTCTGGCGGCAGGAGATCGAGGAATCGGACGGATCCTCGAACCAGTTGCCCTTGTGCAGGCGATCGATGATGCCGCGATCGAAATAGGAGACATGGCAGGTCACGCCTTCCACTTTCGGATCCTTGATCGCCTCGACGATGATGTCGTTGCCGAGCCAGTCGACGCCGACCTTGCCGACTTCCTCGGCGGCGGCAGCACCGGCGCCAAGGACAACGCACGCGGCCAGCGCGCCGCCGATCAGTTTTAGCCCAATCAGTCCTCGCCCAATCAGTCGTCGCAAACTAGCCTCCTGCGGTTCGAGTTGCCGGTCACAGGTGGGGCGAGCAGCCCGGCTTTGCAAGCAGATACGTCGACACCGCTGCGGTTGCGGCAACGCGGCACTTTGCCTGCGCGGGGCCGAACCGCTAAGACTGTCGCACGGGCGCGGCATGGAGCCAGCGCGACGATTTCTGCGGACGGACTTTTCTGATGATGCGTTCTATCCTTGTCGGCATTCTCGTCCTGATGGCGGCCGGCATCGGCTGGCTGACCTTCGACTGGTACCGAGGCCACTATGGCGGCGAGCCCTTCGGCGCCGCCTTCACCCTGGTCGACCAAAAAGGCGCGCCGATCACCGAGGCCGCCTTCAGGGGCGATCCCAGCGTCGTCTTCTTTGGCTTCACCCATTGCCCCGAGGTCTGCCCGACCACGCTGTTCGAACTGGCCGGCTGGCTGAAGACGCTCGGCGACGACGGCAAGAACCTGCACGCCTATTTCGTCTCGGTCGATCCGGAGCGCGACACGCCTGAGGTGATGAATGCCTATGTCAGCAATTTCTCCGACCGCATCATCGGCATCACAGGCGATCCGGACAAGGTCCATGCCATGGCCAAGTCCTTCGGCATCTACTGGAAGAAAGTCGACACCGGCGACGGCGACTACACGATGGACCACACCGCCTCGGTGCTGCTGCTCAACGCCAAGGGCGACTTTGCCGGCACAATCGCCTATGGCGAAAGCGCCGATACGGCCGTCGCCAAGCTGAAGCGGCTGGCGGCGAAAAGCTGATAGCCATTTCATGACCCAGACGCGCCTTTACTTCATCACCGGAAAGATCGAGTCCGTCAGCATTTTCGCGGCGCTCGAGGCGGCCTTCGAGGAAGAAGGCCTGCCGATCGCCGTCCTGGAGGTCGACGAGGACAAGGACATCCACGAAGTGTCGCTCTATGCCGATGGCGACGTCGATATGGTCGAGACCCGCTTGAAAGACATTCTTGCCGGGCTTTCCCTGTCGAAGCCGATCGAGCGCGAGGCCCTGCCCGACATCGACTGGGTGGCGCATTCGCTGGAAGAGTTGAAGCCGGTGCGTGCCGGCCGTTTCTTCGTCCACGGCGCGCATGACCGCAGGAAACGCCGCAGCGGCGAACTCGCCATCGAGATCGAGGCTGGCCTCGCCTTCGGCACCGGCCACCACGGCACCACCGCCGGCTGTCTGGAAATGCTGGAAAAAGTGCTGCGGCGCGAGCATCCGCGCAATGCGCTCGACCTCGGCACCGGCAGCGCTGTGCTGGCGATTGCCGTCGCCAAGCTGGCGCACATTCCGGTGCTCGCCACCGACATTGATCCGGTGGCGGTCAGGGTCGCCGCCGCCAATGCGCGGCTGAACCACGTCAAGGCGCTGGTGGAAACCGCGACCGCACCGGGCTTTCACCACCCGATCTTCGGCAAGCGCGCGCCATTCGATCTGATCGTCGCCAACATATTGTCGCGGCCGCTGATGCGGCTGGCGCCGCAAATGGCCGGTCACATCGCGCTTGACGGCTCGATCGTGCTGTCAGGCATCCTGGAGCGCCAGCGCGACGCTGTCGTCTCGGCCTATGTCGGCCAGAACTTCCGCCATGTGCGCACCTTGCACCGCGAGGGCTGGGTGACGATCCATCTGAAGCATTGAGCCCGGCTTGGACCAAGTTCCGCCGGTTGTCAGTCAAGCGATGCTGTAGCAGGTTGCGCCCAGCCGGAAATCGATTCCGATTTCCGCGACCGTACGCTACGGTTGCGCTGACTGCAGGAGGCCCACAATGTTCCAGACTTTCGATTCCGCGGGCGACCCGGCCGTCGGCAAACCGCGCGTGGCGCTGCTGCGCCAATGGCTTGAAGCCAACGGGCTGGACGGCTTCATCGTGCCACGTGCCGACGAGCACCAGGGTGAATATGTCGCCGACCGTTCGGCGCGGCTGAAATGGCTGGCCGGCTTCAGCGGTTCGGCCGGTGTCGCCATCGTCCTGCGCGACCGCGCCTTCGTCTTTGTCGACGGGCGCTACACGCTGCAGGTGCGCAGCGAGGTCGATGTCGACATTTTCTCCATCGAAAGCCTCGTCGACAACCCGCCCGCCGTCTGGCTGAAAGACAATCTCGGCAAGGGTGCGCGGATCGGCTTCGATCCATGGCTGCACACGATCAGCGAGATCAAAGCGCTCCAAGCCTCGGCCGACAAGACCGGTGCCGTGCTGGTGCCGCTCGACAAAAACCCGATCGACATCATCTGGGAGGATCAACCCGACGCGCCGGTGGCTCCCGTCGAGCTCCACCCGATCGGCTTTGCCGGCGAGCTTGCCAAAGACAAGCTGGCGCGGCTGGCGGCGGCGATCGCCAAGGACGGCGCTACCCATGCCGTGCTGACCGACCCCTCCTCCATCGCCTGGGCCTTCAACATCCGTGGCGGCGACGTGCCGCACACGCCGCTGGCGCTCGGCTTCGCCATCCTCGCCGCCGACGGGGCACACCAGCTTTTCATGGATAGGCGCAAATTCTCGCGCCAGGTCGCGGCCTACCTCACCCAGCTCGCCGAGCCGCATGAGCCCGGCGAGTTCGAAGCCGCGATCGTGGCCCTCGCCAAGAGCGGCGCGAAGATAGCGCTCGACCCGGTGCTGGCGGCCGACAGGCTGCGCATGCTGGTCGAGGAGAATGGCGGCACAGTCATTGCAGCAGCCGACCCCGCCCGCATCCCGCGCGCCACCAAGAACCAGGCGGAGATCAACGGCTCGCGCGCCGCGCATCGCCGTGACGGGGCCGCGGTGGCGAAACTGCTGTGCTGGCTGGAGCGGCAAAAACCCGGCTCGCTCGACGAGATATCAGTCGTCACCAGGCTGGAGGAGTCGCGCCGGCGGACAGGCGAGGAAACGCAGATGCCGCTGCGCGACGTCTCCTTCGACACCATTTCCGGCGCCGGCCCGAACGGTGCCATCATGCATTATCGCGTGTCGCGCGCCACCAGCCGCAAGCTGCAGGCCGGCGAGCTGTTCCTGCTCGATTCCGGCGCGCAGTATCAGGACGGCACCACCGACATCACTCGCACCGTGCCGATCGGCCAGCCGACGCAGGAGATGCGCGAACGCTTCACGCTGGTGCTGAAAGGCATGATCGGCATTTCGACGCTCCGCTTTCCCGCCGGCACCCGCGGTTCGGAAATCGATGCCGTCGCCCGCACGGCGCTGTGGAAGCACGGCTGCGACTTCGCCCACGGCACCGGCCATGGCGTCGGCTCGTATCTGGCCGTGCATGAGGGGCCGCAGCGCATTGCCCGCACCGGCACCGAAAAGCTGCTCGAAGGCATGATGCTGTCCAACGAGCCCGGCTACTACAAGGAAGGTTCCTACGGCATCCGCATCGAGAACCTCATCCTGGTGACGCCGGCGGAAGAGGTCGAGGGCGGCGACATCGCCATGCACGGCTTCGAGACGCTGACGCTGGCGCCGATCGATACCCGCCTGGTGCGTACCGATCTCCTGACGCGCGACGAGCTGCATTGGCTCGACACATACCATGCCCGCGTGTTGGCCGAGATCGGGCCGATGCTCGACGGCGAGACGCTAGCCTGGCTAGGAAAGGCCACCGCGCCATTGCCGCACGATCTCAAGCAGTAGTCGCGGCGGCAACCTCGCTTGGTATTGGGGAGCCTTGCTCCGCAAGCAGTTCCCGCAAAGCCTGGATGTTGGGAGAGCCGGCTCCCTTGCGCCAAAACAATACCGTCAGGGCATTGTCCTCGTCCGAAGGCAGTTCATGCACCTGCAGCCTGCCATTTTCAGGGAAGCCCTTGAGCACGCTTTTGGGCATCAGCGCTATGCCCATGCCAGCCGCCACGCAGCCGAGCATCGCATGATATGAACCGAGCTCGACGATTTGCTCGGCCATGAAGCCTCGGCGCGCATACCATTCTTCCAGCCGCCTGCGATGCGGACAGCCATGCTCGAAGGCTATCATGGTTTTGGGCATGTCGCTGCGGTCCTCAATCGAACCGCGCGATGCCGCCGAGACAATGACCAATTCCTCACGAAATGCAGCCTGCTTCTCGAATGGAGCGTCGGCGAGCGGCTCGGCCGCGAGCGCAGCGTCGAGTTCGCCGGCGAGCATGGCGGCTGCGAGAACCTGCGGGTTGCCGGTGCGCAGTTGGATCTCCACGTCGGGATAGCGTGCGTGGTACTCGGCGAGCAGGCCAGGAAGCCGAGCTGCGGCGGTGCTCTCCATAGCGCCAAGTCGCAGCTTACCGCGTGGGCGTGGATCGAGGACCGCTGTTCGCGCTTCCTCGGCAAGCGCCAGCAACCGGTCCGCATAGACAACCAACCTTCGGCCGGCGGCCGACACCTGCAGCCGCTTGCCTTCGCGGATAAACAGCCGCACGCCCAGATCCTCTTCAAGCTGCCGGATGCGAGTGGTCACGTTGGACTGCACGCGAAACAGCTTTTCCGCTGCCTTGGTGATACCGCCCTCGCGCACCACCATGCGAAAGATGCGAAGGTCGGCCAAATCCATATATCTCTCCCGGAGAATAAAATGATCTTAATAATTCATTTTATCTGATGATAAACGGCGCGTAAATCGCCTGTTATTGACGCCAATTCGGGCGTCAATCACGGGAGATGGAAATGTCACCTGAACCTCTCGGCCACTGGCCGATCGATCTTGGCGCATTGACTCCGATGCAGCGCGACGCCCTTTACACCAACCTTGTGCGTCACGCCGTCAGGAGAGATCGGAGGCAATTCGGCTGAGCGCGGTGTGGATCGCTTCGATTTTCAAGAAGCGTCTGACAGGAATTATTGCCTCGATCACTATATGTGTCGGCGATGCGTCAGTGAGCATACGTGGACCAACTAAGACAAAAAAGTCAGCCGGCGAACTGCCGCGCAACGATCAACGCCGCCGCCCCCGCCAGAAACATCGCCATCAGTCCGCCCCGTAACGAAACCACAGCCGTAACCACCAGTGCGGCCCATTCCGCCGGTCCGGCGTTCAGCAGCTCGGGCGCCACCAGCGTCGTCAGCACCGCGGCCGGCACGGCATTGAGACCGGCCTCGACGCGCGGATGGATGGTATCGAAGCGGGAGATGACGAGATGTCCGCCGATGCGCGTCAGATAGGTGGCGATGGCACCGGCGATGATGATCCAGAATGTCGTGCTCATGGCCGTGCCTTTACGCCGCTGTGGTGGGGTGGCAGGATGACCGCAAGCAGCACACCCGCAATCGCGCCGATCGAGACATGCCAGGGCGAGCCGACCGTCTTGTAGGCGATGATCGAGGCGGCCGCACTGGCAATGACCACCGGCAACCACAGCGGCCGCTTGCGGAAGCCAAGCACGAGACCGAGGAAGTAGATCGGCAGCAGGAAATCGATGCCCAGCGCATGCGTGTCGGGGATCAGCTTGCCGAACAGCGCGCCAAGCGCGCTTTCGACGATCCAGAACAGATAGACCGGCAGGCCGAGCCCCAGATACCAGGCAAAGCCGACCGTCTGGCCGGATTGCGCCCTCGCCTCGGCCACCGCGAATTGCGGGTCGGTGAGGATGAAGTAGCCGAGCGCCTGTTGGATGACAGGCCAGTGGGCGATGCGCCGGCCGATGCCAGCGGAGTAGAGCACATGGCGAAAGTTCACGGCGAAGATCGACAGCACGATCAGCCACGGCGCCACATGCTGGCCGAACAGCTGGATGCCGACCATCTGGCTGGCGCCGCCATAGACCAGCGCGCTCATCAGGAAGGCTTCCAGGACCGAGAAGCCATTGTCGACTGCGAGCGCGCCGAACAGCACCGCAAACGGCGCCGACGCCACAACGACAGGCATCGAGAGCCGCACGCCTTGCCAGAAATCGCTTCTATCGCCGCTCTCGGAAATTGCTTGCGCCGACATCACCTCTCCTTAATCAGAGGCCTGATGTAGGAAGCACTGCCTGCCTTGTCACACGAATTCGCTTGAGCCAAACAATCAGCGGAAATGATCGTCGGGTTACCGGAGCCGGAGGCTAATCGAGCGGAATCTTGCCCTCGATCGCCCTGCCCCAGTCGAGCAGCGGCTTGGCGCGCAAGGTGAAATCGACGAGTTCGTCGACCAGATCGGCCGTATGGATTCCTGCCGGATCGATGACATGCTGGACATAGAAATGCCGGTGGCGAATGGCGGCGACCAGATCGGGATCGTTGATATCCTCGAAGCCGCGTGGCGTACGCTTCATGCGGTCTTCCGTCTCAAGTTCAAGACGGTTCTTCTTCAACGCCGCCACGAGGGCGCGAAACCTGTCCGGCTTTGCCGCGATGGCCTTGCGCATCGCCAGCAGCAGCGTCGGCTCCGGCTGCCACCACGCAATATCGGCGAAGCAGCGCTCAAGCCCGACATGCACGTAGAACACGCCCTGCTCCATCTTGGTGCCGTCGGGCGACAGGATGGCCGACAAGTGCCTGTTATAAGGCCGCTTGTCCTTGGCGAAGCGCACGTCGCGATTGATCCGGAACAGCGACTTCTTGCGGTCGCCGCGCAAGCCGAGTCCTGCCTTTGCAAAGCGCTCGGTCAGCGTGTCGACCAGATCGCCGAACGGATCACGCAATTCCTTTTCGAACAGGTCGCGGTTTTCCAGGAACCACTCCCGGTTCTGGTGGAAATCCAGCGCCTTCAGGAACGGAATGGCCTTCGGCCCGAACCCTTTGAATGCGCCTTCCATCACGCCTTGCCAATCCGCACCAGCCAGGCGTCTTCGTCGATCACCTCGATGCCAAGTTCGCTGGCGAGCTTGAGCTTGGAGCCGGCACCCGGCCCGGCGACCACGAGATCGGTCTTGGCCGAGACCGAACCCGCGACCTTGGCGCCGAGACGCTCCGCCATGGCCTTGGCTTCGGAGCGCGTCATCTTCTCCAGCGAGCCGGTGAACACGACCGTCTTGCCGGCGACCTCGCTGTCGGCCGAGACGTTGACGACATAGGGCTTCGGCTTGACCTGCTCGAGCAGCTTCTCAAGCACGTCGTCATTGCGTTCATTGCCGAAGAAGTCGCGCAGCGCATCGATCACCGTGTCGCCGATGCCGTTGACCGATGGGAAAACAGTATGTGGATCCTCCGCTACCGCAGTCTCCTTGCCGACGCGGATCAACTCCTCGATGGTCGAGAAGGTGCGGGCGAGCACGGCGGCCGTCGTTTCGCCGATATGGCGGATGCCGAGCGCGAAAATGAAACGGTCGAGTTCCGGCTCGCGGCGCGAGTCGATGGCGCCGAACAGCTTGTCGAGGCCCTCATAGTTGCGATCCTCCACGCCACGCACATTCTTGCGCGTCTTGCCTGATGCGGCCTCGCGCTGCCTGGCCTGCTCCTCGCGGCGCTCGGCCAGTGCCCTGGTGACGGCCGGACGGCGGTCCCTGAGCGTGAAGATATCGGCGGCCGTCTTGATCAGCCCCGCATTGAAGAACGTGTCTATGTTCTCCGCCCCGAGGCCCTCGATATCCAGGGCACCGCGTGACACGAAGTGGCGCAATCCTTCCACCGCCTGCGCCGGACAGATCAGCTCGCCGGTGCAGCGGCGGCGGGAATCTTCCTTGCCGGTCTTCTCGTTGATCTCGCGCGTCGCCGGCGAGCCGCAGATCGGACAAGTGTGCGGGAATTCGTACGGAACGGCATCGGCCGGCCGCTTGTCGAGAACGACGCTGACGATCTGCGGAATGACGTCCCCTGCCCGCTGGATCACCACCGTATCGCCGATGCGCACATCGATGCCGTCGCGGATCGGCTGGCCGGTGCTGTCCAGGCCCTTGATGTAGTCCTCATTGTGCAGCGTGACATTTTCGACCACGACGCCCCCAACCGTGACCGGCGCCAGCCGCGCAACCGGCGCCAGCGTGCCGGTGCGGCCAACCTGGATGTCGATCTTGATCACAGTCGTCATCGCCTGTTCGGCCGGAAATTTGTGCGCGACGGCCCAGCGAGGCTCACCGGTGACGAACCCCCATCGGCGCTGCAATTCCAGTTGATCGACCTTGTAAACGACGCCGTCGATGTCATAGCCCAATGCCGAGCGCTGCTCCTCGATCCGATGATAATGCGCGATCAGCTCGTCGGCCGATTTCGCCCGCACCATCAGTGGGCTGATCCTGAACCCCCATTCCGCGAATTTCTGCACCGAATCATACTGGGTCGGAGCCGGATCCGCTGTCGTATAGCCCCAGGCATAGGCAAAGAACTTGAGGTTGCGGCTGGCGGTAACCGACGGATCCTTCTGGCGCAGCGACCCGGCCGCCGTGTTGCGCGGATTGACGTAGTCCTGGCCGCCGGCCGCCGCCGACCGCTGCTTCAACGCCTCGAATTCCGCATAGGTCATGTAGACCTCGCCGCGGATCTCGATGACTTCGGGCCAGCCCGAGCCTTTCAGCTTCGCCGGAATATCGGCAATCGTCTTCAGATTGGCGGTGATGTCTTCGCCGACGGCGCCGTTGCCACGTGTTGCGCCCTGCACGAACACACCGTTTTCGTAACGCAGCGAAGCCGACAGCCCGTCGATCTTCGGCTCGGCCGTGAAGGCGATGTCGAGCTCCTTGTCGCGATCGAAGAATCGCCGGCCGCGTTCGATGAAATCCGTGACGTCATCGTCGGTATAGGCCTTGGCAAGGCTGAGCATCGGCACCGCATGGCGCACCTTGGTAAAGCCTTCCGCGAGTGCTGCACCAACCCTGAGCGATGGCGAATCTTCACGCATCAGCGCCGGAAAGCGCCCCTCGATGGCGAGGTTGCGCCGTGCCAGCGCATCATATTCCGCGTCGGTGATAGTAGGCGCGTCTTCGGTATGGTAGCGCCGATCATGCTCGGCGATCTCTTCCGCAAGGCGCTTCAGCTCAGCTTCGGCCTCGCTTTCGGTCAGGGCATCGACTGGTTTTTCGGACATACTTCCTTCCCCGGACGGTGGCCCGCCACAATAGATCAGGATTTTTGGAAAATCATTCCTGAACAGCAAGATGGAGCCATATCCTGACTCGATCCCTGACACCCGCTGTTCCTCATGCCGCCGTGGTATTTTCGCGCAGCAGCCGCTCGGCGGCGGCGCGGGCCTCGTCGGTGATGGTAGCGCCGGCCAGCATGCGCGCGATCTCCTCTTGCCGCGCCGGCCGGTCCATCTCGGCAATGCCGGTCGCGACACGGTCGGTGCTGCCGGATTTGGAGATCAGGAAATGCGTCGCCGCGCGTGCCGCCACCTGTGGCGCATGCGTCACCGAGAGCACCTGGACGCGCTTCGACAGCCGGGCCAGCCGCTGGCCGATGGCGTCGGCGACAGCGCCGCCCACGCCGGTGTCGATTTCATCGAACACCAGCGTCGGCGCCGAGCCGCGGTCGGCCAGCGCCACCTTCAGCGCCAAAAGGAAGCGCGAAAGCTCGCCGCCCGACGCCACTTTCATCATTGGCCCGGGCCGCGTGCCTGGATTGGTGCGCACCCAGAACTCGATCTGGTCGATACCTTCTTCCATCCGGCTCTCGGCCTCGCTCTTCATTTCCACGATGAAGGCGGCGCGTTCGAGCTTCAGCGCCGGCAGTTCGGCCATCACAGCCTTGGTCAGGCCGACCGCCGCGGCATGACGCAGCGAGGACAACTGTGCGGCGGCAATGTCGTAGGTCTCGCGCGCGGCCACGGCCTGCTTTTCCAGCCCGTGCAGGCGCTCCTCGCCGGCATCGAGATCGGCGAGGTCGGCCGACATCGTGTCGCGCAGTTGCGCCAAATCGTCGACGGCGACGCTGTGCTTGCGCGAGGCCGCGCGCAGCGAAAACAGCCGCTCCTCGGCCTTTTCCAGCCGTTGCGGATCATATTCGGTGGCGCGCAGTGCAGCCTCGACGCCCGATTGCGCCGCGTCGAGCGACAGCATCGCCTCATCGAGCGACTTGACCACATCGTCGAGCAGGCCGGGCGCCTCCGTCACCTTGCGCTGCAGCCGTCGCAGCAGGCTGGCCAGTTGCGGCAAGGGCGAGGACGGGCCGGACAGCACATCCTGCGCATCATGGATTTCGGAGGCGATCTTTTCCGCCCGCATCATCGACGCGCGTAGTTCGGCCAGGTCGGTCTCCTCACCCGGCTGCGGATCGAGCTTGGTCAGTTCCGCCACCGCGGCACGCAGATAGTCGGCCTCGCGCGCGGCCGCCGCCACCTTGGCCCGGTGGCGCGACAGCTCCTGCTCGCAGGCGCGCCAGTGCCGCCATGCCTCGCCCGTCGACCGGACGACGCCGAGATGGCCGCCGAAAGCGTCGAGCACCTCGCGGTGAGCGCCGGGATCGACCAGAGCGCGTTCATCGTGCTGGCCGTGGATCTCGACCAGCGCGCGGCCAACATCGCGCATCAAGGTGACACTCGAAGGCTGGTCGTTGACGAAGACACGGGTGCGGCCATCCGCCGTCTGCAGGCGGCGCAGGATGATGTCGCCGTCATCCTCGATCGCATTGTCGGCCAGCAGCGCACGGGCTGGATGATTGCGCGGCACATCGAAGACGGCGATGACCTGACCTTGCGCCGCGCCATGGCGCACCAGCGACGCGTCGCCGCGTGCACCAAGCGCAAGCGACAAGGCATCGAGCAGGATGGATTTGCCGGCGCCGGTTTCGCCGGTCAGCACCGAAAGACCCGGCTGGAAGTCGATATCCAGCTTCTCGATCAGGACGATATCGCGGATCGACAGTCTGGAAAGCATCAGAACCCGAATCTAGAACGGCACGCGACCATTTGCAGTCGCCAGCGCCGCACTATCTTTTTGTTTGAGCATCGGATCAATCCGAAAAAGCGCTGAGCACGCTTCGGTCCGATGCTCCAAGCAGGTTCCGCAAAAATGTCCGGCGGTTTTGCGACAAGAACCTGCGACAAGCAGCAGACGGCGCGTTGGCGAAGCCCGCGACGTCTGCTTGAGGCTAGGCGCCGGTGATCATCTTCCCGGCCTTGGATATCCACGACCCGGCATTTTCGCGCGGCGCAAGTCCATTGCTCTGCAAGAGCTTATAGGAATCCTTGTACCACGAACTGTCGGGATAGTTGGTGCCGAGCACGGCGGCGGCGGTCTGCGCCTCCGAGGTCAGGCCCATCGCGTAATAGCTTTCGGTCAGGCGGGCGAGTGCCTCCTCGACATGGCGCGTGTTGGAATAGTTCTCGACCACGGTACGGAAGCGCTTGACCGCGGCGATGTATTCCCGCCGCTCGAGATAGTAGCGGCCGATCTGCATTTCCTTGCCGGCCAGCTGATCGTTGGCGAAGCGGATCTTTTCCTTGGCGTCGTCGACATATTCCGATGTCGGCCAGCGTGTCACCAGATCCTGCATCGTCTGAACGGTCTGGCGCGCTTCCTTCTGGTCCTGCGTCACGTCCTTGATCTGGCGGTAATAGCTCAAGCCGATGATGTACTGCGCATAGGCAGCGTCATCGGTCGACGGATAGAGCGTGAGATAGCGCTTGGCCGAACCTATCGCCTCGTCATAATGGCCCTGGCGATAATCGGCGAAAGCGCCCATCACCATCGATTTGCGAGCCCATTCCGAATAGGGGTGCTGGCGGTCCACGGCGTCGAACTTGCGGCTCGCCTCCTGCAGGCGTCCGGCATTGAGATTGGCGAGGCCCTGATTGTAGAGAACATCGGCCGGTTCGGTCTGGTCGACATAGGTCGACAGGTCGATATCTTTCTCCGACGACATGCAAGCCGACAGAAAGAGCGATGGAACAACCACCGAAAGCGCCAGGAAAACAGCCCTCTTCGGCGCTTTCAATTGACCAACTCGCTTGAAGAACATGATTGGATTCCGCCCTTTCGGCGTTATTTCAATGCCAGTTGCATACCATTGTTTCAAAACTGGTCCCCACTTTTGAACAATATGCACTAATCGACGGCAGCAGCCATAAACCATAACCGCCTTACCCGGCAACGCTATCTCCGGCCAATCGCGCATTTTTGTGGCGGCCGGACACAGGTTGAACATCCAAGCAATTTCACTGACGGGTGGTGCATTCCTGCAACACGCGCTTTATCCCTTATGAAACCCGAAAAACTTAAGAAAATCAGATCATCCAGGGCGCGTAGAGCGGCGCGTTGACGGCGTTCATCTCGGCGCTGCGGCCGCGCTCGCGGCGCGTCGTCTCGACAATTTCGAACGCGGTGCGGTCCGACAGCAGACGGCGCAGGGCCGCTGCATTCATCCTGTGGCCGCCGCGATACGAGCGGAAACAGCCGATGAAGCGGGCGCCGGCCAGCGCCAGGTCGCCCATGGCGTCCAGCGTCTTGTGGCGCACGAATTCATTGGGATAGCGCAGGCCGCCCATATTGATGACGCGGTTGTCGTCGCCGATGACCAGCGAATTCTCCAGCGACGAGCCGAGCGCGTAGCCGGCGGCCCACAGCCGCTCGACGTCCTTCATGAAGCCGAAGGTGCGGGCGCGCGCGATGTCGCGGCGGAAAATATCGGCATTGAGGTCTGACGCGAATAGCTGACGGCCGATCGCCGGGCTTTCGAAGTCGATCTCGATCTCGAAACGGGTGCCGTCATAGGGCCGAAACTCCGCCCAGGAGGCGCCGTTCTCGATGCGGACCGGCTTGATGACCCTGATATAACGCCGCTTGACCGACAGCGTCTCGATGCCCGCCTGGTCGATGGCTTCGACGAACGCCATGGCGCTGCCGTCGAAGATCGGAACTTCGGAACCGTCGATCTCGACAGCGACATTATCGATGCCGAGCCCGAACAGCGCCGCCATGATGTGCTCGACCGTGGCGATGTGCTCGCCGGCGGGATCACCAAGCATGGTGCACAGATCAGTAGCGCCGACTTCCGAGACCAGGGCACGAAACTCGCGGCCCTGGTCCGCGCCATTGAAAAGCTGAAAAACGATGCCGGTGTCGGCATCCGCCGGCATGAAGCTGATGGAGACTTCCTTGCCGCTGTGGACGCCGGTGCCGGTAAGCGACGCGCGCGTCTTCAATGTCGTCTGATAGTCGTGCAAGACAATCCCCATAAGCCCGAAATGCCTAGGTCCGCTTCTCCAGCCCGAGGGCGCGGCTCTTGTGTGAATCGGCAGACGGGGCGACTTCCCCCGAAATCCCGGCAAACCGACGATGGTAGGCAGCGAAGATAATGTTCAGGCAGTGAGACTCCAAATCACGGTTTCTTACTCTGTGTAACCGCTAACGGGAATATCTACGGCTTTGTAAGTGATTGAAATCAAATCATTAAAACGTTAACAGGCAAGCGTTTCCCCGCTTGCCTGTTAACAAATGTTACAGTCCGTTTACCAATCAGTTGGCCTGGCGGCGCAGGAACGCCGGAATCTCCAGCTGATCGTCTTCCTGAGTCGCCCTCACCTGCGGTGTCAGGCGGCCCTGGTCGTCGAGCTGGCCACGGCGCGGCGCGTAGAGCTGCGCGTCCTGGCTGGCAAGACGGCGCACTTCAGGTGCGGCCTGGCGCAGCTTGGGTTCGCGCGGCTGCGCCGGCTGCAACCGTGCAGGCTCTTCTTCGCGACGGGTCAGGCCATTGGTGAGGCGCTTCAGCAGGCCCATCGGTCCGCTGTTGTTCTCGTGGTCGACCGGACGGCTCTTGGCATCTACCTCGGCCTTCACCACGGGCGGAAAGTCCTCGACGCGCGGCATACGCTGCGGCGCCATGGCAACCGGCTGAGGCGCTTCACGCAGCATCTCGCGCGGCTGCGGAGCCGGCTGCATCTGCTGGACCACCGGCTGCGGCATCGGCTGGGCGGGCGGCGCCTGGAAGATCTTGCTCTGCGGGCGGAAATCTTCTGCGTGAGCGACCGGAGCCTGGCGCGCCTGTGCCATGGCCGCGGCATTTGCCTCTGCCAATTGGATGGCTTCGGCGACCGGGTCGACCGCGCGTGGCTCGTATGCTGCCTGCTGGACCGGCGCCGGGCGAACTTCCGCGATCTGCGCAGCCGGGCGGCTGACAGGCTTCGGAGGCGCCGTGCGGATCGAGATCGGCGCAGCGGCGATTTCAGCCGCCGACTTGTCGATGCCGGTGGCAACCACGGAGACACGGATGACGCCTTCGAGTTCCTCGTCGAAGGTGGCGCCCAGGATGATGTTGGCGTCCTGGTCGACTTCCTCGCGGATACGGGTTGCCGCTTCGTCGACTTCGAACAGCGTCAGGTCGCGGCCGCCAGTGATCGAGATCAGCAGGCCCTTGGCGCCCTTCATTGAGGTCTCGTCGAGCAGCGGGTTGGCGATCGCAGCCTCAGCGGCGGCCATCGCACGGCCCTCGCCCGAAGCCTCGCCGGTGCCCATCATCGCCTTGCCCATCTCGCGCATGACGGAACGGACGTCGGCGAAGTCGAGATTGATCAGGCCTTCCTTGACCATGAGGTCGGTGATGCAGGCGACGCCGGAATAGAGCACCTGGTCGGCCATGGCGAAGGCATCAGCGAAGGTGGTCTTGTCATTGGCCAGCCGGAACAGGTTCTGGTTGGGGATGACGATCAGCGTATCGACGCATTTCTGCAATTCCTCGATGCCGAAGTCCGCCGTCTTCATGCGGCGCTGGCCCTCGAAGTGGAACGGCTTGGTGACGACGCCGACGGTGAGGATGCCCTTTTCGCGGGCAGCGCGGGCAACGACCGGAGCAGCACCCGTACCGGTGCCGCCGCCCATGCCGGCGGTGACGAAGCACATATGGGTGTTGGACAGGTGATCGATGATCTCGTCGATGCACTCTTCCGCCGCCGCGCGGCCGACTTCCGGCTGCGATCCGGCGCCAAGGCCTTCGGTGACATGTGCGCCGAGTTGGATCAGCCGATCGGCCTTCGACATGGTCAGCGCCTGCGCGTCGGTGTTGGCCACCACGAACTCGACACCGCGCAAACCGGCGGTGATCATGTTGTTGACGGCATTGCCGCCGCCACCGCCGACACCGAACACGGTGATGCGCGGCTTAAGCTCGGTGATGTCCGGCTTCTGCAGATTGATGGTCATTGTCTCCGTCCTTTGCCTTTCACGCCGCTTCGCCGCCGCGGCCGCCTATGGGGCTGTCCCCGTCAATTAGAAACTGTCTCTCAACCACTGACTCATGCGATGCAGTTTTCCGCCCGTCCCGGTCATTCTGAGACCGGAAATTCCTTTCGCAGGATGGCTCTCGAAACTCGCCATCTGCGGATAGATCAGGAGCCCCACCGCGGCCGAGAAGGCCGGCCCCTTCGCCGCTTCCGGCAGGCCGGCCACGCCGAGCGGACGGCCGATGCGCACATTGCGTCCCAGGATACGGCGCGCCGCCTCCGGCAGGCCGGCAAGCTGGCTGGCCCCGCCGGTGAGCACCACACGCTTGCCCACCGCATTGCCGTAGCCGGACTTGTTCAGCCGGTCGCGCAGCAGTTCGAGCGTCTCATCGATGCGGGCACGCACGATGCGCGTCATAACCGAACGCGGAATCTGCAAAGGCACGTCGCCATCGTCGCCGATCGGCTGGATCGAGACCAGGTCGCGATCGTCGGCGCTACCCGGCAGCGCCGAGCCATGCATCACCTTCAGCCGTTCGGCCGCATCGAGCGAGGTCGAAAGCCCTTTGGCCATGTCGAGCGTGACATGGTTGCCGCCGATGGCGATGGCGTCGCCATGAACGAACTTGCCTTCCGAAAACACCGAGATCGTCGTCGTGCCGCCGCCCATGTCGATGCAAGCCGCGCCCATTTCCAGTTCGTCGTCGACCAGGGCCGCCAGCCCGCTGGCATAGGGCGTCGCCACCATGCGCTCGACCGACAGATGCGAACGATTGATGGAAAGCTCCAGATTGCGCATCGGCGCTGCGTCACCAGTCAGCACATGCATGTCGACGCCGAGTGCGTCGCCGACCATGCCGCGCGGATCGCGCACGCCGCGTTCGGCATCCAGCGAAAAGCCGACGGGAAGCGAATGGATCACCTCGCGCTCGGCCTTCAGCGCCTGCTTGGCGCCGGCGCCGAGGACGCGCTTGATGTCGGCCTCGTCGGCTTCGTGGCCGCCAAGGTTGATGGTGGCGGAGAAGGCTTCGCTCTTCAGCCGCCCGGCCGTCATGTTGACGATCAGCGAATCGACTGTCAGCCCGGCCATGCGCTCGGCCGCATCGACGGAAAGGCGGATGGCGTGCTCGGCCCGGTCGAGATCGACGACGACACCCGACTTCACGCCTTGCGATTTCTGATGGCCGATGCCGATCACCTGGATCCGGTGCGAGCGGCCGCGCAGCAGCTTGCCGTCATCGCACGGCTTGAGCTTGGCCACCATGCAGCAGACCTTGCTCGAACCGACATCCAGCACCGTCAGGGTGCCGGACCGGCGCGACGAGGCATCGCCAGGACCGCCAAGCCAGCTCATATCTTCGTCTCCGGCTTGCGCTTCAGGCTCTTGGGTTTTTCGTTGAGTGCGGCTTCGCGCTGCGTCGCCGCCTCGGGCGTCAACTGCACGACCAGCCGGTCAGTCAGGCGCATGTCGACGGCGGCGATGTCGCGCGACAACAGGCCCTTGTCCTGGTCCATCTTGACGAGTTCGGCGAGCGCCTGGTCCTCGTCATCCTCGGGAAGCTTGACGGTGATGCCATTGTCCAGCTTCAGGTCCCAGCGCCGTTCGCCGACGCGGATATAGCCTTTGATCCGGCTCGCGAGCTCAGGATATTTTTCGATCTTGGCGATGAAGCCGGGCGCGCTCGCCGGCGCGCCGGTGCCGATCAGCAGCGGCAACAGCACCTGCTTGCCGCCGGAGAACGGCGCGATCATGGCGCCATTCTTCTCGATGACGGAAAGCTCGTCGCCCTGCTGCCAGAGCGCGAAGGGCTCGCGCTCCCCGACACGCACTTCCAGCGTGTGCGGATAGACCTTGCGCACCGCCGCGACCTCGATCCACGGCAATGTCGCAATGCGCTCGCGCGCCGCCTCGGCGTCGAAGCCGATCAGGGACGTCCAGCCGTCGAGCTCGAGCCTGTCGAGAATATCGATCTCCGAGGTCTGGCGGTTGCCGACCACCTTGACCTGATCGACGGCAAAACCGGTGCGGGCGGTGATGCTCTGGACGATGCCGTCGACATGGCCGCCGAGATAGGCACCATAGGCACTGCTCGAGAAAATCAGCACGGCCGACATCATGGCAGCGGAAAAGCGCGGCGCCTGGAATTCACCGACACCGAGGCGCGCCAGAACGCGCACCGGGCGACGCAGCATACGCGGCAGCACGAAATGGTCCGACAACGGCAAGCCGAACGGCGCCAGCCTGGCCGCGCCCCTCTCCTTACCTTGTAGCCATTTCAACGCAGACACGAAGCGTCCTCCACCATCCAACTCAACAAATCGCCAAACGAGTGCCCGGCCTGGGCGGCGATTTCAGGCACCAAGGACGTCGGCGTCATACCCGGCTGGGTGTTAACCTCGAGCCAGACAACCTCGCCGTTTTCGGAATGACGATCGTCATAACGGAAGTCCGACCGGGAAACGCCCCGGCAGCCGATCGCTTGGTGAGCCTTGAGCGCCAGTGTTTGTATTTTTTGGTAAATATTCGGTGAAACTTTTGCGGGGCATTCGTGCTTTGATCCCCCGGCGACATATTTTGAATCATAGTCGTAGAAGGAATGGCCGGTCGGGATGATCTCACAGACCCCGAGCGCCACATCACCCATCACCGCGCAGGTCAGCTCGCGGCCATGGATGTAGCGCTCGACCATGACGGTATCGCCATATTTCCACTCCGACGAGCCAAGAACCTGCGGCGGATGCGACTGGCCTTCATGCACGATAACGACACCGAAGCTGGAGCCCTCATTGACCGGCTTGACCACATAGGGCGGCTTCATCGGATGCTTGTTCTGGATGGCGAAGCGGCTGGCGACCTTCGATTCGGCGACCGGGACGCCGACCGCCTTGGCAACCCGCTTGGCCTGCTCCTTGTTCATGGCCAGGGCCGAGGCGAGCACGCCGGAATGAGTGTAGGGAATACCGAGATATTCGAGAATGCCCTGAACGGTGCCATCCTCGCCGAAAGGGCCATGCAGCGCGTTGAAGGCGACGTCGGGCTTGAGCTCGGAGAGCACGGAGCCGACGTTGCGCCCGACGTCGACGCGAGTGACCTGGTAGCCTTCCTTTTCGAGCTCATCGGCACAAGCCTTCCCCGAAGACAGAGACACGGGCCGCTCGGACGAAAAACCACCCAGCAGGACGGCCACATGCTTGCTTTTCATTCCCCGGCATCCCCTCTCACGGCGGACCAAAAACCAAGATTTTCCGCAACATTGAGTCCGAGTCTCCCGGCAGGTTGCCCCCCAGACGGAAAACGCGGGTAACGCGTTCGAACGACTCAAATCAGGAAACGCTTTCGAGCAGAGAATCAGAGAGTTGATTCACTGGCAAGTGCTTACGATTCCGAGAGATTCACTTTCTGAGAAAATGCATGCGAAAAGCGTGTCGTTGAGTCTTCGAAGCAACGGTCGGGCACCGTTTCGACCTCGTTGAAGTTCATGTGATGCATGAACTGCAACGCGCGCTAAGGCGCACCTTAAAGCAGCTGCCCGAGAAACTCCTGGACGGCATGTCCCGGCCGGAAATTGCCGATGCGCTTGATTTCCCATTGCAGCCGGATGCCGGAATTCTCAAGCACTCGCGTGCGTACCGTCTCGCCGAGATATTCAAGGTCGTAACCGGTCGCGGTTCCGGTGTTGATCATGAAGTTGCAATGCATCGGCGACATCTGCGCGCCACCGATCATCAGGCCGCGGCAGCCCGCCTTGTCGATCTCCTTCCAGGCCGACGTGCCTTCCGGATTCTTGAAGGTCGAGCCACCTGTCTTCTCGCGGATCGGCTGCACGGTCTCGCGATGGTTCTGCACCGCGTCCATCGCCGCCTTGATCGCCGTCTTGTCCTCGGCAAAGCCTTCGAACACGGCGGAGGTGAAGATCAGCCCGGAGGGCGCCGCCGAATGGCGATAGGCATAGCCCATATCGGCATTGCTCAGCGTCTGTACATTGCCCTTGCGGTCGAGCGCGCGCACTTCGACGACGCGTTCGCGCGTCTCGACGCCATTGGCGCCGGCATTCATCCGCAGCGCGCCGCCGATGGCGCCCGGAATGCCGTGATAGAAATGAAAGCCGCCAATGCCGGCCTCGAGCGCCACAGCGGCAACGCGCTTGTCAGGCGTGGCCGCTCCTGCCTTGATCCTGATTGGCGAAATGACCTCGGCCTCGCCAAACCCCTTGGCCGAAAGCCTGATGACAAAGCCGGGAATACCGCCATCGCGGACCAGAAGGTTCGAGCCGACGCCGACGACGGTCAGTGGTATCTCTTCGGGAACTGCCTTCAGAAACGCGGCAAGATCTTCCTCATCGGCCGGCTGGAACAAAGCCTCAGCCAGGCCACCGGCACGGAACCAGGTTATCTTGTCCATTTCGGCATTCGGCGTGATGCGGCCGCGCAGGCCGGCAAGCCGGTCGCCAAGTCTGTCGATCAAGGCCTGGCCGTGCATCATGAGACGGTCCCGCCAAGCTCCTTGGGCAACGCATAGGCCCATTGGGTGATGTTGCCGGCGCCAAGGAAGACGACGAAATCGCCGGGCTTGGCCAGATCGCGGATGATGGGCGCGATCGCCGCCGGCCCCTCGATGTAGCGCGCGTCGCGATGGCCGCCGGCGCGGATGCGCGACACCAGCGCGTCCGAGCTGACGCCGTCGATCGGCTCCTCGCCGGCCGCGTAGACCGGCGCCACCATCACCGTGTCGGCATCGTTGAAGCAGGTGGAAAACTCATTGAACAGATCATGCAGCCGGGTGAAGCGATGCGGCTGGGCAATGGCGATGACGCGGCCGTTGGTGGCGCTGCGCGCCGCCTTCAGCACCGCCGAGATCTCGACCGGATGGTGGCCGTAATCGTCGAACATTTCGACGCCGTTCCACGAACCGGTATGGGTGAAGCGGCGCTTGACGCCGGCGAAGGACGACAGGCCCTTCTTGATCGCCTCGGCGGACAGGCCGAGCTCGTGCGCAACGGCAATCGCCGCCGTCGCGTTGGAGACGTTGTGACGGCCGGGCATCGGCAGGCGCAGGCCTGCTATTGTCTTCTGGCCGCCGGTCTTGCGGTCGCGGATCGTCACGTCGAATTCCGAAATGGCGCCCGCCATGCGGTGGTTGGTGAAGCGCACATCGGCCTGCGCGTTCTCACCATAGGTGATGACGCGGCGATCCTCGATGCGGCTGACCAGTGCCTGCACTTCGGGGTGATCGGTGCACATCACGCCGAAACCGTAGAACGGCACATTCTCGACGAACTGGCGGAACGCCTCGCGCACCTTGTCGAAGCTGCCGTAGTGATCGAGATGCTCGGGATCGATGTTGGTAACGACCGCGATCTCGGCCGGCAGCTTCAAGAAGGTGCCGTCGCTCTCGTCGGCCTCCACCACCATCCATTCGCCGTCGCCCATGCGCGCATTGGTGCCATAGGCGTTGATGATGCCGCCATTGATGACGGTTGGATCGAGCCCGCCGGCATCGAGCAAGGTCGCCACCATCGAGGTCGTCGTCGTCTTGCCATGCGTGCCGCCGATCGCCACCGCCTGGCGAAAGCGCATCAGCTCGGCGAGCATCTCGGCACGACGCACGATCGGCAGCAGCTTTTCGCGCGCCGCCTTCAGCTCCGGATTGGATTTCTTGATCGCCGTCGAGACGACCACCACCTCGGCATCCCCGAGATTTTCGGCCTTGTGGCCGACGAAGCATTCGATACCCTTGTCGCGCAGCCGCTGCACATTGGCGCTTTCGGCCTGGTCGGACCCTTGCACCTTGTAGCCGAGATTGTGCAGCACTTCGGCAATGCCGCTCATGCCGATGCCGCCAATGCCGATGAAATGCACAAGGCCGATGGTTTGCGGCATCTTCATGCGTGCGCGCCCTTCCTGAAATCCGAAACGGTTTTTTTCGACGCAATAGCCTCTGTGAGATCAGCGAGCAACCGTGCCGCGTCCGGCCTGCCGACCGATTTCGCGCCAACCGCCATCGCTGTCAGGCGCTCGGGGGCGTCCATCAGCCCACCGACGAGGGCTGCGATGCGTTCTGGCGAAAGCGAGGATTGCGGGTGCACTTCGCCACCCCCGGCAGCGGCAAGGGCCGCCGCGTTCGCCGCCTGGTCGTGATCAAGCGCATAGGGATAAGGCACCAGCAGTGCCGGCCGGCCGATGACGGCGATCTCCGAGACGGTCGAAGCGCCGGAGCGGGAGATCACCAGGTGCGTGGCCGCAATGCGCTGCGCCATGTCGGTGAAGAAGGGTGAGACCTCGACGGCGACGCCAAGGGCAGCATAGGCCGCCTTGACCCGCGCCACGTCATCGGCGCGAGCTTGTTGGGTAATCACCAGCCGCTTGCGCTGCGCATCGGAGAGCAGCGCGACGGCCCCCGGCACGGCATCGGAAAAGAACTGAGCGCCCTGGCTGCCGCCGAACACCAGCAGGTGGAACGGCTGTTCCCCGGTCGACGCCGCGTAAGCGGTCTTGGCCGCTTCCAGCACGGCAGGCCTGACCGGATTGCCTGTCGTCACCGTCTTGGCGCCGGCCGCACTGGTATCCTGCGGCAGGAAGCCGCCGGCGATCGCATCGACACGGCCGGCCAGCGCCCGGTTGGCGCGCCCCATCACCGCGTTCTGCTCATGGATCAGTGTCGGCACCTTGCGCCGCGTTGCCGCGTAGAGTGGCGGCAACGTCGGATAGCCGCCGAAGCCGACGACGGCATCGGGCTTGATCCTGGCGATGACGGCGGAAGCCTGGCGCACGCCGCGCCAGATCTTCCAAAAGGCGCCAAGCAGGGCAAAAGGATTCTTCGAACCCATCGTCGCCGATTGGATCGGATGGACGGCCGCGGCCGGGAAATGACCGGCGAAACGCTCGGCACGGTCGTCGGTCGCCAGATGCACCGACCAGCCGCGTCCGTTCAACTCATGCGCCAGCGCCTCGGCCGGGAAAAGATGCCCGCCGGTTCCGCCCGCCGCGAGAAGGATGACGCCTCTGGCCATGTCACTCCGCCGGCACAGCGCGTTGCGACAGGCCAAAGCCCATCTGTTTGCGCTTTTCGGGCCGCTTGCGTGTCAGCGCCAGCACCATGCCCATCGAGATGGCGATGGCGATCTGCGATGAGCCACCATAGGAGATGAACGGCAGCGTCATGCCCTTGGCCGGCACAAGCTGCAGGTTGACGCACATGTTGATGACAGCTTGCAGGCCGAACACGGTGACGAGGCCGCCGACCGCATAGCGGGTGAAATCGTCATGCTCCTTCAGCGCCGTGTTGAGGCCGCGCAACACGATGAAGGCGAAGATCGACATGATGAAGAAGCACATGATCAGCCCGAATTCTTCGCCCGCGACCGAGAAGACGAAGTCGGCATGGCTGTCGGGAATGACCCGTTTGACGGTGCCCTCGCCCGGCCCGACGCCGAACCAGCCGCCATTGATCAGCGCCTCGCGTCCCATGTCGACCTGGAACGTGTCGCCTTCGCCGGTGAGGAACTTGTCGATGCGCAAGGCAACGTGCGGAAACACCGTATAGGCGGCAAAGACGCCGCCGACGCCGGCCGCGCCGAGCGCGACAATCCACAGCCATGGCAGCCCAGCCATAAAGAACATGATGCCCCAGGTGCCGGTCGTCAGCATGGTCTGGCCGAGGTCCGGCTGCGCCACCAGCAGCGACACGACCAGCACCAAAAGCAGCATGGCGAACAGATTGCCCGGAATGTCGGGCTGGCGCTTGTGCTCGGCAAACAGCCAGGCGCACATGATGACGAAGGCAGGTTTCAAGAATTCCGACGGCTGGATGGAGAGGCCGGCAAGCGACACCCAGCGGCGCGCGCCCTTCACCTCGACGCCGATGTAGAGCACCGCCACCATCAGCACCAGCATCAGGCACAGCATGATCAGCGCCATGCGCCGGATCTCCCGGGAATCGAGGAAAGACACCGCCAGCATCACGCCGAGCGCCGGCACGGTGAAGATGATCTGCCTGGTGGCGAAGTGGAAACTGTCGAGACCGATGCGCTCGGCCACCGCCGGGCTTGCCGCGAAGGACAGCACGATGCCAAGCCCCATCAGCGACAGGAACGCCGCCAGGAACCAGCGATCGATCGTCCACCACCAGGTTGCAACCGGGCTTTTGTCGAGACGGCTCTGCATTATCGTGCCCCTCCGATGGGTTTCACGCCCTCGATAGCATTCGCAGCTTGCCTGAAGGCTTCGCCGCGGACTTCGAAATTCTTGAACTGGTCGAAACTGGCGCAGGCCGGCGACAACAGCACCACCGCCTCGCCGCTGTCATCCTTAGCCGCATCATGCGCGGCGTGCTCGACCGCCGCGGCCAGCGTGCCTGAAATCTCGTAGGGCACGGCCTCGCCCAGCGTCGCCGAAAAGGCAGGTGCGGCCTCGCCGATCAGATAGGCCTTGGCGATGCGCGGGAAGAAACCGCGCAACGGCTCGATGCCGCCTTCCTTGGGCAGGCCGCCGGCGATCCAGTAGATGCGCGCAAAGCTCGACAGCGCGGGTGCCGCCGCGTCGGCATTGGTCGCCTTGGAATCGTTGATGAACAGCACATGGTCCTTGCGGCCGACCTGCTCCATGCGGTGCGCGAGGCCGGGAAAGCTTTCCAACCCAGACTGGATCTCGCCAAGTTCCAGTCCGACCCTGAGGCACGAGGCGACCGCTGCCAGCGCGTTCTGCGCGTTGTGCTGGCCGCGCAGCGAGCCGATGCCTTCGAGGAAGGCGACGCGGCTGTAGCGGCCGTGCACGGCTTCCATCAAATTGCCGCCGTCGGCGAAATAGCCGTCGGTCAGCGGCAATCGCTTGGAAATGCGGATGACATGCCGCCCAGCCCGCTCCAGCCGTTCGGCGATCTGCGCGCACCAGGAATCGTCGATACCGACGATCGCCGTCTCGCTGCCGGCCACCAGCCGCTCCTTGATCGCGGCGTAGTGCTGCATGGTGCCGTGACGGTCGAGGTGGTCGGGCGTCAGGTTGAGGAGGATGCCGGCCGTCGGGTTGATCGAGGGCGCGAGATCGATCTGGTAGGACGAGCATTCGACCACATAATGCCGATCGGGCTCGGGCGGATCGAGCGTCATCACCGCGCGGCCGATATTGCCGCCCATCTGGGTGTCGCGCCCCGCGGCCTTCAGGATATGCGCGGTCAGCGCCGTCGTCGTCGACTTGCCGTTGGTGCCGGTGATGGCGATGAAGGGCGACGTTGGCGCGCTCAGCATGCGCTCACGGCAGAAAAGCTCGATGTCGCCGATGATCTCGACGCCTGAACCGCGCGCCAGTTCGACCGTCCAGTGCGGTTTGGGATGCGTCAGCGGCACGCCCGGCGACAGCACGAAGGCCGAGAACTTCGCCCAGTCGGCACCGCGCAGATCGGCGGTCGCGATGCCGACGGCGGCGGCCTTGGCAACGCTGTCGGGATTGTCGTCCCAGGCCAGCACGTCCGCCCCGCCCTCGATCAGCGCGCGCGCCGTCGCGATCCCCGAGCCACCGAGCCCGAAGAGCGAAACGCGCTTGCCTGTGAAAGATGCGGCGGGGATCAAAGCGCTTCCTATCTCAGCTTGAGAGTCGACAGGCCGACCAGCGCCAGGATGACGGCGATGATCCAGAACCGGATCACCACCTGGCTTTCGGTCCAGCCGAGCTTTTCGAAATGATGGTGGATCGGCGCCATCAGGAACACCCGCTTGCCGGTCATCTTGAAGTAGCCGACCTGGATGATGACCGACAGGATTTCCACGACAAACAATCCGCCGACGATGACCAGCACGATCTCGTGCTTGGTGGCGACCGCGACCGTGCCGATCAGGCCACCCATGGCCAGCGAGCCTGTGTCGCCCATGAAAATTGCCGCCGGCGGCGCATTGAACCAGAGGAAGCCGAGGCCGGCGCCGATGACCGCGCCGAGCACGACCGCCAGTTCGCCGGTGCCGGGTACGAAATGGATCTGCAGATATTCGGCGAACACCGCGTTGCCGGAGAGATAGGCGATGACGCCGAAGGAGGCCGCCGCGATCATGATCGGCACGATTGCCAGCCCGTCGAGCCCGTCGGTCAGGTTCACCGCATTGCCGGCGCCGACGATGACGAAGCAGGAGAACGGAATGAAGAACCAGCCGAGGTTGACGATGAATTCCTTGGCAAAGGGGAATGTCAGAGACGACGAGAACGGCGCCTGGCCATTGTGCATGATCACCCAGGCGGCGATGCCGGCGATGACGAATTCGAGCGCCAGCCGTGCCTTGCCGGAAAAGCCGAGATGCGACTGCTTCGTCACCTTCAGATAGTCGTCGTAAAAGCCGATCGAGCCGAAGCCCAGCGTCACCAAGAGCACCACCCAGACATAGATGCTCGACAGGTTCGCCCATAAAAGCGATGAGCCGATGATGCCCGACAGGATCATCAGCCCACCCATGGTCGGCGTGCCGGCCTTCTTGAAATGCGTCTGCGGCCCGTCGGCACGGATCGGCTGGCCCTTGCCTTGCCGGAGCCGCAGCGAATTGATGATGGTTGGCCCGAAGATGAAGACGATCAGCGCCGATGTGATCAACGCTCCGCCGGTGCGGAAGGTGATGTAGCGGAAGACATTGAAGACCGAGACCTTGTCCGCAAAATCGACGAGCAGTGTGAACATGCGCTTTCGTCCCCCGACCTAGGTCTGTTTTCTGGTTGTCGATTCGGCCGGGAATTTGCCCAGCAGAGCATCGACCAGTTTTGCAAAACCGATGCCCTTCGACGATTTGACCATCACCACATCGCCAGGCTTCAGCGCGGCAAGCAGCACCGGCTTCAGTTCCTCGACCCCAGCGCGGTATTCCGTCTTGATTTCGGCCGGCAGTACCTCGGCCAGCACGCGCATTTCCGGGCCGCCGAGAAAAACGGTCTGCGTGCCCGTGCCGACGATGAGTTCGGCAAGCGCGGCATGCAGCTTGGCCGAATGGTCGCCGAGTTCGAGCATATCGCCGAGCACGGCGATGCGGCGGCCCTCGCCCGTCACCGGCGTCGCATTGAGTAGCGCCATGGCGGCACTCATTGACGCTGGATTGGCGTTGTAGCTCTCGTCGATCAGCGTGATCGGCCCTCTGGGATGCCGCAACACATGGCGCTTGCCGCGCCCGCGTTCGGCCGAGAGATCGGCCAGCGCCGACGCCACCTTGCCGAGATCGGCGCCAACCAGATGTGCCGCCCCCAGCACCGCCAGCACGTTTTGCACCATGTGGCGGCCGGGCGCACCGATCCGCGCCGTCACCTCATGGCCGCCGATCCGGGCGATGATATCGGAACGATCGGCATGCAACTCGCATTGGACCAGCTTGAAGGTCGAGCGCGCATTCTCGCCGAAGCCATACACATGCTCGACGCCGGCGGCATGCGCCATCTTGTCGAGAAGTTTGAACCGCGCATCGTCGCGGTTGAGGACGGCGGCACCCTCGGGCTCCAGCCCCTCGAAAATCTCGGCCTTGGCCTTGGCGATCTCGTCCAGATTGCGGAAGAAGCCAAGATGGGCAGCCGCGATCATGGTGACGATGGCGACATGCGGCCTCACCATCTTGACCAGCGGCCGGATCTCGTCGGGATGGTTCATGCCGATCTCGAACACCGCATAGTCGCAATCGGCTGGCATGCGCGCCAAAGTCAGCGGCACGCCCCAATGATTGTTGAACGACTGCGCCGAAGCATGAACCTTGCCGACGGCTTGCAGCACATGACGCAGCGCTTCCTTGGTGGTGGTCTTGCCGGCCGAACCGGTCACCGCGATGATCTTGGCCTGAGAACGCGCCCGCGATGCGACCCCGAGTTTTTCCAGGGCGACCAGCACATCCTCGACGACGATGATCGGTGCCGTCAGCCGGCCGAGCGACGGCAGCTTGCCTTCGGCCACCACCAGCACCCCGGCGCCGGCCTTGATGGCCGATGTGACGAAGTCGTGGCCGTCCATCGCCTCGCCCTTGATGGCGAAGAAGGCGTCGCCCGGCTGCAGGCTGCGGCTGTCGATCGAAATGCCTGAAATGCCTTCCGGCATCGGCCCGAGGGGCCGCCCGTCCATGGCGGCAACCAGCGCCTCGGAGGTCCACAGCAAGCTCATGCGGCACGCTCCGAGAGGGCGGCGCGAACTTCCTCGTGATCGGAAAAATGCAAGGTCTCTGAGCCGATCGTCTGGCCCTCCTCATGGCCCTTGCCGGCCACGATCAGCGTGTCGCCCGCATGCAGCATGGCAACCGCCTCGTGGATCGCCAGGCGCCGGTCGCCGATCTCGATGGCGCCGGGAGCAGCGGCGAGAATGGCGGCGCGGATCGTTTCCGGCACTTCCGAGCGCGGATTGTCGTCGGTGACGATGACGACATCGGCTAGCCGCGTCGCGATCTCGCCCATGATCGGCCTTTTTCCGCGATCGCGGTCGCCGCCGCAGCCGAACACAACGATGACGCGACCGGTGGTGAACGGACGCACCGAAGCCAGCACATTTTCCAGCGCGTCCGGCTTATGGGCATAGTCGACATAGACTGGCGCGCCATTGGCGGAGGTGCCGACGAGGTCGAGCCGGCCCGGCGCACCTTTCAGTTTCTCCAACGCTATCAAGGCCTTGGCAACTGGTGTTCCCGTGGAAATGGCAAGCCCTGCCGAAACCAGCGCGTTCGATATCTGGAAATCGCCAGCCAGCGGCAGGTCGATCTCGTAAAGCACGCCATCGGCCTCTACCTCGGCCCGCTGGCGATGGCGCTCGTGCTCGACGCGCTTCAGCCTGAGAAAATCGCCATGGCGGCCAACCGTCAGAACGTCGAGCCCGGCGGCCTGTGCCGCGAGGATCGTCGGCGCCGACCACGGATCGTCTGCGAAGATGACGGCCGGCGCGCCCTTCGGCAGCAGCGCGTCGAACAGGCGCAGTTTGGCGCGGTGATAGTCCTCGATGGTCGGGTGATAGTCCATATGGTCGCGGCCGAGATTGGTGAAGCCGCCGGCCGCCAGCTTCACGCCGTCGAGACGGCGCTGGTCCAGCCCATGACTGGAGGCTTCCATCGAGGCGTGGGTGACGCCAGCATCGGCCAATTCCCGCAGCAACTGGTGCAAGGCGACCGGATCAGGCGTGGTCAGCGAGCCATAGTCGTTGCGGCCGGGCGCCACCACGCCGGTGGTGCCGATCGAAGCGGCGGCATAACCGGCCTGCTCCCAGATTTGCCTGGTGAAGGCGGCGACCGACGTCTTGCCGCTGGTGCCGGTCACCGCGACCATGGTCTCGGGCTGCTTGCCAAAATAGCGAGCCGCACTCAGCGCCAGTGCCAGGCGCGGATCGTCGACCGCCAGCACCGGAACCGGCAGCCCGGCAACGGTGCTGCCCTTGCCCGCGACGATCGCGGCCGCACCGCGCGCAGCGGCGTCGACGGCATAAACGGCACCATCGGCCTTGGTTCCGGCGAGCGCAAAAAAGACAACGCCCGGTTTTACCTGGCGGGAATCCGAAGAAATCCCTGTAACCTCCAGATCGGCGGAAGCTGTTCCTTCGACTGGCAGGATACCGGCTAGATCTCTGAGCTTCATCGAGTCCCGTTCATCGCAACAAAATAGCGCGCAGTTACCGGCGCGCCCTAAGAATCACTGATAGGAAACCAGCGTTGCACCATTTTCATGGCTGAAATCTGGCTTCACGCCAAGCATGGCAGCCGCACGTCTGATGATATTGCCGGCCATAACCCCCGCATTGGCGGCCGCGACGTCTGTCATGCCGGGCTTTTCCGGATGCGGAGCGTCGGCAATCGTAAACACCAAATATTGCGGATCGTCCATCGGGAAGGCGGCGACAAAAGTATTGAAATTCAACTCTTTCGAGTAGCGGCCATTGATGACCTTCTCGGCTGTTCCGGTCTTGCCGCCAACGCGATAGCCGGGAACTCTGGCGTTTCTGGCCGAGCCCTTCTCGGCGTTGAGCGAGTAGAGATAGCGCATGCCATCGACCGTCTTGTCGTTCACCACCTTCTTGGCGATGGCCATCGCTTCCGCCTGCGTACGCATCAGGAAGGTAGGGTTCATCAGGAAGCCACCATTCATCAGCGCCGCGCAGCCCACGGCAGCTTGCAGCGGCGTCGTCGACACGCCGTGGCCGAAGGCGATGGTGAACGAATTGACCTGTTTCCAGACCTTCGGTTCAGTCGGGCGGGCGACCTCCGGCAGTTCGGTCTGCATCTTGTCCAGAATGCCAAGACGATGCAGGAATTCGCGGTGCCCCTCGATACCCACCATCTCGGCCTCCCTGGCCGACCCGATGTTGGACGAATAGAGGAACACCTCCGGCAACGACAGCACCCGGTTCTTGCCGTGGAAATCGTGAATGGCCTGATGGCCGACCCGGATTGGATGCGAAGCATCGAAGCGGCTCGCCATCGTCGCCTTGCCGGAATCGAGCGCCATGGCAGAGGTGAAGCTCTTGAAGGTCGAGCCCATTTCATAGAGGCCCGCCGACATCCGATTCAGCCGGTCCTTGTCCTGTGCGTTGTAAGGATTGTTCGGATCGAAATCCGGCACCGAGGCCATCGCCACCACTTCGCCGGTCTTGACGTTGAGCACAACGGCGCCGGCGCCCATGGCGCGATAGCGCTCCAGGCCTGCGGCGATCTCGTCGCGCACCACATGCTGGATGCGCAGATCGATCGAAAGCTTCACCGGCTTCAGATCCTTGGCGATGGCAAGGCCCGAAGCCTGCAGGTCGCTCAAGCCCTGCTCGTCGACATACTTCTCCATACCGGAGATGCCCTGGTTGTCGATATTGGTAAGGCCGACAATGTAGGACGAGGTCTCGCCGCTCGGATAGAAGCGGCGCTTCTCGGTGCGGAAGCCGAAGCCGGGAATGCCGAGTTGCATGATGTCGGACTGCTGCTTGGGCGTCAGCTGCCGCTGCAGCCAGACGAAACCGGCGCCGCTCTTCAGCTTATGGTAGGTCTGCTCGTAGTCGATGTCCGGAAGCACCGTCGACAGCTTCTCGATCGCTTCGTCGGCATCGACGATGCGGCGCGGCTCGGCAAACAGCGACGCCGTCTTGATGTCGGTCGCCAGCACTTCGCCATTGCGATCGACAATGTCGGGCCGCGATGCCGTCACCCGGCTCTGCGGACCGCCCGACATGTCGGGGGCCTGGAAGCCGAGATAGACCAGCCGCCCTGATATGGTCGAGAAGATGCCGAAGAACACTGCCATCGTCATCACGATGCGCGTCCTGCCCTTGCCGCCGGTCGCCTTGCGGGCGCCATCGACGACGATCGATCCGTCTTCACCCGTTTTGGCGCGGCGCTTCAGCAGTTTGCCGATCATTGGGCGATGCCTCCGGTCACCACGGGATCCTTGCCGTCCGAGGGTGCCTTGTCGGAATTGTCGGCCATGCCGCCCTGACGTCCGGATAGGATGTCCTGGATATCCAGGGTTTTGGCCGGCAGATCGCCGATGCCGCCGATCTGGCGGGCGCTGACCGGCTCAAGTTCGAGCTGCGACTTGTAGAGTTCGGCCAGCTTCTGCAGCCGCGACGGCTGAGTGAGCAGGCTCCAGTCCGCCTTGAGCAGGTCGATCGTATCCTCCTCATAGCGTATCTGCGCATGGATCTTCTGCACCGAAGCCAGTTGTTCCTCGGCCTCGCGCTTGGCCTTGTAGGTAAGGGCCGCCGCCGCAACCATGACGGCGATCAGGACAATGTCGCTGGTACGAAACACGTGCTTACCTCTCCCCCGGCCGGTTTGTGCCGGGAAGCTTTGGGCCGGGAAGCTTTGGAAGGCCGAAAATCGAAAAGTCGCTGCTGCGCGCCGGCGCCTCGGTGCGGATTGCCGCGCGCAGCCTGGCCGAACGGGCGCGCGGATTGGCCGCCACCTCGGCATCGCCTGCAGTCACGCCGCCACCAGCCTTGCGGAAGGTCGCGGTGCGCGCCTGCGCCTCGGGCAAATACCGCGAGCCGGTTGCGACGTCGGCCCGATCGGCGATGAAACGCTTGACGATGCGGTCTTCCAGCGAATGGAAGGTCACCACGGCGAGCCGTCCGCCCGGCTTCAGCACATGTTCGGCCGCGAACAAGGCCTTGGCCAGTTCGCCAAGCTCGTCATTGACGAAGATGCGCAGCGCCTGGAAGACGCGCGTGGCCGGATGGATCTTGTCCTTCGGCGCGCGGCCGATATGCGTCTCGATGGCGTCGGCCAGTTCCAGCGTGCGTTCGAACGGACGCTTTTCGCGGCGAGCCTCGATCATGCGGGCAATGCGCCCGGCGTGGCGCTCCTCGCCGAGGAAGCCGAAGATGCGGGCAAGGTCACCCGGCTTGAAGCTGTTGACGACGTCGGCGGCGCTGAGGCCCGCCTGCGCCATGCGCATGTCGAGCGGTCCGTCGGCGCGGAACGAAAACCCGCGCTCGGCCTGGTCGAGCTGCATCGAGGATACACCAATGTCGAGCACGACGCCGTCGGCGCTCTCGACATGTTCGTCCAGCGTCGAGAACGGCGCCTGCACCAGCCGCAGCCGGCCGCCTGACTGAGCCTCGAGATCGCGCCCGGCAGCGATCGCATCGGGATCGCGGTCGATCGCCACCACGGACGCACCCGTCGCCAGAATAGCCCTGGTGTAGCCGCCGGCGCCGAACGTGCCATCGATGATGATATCGCCCTCGGCCGGTTGCAGCGCTTCGAGCACTTCGGCAAGGAGGACCGGAATGTGGCGGGCCGGTCCGCCAACGGCGTGAAGCTCATCGCCGTGGCCTGCCGTCATTCCGGTCGCTCCCCAGGCTTCGTCCCCTGCCGAAGCTGCAAAAGCCGGGTTCGCGCCTGCGCCCCATAGGCGGCAAGCCGTCCCGGCTCCCAGATCTGAAAGAAATTGCCGCGCCCGACAAAGGCTGCTTCCGTCGAAATGCCTGTGTGTTCGCGAATGAAATCGCTCATCGTGATGCGGCCGTCCTGATCGAGTTTCAAGAACGCTCCATCGCCGTGGCAAAAGAACGACATGTCGTCCGCCGTCTGCAGGAAGGGATCCTCGAGCGCGATGCGCTGCTCGTAGCGGTCGAGCAGGTCGAGCCCGCCGACATCCATCGCCGGCAGATCCAGGCAACGCAAGGCGTAGAGTTCCGAATAGCCCCGCTTCTGCACGACGGCACGGAAATGCGCCGGAACTGATACCCGTCCCTTCGCATCGATCCTGCTCATCGTGTTTGACAGAAACCGGTCCATCACGCGTTACAGCCGCTTGCGCCGCCGCACCCCTCTCCATCTTGTCGCACGCGCCGCCGCGGCGCGTTCCCTGCCCCGTATCAGCCTCATCCACATGGGCAAAGACCGGCAAACGCGCAGCCGCCGCGGCTGCCCGATTGGCGTACGCTTTGCCCTGACGCGGAACGAAGGCTTTGATGTCTAAATGGGATATCATGGGGCACTATGGGCGTCAACGGGAATAGGCTTCACAAACACGCGCATCGCGACCTGCGAAATCAGCCTTGACGGCACGTCTCGTCTTTATGGTCTATTAAGCCTAACGAACCGTTTAGAGCCGCCTGGCCCAACCGGACGCGCCTTGCCGCGCGCCGCTGCCGGGCATAGCGTCTCGCCGCATCTCGTCGGTCGCAAACAGGGTTGGAAATTCGATGTCCGAAACAGCAAAGTCACGCGCAGCAGCACTTCCGCATCTGCGTCGCAGCGGGCTTGCCATGGGCGATTCCATTCCCCTGCCCCTGACCATGGCCGCCATTTTTCACGCGCCCGGCGACGCCACCGGTTTCAACCAGTACGGCCGCTTCAGCAACCCCACATGGGACGCGGTAGAACATGTGCTGGCCCATCTGGAGGATGCGCCCTGCGTCGCCTTTCCTTCGGGAATGGCGGCGATCTCGGCGGCATTTTTTGCCGTGCTCAAGGCCGGCGACCGTATCCTGCTGCCTTCGGACGGCTATCACACGACAAGGGCGCTGGCCGATCGCTTCCTCAAGCCGCTCGGCATCACCTACGATGTCAGGCCAACCTCGACCTTCCTCGATGGCGGCTTCGATGACTATCGCCTGGCGTTTGTCGAAACTCCTGCCAATCCGGGGCTGGATATCTGCGACATCGCGGCCGTTGCCGAAGCCGTTCACAAAGCCGGCGCGATCCTTGTGGTCGACAACACGACCATGACGCCTTTCGGCCAGCGCCCGCTCGACCATGGCGCCGACATCGTCGTTGCCGCCGACACCAAGGCGCCCAATGGCCACTCCGATGTGCTGTTCGGCCATGTCGCCAGCCGCAATGCCGATATCATCGCCGCCGCGACCGGCTGGCGCGAGGTTTCCGGCAGCATTCCCGGACCGTTCGAAGCCTGGCTGGTGCATCGCGGCCTCGAAACACTGGATGTGCGCTTTGACCGCATGTGCTCCTCGGCGGAGGTGATCGCGCGGCGGCTGCAGGGCCACCGGGCAATCAGCGGCCTGCGTTATCCCGGATTGGAGGGCGATCCGTCGCACAACCTTGCCCGCGCCCAGATGGAACGCTTCGGCTTTCTCATCTCTTTCGAACTCGCGTCGGAGGACAAGGCCGAGGCATTCATCAACAATTGTGCCTTAATGCAGGCCGCGACATCCTTCGGCGGCGTCCACACCTCGGCCGAGCGGCGCCTGAAGCGAGGCGATGCGGTTCCCGCCGGTTTCGTTCGCCTCTCGGTCGGCTGCGAGCCGGTGGAAGAGCTTTGGAAGGCGATCGAGGCGTCGCTGGACAAGATCGGCGGCTGACCGGACCGATCACGGGCCGAGATCGCCGGCTTCGATGTTGCGATGGCCGTGCAGCACGCGGATGATCTCGATCGCATTGTCGCCGACACGGTACAGAGTGAGATAGTCGCCGACGATGAGATGACGGATGCCGGGCGCGATGTCATCGCGCGGCGCACCTGAGAAGGGATGCAACGTCAGCAAATCCCACCGTCTTTCCAACGAATCCACGAGACGGACTGCCGCCCGAGGATCGTGGCCGGCAATGTAATCACCGATGTCTTCGAGGTCGACCACTGCTTGGGGAAGCAGGCTATACTTCACTCGTGGAAGCCCTTGGCCTCGGCCATTTTCATATATTTAGCGCGCAACCGTTCCATGATTGGCTGGCCGTCTTGCGCTGGCCCGCTGTCGATGCCCTCCTGCACCAGCTTGCGCAATTCCTCGACCGTATAGCCGTGCAGGTCGCGGCGGTCCTTCCATTGCCTGAGCGCGTCGCGGATCACTTCGCTGGCCGACGCATATTCGCCGGCGGCGACCACGTCGTCCACCGCTTGCGCCAGTTCCGGCGACAGCGTGATGCTGCGTTTGTCGACCTGTCCCATGAGAGGCTCCCGATACCATTTCCCGATCATGGTACGATTTAATCGCACCGGTTTCAAGCAATGGCCGACACTTGCTCGCATGGATGAATGGCCGAACAGGCATGAATCAACAGGCGCGCCCGAGGGCGCAACCTGCTGATTTCAAGAGACTTCTCTTGATATCGGGGGAGAAAAATTGCCAGCTGGCCTGTAAGCCGGGTTCTGTATGGCCCTCTCCCCTTGCGGGGCGAGAACGTGGCGGCCATTCATCTTGGGCGCATGTTGCCATGCGCCTCACGCAACCTACCCGGACGGTGAGCCGGAAACAGCCCTCGAGGGTTTCCCCTCGCACCGTCCCTATTCGGTCTTGCTCCCGGTGGGGTTTACCGTGCCGCTCCTGTTGCCAGTCGCGCGGTGGGCTCTTACCCCACCCTTTCACCCTTGCCCCGAATCCGGCAAGCCGGATCGTGGCGGTTTGCTTTCTGTGGCACTTTCCCTGGGGTCGCCCCCGCCGGCCATTAACCGGCACCGTGTTTCCATGGAGCCCGGACTTTCCTCACCCGCGGCCTTTCGGCGTTTGCGGGTGCGGCCGCCCAGCCAGCTGGCAAGGCGTATAAAGGGGTTCACGCCCGAAAACGCAAACGAAAAAGCAGACTTATGCGGGCGATCCAAGCGCAGCCATCTGCACCTTGACCTTGCCGCAATAGGCAGCCGACACCGGGTTCATCCGCGTTGCGGCGTGCCCGGCATTGTATTTCAGAATTGTGCCGCAGGTCGTGCCGCCGCCGAGACTACGCGCCATGGCAAGGTATTTCATGCCGTATTTGATGTTGGTATCGGGATCGAACAGGCCCTTGGCGGAACCACTATAGCCCATCATTCGAGCCGTTGCCGGCTTGATCTGCATCAGGCCGATCTCGCCGGCGCTGCCGACGATGTTGGGCCGGTAGTTGCTCTCGATCTTGATGACCGCCGAGGCGAGCGACACCGGCACGCCTTCGATCGCCGCATAGCGGGCAACGATTGCGGAATACTGGCCACTGCTGGCGACCGCGGCCGTCGACGCCGCAACGTTCCTGAGGCCAATCGATGCCGTTCTCGTCATGTCAACGGTTTTGCGACCGCGCTTCGTCTGCCTTTTGGTGGACTTCTTCGGCTTGGACCAGCTTGCCTTTTCCGCTTTGGCGGAAGCCCGCTTCGTCGCCTTGGCGTCGTGGCTTGCCTTGCCGCTTCTGGCCTGCGTGGCCTTGCCGCCTTTCGCGGATACCACGACAAGCCCTTGATCGGCCCTCGGGCTGAGTGGCGCGGCATCCGCGGCACTCAAGGCAAAAGTCATTACGCCGGCAGCAAGAGCCGCCGTTAAAACGGTAAATTTCTGCATGTGATCCTGTTCTGTCTGAACCGCGCGAAGATGTTCACGCAGCAACGCCTAATCAACATCGGAACAACCCGGGGGGCTAGGGGTCCGACATCTGCACGTCAGCCGTTTGACGCCCGAATTGGTGTCAAACAAGGCCAGGCAAGTCACTTTGAGTGACAGCTTGTAACTTAAGGATGGAAAGGGTTGCTTCGGGAGAAGCTTCCCGGAGTTCAGGGCCTCATGGAAGCAAGCAGCCTTTGCAGCGTTCGCAGCGTCGAGCCGTCGGCGACGCCATCCACCTTGCGCGGCCGGAAATGCCGCTGGAAGGCCTCTACCACGGCCTCCGTCTGCCGGTCGAAAATGCCGGAAATTTCGACGCCATAGCCGTAGAGCGCCAGCATCGACTGCAACGCCTCGACATCACCTCCGGTGTCGCCGACCCTCAGCACGGCACCTGGCTTGACGGGTGCTGCGGCCACGAGATGGCCGACCCCGGCCTCGAACAGCGCCCGCCACGGAAACTTCTCGCCCGGGTCGATCTTGCGCCCCGGCGCCACATCGGAATGCGCCAGCACCCGCTCGGCGGCAATCGAATGCCGCCCGGCGATCCCGCGGCACAGCCCGATCACCGCATCGATCTGCCGCCTGGGGAAACCGGGATAGCCCAGCGAATGTCCCGGATTGACGATCTCGATGCCGACCGAACAGGAGTTGATGTCGGCGCGGCCGAACCACGAAGCCTTGCCGGCGTGCCAGGCGCGATCGCTTTCCCTGACCATCTGTACGATGTGGCCGTTCTCGTGGACGAGATAATGCGACGAGACCTCACTGGCCGGGTCGCACAGCCACGCCTCGGCTCCGGCGCTGGTCGCCATGCCGGTGTAATGCAACACGATCATGTCGGGCTTGAGCGTCTCGCGCCGTGGACCGAAATTCGGCGATACCCTGACCTCGACACGTGGCTCGTCGGGTAGGAAGCCGCTCATGCGTGGCGCAGGCCCCGCTCGATCATCTCATAGGCGGCATTGATCGCCGCCACCCTGGTCGTTGCTATCTTGATGAATTCCTGCGGCAGGCCGCGCGCGATCAGCCGGTCCGGATGATTGTCGGAGACCAGCTTTCGATAGCGCTTCCTGACCTCTTCGAACGGCTTGCCGCGCTCGATGCCAAGCACGACGTACGGATCCCCGGCGCCCAGATTGACGTGCCGCGCCATAATGCTTTCGTAGTGGGCCTCGTCGATGCGGAAAATCTGGGCGATGCGGTGCAGAAAGACGCCTTCGTGCTCATGCACCAGGCCGTCGGCCTTGGCGATGTGGAACAGGCCGTCGAGTATGTCTTCCAGCATCACGCAATTGGGATGCCCGGAACCGCACATCTGCGCCATCCGCTCGGCATAGGTCTCGAAACCCGCCACGTCGCGCTGGGCGAGATCGAAAAGCCGCGCCACATTGCGCGTCTCCTTCGGCGGCACTTCGAATATTTCCTGGAAGGCGCGCACCTCGTCCTGGGTGACAATGCCGTCGGCCTTGGCCATCTTGGCCGACAGCGCGATCATCGCCACGGAGAAAGCGACACGCCGACGCAGATCCGCATCGCCGGAGAAAACCGTGCGCACGGCCTCCACGACGTCGGCGACACCCGACGAGGTTGAGGCGGAAACACGGGTGATGAACTCGCCGAGGCGATCCCAAATCGACATGGCCTGCTTCTTAGAGCCCCCGCCCCCTGCTATCAAGCCGGGACAGTGCCGCAGGTCTTACGACAAATCGGTCCGATGCCGACGAGGATGTGGCGCGACGCTCGGACAGTATGAAAAAGGCCGACGTGAGCCGGCCTTTCTCATTCATCACACGAGAGTACTGCTGACTGCTACTGCGCGGGCGCAGGAGCTGGCGTTGCCGGAGCCGGCTCGGCAGGCTTCTCGGGTGTGATGCTCTTCGTGGTCGAGTTGTCGGTAGCCGGAGGCGTTGCAGCCGGCGGCGTTGCTTCCGGGGTGGCCGGCTTCATCGGCTCTTCGGCGGGCGGCGGATTGGTGCTTTGGGTGGTGGTATTGTCCGTACCGCTGTCACTGCAGGCGGCGACGCCAAGCAGGGCCAAAGCGGAAACGGACGCGAGAATGAGCTTTTTCATTTTGTCTCTCCTTCAACACACGCTCACGTTGCCGTGAACGGTCGAAGGTGAAATGCAGCAGATGGCCATGGGTTTCGTCACGTTGCGTTTCCGCATGTAACATCGTCTGGTCCATTTGCGATTGCCGGTCAGGCGATGGCGAACTAACAGAGTTGAACCCACAAATCGAACAGAAAAGTGCCAGGGGCTGTCATGACCGCAAAATGGGATTTCTGGATTGATCGCGGCGGCACCTTTACCGATGTCATCGGGCGAGATCCGGAAGGCGGGCTGCATCCCCGCAAACTTCTCTCCGAAAATCCCGAAGCCTATACCGATGCCGCTATCCAGGGCATTCGCGACCTTCTCGGCCTGTCGTCCAGCGACGCGATCCCGCCCGGCCTGATCGGCGACATCAAGATGGGCACCACGGTCGCCACCAACGCGCTGCTGGAACGCAAGGGTGACCGCGTGCTTTTGCTAATCAGCAAGGGTTTTCGCGATGCGCTGAGGATCGCCTATCAGGCGCGCCCGGACATCTTCGCCAAGGAGATCATCCTTCCCGAACAGCTCTACGAGCGCGTCATCGAAATCAACGAGCGGGTGCGCGCCGACGGCCGCGTCGAACAATTGCTCGACATAGCCGCCTGCCAGCCGGCGATCGAACAGGCCAGGGCCGATGGCATCGATGCCGTGGCCATCGTTTTCATGCATGCCTGGAAATACCCCGACCACGAGAAGGCGGTGGCAAAAGTCTGCCGCAAGCTCGGTTTCGGCCAGGTCTCGGTCAGCCATGAGGTCTCGCCGCTGATCAAGCTGGTCGGCCGCGGCGACACCACGGTGGTCGACGCCTATCTGTCGCCGATCCTGTCGCGATATGTGCAGAGGGTTGGACAAGAGCTCGGCGCGGCGCCAATCTCCCCCCTCGTGGGGGAGATGTCGGCGAAGCCGACAGAGGGGGGCGCTGTCCCGCCGACCTCTCAGCGCGAAGCGCCCCCCTCTCCCCTACCGGGCATCTCCCCCTCAAGGGGGGAGATCGGCCAATCTCCCAACGACGATCTGCTGCAGATCGTGCGCCGCGTCGAGGCGCTCGGC
>SAKE01000124.1 GCA_004017275.1 Mesorhizobium sp. | reverse complement strand
AGTTAAGCCTATATCCATTTCAGAATAGGATCTTTTATGTAGCCCAACTCTTTGAATTTGGATTTGGATAGATCCGGAGGACAGGACCTTGGCCTTCTTGCATAGACTTGGGCTTGCTTTGATGATGGGTAGGCTTGTCGTGCTTTTGCCCCCCTATCTAATCAGGGGGCTTTCATCGAGGCTGGAAGACCAAGATGCGAATCACATGCTTATCCAATTTTAAATGGAATCATTTTTAGGGTTTCAGAGATAAGATAGTGAGGCTTTGCCTATACGAAGAATAGGCCTTCCCTATAGTACTGGGGCTACTAGGCAATCGGACTTTTCCCACTACCGGGACGACTATTTACTTCCTTACTTAAGGACTTAATGATCCAGGGAGGAAGCAAGTCTAGAGAGAAGCATAAAAAAAATAAGGTATAGAGCACCCTACATACCTTGCTCAGAGAGAGGCAAAGACAAGTGCTGTTGAGGTACCGGTTCAACCAAGTGCCCACTTAAACAGAAGGAGCTCGCAGAATACTTCAGGGCTGGAGTGAAGAGCCAAAAAAGCACCTGTCAGGAACTGTATAAAAAGGACCGAGAACTACATAAGGTCTGAGACTCACTTCCTTGAGAAG
>SAKE01000123.1 GCA_004017275.1 Mesorhizobium sp. | reverse complement strand
GAAATAATAACATAATTACACTAGCTAAGCGAGAAGAGCTAGTGTAATTATGTTATTATTTCACACTAAGATCTTCGATCCTTCTTAACCTACTATCGTATGAGTAGCCCAACCCATGGGTTGGGTATGGAGTACGAACGGTTAATAGTGGGTGCTTTAACCCGCCCCGCCATTCCGGATGCAGGAATCGAGTAAGGCCTTGACCTATCTGATATGAGCTATACTATATGTCCTAATTCCTCATCCTAATTCTAAGACCAATTGGCCGGATTAGAGTTCGTATATCAGTAAACTAGTCGCTTAGCTTTCTAACAAAGCAAGTAGCTAGCGCATCTCTTCCCTCTTCGAGCCAACCGTTCACTTCCTCTAACGGGCGAGTAAACAAAGTTAACCACTTACTACGTTCTTTCAGAACCTTAGATTCCATGAAATCAAATAATGATCCTCACCTCAGGAGCAAGAAGATGCTCCCAAGCGACCCTGGGGATCCAGCTCACTATCCGCCGTTATCGTTATCCCTTTCAATTCCTACCCTATTCTCCATTCTTATTAGGCAGTCGCCATCACAATCGGAGTTCAGTTCCTCCTTCTCGCAATTAGAATCTAACTCGGAACCGTAAATCTCAACTGGAAGACTATTTGACAT
>SAKE01000122.1 GCA_004017275.1 Mesorhizobium sp. | reverse complement strand
AAAGTAGCCCTTTACGCGAGGGAACGCCAGACAGACTGACTGACCTCTGCTAACTAAGTTTTTTTATATAGACTGGAAGCTAGAGAGATACTATACCTTAGTATAGTGCCGCTACCAGAGAAGGCTGTTTCATGCTAGGCGTCCAGACCTACTACGCCCGAGCCGCATCCCCGGCACACTTGCTATATCCACTAAGGCTTCACATCCCACTTCATCCTACCAACTATACCTTATATAAATAGCCGTTCTATAACAATTCAAGACAACAAGAAAGCAAAATATTTGATCAGACCTTTTCTTATTTTAATTTCAATTGATTTTTCCTTCCATGGAACGGAACCTTATTTGCCTTCGCCTCAGTAGCCGCTTTTGCTTATGGTAAATCTGTATCCGCTGCTGTCTCCCCAGAGACTTATGGTGGGTTTCAATAGATCTCTTTTCCACCTAGGTCAAAGGGGTATGCCGCTATGCTACACCGAAGTATGCTCCTAGGTAAGCGACTGCCTTTGGATCCGCCTCTCGAGCACGAGGGTCGTTTTCATAAAAGGCTATCGATCATGAAGGTTTGCCTATGGCTCTGTATCTACCTCTGTCTGCTGGTGCTTATTTTTAGAAGCTGCAGGATCAATGGCTTAAACTACTGCTT
>SAKE01000121.1 GCA_004017275.1 Mesorhizobium sp. | reverse complement strand
GATTTTTTGTTCTCGTCGCTTCAAAACCTCGTTCCTTTTCTCTTGGACATCTCACTTGAAATGCAATCAATGCATTCATTCTTTTTAGTAAAAGAAAGTCTCTCACGGATATCCTATTTGTAGATATGGGTCCGTAATTAATTTCTAATATTATAATAGGGTGGTAATAGTTCCTATATTTGCCTATCGAACAACAAGTCTTAATGTATCGTCGACTTGATACTACCAGCTTAGATACATGTACCGGATGAGGCGGAAACCCATACTTAAAATAAGAAAGGAAGACCCATGCATCAATCAAGATCTCTATCTATAATATAACATACCTCAGGTTGGATTCAACCACTTAGGATGATGATCCGCAAAACCAAACCCCACGACTTTATGCTCTGCCAGTCTTCCCCTCTTCTAGCTATTCGCATGCGTCGATCAATCATCTTCGGCAAAATGACCAGATAAAGTA
>SAKE01000120.1 GCA_004017275.1 Mesorhizobium sp. | reverse complement strand
GACGAGAGCAAGCCGGCGATCCAAAGCATGCGCCCCTTAGTCGGGAAGGCCAGCCTTGCGGTAGCCTTCGACGAAGCGCTGGCGTAATTCCTCGTCGCCGAATGGCTGCGATGTTGCCCAGTGCGTGATGGTGAAATGGGGATTGCTCATCATGAAGAGTTCCGCCTCCTGACGGGCTTCTTCCAGGCACCCGAGCTGCGCAAGGGCTGCGGCTAGCATGCGCCGCGACGTGCTGCGGTAGGTTTCCGGCATGCGCAAAGCCTCGACCGCGGATTGATAGTCGCCGAGCGCATAATAGGCCTGGCCCGCCATCCAATGGTACCACCCCGGCGGGTGCGGATTGAGCCGCAACGCCCGCTTCACGAATTCGACGCCCTTGACAGGGTCGCCCCTCAAGGTGATGAGATCCGAGCGGATCGCCCAGGCATCGGCATGATTGGGATCGAGCTTGAAGGTCGCCTCGAACTCGGCATCCGATTCCGCGAAACGCCGTTCGTGACCAAGTATGATGGCCAGAGCCCACCGGTTCCCGGCATCGTTAGGGTCGAGGGCCACGGCCCGCTGCGCTTCCGCGATCGAGCGAGGCCGGCAGGTTTCCTTCGGCTCGTTCCAGAACAGCCAGCCCAGCCACAGATTGAGTGCCAGCCAGCAATGTGCTTCGGCATAATCGGGATCGAGTCCGATCGCCTTTTCCAGGAGGAT
>SAKE01000119.1 GCA_004017275.1 Mesorhizobium sp. | reverse complement strand
ACCCGATTCCAGTGTATCGTAGAAAAGATACTTAGCTGCTGGTTTGGAACCCTGAGCAGACTCCGGTGATATTGAATCAGCCAGAAAGAAGGTTCACCCCTCACCTTTGAAATGGAGCTTGAGCTGCTAATAAGTCAATACCCTCTGTTCTTATTTCACACAATCCAGGAACTTCCATAAATAAGGGAAGAAGTCTGTAGGAAGCTACCCGAAGATAGGACATTAATTCCTCTAAGGCAACGCCTTTAGCTACTCAACTACTTGAGCTCATTCGATACCAGACAAGCGCTCATTGGCTACCAGGGCGCTACCAGAACTACTCAGATCGCTTCCTAACTCCTTTAATTTAATAGGAGTGCGTATGAGAGAATCATGTTAAAGAGAACTATGAGGAAGCATAACCTAGTAAGAAGAAGAGCTAGCAGCGGAGAAGATCCGCTATTTGAACACCGCTTACT
>SAKE01000118.1 GCA_004017275.1 Mesorhizobium sp. | reverse complement strand
TCCGAATAAAATCCCGAACAAAGTCGCGTCTACCCCCGTGGACTCTACGGCCGCCTGGACGATAGCGGCGGCCTCGAGCTCGGACACGCCCTCCCTGAGGACGTCAACAAAGGCGGCAACGCCGGCCTCCGTCCCCTTCATCGCCTTTCGCATGACGGCGATCTCCTCTGCCGACTTGATGTCCGCCACAGTGAGAATCAGACGGGAGACGTCCACAACCTCGATGTTCGGAAGTAGCTCTTGTAGCTCCATGGCGTCGCGGGCCGTCATTCCAAAAAGGTCGAGCTCCATTCCGACGCGCCCCCGATCCAGCCCAAGCGATCGCATCACTTCAGCGCAGACCTTGCCCGCTTCGGTAAGCTGGTGATACGTGTGGATCTTGAGAGGAATGCTCTCGGCCCGGACATTCCATTCGTCGAACAAGCGGACGATATTCGTTCGCGGCACGTGTGGCGCGATGATCAGGTAATAGGGCCTCGCGTACGAGCCGGAGGCAGCATGTCCAGTCAGGTACTGGTGGTTGCGCGAGAAAGTCGATATGACTGCGTCGACTCCAAACTCCTGGAATCGGTCAAGAACAGCTTGCCAGCGACGGTTATACTCCGCCTCGCTAAAAGGAAGCCCGGGCGCCAAGCTCGACTGAGTGTTCGCCATTACCTCTCCTCCGCTCCCGTCGTTGTGCTTAGATGGTCAACTGCCGGGTGGTTTGCGTCAAA
>SAKE01000013.1 GCA_004017275.1 Mesorhizobium sp. | reverse complement strand
TCGCCAAGGCGGCATATCCGGTCGGCATGGCGCGTGCTTTCGGTAAGGCGGTCGACGCCGGTCGTGAGGCGTTCAGTTCGGGAATGCTCGAACCGCGCGACGTCGCCGTGCCATCGACACCGATGGTCGGCAGGGCCGTTTTTTCATGAAGCTCGATCCCTTTTATCTGATCGTCGACAGCGCTGCCTGGATCGAACGGCTGGTCCCACTCGGAGTCCGGCTTCTGCAACTGCGCATCAAGACCGTGGATGAGGCTGGGTTGCGCGCGGAGATCCGCACCGCGAAGGCCTTGTGTGCTCGATACCAGTGCCAACTCATCGTCAACGACCACTGGCGCCTGGCAATCGAGGAAGGCTGCGACTTCATACATCTCGGCCAGGAGGATTTGCAGACCGCTGACCTCTTGGCGATACGGGCAGCCGGCGTAAGGCTCGGACTGAGCACACATGATCATCAGGAGCTGGAAACGGCGATGGCCGCCGAGCCTGACTACATAGCGCTTGGACCCATCTATCCGACCATCCTGAAGAAGATGAAATGGGCGCCGCAAGGGGTCGAACGGATCAGCGAATGGAAGCGCCAGGTCGCGCCGTTTCAATTGGTCGCCATTGGTGGCCTCAACCCTGAGCGGCTCGACGGTGTCTTTGCGGCTGGCGCGGACAGCGCGGCGGTGGTGACCGACATCACGCTCAACGACGACCCCGAGGCGCGCACGCGAGAATGGATCGAAAAGACGGACCAATGGCGCTGAGGCGAGAACCACATGTGCTTGTCGTCGGTGGATCGGACTCCAGTGGCGGTGCTGGAATTGCACGCGATATCGAGACGATCTCTGCCATTGGCGTGCGCACCTGTCTCGCCGTCACAGCGCTAACGGTGCAAACGCATGACGCCGTGATCGAAATCTATTATTCGCCACCTAGCCTGGTGGCCAATCAGATGTGCGCCGCGCTGCAGGCCAACGACGTGGCCACAATCAAGATCGGCATGCTGGCGACTGCCAAGATCATTGTTGCCGTTGCCGCAGTGCTGCGCAAATTTCCGCATGTCCCCGCAGTACTCGACCCTGTGCTGGCCTCCACCTCAGGCCGCGCACTTCTGCAAGCAGGCGCTATCGCTGCCATGAAGCGCGATCTTATGCCGCTTTGCTGCATTGTCACGCCCAACCTCCCTGAACTGGCGCTCCTTAGTGGCTCCGAACTGGCAGTGGATGAGGACGGAGCGCTCCAACAAGGAAAAAGACTGCTGGCCGCCGGCCCTCAAGCCCTGCTGATCAAGGGTGGGCATGCGTCGGGAACCCGGTCGACCGATATTCTGTTACGCTCCGGGCACGAACCCATCCGCTTCGATGCACCGCGCCTTGCCACATCGATGCGCGGGACAGGTTGCATGCTGGCCAGCGCGATTGCGGCGCATCTGGCGAAGCCGAAGCCGCTCGAAGACAGCGTGCGCGAAGGCAAGCTGTTTGTCTTGGAGAGGCTTCAGAAATGCCGGCTGAATAACCACAGCGTTCTGCGTCCAGCCAAGCAGACCCATTTTCCAGAATTTTTCCCGTAGCGAGACTAGAGAAGGGGCTACTGCTTCTCTATGCCATCCTCACAACGCGTTGAGTTTCTCACTGCCAATTATGCGACTTTCGAGGTGCAAATAGCGAATATCGAGTTCTTAGTGACAGAAACGACCGGAATTGGTTGCGTGGATCACCAGGTCGCTACCGATTGGGTCAGCGACTCAATAGAACGTCACATCTCTGTCCACACTCGAGCTTATTTGCCGCAAACGCGTCGAGCCCCGCGTCAATCGGTCTTATAATAGTATCCGGGGCAGCTCCAAAGCTGTGGCATCGGCTACCCGCCGGCCGTGGCGCTTGCTGTTCGAGCGTCGGACGCCGCCTGCCATTGAACATCTGATGGGCTATTGGGTGGCGGCGACACACTCATCCAGGTGCAACTGGCTTTTTCAACTCGGGAACCAGCAGAAGCCTTCGCTGCGTCGCAACATTTGGATTATGTCGTACAGCCCGATCTTCCAGAGAAAACAAGACCTAACGTTCGAAACCTGTCACGCAACCAACCACCGAATGAAAGATCCAGCGTGCGATCGCAGGGAGGTAAGAATAACCGGTCTGGCTTTCCTATCGCCGGTCCAGGTTAAGACCAACGACGTCGTCACGACATCAACACAGTGCGCGAAGCGCTCGTATTCCTGAATCAGTGGCCAAAAGCGCGTCGGGGACCGGTATTCAGTTGCGCGGTGAGAAGCAGCAACGCAGCGATCGCCGGACAGATGACACCCGAGCAGGCGCGGCAAGCATTGTGGGATTTGCCAGGATTGCCGGCGTGCTGGCCAAATCTGATTTCGTCGTTGGTGGCGACTGATTTAAAGCTGCAGGAAGATCACCGCCGGTAACGCGTTGGCCCGCTGCTCGCCAAGACGGAAAGAACGCCGCCTTGTGAGTTCCAATAATGGGCGATGCGGGAATTGCACATGTCTGTGCCCATCTGTCCGGCCGAAATGCAAATGGCGTCACTGGCGAAGGTCAGCGAACGCGGCACGCAGGGCTGGATTCTTTTGACTTGCGGCAAGCCGACATAGGTGCTGGCTTGATGTCTCGGTCACTGCGACGTGTCATGCCGATTCATTCGTCAGCTACCATGACGATGCGGCGCGTCGCCTGCGATCAGTTGATCGAACCGCGGTGCAATTCGGGACGCTTCGTCGATCCCGACAGTTGCGCAAAGGGAAGCCAAATCAGCGACTAGAGGCAACGTGGCTACGGATTCGAAGGGACCCCGCTGTTGCCGAAGAGGTGACTGGTGGAATGTCAAAGATCACCTCGTGAAAGGCCATTTGGGGCCACCTAATGATAAAGCCGGATGCCGCTATCGGGTCCTGGCACGGGAATGACGGTCCGGCCCTACGGTGGATCGAGTTCGGTTCATGTCGCTTCGCAAGGAGGATGTGTTCCGGCGTCTGCCCGAACCCCTCTTTCTCGCATTCTGCGAGGTTGCGCGATCGGGCCGCTCGGTCTCTGTGCTGATCGCCCCTCCTGTTGCCATCGATCGATTCCGCTTCCGGTGCGCACGCACGTGTCGCGCGTGGCAATCATGCAAGGTCGTGAATCATAGGAGGATGTACATGCTTTTGTCGGATTTCGGCCGCATCGGGTTCGATCCGTTTGTGGAAATGCGGCGCATGCAACAGGAAGTAAACCAGCGTTTGGCCGGGCTGACCGCCAGCGCCGCTCAGGAGTTTCCGCCGATCAATCTTTGGACTGGCGAGGACAGCGTGGCGGTGGCCGCGGAACTGCCGGGGATATCACCTGACGAAATCGGCCTCACGGTGCGCGAGAACATTCTGACATTGAAGGGAACGCGCGAGCCTCGAACGGAGGACGAGAAATCCGTCTGGCACCGCCGTGAGCGCGCCTATGGGACCTTCTCCCGGACAGTGCAATTGCCATTCCGCGTCGACCCGGAACGGGTCGAGGCGCGTTTCGCCAACGGGCTGCTCGAAGTCGAGTTGCACCGGCCGGAGGCGGATCGGCCGAAGAAGATCCAGATCAAGGGATAGAGGGAGGCAAGCATGGCTCAGGAACGCGGATCGGCCGTCGCACCATGCTGCTCAATGCCCGCAAGGTGCTTTACGACCATAGTTCGGCCATCACCATCCTTCTCGCCTTCAATGACATAACGGCCCGTCGTATCATCGAGCGGGAGAAGGAAGAACTGCTCGGTCGCACCGAAGACCTGCTTCGGCAGAAAGACGTCCTGCTGCGCGAGATGGAGCATCGGGTTGCCAACAGCCTGCAGATCATTGCCTCGATCCTGTTGCTGAAGGCACGCTCGGTGACGTCGGAAGAGACGCGCCAGCATCTCAAGGACGCCCATCAGCGCGTTCTGTCCGTGGCCGAGGTGCAACGCCATCTCCACACCTCCGCCGGCGTCGACGAGATCGATGTCGGCTCTTACCTACCGAAATTGTGCAGCAGCCTCGCCTCGTCGATGGTCGGCGAAGCCCAGCCGATCACGGTCACCGTAATGGCCGAAGGCGGCAGGATAGATTCGCAAAGGGCAGTCAGTCTGGGACTAATTGTCACCGAACTCGTGCTCAACGCCATCAAATATGCTTTCCCCAAGAAGAGAACCGGCGCTCGCATCCAGGTGAGCTACGAGACCGCGGGCAGTGACTGGAAACTGACGGTTTCGGACAATGGCGTCGGCAAGATCGCCAACGACGTACCGGCTACCGGACTTGGAACAGCCATCGTCGAAGCACTGGTGAAACAACTGGAGGCCAGGGTGGAGATTATCAGCGATATTGACGGCACCAGCGTGTCGGTCACCCGGGCGACGTTCACCTCGCGCGTGCCGCGAGCGGCGTAAAAACCGTTACTACGATGCTGCCTTCCGGACATCGCCTGATGTCCAGGGGATCTTCTGCCGCCACGGCCTTGTCCCCGGAGCGCAGGACTGCCAGTCGCATCGCATAAGCCGAAACCTCTCAGTCGGTTGAGGGCGCTTCCGATGGCCAAGATCCGCTTTTTTGGCGTTCAGCCGGTGGGACCAAGCTCTGAAGCTGACGCTGCGCAGGTCTTTGCGTGGATGACTCGGTGCGGTCGGTAAACTCGAAGTGGCGGTTGTGTGCGTCAAGTTCTGCAAAATGGGGCGGCCACGATGCTGGTCATGCGGCTTGGCGTAGAGCGAGCTTCTTGTGCTCGCGCAGGTCGTCAATGTTGATGTAGGGCCTCCATCCAGTTTTCGTTGGTTTCGACAGCCGGCGCCCTGACGAGGCGCAGGCAGCTTTCGGCGTTGGGGAAGATGCGCACGACATAGGTGCGCCGGCGGATTTCCTCATTGAGCCGTTCAAGCATGTTGGTGCTCTTGAGATGCTTGTGATGCTGGCGCGGCAGGCAAAAGAAGGTCAGCGTGCGCTCGATGGTCTCCTCCACCGTCGTCCATCTCGGCCTCGAGCACCTCCTGCATCACCGCACGGATCATTTCGTGAAGTCCGTCCGGGTCTGAAAGCAGAATGTCTTTGACGGCAGCGCTGGCGGTCTTACTTTCAATCTTGGTCATGGTGGCGTTCCTTCGCGGGAATCGGCGACATGAACAATCACCAGATCCCATGGCGACGGATGGATAGCGGCGCGTGCTCTGGCAGAGTGACGCTGCTAACAAACACCCCGCGGAGGAACACCATGCATGTAGTGGCCGACCGATCCGAAACTCTGACTGCTATCCGGACTGGTCTGGGCGCAATCTTCGTATCGCTGGAGCTCAGCCGTTCAACCTGGCTGATCTCGTCGTTGTCGCCAGGTGGCGGCGAGAAGTTGTCGAAACACAGTGTCCCCAGTGGTGATTTATCCGCCTTGTTCCGTCGCTTCGATAGCGTGCGAGAGAAGGCAAGAGCACGCATGGGGCCAGACTTCCCCGTCGTCGCTATCCAGGAAGCCGGGCTCGATGGCTCCTGGATCCATCGGGTTCTGAGCAAGGCGGGGATCGAGAGCTACGTCGTTGATCCCGCTTCTATCGCAGTGTCTCGTCGCAGTCGCCGAGCCAAAACCGATAAGATCGATGGTGAAACGCTCGTCTCTCCTTGCCTTCAAGCGAGGCGAACCGCGCATATGTGCAATGGTCAAAGAGCCAACACCGGAGCAGGAGGATCGCCGGCGTATCTGTCGTGAACGCAAGGTACTGACGACCGAACGGGTATATAAAACGCCGCTCACTCAGAATGGTCTCGTCGCCCGAGCCCAGCGGCCGTAGGCGGGATGTTGGTGCAGCCGTGAAGAGCAGCGACCGAATGTGAGGTTGATCTGCTCGGTTACGAGCAGAGTCCTGCAAGTCGGGTTCAACCTGGATCCCATAATCGATATGACAAGCTAATCCCACTTTGACCGGCGCTCAGCACACCTAATTTCGAGCCGCGCCGACCTACACACCCGCTATCGACATGATCCGAGTGGCGGCCTGAACTAGGCCGGCAAACTCATGTTCGTTGGCACTGTTTTTCGCTTGCATCCCGGTTAGGCGGGGACAGACGCCCTACTGCGACGCCTGCCCGGCTTGTCCGTGTCTCGCTCGCCTGACGTTTCGGGTTCGGTCTCAATGATCTCGCCCGCCACCACGGCGCGGGTCCGCTCCAGCATCGCGGGGATGTCCCGCGCGGGCAGCGGGCGGCTGAGCAGGAAGCCCTGCGCCTCGGTGCAGCCTTCTCTTCGGACCCGTTCCAGCTGCTCCACGGTCTCGACGCCCTCGGCGGTGGTCTGCATCCCGAGGCTGTTGCCGAGGCTCGTGACCGCTCGAATGATGGCGACGGAACTGTCGATATCTCCGGCGTCCGTGATGAAGGATTGATCGATCTTGATCTTGTCGAATGGGAACGAGCGCAGATAGCTCAAGCTCGAATATCCGGTTCCGAAGTCGTCCATCGCGATATGAACGCCGAGCATGTGGATATGTTGCAGCATCGAGAGAGTCGCCTGGCTGTTGGCCAGCAGCACTGTCTCGGTGATCTCAAGCTCAAGCCGGCTGGGGGGCAGTCCCGAGATATCCAATGCCTCGACGATGGTGGAGAGCAAGCGCGCGTTGCGAAATTGCGCCGGGCACAGATTGACGGCGACCTTGATGCTACCGGGCCAGCTTGCCGCGTCGAGACAGGCTTGCTTGATAACCCATTCACCGATCGGGACGATGAGGCCGATGTCCTCGGCCAGCGGGATGAATTCTCCCGGGGATACGATGCCGCGCGTCGGGTGATGCCAGCGCAGCAGCGCCTCGAAGCAGCTGACCTCGCCGCGGTCGAGATTGAGGAGCGGTTGGTAGTAGATTTCGAACTGCTGCCGCACCACCGCTTCGCGCAGGTCGAGTTCGAGAAACCGCCGCGCCTGCATGCGCGCATCCATTTCCGGTTCGAAGAACCTGTAGGTTCCGCGGCCTTCCGCCTTCGCCCGGTAGAGCGCCATGTCGCCGGTCTTGAGAAGTTGGTCGGCGTCAATGCCATCGTCCGGCGCGATCGAGATGCCGATGCTGGCGCTGATCATAACCCCGTGGCCATCGACGACATAAGGTGCGCTCAGCCCATCAATGACCCGTTGGGCAAGAGCTGTCGCCTCGACCGGCTGATCAACCGCGGTTTGAATGATCACGAACTCATCGCCGCCGAGCCTTGCCACGGTGTCGCCTTCACGGGCCACCTGTTTCAGTCTGGCGGCGACCTCCTTCAGCAAGGCGTCGCCAACCGGGTGCCCCAGCGTGTCGTTGACCATCTTGAAATGATCGAGATCGAGGCAGTGGAAAGCAATCTTGCTACCATCACGCCGCATCTCGACCAAAGCCTCCTCGGCGCGTTCGCGGAACAATATGCGATTTGGAAGCTCGGTAAGTCCGTCGTGGCGCGCCATGTATGAAATCTTGGCTTCGCTCCGCCGCAAGTCGGTCACGTCATGGTGAGTGGCAAGCCACCCGCCGCCCGGCAGTGGCTGATGGATGAGGTCGATGGTGCGTCCGTCCCTGAGTTCCACCAGGCTCACCGTCCGCTCTGCGCGATCGATGGTCTCCGTCAGCTGCTGCACATACTTTTCCGGGTCATGGCCGGCATAGAGGCCCGCCGCGATCCGGAACCGCATCAAATCGATCCACGGCGTGCCGGGACGAGTCAGGGGCTCCGGCACATGGTAGAGATCGGCGTAGCTTTGGTTGCACAGAACCAGCCGCCTCTCCGCATCGAACATGCAAAGCCCTACGGGCATATTGGCGGCGGCCGCGGCCAATTGCTGCCGCTCCAGCTCGGCTTCTCGGGCCAAGGCATCGCTGCGCTCCAGGCTGGCCCGGTAGCCGGCAAAGGCCGAGAACAGCACTCCAACCTCGTCCTGCCGATCCCTTTTCAGCGCAATGAGACTCGAACGGCGCTCGCCCTGCGCCAAGCAACGCATCGCCTCGGTCACGGCGAGGATCGGCTTGCTGACATTGTGGCGTATCCAGGCGACAAGCCCACCAAGACACCCGGCGGCAAAAAGAACTGCCAGCCAAGTCAATCTTTGCGCAACGGTGTAGGTCCTGTCCGCCATCACCGCCGCGGCCGTGCTGCGCTCGTTGGTGAGGGCCAGCAGGTCGTCCAATCGCTGCGTGGCGGCGGCAACGGTCGGGAGCGATACCGTCTCGAACTCCTTGACAGCCATTGTTCGCCCTCCTGTTTCGAGGAGCGGGAAAATCGATGTCAGGGAATCTTCGTAGGCCGTCCATAGGTTGACGAACTGGTCGAACAGCTGCTGCTCGGCCAGCGATCCGGCACTCCGGCGATAGGCGCGCCGACCTTGCAGTATTTCGTCGCTTTCCCTCGCCATCTCCTTCTCAATGCCGGCTATCTGCGCAGCCTCGGCAGTGCGCACGCGCAACGTCGCATAGAGCTGGTGTTCCGCGAGGTTGCGCTTCATCTCGCCGACGATCTGGACCTGGGGCAACCAAACGCTGGTGATCTCGCTCGTGACCTTGTTGAGTGATCGCAGTTGCGCGACCCCAAATACTCCCACGGCCACGACGCACAGCAGCGCCAGCCCAAAGCCCAACGAGAGCTTGGTCCCGACGCTAATGTCCTTTAGCCCTCTCATCTAGAAAACTGCAAACGCAAGACCAGTCCTCGTCAAATAGCATCGAGCTTTAGCGAATAGTAAAAGTATTCCTAGTGTCGCGTCTAAGGTATTAATGCTGGCTTAAGACTGCGTAATCCCCTAGAGGATCGACCAAACCACGTTGTAAAAGGCCGGCGGATGAAGCTCACCGATTTCCATATGATCCGATGACGGGCCTACAATGAGATCGAGGTGCTCGCACCTAGTCTTGGAAGCCGCTTGCAGCTTCTTTCACCGCACCGTGGGATCGGCCTTCGATCCCCTTCGAATGTAGCGAGGCCAGCCCATATTATGCACGACGATGGGGCTTTGAGGCTGGCAGTCGAATCTATGATCGGCAGTGTTCATCAGCCGAGGAAGGAGCGCCGCGGCGCGCGCCGAGGCGGTGCGCGAACTCGAGCGTGATCGCCGAGATCGAGGCGAAGGAGCCGCTCGAAGCGCTCGACACCTTCATGGCGCAGAACGCATCGATGATCCAGGCCCAGCATGCAGCCTCCAGCTTCGATGTCCATCGGGTCCTTCAGGCCATGGACCACGAGCCGAGACCGCCGCAAGGCGATGCCGGACTGATGCGGCTGCCGGTGGTCGACATGCAAGGCCGGCCGCTGGCCAGCGAAGCCGAGTTGCGCTATTCCATTTTCCACCGCTTGACCTCGGGCGCGGTGAAGGTGGTGGCGGTGCAGCTAAAGGGAACTCCGACTGGAGCCATGCTGACACGCACGTTCACCGTGGAGGGCGTGCCCTACCGCATGGACCTGTTCGGCGGCAGCAAACTGAAGCCGCCGCAAAAGAGCCTGAACCAGCTTGCCTCTCACCTGCCTTTCACGGCCGCAGAGGCCCCAAGCGGCAAGCTTTTGGCGATCCCCTATGCCGAGACGGCTCCGGGTACGGCCTTTGAGCAGCTGTCGCGGGCCTGGGCGCCGTTCAAGGAAGCCTATTACTATACCCAGCGCCGCGGATTTGCCGCGCCGCCGGGCATCCCCGACATTGGCCCCCATGATTATGCGCTGGAAGGGTGCTTCAAGCTGTCCCTTCTGCCCGACCATCCCGCAGGCGCAGTGCATCCCTTCCGGTTCGAGGGGCGAGACGGCGAGATCGCCTTGCGGCCGCATGACGGCTGCGGCTTCATTAGGGCCTCACTGGCCGAGCGCATGCCGTCCATTGCCCGGGCTCGCCACGACGCTCCCGAGCGGATGCCTGCCTATGCCGATAAAAGGCAATCGGCGGTACCGCCCTCGGCGCTGCAACATTATCCGCGTAGCGTCGAGGTAGCACAGGAGACCCGCGAGAAGGCTCAGGCTTGGCTCGAAACCCATCAAAGCCTCACCGCCGAGGAGCTGTTCCGGACGGTCACGGGCGGGCATATCGAGGGTTCGAGCGCTATCGCCGTGCCGTCCAGCGACGAATGCCTGCATGTGCCGACGGGCAAGAGCAAGACCTTGACCCGTGACGCTGGCGTGCTTGTCGGACGCTCCCCCTATGACAAGCCCAACCTGCGCCCGTTCGCCGCCGACCGGGTCAGGTCGGCGCGCGATGGCGACCGGACCGCGGCGTTCCTGGATCGGTGCGTGGCCTTCCAATATAGCTTCAACTTCGCGCACAGGTCGGGGGCTGGGCTTGCCGCCGACGATCCGACCTTCTTTGCCAAAGGCATCTTGATCGTTGTGCCCGACGAAATGTGGCCGGCGGACTTCGCCGAGCGCGGGGTCGTGATGTCTGCCGAGGACGTAAAGTGCCATTCGTACTGGCTGGAGGAAAAGGACCGGGTCAAGGCCGACACCGCGCTCGAGTGCGTCGGCATCCTGCAGGCGACGGAGGTGTTCGCGCCCGGCTCTTTGGTTGCGGTTCCAAGCGTCGAACAAAAAATGCTCGACGGCGATTTTGATGGCGACACCGTCGTCATCATTGGCGACCAGCCTCGCCTTTACGAGCATGTGCGCCAGTTCGACGCGCAGCTGCAGGCGCGCGGCATCGCCTCGATGAAGCCGCCGAAGTCGCACACGCCGGCCATTGAGAAAAGCGGCTACCAGTTCACCCGGTCCAAGCAGATCCTGTCGGCCACCGGGCTGGTGCTGGAGACCTACAGCTGCCTGCAGCGCAACGTGCTGGCGCAGCCGCTGGAGGCGCAACGCTGGTTTGCCGAGCGTGCCATCTTCGGCACCTACGAGGGCATTCATAATGAGCTCAAGGCCGACATCCGCGCACTGTTGCAGGAAGATCGGCCGGATGGCCAGGCCCTCCATGAGCTCATCGCCAGGGCGAGGGAAGACAGCAAGGCCGCCAGGCATCCGGTGGCCTGCGAACTGGCCGCGTTGTTAGTGGCCGAGCTCCAGGACTGGAACCTGCAGCTCAATAGCGAGCCGGCTCATGAGCAGTCGGAAGTCAAGCTGCATGAAAGCGCCATCAATCTGTTGAGCGTCGGCATCAAGGTCGGCACTGACGCCTACAAGTCCGATACCGGTGCGCGGGTGTTCATGCAAAAAACCACCGAATTGCAGCGGCTCTTGGAGCAGAGGCCGGGCTTCAAGTCGGCGCCATATGTCAAGGCGCAGGCGGCAAAGCTCCACCAGGGCCGGTTCGACGTCGATGGCAGCCTGGCGGATCTGAAGGACAACCCCACGCTGGCGGCATCGGTCATGGAGGCCTCGATCAGACTCGCCGTCGAAAAGCGCATTCTGCTCAGCGCCTTAGCAATCTCGGCCGAAGACGACCGCGCCAGCACGATAACGCTGAGCAGCGAACAGGCCCTTGAGCGGGCCAGGCTCGAAGCCGCCCCCGCCGAAGCGCAAGAAAGCGCGATTACCAAAAATTGTGCATGCGGTTGCCGAGCTTTTGCGGCAGGACGGCATCGAGGTGAAGGTGCCGCATCTTGACCAACGGTCGGGCGGGCAGGTCTGGATAGCCGACGAGTTGACCGGCCAGAGCGTGAGCACGGCGCCGGAGGCCCAACTGGTCACCAATGCCGTGCGCCATGTCTTCGAGATCCCGGACGAGGCTTTTACGCGCGCCTTCAGGAAGGCGGCACTGGCCTTCGAGGAGCGGGACTGCAGCGAGGTCGAGACCACCAACTGGGTCATCAGGATGGACAGGCCGCGGTTACGCGGCGTTCACACGGCGTTCAGAACCGCGCAGAACTATCGCTTCGAGGTCGAGTTCCCTACGCCGGCCAGTTATCGGGCCGAGCTCGCGCACCGCGCGCAGAGCTCACAGCTAGTCCCCATTCCCCGTGGTGCCTGGGAGATATTACACTGGGACTCGTCAGGAGAAAGCAGGTCGAGGGCGGCAGGGACCTCCAGGTCGCCCATCGTCGCAAGACAACAGATTGCGGTCGCTCGCTCGCCGCAAGCCGGCGAGATCCTCGCGGCCCTCGGTACGCGGCCGGTCGTGCTCGTCGGCATGCCGGCGAGCGGCAAGTCGACCATCGGCGCCCAGCTTGCCAAGGAGTTGGGGGTGGAGTTTGTCGACATCGATAAGCATATCGTCGCCGATCACGGCAATCTGATGGAGATGTTCGCCGACCCTGGCCGTGGCGAGGCGCACTTCAGGGACCTGGAGACCAAAGAGCTCGCCAAGCAGCTGGAGAGAGGCCCCATCGTCATCGCAACCGGCGGCGGCTGCTTTGGCAAGGAGTCCAATCAAGCCCTGATTCTTAATAAGGCGAGGTCGATCTGGCTCGACACCCGAGCTGAAAGAGCTCCGCAGGCGCCTCGAGAGGGACACCAGCCGGCCGCTGCTGCAAGGCGCCGACATCGAGCAGAAGGTTGACCAGCTGTACGAAGAGCGCAGTCCGTTCTACCAAAAGGCCGATATCAGGTTGCCCCTCGTCCCGCCCTTTCAAAAAGACAAGAAGGACGCCCGCATTTGCGTGAAGGAACTCTACGCTTTCCTGTGCAGCGACAGAGAAGCCGCTCTGCCCGCTGCCGAGATATCACATGTCTCCGGTGCTTCCGGCACCGCCATCAGCATGTCCCCAACAGCTCAGCGCATGCACGATGATCATCACAACGGCTACGATTGCGGGGGCGGCGTCGTGGAAACCATCCAGGCGCCGGCGGCACTATTGAGTGAAAGGGAACGGCCGCCGCTCCTCGACACCCTCACCGCCGACCCGCAGCCTTTGCTGGCCGGCAATAACGCACGAGCGAATTTAGCGTCTTCCACGAGAAGCAGGGAACGCTCAAGTCGAGGACGATAGCTTAGGCGTCGCAGGTTTGGTGCAGGGTGCGGGTTCGCACCGAATGCTAATAAAAGTGGGAAACGCATGCATAAGTCGTGAGAAGCCTGATGGCCGAGTTGATCCGGCCTGGATGACACAAACGTACAAAGACGAACCGCCGGTGCCGGGTCGCGCGCCAAATCCTGGTGATCGACCGGAAAGGATCAGCTCCGAGTCTAAACGGCATCGTCAACTTAATGAAGCGCGGATACTATGACAGAGTGACCCAATCCACCGCCGCGCCATTGCGTCGGTTTCGACAGATAAGATGGATTGGGCAGGCGAGCTCAAAAGAGCGATTGTAAATCGCAGTTGTAGCAGTGTAACAAACTGCGTAACAAAAAGCGCGAAAAGATTAGCATTTTCAGCAGGATAGGCGTGAAACCGAATCCCTCCCTCTCCGCCAGGGGTCTCGGACTCGAACCCACATTCTGCGCAAGCACCTGATCCCGCTCTGAGGGGACCTACTGGGTAAAATTTCGCAAGCACAAGTATAACTACCGCCGCCATCGCAACAGCTCAGAGAGAACACTTTCAACAAGAATCGATCTGCTGGATTTCAGATCGAACAGCTGACGAGAATTGACTGGGGTCATGCTAGGCGCGATTGCAAAGCTGAGTGTGATTGCTTTCTGCACAGAGTATCATCAAGGTGCGCGATCGGTCAGCGCGCTCGCACCCTCCTCCGAAGCGCAATGTGCGCAGCAGTAGATGATGTCATCTTGTTCGACGCCATGTCCGATGATCCGACATGTGCAATGTGGACACGTCGGAGCAAGTTTCTGAATCGCGCATTCGAAGCTGTCGAACGTGTAGATTTCCTCTGCTATCGTCACTTTGAAAGCCTTGTCGTAGTCATTCCCGCATTGATCGCATCTGGCCATAGTTCTTTTCCTTCTTTCATTGGCTTCAGCTCGACCAACTTGTCGCGCGGCGATAGGTTCCCGCCAGGATCATAGGGGCTTCCTAAGCGGGAGATGTGCGCGAGCCTGCGTCACGGCGCTGTTCGATCAAGCGCATCACCTCGTTGATGTCCCACGGCTCGATGTCGAGTTCCTTCAGGCCCGGCGCGTCGATTGCTGCCACATTGTCGTGACGCATAAGATCGACCTGGTTACGCGTTATGGGTGCGGCCGGAAGGAGTTCCGCGACGCCAGCCAAGGCGTTCCACGCCGCAAACGGCATCGGCATCAGCCTGATGTGAGTATCGAGCTGCCGGGCGATCTCCCGAAGCAGTTCCTTGTAGGTGTAGATGCGCGGGCCACCGAATTCGAATGCGGGCGAACCCTTGTGGCTTCGCCCTTCGATCAGCCGGCTCACTGCTTCTGCGACGTCTTCCACGTAGACCGGTTGAAGCCGTGTGCCGCCATCGCCGAACAGCGGATAGACCGGCAGGAGGCGTATCAGCCTCACAATGGTTGTGAGGAAAGCGTCGTCAGGTCCTGTCATGACGGCGGGACGCACAATGAAAGCGCCGGGAAATGCGCTCTGCACAGCAATTTCTCCGCGCCCACGTGCCCTAATGTAATTCGAATCCGATTGAGGATCGGAGCCGATCCCTGAAATCTGGACGAACTGGTCGACCTTGCCATCGCGCGACGCGGCGGCGAGATCAGCCGCGGCCTTCACATGTACACGTTCGAAAGTCTGGACGCCCTGCTCGACATAAAGACTGACAGCATTCACGATCGCCTCTGATCCAGCAATGGCCGAGCCGATCGAGGACGCATTCAATATATCCGCCTCGACTGCTTCGGGCATCCTTGCAATCGAGGAAAAGACTGGACCCACGCGAGCCGGATGGCGGGATGCGGCGCGGACCGTGAACCCCCTTTCCAGGAGCCGCTTCACAATTCTGCGCCCGAGAAAGCCTGTTCCGCCGAACACAGTGACGATCCGTTCCATGTTGAGATCGGCGGGATCCATTTGCCATCCCTTGTCTTCGCATGCCTGCCGAGCGCGGGTCGCGAGGATTGCCTTCGCCAGCGTACCGGCCGATCGAACATCAGGGCGGTTGTAGAACAACAGAGGAACCCTTTTGTTCCAGTCGGCGAGGATCTGTCGAAGGACGGCCGATGTCGTGGCTCGTAGATGTGTCCCAAGCAGTGTCGTGACGTTGGGGCTCTGGTCTCTCTTTAGCCGGGAATGGAACATTTAGCGGTCACTAATGTTTATTCGGAGCAAAAGATATCTCCCTCGACGTCTGTCGAAGATCGGATGAAAACGCCCGACTTCGCGCGCGGCGCTGACGATTGTGGCGCTGCTTGTTGCTGTCGTTTCACATTTGGAGGTTGAGCCATGAATAGGCGTCTAGTGCTCCTTTCCGCGGTCGCGGCCACATCCCTGGCGGTCACTGGACTATCACCGCTACTGTCTGCCCGCGCTGCCGAACCGCAATCGGCGGCAGACCTTCGAGCCGCAATGCGAAAGCTTTGGGAAGATCATATCACCTACACTCGAAACTACATCATCAGCGCACTCGCCGGCCTTCCGGATTCAGATGACGTTGCCAAGCGCCTTCTGCAGAACCAAGACGACATAGGGGATGCGGTGAAGCCCTACTACGGTGATGCCGCCGGTCAAAAACTGGCAATACTGTTGAAAGATCACATCAAGATTGCAACGGACGTGGTCAAAGCGGCCAAATCGGGCAGCAAGAACAAGCTCGCGGCCGCTCAGAAGAAATGGACCGGCAATGCGGACGACATTGCCATGTTTCTCAGCAAGGCCAATCCTAACTGGTCTGAACAAGACCTGAAGGAAATGCTGCACAAGCATCTGGAGCTGACAACTGGTGAGGTTGTTGGCCGGCTGAAGAGAGATTGGGTAGCGGATATCAAGTCCTACGACGAAGGCCACGTTCACATGTTGAAGTTCGCTGACATGCTGACGGACGGGATCGCCAAACAGTTCGCCGATAAATTCAATGGCTAAGTGCTCGCGGCGGCCGGCCCAGCGATTCAGCGGGTGAAGCCATCGCTAGCAGGTTCGTAGGGGTGAGTTTGGCTCTCGGATGGATTACAGAGCCGTCGCCTGGTGCGCTGCGATCGCGCTCAGAAAAACCTGACCGAACTCCTTCAGCTTGGCAGCACCGACGCCGTTCACCTCAGCGAAGGCGTCGAGGTCGTGCGGGCGGCGCTCGGCCATGTCGATCAGCGTGCGATCGGAGAACACCACATAGGCCGGCACCTGGCGCTCTTTCGCCAGACGCAGCCGGAGAGATTTGAGCGTGGCCAGCAGTGACGCATCGATGCCCTCGGCGTTCATGCCCGAACCCTCGGCCGCTCGCATCTTGCGCAAGGCGCGGCTGCGCACCTCGACGCGATAGTGGAACGGCATTTCGCCACGGCCAAGCGCATGGCCTTTTTCGGCGATGGCGAGGCCGCCATGGCCGGCCGGATCCGGCATCAGGAAGCCACCGGCGACGAGCTGCCGGATCAGCGACAGCCAGAAATCCTTCTTGTGCGCCAGTCCGCTGCCGAAGCTGGCGAGCCTCTGGTGGCCCCTCGCCAGCACCTTTTCGGTTTCATGGCCGAGCAGGATGTCGATGACATGGCCGGCACCGAAGCGCTCGCCGCTCTGCGCGACCGCCGCCAGGATGGTCCGCGCCTCCGCCCCGCCATCCGCGCGTGGCGCCTGATCCAGACAGGTGTCGCAATTGCCGCAAGGCTGGGCTTCCTCGCCGAAATAGCCAAGCAGCACCTGGCGGCGGCACTGCGCCGTCTCGCAATAGCCGATCAGCGTATCGAGCCGCCGATGCGAACGCCGTTTGTGCTCCACGGCAGCGTCCTCGTCGTCAATAAACATCCGGCGCATGCGGATATCGCCAAGGCCGAACAGCATATGGGCCTCGGCGTCCCGCCCATCACGGCCGGCGCGGCCGATCTCCTGGTAGTAGGCCTCCAGGCTGCCCGGCATGTCGGTGTGGAAGACATAGGCGACATCAGGCTTGTCGATGCCCATGCCGAAGGCGATGGTCGCCACCATGACGACGCCGGACAGGGTCATGAAGCTGTTCTGGTTGGCGTCGCGAGCCTCCTTGCTCATGCCGGCATGATAGGCGAGCGCGGTGACGCCGTTCTTCTCGAGGAAGGCCGCCATCTCCTCCGTCTTCTTGCGCGACAGGCAGTAGACGATGCCGCTGCGGCCGGGATGACGCTCGACGAAGCGCAGCAATTGCCGCTTGCTGTCCTGCTTGGCCTCGATCGCAAGCTTGATGTTCGGCCGGTCGAAGCCAAGCACCAGGGTCTCGACGCGCTCGGCGAACAGCCGCGCTTCGATGTCGGTGCGCGTGCCTTCGTCCGCCGTCGCCGTCAGCGCGATGATCGGCACGTCAGGGAAAATTCCGCGCAGCCGCGACAGGTCCTCATATTCGCGCCGGAACGCCGGCCCCCATTGGGAGATGCAATGCGCCTCGTCGACAGCGATCAGGCTGATATCGAGCCTGGCCAGCGCGTCGAGCATCCGCTCGGTCATCAACCGCTCCGGCGCGAGATAGAGCAGGCGCGTCTGGCCCGAAGCGACGCGCCGCCATGCGGCGATGTTGGCATCGCGGTCGATCGAGGAATTGATCGTATCCGCCGCCACGCCGGCAAGGCGCAAAGCGGCGACCTGATCCTGCATCAGTGCCACCAGCGGCGAAACGACAATGGTCAGCCCGCCCAGGACCAGCGCCGGAACCTGGTAGCAAAGCGACTTGCCGGCGCCCGTCGGCATCACGGCCAGCACATGACGGCCGGCCAGCAGCGCATCCATGACATCGGCCTGGCCAGGGCGAAAATCATCGAAGCCAAACACGTCCTTCAGGACGCGCCGCTTGGGGTCCTCTGCCCGAACGCTCGCTGCCGGTGATTGCATCAGGCAGACACCGGGCTGGAATATCGTGGACTGGAGAGGATGTGGAAACCGGTCAAAACGACTCTCTGCATGGGTACCTTGGCTTAGCGCAGCTGTCGTCACGCCACAACAGGAACAGGTGGTCGTAGCCTGCGGCTTCCCCAAGGACACCTGCACCCCCGCTGGATTCCTCCACGCACCACGATGTAAGCTCAGCCCGGCAAGCCAGGGAGGGCGCGATGCTGCAGACCAGACAGGATGTTCTCGGCGAGCGATTCGGGTTGCAGCGTGCGGCTTTCGAGGCGCAGCCCTTCCCGGACCTTGGCGTGCGCAGGGATCGCCTGAAGCGCCTGCTGGCGCTGACCGAGCGGCACGAGGCCGACATTTGCGCAGCCATCGACGCCGACTTTGGCGGCCGCTCCGCGCATGAGACGCGGCTTGCGGAACTGTTTGTCGTGCGCGCCGGCATCCGCCACGCGCTGTCTCATCTCAGGGGCTGGATGCGGGAGCGCCGCGTTGCCACCACCCTGCCGTTCCTGCCGGGCAGAAACCGGCTCGTCGCGCAGCCGCTCGGTGTCGTCGGCATCGTGTCGCCCTGGAATTATCCTTTCCAACTCACCGTGGCGCCGGTCACGGCGGCACTCGCCGCGGGCAATCGCGTGCTCATAAAACCTTCCGAACTGACGCCGGCATTTTCGGCGCTGCTGGCCAAACTCGTTGCCGAGCATTTCACTGCCGATGAGCTCAGCGTCATCACTGGCGATGCGGAGATGGGAAAGGCCTTCGTGTCGATGCCTTTCGATCATTTGCTGTTCACCGGCTCGACATCGGTCGGCCGCCAGGTCGCGATCGCGGCGGCCGCCAACCTGACGCCGGTCACGCTCGAACTTGGCGGTAAGTCGCCGGCAATCTTCGATGCATCCTGCGACCTCGATGCGGCGGTATCCAGCGTTGCCTACGGCAAGCTCTTGAATGCCGGGCAGACCTGCATCGCGCCGGATTATCTGCTGGTGCCGAAGGGGCAGGCGGGCACGGTCGCCGCCAAGCTCGCAATGGCGATCGCAAAGCTCTACCCGACCTTGCGCGACAACCCCGATTATACCGCCATCATCAGCGAGCGGCACCACCAGCGCCTGCGCGACATGATCGTCGAGGCCCGCGATGCCGGCGCCGACATCACCGAAATCAACCCGGCCGGCGAGGAACTCGGCGCCACCAGCCGGAAGCTGCCGCCGACCCTGGTCCGCAATGCCGGCGCAAACCTGCGGCTGATGCACGAAGAGATCTTTGGCCCGGTGCTGCCGATCGTCGAGTACGGCACCGTCGACGAGGCGATAGCCCATGTGAACGGGGCGGATCGGCCGTTGGCGCTCTACTGGTTCGGCCGCGACAGCGGCAACCGGCAGCGCATCCTGCACGAGACGGTTGCCGGCGGCGTCACCATCAACGACTGCATGCTGCATCTGGTGCAGGAGAACCAGCCTTTCGGCGGCGTCGGCGCCAGCGGCATGGGCGCCTATCACGGCGAATGGGGTTTCCGCACCTTCAGCAAGGAGAAGCCGGTTTTCCTGCAGTCCCGGCTGAGCGCGGGAGCTATGTTGCGTCCGCCCTACGGCAAGACGTTCGAGCGGCTTTTCGGCCTGCTCCGGCAGATCACCTGACCGGACGCGGCCGCCAGCCGGCGCATTAAGACTATCTTCACCACGGTGCGGCAGGGTCCTCAGCCTGCGGTGATGTCTTGAGTACCGCGGCGCCACAAGCGCCCAGGCAACAGACCCGCGCCTCCTTTGGGGTGCGGGTCATTTTCTTCCGCTCTCAACTGCTCGCGGCGAGAAAATCGGCCCGGTGCGGCGTAAAGCTGTCGACCAGCCGCCCTGCTTCCAGCGCCTTGACCCCATGCACAAGACCGGACGGTACGATGAAGCTGCCGCCGGCCTCAAGGATTTCCGTCCGGCCGTCGATGAACACCTCGAAGCGGCCCTCGGCGACATAGCTTGCCTGCACATGCGGGTGCGAATGCAGGGCACCGACGCCACCCTTGTCGAAGCCGAACTCGACCAGCATCAATTCATCGGTGTGCAGGAGAACGCGTCGCCTGTTGCCGTCCGGCGTCGCTGTCCACGTGCCCTCGCCGGCATGCGCGAAAATCTTTGCGGTCATCGTCGTCTCCTCAGAGCAATTCCAGGAAAAGTGTGAAACGGTTTTCCGTCCGGAATTGCGTCAAAACCTAGCGCGCCAGCCAGCCGCCATCCACCGCCACCACCGCGCCATGCATGTAGTTCGATGCCGGCGCCAGCAGGAACACGGCTGCGTCGCCAATGTCGCCCGCCTCACCCCAGCGGCCAGCTGGGATGCGCGCCAGGATGGCGGCGCTGCGGTCCGGATCGGCGCGCAGCGCCTGCGTGTTGTTGGTCTCGATATAGCCCGGCGCGATAGCGTTGACGTTGATGCCCTTTGCCGCCCATTCGCAGGCGAGCAGCCGGGTGATGCCGAGCACGCCATGCTTCGAGGCGGTGTAGGACGCGACACGGATGCCGCCCTGGAAGCTCAGCACCGAGGCGATGTTGACGATCTTGCCCTGGCGGCCACCTGCTAGGGCACGCCTGGCAAAGCTTTGGCAGAGCAGAAACACCGTCTTTAGATTGACGTCCATGACGTCGTCCCAATCGGCCTCGCTGAGATCGACGGCATCGGCGCGCCGAATGATGCCTGCATTGTTGACCAGCCCGTCCAGCGGGCCGCTTTCGTCCCACACGCGGTCGAGCAATGGACCGGCGGCCGATGTGTCGGCAAGATCGGCGCTCACCGCCTCGAATCGTCCACCCATCGTTGCGATCTTGCTGGCCGTATCGCCCATCGACGAACGGCCGACGCCGACCACCGTGCCGCCGGCGCGTGCGATCGAGATTGCAATGCCCTGGCCGATGCCGGTGTTGGCGCCGGTGACCAGGATGCGTTTGCCGGTCAGGCTGAAGGCGGAGAGGTCGCTCACCGCAGATCGTCCAACGCCACCGGGTCGACATCGGTGTAGTCGACATTGTCGCCGGCCATCGCCCAGATGAAAGCGTAGTTGGACGTCCCGGCGCCCGAATGGATCGACCAACCCGGCGACAGCACAGCCTCCTCATTGCCCATGACGATATGGCGCGTTTCGTCCGGCTCGCCCATGAAGTGGAAGACGCGCGCCGTCTCCGGCAGATCGAAATAGAGATAGGCCTCCATGCGCCGGTCGTGCACATGGCACGGCATGGTGTTCCACACCGATCCGGGAGCCAACTGAGTCATGCCGACCACCAACTGGCAGGTCTTCACGCCCTCGGCATGGATGAACTGGAAGATCGAGCGCTCGTTGCAGGCATCGTTGCTGCCGAGATCGAGGCGCTTGGCATCGCCGATGCGGATCAGCCGGCTGGGATGAGCCTGATGCGCCGGCGCGCTGAGCAGATAGAACTTCGCTGGCGCACCGTTGTCCACAGAGGCGAAGGACACATCCTGTGTGCCCATGCCGAGATAAAGCATGTCGCGCGCCCGCAATTCGAAGGACTGGCCACCTGCCCTGATGACACCGGCGCCACCGATATTGACGACGATCAACTCGCGCCGGTCGAGAAAACCTTTTGTCCCGGTTGGCTTGATCGCTTCCAGCGGGAGTGGCGCCGCCACCGGCACGGCGCCGCCGACGATCATGCGGTCGTAATGGGTGTAGGTCAGGCTGATGCGGCCGGGCTGGAACAGGCCGTCAATATGGAAATTGTGACGCAGCTCGTCGGTTCCCATTGCCGCCGCTGCAATCGGGTCGATGGCAAAGCGTGATGTATAGTCGGTATGGCTCTGGCTCATTTTCGTCCTGACTTGAGATGGATTATTCGCCGGCAGCGGCCTTGACCGAACTGGCATAAAAGGCCTGACGCGCATGCAGGCGCTCGCGGTAACGCTGCTGGCTGGCAGTGAGGTGCGCCCGCATCGCCTCGCGTGCGGCTTCGGCATCGCCTGATGTGATCGCGTTCAGAATCACCAGATGCTCGCGCTGCAGCCCGCGCTGGTAGGCGTCGGATTGCACCAGTTCGGTCGACCAGGGCGAGGTCACGTCGCACGGAATGGCGCGCCGGCCGAGCACGTCGAGCATCTCGACATAGAACGGGTTGTTGGTGGCGCTGGCGATGGCGCGATGGAAGGCGAGGTCGGCCGGACCGGTCGGCTCGCTGGCAAGCAGCAGCCGCTCGAACTCGAAGAAGGCTTCTTGGATCGCCGCCTCCTGCGCGGCGTTGCGACGGATGGCGGCGATCCCGGCCGATTCGATCTCGATCGCGAGCCGCACTTCGAGCACGTTGAGCGCGATCGAGTCTTTGCTGCCCATGTCGGCGGCCAGCGCGCCGAACATCGTCGAGATGTGCTCGGTAACGAAGACGCCAGCGCCCTGGCGCGGCTCGACCAGGCCGTCGGCGGCAAGCTTGGCCAGCGCCTCGCGGATGACGGTGCGGCTGACGCCGAAGGTTTCGGTCAACTGGCCTTCGGTCGGCAATTTGTGGCCAGGCAGGATCTCGCCCGCCTGCAGCTGCTTGCGGATCGCCGCGACGACGGTCTCCGACAGTTTTGGCTTTCTCTCGACCCTGAGGTCGGTTGCGGTATCCGATGCCATCTTGCCCCCTATTTGAACACGCCCTTATTTGAAGACACTTGGCAGCCAGAGCGAGATGGCCGGAATATAGGTCACCAGCCCGAGAACCACGATACCGGCGCCATAGAACGGCCAGATCGAGCGCATCGCTTCCCACACCGTGATCTTGCCCACCGCGCAGGCGACGAACTGCACGGTGCCGACCGGCGGCGTGTTCAGCCCGATGCCAAGATTGAGGATGGTGATGACGCCGAAATGCACTGGGTCGACGCCGTAATGCGTAACCAGCGGCAGGAAGATCGGCGTGCAGATAATGATCATCGGCCCCATATCCATGAAGGTGCCGAGCAGGAGCATCAGGACGTTGAGCAGCAAGAGCACGACCAGCGGGTCGGTGGAGATGGCATTCATGCCGGCGATCAAGGCCGCCGGCACCCTGAGATAGGCCATCAGCCAGCTGAACGAAGCGGCCATGCCGATGATCAGCAGCACCATGGCCGTGGTGCGCACCGCCCCCATCGTGGCATGGACGAAGTCGCTCCATTGCATCGAGCGATAGCCAAGAACGGTGACCAGCAAGGCGTAGATGACCGCAATGCAGGAGCTTTCGCTGGCGGTGAAGACGCCCGAGCGCACGCCGCCGAAGATGATGCCGATAAGCAGCAGGCCCGGAACCGAGATGAGGAACAGACGGCCGGCCCGGGCAAAACCGGGGAACGGCTCGATCGGATAGCCCCGCTGACGCGCCACAACATAGGCGGTGACCATCAGCGACACGGCAAGCAGCAGGCCGGGCAGGATGCCGGCGGTGAACAGGTCGGCGATCGAAATCTTACCGCCGCCGGCGATCGAATAGATGATCATGTTCTGAGACGGTGGCAGCAAAAGCGCGATCAGTGCCGCCATCGAGGTCACATTGACCGCATAGTCGGCGCCATAGCCGCGTTCCTTCATCTGCGGGATCATCAGCCCGCCGACGGCCGCCGCTTCCGCAACCGCCGAACCGGAGATGCCGCCGAACAGGGTCGCGGCGATGATGTTCACCTGGCCGAGGCCGCCGCGCATGTGACCGACCAGCGAGCCGGCGAAGGCGACGATGCGCTGGGCGATGCCGCCACGCACCATCAGGTCACCGGCATAGATGAAGAACGGAATAGCCATCAGCGAAAAGACGCTCATGCCGGAATTCAACCGCTGGAACACCACCAGCGGCGGCAGGCCGAGATAGACGATGGTGGCGAAGCTGGCGGCGCCGAGGCAGAACGCGATCGGCGTGCCGATGAACATAAGCAGCGTGAAAACGCCGAACAGGATCCAGATTTCCATCGTCTAGGCTTCCTGTACGGCTGGCATTTCGGGCACCTCTTCGAGATTGATATCCTTGTCGACATCGACCCCGGCCCATCTCAGCATCATGCGCTCCAGCGAAAACAGGCTGATCAGCGCGCCACCCGCCGTCAACGGCAGATAGTCGAAACCGCCGGGGAGTCCGAGCGCCGGGATCGTCGATTGCCATGTCAGCCCGACAAGCTTGGCCCCGTACCACACCATGCCGATGCCGAAGGCCAGCGCGACGAGGTCGGAAACCGTCCGCAACGCACCCTTGCTGCCTTGGGGCAGGACATAGAGCAGCACGTCGAACCCCATGTGGAAATTCTCGCGCACCCCGACGGCGGCACCGAGGAAGATGAACCAACTCATCACCATGATGGCGCTGGTCTCGGTCCAGCTCGGCGACGCATTGAGGATAAAGCGGGAAAACACCTGGTAGGCGACGAGCGCGGTCATGGCGACGAGCCCGATGCCGGCCAGATAAAGAGAGAGGTCGCACAGCCTGCTCAAAATGGCGCTGAAGCGTCGCAAGGGCGACGCGTCCGCAAGCGACGCGGCGCCTCTTCTCGTAGTGTTCCTGTCCGCCATCAATACCCTCCTCCGATTGGCCTGCGCCGGGCAGGCGATGGGGAGCGCCGACGCTCCCCATCGCCTGGACTCACTTGGTCGCCTGGATGCGCGCAGCGAGATCTTTCAATTCGGGGGTCGAGAGATATTTCTCGTAGACCGGCTTCATGGCGTCGATCAGCGGCTGCTTGTCGATCTCGCTGACCTTGACGCCGGCTTGCTCGACGATGTCGCGCGACTTCTTCTCCTGCGCATCCCATAGCTCACGCATCTTGACGACGCTGTCCTTGGCCGCCTGCCGCACGATCGCCTGGTCGCCCGGCGACAGCTTGTCCCAGCTCGCCTTCGACATCACGAGAACCTCGGGCACGATCTGGTGCTGGTCGAGCGTGTAGTGTTTGGCGACCTCGAAGTGTTTGGCGGATTCGAAGCTCGGCCAGTTGTTCTCTGCGCCGTCGATGACTCCGGTCTCCAAAGCCGAATAGACCTCGCCATAAGCCATCGGCGTGGCGTTGGCGCCCAACGCATTGACCATGTCGACGAACACGTCCGACTGGATGACGCGGAACTTCATGCCTTTCAGATCGGCGATCGAGGCGATGTCCTTCTTGGTGTTGTAGAAGGAGCGGGCGCCGGAATCGTAGAAGGCAAGACCAACCAGATTATGCGCCTCGAATGCCTTGAGTATCTGCTCGCCGATCGGCCCGTCCATGACATGGCGCATATGCTCGACCGAGCGGAAAATGTAGGGCAGCGACGGTACTGCGGTCTCCGGCACGATACCGTTGAAAGGTCCCATCGAGACGCGGTTGAGGTCCAGCACGCCCGCCTGGGTCTGTTCGATAGTGTCCTTTTCCTCGCCGAGCTGTGCCGAGTGATAAACTTCGACGGAGTATGCGCCCTTGGTGCGCTCCTTGATTAGCTCTCCCATATATTTGACCGCGTCGACGGTCGGGTAGCCATCTGGATGCGTATCGGCCGATCGCAGCACGGTTTCGGCGTTGGCAATACCAATCAGCAGCGAGCCGAAGGTGAATGTGGCTGCCGTCAATTTCAAGAAATGCAACATGACTTCCTCCCGTTTAAAACCAAAACGCCCGGCTCAGAGCCGGTACGCCTTCTTCGCAAGCGTGTAGGCAAGCGCCCTCGCCAGCTCATGCGCTTCGTCCTCGCGCAGCCGGTGTTCGGCAACGAGACGCGCGAGGAACGCGCAGTCGACCCGCCGGGCAACATCGTGACGCGCCGGGATCGATGGAAAGGCGCGGGTGTCGTCATTGAAGCCGACGGTGTTGTAGAAGCCGGCCGTCTCGGTGGTCATCTCGCGGAAGCGCCGCATGCCTTCCGGGCTATCGTGGAACCACCAGGCCGGCCCGAGTTTCAGCGCGGGATAGACGCCGGCCAGCGGCGCCAGCTCACGCGCATAGCTGGTTTCGTCGAGCGTGAAGAGGATGACGGTGAGATCGCGTTCCAGCCCGACGCGGTCGAGCAGTGGCTTCAGCGCCGTCACATAGTCGGTCCGGGTCGGGATATCGAAGCCCTTGTCGCGGCCGAATTTCTGGAAAACCGCAGGCGAATGGTTGCGCCAGGAGCCGGGATGGATCTGCAGGACAAGCCCGTCGTCAAGGCTCATCTTGGCCATCTCGGTCAGCATCTGGGCACGAAACAGCTTTCGCTCGCGCTCGTCGTCTGAACCATGGCGGATGCGGCTAAACAGCTCTCCGGCCGCCGCATCTGAAAGATTGGCGGTCTCGGCCGTCGGGTGGCCGTGATCGGACGAGGTCGCACCAAAGCTCTTGAAGAACGCGCGCCGCTGGCGATGCGCATCGAGATAGCCGCCCCAGCTGCCGGTGTCGCAGCCGGTGATCTCGCCGAGCCGGTCGAGATTGGTTGAAAACCCTTCGAAATCGGGATCGACGACGGCATCCGGCCGATAGGCGGTGACGACCCGGCCCTGCCAGCCGCTGTCACGGATCATCTGGTGCCATTTGAGGTCGTCGAGCGCGCCTTCCGTGGTCGCGATGACCTCGATGTTGAAACGCTCGAACAGGGCTCGAGGCCGGAAGTTCTCCCACTGCAGCAAGGTCGCGATGGTGTCGTAGTGGCGGTCGGCGGTCGCGACAGTCAGCGGTTCGTCGATGCCGAACAGATCGGCGAGCACATGGTCGAACCACAGCCGTGTCGGCGTACCGCGAAACAGATAATAGTGCTCGGCAAAACGCCGCCAGATCGTCCGGCCGTCGGTCTCGACTGGCGCGCCGTCCAGCGTCGCCACGCCGAGATCCTCAAGGCGGATGCCTTGGCTGAACAGCATGCGGAAGATGTAGTGGTCCGGAACGATGAGCAGTTGCGCCGGATCCGGGAACGGCTCGTTCAGCGCATACCAGCGCGGATCGGTGTGACCATGCGGGCTGACCAGGGGCAGGTTCTTGATCCCGGTATAGAGATCACGGGCGATCGAGCGCGACTGCGCCTCGGCGGGAAACAGCAAATCCGCATCAGTCAGTGCCACGGCAATCCTCCCAGAGCCGCCGCTATCGGTAGAGTCGGCAAGAAATAATGTCAACATACAAAAATTAGATTGTTGTATGATGACTTTTCGACCCATTGTGTGGCATGAGATCGGATGTTAGGCCGCTTGCCGACCACTCCCCGAGGGCGATTTCATGCCATCCGAACAAACCAGCCGTACCACGACGAGCAGACGCCTTTCCGGCGAGACAATGCTGGCACTGCCGGCTTTGGTCGCGATACCTTCGTATGCTCGCAACAAGGTGGTTCCGGGCATCGTCCATCTCGGTGTCGGCGCCTTCCATCGCGCGCATCAGGCGGCCTATGTCGACGACTGCCTGGCGGCTGGCGAAACGGATTGGGGGATCGTCGGCGTTTCGCTGCGCAGCGCCGACACACGCGACGCGCTCACGCCGCAGGATGGGCTCTACACGCTGGCGATCAGAAGCAGTGGAGCCGAAAAGCTTCAGGTCATCGGCTCGATTGGCGCGATGCTGGTGGCGCCGGAGGACCCTGGCGCGGTGCTGGCCGCGCTGACCGATCCGCGCACCCGCATCGTCACGCTGACCATTACCGAAAAGGCCTATCTGAGGGCAGCGGGCGGCGGATTGGACACCGCTCATCCCGATATCGTTCATGATCTGGCAACCCCCGAATTGCCGAAGACAGCGCATGGTTTCCTAGCCGAGGCGCTTGCCCGGCGACGCGCCGCCGGCACGCCTCCCTTCACCGTTCTGTGTTGCGACAACCTGCCGGCCAACGGCGCCACGCTGCACCGGCTGCTGGTCGAATTCGCCGAATTGCGCGACGCCAAGCTTGGCGTGACGGGCGATGCCGGACTCGCCGACCACATCGCCCATCAGCTCGCGTTTCCATCCAGCATGGTCGATCGCATCGTGCCTGCAACCACCGATGTCGACCGGACGCGGATCGCAGAAGAACTCGGTGTCGAGGACGCCTGGCCGGTGATGACCGAGCCGTTCTGCCAATGGGTGGTCGAAGACAATTTCCCGCAGGGTCGCCCGGCGTGGGAAAAGTTCGGCGTCACCATGGTCGACGATGTCAGGCCGTTCGAGGACATGAAGCTCCGGCTGCTCAACGGCTCGCATTCGGCCATCGCCTATCTCGGCCTGCTCAGCGGTCACGCCACCGTCGACCGCGCCTTCGCAGATCCAGCGATCCGGCAATTCGTCGACAGATTGTGGGCCGAGGCCATCCCGACATTGCCGGCGGACGCCGGGCTCGACACATCCGCCTATACTGCGGAACTCGCCGAGCGTTTTTCCAACACAGCACTTGCCCATCGCACCGCGCAGATCGCCAATGACGGCAGCCAGAAACTGCCACAGCGTATCGTCGCTTCCGCCTTGGAGTGCATCGAAGCCGGTTCTGTGCCCGAACACCTGACACTGGTGATCGCCGCCTGGATTGCCGCCTGCGAGGCGCGTGGCAAGACCTTGCCGGAGAGCCATTTCACCGATCCGCTCGATGAACGATTGACGGCGCTTTTTGGCCGAAGCCTGCCGACGGAAGAGACGGTGGCGGCTGTGTTCGACCTCGCCGGCTTCGCCGGGAGCAGCGCCGAGCGCCAGACGCTGGTTGAACTCGCGGCCGCCCACTTGGTCCGTCTGCGGCAAGGCGGGGTAACCCTTGCACTCGCCGCGCTCGGTTGACGTTGGTGGGACAGCGCTCCCCTCTGTCCTGCCGGACATCTCCCCCCACAGATGGGGAGATCGGCCGTCACCACGGCTTCCGCAAATCTCTAACGTTACAGGAAGAGCGCCGACATCCGAGCTGCCAATCTCCTCCCTCGTGGGGGAGATGTCCGGCAGGACAGAGGGGGGCGCCAAGGATCGCGACAGAACGCCCGTCCTGCGCTACCAATGTGAATGTGAAGGTATGAATTCCGGAGTCTGCGCTTCGCGCTCGCTCCACCCTATGGCGAGGAGATAGCCAGCCTTACGCCGGCAGGATAGCGCCTTCCAGCGTCGTGAGCTGGCTAAGGAACTGTTCGGCCTTGCTGCGGGCCTGGTCGTCCTTGGCGTCGGCGGCGTCTTCTTTGGCTTCCTGGATGCGGCGCGCGAGATCGGCGCGGTCGACATCCTTGACCGCGACAGCCGATTCCGCCAGCAGCGTGCAGCCGGCCGGAACGATGTCGGCGAAGCCGCCGAACACCACATAGCGCTCTTCGCCGCCCGCCGAGGTCTTCACCGTGACGACGCCCGGCTTGATCGTGGTCATGACCGGCGCGTGATGCGCCATCACGGTCATCTCGCCTTCGGCACCCGGAATGACGACCGATTCGACCTGCTCGGAAACAAGCAGACGCTCCGGCGAGACCAGTTCGAATTTGAAAGCTTCAGCCATGATCAATCTAGCGAATAGGGAATAGTGAGTAGCGAGTAGTGAAGAAACTCGCTCGTCTCATAAACCCCTATTCGCTACTCCCTATTCGCTATTCGCTTGATTACGCCGCTTCAGCCGCCAGGCGCTGTGCCTTCTCGACCGCTTCCTCGATGCCGCCGACCATGTAGAAGGCAGCTTCCGGAAGGTGGTCGTAATCGCCGTTGCAGAGGCCCTTGAAGCCCTTGATGGTGTCGGCGAGGTCGACCAGCTTGCCGGGCGCGCCGGTGAACACTTCGGCGACGAAGAACGGCTGCGACAGGAAGCGCTCGATCTTGCGGGCGCGGGCCACGGTCTGCTTGTCCTCTTCCGACAGCTCGTCCATGCCCAGGATGGCGATGATGTCCTGCAGCGACTTGTAGCGCTGAAGGATCGACTGCACCTGGCGGGCGACGCCATAGTGCTCGTCGCCGACGACCAGCGGGTCGAGCATGCGCGAGGTCGAATCCAGCGGATCGACGGCCGGATAGATACCCTTTTCGGCGATGGCGCGGTTGAGCGTCGTCGTCGCGTCAAGGTGGGCGAACGAGGTCGCCGGCGCCGGATCGGTCAAATCGTCGGCGGGCACGTAGATGGCCTGCACCGAGGTGATCGAGCCCTTGGTGGTGGTGGTGATGCGCTCCTGCAACGCGCCCATGTCGGTGGCGAGCGTCGGCTGATAGCCCACCGCTGAAGGAATGCGGCCGAGCAGAGCCGACACTTCCGAACCCGCCTGCGTGAAGCGGAAGATGTTGTCGACGAAGAACAGCACGTCCTGGCCCTGGTCACGGAAATATTCCGCAACCGTCAGGCCGGTCAGGCCGACGCGGGCGCGCGCGCCCGGCGGCTCGTTCATCTGGCCGTACACAAGAGCAGCCTTGGAGCCTTCGCCGCCGCCCTTCTTGTTGACGCCGGATTCGATGAACTCGTGATAGAGATCGTTGCCTTCGCGGGTACGCTCACCGACGCCGGCGAACACCGAATAGCCGCCATGCGCCTTGGCGATGTTGTTGATCAGTTCCTGAATCAGCACGGTCTTGCCGACGCCGGCGCCGCCGAACAGGCCGATCTTGCCGCCCTTCGCGTAGGGAGCCAGGAGGTCGAGCACTTTGATGCCGGTGATCAGGATCTGGGCTTCCGTCGACTGCTCGACATAGGTCGGAGCCGGCTGGTGGATGGAGCGCAATTCGGTCGCGTCGACCGGGCCTTCTTCGTCGACCGGCTCGCCGATGACGTTGATGATGCGGCCGAGCATGCCCGGGCCGACCGGCACGGTGATCGGCGCGCCGGTATCGCGCACTTCCTGGCCGCGAACCAGACCTTCGGTCGAGTCCATGGCGATGCAGCGCACGGTGTTTTCACCCAGATGCTGGGCGACTTCGAGCACAAGGCGGTTGCCGACATTGGTCGTCTCGAGCGCGTTCAGGATCGCCGGCAGGTGATCGCCGAACTGCACGTCGACAACGGCGCCGATGACCTGGCGGACCTTGCCGACAACGCCGGTTGCCTTGCTGGCCACTGCCGATGTCTTGGCAGCCGCGGCCTTTGCCGGTGCTGCCGCCTTGGCCGGGGCCGCCTTCGCGGCTGCTGCTGGAGCCTTTGCCGCCTTCGCGGGGGCTGCGGTCTTCGCGGCTGCGGCCTTGGGGGCTGCCGTCTTGGGTGTTGCCTTCTGGGGGGTCGCTGCTTTCGCCATCGTCTTTACCCTTTTTCGTCCTTTGTTTCTCACGCGGTCCGGTCGCGGGCGAAAAACCCGCGAACCGCGCCTAGAGCGCCTCGGCGCCCGAAATGATTTCGATCAGTTCCTTGGTGATCTGCGCCTGCCGCTGGCGGTTGTAGGTGATCGACAGTTTGTTGATCATCTCGCCGGCGTTGCGCGTCGCATTGTCCATGGCGCTCATCTTGGCGCCCATTTCGCCGGCGGCGTTTTCGAGCAGCGCCCGGAAAACCTGCACGGAAATGTTGCGCGGAATGAGATCGGAGAGGATTTCGCCCGGCTCCGGTTCGTATTCATAGACGGCGTTGCCGCCATCCGTCACTTCCGCCTGAGCCGAAGCAACGCCTGCCGGAATGATCTGCTGCGCGGTCGGGATCTGGCTGATCACCGACTTGAATTGCGAATAGAACAGCGTGCAGATGTCGAAGCCGCCCTCGTTGAAGAGGTGGATGACCTTCTTGGCGATGGCATCGGCGTTGACGAAACCAAGCGTCTTGACCTCGCGCAGATCGACACGGTCGATGATCAGCGACGCATAGTCGCGGCGCAGGATGTCGAAACCCTTCTTGCCGACGCAGATGATCTTGACCTGCTTGCCGTCGGCCAAAAGCTTGCGGATGTGGTCGCGGGCAAGGCGGGCGATCTGCGAATTGAAGCCGCCGCACAGGCCGCGCTCGGCGGTGCAGACGACGAGCAGATGCACGTCGTCCTTGCCGGTGCCGGTCATCAGCGCCGGGGCATCGCCGCCGCCGCCGATCGCCTGGGTGATGTTGGCCAGCACAGAACCCATGCGCTCCGAATAGGGGCGCGCCGCTTCCGCAGCCTCTTGCGCACGGCGCAGCTTCGCCGCGGCGACCATCTGCATCGCCTTGGTGATCTTCTGCGTCGCCTTGACCGAGGCGATACGGTTACGAAGGTCTTTTAATGAAGGCATGCTTCAAACCTGATCCCGTCTTGCAATTCGCTCAGGCGAAGGTCTTGGCGAAAGCGTCGATCTCGGCCTTCAGCTTGGCGCGCAGATCGTCCGACAGCGCCTTTTCCTTGCGGATGGCGTCGAGAACGTCCTTGCCGGCCGCACGCATGTGGCTGAGCAGGCCGTGCTCGAACTTGCCGACCTGGTTAACCGGCAGCTTGTCGAGATAGCCGTTGACGCCGGCGAAGATCACAGCGACCTGCTCTTCCGTCTTCAGCGGCGAGAACTGCGGCTGCTTCAGGAGTTCGGTCAGGCGCGACCCGCGGTTGAGCAGGCGCTGCGTGGCGGCGTCGAGATCCGAGCCGAACTGCGCGAAGGCCGCCATTTCGCGGTACTGCGCGAGCTCGCCCTTGATCGAGCCGGCAACCTGCTTCATCGCCTTGATCTGCGCGGCCGAGCCGACGCGGCTGACCGACAGGCCGACGTTCACCGCGGGCCGGATGCCCTGGAAGAACAGGTTGGTTTCGAGGAAGATCTGGCCGTCGGTGATCGAGATCACGTTGGTCGGGATATAGGCCGACACGTCGTTGGCCTGCGTCTCGATGATCGGCAGGGCGGTCAACGAACCACCGCCCAGATCGTCGTTGAGCTTGGCGGCGCGCTCGAGCAGGCGCGAGTGCAGGTAGAAGACGTCGCCCGGATAGGCTTCGCGGCCCGGCGGGCGGCGCAGCAGCAGCGACATCTGGCGATAGGCGACGGCCTGCTTCGACAGATCGTCATAGCTGATCAGCGCATGCATGCCGTTGTCGCGGAAATATTCGCCCATAGTGCAGCCGGCGAACGGCGCCAGGAACTGCATCGGCGCCGGATCGGAAGCGGTGGCGGCGATGATGACCGAATATTCGAGCGCGCCGCGCTCTTCCAGCACCTTGACGAACTGCGCGACGGTCGAGCGCTTCTGGCCGACGGCGACATAGACGCAGTAGAGCTTTTCCTTCTCGGGGCCGTTGTCGTGCACCGACTTCTGGTTGAGCATCGTGTCGAGGATGATGGCGGTCTTGCCGGTCTGGCGATCGCCGATGACCAGCTCGCGCTGGCCGCGGCCGACCGGGATCAGTGCATCGATGGCCTTGAGGCCGGTCGACATCGGCTCGTTCACCGACTTGCGCGGGATGATGCCGGGCGCCTTGACGTCGACGCGCTTGCGCTCGACTGCCTTGATCGGACCCTTGCCGTCGATCGGATTGCCGAGCGCGTCGACGACGCGGCCGAGCAGGCCGGGGCCGACGGGGACGTCGACGATGGCGCCAGTGCGCTTGACGATGTCGCCTTCCTTGATGTCGCGGTCGGCGCCGAAGATGACGACGCCGACATTGTCGGCTTCGAGATTGAGCGCCATGCCGCGGATGCCGCCGGGGAACTCGACCATTTCGCCGGCCTGGACATTGTCGAGGCCGTAGACACGGGCGATACCGTCACCGACGGACAGCACCTGTCCGACTTCGGAGACCTCGGCCTCCTTGCCGAAATTCTTGATCTGGTCTTTCAGAATTGCGGAAATTTCCGCGGCGCGGATGTCCATCAGCCGACCTCTTTCAGTGCAAGCTTGAGCGAATTGAGTTTGGTTTTGAGCGACGTATCGATCTGGCGCGAGCCCATCTTGACCACCAGCCCGCCGAGCAGCGACGGATCGACGGTGACGGAGATGGCCACGTCCTTGCCGGCAACGCTCTTCAGCGCCGCCTTGAGTTCGGTCTGCTGGGCGGCCGTCAGCTCGTGCGCCGACGTCACTTCAGCAGCGGTCTCGCCGCGATGTTCGGCGGCGATCTGGCGGAACGCCCTGATCATGCCGGGAATGGCGAATAGCCGGCGGTTGCCGGCGACGACGCGCAGGAAATTACCGGTGAGACCGGTGATCCCGGCCTTGTCGGCGATCGCCGCGATGGCCTTGGCCTGGTCCTCGCTGGAGAACACCGGGCTGTTGATCAGCCGGGTAAGGTCGGCGCTGCCCGCGAGCATGGCTTCGAAGCTGCTGAGGTCGGCCTCGACCTTGGCGACGGAATTTGCCTGCAGGGCGAGTTCGAACAGCGAACCCGCATAGCGTTCTGCGACACCTGAGATTGGCGATGACGATTGAGCCACGGACCGTCTTTTCTCTTGTCTGACAGGCCGCAGATTGTTGGCGCGAGCAAAAACTCTGGCTAAATCTTTGACCTTACTGCATTTTTTCGAGCACGGAGGCGCGGCTTCCGCTATCCCCTGCCGAAAGTCGATTGCCGTCTAGCACAGGCATTTTAAGACCGCAATGCGTCGTTCCGCATGGTTTTCAGGCACTATTGTCGCATCCGGCGAAAGTCACCCGCCTTGCATCGCGGAATACCCAATGATTCAAGGCAGAAAACCGAAGGCAAAGGCGAGCGGCAGAGCCGCGAGCGCCAATTCCACCACGATGGAAACCCAATTGAAAGGCGTGTTGGCGCCATCCGACATCATCGACAGCAGGCGGCCGAAGGCGGTGAACAGCCAGGAGAAGCCGAGCGCCATGTAGATCAGCGGCTGAGCCAGCAGAATGCAGCACAGGCCGACGCCCAGATAGAAGCCCGACATCCTGCCACGCCCTTCGGCGATCGCAGCCGCTTTCTCTGGTTTGACCTGCAAACGCAGGGCACGGAAGGCGAGGCCAGGCGCCAGAAAGAACAAAAGACCGAGCAGCACGGTGACGACGGCGCTCGACCAGGCCAGCCATTCGCCCTGGCTCGTCGGCCACGGAAGCGCAAAATCCATCTTGTCCCTCGAAATGCCGGTTTGAAATTGCGGGCATTCTAGCGGAGGAAAAACGCCGCGCCAGATGGCTCCCGGCACTTTAGGAGAGGCGCATTAACCGAGCGCGAATTCCACAGCGGCCTCTGCGTGAATGCGCGTCGTGTCGAAGACCGGAATGTCGAAATCCTGCTGGCCGATGAGCATGGTGATCTCGGTGCAGCCCATGATGACGCTGTCCGCCGCCTCTTCGCGGCGCAGGCGTTCAGTCTCGGCGACATAGGCCGCCTTGGAAATCTCCGTGACGATGCCCTGGCACAGTTCCTCGTAGATGACGCGATGGACCATCTCGCGGCCGGGTGCATCAGGCACGACCGGTCGCAGTCCATATTTCTCGACAAGCCGGTCCTTGTAGAAATCCTGCTCCATGGTGAAGCGCGTCGCCAGCAGCGCCGGGCGCTGCATGCCGGCGCGCTTGACCGCCACCGCGGTGGCATCGGCTATGTGGATCAGCGGGATCGACACCGACGCCTGCACCTGGTCGGCCAGTTTGTGCATGGTGTTGGTGCACAAAAGCAGACCTTCCGCACCGCCAGCCTCGAGTCTGCGCGCGGCATCAGCCAGAAGCACGCCAGCGCCGTCCCAGTCGCCATGATGCTGCCGCTCGGCGATCTCGGCAAAATCGAAGGACCACAGCAGCAGTTTCGCCGAATGCAGCCCGCCAAGGCGCTCGCGCACGACCTCGTTCAACAAGCGATAGTAGATGGCGGTCGATTCCCAGCTCATGCCGCCGAGAAGGCCAAGGGTTTTCATTCGGCGACACTCCGGAAGGGCCTGATGATCTCTTTCAGCGGATCGAAGTCGACCTGAACCTGTACCCGTCCCGACGCCATGGCCTCAGATGGTTCCAGCCAATCTTCGCCACGATGATAAGCGCAAAAAACAGAAGGCAATACAGAATTGGGTGGTGGCTAAAAATCAGGCCTGTAACGAGGAAAATACCCAAAATGACCCAACCGGCTCGTAACGCCAGTAAAACGGCATTTGTTAGAAAACTCATGTTCACCCGCTCGCAGTCATTTTTGGGTTGCTCTCTAAAGATAGCGGTCGGACGCCATGCTACAAGAAGCTCTGCGGATCGATGTCGACCTGCACTCTAACCGAGCCGCGCTGCTTCGGCCCGTTGGCCAGCATCGCACGAATAAACCCTTGCATGTCGGCGCGCCGTTCGCCTTGGATCAGCAGGCGGAAGCGGTGGCGGCCGCCGAGCAGGGACAGCGGCGCCTCCGCCGGGCCCAGCACGAACAGATCTGACGCCTCGGGCGCGGCGCGGCGCAGGCCGCGTGCATGGCCCTCGGCTTCAGCCCGCGTCACCGCACTGACGATGATACCGGCCAGCCGGCCGAAGGGCGGCAGGGCAGCCCGTTCGCGGTTGGCAATCTCGCGCTCGTAAAAAGCCTCGGCGTCGCCGGAGACGATTGCCCGCATCACCGGGTGGTCGGGCTGAAAAGTCTGCAGCATGCCAAGGCTCTTCTTGCCGGTGCGGCCGGCGCGGCCGGTGACCTGGCTGAGCAACTGGAACGTGCGCTCGGCGGCACGCGGATCTCCATTGGCAAGGCCGAGATCGGCATCGACGACGCCGACCAGGGTCATGTTGGGAAAGTTGTGGCCCTTGGCGACGAGCTGCGTGCCGATGACGATGTCGGCCTCGCCATCAGCGATCGCCTCCAGCTCCAGCCGCAGCCGCCGCACGCCCCCCATCAGGTCGGACGACAAGACGATGGTGCGCGCCTCGGGGAAATGCATCACGACCTCCTCGGCGATGCGCTCGACGCCTGGCCCGCAAGCGACCAGATGGTCGAGCGTGCCGCATTCCGGACAGGCTTCCGGGCGGCGCTCATTGTGCCCGCAATGATGGCAGACCAGCTGGCCGCGAAACCTGTGCTCGACGAGCCAGGCCGAGCAGACCGGGCAGCCGAAGCGGTGGCCGCAGACCCGGCACAGCGTCAGCGGCGCATAGCCGCGCCGGTTGAGGAACAGCAGCGACTGTTCCTGCCTCTCCAGCGTCTGACGCATCTGGTCGAGCAGAACCGGCGACAGGAAACCGCCACGCGCCGGCGGTGCGCGGCGCATGTCGACCGCCTTCAGGTGGGGAAGTGCTGCCTCGGCGAAGCGGGCGGAGAGCACCGCCCTGTTGTACCGACCCTGGCTGGCGTTGACTCGGCTTTCGACCGACGGCGTCGCCGACGCCAGCACGACCGGAAAACTGCCGATATGGCCGCGCACCACCGCCATGTCGCGCGCATTGTAGAAGACGCGGTCCTCCTGCTTGTAGGCGGGGTCGTGTTCCTCGTCGACGACGATCAGGCCGAGCTCCTTGAACGGCAGGAACAGCGCCGAGCGCGCGCCGGCGACGACGCGCACGCCGCCTTCCGCCACTTGCCGCCAGACTTTCTCGCGCATCCGCGGCGGCAGGTCGGAATGCCATTCGCCCGGCTTGGCGCCGAAACGCAGCTGGAAGCGCTCGAGAAAGGCATGCGTCAGCGCGATTTCCGGCAGCAGGATCAGCACCTGCTTGCCCTGGTCGAGCGCGGCCGCCACTGCCTCGAAATAAACCTCCGTCTTTCCCGAACCGGTGACGCCGTCGAGCAGCGCGACGTTGAACACGCCGGCTGCGACATTGGTGCGCAGCATCTGCGCCGCGTCGCTCTGGTCCGGCATCAGTTCCGGTATGGCGTAGCCGGAATCGGGCGCGGCCACCACCGGGCGCGGCGGGATCATCACCGTCTCGAACACGCCTTGCGCCCTCAGGCCATCGATCACCGTCGACGACACGCCTGCTGCATGGGCAAGGCCGGACCGCGTCCAGGCAAGCCCGCCTTCGGCCGTCTCCAGCACGCGCTGCCTGGCGCCCGTCATCCTGTCGGGTGCGAGAAGCGTGCGCTGCAGTCCCTCGATCCATGGTTCGGGGTCGAATGCTTCCGGCGCCCGAAGCAGCATGCGCGCCACCATGCCCGGCGGCGACAGCGTGTATTGCGCCACCCAGTCGACGAAGCGGCGCATGGCGCGATCGATTGGCGGACAATCGAAGACCTGTTCGATGGGGCGCAGCTTCTTGGCGTCGACCTTCTCGACGGCGCCGTCCCAGACGATGCCGGCGACCTGGCGCGGACCGAGTGGCACGCGCACGATCGAGCCCGGCACCACGCGCATGCCGGCCGGCACGGCATAGGTGTAGGGGCGTTCGGCGGGCATCGGCACCAGCACCGGCGCGGCTGCGACAAAGGGCGAATCTTCGATCATGAGGCGTGACCTTGCCCTGACTTTGGTCTAGATCAAAGGCCGACCCCGAATGTGCATGGCATGCACATAAAATTCTTCAGGAGACCCGCCATGAAATTTTTTGTCGACACCGCCGATGTCAAGGATATCCGTGAGCTGAACGATCTGGGGCTGCTCGATGGTGTCACCACCAATCCTTCGCTGATCCTGAAATCCGGCGGCAAGATCGCCGATGTCACCAAGCAGATCTGCGACATCGTCAAGGGTCCGGTCTCGGCCGAAGTCACCGCCACCGAATATTCCGAGATGATGCAACAGGCCAAGGTTCTGGCCAAGATTGCCGACAATGTCTGCATCAAGGTGCCGCTGACGCTGGATGGCCTCAAGGCCTGCAAGACGATCCGCACCGAAATGAACCGGCTGGTCAATGTCACGCTGTGCTTTTCGGCCAACCAGGCACTGCTGGCGGCCAAGGCCGGCGCGTCGTTCATCTCGCCCTTCGTCGGCCGCATCGATGATATCGGCATCGACGGCATGGAACTAATCCAGGAGATCCGGCAGATCTACGACAATTACGATTTCCAGACCGAGATTCTTGTCGCTTCGGTGCGCACCGTGAACCACGTCAAGCAGGCAGCACTCATCGGCGCCGATGTCGTTACCGCGCCGCCGGCGACCCTGAAGGCACTGGTCAACCATCCGCTGACGGACAAGGGCCTCGCCGCCTTCCTCGCCGACTGGGCAAAGACGGGCCAATCGATTGGCTGAGATGACGATCGGCTGAGGCCAATGCGCTTGTGGTGAAAAAGACCGGGCAACCGGTCTTTTTCATGTACGCTTCAAACGGACCGCCTATCAGTCCGTGCCATCATCCTCAGGCGCGGTCGCCGGCTGGCGCCGGCCCATGATGATTTCGCGTTTGCCGACATGGTTGGGTGCGCCGACCAATCCTTCCTTTTCCATACGCTCGACCAGGGACGCGGCGCGGTTGTAGCCGATGCCGAGGCGGCGCTGGATGTAGGACGTCGAACACTTCTTGTCGCGCACCACCACCTTGACCGCCTCGTCGTAGATCGCATCGCTGTCTTCGGCTGCAACCGATCCCTTGTCGAAGACCGCGCCCTGGTCGTCCTCTTCCTCTTCCTCATCCTCGTCGGCTGTCACGGTTTCCAGATATTCTGGGCGGCCCTGCGCCTTCAGATGCGCAACGACATGCTCGACCTCCGCGTCGGAGACAAAGGGACCGTGCACGCGCGAAATGCGCCCGCCTCCCATCATGTGCAGCATATCGCCCTGGCCAAGCAACTGCTCGGCGCCCTGCTCGCCCAGGATGGTGCGGCTGTCGATCTTGGATGTCACCTGGAAGGAGATCCGGGTTGGGAAGTTGGCCTTGATCGTGCCCGTGATGACGTCGACCGAGGGGCGCTGCGTTGCCATGATCAGGTGAATGCCGGCAGCGCGCGCCATCTGCGCCAGACGCTGGATCGCGCCTTCGATCTCCTTGCCGGCGACCATCATCAGGTCGGCCATTTCGTCGACGATGACGACGATGTAGGGCATCGGCGCAAGGTCGATTTCCTGCTGCTCGAAAAGCGGCTCGCCGGTGCCCTTTTCGAACCCGGTCTGCACCGTCATGACGACGGTTTCGCCCTTGTCGCGGGCAGCGGCAGCACGCTCGTTGTAGCCGTCGATGTTGCGCACGCCGAGCCGGGCCATCTTGCGGTAACGGTCCTCCATTTCGCGCACGGCCCATTTGAGCGCTGTGACGGCTTTTTTGGGGTCCGTGACGACGGGCGTCAGCAGATGCGGGATGCCGTCATAGACGGAGAGCTCGAGCATCTTGGGATCGACCATGATCAGCCGGCATTCTTCCGGCTTCAGCCGGTAGAGCAACGACAGGATCATGGTGTTGATGGCAACCGACTTGCCGGAGCCGGTGGTGCCGGCAACGAGCAAATGCGGCATCTTCGCCAACTCGGCGATGACAGGCTCACCGCCGATCGTCTTGCCGAGACACAGCGCCAGCTTGCAACTCGTCTTGCGGAAGCCCTCTGATTCGATCAGTTCTCGGAAATAGACGGTTTCGCGCATCTCGTTCGGAAGCTCGATGCCGATGACGTTGCGGCCAGGCACGACGGCGACGCGCGCCGAAACCGCCGACATGGAGCGGGCGATATCGTCGGCCAGCCCGATGACACGGGAGGATTTGACGCCAGGCGCCGGTTCGAATTCATAGAGCGTGACGACCGGGCCGGGGCGAACATGAATGATCTCGCCACGCACACCGAAATCCTCGAGCACGCTTTCCAGCAGATCGGCGTTCTGCTCGAGCCGTTCCTGCGACATGTAGAAGCCTTGTCCCTCCGGTGGCTGCTGCAACAGCTCTTCCGAGGGAAGCTCATAGGGATCGCCTGCGGTTGACGGCACGATCTTTCCGGCCCCAGGCAAGCGCGGAGAGCGAACGGCAGCGGCCCTGACGGTGATGTCCACACTTGGCACGGCCGGCGCGGGAACGGCATCGCTTTTGGCGGCGGGCATTGCGACAGCCTCGGCTCGCGCGTTGCTCGCTGGCACGTCGGGCTGGGCGACAACCCGATTCGAATTGGCCGGCCAGACATCCGGCAAAGGTTTCGAAGCCTGGCCTGGAAGACATTCGATGACACGAAACAGTGAGGTGGCATCGGTCCCTGTTGTCGGGCGGATGTCGACCGGCATCGCGGCGACGGGGACCGCGGCAACCGGTGCGGGCGAGGCTGGGCTGGGCTGCCCGGCCGGCAACCGAACATCGACCAAATAGGGCGCCATAACCTCGAAGAAGGCATGATCCGAAACGTAGGGCCAACGCGGCTGTTCGGGAATGGCTGTTTTGATCAGGGTGCTGCGCTGCGGGACAGCGATCATACGCGCCGTTGCTCGTCCTGTTGCGGCGGTGACCGGCGCCTTGGACGGAACACCTCGTATCTTGTCGCCGGCATGTCCCGGCGCAGCGGAAGCCGTGGCCGACGGTGACGGTCTTGGCATGGCGGCTCCGCGTCCGGTCTGCGGCTGCTGGGCTGCTTCCAAGTGAGCGGCACGGCCTTTCGCCACCGCCGGCAATGCCAGCAGCGAGGGCATGACTGGCATCTCGTCAACGAAGGGTTGCGCGTTTGCCTGTTGCGTTGGGGACACCTCTGGATCGGCTTGTTCGACACCACGCTCGTGCTGCGGGCGAGGCTTTTTGGGCTCATAGTCCGGCGTGCGGGTAAACCGCACGTTGGGCGCGAGGAAGAAGTATTCTTGCCAGGCAGGGCTTTCGATATCGCCGACTTTCGAAGATGTGCCGACCGAGCCACCCCTCGGCTCCATATAGGGCCGCTTGTTGCCGCCGAGATCGACAACCCGAGCGGAATAGCCGGCCTGGTGTGCGCCGGGCTGCCGGCCATCCGGTTCCTTGCCAGTCGGACGATCAAGAGCGCCTGTCGCGGCTGAGGATGCTCGCTGACCGCCCCTGTCGCCGATGCCTTCGAAGCGCTTCACCTCGGGATCATCGGGCGATGTTGCCTTCGATAAATTCACCCTGGAAAAACGCTTGGCTTCCATTCTCAAGACTCACTCTGAAACGACTGCCGAGCAATAGGGAGCGAGTGGTTAACAGTTGCTTCCCGGATGGATCGCCGTCGACCCCTAGGCAGCAAAATCGGCGTGATAGCCTCTGTGAGCAACGCGGCGGATCGTCGTCTCACCGCGCACACGCCGATGGCGCGATCTGCTCACTGCGCCATGGGGCTGCCGCTGTTCGCGGCGATGCCAAACGATCTCTATTCGGGAACCTGATCGTGATCTTACCATCGTCCCACCATGCGTGGGGCGCTAAACCATTTCCGTGAGACAACGAGGTCGCGCTAGCCAGTCTTGCCGTGCCGGACAAGATCCTGGGCGATGGACAGTTGCAGCGCCTCCGCCAACTCGCGCGCGGCGCGATTCTCGGCGTCGATCTGCGCCCGGTATGCGGCGAATTCCTGACGCGGCCTGTCGAAGGACGAGGTGATCGAACGCTTGCCGGATGCGATCACGACACCGGTCTTCGCATCGGTCAGCGTATAGGTTCCGGTCAGCGTCACGGAACCGGCGGTCGGTTCGTCTTCATTGGTTCCGACCTGCACAAGTGCCGCGGACTCGACGGCTTCGGTCACGCCGAGATTGAGCGAATAGGCCGGTGAGGCCGGCTCGCCGGCGCCCCTGCCAAACCCGAAAATCAAATTGTTACGCACCTGCTGCGCATAACGCGAGTAGACCGGCTTGATGGCGACCGAGGCCAGCTCGGCACTGGCGCTGGCATGCGAACCCGACAGCGGCGCGCTCGAATAGAGCGGCCGCACCGTGCAGGCCGATACAAGCGCAAGCGAGCCGATCAGACCGGCAAGCGCGATACGGCGCAGCACACGGCTCAGCTCTGTCTTTTCCCGATCAGGCAACGACATTGACGATCCTCTGCGGCACGATGATCACCTTGCGCGGAGCCTTACCTTCGAGTGCTTTCTGCACGAAGTCGAGAGCCAATACCGCTTTTTCGACCGCACCTTGGTCCGCGTCGCGGGCAATTGTCAAATCCCCCCGCTTCTTGCCGTTGACCTGTACCGGATAGGTGACTTCGTTGTCGACGACCAGCGCCGGATCGAAGACCGGCCACGGCCGTTCGGCAACCAGATCGGTGCCGCCGAGCGTTTCCCAGCATTCCTCGGCCAGATGCGGCATGACAGGTGCGATCAGATGCACGAGAATTTCCACCGCCTGCCGGCAGGCGCCTTTCAGCGCTGCATCGGCCTTGCCTTCGGCCACCTCGTTGAGTGGGGCGGTCAGCACGTTGGCCAATTCGTAGATGCGGGCGATGGCACGGTTGAAAGCGAGCTTCTCGATATCCTCGCCGACCGCCTTCAGGATCTTGTGCGCGGCTTTGGAAACCGCTGCGGCCTCGCCACCGCTGGCCGCCACCGGCTTGATGCCGGCCAGCGCTTCGGCCGCCGTCGACACCAGGCGCCAGATGCGCTGGATGAAGCGATGCGCACCGGCGGCGCCTTCGTCGGTCCATTCGACATCGCGCTCGGGCGGCGAATCCGACAGCATGAACCAGCGCGCCGTGTCGGCGCCGTAGCCGTCGGTGATGTCTTCCGGGCTCACCGTGTTCTTCTTCGATTTCGACATCTTTTCCAGCGGGCCGATGGCGACGGCCTCGCCGGTGGCGATCTCGATGGCGCTGCGTTTGCCGTCCACGTCATCGAGCTTGACCTCGGTGGGCGCCAGCCAGCGGCCATTCGATGCCGTGCCGACACGATAGGTTTCGTGTACCACCATGCCTTGCGTGAACAGGCCCTTGAACGGCTCGGCCAGATCGACATGGCCAGCCGCGCGCATAGCGCGGGTGAAGAAGCGCGAATAGAGCAGATGCAGGATCGCATGCTCGATGCCACCAATATACTGGTCGACCGGCAGCCATTCATTCGCCGCCTTGGGATCGGTCGGTTCATGCGCCCAGGGTGCCGTGAAGCGCGCAAAATACCAGGACGAATCGACGAACGTGTCCATCGTGTCGGTTTCGCGCCGCGCATCCTTGCCGCATTGCGGGCATTTCACATGGCGCCATGTCGGATGCCGGTCGAGCGGATTGCCCGGGCGGTCAAAATCGACATCGTCGGGCAGCTTGACCGGCAGGTCGGCCTTCGGCACCGGCACCACGCCGCAATCCTCGCAATGGATCATCGGGATCGGGCAGCCCCAGTAGCGCTGGCGCGAAATGCCCCAGTCGCGCAGCCGGAAATTCACCTTGCGCTCGGCCATCGGCCGGTTGCCGATGGTCTTCTGCTCCAGCAGTTTCGCGACCTCGGCGAAAGCCTGATCCGGCTTCATGCCGTCGAGAAAGCGCGAATTGATCATCACGCCGTCGTCGACATAGGCTTCATCGATGACCTGGAACGTCGCCGGATTCTCGCCCTCCGGCATCACCACCGGAATCACCGGCAGGCCGTATTTGTTGGCGAAGTCGAGGTCGCGCTGGTCGCCGGACGGGCAGCCGAAGATGGCGCCGGTGCCGTATTCCATCAGCACGAAATTGGCAACGTAGACAGGCAGCGTCCATGACTCGTCAAACGGATGGACGACGCGGATGCCGGTATCAAAACCCTTCTTCTCAGCCGTCTCCAGCGCCGCCACCGAGGTGCCCATATGGCTGATATCCTCGATGAACTTCGCCAGCGCCGGATTGCTCCCGGCGGCTTTTTTGGCCAGCGGATGATCGGCGGCGACAGCCATGAAGGAAGCGCCGAAGATGGTGTCGGGCCTTGTCGTATAGACTTCCAGCTCATACTCGCCATCGCCAATCTTGCCGGCATCTGGAACAGCCAGAGGCCAGCGGATCAGCAGGCCTTCCGAGCGGCCGATCCAGTTCTGCTGCATCAGCTTCACTTTTTCCGGCCACTCGTCGAGGCCGTCGAGCGAATCCAGCAGATCCTGCGCGAAGTCTGTGATCCTGAAGAACCACTGCGTCAGCTCGCGCTGTTCGACCAGCGCGCCCGAGCGCCAGCCGCGCCCGTCAATGACCTGCTCGTTGGCGAGCACGGTCATGTCCTCCGGATCCCAGTTGACCTTGGAGGATTTGCGCGTCACCAGCCCCTTCTCGACGAAATCGAGGAACAGCATCTGCTGGCGGTGGTAGTAGTCGACGTCGCAGGTGGCGAATTCGCGCGCCCAGTCCAGCGACAGGCCCATGACCTTGAGCTGCTCGCGCATGGTAGCGATGTTCTGGTAGGTCCATTCCTTGGGATGGACCTTGTTTTGCATCGCCGCGTTTTCGGCCGGCATGCCGAAGGCGTCCCAGCCCATCGGATGCAGCACGTTGAAACCTTTGGCCCGCTTGTAGCGCGCCACGACGTCGCCCATCGTGTAGTTGCGGGTGTGGCCGATATGAATGCGCCCCGATGGATAGGGGAACATCTCCAGCACGTAGTATTTCGGGCGCGGATCGTCATTGTGCGCCTCGAACAGCTTCTTGGCGTCCCAGACCTTCTGCCATTTGGGCTCTGACGCGCGCGGATTGTATCGTTCGGTTGCCATGGGACGTTTTTCACTTAAAAGCATGCGCGAACTGCAGGCGACGGCTCGGCAGTTCAGGGAATGTGGTCCGGGTGTTCACCATGGTTTGGCAAACCCGTCAACCATATGGGTATCGCGTCTGACAAAAACGCGGGCCAAAACAGCAGGATTTGCATATGGGCGATGCCGTTCAGCAGTTTTTCGCGGTCAAGGCGAAGATCGCCGCCGCCGAGCGCGAGGCCGGTCGCGAAACTGGCGCGGTTACGCTGGTCGCGGTCTCCAAGACCTTTGACGCTGCCGACATAGCTCCGGTTATCGAGGCCGGCCAGCGCGTCTTCGGCGAAAACCGCGTGCAGGAGGCGCAAGGCAAGTGGCCGGCGCTGAAGGAGGCTTTTCCGGACATCGAACTGCATCTGATCGGCCCGCTGCAATCCAACAAGGCCAGGGAAGCGGTAGCACTGTTCGACGTCATCGAAACGGTCGATCGCGAGAAAATCGCCGCCGAACTTGCCAAGGAGATCGCAAGGCAAGGCCGTGCGCCAAAGCTCTATGTCCAGGTCAACACCGGCTCCGAGCCGCAGAAGGCCGGCATCGAGCCGCGCGACGCCGTGGCTTTCGTCACCCGCTGCCGCGATGTGCATGGCCTCGCCATCGAAGGCCTGATGTGCATCCCGCCGGCGGACGAAAACCCCGGCCCTCATTTCGCGCTGCTGGAAAAGCTCGCCCGCGAGGCAGGCGTGGCAAATCTGTCGATGGGCATGTCCGGCGACTACGAGACGGCAATCGCGTTCGGCGCCACCAGCGTCCGCGTCGGTTCGGCGATCTTCGGCAGCCGGTAGTTTCGTTGCACAGACCGGTCTCTAGCCGCTAAATTCCAACATATTCGATTGGCTGCAGGCCACCACGCCTTCGTCATCCTAGGGCGGAGCGGACGCGAAGCGGAGCGCAGACCCTAGGATCCATGCCGCGACGACAAGGAAAATGCAGCGGTGCAGAATTCTGTTCAGCTGCATTCTTCGGCAGATGTCGCGGCATGGATCCTCGGGTCTGCGCTGCGTCGCTGCGCTCCTTGCTTCGCCCGTGGATGACGACGAGAGATGTTCGGCCAATTCTCGAGGTTGCGATCTACCGCCGAAAGAGGTTATCGATTCTCGCTGCCAAAGGGCTTCCAACCCATGTCGAGGAACTAACGAACAAATCCGTTTGAGCGGAAACCCTGCCATGCTTCAACGGCATCTGGTATATGGCTAGCGGAGCCATCTAGCGAGTAGTGCCCTTGAACTGGCATCTTGAGGACACGAAGAACAATCTGTCGAAACTCGTACGGCAGGCGCGAGAACAAGGGCCGCAAACCATCACGGTGCGCGGAAAGCCAGTTGCCGTGGTACTCTCTCCCGAGGACTACGACCGACTGGTCGGCGCAACACCTTCGCTTGCGGAGTATCTTCTCTCGGGTCCCATGTGGGATGAAGACTTCGTCGAGGAGGTCAATCGCCGCCCGAAGACGATGATCCGAGTCATAGACTTATGATCCGCACACTCGTGCGGACATCGTTTGGCAAATGCAGCGGGCGCTTTTCTGATAGCGGCATTGGATGCGGTGAGGGTTTATAGGCCAGATCGACTGGTTCGTTGCACCAGCAATTGGAAACGAAACGTACCGTTCCTATTTACCTCATGTCACCACACACACTTACGGAGCCTTCACCGTGCGCTACAATCAACTCGGAAATACGGGGATGTTCGTCTCCGAACTTTGCCTCGGCACCATGACCTTCGGTGCTGCCGGCGAGAATGCCCAATGGGGCCTGATCGCCAGCCTCGACCAGAAGGGCGTCAACGAGATCGTCGCGCGCTCGTTGGCTGCCGGCGTCAATTTCTTCGATACGGCCGACGTCTACTCCTTCGGCCAGTCCGAGCGCCTGCTTGGCCAGTCGCTCAGGGATCTCAAGGTCAACAGGCAGAACGTGGTCATCGCCACCAAGGCGCACGGCGCCATGGGCGACGGTCCGAACCAGCGTGGATCGTCACGCGGCCATATCATGGATTCGGTCGAGGCCAGCCTCGAACGGCTGCAGCTCGACCATATCGATCTCTATCAGTTGCACGGCACCGACACCGTGACGCCCATCGACGAGACGCTGCGGGCGCTCGACGACCTGGTTGCCAGCGGCAAGGTCCGCTATGTCGGCGTCTCCAACTGGGCGGCATGGCGCATCGCCAAGGCGCTTGGTATAGCCGAGCGCAAGGGTTTCGCCCGTTTCGAGACCGTTCAGTCCTATTATTCGATCGCCGGCCGCGATCTCGAGCGCGAAATCGTGCCTCTGCTCAACGAGGAGAAACTCGGCCTGATGGTGTGGTCGCCGATGGCCGGCGGCCTACTGTCCGGCAAATACGGCCCCGGCGCGCCCGGCAATGGCGAAGGCCGCCGCGCCTCCTTCAACTTCCCGCCGGTCAATGAGGATCGTGCCTGGGCGGCTGTCGCCGTCATGCGCGAGATCGCCAGGAAGCACGATGTCAGCGTCGCCACTGTGGCGCTCGGCTATGTCCTGGCCAAGCCTTTCGTGATGAGCGTCATTATCGGCGCCAGCCGCATGGAGCAGCTGGAGCAGAACCTTGCCGCGACTGAAGTGAAGCTCGACACCGACGATCTCCTCCGCCTCGACGAAGTCAGCACCCTGCCGGCCGAATATCCCGGCTGGATGCTGGAGCGCCAGGCAGTTGGCCGGCGTCCGGCGCCGTTCACGCCGAAGACGTGATTTCGCACGCACAGCCTTGATACTTCGGGAGCCGATCGGCTCCCGATTGCTTTTCAGGTCAGCCGAGCGCTCTCGACCAGAAAATCGAGAAAGGCACGCACCCGCGCCGGCAGATGCCGGCCCTGGCCGACATAGACGGCGTGGGTGGCCTCCTCGTCGCCCGGATTGAAATCTTCCAGCAGCGGCACCAGCCTGCCGGCCGCGATGTCTTCCGCCACATGCCAGCGCGCCAGCCGGGCAATGCCGGCGCCGGCCAGTGCCATCAGCCGCATCGCTTCGCCGTCGCTGACCAGTGTGTTGCCGGTGATCGGGACCATGATGGCGCGGCCTTCCGCGTCAAGGAACGGCCAGCCGTCGATATGTCTGACGAATCCGAAGCCCATGCGGTTGTGCCTGTCGAGATCGGCTGGCGTCAGCGGCATGCCGTGCATTTCGAGGTACGAGGGCGCCGCAACGATCACCACCGGGCTTTGCCCGAGCTTGCGCGCCACCAGCCGCGACGCGCCGAGCGGCCCGGCACGGATGGCGACGTCGGCGCGTTCCGCCATCAGGTCGATGACGCTGTCGGTCAGCACCAGATCGATCGAAATCTCGGGGTAGCGTTCGAGGAAACGCGGCAGAAGCGGGATCAGCCGGTGCACCCCGAAGGGAACGTAGCTGTTGACTCGCAGCCGCCCACGCGGGGCTGCACCCGCCGCGGCCTCCCGCTCGGCAGCCGCCATGTCGGCCAGGATGCGCAGGCCGCTCTCGTAGAACGCGGTGCCTTCCGGCGTCAGTTGCAGTTTTCGCGTCGAACGGCTGACCAGCCGTGCGCCAAGCCGGGCCTCCAGCCGCGCGATCAGCTTGCTCACCGCCGACGGAGTCATACGCAACGTGCGTGCCGCAGAGGAAAAACTGCCTTCCTCGACGACGCGCACGAACACTTCGATCTCGCCGGAGCGATTGATGTCGGGCCTAGCCATTTGTGAATCTATTTCACAGAAAATGTGCCCGGCGCAAGTCTGGTTCACAATGCACGGCAACACGATCTTTCGGGTCGGGGCGCGGGACGGCGCTCTTCGTCATCGAAGTGGAAATAGCCATGCCTCTTGCTCTCTACGCGCTTGCCGCCGGTGCCTTCGGCATCGGCGTCACCGAATTCGTCATCATGGGTCTGCTGCTCGATGTCAGCAAGGATCTCGGCGTTTCGATCTCGGCCGCCGGCCAGCTCATTTCGGGTTATGCGCTCGGCGTCGTCATTGGCGCGCCCTTGCTGACCATCGCCACCGGCAATTGGCCACGCAAGACCGTGCTTCTGGTGCTGATGGCGATCTTCACGCTTGGCAATCTCGCCTGTGCGCTGGCACCCGACTATTGGACACTGATGGGCGCCCGCATCATCACCGCCTTTGCTCATGGTACCTTCTTCGGCGTCGGCTCCGTCGTCGCCACCGGGCTGGTCGCGCCCAACAAGAAGGCCTCGGCGATCGCGCTGATGTTCACCGGCTTGACCATCGCCAACATCCTCGGCGTGCCCTTCGGCACCTGGCTCGGCCAGGCGTTCGGCTGGCGGGCGACCTTCTGGGCGGTAACCCTGGTCGGTCTGGCGGCCTTCGCCGTCATCCTGGCTCTGGTACCACGCAGCCGGACGGCGCCCGAAAAGAGCGACCTGCGCGCCGATCTCGCCGTTTTGCGCCGCACGCCCGTCCTGCTCGGCCTCGCCACCACTGTGCTGGGCTATGCCGGTGTCTTCGCCGTCTTCACCTATATCGCGCCGTTGCTGACGCAAATCAGCGGCTTCCAGGAAGCGGCGGTATCGCCGATCCTGCTCGTCTTCGGCGGCGGTCTCATCGCCGGCAATCTCGCCGGCGGCAAGGTCGCCGACCGCTGGCTGGTGCCGGCTGTGCTGGGCAGTCTCGTCGTGCTGGCCTTGGTGCTCGCGACCATGAGTTTCGCCATCCACAGCCAGGTGATGGCCGTCATCTATGTCGGCCTGCTCGGTGCAGCCGCCTTCGCCACCGTGGCGCCCCTGCAAATGTGGGTGCTGGACAAGGCGCAAGGTGCCGGTCAGAGCCTCGCCTCGTCCTTCAACATCGCCGCCTTCAATCTCGGCAACGCCGCAGGCGCCTGGCTTGGCGGCGCGGTCATTGCCCATGGGCTTGGCCTGGGTGCACTGACCTGGGTCGCCGCCTTGCTGCCGCTCGCGGCGCTTGGCGTAGCGGGACTGGCGCTGCGTCTCGATCGCACCGCCACGCTCGGCGCGCCCGCCTCCGTCCGGTCGTGATCATCCTCGGCAAACCTGCTTCCGACACCCCTCTTCCCATACCATTTGGAGTTAAGAAAATGGACTATCGACGTCTCGGTGCATCGGGCCTGAAAGTGCCCGCACTCTCCTTCGGCGCGGGAACCTTTGGCGGTTCCGGCCCGCTGTTCGGCGCCTGGGGCAACAGCGACGCCAGGGAAGCGCGGCGGTTGATCGACATCTGCCTGGAGGCCGGCGTCAATTTGTTCGACACGGCCGACGTCTATTCGAACGGCGCTTCGGAAGAGGTGCTTGGCGACGCGATAAAAGGCCGCCGCGATGCCGTGCTGATCTCGACCAAAACCTCGCTGCCGATGGGCGATGGGCCGGCCGACTACGGCTCGTCGCGCTCGCGACTGATCAAATCCGTGGACGCGGCGTTGAAACGTCTCGGCACCGATTACATCGATCTGTTGCAGCTGCACGCCTTCGACGCCGGCACGCCGATCGAGGAGGTGCTGTCGACGCTGGACGAGCTCGTGCGCGCCGGCAAGCTGCGCTATGTCGGCGTCTCCAATTTCTCCGGCTGGCAGGTGATGAAGTCGCTGGGAGAAGCCGACAGACACGGCTACCCGCGCTATGTCGCGCATCAGGTCTACTATTCGCTGGTCGGCCGCGACTATGAGTGGGAGTTGATGCCGCTCGGCCTCGACCAGGGCGTCGGCGCACTGGTGTGGAGCCCGCTCGGCTGGGGCCGCCTGACCGGCAAGATCCGCCGTGGCCAGCCTTTGCCGGAAAAGAGCCGGCTGCACGACACAGCCAGCTTCGGGCCGCCGGTCGAGGACGAGCATCTCTATCGGGTCATGGATGCGCTCGATGCGGTGGCGCAGGAGACCGGCAAGACCGTGCCGCAGATCGCCATCAACTGGCTGCTGCAGCGCCCGACCGTATCGTCGGTCATCATCGGAGCCCGCAACGAGGAACAGCTGCGCCAGAACCTCGGCGCCGTCGGCTGGAATTTGACGCCGGAGCAGATCGGGAAACTCGACGCGGCAAGCGAGCTCACCGCGCCGTACCCGTACTTTCCCTATCGCCGGCAGGAAGGCTTTGCTCGGCTGAACCCGCCTGCGGTGTGAGCGCTGGTGCTGAAGCTGCCAATCTCCCCCCTTGCGGGGGAGATCAGCTGTGCCACTGCTCAGTGCAGCACGAACTCCCCATCCACCTTGCGCCACTCATTCGGGGCGATCAGCTTCTGGTGCGTATAGCTGATCGAATGCAGCGGCCCGTCCAGCGTGGCCTTCCAGAATTCGATGAATTTGATCAGCACCGGAAACTTCGGCGCCAGATCGTAGTCCTGCCAGATGAAGCTCTGCAGCAGATGCGGGTGGTCGGGAAAGTGATAAAGAATCTTGGCCGTGGTCAGGCCATAGCCCTTGAGCATCAGGTCCATTTCGGCATGGTCGTGCATTACGGTCCCCAGGTTGATTCGCCTGTCCTCCCACGGCTGATTGTGCGCGCCGTTGATTAATCGTCTATTGATTTTTTCTTCATCTGAACCGGCTTTAGCATGCGAAAACATGCGGTTAGCAGCGCACTTGGCCGAGTGCTGACAGCCTCGGGAAAGCCACCTGCGGCATCCCGCCGCGCGAATCCAACGTCTAATGTTGCCGTAACGGCGGAACTGGTAATAATGCCGCCGAATTCGCGGCCGTGTCACCGCGATCCCGCCGGCATTTCAAGCCGGCGGATTGGTTCGGGAGGAAAGTCAGGAATGTCCGAGGTTCATGTCCGTCGCGCCCAGCCGGCGTGGAAGAAAAACGCGCTGATCGACAATGACACCTACCTGAAATGGTATGCCGACAGCGTCAAGAACCCGGACAAGTTCTGGGGCAAGCATGGCAGGCGCATCGACTGGTTCAAGCCCTTCAGCAAGGTCAAGAACACCTCCTTCGACGGCAAGGTCTCGATCAAATGGTTCGAGGACGGGCTGACCAACGTTTCCTATAACTGCATCGACCGGCACTTGAAGAAGCGCGGCGACCAGACCGCCATCATCTGGGAAGGCGACAATCCCTACGACGACAAGAAGATCACCTACAACGAGCTCTACGAGCATGTCTGCCGGCTCGCCAATGTGATGAAGAAGCACGGCGTCAGACGAGGCGACCGCGTCACCATCTACATGCCGATGATCCCGGAAGCCGCCTATGCGATGCTGGCCTGCACGCGTATCGGCGCGATCCACTCGATCGTCTTCGGCGGGTTCTCGCCGGATGCGCTGGCCGGCCGCATCGATGACTGCAAGTCGACCTTCGTCATCACCGCTGATGAAGGCCTGCGCGGCGGCAAGCCGATCCCGTTGAAGGAAAACACCGACAAGGCGATCGAGATCGCCGCTAAGGCCGGAACGAAAGTCGAAAAGGTGGTCGTCGTGCGCCGTACCGGCGGCAAGACCGGCTGGGTGGCCGGCCGCGACGTCTGGTACCACGACGAGGTCGCAACGGTTAAGGCTGAATGCAAGCCGGAAAAGATGAAGGCCGAGGATCCGCTGTTCATCCTCTACACGTCGGGCTCGACCGGCAAGCCGAAGGGTGTGCTGCACACTACCGCCGGCTACCTCGTCTACGTTTCGATGACGCACCAATATGTCTTCGACTACCATGACGGCGACATCTACTGGTGCACCGCCGATGTCGGTTGGGTCACCGGTCACAGCTACATCGTCTACGGCCCGCTCGCCAACGGCGCCACCACGCTGATGTTCGAGGGCGTGCCGAACTATCCGTCGCAGTCGCGCTTCTGGGAAGTCATCGACAAGCACAAGGTCAACATCTTCTACACCGCGCCGACGGCGCTGCGCGCGCTGATGGGCGCTGGCGACGCACACGTCACCAAGACATCGCGCAAGTCGCTGCGCGTGCTGGGTTCGGTCGGCGAGCCGATCAATCCGGAAGCCTGGGAGTGGTATTTCAACGTCGTCGGCAACGGCAAGGTGCCGATCGTCGACACCTGGTGGCAGACCGAAACCGGCGGCATCCTGATCACGCCACTGCCGGGCGCCACCGACCTCAAGCCTGGGTCGGCGACGCGGCCCTTCTTCGGCGTCAAGCCGCAGCTGGTCGACGGCGAGGGCAAGGTGCTTGAAGGGGCGGCCGACGGCAATCTGTGCATCAGCGATTCCTGGCCGGGCCAGATGCGCACCGTCTATGGCGATCATGACCGCTTCGTGCAGACCTATTTCTCGACCTATAAGGGCAAGTACTTCACCGGCGACGGCTGCCGCCGTGACGCCGACGGCTACTACTGGATCACCGGCCGCGTCGACGACGTCATCAACGTCTCCGGCCATCGCATGGGCACGGCCGAAGTCGAATCCGCACTGGTCAGCCACGACAAGGTTTCGGAAGCCGCCGTCGTCGGCTATCCGCACGACATCAAAGGCCAGGGCATCTACTGCTACGTCACGCTGATGGCCGGCGAGCAGCCGAGCGAGGAATTGCGCAAGGAACTGATCGCCCATGTCCGCAAGGAGATCGGCGCCATCGCTTCGCCCGACAAGATCCAGTTCGCGCCCGGCCTGCCGAAGACGCGTTCCGGCAAGATCATGCGCCGTATCCTGCGCAAGATCGCCGAGGATGATTTTTCAGCCCTTGGCGACACCTCGACGCTGGCCGATCCGGCCGTCGTCGAAGACCTGATCGCCAACCGGCAGAACAAGAAGAGCTGATGCAGGACGAGGCCGCGCTGGGCACTGTTACCGAGCTTTGGCGCTATCCGGCAAGTTCGCTCGCCGGCGAACGGCTCGATGCGATCCTTGTCGGTTCGGAAAGCATCGACGGCGACAGAATGTTCGGCCTTGTCGACGCGTCCGACAATGAGATCGCACGACCGGATCGCGAGGCCAAATGGCACAAGGTGCCGCGCATCCGGACCCGGCTGTCGGCTGCCGGCGAACTCGAGATCGCCGTCCCGGACGGCGACTGGCTGGCTGCGCCCGGCGCCGAATGCGATCACGCCGTATCGGCCTACCTCGGTTTCCAAGCCTCGATCCGGCCGTTCCGCTCCGAAAATGCCGTGCCTGACTATTCCGGCCCGCTGACCGCGGAGCGCTACCGCAAAGCGCCTGTCCATCTGCTGACCACCGCCTCGCTGGCACGCCTGAAAGCGCTGCATCCAGAAGGGTCCGCCGATCCGCGCCGCTTTCGCCCCAACATCGTCGTCGACATGGCGGCAATCGAGGGATCCTTTCCTGAAACGGAATGGATCGGCCGCAAGCTGGCGATCGGCGATCTTCTGCTGACCATCTCGGAACCGTGCCGCCGCTGTGGTTTCACCATCATCGCCCAGGATGGCTTCGACAATGATCCCGGCATCCTGCGCAATCTGGTTCGCCACAACGCTCACAATCTCGGCGTCTACTGTACGGTCGATCGGCCGGCGCGCATCGAGGTCGGCGACACGATGAGCTTCCTGTAAGCTATCGATACAGATCCGCCCGTGTCGGAGGCAGGCCGCTCGGGCCACGTGCGCGTTTGGTGACGACGGTCTGGAAAATCTGCGCCGAGGCGCGTTCGAAGGTGATCGAACAGCCGGTCAGGTAAAGCAGCCATAGCCGCGCCTTGGCTTCGCCCACCTCGGCGATTGCCTCGTCGAACCTTGCCTGCAGCCGCTCCGCCCACAGCCTGCAGGTGCGGGCATAGTGCTCGCGCAGGTTCTCGACGTCGTAGACGAGAAAACCATGCGCCTCGAGATTGCCGAGCGTCATGCCGATAGTGTCAAGTTCGCCGCCGGGGAAAATGTATTTGAGCAGCGCCTTGAACTCCGGCCCCTTGCGCAGGGTCTTCTTCATGTCGCCCTTGCTGCGCCGGGTGATGGCATGGTGCAGATAGATGCCGCCCGGCTTCAGCAGGCGATGAACGGTCTTGAAATAGGTGGCGTGATTGGCAAGCCCGAGATGCTCGAACATGCCGATCGACGAGATCTTGTCGAAGCTGCCGGTGAGCTCCGCATAGGATTTGATCTCGATGGTGATGCGGTCCTCCAGTCCCTCGGCGCGGATGCGCTCGCGGGCCAGTTCGGTCTGCGCCTGCGACAGCGACACGCCATGGCCGATGACGCCGTAATTCTTCGCGGCATGGATCAGCATCGCTCCCCAGCCACAGCCGATGTCGAGCAGTCGTTCGCCAGGCTTCAGCCGAAGCTTGCGGCAGATATGGTCGAGCTTGTCGATCTGCGCTTGATCGATGCTGTTGGCGAAATCCTTGAAATAGCCGCAGCTATAGACCATGCGCTCGTCGAGGAAGAGCCGGTAGAAAGCGTTCGAAATGTCATAGTGATGCTGGATCGCTTCCTGGCTCGAACCGCTGACATAAGGATTGCGTCCCGAAAGATCGGTCCGCGCCGTCATCTGCTTGCGTGCCAAAAGCACGGAAGGCAGGTCGCGCAGAATCGCCATTTTCGGCAGCGACTTGATCTTGGTTCTGAGCTTGCCTTGAGACGGCAGGGCGTAGAAGTCGAAAATCGTCCCGTCTTCGATGTCTATCGTCTTGGAAATCCACATCTCGATCAGCGTCGACAGGGACGGTCGCTTCACCACCTGCCAGACAATGTCCTGGTCGTTGATGGTGAGCACGGGACCCGTGGCGGGGCCGATCCGCTCCCCGGTCCACAGCCTGACCGCAAAGCCCGGCTTCAACGCTTCGATCACCGTTCGAACGATGCGAGCGGCCTTTTCGGCTGCCTCCATGCGATTCCTCCGAATGCTGGCCCCCAGCAGAAGATTGCCCGGCCGGCCGGGCAATCGCAAGCCGGCTCGCACGAAGCCTGCCTGTTGGCTAATTTCAGACCTGCACCTTGTCTTTTGTTGCGACGCACCCCATCATGAGCATGTGTTCAACAAATCGAAAGGAGGTGATCCGATGTCGAGTGATTTCGTTTTCCAGAACGTGGCCTCAGCGGATTGCACTTTCGGGAAGCAGTCTTCCCGTTAAGGCGCGAGATGCGCGGCGGCTGACCTGATAGGTCATCGCCATAGGGCCGCGCCACGGACGGAAACACGGAAGGCCGCCGGCTTCGAAAGAAGCGGCGGCCTTTTCCGTTTGCGGATTACTGGGTCAATGCAACCTTTTCGGTGTTGCGAATGATTTCTTGAAAGGCTTCGTCCAATTCGGCTCCGGTGGACACGTCGAAGAAATGTCTCTTGGCGGCGGAGGCATCCTTCGACGAACAGTCCTTCAGCACCGCCTTTGCCTGATCCCGCTCGGTTGCCGACATATCCTTGTCGTCCAGGTCGAAGCCGATGGTGAAAATCTCGATGCCGTCATTTTTCATGTTGCCGCAGAGCGTTTCGGCGTTGCCGCGCGCAAGGTTGCCCTGGCCGTTGTAGCTGTCCCCAGCACCGGCGAAGGCGGTATTGAACTGGCCATCGGTCATTAGGATCGCGACCTTGGCGATCTTCTTCGGATTGGCATCCGAGGCGCCCTTGCCAAGACCTGCATTCCTGATCGCAGTGCGCCATTGCGGCGACAGCATATAGTAGGTCCACTGAATGGCGATCGCGCCGGCCGTATAGCCATCGGCCTGGAAGTCGTCGATCGAATCAAGCAATGCATCGGAATCGGCGGTCAGTGGGATCATTTCCGCATCGGGGCACCTGTTCATGCCCCCGCCGAGATGATCGTCCCGGTTGACCAGGGCATAGTATTTCTTGCCGTTCCTGTCGGTGCGAACAGTGTCTGGGCCGTCGGCGCTCATATCCGCGTTGCCGTTCTTGTCCTTGCGCTCCGTGGCGCAATTGTCGGGGCGTGGCATCGCCGCGCCGACAATGGAGATGTAGTCGCCGAAGGAGGGCAGCAGAGTTTTGCCCGTCTTGGCGACGAGAAGCGGACTGCCGGCGACGGGTGGCAGCTCAGAACTGCCCTGCTTCTCGGCATAGATGTTTTCCGCCAGCTTGCCGGCGTTCACGCCAGACGCGTAAGGCACAATCGCGACGCGGATGCGGGGGTTCGTCGGATCCTGGTTCTGCAACATCGTCCGAACGGCGTTCTTTGCAGCAGCTCTCAGATCGGCGATTTTGTCGACCTTGCCCCGCGGCCTCATCGATCCTGTTATGTCGAGCATCATCGCCACTTCGACGGTCTTGTCCGAATAGAGCGCCGTTGTGGAAGCGGTGACGCGTTTCATGTCGCCCGTGCCAAAGATCGGAAAGTACAGCGCAACATCGACATGGGCGTCGGCCTGGACCGTCTTGGCGGTCCTGTCGACAGTCAGCCTGTCGAGCACGATCTGGTTGGCCTGCAGCATGCCTGCCGTGCTGTTGGCGTCGAGAAAAGCCTGAACCGATGTGTTGGCATCGGCTTCTTTGGTGGCGCCGGTCGTCAGGTCGCGTGCAGTCGACGTGACCGCAGCATCGACCACGCTCTGGAGGCTCGATCTGGCATTGTAGAGCTGCGACACGTTGACCGAGAAGCCGACAGCCAGCGCCAAGACCGAGGCGCTGAGGCCGAACAGGACCGCGAAATTTCCACCGCGATCTCTGGCGAAGCCGCCGACCGTGTGAACAAGACCCCCGTAATTCCGCATCCTACAGCCTCCGCTTGCCTCGGCCTCGTCGCCGCAGACAGGGCAATGCAGGATTCCCGCCGGATAACGCCGCCGACCGCCGGAGAGCCGGCCGCCCAGCGATAAATCATTGTTTTTGTTTGGTTTCGAGCTTCACAAAGGTGAATGATTGGTAAACAGAAAGACACGGCTGCGGCATTGTTTACAAACCGCTTACCATTATCTGACCCCAGGATCGCGGTACGCCCGATGACGTCCTGTTGCGGCACAGGGCTTGTGTGCCGAAGCGAACCAGCTGTCCCGAGATTGCAGGACGTGTTTACGCCAGCATCTGCGCGCTGACCGTCCTGTCGATGCCGCGATAGGGCGGGTTGAACAGATTGCCTTCCTGTTCGTAGGTCCACACCTTGAACAGGCTGAGCCGGTGCGGGCCAAAGCTGTGCAGCAGCGGCACGTCGGTGGCGTCGCGGCCGCGCGCGATGACGATACGGCCGATTCTCGGCGTGTTGTGGCGAGGATCGAACGTGTACCATTTGCCGTCGAGGAACACTTCCAGCCACGCCGAAAAGTCCATCGGAGCCGGATCGGCCGGCACGCCGATATCGCCGAGATAGCCGTTCACATAGCGGGCCGGAATGTTCATGCAGCGGCAAAGCGTGATCGCCAGATGGGCGAAGTCGCGGCAGACCCCGACGCGCTCCTCATGCGCCTGTGCCGCGGTGCGGGTCGAGCGCGCATAGCCATAGCCGAACGACAGCCGGTTGTGGACATAGTCGACGATGGCCTGCACGCGCGCCCAGCCGGGCGGGATGTCCTCGAAGAGCTCCCAGGCCAGGTTGCTCAGATGATCCGTCTCGCAATAGCGGCTGCCCAGGAGATAAGCGAGCACCTCGTCGGGCAGTTCCGCCACCGGCACTTCCCCGGCCAGCGGGTTGACTTCGTCCGTCTCGCCGCTGTCCTCGATGACCGCATCGTAAAGGATGCGAAAGCCGCCGGCGGGCGCCGTGAACCGGCGGCAGGCATTGCCATGCAGATCTTGGTAGAGCCTGGTCGACACGGCAGGCGATGTCAGCACGCGTGTCTGCCGCTTGATGTCGGCTTGCCTGTCCTTGTGGATCTCGAGCATCGAAATCACCGGGGTGGCCGCGGTGCATTCTATGGCGATTTCGTAGCCGAGCCGGATCAGCATCGCAGTCCCCCTTCGATCGTCGTGGAAACAGTTCAAAACGCGGCGAGGGATGTCGTGGTTCCCCTAGGCCGAAGGAAAAGCCTGGGCCGATGGAAAAGCCCGTCACCTGTCTTCCCCTGCCCTGGCCGAGACGTTAGGTTCGGCAACGCCACAAGCGCTCCCCCGGACTCAAGGAAAATCATGTACTCAGGCAGAAAATTCGCGGCCTTCCTCTTCGACATGGACGGCACGCTCATCAATTCCATCGCCTCGGCGGAACGGGTCTGGAGCGATTGGGCGCTTCGCCAGGGCCTCGACGTCGCCGCTTTCCTGCCGACGATCCATGGCGTGCGGGCGATCGAGACGATCACCGGCCTGGCTCTCCCAGGCGTCGACCCGGCGCACGAGGCTGATCTGCTGCTGAGGGCCGAGGCGGCCGATATGGACGGCATTCTCCAGATCGCCGGGGCAGCGGCATTTCTCAATTCGCTGCCGCCCGAACGCTGGGCGATCGTAACCTCCGCGCCGCGCGAACTGGCGCTGTTGCGTATGCAGGCTGCCGGCATCCCTGTTCCGGCCGTCCTCGTCGCCGCGGAAGATGTTTCCCGGGGCAAGCCGGCGCCCGATTGCTTCCGGCTTGGCGCAGAACGGCTCGGCTTCGATGCGCGCGATTGCCTCGTGTTCGAGGATGCTCCGGCCGGTATCACGGCAGCCGAGGCGGCGGGCGCAGCGGTCATGATCATCAACGCCACGCACAAGCATCCATTGCCAACGCAACATGCCGCCATCGCGGGCTACGACACGATCGGCATCACCGTCGACGAGCGTGGCTGGATTGCACTTGAGCCGCAGCGTAACGCTGCGTAAGGAAGCATCTAGAAGTCGCTGGTCAGGCCCTTTACCTCCCAGTCGCCGTAGCGCCCAGGTTCCTTGCCGCCGCGGCCGCCGATCTCCTTCGGCAGCGCGGCTTCCTTCTCGCGGTAGTCTTCCCGCCGCGCTGCGGCCTCGGCCAACGCACGACGTGCGGCCGGCGTTAGCTCTCTTTGCGATGCCGCTTCGGCAGGAGCAGCGCCTGTTTTACTGATTTCGTCGGTCATGCGATAATCTCGGCTGATTGAGCCCAGTCAATTGAAACGGGAACTGGCGTTTCCCATCATATAGCCATGAACCCACGACGATCGACCCCTTTTCGCTATCCCCCGGACAGGAGCAGACGATGAACACCATCCGCACCGCCATGCTGCTTGCCGCGATGACGGCATTGTTCATGGGCGTCGGCTTTTTGATCGGCGGAACCGGCGGCATGATGATCGCGCTGCTGATCGCAGCCGGCACCAATCTGTTCAGCTACTGGAACGCCGACAAGATGGTGCTGTCGATGAACCGTGCCGTCGAGGTCGACGAGAAGAACGCGCCCGAATACTACGCCATCGTTCAGTCGCTGGCCAAACAGGCCGGCCTGCCGATGCCGAAGACCTATTTGATCGACAATCCGCAGCCCAACGCCTTTGCCACCGGCCGCAATCCGCAGAACGCGGCGGTGGCTGCTTCCACCGGCCTGTTGCAGGCGCTGACGCCTGAAGAGGTCGCAGCCGTCATGGCGCACGAACTCGCCCATGTGCAGCACCGCGACACGCTGACCATGACGATCGTCGCCACCTTTGCCGGCGCCATCTCGATGCTCGGCAATTTCGCCCTCTTCTTCGGCGGCAACCGCGACAACAACAACCCGTTCGGCTTTGTCGGCGTGCTGGTGGCGATGATTGTCGCACCCTTTGCCGCGATGGTCGTGCAGATGGCGGTCAGCCGAACCCGCGAATATGAGGCGGACCGGCGCGGCGCCGAAATCTGTGGACACCCGCTCTGGCTGGCATCGGCCCTTGACAAGATCGCCCGCGGCGCCGAACGCATCCGCAACCCCGATGCCGAGCGCAATCCGGCAACCGCGCATCTCTTCATCATCAATCCTCTTTCCGGCGAGCGCATGGACAGTCTGTTTTCCACCCACCCTGCCACGGAGAACCGTATCGCTGCCTTGCAGGCGATGGCACGGCAGATGCAAGGCAGCGAAACCCAGGCCGCCCCGCGCCAGGCTCCGACGCCACGGCAGGCGGACGAACAGCGGCCGTCCGGCCCGTGGGGCGAGGCCGCACAGCCCGAGCAGCCGACGGAGCCCGCCAAGCCGAAATCCAACCCTTGGGGTCGCAACCCGACCGGGCCTAAGGGCCGGTGGTCGTGAGCGTGGCGGACAGAGGACCTCGACGCACGGTTTCAGGTGATCAGGAACACAGGGACGGCGGCGACTTCGTTGCCGGCCTTGCCGCCCGCAAAGCGGCGGCGCGGTTGCTTGCCGCCGTCATCGATGCCAGGACACCGCTTGACGGGCTGACCGACCACGAAAACGGCCATCCGCAGTACAAGGCGCTCGACCTGCGCGATCGCGGCCTGGTCCGCGCCATTCTGGTTACCGCGCTGCGCTACCGCATGACCATATCAGGGCTGCTGGCACGGCGCCTGGAAAAGCCGCTGCCGCCCAACGCCACCGCGCTGTCGCACATATTGCATGTGGCGGCTGCACAGATCCTGTTCCTCGACATTCCCGACAGCGCCGCCGTCGACCTTGCGGTGACCCACGCCAAGTCCGATCCGCGCACGGTGCGCTTCTCCGGCCTGGTCAATGGCGTGCTGCGCACGCTCGCGCGCGCCAAGGAAACGGAACTGCCTGCCGCCCTTGCCGCCACCGACGAAGCCCCCAAATGGTTTTCCGATCGGCTGAAGTCCACTTATGGCACCGAGAAGGCAAGACAGATCCTGGCCGCCCATCGCGTCGAGGCGCCGGTCGATTTCTCGGTCAAGGCCGATCCCGATCTGTGGGCCGAAAGGCTCGGCGGCATCGTCCTGCCGACCGGTACGATTCGGGTGCAAAACCTTGTCGGTCCCGTCACCGAACTGCCAGGCTTTGCCGACGGCGCCTGGTGGGTGCAGGACGCCGCGGCCAGTCTGCCGGCGCGTCTGTTCGGCGATGTCAGCGGATTGCGCGTTGCCGATCTGTGCGCGGCCCCCGGCGGCAAGACCGCGCAACTTATTCTCGCCGGCGCCAAGGTCACCGCCGTCGACACTTCGAAGAACCGGCTGGTGCGGCTGACGCAGAATCTCGAGCGTCTCGGCCTGTCCGCCGAGATCGTCCAGGCCGACCTGCTCAAATACCAGCCGCAAGAACTGTTCGACGCCGTTCTCCTCGACGCGCCCTGCTCGTCGACCGGCACAGTGCGGCGGCATCCCGACGTGCCATGGACCAAGACCACGGCCGATATCGAGAAACTGGCCGACCTGCAACGCAGGCTGCTCGCCCGTGCCGTCACGCTGGTGAAACCCGGCGGCAGGATCGTCTTTTCCAACTGTTCGCTCGACCCGCTCGAGGGCGAGGACCTCTATGCCGCCTTTCTGGCCGGCACGGCTGGAATAGCCGACGATCCGCTGCGGCAAGGCGAGATCGCCGGCATCGATCCGTTCCTGACGCCGCAAGGCATGCTGCGCACCACGCCCGCCGACCTTGATCTCGGTTCGCCCGGGATTTCCGGTCTCGATGGTTTCTTCGCCGCCCGCATGCGTCGAGCCGGCTAATGCATGTCGCCCAAAAATACGCAGCGGTTTTGGGACAACGACATGCATAAGCAGAACCCTGAAGCGCGCCGCACTGCGACGCGGTTGAGATTTAACTGCCTGGATTTACTGACTTTTTTAGGGAGGGTCGGGGCCAAGTCCGGCTGAACCGGCGCTGTCCCGTGGAATTCGCCTTCGCACGAGTCGCTCAATCATGTAAGCTCGACGCCGGGGAAGCGGACGATCAGGAGGGGATTTGGCACTTGCTGCCAGCAGCACGACGCGTCTGTGGACGCTTGTCGCGAGGGAGTTCTGGCGCAAAACGCGCCGGCGCCTGCGTGCCGGGCCGATCTATCGCTGGCGCTATTCCGGCCGCACGCCCGAACGTGTGCTGATCGCGCCGCCGGACCTGCGCCTCGCCGATCCGCAGATCGCACTGGAAATCTACTACGGCCGCTATCCGCTGTCGGGGCATCTGGTCGAAACCGGCGGCAAGTCACCCTTCCAGATCAATGTGCCCAATCATGGCTGGCAGAAGACGCTGCACGGCTTTCGCTGGCTGCGGCACATGCGCGCCGCCGGCACCGAGCTCGCCGCCGCCAACGCCCGCGCGCTGGTCTCCGACTGGATCACCATGCATGGCAGCCATATTTCCGGCATCGCCTGGGAGCCCGGCACGACGGCCAAGCGCATCATCGCCTGGCTGCAGCACTCCTCCATCGTGCTGCAGGGCGCCGAGTTTCCCTTTTACCGCGCCTTCCTGAAGTCGGTTGCCGTCCAGATCCGCTACCTCAGGTCGATGGCGCGCGAAATGCCCGACGGCAAGGACAGGCTGCGCGCCCGCATCGCGCTGGCCTTCGCCGCCTTGTCGCTGCCGGCGCCGGCATCGGCGCTGCGCGGCGCGACCCGCAACCTTGCCGAGGAACTCGACCGCCAGATCCTCGCCGACGGCGGCCACATTTCGCGCAATCCGATGGTCGTCCTGGAAATCCTCGCCGACCTTTTGCCGCTGCGCCAGACCTATGCCAACCAGGCGGAGACGCCACCGCAGGCGCTGATCGGCGCCATCGACCGCATGCTGCCGGCGCTGCGCTTCTTCCGCCATCAGGATGGCAGCCTTGCCCGCTTCAACGGCATGGGCGCCACCATCCACGACCGCATCGCCACCATCCTGCGCCACGACGACACCGCCGGCGCGCCGCTGCTGCATGCACCGCATTCCGGTTATGAGCGCCTGTCGATGGGCGGCACCACGGTCATTGCCGACACCGGCCTGCCGCCGCCGGTCGACGTGTCCAACGCAGCACATGCCAGCTGCCTTGCCTTCGAACTGTCGTCCGGGCGCCAGCACTACATCGTCAATGCCGGCATCGACACCTATGGCGCGGCTGAATTCCGGCCGCTGGCGCGTGCCACCGCCGCGCATTCGACCGCCACCATCAACGACACCTCGTCGGCACGCTTCAGCCATTCGCTGCGCGTCAACGACCTGCTGGGTTCGCCGCTGATCGGCGGCCCGCAGCATGTGCGGTGCAAGCGCACCGACCAGAAGGGCGTTCAGGGCTTTATCGCCCGCCATGACGGCTATGTCGCGCGCTTCGGCTTCCTGCATGAGCGCGAGCTGAAACTGTCGGCGAACGGCAATTTGCTGGCCGGCAGGGACCGTTTCCAGCGGCCTGGCAATGCAGCGATCCGCAACAATGGCCGCGACTTCGTCACCGTCCGCTTCCACGTCCATCCCGACATGAACCTGCTGCAGGACGAGCACAATCGCCTGGTCCTGACCGCCGATCAGGCCGACACCTGGGTGTTCACATCGACCGAAGTGGTGCCGGAGGTCGAGGAATCGATCTATTTCGCCGGTCTTGGCGGCCCGCGCCGCAGCCGCCAGATCGTGCTTGCCTTCAAGGCCTCGGAAGTCGCTGAAGTCCACTGGCAGCTGACGCGCACCAGCATCGCCGGCTACCCGGAAAACAACTGACCCCACAGCGCTTTCGAACTCAGGTTAGCAAAAGGCCTGACGACAGCCAGTTCGGCGGCATCGGCAGCTTCTGCGCCGGCAGCTTTCCCGCGATAGGAATTTTTTCTTGACTCCCTGCCGTCAGCTATGGTACATATTTGCTTATGGTGCTGATTTGCGCCAGCGACCCGCCGCACAGGCGGATTTTTCGTTTAATACTCCGTCGGCCAACGCGCCGGCGAAGGCTCCGAAGGACCCGTTAACACGGATCCGTTGCCTTGCCCCACCCGACTGCCGGTTTGATTTCCGGGCGGCATGTGCTACGGGCGCGGGCATCCATCAAACCAGTCGTGAAAGGCCGCCAGCCCATGGCCGTCGCCACCAAGAACATTCCCGCACCCGACCTCGTTCCCGTGCGTCGCGCCCTGCTCTCCGTTTTCGACAAGACCGGCCTCATCGATTTTGCCAGGGCGCTGGCAGCGGCCGGTGTCGAGCTGGTCTCGACCGGTGGTACGGCAAAGGCGATCACTGAAGCGGGCCTGGCGGTGCGTGACGTCTCCGAGCTCACCGGTTTTCCCGAAATCATGGATGGCCGCGTCAAGACCTTGCATCCCAGCGTGCATGGCGCGCTGCTTGGCGTGCGCGACGACCCGGAGCATGCCGCGGCCATGCGCAAATACGGCATCGAGCCGATCGATCTCGTCGTGTCCAATCTCTATCCGTTCGAGGAGGTTCGCCGCTCCGGTGCCGATTATGCCGCGATCGTCGAGAACATCGACATTGGCGGGCCGGCGATGATCCGCGCCTCGGCCAAGAACCACGCCTATGTCGCCATCGTCACCGATCCCGGCGACTACGTCTCGGTGCTGAACGCGCTGGAGATGAACATCGGCTCGTTGTCGCTGGATTTCCGCAAGAAGCTGGCGGCCAAGGCCTTTGCCCGCACCGCCAGCTATGACGCGGCGATCTCGGGCTGGTTCGCCGAGGCGCTGGAGATCGAACATCCGACGTGGCGCGCCTTTGGCGGCAAGCTGGTCGAGGTGATGCGCTACGGCGAGAACCCGCATCAGGGCGCCGGCTTCTACGTCGATGGCGACAAGCGCCCGGGCGTTGCCACGGCGCGCCAGCTGCAAGGTAAGCAGCTCTCCTACAACAACATCAACGACACCGACGCCGCCTTCGAACTGGTCGGCGAATTCGATCCCGACCGTTCCGCCGCCGTCGCCATCGTCAAGCACGCCAATCCGTGCGGTGTCGCCGAAGGCGCCTCGCTGAAGGCCGCCTACGCCAAGGCGCTGGCCTGCGACCCGGTCTCGGCCTTCGGCGGCATCGTCGCCGTCAACCGCACCCTCGATGCCGAGGCGGCGCAAGAAATCGTAAAAACCTTCACCGAGGTGATTATCGCACCCGCGGCGACCGACGAGGCGGCGGCAATCATCGCAGCGAAGAAAAACCTGCGCCTGCTGGTCACTGGCGGCCTGCCGGACCCGCGCACGCCTGGCACGACGGTCAAATCCGTCGCCGGCGGCCTGCTCGTCCAGGGCCGGGACAATGCCGTGGTCGACGACCTCGAACTGAAAGTGGTGACCAAGCGCGCGCCGACGCGGGCTGAAATGGCCGACCTGAAATTCGCCTTCCGCATCGCCAAGCACGTCAAGTCCAACGCCATCGTCTACGTCAAGGAAGGCGCCACCGTCGGCATCGGCGCTGGCCAGATGAGCCGCGTTGATTCCTCACGCATCGCTGCGCGCAAGGCGCTCGACGCGGCCGAGGCGGCGGGTCAGTCAGAGCCGCTGACCAAGGGCTCGGTCGTCGCTTCCGATGCCTTCTTCCCCTTCGCCGACGGTTTGCTATCGGCGATCGAGGCCGGCGCCACCGCCGTCATCCAGCCCGGCGGCTCGATGCGCGATGACGACGTCATCGCCGCCGCCGACGAACACGGCATCGCCATGGTGTTCACCGGCGTGCGGCATTTCCGGCATTGAGCGCTTCTTCCCTTCTCCCCCTGTGGGAGAAGGTGGATTGGCGCGCAGCGCCAAGACGGTTGAGGGGTGTTGGACGGAGTGCCGGCGGTTCCAAGCTGGAACACCCCTCATCCGACCGAGCTTCGCTCGGCCACCTTCTCCCACAGGGGGAGAAGGACAGAGAGGGCTCACTCCACCGGCTGGTCCGCCGGATACGGCGTCCTGACCAGGATCGCCATGCCTATGGCCAGGAACAGGATGATCGCCGCCATGCCGAGCCGTGCCGAGCCGCTTACGGCTGTGATCGTCGCCACCAGGAACGGCGCCAGAAAGCTGGTTGCCCTGCCGGCCAGTGCGTAGATGCCGAAATAGCGACCGGATTCCGCCGCCGTGACGCTGCGCGCCATGTAGGAGCGGGACGACGCCTGCACCGGCCCGAAGGCCAACCCGATCAACAGGCCGTATAGGATGTAGGCTTTTTCGGCGGCCGTACCGAACAGGTCACCCGAATCGACAGTCGAAAGCTGGATCAGGCCGAGCAGCGTGAAGCCCGGGCCGGTCGAGACGACGCCGATTGTGGCGACCGACAGCATGACCAGCGCGATCATTACCACCACCTTCGAGCCGAGCGCGGTGTCGAGGCGCGCGGCGACCCAGCAGCCGAAGATGGCGACGACATTGAGGATGATGCCGAACATGCCTATCTCGGTAATCGACCAGTGGAACATCGCCGCCGCGAACGTGCCGCCCAGGGCCAGCAGGGCGTTAACACCATCCTGATAGATCATGCGGGCGACGAGGAAGCGGAAGATGCCGCCCCGCTGGCGCACCTCGGTCAGCGTCGATTTCAGCTCCGACAGGCCTTCGCGCACCGCCGGCCCGATCGGGATGCCCTTGGTGGCGTCCGGCGTGAAGAAGAACATCGGCAGGATGAACAGGAAATACCAGCCGGCAGACAGCGGCCCGGTGGCGCGCGCGTCCTCGCCGAGTATCGGGTCGAGCCCGAACAGCGGGTCGATACCGATGATCGTCTTGCCCGTCTCCGGCGAACCCGCCAGACAGGTGACGACAAAGATGAGCGCGATCATGCCGCCGAGATAGCCGAGGCCCCAGGCGATGTTGGAGACCCGGCCGATTTCACTTTTCGGCACCAGGCGCGGCATCATCGAATCGTTGAACACGGTGGAGAATTCCGCCGCCACCGATGCCAGTGAAAACAACGCCACGACCAGGAACAGGTTGGAGCCGGGTGCGGCGAACCAAAGCAGGAAAAGGCTGGTGACCTTGATGGCGGCAAAGAACGCGATCCATGGCTTGCGCGGTCCGGTCTGGTCGGCGATCGAGCCGAGGATCGGCGACAGCACGGCAATGACCAGTCCGGCAGCGGCGATGCCGTAGCCCCAGACCGCCTGGCCTGTGACTGGATCGTTCGCCATGCGCGAAACGAAATAGGGGCCGAAGATGAAGGTGGTGACGACGGTGAAGAACGGCTGCGCCGCCCAGTCGAAGAACATCCATCCCCAGATGCCGCGCCCGGACGCACGCTGCACTGTCTCTACCGCCATGATGATTCCCCCGGCCGTGTCCGTGTCGGGCGCCATGTCTGCATTTTTCCGGTGCTCATGCAAATATCAAGCATTGCGCTGCCCTCATTGCCCTGCCGGGCATTTCTCCCCGTATAATGACGGGGAGAAAGACGCCATCATTGACAGTTTCGCCTATCATCGGCGTTGCGCGTAGGTGCCGCCGTTGCGGCCAAATCCCTTCTCCCCGTCACTATACGGGGAGAAGGTGGCGGCAGCCGGATGAGGGGCGGCGCCAGCCTGCGAAACGAACCGACTCACATCCCCGTCAGGTCGCTCATCAGTCCGGACGCCACCGACAGCCGCGACACGGTGATGTCGCCGCCCTCTGTCAGCGCCTGCAGCCGCTCGCGGATGCGCGCCACCCGCTCGCCGCCGGCTTCGAGCCAGGCCGCCACCGGGTCGGCCGTGCCGGCGTGGCCGGTCAGTGCCGCCACCGCAATACCGCGCCGCGCGGCGCCGATCGTGTCGGTGGCGCGCGACAGCGCCAGTTGATCGTAATAGTCCGAGGGGGTGATCGAGCGTGCCGCGTCCTCGACACGCGGAATGCGGAAGGCATCGCTGACCGCGAAGAATGCCTTGGCGGCGGCGACGATGTCGGCGCCGGCGGTGCGCGCCGTCAGCGCGATGTCGGGGATGAGTTCCGCCACCTCGCTCAGCGCCAGTTGCCCGGCCAGCCCTTCCGGCGCACCGCTCTTGAACAGTCCGTGCCGCTTCTCCTCGATCCGCTCGCGCGAGAAGGCCGGCAGCAGCGATACGAGCTTGGGTTCCAGCGCCTTGCGTGCTTCCTGCAGTTCGGCGATGCGCTGGCTGAGGGATGCCGTGCCGGCATCGTTCTTCAGATACCAGCCGCTGGTCACATAGATCAGCCGGCTGACCATCTGATAGAGATCGAGCTGCACCTGGCCGTCGATCTGGTTGTCGAGCGCGTCGATCTCGCGATAGAGCGCCGTCAAGGCAAAACCGTCGCGCACAACCGCGAACGTCCGCACCACGTCTGCGGCGGTGCGCCCGGTGGCTTCCTGCAGCCGGTTGACGAAGGACGGGCCGCCGCGATTGACCAGATCGTTGGCGACGACCCGCGTAATGATCTCGCGGCGCAGCCGGTGGCCATGGATCTCAGTGGCGTATTTCTTTGCCATCCGGCCGGGGAAATAGCCCATCAGGTCGCGATCGAAATGCGCGTCGTCAGGCACGTCGCTGGCGACGATGTCGGAAAACAGCACGATCTTGGCATAGGCGAGCAACACGCCGAGCTCGGCCCTGGTCAGCGGTTCGCCGCGCGCCTCGCGCTCGGCAAGCGCTGCCGGCGACGGTAGCGTCTCGACGGCGCGGTCGAGCAGGCCACGCGCCTCCAGTGCGGTCATGAAGCGGCTTTGATGCGCAATATCGGCGAGGCCACGCTTGCGGGCGATCGAAAGCGCCAGCGTCTGCTGGTAGTTGTTGGACAGGACGAGCGAACCGACCTCGTCGGTCATCTCGGCCAGCAGCTTGTTGCGTGCCGGGCGCGTCAACGATCCCTTGCGCATGGCGGACGCCAGCGCGATCTTGATGTTGACTTCGACGTCGGAGCAGTTGACGCCGCCCGAATTGTCGATGGCGTCGGAATTGCAACGGCCGCCATTCATGCCGAACTCGATGCGTGCCCGCTGCGTCACGCCGAGATTGGCGCCCTCGCCGATCACCTTGGCGCGCACGTCGAGCGCGGTGATACGGATGCCATCGTTGGCGCGGTCGCCGACCTCGGCGTTGGTCTCGGTCGATGCCCTGAGATACGTACCGATGCCGCCGAACCACAGGAGATCGACCGGCGCCTTGAGGATGGCGGTCATGATCTCGACCGGCGTAGCAGTGGTCTTGGCCAAGCCGATCGCGGCCGCCGCGGCCGGCGGCAAGGTGATCGATTTCTGGTTGCGCGAGACGATGATGCCGCCGTCCGACAGTTTCGTCTTGTCGTAGTCCTGCCAGCTCGAGCGTGGCAGGGCGAACATGCGCTCGCGCTCGGCCATCGATGCCGCCATGTCGGGATCGGGATCGATGAAGATGTCGCGATGGTCGAAGGCGGCGATCAGCCTTGTCTTCGGCGACAACAACATGCCGTTGCCGAACACGTCGCCCGACATGTCGCCGACGCCGACGACCGTGAAGGACGAGGTTTGGATGTCGCGGTTGATCTCACGGAAGTGCCGCTTGACCGCTTCCCACGCGCCCTTGGCGGTGATGCCCATCTTCTTGTGGTCGTAGCCGGCCGAGCCGCCGCTGGCGAAGGCGTCGTCGAGCCAGAAACCGTGCTTCTCCGAGATCGCATTGGCGGTGTCGGAGAAGGTCGCCGTGCCCTTGTCGGCGGCAACGACGAAATACGGATCGTCCGGGTCGCGCCTGACAACGCCGGCCGGCGGGATGACGCCGTCGAGGCCGATATTGTCGGTGATCGACAGCAGGCTGGAGACGAAGTTCTTGTAGGCCGACGTGCCGGCCTCGAAGATCGCGTCGCGGCCGGCGCTCATCGGCAACTGCTTCGGATAGAAGCCGCCCTTGGCACCGACAGGGACGATAACGGCATTCTTGACCTGCTGCGCCTTGACCAGTCCTAGCACCTCGGTGCGGTAGTCCTGGGCGCGATCGGACCAGCGCAAGCCGCCGCGCGCCACCGGACCGAAGCGCAGATGCAGGCCTTCGACCTCGGAACCGTAGACGAAGATCTCCCGCCACGGCCGCGGCGCCGGCAAGCCCTCGACCGCGTGCGAGTCGAGCTTGATTGCCAGCGACTGGCCTTTCTCTTTCGTATCGGCAACGAAATGATTGGTGCGTAGCGAGGCTTCGATCAGATTGAGATAGCGCCGGATGATGGTGTCGTCATCGATGTTGGGGACGTCTTCCAGCGCATCCTTGATCTTGGCCTTGAGGTGTTTGGCGGCCACGACGCCTTCCGTTTCGGCCGTCGGGCCAAGCCGGGCGATGAACAGTGCATGCAGGCCGCGCGCGATGTCGGGATAGCGATTGAGCGCGGCGGCGATGAAATCCTGGCTTTGCGGAATGCCGACCTGCTGCAAGTAGCGGCCATAGGCGCGCAGAATGGTGATCTCACCCGACCACAGGCCGGCGGTCTGGGCAAGACCGTTATAGCCGTCATTGTCGACATCACCACGCCAGACGGACAGGAAGGCGTCCTCGAACAGCGCGCCGCTGTCAGTCAGGTCGATCGGCTTGCCGTAGCTGTTTTCCAGCTCCATGTCGTGGATGAACACTAAGCCGGGCCGATCACCCTTGATCGTGCCGGATTGTTCGTCACCGACCTCGAAGGTGCGCTCGCTGATGACGCGGAAGCCGATGTTTTCCAACACCGGCACACGGCGCGACAGCGCCACCGGGCTGCCGTGATGATAGATCTTCAGCGACGCCTGGTGCGGCTTCTGCTCGGCATGGCGATAATAGTCGATGGCGATCGGATTGCCGGCGCTGATCTTGGCGATGCGTCCAGCATCAGCCAGGGCCACCGCGGCGCTGAACGAATCGCGGTAGCTTTCCGGCAGCCGCGCGGCGATGCTCTTCAACGCCGGGTCGGCGCCATTGGCCTCCGCAGCATCGGAAAGGGCGTCTTCCCAGGTGCGCACGATGTCGCGGATCGCCGCCTCGATCGTCGCTTGCTCGACCTTCGGCGTCTTGCCGCCGGAGCGGCCGATGATGAAATGAACGCGCGCCAGACCGCCTTCGGGGAAGGCCGGGTAGTAGGCCGACAGCCGGCCTTCGAACACGGTTTTCAGATAGGAGCCGATCTTCTCGCGCACGACGCTGTCGTATCGGTCGCGCGGCACGAAGACGAGGATCGAAACGAAGCGGTCGAACTGGTCGGCGCGCACCAGCGCCCGCACCCGCGGCCGCTCGATCAGGCCCAGAATGGCGGCTGCATGCTTTCTCAGGATCGGCACCGGCACCTGGAACAGCTCGTCGCGCGGATAGCTTTCCAGCACATTGATCAGCGCCTTGCCGGAATGATCGTGCCGGTCGAAGCCGGACTTCGCGATGATGGTTTCGGCCTTGGACCTGAGATACGGGATCTTCATCACCGAGCGCGTGTAGGCGGTCGAGGTGAACAGGCCGACGATACGCAGTTCGCCTGCAAGCGCGCCCTTGGCGGTGTAGGTCTTGACGCCGATGTAATCGAGATAGATGCGGCGGTGCACGGAAGACTTGGCATTGGCCTTGGTGACGATCAGCGGCTCCGGCCCATGCAGGAAAGCGCGGATTTCCGGCGTCGTCGTCACCGCTTCAGTGCCGCGCCGCAGCACCAGTACGTCGGGATCGGACAAGATGCCGAGACCGGGCTTGTCGGCGCGCTCCAGCGTGCCGCTTTCCTCGCCGCCGGTGTATTTGAACTCGCGCATGCCGAGAAAGGTGAAATTGTCGTCGCGCAGCCACTCCAGGAAGGCGATCGCCTCGGCAACGCTCTTCTTGTCGAGCGGCACGGCCGAATAACGGAACTCGGAAATCGCCTGATCGAGGCGGGCCAGCATCGGCTTCCAGTCATGCACGGCGGCGTGGACCTGGCCGAGCATCTTGCGCAGCCGCTCGGTCAATCCACTCGCCTGCTCTGCGGTCAGCCTCGGGATATGCACATGAATGACGCTCAACCGGTCGTGGCTGCCGTCGTCCTTGGCGAAATTGCCGTCGCCGAGGATTTCGTCCACACCGCCCTTGCCGTGGCGCACAACGATGACCGGATGGGTGACCAATGTCGGCTCGCCTGATGTCTCGGTGACCTCGCCGAGGATGGAATCGAACAGGAACGGCATGTTGTCGTTGACGACGGTGATGACCGTCATCGGGCGGCCGTCCCGTACGACGCCCGAATCGGCATCGACGGCGACGACGCACTCGCCTTTCTTGTGAACGGCAACCGCCCGGCCGGCGAGATCGGCGGCGCGTTCGAGATCGGCCACGTCATAGGTGGCGATGTCCTCGGCCGGCGCGCGGGCGAGCAGATAGTCGGCGAGCCTGGCTGGCCTTTCCTCCGCTTTTGTCGCTGCCGTGGCTTTTTTCTTCGGCTTGCTCGCGGATTTCACGCTGGCCATGACGCACTTCCCTCCCGTCAATGCTTTTACGACTATGGTAGCAGATGACCGCTGTTTGGCGACAAAGGTTTGACGGCTTGCAAAGAAATATCGGAATTCGGCAACAAGACGTCGCCCAACGAGGAGAAATGACCCATGGCCGGCAAAATCACCGCGCTTGACCTTGGCCAGGGAGAGCTGAGCGAAGCGACGAAAACCTATTTCGCCAAATGCGAGGAGAAGCTCGGCCTCGTCCCAAATGTGCTCAAGGCCTACGCCTTCGACGACAAGAAGCTGCGCGCCTTCACCGACATGTACAACGACCTGATGCTGGGTGAATCCGGCCTGTCGAAGCTGGACCGCGAGATGATCGCGGTCGCCGTCTCCTCGATCAACCACTGCTACTATTGCCTGGCCGCGCATGGCGCGGCGGTGCGCCAGCTCTCAGGCGACCCCGCGCTCGGCGAAATGATGGTGATGAATTTCCGCGCCGCCGATCTTTCGTCCAGGCAGACCGCAATGCTCGAATTCGCCGTCAAGCTGACGCAGGAGCCGGCTAAGATCGTCGAGGCCGATCGGGCCGGCCTGCGCAAGGCCGGCTTCACCGACCGCGACATCTGGGACATCGCCTCGACATCGGCCTTCTTCAACATGTCGAACCGGGTGGCGGCGGCAATCGACATGCGGCCGAACGACGAATACCACGCCATGGCGCGGTGACGGATTGCGGCTGGGGCCAGACCGGGCGCTATATTAGCAGTTTCGCATTCTCGTTGCTTGTTTGCCGGTTTGGTCCGATGATCGGCAGGCGGCATGACCGCATGCCGGTTCGATGCCGCTCACCACTCACCAAGGGAGGAGAACATGGCGAAGTATCTCTACGTCTATCATGGCTCGGGCAAGATGCCGACCGACGAGGCCGAGCGGAAAGCCGCAATGGACGCCTGGAACGGCTGGTACGGCAAGCTCGGCTCGGCCGTGGTCGACGGCGGCAATCCGGTTGGCATGTCGAAGATGGTGCTGCCCGGCGGCAAGGTCGAGAACAATGGCGGCAGCAATCCGACGGCCGGCTACACGATCGTCGAAGCAAAAGACATCGACGATGCCGTAGCCAAGGCCAAGGATTGCCCGATCCTGATGGACCCGGCCTTCAGCGTCGAGATCGCGCCGATCATTGAAATGATGTGACGGGTTACGACCGCGCCGCGATCGCGGCCGCCGCGCCGGCCATGGTCGTGGCGCTGAGGGCCGGGCGAGCCGGCGGCAACGAACAAAGCGGCGGCGAAGATGAGGAGCGAGGTGAGGTGCATGGCAGCGCCTTCAAGGATATCCGATCGACGGCGATTTGGAACCCTGTGGCTTGCGGCGAATTTCGCTCTCTGAAGAGGCGTTTGCGCCGCCCCTCATCTGGCTGCCGCCATCTTCTCCCCGTAAACGGGGAGAAGGACGCTGCCATGGATGATTTCGCCAATAGTCAACCTCGCAGAATGAGCGCCAACCTCGCGGCTAGCGTCTTTCTCCCCGTTTACGGGGAGAAATGCCCGGCAGGGTAATGAGGGGCAGCGCCGACGTCTGCAACTGAGCGACTCTCGTCATGCCTCAACTTGCGTTACCAGCCCTTGCCCGTCCGGCATCTCGCGGCTAAAAAGGCCGCCGCGAAACAATTTTGAGCTTCACTTTGCCTACGTAACCGCCGGTCTCGTCAACTCCCCCGACACAAGGCATGACGCCGCATTCGCGGTGTCTGTTTTCATTTCATGTGTTCTTCTGGGCGGCGGTTCGAGACCGGTTTGGCACTGCTGAACCGCGTCGCGCGGCTTTGCCCGTGACACCTGATTTCCAAAAACCGCAGCCTCTCGCCACGCCGTGCCCGCATGGGCATCTCGACATTGCCGGCCTGATGAACTTCCCGACGGGAAGGGCTTATCGGCATGTCTGGACTTCTGCGTATCCACTGGGCGATCGCGCCCAAGACCGCACCTCGACCGCTCATCAACTGCAATCGCTGCGGCACTGTGAAGGCCTATTGCAGCAGCGGGAAATTCCGCGTCAACGCCAACGGCAAACGCATTGACGTCTGGCTGATCTATCGCTGCGTCGATTGCGACAATTCGTGGAATTTCGGCATTTTCGAGCGCTGCAACCGCCGCGACATCGAAGCGGCGCTGCTGCAGGCGCTCGAAAGCAACGATCCGGCACTCGTCCGGCGCCATTCTTTCGATGTCGTCGCGCTGCGCAGTCGGATCGGGCGCGTCGAGGAATTTTCCGATGTCGCCGTGCTCAAGCGCAGGCTCGGCGACACCAGGGAAGCCGCGACCGTGTTGGAACTCCAGCTTGGGCTCGAAATGCCGACATCGCTGCGACTCGACCGTTTGCTCGCCGGCGAACTCGGCATCTCGCGGTCCAGGCTTCAGGCGCTGGGGGACAAGCGATTGCTGACTTTTAGCCCGGACGGGGCGAAGTCGCTGCGCAAGCCGGCCCGCGAGGGAGTGATCCGCATCGATCTCACCAGCGAACCCGATCGGCAGACCATCATATCGGCCGCCGGCGGATGAACGAAAAAGGGGCGGAACACTGGTTGCTCCGCCCCTCCCGGTTGTTGGAAAAATAGAAAGCTTACGCCGCGCCGACGACCTTGGACGACTTCTCGAACCGCTTGCGCTCGTTCGGATCGAGATAGAGCTTGCGCAGCCGAATGGTCTTCGGCGTCACTTCGACCAGCTCGTCGTCCTGGATCCAGGCCAATGCGCGTTCCAGCGTCATGCGGATCGGCGGGGTCAGCTTGACCGCCTCGTCCTTGCCGGCGGCGCGGATGTTGGTCAGCTTCTTGCCCTTGAGCACGTTCACTTCAAGATCATTGTCGCGGCTATGGATGCCGATGATCATGCCCTGATACACCTTGACGCCCGGATCGATGACCATCGGGCCGCGATCTTCCAGGTTCCACATGGCGTAGGCGACCGATTCGCCCTGCTCGTTGGAAATCAACACGCCGTTGGTGCGGCCGGGCAATTCGCCCTTGTAGGGCTCATAGGCATGGAAAAGGCGGTTCATCACGGCGGTGCCGCGCGTGTCGGTCAAAAGTTCCGACTGGTAGCCGATCAGGCCGCGGGTCGGAGCGTGGAAGACGATGCGCTGGCGGTTGCCGCCCGACGGACGCAGTTCGACCATCTCGGCCTTGCGCTCCGACATCTTCTGCACGACGATGCCGGCATGCTCCTCGTCGACGTCGATGACGACTTCTTCGACCGGCTCCAGCAATTCGCCATTCTCGCTTTTCTGCATGACGACGCGCGGACGCGACACGGCGATCTCGAAACCTTCGCGGCGCATCGTCTCGATCAGCACTGCCAGCTGCAATTCGCCGCGGCCCGAGACGAAGAACGAATCCTTTTCAGGCGATTCCTCGATCTTCAGCGCGACATTGCCTTCGGCCTCGCGCAGCAGGCGGTCGCGGATGACGCGGCTGGTCACCTTGTCGCCTTCGGTGCCGGCCAGCGGACTGTCGTTGACCAGGAACGACATCGTCACGGTCGGCGGATCGATCGGCTGCGCATGCAGCGGCTCGCTCACGCTCGGGTCGCAGAACGTATCGGCGACGGTGCCCTTCGACAGGCCGGCGATGGCGACGATGTCGCCCGCCTGGGCTTCTTCGATCGGCTGGCGCTCGAGGCCGCGGAAGGCAAGAATCTTGGAAATACGACCGGTTTCGATCTGCGTGCCGTCATGGTGCAGCACCTTGACCGGCTGGTTGGCCTTCAGCGTGCCGCTTTCGATGCGGCCAGTGATGATGCGGCCGAGGAACGGGTTGGCTTCCAGGATGGTGCCAATCATGCGGAACGGGCCGGGATGCACGGTCGGCTCCGGCACATGCTTGATGACCAGATCGAACAGCGGCGCCAACTGCTGGTCCTTCGGTCCTTCCGGATTTTCCGAAACCCAGCCATCGCGGCCTGAACCGTACAGAATCGGGAAATCGAGCTGCTCGTCGGTGGCGTCGAGTGCCGCGAACAGGTCGAACACCTCGTTGACCACTTCGACATGGCGGGCGTCCGGACGGTCGATCTTGTTGATGACGACGATCGGCTTCAGGCCGACCTTGAGCGCCTTGCCGACGACGAACTTGGTCTGCGGCATCGGCCCTTCGGCGGCGTCGACCAGCACGATGGCCGAGTCCACCATCGACAGGATGCGCTCGACCTCGCCGCCAAAATCGGCGTGGCCGGGGGTGTCGACGATGTTGATGCGGGTATCCTTCCAGTCAACCGAGGTCGCCTTGGCCAGGATGGTGATGCCGCGTTCCTTTTCGAGGTCGTTGGAATCCATGGCGCGCTCGGCGACGCGCTGATTGTCACGGAAGGAGCCGGACTGCTTCAAAAGCTGGTCGACCAGGGTGGTCTTTCCATGGTCGACGTGCGCGATGATCGCGATATTACGAATTTTCATTGTTCTGGTCTCGGAAGCGTTGCAGGCAGCAGGCCAAAGGCGCTGCCTCTTTCGGTTGCGCGGCTCATACAGGGTTTTTCGCAGTTGCGAAAGAGGAGGCGCGTCACCAAATACTCATCAAATCTTAAGCATCTGCGTGTGAGATGATTTTGTTAACCAAGGCGGGAACCTTTCGGGACCCGGGCAGTTCGAACGTCATGACCGATAAACTCAACCGATTCTGGCCACTCATCGCGTCCGTTGCCTTCGCCGTCCTGGTGGCGGCCAATGCCGCGCAGTCGGCTGCGACGCTGAAGGAATCACGGTCTGCCTTGCCGTCCGATGCGCAGTCGGCCGAGCAGATTTTCGCCGACGCGCCCGACGGGGTCGACCCGATGGTGACCGGCCCGGTCAGCGCCGCCTTCAAGCAGCGGCAGGACGCCGCCAACTGCGACAGCGCCGTGTGGCCGAATATTCCGATGGTCTGCTACCCGGATTGAGCCTGACGGCGCGGGTCTCGAAAATACGCAAAATTCGTTACGGCCGCGATCCTTCACGCCCCCCCTCTGCCCTGCCGGGCATCTCCCCCTCAAGGGGGGAGATCAGATGCCGCGTTGGCTTTCGCCAATTTCCAATGTTACAGAACGGGCGGCGATGTCGAAGCGCCAATCTCCCCCCTTGAGGGGGAGATGTCCGGCAGGACAGAGGGGGGCGCTGTCCCGCCAGCGTTTCGTTCATTCTCGCAACCTACGCCGACCGCACCGGGTCGAGCGTCACCTTGTAGAGTTCGTTGTCGTCGCGATCCATCAGCCGCACGGTCAGCTGCTCGCTGGCGCCCGAAATATCGACCAGACCGAAGAATTGCAGGCCGGCCGATGGCGGCAGGTTCTGGCCTTGCTCGGCGGTCGGCGCCTTGATGAACTTCAGTTCCGGGCCGAACGTCATGTCGAAATCGTTGGGGCCGAACGTGCCGGCATGGATCGGACCTGAGACGAATTCCCAGAACGGATTGAAATCCTGGAACTGCGCCTTGTCCGGGCTGTAGTAGTGCGCGGCCGTGTAATGCACGTCGGCGGTCAGCCAGACGGTGTTGCTGATGCCGGCATTCTTGATGAAGCGCAGCAGGTCGGCGATCTCGAGCTCGCGCCCTTTTGGCAAGCCATTGTCGCCGTTGCTGACCGCTTCGGCGCCAACCTTCTTGGTGCCGTCGTTCCACACGATGAGACCGAGCGGCATGTCGGCCGCAATGATTTTCCAGGTCGCCTTCGAATTCGCCAATTCGCGCTTCAGCCATTTCGTCTGCTGTTCGCCAAGTATGCGCGATTGCGGCGTCATCTCGTCCTGCATGTCGGGACCATTGGGACCGCGATAGGAGCGCATGTCGAGAAAGAACACGTCGAGCAGCGGCCCGTAGGCGATCTTGCGATAGACGCGGCCCGGCTCGGACGGTTCGTAGCGGATCGTCGTCATTTCATGGAAGGCGCGCGCCGCACGGGCCGCCAGCACGTGGATGGACTTTTCGGTGTAGCGATTGTCGGCGCTGAGATCCTTCGAATCCGACCAGTTGTTCAGCACCTCATGGTCGTCCCACTGATAGAAGGTCGGGCAGATGGCGCTCAGGCCGAGCACGTTCTTGTCCATCATGTTGTATTTCCACTGGTCCCGGTATTCGTCCAGTGTCTCGGCGACCTTGCGCTTGCCGTCGATCAGCACGACGTTCTTCCACTTGCCGCCACCGGGCAGGTCGACCTCGTCCTTCATGGCGCCGTCGGCATAGATGGTGTCGCCCGAATGCAGGAAGAAGTCGGGCGTGTGCTTGCCGATGGTGGCGTAGGTCTTCATGCCGGTCTCGTCGATCCCCCAGCCCTGGCCGGCGGTGTCGCCCGACCAAGCAAAGCGGATGTCGCGCTTCGAGGCCGGCGCCGTCCTGAAGCGGCCGGTGATCGGCTCGGAAACGGCGTTGATGTCGGCGAGATCGGCTGATGTCATGCGGTAGAAGATGTCCTGGTCGGAAGCGAGGTCGGTGAGCAGCCGCTTGACCGTGTAGTCGCTGGCCGGCGACGTATCGAGCGGCGCCAGCCGCGTCGCATTGGCGAAATTCTCCGTCGACGACACCTCGAACATGACGCGCGACGGACGGTCGGTGCGCGTCCACACCATGCCGCTGGTGGCGTCGACATCGCCACACTGGACGCCATGGGTGAAGGAGGGCCGCTGATTGGCGCGCGAATAGTAGGGCAGCGCCAGGCTCGATACGCCGGCCAAGCCAACGGCGCTGGCGGATGTTACGAAGGCGCGGCGGGTCATCGAGAGCTTGTTCATGGCTGTCTCCTGGTGGCTTGAACGGCGCCACCAAGGTCCAGCGTCAATGTTTCAGGGACATCTCGGGATGATGAAGGTTTGATAACAGTGAACAGGGTGATCTCCCCCCTCGAGGGGGAGATGTCGCCGAAGGCGACAGAGGGGGTCGCCGCGCGTGGAGCGCCAGCCTCCATCTGCACCAGGAGGCCGAGCCCGGTCGGACCGACCCCCTCTGGCCGCTTCGCGGCCATCTCCCCCTCAAGGGGGGAGATTAGCGCCGCGCCTAAGCCGCCTGCGGTTCCGGCTCGAATGCCGGGCGGCTGGTGTTGATCAGCAGCGAGATACAGGCGGCGCCAATCGCCGTCATCCCGGCGATCATAAAAGCCAGCTCGTAATTGCCCTGCAACTCGCGCATGGTGCCCCCGAAGGCAGCCGCGGCTGCCGCACCGATCTGGTGGCCGGCGACGATCCAGCCGAACACGATCGGTCCGCTGCGATCGCCAAACGCCTCGTTGGCAAGCCTCAGTGTCGGCGGCACGGTGGCGATCCAATCGAGGCCGTAGAGCACCGCGAAGATGATCAGGCTGGTCGCCGAGAAGCCGGAATAGGGCAGATAGATCAGCGACAGGCCACGGATGCCGTAATAGACGCCGAGCAGCTTGCGCGGATCGAAGCGGTCGGTGAGCCAACCCGACAGCGTCGTGCCGATCAGGTCGAAGATGCCCATCATCGACAGCAGGCCGGCGGCCTGCACTTCGCCGATGCCCATGTCGCCGCAGAACGCGATCAGATGCGTGCCGACCAGCCCGTTGGTGGTGAAGCCGCAGACGAAGAAGGTGGCAAACAGATACCAGAACACCCGCGTGCCGGCGGCGCGGCGCAGCGTGTTGAGCGTGTGCGCTAGGAAATTGCCTTGCGACGCAGGCGATGTCGGCGGCACATCGTCGGCCTCGGCGCCGTAGCGCACCATGCCGATCGAAGCCGGCCGCTCGGGCACCAGAAGCCAGACCAGCGGTATCAGGGCAGCGGTGGCGATCGCCACCGCAACGACGACCGGCTGCCAGCCGCCCGATTGCGCCAGTGCGGCGATCAGCGGCAGGAACACCAGCATGCCCGAGGCGCTGGAGGCCGACATCAAGCCCATGACAAGGCCGCGATTGGTCTTGAACCAGCGGTTGACGATGGTGGCGCCCAGCACGCTGGCGACAGCGCCGGAACCAATGCCCGAGAACACGCCCCAGGTGATGAACAGATGCCAGGGCTTGGTCATCAGCAGGCTGAGCGCGGTGGAGCCCGACATCACCACCAGCGAGGCCAGCAACGTGCGGCGCAGCCCGATGCGTTCCATCAGGGCCGCGGCAAATGGCCCTGTCAGGCCGTAAAGCAGTATGCCGACACCGGCGGCCAGCGAGATGACGTCGCGCCGCCAGCCAAAACTGTTCTCGAGCGGCAGCATCATGACGGAGGGGGCGGACCGCAGGCCGGCCGCGACCAGCAGGCTGAGAAAGATGACGCCGACCACGACGAAGGCGTAGCGCTGGCCAAAGGGACGAGATTGAGTTATCATGTTACTGACCGGTACGTTGCAGGGTGGGAGCATGTATACGTACCGATCGGTAACATTGTCAATCGAGCCACACGATGCCAACGGACAAAAATATTGATCTGACCATCAGCGAAGGTCATGCATCGCCGCCGCCGAAAGCCGCCAAGAAGATCCTCGATGTCGCGTATGACCTGTTCTACCGGCGCGGCATCAGGGCGATCGGCGTCGACGAGATCGTCAAGCGTGCCGGCGTCACCAAGCCCAGCCTCTATCGCAGCTTTCCGTCCAAGGACGAGCTGGCCGCTTCCTATCTCAGGCAATACGATCTTGAATATTGGGAGCGTTTCGACGAGGCGGTCGCCGCTCACCCCGGCGACCCGCGCGCTCAGATCAAGGCTTTCCTGACCCGCATAGGCAAGCGCACGCAAGTGGCGGACTATCGCGGCTGCGGCATGACCAATGCGGCGGTCGAATATCCCGACCACAGCCATCCGGCCCGTATGGTCAGCGAGGCCAACAAACAGGAATTGCGCCGCCGCCTGCGCGCCATGGCGGTCGCGATGGGCGCGCAAGACCCTGACACGCTGGGCGACGGCCTGCTGCTGCTGATCGAAGGCGCCTATATCAGCGGCCAGCTGTTCGGGCTCGGCGGGCCGGCGCAAGCGGTTGCCCGCAACGCCGACCTGTTGATTGAGGCCAGCTTGAAGAAATAGCGTTTGGCGCTACGCTGCGATCGCTTGCAACGGAGATTGAACGCCATGCGTGCCACTCTGATCCCGCTTGCCCTGGTCGGTCTCTGCCAGGCGGCGCAAGCCGATGGCATTTCAAGCGCCTACACCGATCTCGATTCGAAGAAGGATTGCGTGACCTACGCGCAGGCCGAGGAAGGCGACGGCGATTGGGCCGATCTCGCCTGTTCCGGCTATCGCGGTTATCCGGTGCTGATCGCCTATGACGACGCCCGCGAATCGCTGTTCTACGGTTTTCCGCCCGGCGGTGACATGGCGACGGTCTGGGAGAGCTTTTCCGGTTTCAATTCATCCGGAGCCAAGATCGAATGGCGCATCGAGACCAAGGGCGAGACCGCTGTGCCCTTTGCCGCCATCCATCGCCGCTCGATCAGCAACCCGGACGACGAAAAAAAGCCGACCGAAGTGCTGCTCGTCGCCAAGGTCGGCCAGATGGAGGCCCGCGACGGCTGCACGGTCGGCCTGGTGCTGGCCACCGGCAATCCTGCCGCCAACGACCAGGCGCGCAAGCTTGCCGACGACAAGGCGCGAACCTTCGCCTGCGGCAAGGACAGGCACACCGTCATCGGCAAGGTTCCGGCCTTCGGCCGGGTGGATAACTAAGCGCGCGCATCGCGATGAAACGAACTCGGACGACGCGTTGTTCAGGTATCGTCAGTCGGCGCCGCCCCTCATTGCCCTGCCGGGCATTTCTCCCCGTATAGTGACGGGGAGAAAGACGCCGTCATCGCGGCTTTCGCCATCACATATTGGAGCCACGGCTGCGGCCATCTCCCTTCTCCCCGTCACTATACGGGGAGAAGGTGCCGGCAGGCGGATGAGGGGCAGCACTGACTTTGACGATGATCGCAAGGTCTGCCTGAGACGTCGTCACCTAAACCAGCACCAGCCCCTGCCGCATCGCAATGGCGATCGCATCGGTGCGGTTGGCCGCACCCAGCTTGATAAGGATTGCAGCGACGTGGAACTTCGCCGTGTGCACGGAGATGTTGAGCCGCCGCGCGATCACTTTGTTGGGCGCGCCTTCGGCCAGCAGCGCCAGCACCTCTGCCTCGCGCGGCGACAGAGTTGGGCGGGCGGCATGGTCGTCGGAGGCTTCCTCCTCGAACGGCTCGCCATCACCGGCGTGGAAGTCCTCATGGCGCCCGCTTCTGCCATCGCCCGATACGCGATAGCCGGCCGCAGCCAGCCGCGCCGCCGCGGCGATCAACAAATCGTCCGCGCCCGCGGGCATGACGGCCAACACCTCACCGGCGGGCCGCTCGACATTGGCGCGTCCCGACAACAGCACCCGTGGAATGGAGGCCGGCACGCCGTCACCGCTGCTGTCGTCGACGACGGCGACGTCGGCCCTGCCGGCCACCACCGGCAGCAGGTCATCGCTGACGGCCAGCGAGGCCGCCAGGCGCTCGGCGCGCCCCGCATCGCCAAGTGCAATCAGCACCACCAGCCGCCGCGAGACGGCACCGTCATGCATGATCCGTTCGCTGGTGAGCGTGTCCATCACTCCCCTCAGGAAAGCGGCTTTTCGCCGATCGTCAGCGCGACATCGCGCTGTTCGCCGCCGCGCACGACGCCAAGCGTCACCGAAGCGCCGGCGCTGTCGGGTCCGAGCCTGCGGATCAGGTCGCGCGGGCCATGCACGGCCTCACCGTTCCACGCCACGATGATGTCGCCGAGCGAAAGGCCGGCGGCCTTGGCAGGACCATCGTCATCGAGGCTCATCACCATCGCACCATGTGCGTCGCGATCGCGCACCGGATGCAGGCCGGCACCGAGATAGCCGCGCGCGACATGGCCCTTTTCGCGCAAGGTCGCAACCGCCCGCTCGATCGTCTCGTAGGGCATCACCAGCGCCCTGTGGCGCGGCCCGAACAGCAGCATGCCGATCAGCGTGCCCTTGGCGTCAAGCACCGGGCCGCCCTCGAAACGGCCGCCGGCACCCACGGCAAGATTGATGCGCCGGTCGATTGTGCCGCCGCGCATCGAGCGCCAGGCCGGACCGACTTCACCGACCGAACCAGAGACTGCCAAAGCGGAACCATCGCTGTAGCCGATGGCGATGGCGATGTTGCCCGGCCGCACCGCGCCGGCCTTGGCCAGCGGCACGGCGTTGAAGGCCACCGCCGGCTTCAGCAAGGCGACGCCGGTCGATGGATCCCGGCCGATCAGTTCGGCCTTCACCGTCACGCCCGAAGCCAGCGTCAGATCGATCTCCTCGCCGGCCTCGACAGCCTCTTCGGCGGTGACGAAATAACCGTCGCGCCAATGGAAGGCGCTCGCCGTGCGGTGGTGATGCGTGGCAAAGCTCGCCATTGCAGGCGCCGCCTTGGCCGCGAGATCGGCGACGGCTTCCGAAAACACACTCAGATTGAAATCGGTCATGTTGGTCTCCTGGGTTCATCCATGCCCCAGATATCGCTCGGCAGCGCGCTTGGAGGTACTCGCCTGACGGCTAGTTGCCGGCTTGACTGGCCATCTGGTCAGGTCGCGGCGGTTCCAGCCGCTCCGCACATATAGTGCGTGTCGCCCAAAAGTGCTCAGCGGTTTTGGGATAACGGCACGCACAAGAAAAAGACCACGATCACGCCTGAAAACACGGAGCCCTTCCATGGCCCTCGCCGCAGCCAAATTCGAACCCGACGATACATTGCTCGACGCGTATTCGACGACCGTCGCAGACGCTGTCGACCGCATCGGCCCGGCCGTCTGCCGCATCGAGCGCATCGGCGGCCAGGGCGGCCATGGTTCCGGCTTCGTCATCGCGCCGGACGGGTTGGTCGTCACCAATTTCCACGTCGTCGGCGACGCCAGGACAGTGCGGGTATCGATGCCGGACGGCGCCTCCCGCGAAGGCCGCGTGCTTGGCCGCGACCCCGACACCGACATCGCGCTGGTGCGCGCCGACGGCAGCTTTGCCGATGTCGCGCCGCTGGGCGATTCCAAGCGGCTGCGGCGCGGCCAGATCGCCATTGCCATCGGCAATCCGCTGGGCTTCGAATGGACCGTCACTTCCGGCGTCGTCTCAGCGCTCGGCCGCTCGATGCGCGCCTCCACCGGCAGGCTGATCGACGACGTCATCCAGACCGACGCCGCACTCAATCCCGGCAATTCAGGCGGGCCGCTGGTCTCGTCGGCCGGCGAGGTCATCGGCGTCAACACCGCCATGATCCACGGCGCGCAAGGCATTGCCTTTGCGGTTGCCTCCAACACCGCCAATTTCGTGATTTCGGAGATCATCCGCTTCGGCCGCGTGCGCCGCGCCTTTATCGGCGTCTCGGCCGACACCGCCAGTTTACCGCGCCGGGCCGCCTTGTTGTCGCAGGTCTCGACCAGCACCGCCGTGCGCCTGCGCAGCGTCGAGAAGGACGGCCCGGCGGCGAAGGCGGGCCTCAAGGAGGGTGACATCATCGCCGCCATCGACGGCCGCCCCGTCACCGGTGTCGACGATCTCGTGCGCATGCTCGACGCCGAGCGCATCGGCCGCGAAACACTGTGCACCGTCGTGCGGCGCACAGGCGTCAGCCAGGTCACGGTGACGCCGGTGGCAAGGGCGGGCTGAGCCTATTGTTGCGCAAACACCCGCCCAAGCAGCGACACCAGCAGCGCCGCCAAGTCACCAGTCGGATCGAGGTCGGGATCGAAGATCGTCATGTCCATGCCGATGCAGGCAGGACCGGCCACCAGCGCTGACAGGATAGCGAAGAGATCATCGGGGTCGATGCCGGGACTACCCGGCGAATCCACCGCCGGCATCACCGTCTGGTCGAGCACGTCGATGTCGAGGTGCAGCCAGTAGGGGGACCGCGCCAGCGCCGCGCGGGTCTTGTCCAGCACCTTCGCCGCGCCAAGCTCACGCGCGGCAAAGACGTCGATCAGCGTCATCGCTGTGGAGTTGATATCGGGCCAGGCGAAGTCGGCGTCGCGGCTCTCACGTTCGCCGATCTGGATCACCTGTTCGTCCGCCACCAGCGGCCCGGCAATGCCTGGCCAGTCGGCCAGCAACGGCTCGCCACGTCCGGTGGCGAGCGCGAGGTCCATGCCGGCGGCCGAGCCGAGCGCGGCGGCGACATCATAGTTGCCGGGGTGACGGAAATCGCTATGGCCGTCGACATGCACCAGCGCCAGCGGGCCAGAGCGCCGCGCCGCCGCCAGCGCGCCTAGCAAGATCGAGCAATCGCCGCCGATGACCAGCGGGAACTCGCCGCGCCCGAGTGCGCCGGCGACGATCTCGGCAAGCTCGAGATTGAAGCGACGGATCGCAGGACCGTTACGCAGCCGGGTGCCCGGCCGCGGTTCGGTGCTGTAGGCCCGCCGCTCGAGATCGACCACCTTGGCCGGCGCAAGCACCTCGATCAGGCCGGCCTCGCTCAGCGCCTGCGGCGCCCGCCACGTCCCCGGCACATGGCCAGGCCGCAGCGGCCGAAGGCCGAGGTTGGACGGAGCGCGGATAAGACACATCTTGCGCATGGGCAGGCTCGCGTTTGTCGGGCCACCATAGAGTGAGACAATGGGGCCGGCCAAGCGGCCGTGGCTCCGACCCGGCCTCTGCCGACAGTTCCTGCCACGGATCGCCGCTCAGGCTCCCGCCGCCCATTCCGAATATTGGGCCAGAAATTCCTCGCTCGGCCGGATCGGTTTGATCACGTCGATCAGCACGCCATTGGGGTCCCTGGTGATGAAATGGCGCTGGCCGAAGGGCTCGTCGCGCAGAGAGCGCAGGATCGGCAGGCCGGCAGCGACGACCCGCTCATAGACAGCGTCCGGGTCGCGAACCTCGAAATTGATCAGCAGGCCCGAAGTGCGGCCCCGCCCCTCTTCCGGGATTGTCTCATGGTCGCCCTGGACGATGCCGAGATTGACTCTTCTGTCCTCCACCGATTGCAGATGCACGTACCAGTCGCTTTCGAACAGCGGCTGGAAGCGGAAATGCTTCACATAGAACGCCGTCGTGCCAGCGACGTCGCCGGTCATCAGTACCGGGTAATAGCTCGTGGTCTTCATCTTTCCTTCTCCCGTCAATTAACATACAGTCTGCATGTAGATTGAATTAACATACAGGCTGCATGTATGCAACAGGAAGCCGCGCGCCGTTCCAACCGCGACCGCACCGAGGCGACGCGCGCCGACCTGATTGCAGCGGCGCGAAAGCTGTTCACCGAAAAATCCTATACCGAGACCGGCACGCCGGAGATCGTTGCCGCCGCCGGCGTCACGCGCGGCGCGCTCTACTATCACTTCGCCGACAAGCAGGCGCTGTTTGCCGCCGTGGTCGAGCAGGAGGCGACGGCGGTGGCCGAAGAGATCGAGCGCGCCTCGCTGCCCTCGCTCGATGCCCGCGACGCGCTCATTGCCGGCTCGGATGCCTATCTCACTGCCATGCGCGCGCCCGGCCGCACGCGGCTGTTGCTGCTCGATGGCCCGGCGGTGCTCGGCCGTGCCGCCATGGACGCGATCGACAACCGCCACGGCAACCGTTCGCTGCGCGAGGGATTGGTAGCCGCAATGCGGGCGCAGACGATGACGAGATTGCCGGCGGAGGCGCTGACCGCACTGCTCGCATCCGCCTTCGACCGCGCCGCCCTGGCCATCGAGGCCGGCGCCTCAGCGCAAGATTATCGCGCCGTGCTCATGGCGCTGATCGATGGGCTGTTTCCTCATCCGGCACCTCGCCCGGCTCGAACTCGTTGAAGCAGCCGAGCTGGCGCTTGAACTGGTCGATCAGCCAGGCCGCCGCTGGCTTCGGGCTGCGATCGTTGCGGTGCATGGCAAACAGCGGCGAACTCACTTCCCTGAAGGATTCGAGGTCAATTTCGACCAGCCGGCCACTCGCCAGATCGTCAGCGATCAGCCAGCGCGGCAGCCCGCCCCAGCCCAGCCCCTCGCGCATCAGCATATGCTTGGTGCGCACATCCGTCAGCCGCCAGGTACGGTAGGCATAGACGCCGAAGTCGCGCCCCTTGGTGCGCTCCGACTGGTCGGTGACGACAAGCTGGGTGTGTTCGCGCGCGTCCTCGATCGCCACCGGCTTCGGCAGCAAGGCCAACGGGTGGCTGGGTGCTGCGGCCAGCACGATCGACATGAAGCCGATGCGCACGAGATTCACGTCGACCTCGCCCAGCAGGCCACCAATGCCAAGGTCGGCCTGCCCACTGACGACATGGTCGGGGATCAGGCCGAGCGTGCCGATATGCAGCCGCAGCATCACGGTCGGAAACTGCGCCTCGAATGCCTTCAGCACCCGCACCAGCACCGGCGACGGCAGTGCTGCGTCGACCGACAGCGCGACTTCGGCCTCGAGGCCCTGATGATGGCCGTCGACGCGCGAGCGGATGCGCTGCAGCACGCCGATCATGCGCCGCGCATCCTCCAGCATCGCCCGGCCGATCTCGGTCAGTTGCGGCTCGCGCGTGCCCTCGCGCTCGAACAGTTTCAGCCCAAGCTGCGCCTCGAGGTTGGCGATGCCATAGCTGATGACGGACTGCGCCCGGTTGAGCTTGCGGCCGGCGGCCGAGAAGCTGCCGGTATCAGCGACTGTCACAAAGATCTGAAGTTGGTCGAGCGTCGGATTGGGCTGCATCGCCATATCTATTTTTTGGATGGATCATATAGAAAATATACCAGTTTATCGAATGGATCGATAGCCCCATATCTGGCGGGACAAATCATTCCAACCGCTGGAGAGCCCAAAATGTCCATTCTTCTTGTCACTTCGAGCCCGCGCGGCGCTGCCTCGCATTCGACCCGCATCGCAACCGAATTCGCCGAAAAGCTCGTCGCCGCCGATCCGTCAAACACGCTTGTCGTGCGCGACCTCGTCGCCAATCCGTTGCCGCACATCGATGCCGACTATGCCAGCGGCATCTACACGCCGGCCGAAGCCCGCACCGAGCGCCAGGCCGAAGTGGTCGGCGTCTCCGATGTCGTGCTCGACGAGCTGTTCGCTGCCGACACCGTGATCCTCGCCACCGGCTTCATCAACTTCAGCATCTCTTCGACGTTGAAGTCGTGGGTCGACCACATCTCTCGTTCCGGCAAGAGCTTTGCCTATGGCGAGAACGGCCCCAAGGGCCTCGTCACCGGCAAGAAGGTCTATATCGTGCTGGCTTCCGGCGGCATCTATTCGGAAGGTGCGGCCGTGCAGTTCGATCACGCCATTCCCTACCTGCGCGGCGTGCTCGGTTTCCTCGGCATGACCGATGTCGAGGTCATCCGCATCGAAGGCGTCGGCATGGGTCCTGACGCGGTGACATCGGCGCTCGCCAAGGCGACCGCCAAGGTCGATGCCGTGGTGGCTGCCAGCCAGGGTGTTGCGGCTGCCGCGTAAAGCGTCGAAATTCGTCCGTATCGAAAGGCAGGCGTGCGCGCCTGCCTTTTTCGTTCTAGCCGATGAGGTACCTCAGCAGACCAGCGGCGCTGACTCCGATCAGCACAGTCGGCAGCATGGAAAGCCGCGTGGCGGCAACCAGAGTGATCGCCAGCGCCAGCAGGTCGGCCGGGTTTCTCGACACGAAGGTCGGCGCGATGACCGAGATCAGCACGCATCCGGGCGCTGCCTCCATCACGGCTGTAGCGCGGGCGCCGAGCGTGCGGTTGCGCAGCACGGCATAGCCGCCGATTCGCGTCAGGTAGGTGACGCCCGCCATCAGCACGATGGTGAGAAGGGTCGCTGGATCGATCATGCATCACCTGCCATCAGCCAGGCCGCGACCAGACCCGACACCGCACCGGCGGCGACATACCAGGCCCCGGGAATGAAGAGATAGGCCAATGCGGCGACGACGAGGCTGACCAACCAGGGCCGCGCTGCGGCCATGCCCGTCCACATGCCGCGCATCAGCACCAGGAAGACGGCCGGAAACGCCATGTCGAAGCCATAGGTCTCGACATGGCCCAGCATCGGCCCGAGCACGGCACCCAGCGTGGTGAAGGCCACCCATGTCACATACATTGCAAGCGCCGCGCCCATATAGTAGCGCGGACTGAAGGCTGGCGTGATGCCTGCCGCGGCGCGCTGCCTGGCATCGGCAAGGCCGAGCGCCCAGCTTTCGTCGCACATGAAGAACAGCGCCGGAAACGCTTTGCGCCGCGGCAGATCGCGCAGGAACGGCGCCAGCGCCGCCCCCATCAGCAGATGACGGCTGTTGACCAGGAAGGTGATAGAGACGATGAGCACGACGTGCGGCGGCGACGTCCACAACTGGATGGCGGCGAATTCCGAGCCGCCGGCAAAGTTCAGCCCTGTCATCATGGATAGTTCGACCGTGCTCAAGCCTTTCTGCGTGGCTTGGGCGCCGAGCACCAGCGCATAGGGGATGGTGCCGAACAGCACCGGCGCGCAGGACGCCACGCCACGCCGGAATTCGGACTTCGAACCATCGCCCGCTGTCTCGACTGCCTGTGAAATACTCATGCGTCTCCATCGGCTGGCCTCGCGGCCGCCGCTTCCGGTTGCGTCTGGACTCTCGTGATGTCGGCGGCAAACATACCGGCACCGGGCCACAATTTGGTTGCGAAGATTGTTGTATTCCACCAATTTTTGGCATTGAGTGTCACAGATCGCCAAATAGATGGAATTTGCAGCCATGAAGCTGGATGAGATCGACAAGCGTATCCTGCGGGCGCTGCAGCGCGACGGCCGCATGGCCAACAATGATCTGGCCAATGAGGTCGGCCTTTCGCCATCGCCTTGCCTGCGGCGCGTGAAGTTGCTGGAGGAAGCCGGCATCATCGACCGCTATGTCGCCGTGCTCAACCCGGCCAGCATCGGCAAGGGCCTGACCTTCTTCACCCGCATCTGGCTGAAAACGCAGGACGAGGACACGATCGAGCATTTCGCCACCGAAGTGGCCAAGCTGCCGCAGGTGATGGAGTGCTACCTGATGCTCGGCGATTGCGATGCCATGGTGCGCGTGGTGGCGGCTGGCATCGACGACTACCGCCGCTTCCAGTCGGAGCATCTGAGCCGCATCAAGGGCGTGCAGAACGTCAAGACCGACGTTCCCAGCCAGACGATCAAATACACGTCGGAATTGCCGATCTGACGCTGTCGCCCAAAACTGCGAAGCGGTTTTGGGATAACGACATGCCTCCCAAAAGAAGACCACCCCACTGAAAACAGCGCCATTTTCAGACTGGATAAAAAATGCAACCGGATTGTAGGATCGGTCTCGGTGCCAGCGTCCTTCGGATGTAAGCAGCGCTGAGCGCTGCCCTCTGGCATGGGAGATTTGAATGAGCCTTTCCTATCGTTGGGTCATCGTCGCCGCTGGCGCGCTGATGTCCTGTGTCGCCATCGGGACGATGTTTTCGCTGGCGATCTTCCTTGAGCCGATGGCGATCGACACCAACTGGTCGCGCGCCGGCATTTCGAGCGCCATGACGCTCAACTTCCTGGTGATGGGCCTCGGCGGCTTCGCCTGGGGCGCACTGTCGGATCGCTTTGGCGCCCGCATCGTCGTCACGATCGGCGCGGTGCTGCTCGGGCTGGCGTTGGTGTTGGCCAGCCGCGCCGGTTCGCTGCTGAGCTTCCAGATTACCTATGGCGTGCTGGTCGGCCTCGCGGCAAGCGCCTTCTTCGCGCCGATGATCGCGCTGACCACAGGCTGGTTCGACACCAACCGCAGCCTTGCCGTCTCGCTGGTCTCGGCTGGCATGGGCGTGGCGCCGATGACGATCTCGCCCTTTGCCCGCTGGCTGATCTCGGCCTATGACTGGCGCACCGCCATGTTCGACATCGGCATCACCGCCTGGGTGCTGCTGTTGCCGGCCGTGTTGCTGGTCCGCCAGCCGCCGAAGCCAGTCGTGGCCGATACCGGCTCCGCGCCGGTTGCCGAAGGCGCCGGCCTGACGGTCGGCCAGGCGCTGCGCTCGCCGCAGTTCATCGTGCTCGGGCTGACCTTCTTTGCCTGCTGCGCGGCGCATTCCGGGCCGATCTTCCATATGGTCAGCTATGCCATGCTGTGCGGCGTCGCCCCCATGGCCGCGGTCTCGATCTACAGCGTCGAAGGCCTGGCGGGCCTCGGCGGCCGGCTTTTCTACGGCGTGCTGGCCGACCGGCTGGGCGTCAAGCCAGTGCTGATCGCCGGCCTGGCGATCCAGGCGATCGTCATTGCCGCCTATCTCTCGATCAGCCGGCTCGAGCAGTTCTACATGCTGGCCGTCATCTTCGGCGCCACCTATGGCGGCGTCATGCCGCTCTATGCTGTGCTGGCGCGCGAATATTTCGGCCAGCGCATCCTCGGCACCGTGTTCGGCGCCGCCACCATGCTGTCCAGCCTCGGCATGGCGCTGGGGCCGCTTGCCGGCGGCATGGTCTTCGATGCCTATGCCAACTATTCCTGGCTGTTCATCGGCTCGGCCCTTATCGGGCTCGGCGCGGTCGGCATTGCCATCGCCTTCCCGCCGCTGCCGCGCAGGGAACTGCAGGCGGCTTAGTCTCCGGCGGGGTCAAGTTCCCAACCTTACTGGCCAGGCAGGGAAATCAGCCTGGCCCGTTCGGTTCACTGCGGATCCTGTTCCCTGTTTCAGCCGTTCCCCCTTGCAGGAGTGCGCACCGAGGGATCTGGACCAAACTCGCGCATCCCTATCCACACCAGAGAGGCACCCCTATGGCCGAACACCCGAGTGGAAGAGAAAACAGCAGAATTGTCACAAGCGGTGTCGCCGACGACGATCCGCATCTTGCGTTCATTTATCAGGAAGCGGTGAGAGGTCTGACGCAACAGCAGATCCTCGTGGAGAACATGAGCACCCGCGCCGGCAGCCTTGTCTTTGCCACCGCATTCGCAAATTCGCTGCTTGGCGGTGCGGCCCTTTCCAACGGGCTTGGGCTTTGGGACTGGATTGCGGTTGCCCTGCTGTTCGGCATCGGCGGGCTGATCGTCTTCATGCTTTGGCCCTACCACCAATATACATTCCGCTTCGATCCCGAAGAGCTGCTTGATCAATATGTCGACGGCGACAAGCCGTCGACGATGTCGGCCATGCGCCGCGCGCTTGCCCTTCGCATCAAGGCGGATATGGCCGGCAACTGGCGAATCATCCAACGGCTGCGGGTGGCGCTGCAGATTGCGCTGCTCTTTCTGTTGCTCGATATCCTGGCCTGGCTTTTGGCGATTGCGGGCGCTTGAGCCAAAGGCACGCGGCTCCGCACGGCCAGGCGCTTGAATGACACACGATGGGTCGATGGATCGAAAAGCTCCTTGGTGCATTTAAGCCTTGGCTAATAATACGCCCGGGAGAGAACCAATGAAGAAGACGCTGCTCATTTTGATCCTGCTCATTCCGCTCGCGGCATGCTCCCGCACCGAACAGGGCGCTGCCGTCGGCGGTTTGGGTGGCGCAGCTGTAGGCGCCGCAGTGGCCAACGACCCTGTGGAAGGGGCGGTTGTTGGCGGTGCGGTCGGAGCGATCGCCGGGGCCGTCATCGGGCACGCCAGCGAAGCCGGCCAGTGCAGATACCGCGATCGGTATGGCCGAGTTTACGTTGCACGGTGCCCGGCCGGTTACTGACCTCAAGGCGCGTGATCACTTCCGATCACGCGTCTGCTCGGGGGAGGATAGTCGAATGGCCTATCGGATCAAAAAGTTGCTGGGTTTCTGGTTTGCCGTTGTCAGCGCTGCCGCGATGAATGGCGCATCCACGACCGCGATTTCGGCCGCGCCCGTTGAGGCGAAGACGATTGCCGATCACTTCTCATCGGTAAAGTCCATGTCCGGGGACTTCGTCCAGTCGGGTCCAAAAGCGGAAAAGACCCGTGGCAGGTTTTTTCTCCAACGCCCGGGTAAAATTCGGTTCAACTATGCCGGCCAATCCGGGATCAGCGTCATTGCGGATGGCAAATCCTTGGTGGTTTATAACAGGAAGCTGAAGACATCGCGGCTCTATGCTCTTTCGAAGACGCCGCTCAAGCTGCTGCTCGACAACAAGGTCGACTTTACTGGCAATCGCCTCAAAAGCATCAAAGACGATGGCGCTCAAATCACTATCAAGATGGCCGACAGATCGGCCTTTGGCAATTCGAACATCTCCATGGTGTTTGACAGAAAATCACTGGATTTGCGCAGATGGAGCCTTACCGACGAAAAGGGACTTACTACAACGGTAACCATATCAAATGTAAAGCAGGGCGTTCGCGCCCCCGAGGGCACCTTCGTTATCGATTATGCGGCAAACCGTGAATTCAACACCACAACGAAATAGCGGCAGTCGCAGCCATATTCACTGCGCTGGAACCAATGCGATCACCGGCGGTTTAATCAATGAAGGGACCGGAACCGCAAAGGACGCGGCACAATGATTGAAATTCACAGCATCGAAGCGGCCAACGCCAGACTGCGCATAAGAAGAGCTGAGCACTCTCTGAAATGTGCCAATGAGTTGCTGGACGAGGAAGGTGGCATCGCGCTTAACCTCGCATTGTGCGACCGGATAAGGATCGCGCAGAGGCGCCTGATCGAGGCCAGAGCGCGCCTGATAACCATCGATCCCACCAGGACGATTTGATCCGGAGAGGCCTATCGTGGCGCAAGCCCGCGTGCCTAGGCAGCAATTCATCGGGCGATGACCGCCTGCTGGCGCAAAGCCCGTTCGGCCCTACCCGAAAATCCGTTCGCCCTGCTCATCCACCAATTGGATGCCCTTCTTGATCGAGATGTCGACGGCGTCGTCGAGCCCCGCGAAGCGGTCGGCGCGGATGAATTTGTGTTCCTTCACCACGCCGTCGATCTCCTTGGAAACGACCCCGCAGGTCTGGTACTGGCCATCCGCCTTGTAAGGCGTGGCGCTGATCAGGAAACCCTTGTGCTCGACCTGCTTGGCTGGGGCCGTGCTCTTCGGCTCACCCGTCTCGGCTCCGCCACCGCCGAAAAGACGCTTCAGAAAAGACATCGGGCTTCCTCCAACAGCATTCATCCCGCACCACCATGTAGCGTGGCGCGGGATGAATTTCACTATCGGTCCTTGGCCCAGCCGGCAAGGGCTACGTCTGGCTGTGCCAGGAGACGTTACCTGTGCGACAGCGCTTCCAGAGCCTCGGCGGCGGCCTCGAGAATGGCGATCGCCTCGGACTGCTTGTCGGCCGGGGCATCGACGAAGTCGCCCAGAGCCGCGCGCAGCCGGTGGCGGACAGCGCGGAATTCGTCGCGCGCTTCCGAACGATCCCCGCGTCCGCCTCGGCCGCCGCGGCGTCCGCCCTCTTCGCTCTCGTCGTTCCAGCCGAACCAGTCGCGCGCCTTGGCCATCTTGCGGCCGAAGCGCTCGAGATGTTCGAGCACACCATCGATCATCTCGCGGTTGTCGGCGAGATGCGCTTGGCCTGCCTCGGTGATCGAAAACACCTTCTTGTTGCCGTCGGCGGCGGAGGCGGCATAGCCGGCCTCTTCCAGGAAGGTCAGGGTCGGGTAGACCACGCCCGGGCTCGGGCTGTAGATGCCGCTGGTGCGCTCTTCCAGCGCCTTGATGATGTCGTAGCCGTGGCGCGGCGCCTCGGCCAACAGCGACAGCGTGATCAGCTTGAGGTCGCCGTCGGCCAGCATACGCCCGGCGCGAAACATGTCGCCCGGACCGCCGCGTCCACCGCCACGACCACCGTGCCCGAACGGGCCGAACCCGCCGCCCCCTCTGCCAAATTTGCCACCGAATTTGCCGGCCATGTGCATGAACATGCGCTCGCCGAAATGATTGTGCCCAAAATGTTTGTGCATTGATTGCTCCTTGAGTTATATCTTACGATATATCTTAATTAAGCGCGTCAATCGATGGAGTCAAGATATATCTTACGATGTATCTGAGCGAAGCACCAGCCACTCGGACCGGCCATTTCGAGCGGCGGCGGCGACGGGCTACCAGCGCCCCTTGCGTCGGTTCCAGGTATAGAGAAGATCGGCGAAGCGGTTGTAGGCAAAGCGTGTCAGCGGCAAGGCAACCGGATTGCCAAACAAAGTCGCCAGCCAGCCCTCGCCCGGCGTAACCTTCCATACCGCGATGGCGACATCGGCGCCGACCAGCAGTCGGCCCTCGGCATCGGTGGCGTGCAGCCGGCGGCGGATATCCTCAAGCGACGCGCCATGCCCGGCAAGCGCTGCCGGTTCAAAATTGATGTCGCGAAATTCGATCTGCCCGGCCTTGACCGCTTCGATCAGCTGCCGCTTCTGCCTGCTGATGCCGGCATCGCAGACCGGGCAGCGCGTATTGTACCAGACGGTCAGCATTTATCCGTGGCCATGCCTGTGGTGCAGGTCGGGATAATGCGGGTGCCGGTGGCGCATCGGCGCATGCCGGTGCCAGTGCGAATGTGGCTCGCTCACCGGCCTATCATGATGGTGCTGGTGGTGCTCGTCATGCACATGGCTGTGCTCGTGCTCCAGTTCCTCGTGGTCGTGCTCGTGCTCATGGCGTTCCGACAGATGCAGCCAGAGACCGGCGCCCATCAGCAGCCCGGCGACCACCAGCTTGAGCGTAATGGCGTCACCCAGGATGGCGATTGCCAGCAGCGCGCCGATAAAGGGGGCGAGCGAGTAGTAGGCCCCTGTGCGTGCGGTGCCGAGATGACGTAGCGCCACGATGAACATCACCAGGCTGACCCCGATGCCAAAGAAGCCGACGGCCGCGGTTGCCATGACGATTGACGCTGAGGGGAGCGAAGCCCCGCCGGCAAGCGCCAGCCCGACATTGACGACACCCGCCACCAGTCCTTTGAGCATGGCGATCACCACCGGGTCGGTGGCCGAGATCCTGCGCGTGAAATTGTTGTCGATCCCCCAGGCCACACAAGCCCCCGCCACCAGCAGGGCGCCACGGTTGAAGGCGATGCCCTCACCTTGCCAGGACAACAGAACGGCGCCCGCCAGAATGGCAAAGGCGCCAAAAAGCAGGCGCCGGTCGACATTCTCGCGATAGACGAGCCAGGCGATCGCCATCGTCGCCAGCCCTTCCAGATTGAGCAGCAGCGCCGAACTGGACGCCGTGTTGAGGCTCAAGCCGAACATCAGCAGCACCGGCGCGATGATGCCGCCCATGCCGATTGCCAGCGCCAGCCAGGGAATGTCTCCAGCGGTCAGTTGCGCTTCCCCCGCCGAGGCCTGCCTGCCCCGAAGCAGACGATACAGAGCGAGGCCGAGACCGGCACCGAGATAAAGCAGCCCGGCCAGCATGAAGGGATTGACGCCATCAAGCAGCAGCTTGGAGAGCGGCGGCGTCGCCCCGAACAAGGCGGCCGAGCCAAGCGCGAGCGGCACGCCGGGCCACAGATGTGAATGGGAATGCGGTTCGGACATCGCCATATCCTAGCGCACATCATCCAAAGGTGCGCAGCGGTTTTGGGAACGACACGCACAAAACAAAGACCTGAAGCGCGTCGACTGAATCCGTTTTCAACCCGACGCGCTTTTCCTCCGCGCTCTATCCGAGCGAGGTGATGATCTCGCGGTAGGCGAATTCGGGGAAGGCCTTCAGCGTCCGCGTCCTGACATTGCCGGCCGCCGCCAGCATCAGCGAGAAACGCGCCAGCACCGCGTCGTCTGGCGCCTCGACCACCGCCACCATGTCGTACTCGCCCATGGTCAGGTAAAACGCCTTGAACGATCCGCCCATGTCTCCGAGCTGCTTCCTGGCGGCGTCGAGCCGCTTCGGTGATTCGCGCACGTTTCTGGCGCCCTGCTCCGTCCAGTTCATCAGCACGATGTAGCTTGTCATGGCACACCTCCCTCCGGGGCCACGGAGCACGGCGGCTTCGCCGGGGCGGGCATCCGGGTTGTTGCCCAGAAAATGCATCCGATACGAAATTATCCTCCCGAAGGGCATGAGCCGCAAGAGCGAGTGCCACGAACGAAAAAGGGCGCCATCGGCGCCCTTGAACTCATTGCAATCGGTAAGTCTCAGCTATCCAGGAAGCTTCGCAGCTTGCGCGACCTGCTCGGGTGCTTGAGCTTGCGCAGCGCCTTGGCCTCGATCTGGCGGATACGTTCGCGGGTGACCGAGAACTGCTGGCCGACCTCTTCCAGCGTGTGGTCCGTGTTCATGCCGATGCCGAAGCGCATGCGCAGAACGCGTTCCTCGCGCGGCGTCAGCGAGGCCAGCACGCGCGTGGTGGTCTCGCGCAGATTGGCCTGGATCGCCGCGTCGATCGGCAGGATCGCCATCTTGTCCTCGATGAAATCGCCCAGATGCGAATCCTCCTCGTCGCCGACCGGCGTTTCGAGCGAGATCGGCTCCTTGGCGATCTTCAGCACCTTGCGCACTTTTTCGAGCGGCATGGCGAGCTTTTCGGCCAGTTCTTCCGGCGTCGGCTCGCGGCCGATCTCGTGCAGCATCTGGCGCGAGGTGCGCACGATCTTGTTGATCGTCTCGATCATGTGCACCGGAATGCGGATGGTGCGCGCCTGGTCGGCGATCGAACGGGTGATCGCCTGCCGGATCCACCATGTCGCGTAGGTCGAGAACTTGTAGCCGCGGCGGTATTCGAATTTGTCGACCGCCTTCATCAGGCCGATATTGCCTTCCTGGATCAGGTCGAGGAACTGCAGCCCGCGATTGGTGTATTTCTTGGCGATGGAGATGACGAGGCGCAGATTGGCCTCGACCATTTCCTTCTTGGCGATCGCTGCTTCGCGCTCGCCCTTCTGCACCTGGTTGACGATCCTGCGGAATTCCAGGATCGAGATCGCCGTTTCGGTGGCGAGGTTCTGGATCTCGGCGCGCAGGTCCTTGATCGCATCCTTCTCGTTCTTGGTGAATTCCTTCCAGCCGCGCGAGGTCAGATTGCCGATCGAGCGCGTCCAGTTCGGATCGAGCTCCGAGCCCTGATATTCCTTCAGGAACTCCTCGCGGCGCACGCCATAGCTTTCAGCGAGCCTGAGCAGCTTGCCTTCGTTCTGCACCAGGCGCTTGTTGATGTCGTAGAGCTGCTCGACCAGCGCCTCGATGCGCGCCGTGTTGAGCGACAGCGACTTCACCGCCTTGATCAGCTGGTCCTTCAGCTCCTTCAGCCGACGGTCCTGGCTGGGCGACAGCGTGCCGGCGGCGGCCAGCCTGTTCTCGACCTGCTGGTCCTGCAGCTTGCGCAGCTTCTTGTAGGTGTCGGCGATGACGTCCAGCGTCTCCATCACCTGCGGGCGCAGTTCGGCCTCCATCGCGGCCAGCGACAGGCTCGCTTCGTCCTCGTCTTCCTCGTCGTCATCCGTCAGCCCGCGCGTATCGGCGCCGACATTGGTGACGTCGTCTTCGTCGTCGCGCGAACGGCGCGGCTTGTCTTCGACCTTGGCTTCCTCGATGCGCTCGACCACCGGTGCCTGCTTGGCCTCGGGACCGGCATAGGTGGCTTCGAGATCGATGATCTCGCGCAGCAGGATCTTGGATTCGTTGAGTTCGTCGCGCCAGATGATGATGGCCTGGAAGGTCAGCGGACTTTCGCACAGGCCGGCGATCATCGTCTCGCGACCGGCCTCGATGCGCTTGGCGATGGCGATTTCGCCCTCGCGCGACAAAAGCTCGACCGAGCCCATCTCGCGCAGATACATGCGAACAGGATCGTCGGTGCGATCGGTCGGTTCTTTCTTGGTGGTGGTGGCGGCGACCGCGGTGCCGGTCTGCTCGGCCAGCTCGTTGGCGTCTTCCTCGGCATCGGCCGCGGTGTCGGCGGCCTCGGGCTCCTCGCCCTGCTCGTCGTCCTCGACCACGTTGATGCCCATGTCGGACAGCATCGCCATCGTGTCCTCGATCTGCTCGGAGGTCACTTCCTCGGAAGGCAGCACCGAATTCAGCTCGTCCATGGTGACATAGCCGCGCTTCTTGGCGGCCTTGATCATCTTCTTGACAGCATCATCGGAAAGGTCGAGCAGAGGGCCATCGGTAGCGCCTTCGCGTTCGGTTTCGACCTCTTCCTTTTCCTTTGTCGCCATAGTCTTTTTCTTCTCCTAGCGGCCGAACATCAAAGCCGCGTAAGCTGTCGGACCAGTCAAATCGGATGCGCTCGCTTATGAACGCGCTTCACCGGGCCAGTAACTGCATCAACTCATTTGTTGGTGCACGTCGTTGCCCCAAAGCCGGTTTCACTTTTGGGCGACATGCATTAAGTCCAGATTAACCCTGATATCTGTGGCAGGCAGTCTGCCTGTCCAGTGACCAGTACCCTCACATCGCTTATTTCCCGTCGACGCGGGCTCGGGTTAACGTTTCGAATCGTCCTGATTCCGCCATTCTGCCAGAAGGTCAAGCGCCTCTCGCATGATTCGCATGAAAAAAGCGAATCAATTACCCGACTTAGCCCGTTACGCGCCATTTGGACGCGCAACAACGCCTTCGCGTCTCATTCGCTTCAAACTAAGCTCGCCCAGCCCTGCCCGAGGAAACGCCAAACCCTTCGATCAGCGCTTCCGTGGCCTGTACATCCTGAAATTGCGCCTGAATTTCGATCAGGTGCCGGTAGTTTTCGTCTGTGGGATCGGTGGCGAGCGCCGCTTCCGCCTGTTTCAGCTCCTTATGTAAGGTGCGCGCGCTGCGCTGCAAGTGCAGCGCCTGGCTGAAAGCGTCGCGGGCGTCCTCAAGGGCAGCGGTCTCCAGAGCCGGCCATTGCCGCATTCGCCGGATCAGGCCGACGGCGCGCTCCCATATTTCGGCGCAGCCGGCGCGCTCGATCGTCGCGATAACGGCCTGACGGTCATTGGCCATGTCATGCGCCATCGCATCGAGGATCGCCGCATGCAGCCGCCTCAGATCGGAGTTGGCGAGATCGAGAAACTCGATATGGGCGAAATTCTCGTCGATCAGTGCCGGATGGTTGACCAGCGCGACGATGATCGTCGCCTCGCGCACCGACATCCCCTCCCCGCCGCGTTTGACCAAAGCCGACTGGCCGAGGCTTTCAGTGATCGCGATGCGGCCGCCACCGCTCTTGGCGAACTGTCCGCCGGGTGCGGGCGTTTTACCCTGCCCCGGTTTCCAGTCCTGGCGGCCGCCTTGCCTGGTGCCGCGCTGCGAGCCGAAGAAGCTCAGCACCCGCTCGCGCATCTCCTGTTGATAATGGTAGCGCAGGCTTTCGTCGCGGATACGGCTGGTGAGCTCGCGCAGCGTCTTTTCGAGCTCGGCCCGCCGCTCCGGCGTATCGAAGACGCCGCCCGCCGTCTCACGCATCCACAACAGATCGACCAGCGGCCGAGCATCGGCCAGCACGCGACTGAAGGCATCCGGTCCTTCGGCCTTGACCAGGTCGTCGGGATCCTTGCCTTCCGGCAGCAGCGCGAAGCGCGCCGAGCGCCCGGCCTGCACCGACGGCAGCGCCATGTCGGCGGCCCGCCACGCCGCCTTCAATCCGGCCTTGTCGCCGTCGAAACACAACATCGGCTCCGGCGCCATGCGCCACAACAGTTCGAGCTGGTTTTCGGTAAGCGCGGTGCCGAGCGGCGCCACGACATTCTCGAAGCCGGCCTGCGCCAGTGCGATCACGTCCATATAGCCTTCGACGGCGATGACCGTGCCGCCCTTGGCCAGGGCCTTGCGGGCGCGGGCGAAATTGTAGAGCACATTGCCCTTGTGGAAGAGCTCGGTGTCGGGCGAGTTCATGTATTTTGCCAGCGCATCCGGCTGCAGCGCACGGCCGCCAAAGGCGATGATCTTGCCGCGCGAATCCGGGATCGGGAACATGATGCGGTCGCGGAACCAGTCATAGGAAACCGGGATGTCGTCGCCGTGCCGCACCAGTCCGCAGGCTTCGATATCGGCTTTCGGGACGCCCTTGGCGGCCAGATGCTCCTTGAGCGCATTGCGGCTGTCTGGCGCAAAGCCGAGCCGGAACGATTGCTGCGTCGCCGGCGTCAGCCCGCGGTCGCGCAGATAGGCGCGGGCCTTGGCGCCTTCCGGCCCTTGCAGCCGTTCCTGGAAGAAGGCGGTCGCCATCTCCATGACGTCGGTCAGGCTCGCGCGTTCCTTTTCGCGCCGCTCCTCCTGCGCATCGCGGACCGGCATCGGCACGCCGGCCATGTCGGCGATCTTCTCGACAGCTTCGGGAAAGCTCATCCCGTCGAGTTCGGTGAGGAACTTGAAATGATCGCCCGAAACCGAACAGCCGAAACAATGGTAGCGGCCCTTCTTGTCCTCACAGTGGAAGGACGGGCTTTTCTCGCCATGGAATGGACAACAGGCCCAATAGTCGCCGCGCGGCGCATTGGTCTTCTTGCGATCCCACGCGACGCGCTGGCCGATAACCGATGAAATCGGCACGCGGTCGCGTATCTCGTCGAGGAAGGCGGGTGGAAAGCGCATCGGGGAACTCGTTTCCCGATCATATAATCATGCCCGCGAAATCCGACGACCCCTAATGCGGGCCATACCCGGTTTCCACAGGGCAAAGCGGCCTTATCGTCATTCTATCGATCAATCGCCTTCGTCGACCAGACTCTCGACCGGCACTTCGAGCGCGCGGGCCAGCCGCAACCAAAGCGCGACGTCACCCCCGCGCTTTCCGTTCTCGATTTCCGAAAGATAGTGCTGCGTCACGCCGACGGACGCGGAGAGCACAGCCTGGGTAAGCTTGCGATACCGGCGCCAGAAGGCAAGCGGAGAAACCGCAGCGACAAGAGCCCGCGCCTCGTCCGGAGTAAGTCCGGGAATCTGGCCTGCGCGAAAGCTGCCCAGCGCCTGCGCGTGGTCCAGCGATTCCCGCAATGCATCCAGTTCGCTGCGTGGCAGGATGGCCAGTTCCTCGCCCCCTGGCGTCGTGACATAGGCAACGTTGTTCACTTGGGCATCCCTTCAATCATAAACCGACCCGCGCGATCCGATCTTGGTAACGACGATCTCCTGATCCGTTTCCTCGAACACCACGCGATAGTCACCCACCCTCAGACGCAGAGCGGTCGAGCCTTGCAAGGCCTTGATCATGTTTGCAAGGCTGCCCGGGTCATTGGCGTATGCTTCTATCTTCGACAGGATTCTCTCGGCATCCGCCCGATGCTTTCGCAGCGCCTTGGCCGCCAGAGGGAGAAGAATGACCCGCTTCACCTCGAAAATATCGCACATCGTGATATTTTCGGCAAGCAGTTCAAATTTCACATTTGCGCTGCGTTGGTCTCAGACGGCAGAAAGGCGGCCGTTGCGGGCCGCCTCCCTTCCAATATCCGCCTAGGTAGCGATCAGTGCGCGGCAAGTGCACCGAAAATGACGCCGGAGAGGACGCCGACCAGCACATAGTCGTTGCCTACGCGGATCCATTCCTGGCCGCGGCCGGGACGATGCAGGCCGTAGCGGCCGTAGTCGCGGATCGGCCGGTGCTGGCGCCAGCCGGAATATTTCTGGCCGCTGCGCCAATGGCTGCGCTTCACGACGATCTTCTTCTTCACGACGCGCTTCCTGACGTCGACATGCTTGCCGGGCTTCTGCCAGTCGACCTGGCTGTAATTCGACTGCGGCGCGTTTGGCGCGTTCAGCGGCGCGGTCTGGCCGGCGAGCGACGTGGCGGCCAGCATCGAGAAAGCGAGAGCGGAAAGGACAATGCGTTTCATGAGAAGTCTCCTTGGTTGTCGATGCCTGAGGATTAGCGATTGACCGATGAACCGAAACTGAACGCCTGCATTACAATTGTGTAATGAATTCCTTCATTTACCCAAGAGAATTGAACATCCTCGCAAAGTCAGGGGTCGGGAGCATGGCAAACCCGGCCGATCCGCCGCATCGCAGCCGCCCGGCAATGCAACCATTTGCGCGTCCGTCCATTTTCCGACACCGCCTGTCGCGCCGCAGCGGCCCTTGAAGTCGACAAGATTTTATTACCCGGCTAAAATATTCGAGCTATTATCGACCACTGCCATGAATGCCGTGAACATGATTCGTAACCCCGCTTTTCATCCCGCTCGCCACGCCAAACAGGGTGCCCGTCCTGTTTGCACAGAGGGGGCGAAATGAGCGGTTCCGTCGTCCTTCTGCACTTGGCCGGCGCCGTGGCGCTGATGCTGTTTGCCACCCGCATGGTCAAGACCGGCGTCGAGCGCGCCTATGGCGACGTGCTGCGCCATCGTCTGCGCGCCACCATGCGCAATCCGATCATGGCGGTGCTGGCCGGCACCGGCCTCGCCATCGCCCTGCAAAGCTCCACCGCCGTCACGCTACTGGTAGGCTCCTTCGCCGGCTCCGGCATCGTCTCGGGCGCCGCGGGCCAATTGGCGGTGCGCGGCGCCGAGATCGGCTCGGCGCTGGTGGTCAAACTGCTGACCTTCGATCTCACCTTGCTGGTGCCGCTGTGCCTGATCACCGGCACGGTGATGTTCATGGCCACCGAGCGGCGCGACTGGCGCCAGACCGGCCGCATCCTGGTCGGCATCGGCCTTCTGATCCTGTCGCTGGAGATGATCGGCCAGGCATCGGAGCCGCTGCGCAACAGCCAGCTTATGCCGGTCATCATCAACTACTTCTCGACCGATTCCATCACCGCCTATCTGCTGGCGGCGCTGATCACCTGGCTGTTCCAGTCAAGCATCGCGGCGGTGCTGTTGATGGCGACGCTGGCCGGTCGTGGCCTGATCACGCCTGAACTCGGCGTCGTACTCATCCTTGGCGTCAATCTCGGCTCTTCGATCATTGCGCCGATGCTGACCCGCTCTTCGAGCCCCGAGGTGCGCGTCGTGCCGATCGGAAACCTCTTGATGCGCGGGCTTGGCTCGCTGGTCATGCTCATACTGGTCATGATCTTCAGGCCTCACTTCGCCTTTCTCGGCTCGACGGCGGCTGGCCAGATCGTCAACGCCCACATCCTGTTCAACGTGCTGATCCTGCTCGCCGGCCTGCCGCTGGCAGGCTTCGTCTACCGCGCCTCGGAGAAGATCGTCGCCCTTGGCACCAAGCCGGCGCCGGCCAGCACCCTCGACGTCGTCGAGCTGTCGGCGCTGAACGAGAGCGCGCTCGACGTGCCGAGTCAGGCGCTGGCCAACGCAACCCGCGAGGTGGTGCGGGTCTGCGAGACGATCGAGATCATGCTCAAGCGCATCATCGAGCTCTATGAGAGCGCCGACGCCGACAAGATCAAGGCGCTGGCCGCACTCGACGACCGCGTCGACCGCAGGCACGCGGCGATCAAGCTCTACCTCGCCAAGCTGACGAGGAACTCGCTGACCGAGGACGAGGCGCTGCGCTGCCAGGAGCTGATCGGCGCCTGCGTCAAGCTCGAGCAGGTCGGCGACATCATCGTGCGCAACATGCTGGTGCATGTGAAGAAGAAGTTCGAGCGCGGGCTGGAATTCACCGACGAGGGCTGGAGCGAACTGTGCGCCTTCCACGGCTCGGTGCTGGCCAATGCGCGGCTGGCCTTCAATGTTCTGGTGTCGCGCGATCCCGAGACCGCCCGTCAGCTGGTGCTGGAAAAGGACCAGCTGCGCGATCGCGAGAAGGAAACCAGCGCCAGCCATTTCGTGCGGCTGCGCGACGGCACCGCCAAGAGCGTCGAGACCAGCTCGATCCACCTCGACACCATCCGCGACCTGAAGCAGATCAACTCCCTGCTGGCGTCGATGGCCTATCCGGTGCTCGAGGAGCGCGGCCTGCTCACCGGGTCCAGGTTGAAAGCGAGTTGAGGCGTTGAAACTGCCGATCTCCCCCACAAGGAGGGAGATGGCGCTTCATTGCCGCGCCCTCATTCAAGAAAACCTAAAGCGGCGACAAAAATTTCTGGATTGCCCGGAAAGTCCATCCGTGGTTTGAGGCCATTCCAGCTAAGGCCTTCCCATGTCGCTTCCGCTCATCGCTCTGTTCATCGCCGCCTTTTCCTTCGGCACCACCGAATTCGTCATCGCCGGCGTGCTACCGCAGGTGGCGCAAGGTCTTGGCGTTTCGGTTCCCTCCGCCGGCTATCTCGTCTCCGGCTATGCCTGCGGCATCGCCATCGGCGGTCCCCTATTGGCGCTCGCCACCAAGTCGCTGTCGCGCAAGACCTTGCTGCTCGGCCTCGCCATCGCCTTCACCATCGGCCAGGCGGCCTGCGCGCTGGCGCCCGACTTCACCTCGATGCTTTTGTTGCGCATTGCCGTGGCGGTCGCGCATGGCGCCTATTTCGGCGTCGCCATGGTCGTCGCCGTCGGTCTTGTGCGCGAGGATCAGCGCGGCATGGCGGTTGCCGTCATCCTGTCCGGCCTCACCGTCTCCAACGTCATCGGCGTGCCGGCCGGCACCGCGATCGGCAACATCTGGGGCTGGCGCGCCACCTTCTGGGTGATGTGCGCGCTCGGCGTGGCGGCAACGCTTGCCATGGCAGCGCTGTTGCCACGCACGACAGGATCGTTGGCCAAGCCCGCCGGTTTCGCCCGCGAGGTCCGCGTGCTGGCGCGCCAGCAGGTCTGGACCTCGCTGATCCTGATGTTGATGCTGATGATCGGCCAGTTCGGCCTGTTCACCTACATCACCCCGACTTTGCTGGAGGTCACCGGGCTCGACGAGAACCTGGTGCCGTGGGTGCTACTGCTCAACGGCGTCGGCGCCACGCTCGGCGTCTTCCTCGGCGGCAAGCTCTCCGACTGGAAGCTGATGCCGTCATTGATCACCATGCTGGGCCTGCAGGCCGTGACGCTGGCCGTCATCTATGCCGTCAGCCCTTATCCCGTGCCGATGATCGTGGCGATCGTCATCTGGGGCGGCCTCAACTTCGCCATCGGCACACCGATCCAGACCCGCATCCTGGCCTGGACGGCAGACGCCTCGAACCTCGCCTCGTCGCTCATTCCGTCCGGCTTCAATGTCGGCATCGCGCTTGCCGCGTCACTGGGCGCCGCCATGCTCAATGCCGGCTATGGCTACCGCAGCCTGCCGCTGCTCGGCGCCATCGCCATGCTGGCCGCCGTCGCGGTGGCGCTTGCTTCCTATGTCTGGGAAGGGCGCAGCAACGCCACGCCGCCGCTGACGGCCCCAGCGGAGTAGCGCTCGAACAAGCCCGCGCCGGCGCAGCAAGCGCATGGCGTCGGCGGCGACCAAAGCGACAAGCAGCTACAACTCGATCCGGAACCGCAAACTCTCCGCCCCGCCATAGGCAGCATCCTCGAAGAAGCGCTCGACGAGCTTGCCGCCATTGGTCAGGATCGCCTTGTGCGAGGCCGGATTGCCTGGCTTGGCGGTGATCTCGACATAAGGCAGGCCGACCGCCCTCGCCTCGTCCAGCATCAGCCGCAGCGCCTCGGTGGCGTAGCCGCGCCGCCGCTTCCACGGCACCACCGCATAGCCGATATGACCGAGCACATGCTTCGGCAGTTCTGCCGTGCCCTTCTGCCAGCGAAAGCCGATCGAACCCGATGCCTCGCCATCCCAGATCCAGCGGCGGAAGCCTGGCAGGCGCGGCACTTGCTTGCCGTCGGGCAAGGTGATCGGATCACCCTTGGCCTGTGGATCGTCGAGATCGGTGAGAAAAGCCACTGGATCCCTTTCGATCGCTGCAAGCTGCTCGCGGGTCGCTTCCAACAATCGCACATTGTCCGGCGACCAGCCGCGTTCGAGCGCTGCCTTGTAGGACGGCAGATGTTCAAGCGCGGGTTTGACAAGTTCGATCATGATGCACCGATGCAGACGCGATGCCGATAAGATAGCATCCTTGCCCGGGAAGGCACGGTCCACCAAGCGCAGCCTCTTACGACAAGGGCCGCGCTCCCATCACTGGAAACACGGCCCTGGTGTTGTCCTTGGGAGGACCGGCGATCCGGCGCGGCCACGCCGGAGCACCGTAGCAGTCTCAGGCGATGTCGAAGCGGTCGGCGTTCATCACCTTGGTCCATGCCGCGACGAAATCCCTGTTGAATTTCGCCTTGGCATCCGCCGACCCGTAGACCTCGGCAAGCGCGCGCAGCTGGGCGTGCGAGCCAAAGATCAGGTCTGCGCGGGTGCCGGTCCACTTGACCGCCTTGGTCTTGCGGTCACGCGCCTCGTAGACTTCGTCGGAGCCGGCGGCCGGATCCCAGACCGTGTTCATGCTGAGCAGGTTGACGAAGAAGTCGTTGGTCAGCGTCCCCGGCCGGTCGGTGAACACGCCGTGCTTCGACCTGGCCGTGTTGGCGCCGAGCACGCGCAGACCGCCGACCAGCACCGTCATTTCGGGTGCGGTCAGCGACAGCAATTGCGCCCGGTCGACCAGCATCGCTTCGACCGACATCGGCTGCTTGCCCCTGACATAGTTGCGGAAGCCGTCGACTTTCGGCTCGAGTGCGGCAAAGGAATGGACATCCGTCTGTTCCTGCGAAGCATCCATGCGGCCCGGCGTGAACGGAACCTTGGCCTCATGGCCGCCGTCCTTGGCCGCCTTCTCGACCGCGGCGACGCCGCCGAGAACGATGAGATCGGCGAGCGAGATCTTTTTCCCGCCGGTCTGCGCCGCGTTGAACTCCTTCTGGACGGCTTCCAGCTTCGCCAGCACCTTCGACAGTTCCGCCGGCTGGTTGACGTCCCAATCCTTCTGCGGGGCGAGCCGGATGCGTGCGCCGTTGGCACCACCGCGCTTGTCGGAATTGCGGAAGGTCGAGGCCGAGGCCCACGCCGTCGAGACCAATTCGGAGACCGACAGGCCCGATGCCAGGATCTTCACCTTCAGCGACGCAATATCCTGATCGCTGACCAGTTCGTGGTCGACCGCCGGGATTGGATCCTGCCAGATCAGCTCTTCCTTCGGCACGAGCGGGCCGAGATAGCGAACGACCGGACCCATGTCGCGATGGGTCAGCTTGAACCAGGCGCGGGCAAACGCGTCGGCGAACTGGTCCGGATGCTCGTGGAAGCGCCGCGAGATCTTTTCGTAGGCCGGATCAACCTTCAGCGCGAGATCGGTGGTCAGCATGGAAGGCGCGCGACGCTTGGATGGATCGTGGGCATCCGGCACGGTGCCGGCACCTGCGCCGCCCTTCGGCGTCCACTGATGGGCGCCTGCAGGGCTCTTGGTCAGCTCCCATTCGTAGTTGAACAGATTGTCGAAGAAGTTGTTGCTCCACTTCGTCGGCGTCGTGGTCCAGGTCACCTCGAGGCCCGAGGTGATGGCGTCGCCTGCAATGCCGGTGGCATGCTTGCTCGACCAGCCGAGGCCCTGCGCCTCGATGCCGGCGCCTTCCGGCTCCGCCCCCACCAGCGAGGCATCGCCGGCGCCGTGGGTCTTGCCGAAGGTGTGGCCGCCGGCGATCAGCGCCACGGTCTCCTCGTCGTTCATCGCCATGCGCCCGAACGTCTCGCGAATGTCGCGCGCCGAGGCCAGCGGATCCGGCTTGCCGTTCGGCCCTTCCGGATTGACGTAGATCAGGCCCATCTGAACGGCGCCGAGATGACCGTGGAGTTCGCGGTCGCCGGAGTAGCGCTTGTCGTCGAGCCACTTGGTTTCCGAACCCCAATCGACATCCTGCTCAGGTTCCCAGACGTCGGCGCGGCCGCCAGCGAAACCGAAGGTCTTGAAGCCCATCGATTCCAGCGCGACGTTACCGGTAAGGATCAGCAGGTCGGCCCAGGATATCTTGCGGCCATATTTCTGCTTGACCGGCCACAGCAGCCGGCGCGCCTTGTCGAGATTGGCATTGTCCGGCCAGCTGTTGAGCGGTGCGAAACGCTGCTGGCCGGCGCCGGCGCCACCACGGCCGTCGCCTATGCGATACGTGCCAGCACTGTGCCAGGCCATGCGGATGAACAGCGGCCCGTAATGGCCGAAATCGGCCGGCCACCAATCCTGCGAATCCGTCATCACATGGTGCAGGTCCTTGATCACCGCGTCGAGATCAAGCGACTTGAATTCCTCGGCATAGTCGAACTCTTCGCCCATCGGATCCGAAAGGTTCGATTGCTGATGGAGAACGCCTAGGTCCAGTTGGTTCGGCCACCAGTCACGGTTGCTCCTGCTGGAGGATCCGTGCGCAACGGGGCATTTGCCGGCGCTGGGATCATCAGTTTGTGCGTCCATGTCTTTCTCCGATCGTGGCTATGTTGAGCTGTATCAACTGCTGCGTGAACAGGGACATTGGATGTCCCTGAAGGCGGTCCGTTTCATGGCTGGCACGATGACCATATGCCCGATACGCGGCCGAATATGTTGGATGTCCTGTCGCTGCGGGCGTGCGCCTCGACCCGGCGGTCCCGGCTGCTCCTCATCTTCCTTGTAACTCCTATAGCAAAGCCGCTTGATTAATTTAAGTTGGATTTCCTGATTACAGCGATAAGATGACATTATGACAAACCTGACGCTGAAGCAGCTGCGCTATTTCGAGACGCTGGCCCGACACAATCATTTCGGCCGCGCCGCCGATGCCTGCGCTATCTCGCAGCCCGCCATCTCGGTGCAGATCAAGGAATTGGAGGAAACGCTGGGCACCGAGCTTTTCCAAAGAGGCCCACGCCAGGTCCGGCTGACCAATTTCGGCGAGGAATTCGCCTTGCGCGTCCGCGACATCCTGCGCTCGGTGGATGAGCTGACGGATCTGGCCCGCGCCTCGCGCGACCGGCTGGTGGGGCGGCTGCGCATCGGCGTGATCCCGACGATCGCGCCCTACCTCCTGCCTGCGATCATCGGCAACCTTGCCCGCATGCATGACGGCCTCGATATCCACGTGCGCGAGACGCAGACGCAGAAGCTGATCCAGGAACTGGCCGACGGCCGGCTCGACGCGGCCATTGTCGCCTTGCCGGTGTCGGAAGCGTCGCTGACGGAAATCGTGCTGTTTGCCGAGAACTTCGTGCTGGTCCGGCCCGGCGAGGACGAGGGAAAGCCGGTGCCCAACCGCGAAATGCTGCGCGAGATGCGGCTGCTTCTGCTGGAGGAAGGCCATTGTTTCCGTGACCAGGCGCTGTCGTTCTGCAACATGCATTCGGCACGGCCAAGGGAGCTGCTCGACGGCAGCTCGCTGTCGACCCTGGTGCAGATGGTCGGCGCCGGCGTCGGCGTTACCTTGATCCCCGAAATGGCCGTGCCGGTGGAGACACGCTCGGCGTCGGTCTCCATCGCCCATTTCGCCAGTCCCCAGCCGTCGCGGACGATCGGCATGATCTGGCGCAAGACAAGCCCGATCGCCAAACAGCTGCTGCGGATTTCCGAAGTGGTTCGCCAGGCGGCCGATGCACTGCGCGCGCAGCACAATCCGGCATCGGTTGCGCAGCCTCTGAATCTACCGGCAGCCGCCCAATGAAGGCTGGTTGACCCGATCGTCAGTCTGCCGCCTGGAACCGGATTTCGCCCTTGTTCAGGAAGCAGGTCTTGTTGAACAGCGACAGGTCCAGCGGATTCGACAATCGCACGTCGCCGATATCGGGAACCAGCTTCTTCGTCGGATCGTATGACCGATCGATCTGCGAGATGAAGACGAGGATCAATCCCTTGTCGCGGGCAAAGGCTTTCAGCGTGCGAACCTGCGCCATCAGGTCCGGGTTTTCCCGCTTCTGATCGAGCAGTTGCAGATAATCGATCACCACCAGCGTGCCGCGCGGCGCCGAGCCCAATGCCTTGACGATATAGTCGGCGCTGATGGCGTCGGAATTGTCGAACACGAACCGGTTGTTGAACCGCGCAGGGTCCGCCCCGATGGCGCGAAACCGGTCGAGCACATCCCGCTGCGTATATTCCAGCGTGAAGAACACACCGCGATGGCCGGACTTCATGGCTTCGACCGCGAGTTCGAGGCTCATCAGCGTCTTGCCGTGGCCGGGTCGCGCGCCGACCAGGACCAGGTCGCCGGGCGCCAGTTGCGCAAAGAGTACGCCCGCGGGCGCCGCCTCGGCTGACTTGGCTGCAAGCAGGCTCCAACCGGCGAACCCTTCCTGTGCTGCAACACGATCAAGCGCTTCGTGGAGTGGAATTTTGGCTTGGCGGGACAAAAGCCTGGCTTGACGCTTCAGATGATAGATGGGCGCGGACAGCTTCATTGCAAAACCTCCTGGTGCGAGCCGTTTCGCAACCCCTCCTTATGCCTGGCGCTCGAGCAGTCGGTTCGGAGATGAGAGTGCCCTGCATGAACGATGCTTTCCCGGCGGAGGGAGGTGGCGTGGGCCGCGCCAGAATCAGATGATAGCTCAATCCCCCGTGGATCGAAAATCGCGGACCTTCAAGGATCAGGGCTCCGAACTCAGGTTAGCAAAGACCTGACGACAGCCGGTTCGGCGGTGTCGTCAGCTTTTTTTGCCGGGCAGCTTTTCGCGGTAGGAATTTTTTCTTGACCCCCTGCCGTCAGCTATGGTACATATTTGCCTATGGTGCTGATTTGCGCCAGTGACCCGCCGCACATCCGGGTTTTTCGTTTGATGCTCCGTCAGCCAATGCGCCAGCGAAGGCTCCGAAGGACCCGTTAAGCCGAGTTCGTAGCCCTGCTTCAAGGATGCGAAGAAATCCGCCACAAGCCTGGGAGCCAGCATGTCGGCGTAGGCCCGTTTGCATGCGTCGACCTGCTTCAAGGCTCTTCGTTAAGGTTCGCTAAACAAAGGGCGCGCTAAATAAGATGTGTTTCGCCTGATAATGCGAGACCCTCTATGATCGGTGCCCGGTGGCAACATCACAAAGCGATTCGACAGGAGAATTGATCCGGTGCGGTTGAGATCTGTTTCTCTGGGTGTCGTCGCCAGCCTTCTCGTCGTGATCGCCGTGGCGGTATCGGCTCGATCCTTTGCCGCACCATCAGGCGTTCCGGCCTGGCTGCAGGCCCATATCGGCGACAGCGACGGTCAGATTTCACAAATAGTCCTCGAACGAGCCCGCGCGCTTTACCGGAAGAAGGTGGCGGAAGGTGCCGTCAGGAACCCCTGCTACTTCGCCATGGATGCGACACGCCCCAGCGATCTGGGCAATGGGGTGCTTGGCCGTCGCTACTACGTCATCTGCGAGGCCAGCCAGTCGTTTCGCGCGATTTCGTCGGGTCATGGCAGCGGCCGGAATTTGAAAGGCGTCGTCGATTTTTCAAATGGCCGGCGGTGCGCGAAGAACTTCGGCAATGCGATGGATTCATCGTTGACGGCCGGCGGCGGCTATATGACCAGCGAGGCGAAAACATCGTTCAAGGGCTATTACCGCACCGGCGCGAAACAGAACGCGGTTTTCCAGCGGACCTTCATCCAGTTCGACGGCGAAGGCGAGGCCGCCAACGCCAGGCAGCGGGTGATCGGCGGTCACGCGGCCCAGGTGCTGCACGGCATGTGCCTGCGCAAAAACCCGAACAGCTCGCATGCCGACCATGACGGCTTCGTGCCGTTCGGCAAGCTGGTCGACTACGCCGGCGGCCGCAGCAATGGCTGCACCAGCTGGTCACCGGCGGATGCCAAGCAGATCATCCCGATGGTCAAGGACAACCCGACGACGCTCTACATCTACCCGGAATCGCGCGACATCGCCGCGGTAGCGGCCAACCGTTCGCGGTCGGGCGCCTATTGGAACGCGTCCTGCCTGAAGGAAATCGGCACGCCAAAATTCTGGCCGCGAAAGACCCTCGAGCCGATTATCGCACAATACCGGAAGGATCACCCGGCACCGCCGCCGCAGCCGGTGCCGATTTGCCAGGGGTCTTGAAGTCCGCACCCCGATAGGCTGCGACCTTCAATTACTGTTTTGACGGGCGCCTGCAATCCATTGCCGGCCGTCATCTGCCGGGCCGCACCGACGAACTGGTGGTGGCGCGGCGCCGCGACCGGCCGCACGGGCCGATCGCGAACCGGCTGTGGGATCATATCCAGCAGGAGGCGCCCGCATTGCGCCGCGCGCTCGAACCGGACGCAGCCTTCGCCGTGCCTTCGGCAGATTTTGGCTGATCTCACGAATTCTTGAACGCCGCGCGGTTATCAAGGCCCGATGCTTGCCCCACATGCGCAGCTACAGGGGCGGACAGCACACACTGCTCAAGATGGAGCCCGGCGCGGCTTCGTCAACGAACCAGCGAGATACCGCAATGTCATTCAAACCGCTGCTTGGTGACGGACGGATTCGGAGCCGGGAGGAGAGATCGGAGCCCCTTCAAACCGCGTCATGGGCAGGATCCTCGATCGTTTTCGACAATCGGCGGTGGGTGTGCCGGGAGGCGGAACTTCGCTGGACAGCCCCTCATCATCTGGTCGTCCTGACCGAGGAAGGCGGAACGTCTCAAACGTCTATCCGGCACGAAGCAAAATCCCTGTACGACGGCATGGATCGCCCCGGGGCCCTCACCTTCGTGCCTGCGGGTGCCGAGCGGCTCGGCTTCTACCGGAACGTAGACCTCACCTACTCGGCCCTATGGATCGATCCTGACGCCAGGATTCGAGGATGTGAACGCTTGGGGGATTTGCCGATCCTGGTGAACAAGAATGATCAGGTCATCGCCACGCTCATGGGCTCGCTTCGCGACGAAATGGCGCTCGGCCACAAGCCGGACACCGCCTATGTCGAGCATCTGGTCGGCCTTGTCGGCCTACGCGTGGCAACCCTGAACCGGGAGCAAGGCCCGTCTCTGCGTCACGGCTGTCTCAGCCGTCGGGTGCTTGGTCGCGTTCGGGATTATATCGATGCACACATGAATTCCGACATTTCGTTGAGCGCGCTGGCGGCCGTCGCAGACCTTGCCGTCGACAGTTTCGCACGCCGCTTCAAGGCGACGACTGGACTTGCGCCCTATGCTTATGTGATCGAGGAACGCGTGCGGCGAGCGGAGACGCTGCTGCGCGAAACGGGTTTGTCGATCAGCACCATTGCTTTCCGGCTCGGCTTTTCAAGCCAAAGCCATTTCACGACGACATTTCGGCGTCTCAGAGGCATGACACCTCGGGTCTATCGGATGCATTTTTCTCCGGAATCCTGACATTGCTGCCGATTTTCTGAAAGAAAGACGCCGCACGCGTCGCCACTTCCAGGGTCGACGAGCAACAGCACCCGAGGCGCTCACCATCGGGTCGGTTGCCGTCAGCGTTCCACCATTGCGACTGGGAGATCATGCATGGCTGAAGCAGAGCACAGGAAGGGGCCGACGCGTCGAACGATATTGGAGGGCGGGGTCGCGACCGGCTTGCTCCTGGCAACCGGGATGCCGGTTGGCGCCGAGCAGGCAGACACCGTCACGGCCACCGCATCGCCCACGCCGGCACCGACGATGCCTATGTCCTTGCGGATCAACGCGAAGGACCTTGCCGTTGATCTCGACCCGCGAACGACGCTGCTCGACGCTCTGCGCAACCATCTCGGCCTCACCGGTTCAAAGAAGGGCTGCGACCACGGCCAGTGCGGTGCATGCACGGTGCTTGTCGACGGGCGCCGGATCAATTCCTGCCTGACGCTTGCCGCAATGCATCAGGGCGACGAGATAACCACTATCGAGGGCCTTGCCGAGGGCGATCGGCTGAACCCGGTCCAGGCGGCCTTCGTCGCCCGCGATGGTTTCCAGTGCGGCTACTGCACGCCAGGCCAGATCTGTTCGGCGGTCGGCATGCTGGATGAAGCCAAGGCAGGCTGGCCTAGTCATGTGAGCGCCGACGTGGCCTCGGCTGCCGTTGCTCTCACCGATGCCGAGATTCGTGAGCGGATGAGCGGCAACATCTGCCGTTGCGCCGCCTATCCGAACATCGTCGCTGCGATCCGCGACGCGTCAGGGGAGGCCTAGGCAAATGCAATCCTTTACCTATGAGCGTGCGGAAAGTACCGAGCAGGCGGCCGCCGCGGTTGCGGCCCGGCCGGACGCCAGGTTCATCAGCGGCGGCACCAACCTTCTCGACCTGATGAAACTCGGGATCGAGCGGCCGGCGCATCTCGTCGACATCAGCCGGCTGCCGCTCGACCGGATCGAAGAGACGGATGAGGGCGGGCTTCGGATCGGTGCCCAGGTCCGCAACAGCGATCTCGCCGCTGATCCGCAGGTGAGGTTACGCTATCCAATGCTCGCGCAAGCACTGCTGGCGGGAGCTTCCGGCCAGATACGCAACAAGGCATCTACTGCCGGCAATCTCCTGCAGCGCACACGCTGCCCCTACTTCTACGACCGCAACATGCCATGCAACAAGCGTGAACAAGGTTCGGGCTGCGCAGCGCTTCAAGGCTTCAATCGCATGCACGCCGTACTCGGCGCGAGCAAAGCCTGCATCGCGGTCCACCCCTCCGATATGGCGGTCGCCATGTCCGGCCTGGACGCCAGGATCGAAACCATTTCGCCCCGCGGAGAGACCCGCACGATACCGATCGGCGATCTCCATCGGTTGCCCGAGGCGATGCCTGACGTGGAGACCGTGCTCGCCCATGGCGAGATGATCGCCTCGGTTACCCTGCCGCCTCCGCCACCCGGCCGGCAGGTCTACCGCAAGGTGCGCGACCGAGCTTCCTACGCCTTCGCGCTGGTGTCGGTGGCGGCGATCGTCGAGAAAAGCGGCGACCGCATCCGAAGCGCCCGGATCGCCATGGGCGGCGTGGCAGCGAAGCCCTGGCGCGCAACGGCGGCCGAGCACGCCCTTGTGGGAGCGGCGACATCCGATACCGCCTTTACCGATGCGGCCGAGGCCGCGCTTGCCGGAGCGGTCGGGCATGGCGGCAATGATTTCAAGATCCCGCTGGCGAAACGGACGGTGCGGTACACGCTCGCCACTGCCGCCGAGCGTGCGTGAGGTGACATGATGGCAAAGACGATGACCTCCGAGAACCGTCCTTCCGGCCCGCACAGCGGCGCCATCGGGCGTCCAATCGACCGCATCGATGGTCCGCTCAAGGTGACAGGCCGCGCAACCTACGCCTACGAGAATGCGCTGGAAGATATGGCCTATGGCTGCATTCTCGGCGCTGCCATCGCCAAGGGCCGCATCGCCGAGATCGATACGGCGGAAGCCGAGCGGACGCCGGGCGTGCTCCTCGTCATGACGCATCGCAATGCGCCGGCCCAACCGGATTTTGGCCCGGCGGTCACCCCGACCGTCCCGGAGGTCTTCACACGCGCTCGGCCAGCGCTCAACAGCCGGTGGGTGCGGTATTACGACGAGCCAATCGCGCTGGTCGTCGCGGAGACGTTCGAGGCGGCTCGCGCTGCAGCTGGCCTCATCAGGGTACGCTACGACGCGGAGCCGGGCCGCTACGACTTCCGGATGCGTGTCGCCGAGGCCTATGCGCCAAAGCGGACCAATGCCGGCCTGGAGACGGACAGCGTGATCGGCGACTTCGAGAGCGCCTTTGCGGCGGCTCCGGTCAAGATCGACACAGCCTACCGAACGCCGTTCGAACATCACAATCCGATGGAGCCACATGCGACGCTCGCCGCCTGGTCAGGGAATGAGCTGACGATCCACACGTCGGCACAGACCCTGGTGAACTTCCGGGCGGGCGTCGCCAGCACGCTCGGCATCCCACCCGAGCGCGTGCGCATCGTCAGCCCGTTCATCGGCGGAGGCTTCGGCTGTAAGCTGATTGTCCATGCCGACACGATCCTGGCGGCGCTCGCAGCCCAGGCCCTGCAGCGTCCAGTGAAGATCGCGCTTACGCGACAACAGATGTTCGCCAATGCCGGTCACCGCGCAGAGATGATCCAGCAAGTGCGTCTTGGCGCGGACAATGACGGCCGGCTCGCCGGAATCTCACACGATGTCTGGTCCGCGACGTCCAGCTTCGAGGAGTACTGCGAGCAGACGGCAGCCTTTACCCGCTCGCTCTATGCGGCGCCGAACCGTATCACTCGCCATCGCCTGGTTCCGCTTGATATCAACCGTGGTGAGTGGATGCGCTCGCCCGGCGAAGCGCCTGGCATGCTGGCTTTCGAATGCGCCATGGATGAGCTCGCCGAGCGGCTCAGCCTCGATCCGATCGAACTCAGGACCCGCAACGAACCGGCACAGGATCCAGAGCGTGGCGTGCCGTTCTCCACCCGCAACCTCGTTGCCTGCATGGAGGAAGGCGCCCGCCGCTTCGGCTGGCAGCGCAGAGACCCGACACCAGGCCGCACCCGCGAGGGCCGCAAGCTCATCGGTTATGGCATGGCGGCCGCGATACGTCCGAACTACATCGGCGCGGCGACGGCGCGGGTGGCGATCGACCGGAACGGCCAAGTGACGGCGTGGCTCGACATGACCGATATCGGCACCGGCACCTATACGATCCTGACCCAGATCGCTGCGGAGAGCCTCGGCCTGCCGATCGCGTCGGTCAAGGTGAAGCTCGGCGACAGCCGCTTCCCGCGCACCGCCGGCTCCGGCGGCTCCTGGGGCGCGGCAAGCGCGGGGTCCGCGCTGTATAACGCGTGCAACGCCCTTAAGCAGCGGATCCTGGAGGCGGCGCGGTCGAGCGAAGCCTCGCCATTGCACGGTGCGAACGCCACCGAGGCAAGCTTTGCGGATGGCGAGGTCAGGGTCGGCCAAAGGTCGGCAAGCCTGGCTGATCTCATCGCCGAGATCGCTCCCGACGGGTTCGAGGCCGAAGGCTCCGTGGCCGCGGGCGCTACCACCGAGTCATACAAGGCTTACTCGCAGCACTCCTATGGAGCCCATTTCGCCGAGGTTGAGGTCGATTGCGATACCAGTGAGATCCGCATGCGCCGCATGCTCGCTGTAATGGCCGCGGGCCGCATCCTCAACGCCAAGACTGCGCGCTCCCAAATCCTCGGTGGCATGGCCTGGGGCATCGGCGCGGCGCTGATGGAAGAGACCGTGCTCGACCCGCGCTCCGGCCACTTCGTCAATCACGACCTTGCCGAGTATCATGTCCCGGTCAACGGCGACATTGCCGAGATGGAGGTCGTATTTCTCGAAGAACATGACGACAAGGCCAACCCGCTCGGCGCAAAGGGCCTCGGCGAGCTCGGCGTCTGCGGTGCGGGAGCTGCCGTCGCCAACGCTGTCTACAATGCAACCGGGGTGCGGGTGCGAGAATTTCCCATCACCCTGGACAAAGTTCTGGCTGCCTTGCCGTTGACCGCCATCTGATGCTGAAAAGTCGATCTCGCGTCACCGTCGCAGGCAGATCATAACAGCTCTGAAGCAGTGCCTTTATAGCTTCCACTTGTGGTGTGGAATACTGGATTCTAACCCTGCCTGTGGAGATATCGGTCATACTTTTCCCGGCAACAGAAGCCCTACTGCAGCAGCCCCTTGACGATGCCGCTCGCCTTGCCGAAATCCATCTGGCCGGCATATTTCTGCTTCAGCGCGGCGATCACTTTGCCCATGTCCTTCTGGCTGGCCGCACCGGTCGCGGCGATCGCCTCGCGCGCCGCTGCTTGGATGGCGGCATCGTCCAATTGCGTCGGCAGGAAGGTGCGGATGATCTCCATTTCGCTGCGCTCCTGCGCGGCCAGTTCCGGCCGTTTGCCGTCGTCGAAGGCCTTGGCCGATTCCTCGCGCTGCTTCACCATCTTGGCCAGGATCTGCAGGATCTCCTCGTCGCTCGCAGGCTCCTTGCCTGAGCCGCGATTGGCGATGTCGCGGTCGTGAATGGCGGCCTGGATCAGCCGCAATGTCGGCAGCCGGTGCTTGTCCTGCGCCTTCATCGCGCTCTTCAGGGATTCGGCGATTTTGCCGCGCATGGTGCATTCTCCTTCGATCGGCGCGGACAATAGCGCCGGGGGCGAGCCAAGGCAAACCCTGATATGCCGGGGCAAGCCACTGATTTTGCTAGGCGAAATAAAACATGGCGGCATTTCGCATGATCATTGACCGCCCTGCCCCCTTCCCCTATGTACTGGGCCTTGCATGAACGGAAGTTTGACTGCGTGGAAGCCGCGAAATCGCCGCTTCGCGCCGTTTGCCGCGCAGATGGCCCGCCAGGTCGGTTGCAGCGCGCGGCCTGATAGGAGTGCCGCATGGCCGAGATGACGCCCGCCTTGACCCCCGCTTGGGCCACTGAAAAGCCGACCGCCCTTCTGGTGCTGGCCGACGGCACCGTCATCGAGGGTCGCGGCCTCGGCGCCACCGGCTCCGCGGTCGCCGAAGTCTGCTTCAACACGGCACTGACCGGCTATCAGGAGATCCTCACCGACCCGTCCTATGCCGGCCAGATCGTCACCTTCACCTTCCCGCATATCGGCAACATCGGCACCAATGACGAGGACATCGAGGACCTCAATCCGGTCGCCCGCGCCGGCGCTGTCGGCGCCGTGTTCAAGGCCGATGTCACCAACCCGTCCAACTACCGCGCCGGCACTGGTCTCGACCAATGGCTGAAGAAGCGCGGCATCGTCGCGCTCTCGGGTATCGACACCCGCGCGCTGACCGCGCTCATCCGTGAAAAGGGCATGCCCAACGCCGTCATCGCGCATGCGCCCGACGGCGTGTTCGACCTCGACGATCTGAAGCGCCGCGCCGCCGCATGGTCGGGCCTGATCGGGCTCGATCTCGCCAAGGAAGTCACCTCCGGCCAGTCCTCGGTCTGGCGCGAGACCCCCTGGGTTTGGAACGAAGGCTTTGGCGAACAGGCTGAGCCCTCCATGCACGTCGTCGCCATCGACTATGGCGTCAAGCGCAACATCTTGCGCCTGCTCGCCGGCCTCGGCGCCAAGGTCACCGTGGTGCCGGCCAAGACCGGCGCCGAAGAAATCCTTGCCATGCAGCCGGACGGCATCTTCCTGTCCAACGGCCCCGGCGACCCGGAAGCCACCGGCGACTATGCCGTGCCGGTCATCCAGGACCTGCTGAAGACCGAGATCCCGGTGTTCGGCATCTGCCTCGGCCACCAGATGCTGGCGCTGGCGCTGGGCGGCAAGACCGCCAAGATGCACCAGGGCCACCACGGCGCCAACCATCCGGTCAAGGACCACACCACCGGCAAGGTCGAGATCGTCTCGATGAACCACGGATTTGCCGTCGATGCCGACTCGCTGCCGTCAGGCGTCGAGGAAACCCACGTCTCGCTGTTCGACGGTTCGAACTGCGGCATCGCGCTCACCGGCCGGCCGGTGTTCTCCGTCCAGCATCACCCCGAAGCCTCGCCCGGCCCGCAGGATTCGCACTATCTGTTCCGCCGCTTCGTCAATTTGATCCGCGAAAAGCGCGGCGAGGAATTGCTGGCCGAACGGGCTTAGTGGACCGTGCGCAATAGCGCGGCAAAGACGAGGCGCGACAGGCCCTCCCTGGTGAGCGCAATGCGGCTGTGACTCATACCTGCGCCCCATCTTCGGCGACGCCGGCGGCGACGTTTGTGCGCGCCACGGGCCTCGCCACTTTGGTGACGAAGGCAATGAGCGCCAGCAGCAGGAAACACGCGCCAACCAGATAGGGCGCGCCGCCGAAAGTCACGGGTGCGCTTGGCCCGGTGAACCAGGAAAAGATCGCCGTATAGAGCAGCGGCGTGACGATCGAGGTAATCGAGAAGATCGAGGTCATCGCGCCCTGCAGTTCGCCCTGCGCCGAAGGCGGCACCTTGGCGGCGGCGAGGCTCCTCAGCGGCGGATCGGCCAGCGCTTCGAGACAGCCGACGACGATCACCGCATAGATCATCCAGCCTTGCGACGCGAAAGCGTAGCCGAACGCGCTGAGCGCGGTGAACGCAAGACCGATCACCGCCGTCTTCCACTCGCCAAGCCTCGGGATCACGCGCGGCAGCACCGTCGCCATGACGATCGCGCCGCACAGGCCGAAAGCGCCGAGCGAGAAGCCGATCTGCTGCTCGCTCCAGCCATAGCGATAGCTGGAGACGAACGACCAGACCGCCGGATACATCATGTGCCCGAGCGTCATCAGGAAGAAGACCAGACCGATCCAGCCGATGCCTTGATATTGGCGCATCTGCAGCAGCGTGCCGACCGGGTTGGCGCGTTTCCACTCGAAGCGGCGGCGATGCTTGTCATCGAGCGTTTCCGGCAGGAAAAACAGCGCGATGAGGAAGTTCACGAAGGCAAGCCCGGCAGCGAAATAGAACGGCACGCGCGGCCCGAACGTGCCGAGAAGCCCGCCCAGGACCGGCCCGATGACGAAGCCGACGCCAAAGGCGATGCCGAGCAGGCCGAAATTCTTCGCCCGGTTCTCATCATTCGAGATGTCGGCGATGAAGGCTGAAGTCGTCGAATAGCTGGCGCCGGAAATGCCGGCCAGCACGCGCCCGATGAACAGCATCGGGTAGGACCAGGCGACGGCGCAGATCAGATTGTCGATGGAGAAGGTCAGCACCGAGGCGAGCAGGATCGGCCGCCGCCCGAACCGGTCGCTCAAGCCGCCCATGATCGGCGCGAAGAAGAACTGCATCGCCGCGTAGACGAAGAACAGCCAGCCGCCTTCGATCGCTGCGCCGCTGATGCTGACCCCGGTCAATTCCCTGAGATAGGCCGGCAGTACCGGCATGATCATGCCGAAACCGATAATGTCGAGCAGCAGCGTGGTGAAGACGAGCGCAAGGCCCCGTCTGGCGGTTTTGGGGTCGATCATGATGGGTCAAGCTCCTCTGCTCGCCCTGGGGCGCAGGCGGACGCACCTTATAGGCGAGCCCGCCGCAAGGAACAATAAGGGAACAGGCCGGATGCATTCATCCTGACAGCCCCTGACGGTTCTTGGCCGTCAGGTCAGTGCCCTGAAGCGGCTGTCAGATCGGGCCGCTCAGGGTGTTGCAATCCGAAAGCTTGCCGCTCTGGTAACCGCGTGCCAGCCAGGTCTGCCGCTGCTGCGAGGTGCCGTGGTTGAAGCTTTCCGGCACGACATAGCCCTGCATCTTCTTCTGCAGCGTGTCGTCGCCGATCTGCTTGGCGGCGTTCAGCGCGCTTTCGATGTCGCCCTGCTCCAATATGCCTTTCTGACCGGTGTAGTGCGCCCACACGCCGGCGAAGCAATCGGCCTGGAGCTCGATGCGCACCGACATCTGATTGGCTTCGACCTCGCCCATGCTTTGCCGCATCTGGTTGAACTTGGACATGATGCCGGTCAGGTTCTGCACGTGGTGGCCGATCTCATGCGCGATCACATAGGCGCGGGCGAATTCGCCCGAAGCACCGAACTGCTGGTCGAGCTGCTGAAAGAAGGTCATGTCGAGATAGACCTTGTGGTCGCCGGGACAATAGAACGGTCCGGCCGCCGCGGAGGCAAAGCCGCAGGCCGAGCGCACCTGGCCGGAAAACAGCACCAGCTTGGGATCCTCGTAGGTCAGCCCCTGCGACTTGAAGATGCCGGTCCAGGTGTCCTCGGTCTCGGCAAGCACGGTCGCCACGAACTGCTTCATCTCGTCATTGGCGGGGGCGGTGCCGCCGTCCTGGCCGCTGTTGTCGGTGATCTGACCGCCGCCGCCCGGCAGCAGACCGCCGTCGCCGCCACCCAGGATCGTCGAAGGATCGAAGCCGAAATACCATCCGGCCAGCACCACCAGGATGACCAGGAAGATGCTGCCGCCGCCACCGGTGCGGCCGCCGATCGGAATGCGGAACTGGCCACCGCCGCCGCCGAGTCCGCCACCGCCGCTGTCGCTGCGGTCGTCCTCGATATTGTCACTCTGACGACGGCCTCTCCAGAGCATGGCAACTCCTCGCGCTGCAAACTTCCCCATTGCTCCGGGGCAACAAACAATGTTGCTCCGGGGTAACAAACAATTATCCCAACGGTTGCCCCAAGTCACAGCATTTTTCGGCGGCTTCAGGGCGATACGAATTGGCGTGCGACTGCAACGCCATATCCACAGGCGCGCGCCTTTGGGCCGGCTTTCTCAACTTCGTTGCGGCGCGCGGCTGGATGTTGCAATCGTCCCCATGGCCGAGACCATGGAAGACCGTTAATGTCCGGTTCTCTGGGAAGCGAGGGGCGCTTGCGGACGATCTGCCGAATGCTGTGTGTACTGGCATTGAGCTGCTTGGGCTTGCGGGCCGCCGGCGCCGTCACGCTCGATTCCAGCGTCGCCGTCACCGACCCCGCCACCTTGCAGGCGCTCGAGCGCGGCGGCCTGTCGATCAGCCGAATGCTTGGACCGGCACTCGGCCTCACCCGCGAGGTCGACAATCGCGGCCTGTTTTCGGTGCCGGCTTTGGCCACGGTGCGCGACACAGTTAAACAGCAGATCGCCGACGAGCCGAAGACCAGTCCGGACCCCTATGTCGCCGATATGGCGAAGTCGAAGGACACCAGCCAGAAATTCAATCCGAAATACATCGACGATGACGGCTCGACGCTCGACCTGACTGGTGTCGTCAACCGCATGGATCGCGGCTATCTCGGCCACACCGAATGCGGCGAGATCCGGCTGATCTACCGCTTCCACTATTCGGTGGCGGAAAAGCCGGCCAAGGGAAAGGCGGGCCAGCGCATTTCCTCGCGCCTGCCGCTGACCATGAGTCTGGTGTTCAACGCCAAACCCCGCCAGGCACAAGCCCGCGCCTCGAAGGATTTGCCTGGCACCACCGATGCGTCCTGCGCCGATGCAGCCCAGCGCTGGCTGGCTGCCGGGAAACAGGACCTGCCACCCGAACAGTTAGCGGCCTGGCTGCGCTCCGACGAAGGGCCGCTCTCCGGCGCCATGCTGAATTCGTCGCAGATCATGCGGCTCGAACTCAACATGCAGGTTCTGCGCCTGTCGGCCTCGACACGGCGCGATTTCGGCGGCCACGCCGAATACCTCTTGAAGATTTTCAAATGGAATCCGGCCAGTTCGAGCTTTTATGAAGCGAAGATGGAGAACCAGATCGACCGCGCCACCGTGCTGGCCGACAAGCCGGCCTTCGCCAAATGGCTGCTCACCGATCGCAACATCTACGATCTCGACCATGGCCGGCTGGTCATCGACGAAAAGTTCCTCGCCAAGAGCGCCGTCTCCGTCGCGCCCGGCGGCCTCAGCCGGTCGCAGAACAACATCGCCTATGGGCTGGTCGACGATGCCGACATCGACAAGGCGTTGAAAGACTATGTCGCCAGGGGCAACACGCTCGCCACCATCAAGTCGGTGGCCGGCTTCGAGTTGCGGCTCAACGAGATGAGCTGTACCGGCTGCCACCAGACGCATGGCATTGCCGGTTTCCACTACACCGGCGCCGATCCGGCCAGCGAGCCGCGTCGCAACGCCGTCTTCGTGCCGGGTTCGGCCGTGTTCTTCGCCGACCTGCCGCGCCGCCGCGCCATCGTCGAGCAATTCGCCGCCGGCGGCCATCCGGATTTCACCCGCGGCTTCGCCGCCCGTCCGGACGCCAAATATGCCGAGGCGCTGAAAGGCACCGACCTCTACAATGGCTGGGGCTCGATCTGCTATCGCGGCGAGGATGCAAGCTTCAAGGACTGGAGCTGCGGCGCGGGCCTGCGCTGTGCCGGTGTCCACGAAAGCGCCATCCATCCGGGCTTCGGCACCTGCGTCAGCGAGGCCGGCACGGCGATCGGCGACCCCGTCGAGTTCGGCGAGATCAAAATGTCGACATGGGGCAACGACCAGTATTGCCGCCTGTCGCCGATCACCGCCAAGGCTTGCGCCATCGACGCGGCAAGGGACAAGAAACCCATGGTCAAGCTCGCCGGCTATGGCGCGGCGCGCCAGCGCTACGACAATCCGCAGCAGAAGACCGGCGGCTTTCCCGGCGGTATGCTGCGCAAGGCAAGCTGCGACAAGCTACCCGACGAGGCGACGTGCGGGCGTTTGGCCAAGACCGGCTTCAACGACTGCATTGCGTCAGGCAAGGACCACAAATTCTGCACCAGGGAGTTCACCAAGACCGCCGGCCTGCGCGCCTGCGACAAGGCGCATCCCTGCCGCGAGGATTATATCTGCACCGCCGGCTATGACGATCTAGCACAAGCGAAAGCCGGCAAGGGCACCTGCATTCCGCCCTATTTCATCTTCCAGTTCCGCGTCGACGGCCACCCGCGCAGCTGGGTTCAGGATGTCCGTGAGTGAGAGAACAGCTTACTGAAAGCGCCGCCACGTTGTTTCGGCAGACGGCTTTCGCCCCAGAGCCACTGACGCCAGCCTGGCAGACGTCTAATCTTTCTGCTTGGCGCCGGCACTCTTGCCGTCGGAACTTTTCGAACGTTCCTCGAAACGGGCCTCACCCTTTTTCAGGGGATGGCCGGTTTCGGCCTCGGTCTTGCGCTCATCTCTCGCCGCTGCCTGCTTCAATCCCTTGGCCGCCTGCTTGCCCTTTGCGGTCGGTGCCTGTTCAACGCCCATCGTTTCCTCCCTTGCCGCGCGACTTGCGCGGGTGTCAGAAGCAACGTGCCTGGCGTGCTAGGGTTCCGGGAGGCTGGGGAAATCCGGGCGGGAAGCTCAGCGCGCCGTCATCGCCTTTCGGAACGCTTCCAGCGTCTCGGCGCTGACATGGTGCTCGATGCCCTCGGCATCGATGCGCGCCGTCTCGGCGCTGACGCCGAGCGAGCGCAAAAAAGCTTCCACCGTCTGGTGGCGGATGCGGCTTTCCTGCGCGACCTTGCGGCCGGCTTCGGTCAGGAACACGCCGCGATAGGGTTTTCTCGACACCAGACCGTCGGCGCATAGTCTGGTCAGCATCTTGGCCACCGTCGGCTGGGCGACGCCGAGCCGTGCGGCGATGTCGACCTGGCGCGCCTCGTTGCCGTCCTCGATCAGATCGGCGATCAGCTCGACATAATCCTCGACCAGCGCGCTGCGGCGCGCTTCGCGCGTCTGCCGGAACCCTTCCGAATGGACATCGGCGTCGGGCAGTGGCTCGCGCGGGACCGGTCTGTTCTTCAGCGCCAATGCGCGCTCCTCCTCGGAGTTTAGCCGTTCATGCATTCATAGCACGGGCTCTGATTCTTCAGGCCGTTTATTTGCATTCCCCCACAGGCGCAACCGCTTGCTCCCCTTTCGCACGTTGGCAGAAGCCCGATAAAAAGCACTGACAATGAAATATAGCATATTGCATAATGTTGAGCCATAGCATAGCTTAAGACAACATCGCCCAGTTTGCGGAAAGCCCCTCATGTCCGAAGCCGAAGCCACAGTCCTCCGTTCCTCATGGCGGTTCGCCAAGCCCGACGAAGACGAACAGCCCAGCCTGCGTGAAGTCAATTCCTCCATCGCCGTGCCGAATTCGGGCATCTGGTTTCGTCGCCTGTTCGCCTTCATAGGTCCCGGCTACATGGTCTCGGTCGGCTATATGGATCCGGGCAACTGGGCGACCGACCTAGCCGGCGGCGCCCAGTTCGGCTACACGCTGCTGTTCATCATCATGCTGTCCAACCTGATGGCGATCCTGCTGCAGGCGCTGGCGGCACGGCTCGGCATCGCCACCGGCCGTGACCTCGCCCAGGCCTGCCGCGCCTATTATCCCCGTCCGGTCAATTTCCTGCTGTGGATCGCCTGCGAACTGGCCATCATCGCTTGCGACCTGGCCGAGGTCATCGGCACTGCGATCGCGCTGCAGCTTCTGTTCGGAATCCCGCTGATCGGTGGCGCCATGCTGACGGCACTCGACGCCTTCCTGGTGCTGCTGCTCATGAACAAGGGTTTCCGCTATCTCGAAGCCTTCGTCATCGCGCTTTTGATCATCATCTTCAGCTGCTTCGCCATCCAGATCTTCGTCGCCGCCCCGCCGGCCGGCTCGATCCTGCACGCCATGTTCGTGCCGTCGTCGGATATCGTCACCAACCCGGCGATGCTCTACATCGCCATCGGCATCATCGGTGCCACCGTCATGCCGCACAATCTCTATCTGCACTCCTCGATCGTGCAGACCCGCGCCTACGAACGCACCGACAAGGGCAAGCGCGACGCCATCAAATGGGCAACGACGGACTCGACCATCGCCCTGATGCTGGCCTTGTTCGTCAACGCCTCGATCCTGATCGTGTCGGCGGTCGCCTTCCACAACACCGGCCATCAGGACGTCGCCGAGATCGGCCAGGCCTTCGAGCTATTGTCGCCGCTGCTGGGCTTGAGCATCGCCTCGATCCTGTTTGCGGTGGCGCTGCTGGCTTCCGGCCTGAACTCGACGGTGACGGCGACGCTGGCCGGCCAGATCGTCATGGAAGGTTTTCTGCGCCTGCGTATCCCCAACTGGGCACGCCGGCTCTTGACGCGCGGCCTCGCCATCATCCCGGTGGTGATCGTCACCGCGCTCTATGGCGAAAAGGGCACTGGCCAACTCCTGGTGTTCAGCCAGGTGATCCTGTCGATGCAGCTGCCCTTCGCGGTCGTCCCGCTGGTGCAGTTCGTCTCCGACAAGAAGAAGATGGGCAACCTCGCCATTCCGCGCGGCGTCGCAGCCCTTGCCTGGGTGGTCGCCGCGATCATCCTGGGGCTCAATTTCAAGCTGCTCTACGACACCATGTTCGGGGTCGGCTGAGCTCCGCCTCGCCGGCTACGTCTGCCAAAGAGGTAGTCGCGACAAGCCGGCCATCCGCGCTATGTTCTCCGCAGCATGACCCGGATCGAAGACATCAGGAACTTCTACGCGCGGCTGCTGGCAGCCAATGCTGGTTCGCCCGATCCACGCCTGGAGGCGGTTTTCGCCGAGGTGCCGCGCGAAGCGTTTCTCGGTCCCGGGCCGTGGACGGTCATCGCCGGCAACGGCAAGGTCACGACGCCGAGCGCCGATCCTGCGCACATCTACCAGAACGTGCTGGTGGTGCTCGACGACGACAAGGGCATCAACAATGGCGAGCCGTTCCTGCACGCCATGTGGATTGGAAAGCTTGCACCGAAACCCGCGGAGGCCGTCACTCATATCGGCGCCGGCACCGGCTACTACAGCGCCGTGCTGGCCAGGCTGGTTTCACCAGGCGGCACCGTCACCGCTTTCGAACTCGATGAAAAGCTGGCCGATCTGGCGCGCAAAAATCTCGAAGCTTATGCAAATGCAACGGTCGTCCACGGCGATGCGGTGACGACGCCCCTGCCGCCATCCGACATCGTCTATGTCAATGCCGGGGTCGTAGCGCCACCGGCTGGATGGCTGAAGGCGCTGCGACTGGGCGGCCGCATGATCTTTCCCTGGCGCCCGGCCGAGCGCGTCCCGCTGGCGGTGATGGTGACCCGCACCGAAAAAGGCTTCGCCTGCGATCCGTTCATGCGCTCGTGGTTCATTCCCTGTGTCGGCGCCTCGCTCGCAGACTCAGCGGCGAAGATCCCGACGCGCGAGCAGGCCGCGCGCAGCCGCTCGATCTGGCTGGTCCAGGACAAGGCGCCGGACGACACCGCCACCGCCATATCAGGCGATGTCTGGTTCTCGTCGGAAAATCTCCACACCGGGCCTCGCAGATGACGGTGGTTTGCCCAAATTTCATATGTCCTGTCGGACCTGGGGCTCGTCGCCCGTCCTTGGGTTGAAGTCCGGCCACGACGGCGTGGATCGAAACAGGAGCACTGGAATGAGAAAGATCATCGCTGCGACATTCGTCAGCCTCGACGGCGTCATGCAAGCCCCCGGCGGCCCGGAAGAAGACCCGGTCGGCGGCTTCAAGTTCGGCGGCTGGACCTTCCATTACTTTGATGAGGTGGCGGGCGCGGCGTTGGATGAACTGTTCTCCAAACCCTTCGCCCTGCTGCTCGGCCGCAGAACCTACGACATCTTCGCCGCGTACTGGCCATATCAGAAAGATTCGATCGCGGATGCCTTCAACCCTGCGACCAAATATGTGGCGACGCATCGGCCTGACACCCTCACCTGGCAGAACACGCAATCGCTTGGGCCGGATATCATCGCAACGTTGCGCCGCCTCAAGCAGGAGGATGGACCTGACCTGCTCATCCAGGGATCGGGCAATCTGATCCAGACCTTGCTCGCCAATGGGCTGATCGACGAGATCCGGCTGATGATCTTCCCGCTGTTGCTGGGCAAGGGCAAGCGGCTGTTCGGCGATGGCGCGATGCCGGCCGCCTTCAAGCTTGTCAAGTCGCAGACAACCAGCACCGGCGTCATCATGGCGACCTACGAGCGATCAGGCGAGATCAAGGTCGGTTCATTTGTGACGGGGGAGCCATCCGAGGCCGAGCTCGAGCGGCGCAAGAACTGGAAGTAGAACTGCCGAAACGTGGCGCCAAGCTGGAGCACCCCTCATCCGACCGAGCTTCGCTCGGCCACCTTCTCCCACAAGGGGAGAAGGTGGAGCCTGGGGCATGTGGCTCGGCCAATCTTTAACGTCGGTGATTGGAACGTGCGCGCAATCTTGCCTTCTCCCCTTGTGGGAGAAGGTGGATCGGCAAGCAGCGCCGAGACGGATGAGGGGTGCTCCAGCAGAGCGAGGCGTTCAAGCCGCCACCGGCCGCCGCGCCAGCCCATCGCGGATATGCCGCGCGAATTCCTGCGCCGCCGATCCTACGCCGTGCTTGGGCAGATGCAGATTGATGGCAAAATTCGGCAGCGGCGGCAGTCCAGAATCCAAGGGCAAGATGTCGAGATCGGCCGGCACCGTGGAGGCCAGCCATGTGGTGACGGCGAGGTCCGATCGCACCGTTGCCGTCGTCGCGTCGATGTTGCCGTTTTCGAACACGGTGCGCCATTCCAGCCCATGCTCGCCGAGCGCTGCCAGCACGGCCGGTCGGAAGGCGCAGGTGTCGGCGACGATCGAGACCGGCAGCGGCCGCTTGGCGCGGGCAACGCCGCCCTTGGCGCCGACCCAGACCAGCCGGTCGACGACAAGGCATTCGCCCGGCGACGGGCCGACGCGCTCCTCGATCACCGCAAGGTCGATGGTGCCGGCCGCAAGCGCGGCAGTCAGCTCCGGCGAAGAGGCACAGACCAGCGATATCTCGACCTGCGGATAGGTCTCGGCATAGGTCTTCAGCACCGGCGCCAGCAAGGTGCCGACAAGGTCGTAGGGCACGCCGAGCCGCACCTGGCCGGCCACCGGTGTCTCAGCCATCTCGGCCCAGATTTCGTCATTCAAGGCCAGCAGCCGTTTGCCCTTGCCGAACAGCCGCTCGCCGGCACGCGTCAACCGCAAGCCGCGCCGGTCGCGCGTAAACAGGCTCGACCCGAGCGCCTCCTCCAGTCGCTTGATCTGCTGGCTGACAGCGCCTTGCGTCAGGTGCAGCGCATTGGCCGCCGCCGTCATGCTGGCCCTGTCGGCGACGGTGACGAAAGCGCGGATCAGGGCGATATCCAGATTGCGGATCATGCTCAGCATTATAGATACTAATGGTGAGCATCGCAAACATTGCATTTACTGATGTAAAGGGAAGTCTACCATGGAGGCTACCAAAAGGACGCCCCATGCTCGAGCCCATCATCCCGCTCATCCTGTTTGCCATCGTTGCCACCACCACGCCCGGCATCGCCACGACACTGTCGACGGCATCCGGCGCGCAGTTCGGCTTTCGCCGTTCCGTGCCCTTACTGGTCGGCAGCGCTGCCGGTCTTGCCACGGTGACGGGTGCCGCCGCGGCCGGGCTTGCCGGCCTGCTACTCGCCGTGCCTTCGCTGCAACTCGCGATGAAGGTCATCGGCTCGCTCTATCTCGTCTGGCTGGCGATCAAGATCGGCCGCGGCGGGCCGCCCAATCTGGACGTGAGCATGGCAAAACCAAACAGCTTCCTCGGCGGCGCCGGCATTCAATGGATGAACCCGAAAGGCTGGGCGATGGGGCTGGGTGCCGCGGCCTCGTTCGCGGCGTTGGCCAGCGGGCCGATGCAGCTCGCGCTGCTGCTCGGCGCCACCTTCGGCCTCGCGGCCGCCGCCTCGCTGTCGCTGTGGTGCGTGGCCGGCATGCTGCTTGCCCGGCTGCTCAAGACCGAATGGCAATGGCGCGCGCTCAACATCGTGCTGGCACTGGTACTTGCCGCCTCGATCATCCCGATGTGGCGGTCGGCGTAAAGTAACCCAGGTCCCCCAAAGTCACCGCCAATACCCCCACCCGGACCTCCGGTCCGACCTCCCCACAAGGGGGAGGTAGGGAGTCCAGCTTTTCGCACACCCACAAGACCATTGTCGCATGGGCGGACGAGGCACTTCCTCACCCTCCCCCTTGTGGGGAGGGTCGCTACGCAGCAGCGGGGTGGGGGGCTGGTTCGCCAAGCAAACCAGCCCTCAACCCTCAAGCCGCGTAGCGGGCAGCCGGCTTATCGGCGTGCAGGCTGCCGTAGAAGGCTTGCCGGGCGCCGAGGAAAATGTCCAGCTTGGCCGCGTCGGCAAGCGCCGGCACGGTAACGGCTTCGCCCCTGGCCAGGCCGACAAGGGCTGCATCGACCATATCGTCGGCGCTCATGATGATTTCGTTCGGAAGCTGGTCGATGTCGCTGCCGGCAAGCTCCCAGAAATCGGTCCGAGTCGCGCCCGGCAGCACGACTTGCACCTTCACCTCCGTGCCCGCGACTTCGCGGTGCAGGGCCTCAGTGAAGTTGACGACATAAGCCTTGGTGCCGCTGTAGATGCCGCCGAACGAGGTCTCATAGGCAAGCACCGAGGCGATGTTGACGACCGCACCTCGGTTGCGCGCCAAAAACCCCGGCAGCACGGCACGGGTCAGCCGCGTCAGGGCGATCACATTGACCTTGATCATGCGCTCGGCTGCATCGGCGTCTGCTGTCGCCACCACCTGCGCACCGCCAAGGCCGGCATTGTTGACCAGCAGCGTCACGCTGCCGTCGCTGGCAATCGCCTGCTCGACGCGGCGGACGTCATTGTCGTCGGCGAGATCGGCGCTGATCACGCTGACCTTATGGCCGTAGGCGTGACGCAGCTTCCCGGCCAGTTCCTCCAGCCGGTCGGCGCGTCGCGCCACCAGCACCAAGTCGTAGCCCTGCCCCGCCAGCCGGTCCGCATAGACCGCTCCGATGCCTGCCGAAGCACCGGTGACGACCGCCGTGCCCTTGTTGCTCTGTCCACTCATTGTCCTGTTCCTTTGTTTCCAACTGTTCGCTTCGACCTGGCCACCGGCGCGACGGGCATCTGCATCGCCTTGTCGGAAAGTCGCTTGATTTTAATTAGTGGCATATACCACTAAACGTGAAGTAGGCATATGCCACTATCTTGTCAATGAGGGGAATGGGGATTATTTGAGAGGCAGCGGCCGGGCATCATTCGCCGGCGCCAAGGACCCATCATGTCAAAGGACGCCCTGCCCGGCCTCACGCTCTGCAACAACGCCGCGCTGCGCCGCGCTGCGCGCAAGCTCGGCCAGTTCTATGATGATGTGCTGGCTCCTTCGGGCCTGAAGGCAACGCAGCAGGGCCTGCTCTACCAGATCCATATCGGCGAAGAGCCGGCAATGGGCGCCATCGCCGCGTCGCTGATCATGGACCTGTCGGCGCTCGGTCATACGCTGAAGCCGCTGATCCGCGACGGCTATGTCGAGACCTTCGCCGATCCGGACGACCGCCGCATCAGGCGCGTACGGCTGACGCCGCAAGGCTTGGTGAAGCTCAACGAAGCGATGAAGCTATGGCATGTCGCCCAGCAGCGTTTGGAGGATGTCGTCGGCAAGGACAAGGCGGAAAGCCTGCGCGCGGCGCTGGATGACATCGCCGCGCTGGATTTTGATCTGCCGCCGGCCACGCCCTAAGGCGTTACTGCATGTCGCCCAAAAGTGGCCTCGGTTTTGGGAGAACCACATGCATAAACAAAGACCCTAAAGCGCATCGCATGAATCCGATCAAACGCGATGCGCTTGAGGCCAGCGTTTGCCAAAAGACGCTACTCTGCAGGCATCTCTACAGGCCGAGCCGCCCAGCGGCCGGCCACCACGATGCCAAGCCCGATGATCGGGAAGATCGCGGCGACCAGACCGAGATCGGCCGGCGCGCCGTAGCGCAGCACGGCACCACCGACCACCGCGCCAAGCGCCACGCCGAGATAGAGCGCCGAGGCGTTGAGCGACAGCACGATAGGGGCGGCATCGGGCGCCAGCTTGATGATGCGGCTGGCCTGCGCCGGCGGGAAGGCCCAGCCGACAATGCCCCACGGCACCATCATCGCCATCAGCGCCGGCCCGGCAATATGGTGCGGCAGGAAGGTCGGAATGACCGACAGCAAGACCAGCATGCCGGCACTCAGCGCCAACGACCAGCCGACGGTGCGGGTCGCGCCGAACCGGTCGGCAGCCTGGCCGCCGCCAATGTTGCCGATGACGGCGCCGACGCCGAAGGCGAGCAGCATACCGGGCAGCGCGATCTGGCTGAGACCGCCGCCCTCGATGGCGAGCGGCGCGACGTAGGCAAAGACGGTGAAAGCGCCGATCAGCGCCAGCACTGTCGTCAAAAGGATCGGCATCACGCCGGGACGCAGCGCAGCCGCCAGCCTGCGCTTCAAGGGCAGCCTGGTTCCGACGATGCCCTGCGGCAGCCGGTACCACAGGATCGCGCCCGCAAGTGCGCCAAGGCCGGCGATGGCAAAAAAGGTGCCGCGCCAGCCGGCAACGGTAGCAACGAGCGCGCCCAGTGGCGCACCGAGGGCAACGGCCACCGTGGTGCCGCCGACGACGACGGCGATGGCACGCGCCCGGTGATGATCATCGACCAGCGCCACCGCCGTGCCCTGCGCGGTCGCGGCGAATAGGCCCGACGAGAGTGCCATGACGATGCGCGCGACCAGCAGCAGCTCGAAGGAGGAACTCAAGGCGGCGGCGATGTTGCCGAGCACGAAGAACACCAGCGTCCACAGGATGACGCGGCGCCGGTCCCATTCGCCGGTCAGCGTCGCCAGGATCGGCGTGCCGACCGCATAGGCAAGCGCGAAGGCGGTGATCAGCGTGCCGGCCAGCGGGATGGAGATGCCGGCGTCCCGCGCAATGTCAGGCAGAAGGCTGGAGATGACGAAGCCTTCGGTCGAGATCGTGAACGATCCGAGCGCAAGCCAGTAGAGGCGCTTGTCCATGGAGGGTGTCCTTAGTTCAAGAGTTATTGAACAATTGGACATAGCAGGGCATCATGTCAATGAAGCCAGCGGAAAATAGTTGAACCCTCCTGACAACCCTGTGTCAGCACGGTCGGTCGCATGGCCGCGAAACGAAGAAACGGTGTGTACGGATATGGCAGGACAGATGCGTTGAAATCGGCCCCGACTGTGCTTAGTTTCGAGCCATGACCTTGCCACACCCCAATACGGACCAGATCAGTCTGCCGATCGTGCTCGGCGTGCTCGGCGACCCGACGCGGCTCGCCATTGTGCGCTATCTCGCCAGCAAGCAAGGCGTGCCGCTGAACTGCAGCCAGTTCCTCAACTTCGGCTCGAAGACCAATCTGAGTTACCACCTGGCCAAACTACGCGAGGCCGGCGTCACCCGCGCCGAAGTGGCCGGCACCAACCGCATGATCTCGCTGCGCCGCGCCGACCTCGACGCCCGTTTCCCCGGCCTGCTCGACAGCGTCATCGCCGCCGCCGGCGACGATCCCGCCCTGCCGGCTGTCGGCGGTCATGACATCGAAGTGCACGCCTGAACGCTGCAGGACTTGGGTTCCTCGCCCCCACGGGAGTGGGGAGAGGTGGCTCGGCGAAGCCGAGACGGAGAGGGGACCTTGACGCCCCTGACCCTTTCAAAGAGTTTCTTCAACGCGCCGCGTGTGAAAGGCCCCCTCTCCGGCCGCTTCGCGGCCACCTCTCCCCCGCTTTGCGGGGGCGAGGAAACGCTGCCTCAACCCACGGAGCCTCCCCCTATGCGCATCGCCGTCCTCGCCGATATCCATGGCAATGTGCTGGCGCTCGACGCCGTGCTTGACGATCTGCGCCTGCGCGGCGGCGCCGACCTGACCGTCAACCTCGGCGACAGCGTTTCCGGCCCGCTGTGGCCGCGCGAAACGATGGAACGTCTGGAGGCGCTGAACCTGCCTACGGTGCGTGGCAATCACGACCGCCGTGTCGCCGTGGATCCTGCCGACGAGACAATGTGGGCTTCCGATATCTATGCGCAGGAGCGGCTGACAGAGGCGCAACTTGAGGCACTCTTCGCCCAACCTCTCACTTTGGAGATCGCGCCTGGCGTAATCGCCTTCCACGCCCGCCCCGACCACGACGAGAAATATCTGCTCGACACGATCGTCAATGGCCAGCTGGTGCGAGCGCCGCTGGCGGCGATCCGACGGCGGCTGAAGGCGCTCGACCCCGCCTGCCGCATCGCGCTCTGCGGCCACAGCCACCGGACGGAATTGATCCGCATCCCCGATGGCCCCGTCATCTTCAACCCGGGCAGCATCGGCTGCCCTGCCTATGACGATTCGACCCCGCCGGCGCATGTCTCCGAACAGGGCTCGCCGCATGCGCGCTACGGCATCGTCACCTTGGGCAGCGACGGCCGGCCCGACCGCTTCGAGGCCATCGCCGTCGACTACGACCATGAGGCAGCCGCCAGGCAGGCCGAACAGGCGGGGCGGCCGGAATGGTCCCATGCGCTCAGGACTGGGTATATGCCCATGCCCGGCTGAACGCTCTTGCGCCGCCCAACCGAGTTGGCTCACGGCCTGGCGGAGTGGGTTGATACAGGCGAAACGACGATCGAATTTTCGGGCTTACATGGCGGCGCGTCGTCCCTTATAAAACCGGCCGGGCTTGCGGCGGGCTCGATCCGCCGCGGCAGGTTTCAGCGCACGGCCAAACGATGAGGCGCACAGTTTCGCTCCGAACAACCCTGCATGCGCTGATTGCCGCTCCGCTGCTGATGGCGGCATGGCCGGCCATTGCCCCCACTATGGCCGAAGAGGCGCCGGATCTCGTCATCTCCATCGTGACCGGGCTGGCGCCGGATGATCTTCTCAAGATCCGCACCACCGCATCGCCTATCGCCAAGGTCGAGGCGCGCCTGACCGGCGGCGACAGGGTCACCAATCTCGGCTGCAACGACATCAACGGCTACAAATGGTGCAAGGTCGAGAGCACGGGCAAGGAGAAGCTGAGCGGCTGGGCGCCGGCGCGCTATCTCATCCCCCTCAATCCGGCTCCCTATGTCGAAGGCGAGACAAGACCGGCCGATGCGCCGGTGGTTGCCTCCACCGGCAGCGGCAATGAGGCAGATCAGGCATCGGCGCCGGATCAATCGCAGACCACCGGTTCAGCTGGCGCGGACACCCCGAGCCAGGCGCCAGCCGCATCGCCGCCCGACCTGACGGCGCGGCTTGGCGGCGCCGATCCGGCAACCGAAAGCACGCCGAAATCCGCCGCCGACATCGGCCGCGCCGCCATGCAGGATGCCTATAGCCTGGCACTGGCGGCGCCTGACGCCTCGCCCGCTTCTGCTCCCGGCGCCGGTGAGATACCTTGCGCCCGCTATGTCGGCGAGCCGATGGAGCGCTGCAAGGTCAACGTCGTGCGCACCGCCGACAAGGCGGACGTCACGGTGACCTGGCCCGATGGCGGCACGCGCGTCATTTCCTTCCGCGGCAGCCAGCCGGTCAGCTCCGACGCGGACGGCAATTTCCGCTTCACCCGCGAGGGCAGCCTCAACATGATCCGCATCGGCGAGGCCGAGCGTTTCGAGATCACGGATACACTGGTGTCGGGGAATTAGCCGGACTCTTTGGATGTCGGCGGGACAGCGCCCCCCTCTGTCCTGCCGGACATCTCCCCCACATGGGGGGAGATCGGCAGTTCTGGCGCTCTTCCCTTCCTTCATCGTCGAAAATTGGCGAAAGCGGTCGCGACGTCCGATCTCCCCCCTTGAGGGGGAGATGCCCGGCAGGGCAGAGGGGGGCGCCAAGGGATGAGGCGCTTGTGCTCGGTTGGGGGCAGCCCTTACCAACCCTCATTTTCGGGGTTACATCCCGCAAAACTCTTCCCTATAAGGCCCTCCTAGCCTGATACCAGAATCGCGAGCACAACCGGCCGGGTCTTCCCGTCCCGGTTTTTTGTGCAAGCCGCCCGCCGAACGGACCTTTGACATGCCAAGACGCACCGACATCAAGTCGATCCTGATCATCGGGGCCGGCCCCATCGTCATCGGCCAGGCCTGCGAGTTCGACTATTCCGGCACCCAGGCCTGCAAGGCGCTGAAGGAGGAAGGCTTCCGCGTCATCCTGGTCAATTCCAACCCGGCCACCATCATGACCGACCCGGAACTGGCCGACGCCACCTATATCGAGCCGATCACGCCTGAGGTGGTGGCCAAGATCATCGCCAAGGAGCGGCCCGACGCGCTGCTGCCGACCATGGGCGGCCAGACCGCGCTCAACACCGCTTTGTCGCTGCGCCGCATGGGCGTGCTCGAGCGTTACAATGTCGAGATGATCGGCGCCGATGCCACGGCCATCGACAAGGCCGAGGACCGGGCGCTGTTTCGCGAGGCGATGAGCAAGATCGGCCTGGAAACGCCGAAATCGATGCTGGCCAACGCCACCGACGTCAAGAACACCGACCGCAAGACGCACGAGGCCGAGCGCGCGGCGCTCAAGGCCGAGAAGCCTGCCAATCTCGACGCCGCGCTCGACGCGCTGGAAACCCGCTGGAACCTCGGCGAAGGCGACCGCAAGCAGCGTTACATCAGCCATGGCATGGCGATCGCCGCCCAGGCGCTCGACCATGTCGGTCTGCCCGCCATCATCCGCCCGTCCTTCACCATGGGCGGCACCGGCGGCGGCATCGCCTACAACCGCGCCGAATTCTACGAGATCGTCCAGTCCGGCCTCGACGCCTCGCCGACCACCGAAGTGCTGATCGAGGAGAGCGTGCTCGGCTGGAAGGAGTATGAGATGGAGGTCGTCCGCGACAAGGCGGACAATTGCATCATCGTCTGCTCGATCGAGAACATCGACCCGATGGGCGTGCACACCGGCGACTCGATCACCGTCGCCCCGGCGCTGACGCTCACCGACAAAGAATACCAGATGATGCGCAACGCCTCGATCGCGGTGCTGCGCGAGATCGGCGTCGAGACCGGCGGCTCCAACGTGCAGTTCGCCGTCAACCCGGCCGATGGAAGACTCGTCGTCATCGAAATGAACCCGCGCGTCTCGCGCTCTTCCGCTTTGGCCTCGAAGGCGACGGGTTTCCCGATCGCCAAGATCGCGGCAAAGCTCGCCGTCGGCTACACACTGGACGAGCTGGAGAACGACATCACCGGCGGCGCCACGCCGGCCTCGTTCGAGCCGTCGATCGACTACGTCGTCACCAAGATCCCGCGCTTTGCGTTCGAAAAGTTCCCCGGCGCCGAGCCGGTGCTGACCACCGCCATGAAGTCGGTCGGCGAAGTCATGGCCATTGGCCGCACCTTCCAGGAATCGCTGCAGAAGGCCCTGCGCGGCCTCGAGACCGGCCTCACCGGCCTGGACGAGATCGAGATCCCCGGCCTCGGCCATGGGAGCACGGCTGCCAACCATGCCGACGACCGCAACGCCATCCGCGCAGCGCTCGGCACGCCGACGCCGGACCGGCTGCGCATGGTGGCGCAGGCGATCCGCATGGGCACCTCGCTGGAAGACGTGCACGCCATGTGCAAGATCGACCCGTGGTTCCTCGAACAGATCGCCGGAATCCTGGCCATGGAAGCCCGTATCCGCGAGCACGGCATTCCCGAGGACGCCGTCAATCTGCGCATGCTGAAGGCGATGGGCTTTTCGGACGCCCGCCTCGCGTCGCTGACCAAGACGGATATCGAAATGGTCCAGAAGGCGCGCGAAAAACTCGACGTCCATCCGGTCTACAAGCGCATCGACACCTGTGCCGCCGAATTCGCCTCGCCGACCGCCTACATGTACTCGACCTATGAGGTGCCGTTCGCCGGCAGCCTCGCCAACGAGGCGCAGGTGTCGTCGCGCAAGAAAGTCGTCATCCTCGGCGGCGGCCCGAACCGCATCGGCCAGGGCATCGAGTTCGACTATTGCTGCTGCCACGCCGCTTTCGCGCTGCGCGACGCCGGCTATGAAGCGATCATGATCAACTGCAACCCCGAGACGGTCTCGACCGACTACGACACCTCCGACCGGCTCTATTTCGAGCCGCTGACGGCGGAAGACGTGCTGGAGATCCTGCGTGCCGAGCAGGCTTCGGGCGAACTGGTCGGCGTCATCGTCCAGTTTGGCGGCCAGACGCCGCTGAAGCTGGCGGACGCGCTGGAAAAGGCCGGCATCCCGATCCTCGGCACCTCGCCCGACATGATCGATCTCGCCGAAGACCGCGACCGCTTCCAGAAGCTCTTGCACAAGCTGAACCTCAGCCAGCCGAAGAACGGCATCGCCTATTCGGTCGAGCAGGCCCGCCTCGTCGCCGGCGAGCTCGGCTTCCCGCTGGTGGTGCGCCCGTCCTATGTGCTTGGCGGCCGCGCCATGCAGATCATCCATGACGAGGGCATGCTGCAATCCTATCTGCTCGACACCGTGCCCGGCCTGGTGCCGGAGGACATCAAGCAGAAATACCCCAACGACAAGACCGGCCAGATCAACACGTTGCTGGGCAAGAACCCGCTGCTGTTCGACACCTATCTCTCGGGCGCCATCGAGGTCGATGTCGATTGCCTCTGCGACGGCAAGGCGACCTTCGTCTCCGGCATATTGGAACACATCGAGGAGGCCGGCATCCATTCGGGCGATAGCGCCTGCTCGCTGCCGGTGCACGCGCTGCCTTCGGAACTGGTCGACGAACTGGAGCGCCAGACGGCGGCGCTCGCGCGTGCGCTCAATGTCGGCGGCCTGATGAACGTGCAGTATGCGATCAAGGACGGCACGGTCTATGTGCTGGAGGTCAACCCGCGCGCATCACGCACCGTGCCTTTCGTCGCAAAAACCATCGGCCGGCCGATCGCGAAGATCGCCGCCCGCATCATGGCCGGCGAGACGCTGGAAGACGCCTTCGCCCATTACGGCGCCATGCCCGACCCACGCAACCCCGGCCACATCGCGGTCAAGGAAGCCGTCTTCCCCTTCGCCCGTTTCCCCGGCGTCGACATATTGCTCGGACCGGAAATGCGCTCGACCGGCGAGGTCATGGGCCTCGACCGCGATTTCGCGCTCGCCTTCGCCAAGAGCCAGTTAGGGGCCGGTGTCGACCTGCCACGCTCCGGCACGCTGTTCGTCTCGGTGCGCGACGAGGACAAGAAAGGCATATTGCCCGCGGTCAAGCGCCTGGCCGGCCTCGGCTTCAAGGTGCTGGCGACCTCCGGCACCGCCCGCTTCCTCGCCGAAAACGGCGTCGTCGCCGAGAAAATAAACAAGGTCCTGGAAGGTCGCCCCCACATCGAAGACGCCATCCGCAACCGCCAGGTGCAGATCGTCTTTAACACCACGGATGGCCAGAAGGCGGTGTCGGACTCGAAGTCGCTGCGCCGCGCCACGCTGATGCAGAAGGTGCCGTATTACACGACGCTGTCGGGTGCTGCCGCAGTGGCGGAAGCGATTGCGGCGCTGAAGGCGGGGAGCCTGGAGGTCAGGCCGCTGCAGGAGTATTTTGCTTGAGGCGATTGGCTCTCTTCTCCCCGTTCAACGGGGAGAAGATGCCGGCAGGCAGATGAGGGGCAGCGGCAACTTTTGTTTGCCTGTGCGACCCAGCGGATTCCTGATGTGTATTTCAATCCGTCATTCTTGCTGATCGATCACGTATCTCATACTCTGAACTATCGAACCAGCCCACGCTGATCGAGATCAAGGAACATACGAACCAATGAGAAAGCCGGATCGAAGCAACTATACGCCTTTGGACTTTCTGCAATGGGACGAGGCCGGAACATTAGCTATATCACCCAAATTCCAAAGACGAGGCGTTTGGAGCCGGGCAGCTCAATCGTTTCTGATCGATACATTGCTGCTCGGCCTTCCTGTCCCCCCAATTTATCTTCGAGTCACCCAAGATCCGGGTAAGAAGGCCCTTGTGCGTGAAGTTGTGGATGGACAGCAGCGCGTTAGCGCTATCCTCGGATTCATGAGAGATAAGTATTCTCTAACGAAAAATATAGAATCTCCGTACGTAGGAAAGAGATTCTCTGAACTTGATCAAGAGGCGAGAGACAGGATATCACAATATTCATTGATATGTGAAGTTTTTTATGGAGTTGAGGACAGTGACATACTCAGGATATTTGCCCGACTAAACACTCATTCGGTGAAGTTGAACGCTCAGGAATTAAGAAACGGAAAGTTTTTTGGGAGTTTCAAGCGATCAGCATACGACTTATCTGTCGAACATCTGGAATTTTGGCGGAAAAATAAGATATTTACTGAGCAAGGCATTGCAAGAATGCAGGAAGTGGAACTAACCAGTGAGCTTATGGTCGCCATGGCCTCTGGCCTCCAAGATAAAAAGAAGTCAATTGACGGATTTTACGCACGATATGATGAAGATTTCCCGGACAGATTTCAAATTGAAGATCGTTTCAGGAAAACAATCGACGCAATCAATATCTCGGTTGGGGATGAACTACCATCTACCGAATTTCGCCGGGTACCTATTTTTTATTCACTTTTTACAGCGACCTACCATAGAATCTATGGCCTCCCTAAACTTACAATAAAAACTCCTGCCTCTGGACGCTTTAGCCGTATAGATGCTGAGACCTTGCAAATTGCAACTCTTGCCTTGTCCAATATCCTCACAGCGGCAAAAGAAGAAGGCGGAGAAACTTCAGAGGGATACGAAACGTTTGTGCGCGCATGCTCGAGGCAAACCGACAACTTGCGCCCTCGTCAGATCCGTCTGGAGACTATATATAGCTTAGCATTCCCCTAAATGCCGAGGCTTCTGCCGCACTTCGACCACCAGTTCGCGCACGACGTGGCCGCAGCCTTAAATCTTATTTCACGAATAGAAACACTCAACGCATTTTCGCAAGGCCAAGCAATTGATCGCTTATCTATCGGGAACGTCGAGCTGTCTTACGAACTCGCTTTTTTGAGGATTTTCTTGGCTTGGGAACTCTTCTTAGAGGACAGCCTGCTTAGATTACTGTGCGGATATCGCCATTCCGGTGGGCAAGAGCCCCTCCAGCCAAACCGTACTTACTTCAGAACCCTGGGTGACGCGGAAAGAGCTATACTGGGTGGCCAACAGTATAAGCTATGGCATAATCCAGGACACGTTATTAGTCGTGCACAAACATATCTCCAAAATAGCCGGTATGAGATTATCATCGCTTCGGCACAAGCTCGACTTGCTCATTTCGCGGCCGTCCGCCACAGGATTGCTCACGCTCAATCCCACGCAGCACGCCAGTTTGATCAAGCGACGATGTCACTGGCCGGTCGACGCTATCCTGCCTCGCGCCCAGGCAGATTTCTTAGAGATCGCATTCCTCTTACCCAACCACCGACTCGTTGGATCGACGCCATATCGAGTGAGCTAGTTGGGCTTTCACGGCAAATCTGCATTTGAATGACTAGTATCAAACATATAAGGCCCTGCCCAGCGAAAACCTGCGCAAACCTACGCTATCCTATTTTTTCAATCGGAGAATTCGTGGCAGCTTGCAGTTGCGCTAAAGAACCCTTCTGGCCCAGCTTGAATATGTTCCATGCCTTTATAATTGTGGAAGCACGAACAAGCTCGTGTATTCTACCATTATTATTTACCTTCAGAGAATGAAGAAGCGCCTGCATGGTGTCAATTATCTGATAAAGTCCATTCCGCTTTCCTGTCATCCACGCATCATAGAAGTCGGTACACTTATTAACATCAGATTTTGAGAATTTGTACAGGAGGGCAGCGGCCTGCCCTGCCGGATGGGCATACTGCTTATTTATGGTTCTCCCCCTAGAAAGGAAACCCTCGATATCAGGATACTTATTTTTCACTAGACTGAGAACAAAATCGGGGCCCAATGTATCTCGATTGTTGGGATTTGTGTCGATCAAATATGCCCACCGAACCGCTGACGCGAGCGTGGAGGCATATTTATAACCGGCGATATGAAGGACATCCGCAGCGTTCCGCGGTTTTCCGATATCCATCCGACCAAAAAGGCCCGGATCGATATTAAAAACAACGTGAGTTCTTAGGTTCTTGTCTGATCTAACACAGGCGGCGAGCCGATTTTGGCCGTCTAAAAGACGACCATCACTACCAAATTTGATAGTATCCCCTGTAAGGCCCCACCTATTTATGGCAATGTCGGCAGAAAATTGCTGGACCTTATTGGGCTTAGGCGGTCGATTTCCCTTATTTCTTTCATCAAGAAGAACTTTTGCGGTTTTAGGGTCGATATCTATGATCCTACTCGTCGAGGGAGGGTCCTCAATAAAATCCTCGATTTCTTGCAGCGCCTTTAAGCTCTTGTGTTCCATATAGATACCCCCATCCATGCAAGAGATCGTACACAGAAACCTCTGTACACACAACATTAGCCGTATTGATCATCACCCCACCGCCACACATTCAATCTCGATATCAAACTCCATCGGCCATGACGCCACCGGCACAAAGCTCCGCGCCGGCGGGTTCACGCTGAAATACTTGGCATAGACCCGGTTGATGGCGTTGTAGAAGCCGGAATTGACGGCGTAGATGCGCACCATCACCACGTTCTCCAGCGAGGTGCCGGCCGCTTCCAGGCAATGTTTCAGCGCCTTCAGCGACGCCTCGGTCTGCGTTTCGATGTCGCCGCGCACCATCTCGCCGGTCACCATGTCCACCGGCGGCGTCGCCGAGATGAAGACGAAGCCGTTGGCCCTCACCGCTGTCGAGCAAGGCAGCCCGAGCGCCCGCACCTTGTCCGACATGACCGGCACCTCGATGACTTCCTTTTTCATGGCAAATCTCCCTTGTTTGCAGGGAGCTTATCCCGGCACTGGCGGAACGCCAACGCCGATGCATGGTCCAGAGCCAGCCGCTGCCCGGATGCGGCATGCCGGAAGCAGCCGTCCGCGGGAGCGCGCCTTCCCTTCCCCCCTTGTGGGGGAAGGTGGATCGGCGCGCAGCGCCGAGACGGATGAGGGGTGTTCCAGCGGAGTGAGGCGTTGGCATTTCCTGGAACACCCCTCATCCGACCTCGCTTCGCGAGGCCACCTTCTCCCACAAGGGGGAGAAGGGAAGAGCATCGAGAGCACGGCCAGAGCGGTCCCGCCGGCCGGCTCGTCGTAGCGCGGCGAAGGCGCATGAAGGCGCGGACGTTGACGCCGGCGAGAAGGATGAGTGCATCTTGGCGAGGAAGATCGGCATCGCCGCATAGGTGCTCGCCTTGTTAATGACATCCATGCGCGCCACCCTTGCCTCTCCTGGCCGCTCTTCCCCACAGGGCTGAAGACCGGACTCACATCAAAACGAGGCAAACCATGAGCAGCATGAGAGACCGTCAGGAAGGCTTCGAGAAGAAGTTCGCGATGGATGAGGAAACGAAGTTCAGGGCCATGGCGCGCCGCAACAAGCTGCTCGGCCTGTGGGCGGCCGAAAAGCTCGGCAAGTCCGGTGTGGATGCCGATGCCTATGCGAAGGAAGTCGTGCACGCGGATTTCGAAGAGGCAGGCGACAACGATGTGTTCCGCAAGGTGCGCGCCGATTTCGACGCGGCAGGCATCGCCCAGTCGGATGCTCAGATACGCACCGCCATGGAAGAGTTGCTGGTGACCGCGGTCGAGCAGATCAGATCGACCTGAGCGCCGCTCACCCCTGCCCTGGGTACGGCGTGCCATCCTTGTGCAAAAAACGTCCGTCGGAGCTTGGGCTCATCATGTCGATGTCGGAGCAGGTGATGACGTCATCCGGATTGCGCGAGCCGACCTCCAGATAGAGTGCCGTCGACGACGAGCGGTTGATCAGGTGATGGCCGTTGCCGCTGTTCTTGGCGAAGGTCGCGCAGTCGCCGGCCCCGAGCAGCGTCTCGCCGCCGTCCTCGACCAGTGTCAGTTCGCCTTCGAGTAGATAAACAAACTCGTCCTCATGGCTGTGCCAGTGGCGCTGGCTGGACCAGCCGCCCGGTGGCAAGGTCATCAGGTTGACGCCGAAATCGGTAAGGCCGCCGGCATCGCCGAGACGTCGCCGCGTGCGGGCGGCGCAGGGAGCATCGAAAGGCGCGGGATAGCCGGAGCCCCGGCGGACGGGCACGGCGGACAGGTCGATCTTGGGCATGGGTGCCTCCCTTGGATGGATGGCCTGCAGTGTAGGTTGCAGTAGACGCTGGCAAAGAGCCACGTGGCCGCAGTGGGTTTGCCAAGGCCTGACACCCACCCTGGCGCTCTACGGCGCCCCCCTCTGTCCTGCCGGACATCTCCCCCACAGGTGGGGAGATTGGCAGCTTAGGCGCCGGCTTCCTTCTTGCAATGTTGAAAATTGGCGAAAGCCGTGGTGATAGCCAATCTCCCCACTTGAGGGGGAGATGGCCGGCAGGACAGAGGGGGCGCCGTAGAGCGCCGACCTTGAACCGCCTCACTGTCCCTAATGCGCCGCCGCCACGTCCTTCAAACGCTTCTCATGCATCTTCAGCGTCCCCAGCGTCTTCTTGGCGAACTCCTTCAGCGCCGGGTCGTCGCCCGACCGCGCGTAGGTGGAAAACAGCGCCACCGCCTGCTTGTGCGCCTCGGTCTGCAGCATGATGTATTTGGCCTGAAAGGCGTCGCCGTCCAGCGCCTTGAGCTGGTCCAGCATCGCCTGGTCCTTCGGCAGCAGCGGCGGACCTTCCGGGGCCACCGACGCCGTGGCCTGGCTCTTTTCCAACGCCGCCTTGAAGTCCTGGCCGGCCCTGGCGTGGTCCTTGATCATCAGATCGGCGAATTCCTTCACGTCGGCGGCGACGCCCTTGGCCTCCGCCAGCCTGCTGCTGTCGATCTCGAAGCGGTTGGCGCTCACCAGCGTCCTCGAGAACGTGTCGGTGTCGACCTTGCTGTCCGACACCGACGGCACATCGGCAGGCAGGGCCTGCTGGGCGAAAGTCGCAGGCGCGCCCGCCAGAAGGGCCAGCGTAGCAATAGCGAGATGGCGTCTCATCCGATGTCTCCGTGTTGGGTCCTCGAAGGTCCAACGCGGCAGATGCGGTGAGGTTGCGCTTCGCTCAGGCCTAGTGGCAGCACGCCTCGCCATATTGCAGCTGTTCGTTCCAGCTCGGGCGGCCTTCCGGCGTGAAATCCATCAGGTTCCACAGCGTTTCGCAGGTGCCGAGGCCGCGCGGGTCCTGGCCGGGGTCCGTCGGAGCGAAATCCAGTTCCGAACTCCAGAAATGGCGGATGCCGTCGGCGTCGCGGTGGAACACCGACAGCAGCGGGATCTGCGCGCCGTCGGCACCCTCGGCATTGTAGTCTCGCTTGAAGCTGTTGCCCGCCGACGACACCAGCCGCATGTTGCGCCAGCCCCTGTCGCGGCCAAGCGTGATGAGGTTTTCGAGCGCGGTCTTGGCCACCACAGCGAAATTGAAGCCGGCGGCCTGGAGATGGCCGACCGCGCCGTCGAACTGGTCGAGCAGCGCCGTGCAGGACGGGCATGGCTGGTCCTGTCGGGCGAGCTTCGCCGTGCCGCCGCTGGTCGCCACATCGCGCGTCTCCTGCGGGTGGCGCGGGAACATCATGTTGTAGAGGATGAGCGAGTCCTTGCCGGGCGCAAACAGCTCCGACAGTTTTGTCTTCGCGGGCCTGCCTTCATCATCCAGCCGGTCGAACTCATAGTCCTGGCGGATCAGCCCGCCCGGCGGCAGCGCGCGCCGTGCCTCGGCGACCTCCTCCATGACGCGGCGCAACTCGATTTCCTTCTTCAGCAGCTTTTCGCGTGCCGTGCGGTATCTGGCGGATTCATTGGGAAAGGTGATCATGATCGGCTCCTTGGGTCGCGGCGCCGGCGTCCCGGCGCGGTTGCTCTACGACCCAAGGACGTTTGGCGGCGATCGGTCCCGACATTTTTTGCACGCGCAGCCGCGAAGGAGCGTGCCTTCCCACAGGCTGACGACAATTACTGCGCCGTCGGAACGGGGCAGTTCAGATCGCCTTCGGGGCAGTTGAGATACTCGTGAAAATCCTTCAGCCGATCGTTGGTGAGCGACGTCTGGCAATTGGCGACCACCATCGGGTAGATGGTGCCCGCCATGTCGATCGGACCGCCCTGGAACTTGCATTCGGTATCGCGGAAGGCGACCCAGGCGCGCTGTGCCTCGACCAGCAGCTTCTTCGACGCCGCATCGTCCTTCAGCCGGGCCTCGATCTGCTTGTAGGCGTCGTTGAGCTTCTTGTCGGCGGCGGTGAAATCCTTGCCCGCGCACTCGTTCATGGTGGTCTGGTCCTGCGCGTTCGCGCAATCGTCGGCAGCCCGCGCCGCGCCGGCAAGCAGCGACGTGGCAAGGATCAGGGTGGCAAGGCTGGAGAGCAGAAGCCGCATCATGTTTCCTCCGGTTCTAGCAAAGCCCCACGCAGGCGAAGCCTAGCAACCGGACGAGAACAGGCAAGATGTTGCCTGCCGGCTTGGTGGACAGTTTCTTTCCACCGCTGGAACCCGCCCGGCTTTGCGCCATTCCTGGCATCGGCGCAGCCGCTCCTCACCCCTTCACCCCGCCGGCGGTGAGCCCGGAGACGATCTTGCGCTGGAAGATCAGCACCAGCACCACCAGCGGCACGGTGACGATCACCGAGGCCGCCATGATGTTGCCCCAGGGTATCTCGAACTGCGAATTGCCGGAGAGCAGCGCGATCGCCACCGGCACGGTCCGCTGTGCGTTGTTGGAGGTGAAGGTCAGGGCAAACAGGAACTCGTTCCACGCGCCGATGAAAGCCAGCAGGCCGGTGGTCGCCAGCGCCGGCCACATCAGCGGCAGGAAGACCCACGTGATAATGATCCACGGCGTCGCGCCGTCGAGGATCGCCGCCTCTTCGACCTCCACCGGCAGGTCGCGGACGAAGGTTGTGAGCACCCAGACGGTGAATGGCAAGGTGAAGATCATGTAGGAGAAGATCAGCGCGAACAGCGAATTGTAGAGGCCGAACATACGGATCAGCTCGAACAGTCCGGCCAGCACCGCCACCTGCGGGAACATCGAAACCGACAGGATGGCGAACAGCAGGGCCGAGCGGCCGCGAAATCGAATGCGTGCCAGCGCATAGGCTGATGTGACGCCGAGCAACAGCGACAGCGCGACGACCGCGCCCGAGACGAACAGCGAATTCAGCAAGTTGCGCACGAAGCTGCCCTCGGTCAGCACGTTTCTGTAATTGGCGAGACTGAAGGTCGTCGGCCACAGGTCGGCCCGGAAAAGGTCGGTCCCCGATTTCAGGCTGGTGACGATGGCGTAGTAGAACGGGAACACCGCGACGAAGACGATTGCCGCGACCAGCAGGTAAAAGGCCGTGCGCTTCACGATCCACATGTCAGCGGCCTCCTTCCAAGCTTATCCGGCCGATCCTGATGGTGGCAATGGTGAGCAAAGCGAGGATGAGGAAGAGCAAGGTCGAGGCGGCGGAACCATAGGCGAACTTGTCGAACTCGAACAGGTTCTCGCGGGCAAACACCGACATCGACTTGGTGTGCACATTGTTGGGCGTCAGCACATAGATCAGGTCGAAGATGCGCAATGCATCGAGCGCGCGGAAGATCACCGCCACCATCAGTGCCGGGCGGATGAGCGGCAAGGTTACCCGCCAGAAGATCTGCCAGGGGTTGGCGCCGTCAAGCCTGGCGACCTCGATGATCTCCCTCGGCAGCATCTGCAACGCGGCCAGAATGAGCAGCGTCATGAACGGCGTCGCCTTCCAGATATCGACGATGAGGACGGCCGCCATTGCCGTGTCGGCGCTGGCCGTCCAGGCGATCTTGCCGCTGATCAGGCCGAGATTGAGCAGCACCACATTGATGATGCCGAACTGATCGTTGAGCATCCACTGCCACATTTTCGCCGAGACGATCGTCGGGATAGCCCAGGGAATGAGGATCGCTGCCCTGACGATGCCGCGGCCTGGGAATTCGGTATTGAGAACAAGGGCAACGATCGTGCCGAGGACGGTCTCGCAGGTCACCGAAATCACAGTGAAACGCACCGTGTTCCAGACGGCGCTCCACCAGACCGGATCAAGGAGCAGACCATCGTAGAGGACGCGGCCGCTCGGCATGCTGAACACCGAGAAATAGTTGGCGAAGCCGACCCACTGGCGCGCATCGAGGTCGGCCAGGGAGGCGTCGGTGAAGCTGAAATAGACCGTGCGCAGAAGCGGCCAGCCGGCCGCCGCGGCGAGCACCAGAAGCATCGGCGCCAGGAAAAGCCACGCCGAGCGAACACGCTGTGCCCTCAACGGCGAGTGTACTGGCTTGGTTGTTTCCGGTTCCATTCTTATCATCTCGCACCCGTTCGTTGCGGTCCCGCCGGGCGGATGCCCCGGCATCGTCGCGTCACCAGCCTCGGCCCTTCAGCTTGGTCAACATCGCTTCGAGGTCGGCCAGATTGTCGGCGGCAGTGCCATCACCCGAGAGCGTGTTGTGAACGGCGTTCCAGAACTGGCTCGACGCCTCGTTGTATTTGATCCTGGTCGCGGCCGACGGGCGCGGCACCGCACTGAGAAAGATCTGCTTCCAGTGCGGAACAATCGGCTGTTCCCTGGCGATGTCGGCATCGTCATACAGCGCCTGAATGGTGGGAAGGTTGGACGTCTTCAGCGTCCGGTATTTCTGCATCGCGGGCGAGGCGATGAACTTGACCAGCTCGATCGCGGCATCGGGATGCTTCGAATATTTGGAGACGGCGAGGTTCCAGCCGCCCAGGGTCGCGACCGGTCGGGCGCCTTCGCCCGTGCCGGCCGGCAGCGGTGCCACGTCGAATTTGCCCCTGATCGGCGAGCCCTCGCCGTTGCCGAGCGCATAGGCATAGGGCCAGTTGCGCATGAACACCGCGTTGCCGGTCTGCCAGACGCCGCGCGATTCCTCTTCCTGGTAGGCAAGCACGCCGGGCGGCGCGATGGTTCCAATCCATCCCCTGGCCATGTCGAGCGCTGCTGCAGCTTGAGGGTTGTTGATGGAAATGGAGCCGTCCGGTTCTATGATCTGGCCGCCGCCATTCGACATCACCCATTCGAGCGCGTTGCAGGTCAGTCCCTCATAGGCGTTGCCCTGAAAGACGAAGCCCCAGATATCCCGATTGCCGGCCGCATGCTCCTTGTCCACGACCAGCTTGGCGGTGTCTGCCAGTTCCTTCCAGGTCGCCGGCACCTTGGCGCCATATTTGTCGAGGAGATCCTTGCGGTAGTAGAGTGCCGGCGCATCGGTGAAGATCGGCAAAGCGACAAGCTTGCCATTGACGGTCTGCGACTGGATGATCGACGGGAAATGCTCCGCTACGACGTCCTTGGTCGCTGCGGTCAAATCCACGAGCTGGCTGGCGAGCTGCGGCGCCCAGATCACGTCCGTCTGGTAGACGTCGATGTCGCTGTTGCCCGCGGCGAGCCAAAGCCGGTACTGGCCGAACTGGTCGGTCCCGGACGTCGGCATGACGACGATGCTGACCTTGTTGCCGCTGACTTTCTCGTAACGGTCGAGGATCTCTCGCAGCACCTTGATGCCGTCGCCGGTGTCGCCCGACACGATCGACAAATCGACGGCCCATGCCGGCGTGCCAGCCAGCATGGCAGCGACGCCGAGCGCCAGGAATGCGTGAAAAAGCTTCATGGTGGTGGATGTCCCTCCGCAGCCGGCAACGGAAAATCCTCCCACGCGCCGGCAGCTTGTCAGACCCCACCCTCCATTGAATGCGAAGCGGCGCTTTGGGTTCCCAAATCGCGCGGCCGTACTGCCCTAGAGACTGTTTCGAAATTCGCTCTGGCGAGTCATATGGTGGTGGTTTCGAGACCCGGAGCGCAGCGTACTTTTGGGTACGTGAGCACCGGCCTACGCCGGCCGTAGCCTTAACTGCCACAGCAACTATGGGTGCTTCGGCCGGCGAAGGCCGGAAGCGCAGAAAACGCCATCAGATGGCCGCCAGAGTAGAATTTCCAACAGTCTCTTAGCCTTCCCAGGCGACAGGCATCATCCCCAGTCGCTCGTAGAGCCTGACGGCGGCGGCGTTCTCGACCGTGTTGGTCTTGAGGTCGACATGGTCCGCGCCGCGTTCGCGAAAAACGGCGAAGGCGTGCCACATCAGCGCTTCCGCAATGCCCTTGCCGCGCGCTTCGGGATGCACGGCAAGATCCTTGACGAAGGCACGGGTCCAGCACAGCGCCGCTGCCGCCAACCGACCCTTGGCGTCAATGACGAGGAAGCATAGTGCCGGGTCGAATTCAGGATCGTCCGCGATACGCGGCCACCACTCGTCGAACGGGCCATCGGCACCGTCGTCGAACACTTCGGTCAAAAGCGCGTGCAAAGCCGGCGCGTCACCGGGCTCGAAGCAACGCATCACGAAGCCATCGGGCCAGTGCGGCGGAACCAGCGTCTCGTCGAGGATCTTGCGCAGACGGATGTCGTTCAAAGCCGGCGGGCGCGGTTCAGGCATCGCGCTCAGGCGTCAGGCTGCAGGCGGCGGCGCTGGCGGTCGCGGCCAAGGCCGGTCGCTTCGAGCAGGCCCTTGCGCTTGGCGTCGAAATAGTAGCCGGTCTGGTAGAGCCAATCGGCCTTCTTGGCGTTGCCGCCAGCCACCAGCCAGGCGCCGCGCAGATATTTGACCGCGTATTTCAGATTGGTCTCGGCATCGAACAGGCCCTTGGCCGGTCCGTCATAGCCCATGCCGCGCGCCGTCGCGTGCTTGATCTGCATCAGCCCCCAATGGCCGTTGTTGTAGGCTTTCGGGTTGAAGGTGCTCTCGCGGTTGACGACATGGCGCACCAGATCCACGGGCACCTGATAGAGTGCGGCGTATTTCTCGATCAGCCGCTCGACATCGCCACGCATGCCCGTCGCGTGCTCTTCTTGCACGGGTGCTGTCGGAAACTGGACAAGAGCAGCCGGGTTCTGGGGCACGACATAGGCAACCTGCTGGACGCCGGGCATCCGATCGCCCTTGGCGGTTGCCGGCATGACGAGCCCTGCTGTCATATAGGTCTCGGCCGCCTTGACTGGCTGGCCTGCATTCTCCGGCGGCGGCGCCTGCCAGGCATTGGCGGTCATCACGGCAGGCACGGCTGGTGCCGCCGGCGTCGAACCGGCAAAAGCGGCGGTCGCTGCCGCCGGTTGTGCAGTGGGGTCGAGTGGCATGTCGGCCGTCTGAACGGGCGCTATCCCCGAGGATTCCGGCAGCACCGAAACAGTGTCCGGCAGTGGCACGGTGAACCCGGCATCGGTGCCGGCAACGGTCGCGGTTTCGGTAAGAGTAGGCGCGGACTTCATCTGCGAGGTCGACGTGCAGCCGCTGATGCCGACAGCAGCCAGGACCACGCCGAGCGCGATAAGGTTGAGTTTTGCTGGCAAGCCGCGCTCGGGTCCGATTTGTCGGGTTGTTAAGAAATCACTTACACCAGCGATTCATCACCGGCAATCGGGGCTACCAGGTGGTTTTCGGGTGGCGAGATGCAGGCGGTGATGCCATATTGTTCTGGATATGTACTGGGACGAATCCCGGTTTTCGCCACTTTGCGGAAAGGAACGAATCATGGAAACGACCTCTTCGATCACGGCCGGCCACGCAGTGTTAGAAACAGTGATCGGCTTCATGGGCATTGCCTGGAGCGAAAAGGGCCTGATCCGGCTCTGCCTGCCCGAACGCAGCCGCGAAGCGGTGGAGCGGCGCTTGCTGCGCTATGGCGGCGTTTCCCCCTCCACCGCCCAGCCGCCATGGGTGGTCGAGCTGATCGCAGCGATCAAGGCCTATGCGGCGGGCGAGGATGTCGATTTCACCGGCGTGCCGGTCGATCTCGACGGCGTCGACGATTTCCGCCTCGCCATTTATGACGCGGCGCGAAAACTCTCCTTCGGCGAAACCACCACCTATGGCGAGCTGGCCAAAACCGCCGGCCATGCCGGGCTTGCCCGCGAGACCGGGGCCGCCCTTGGCGCCAATCCTGTGCCGCTGGTCATCCCTTGCCATCGCATCCTTGCCGCCGGCGGCAAGATCGGCGGCTTCTCGGCGCCCGGCGGCTCGGTCACCAAGGAGAAGATGCTGGCCATGGAAGGCGTGCGCGTCGGCCCGCCACCGCCGGCGCAGGTTTCCTTCGGATTCTGAGGCGGGCAGGTGGCTAGTTGCTGTGGAGGAACCGGCGGCGGAAATGCCGGTCATTGTCCGGCCGCTTGCAGTTATAGACCGGACAGGACTTGGTGTCGGCGCTCGGCACGTAGGCGCGCGTCCTCACCTCGCTCATGGTGCAGAATTGCTGGCTCTGCACATAGCGGTCATAGAGCGGCAATCCCGGCACCCGCGTCGACTGGTAGCGCAGGATGACGGCGCCCTGCCGGGCGATCGTCGCCTGCAGGCGCCCGCAACTCATCCGGGTAGGGTCGTAACGAGAGATCGCCTGCGCCTCGGCGGCTATAAGAGTCAGGCAAGCGGCGAGCAGTATAGCTTTCATGGTACTCCCCCGAGATCCTCTTCCCAAAGCGGCGACGCTCTCACGCGATTGGGGCGGCCATTGGGCAGTTCCTTGATCACGGCTTTCTCACGCAGTCTTGTTTTTCGTGGGAAAGCAGCCTATATGCCTTCCATTGATATTTCGGCCGATCGATCCGGGCCTCGCGATAATCGCGTTTGCTGACGTCTATCCCCAAAATCTCGATGCACACCGGCTGGACCTCGGTCCGGTCAATCTAAAGCAAATGTGAAGGACTATCTAAATGGCAACTGGAACGGTCAAGTGGTTCAACGCCACCAAGGGCTTCGGCTTCATTCAGCCTGACGCGGGCGGCGCGGACGTTTTCGTCCACATCTCCGCTGTCGAGCGTGCTGGACTGTCGACCCTGGTCGAAGGCCAGAAGATCAACTTCGAGATCGAGCAGGACCGCCGCACTGGCAAGTCGTCCGCTGGATCTCTGAGCAAGGCAGCCTGATTTTGCGATAGCGCGCGCCGGGCGAGAGCTCGGGGCGCGCGGCAAGTCACGGATGTACTGACAGTCGCGCGAGAAGCGCGCTGGAGCGGAAGACCCGACAAGCTGGATCGGCAGATAGCTGCCAGCCCGGACTGGACGCTCCCAATCAGGCTACCAAGCATGGAAGGCGGGATTTATCCCGCCTTTTTGCTGTCTGGGGTTCAGCCATTTCGCTTTGCAACCGCGATCATGTTATTTTCAATTCATGACCAAGCTCGAGCAGATCGAAAGATCCATCGCAGCCCTGAGCCCCAAAGAACTAGAGGCCTTTACCAAATGGTTCGAGGCGTTTCGGGCAGATATGTGGGACATGCAGATCGAGGCCGACGCCAAGGCCGGCAGGCTGGATAAGCTTGCCGAGCAGGCTTTGGCTGAGTTTCGCGCGGGCAGAACCCGCCCTCTGTAAATAACATCATCAATCATCGACAATTGGCGAAAGCGGAAGCGATGGCGTCCTTCTCCCCGTCGCTATACGGGGCGGAGGACGCTCTAATCGCCGCTTTCGTCAATCATCGACGTAGCTTACCCCAGCCACTCGATCGGCACATGCCCCGGATCCGCTTCCACTCGGCCAAGCCAGGCGGCGACCGCCGGATAGGCGTCGAGCTGAAAGCCACCCTGCTCCGCCGTGTGCGTATAGGCATAGAGCGCGATGTCGGCGACGCTGAGTGCGCCGCCGGCGAAGAAGGCGTTGTTTTCCAGATGTTTGTTCATCACGCCGAGTGCCTTGTTGCCCCGCTCCAGCGTCACCGCCAACCGCTCCGGGGTCGCATCCCTGGCGCGTTCGGGAAAGGTCAGCAGCGCTTTGCGCACGGCGATGTAGGGTTCGTGGCTGTATTGCTCGAAGAACAGCCATTGATAGGCGAGCCCACGCTCATATCTGTCGACCGGCAGGTAGCGTGTACCTTCGGCAAGATAGAGCAGGATAGCATTGGATTCGGCCAGCCGCCGGCCGTCATCGAGTTCGAGCAGCGGCACCATGGCATTCGGATTCTTGGCGACAAAGTCGGCTTTGCGCGTGTCGCCGGTGTGCGAACTCACCTCGACATTGGTGAAGGCAAGGCCAAGCTTGGCCATCAGCAGGCGCGGCTTGTAGCAATTGCCGCTGTCGATCATGCCGTAAAGTATCATGGCTGTTCCCCGAAGCGCCGTCTCCACTGGCGCGATTATCGCAGTGGCGGTGCCCTCAACCAATGATTTGTTTTGGCGCGACCATCAGCGCCGCTGATGCAAAGTCTAGCCGAAGAGCGGTACGACCTTGTTGTCCCTGCCCAGCAGCATGTCGATGGATAGCGGCTCCTCATTGAAGATCGTCCCGGCCAGCGCGGGACGGGCGAGAAGAAAACCCTGCAGCAGGTCGACGCCGCCTTCGAGCGCGACGCGCAGATGTGTGGGCTGCTCGATGCCTTCGACCAGCACCTTGGCGCCGCGGTCATGCAGGCTGTTAACCAGCGGGCGGAAGAACCGTTCGGCAGCGGCGTGGCGGCAGAACTCGGCGAACCAGGTGCCGTCGATCTTGACGATGTCGGGCTTGAGCAGGCTCACCCGCTCCTCGGTCGAGTGCCCTGTGCCGAAATCGTCGATGGCGATGCGAATGCCGTCGCGCCGCATTTCTCGCATCAGCCGGGTGAGGAGCGCGTCATCGGCCGCCTGTTCGGTGATTTCGCAGACCAGCATGGCCGGCGCGAGGCCGAACTCGCAGAGATGCCTGGTCATCAGCCGGATCTCGGCCAGCGCCCGCCCGGGATGGTCGTTGATGAGCGGATTGTAGTTGAAGAACAGGTCGAGCCCGTCGACGCCGATGTTGCGAAAATTCCTGAGATGCAGCACCCGGCACATGGTCTCGACAAACAGCCGGTCCGAGGCGGCAATGCCGTCGAAGAACACCCGCGGTGCACCGGGGCGCCCGGCACGATGCGGCTCGACCAGCGCTTCGACCGCGACGGCGTGAAGGAACCGGCCGCGCGGCGCGAAGATCGGCTGATAGGCGCTGCGCAGCCGGAACTCGCCATGGATGCCATACTCGATACCGACCTCGTCGACATGGATCGCATCGCAGACATTGCGCCGCCGCTCAATCCTCATGGTGCCACCCGACGCCCGAATGGCTTCCCCGGCCGCGCCGAAGGCGTTGCCGCGGCGGCTGCAGGCGTGTCGGCAGCAGCGGCGACGGGTGTCTGGCTGGTCTCGTCGAAGACCCGGAAACTTGTCGGCGCCAGTTCGGGCCGCGCCAGCACGAAACCCTGGACCATCGACGCTCCCGATTTCTCGGCAAGCTCCAATTGCCAGCTCTCCTCGATCCCTTCGAACACCGTGCGGATGCCCTGCTCCGCGAAGCTTTTCACCATGGTGGTCAAAAGCGCGAAGCCGGCACCGGACTCCATCAGCTGCGTGATCCAGTAGGCATCGAACTTGACGATATCCGGCTTCAGTTCCTTGATGCGGTTGATGTCGGAATCGTCGGCACCATAGTCGTCGACGGCGATGCGAAAGCCGTTGGCCCTCAGCGCGGCGACGAAGCTGTGCAGGGTTTCCTGCGATGCCGACCGCTGCTCGGTCACTTCGCAGACGACGCGGCGCGGGTCGATGCCGGCCTCGTGCAGCACCAGCCGCATGTCGCGCAAGGCGGCGTCGGCGACGGCGCGTTCGGTGAACACCGACGGGTCGAAATTGATGAAGATCGACGCCTCTTGGGGCAGGCAGGCGCCGGCATTCAAAAGATGCAAAGTCCTGGTCAGCGACTCGATATGCAGTCGGTCGGAGGCTGGACAGGTCGAGAAGAAATTCATCGGCGATTGCGGCTCGCCGTCGCGGAACGGCCGGATCAACCCTTCAAACGCGGCGACCGACAGCTTGCCTTCGTTGAAGGCGAAGATTGGCTGGAAGGCGCTTTGCAGCGTGTAGATGCCCCAGACACCGGTGGAGGTGCCGTCGTCCTGACGGATGATGTGGGCAAGCCCGATGCTGCGCGACACGGTTCCTCGCTCCGCAATTGGTCTGCGATCCTGTCACTCAAGCCTCTACCGCTCGTTAATGAATTTATTGTTGCCGATCACAGCTCATTGACGGCTGGATCAGCCGACAATGCTTGCACTGTGCGAAATCATGCGACATGAGAAGCGCCGCGGCCGCTCCTGGCCGCGCCGATCTTCCATGGAGACGTTCAAGCTCATGGCCTTTCTTGCCGACACCCTCTCCCGCGTAAAGCCTTCCGCCACCATCGCGGTGACGCAGAAAGCGCGCGAGCTGAAAAATGCCGGCCGTGACATTATCGGCCTCGGCGCCGGCGAACCGGATTTCGACACGCCCGACAACATCAAGAATGCGGCGATCGAGGCAATCCGCCGTGGCGAGACCAAGTATCCGCCGGTTTCGGGCATCGTGCCGCTGCGCGAGGCGATCGCCAAGAAATTCAAGCGCGAGAACAATCTCGACTACAAGCCCGAGCAGACCATAGTCGGCACCGGCGGCAAGCAGATCCTGTTCAACGCCTTCATGGCGACGCTGAACCCGGGCGACGAGGTCATCATCCCCCGCCCCTATTGGGTCAGCTATCCCGAGATGGTGGCGATCTGCGGCGGCACGTCGGTGTTTGCCGACACTTCCATCGACAACGGCTTCAAGCTGACTGCCGCGGTGCTGGAAAAGGCGATCACGCCGAAGACCAAATGGCTGCTGATGAACTCGCCGTCGAACCCGTCAGGTGCTGCCTACACGGAAGCCGAACTCAGGGCGCTGGCCGATGTGCTGTTGAAGCACCCGCATGTCTGGACGCTGACCGACGACATGTACGAGCACCTGACCTATGGCGACTTCGTCTTCAAGACCATCGCCGAGGTCGAGCCGAAGCTCTACGAGCGCACGCTGACCATGAACGGCGTGTCGAAAGCCTATGCGATGACCGGCTGGCGCATCGGCTATGCCGCGGGTCCGGTCGCGCTGATCAAGGCGATGGACATGATCCAGGGCCAGCAGACATCGGGCGCCTGCACCATCGCGCAATGGGCATCGGTCGAGGCGCTGAACGGCCCGCAGGATTTCATCGCCAAGAACAAGGCGATCTTTCAAGGCAGGCGCGATCTCGTCGTCTCGATGCTCAACCAGGCGCGCGGCATCACCTGCCCGTCGCCGGAAGGCGCCTTCTATGTCTATCCCTCCTGCGCCCAGCTGATCGGCAAGAAGACGAAGGCCGGCAAGCTGATCGACACCGACGAAACCTTCTGCTCGGAACTGTTGGAGGCCGAGGGCGTCGCGGTGGTGTTCGGCTCGGCTTTCGGCCTCGGCCCCAACTTCCGCATCTCCTACGCCACCTCGGAGACGCTGCTGGAGGAAGCCTGCACACGCATCCAGCGCTTCACGGCATCGCTGACCTGACCGGCGCACGGCATCGCAATCAATGAAAAACCCGGCTCGAGCCGGGTTTTTCATATTGGCTCAGAAAACATCACTCGCCATACTGCTCGTCGCTGACCGCTTCCAGCCAGTCGGCATGGACGCCATCGATTGCCTCCTGCATGGCGATATGTGTCATCGCCGATTTCGGCGCCGCGCCATGCCAGTGCTTTTCACCGGGCGCGAACGAGATCACGTCGCCGGCCCTGATCTCCTGCACCGGCTCGCCCCATGTCTGGGCAAGACCGGCGCCCTCGGTTACATAGAGCGTCTGGCCAAGCGGATGCGTATGCCAATGAGTGCGCGCGCCCGGCTCGAAGCTGACCAGCGTGGCTCGAAGCCGCGCCGGTGCCTCTTTCTCGATGATGGGCGTCTGCAGCACCCGGCCGGTGAAATATTTTTCCGGTGCTATGATGGTCGGCACGCTGCCGCAGGCAATGATCTTCATGGTCGGTGGTCCTTCAAACTGCGGGCGACGGGTTGCCTGGTTCCAGTTTCCGCCGATATGGGCCGACGTGCAACAGCTTCCGGCTGCCAACCCTGGCGTCCGATCAGCGCGTGTCCGCGGCAGAGCGGCGATTTCTATTTTCCTTGCCCTGCCGGCAAACAAGTGGGACGATGGCTTTGGGCAGGTGGCTTGAAAAGAACCCCGCCCGCGACGGTCGAACAGGCCGGCCGCCGCTCAGGACCGATTGACCACGCCTGAACCATGCATGCCAGTCGGTCCTACGGGAAACGCCTGAGTGGAGGTCAGTCATGGGTACTCGCGCCGGAGGACGACGCACGGGACCGAAATGCATTGCCATAGTCGGTCCCTTCGCAAGCGGTAAGACGACACTTCTCGAAGCCATATTGGCCCGTACAGGCTCAATTCCCCGACAAAATCCCGTTTCATCAGGCAACACCGTTTCAGATCATTCGCCCGAGGCGCGCGCCCACGCCATGAGCGTCGAGGCGACGATCGCCACCACCGAATTCATGGGCGAGCAGCTTACTTTCGTCGACTGTCCCGGCTCCATCGAATTCTCCTTCGAGGCCGAACCGGTGCTGGCCGCCTGCGACCTCGCGGTGGTCGTGGCCGAGGCCGATGAAAAGAAGATTCCTGCCCTGCAATTGATCATGCGCAAGCTCGACGATCTCGGCGTGCCGCGCGTCCTGTTTCTCAACAAGGTCGACAAGGCAATCGCCGGTGTGCGCGACACGCTGAAGATGCTGCAGCCGGCAAGCTCGGTGCCGTTGCTGCTGCGCCAAATTCCGTTGCGCAAGGACGGCGTGGTCATCGGGTCGATCGATCTGGCGCTGGAGCGCGCCTACATCTATCGCGAATATGCCGAGAGCGAGGTGGCTCAGATACCCGGCGACGACAAAGCACGCGAGCTCGAAGCACGCTTCTCGATGCTGGAGACGCTGGCCGACCATGACGACCAGCTGATGGAACAGCTGCTCGAAGAGATCGAGCCGCCCAAGGACGCCATCTTCGACGATGTTGCCGCCGATCTGCGCGATGGCGCGGTGACGCCGGTGCTGATCGGCACTGCCGAGAAAGGCAATGGCGTGCTGCGCCTCTTGAAGGCGATCCGCCACGATGCGCCCGACATCGAGGCAACCCGCAAGCGGCTCGGCGCACCCGATGGCGCGGCCACCATGGTCCAGGTGATGAAGACCATCCACACGCCGCATGGCGGCAAGCTATCGGTGTCGCGCATCCTCTCCGGCCAGGTCGTCGACAGCTCGGAACTCTGGCTGCCCGGTGGCGAAACGGCCAAGGTTTCCGGCATCTACCGGATGCTCGGCAAGGATCAGTCCAAGCTCACGATGGCCAAGGCCGGCGACACAGTGGCGCTGGGCAAGCTGGATGAGGTCAAGACCGGCCAGACGCTGAGCTCGGCCAAGGGCGGCGCCAAGCAGCTGTTCCAGTTCGAGCCGCCCCAACCGGTCTTCGCCTTCGCGCTGCGGCCCAAGGAGCGCAAGGACGAAGTGAAGATGTCGGCCGCCATCCAACGGCTGGCCGAGGAGGATCCCTCGCTCACCCTGCGCCACAACCAGGACTCGGCAGAGACCGTGCTGTCGGGCCATGGCGAGATGCACCTACGTGTCGTGCGCGAGCGGCTGGAAGGCAAGAATCAGATACCGGTCGAAGGCCATACGCCGGCGGTGCCCTATCGCGAGACGATCCGCAAACCGGCGCAGCAGCGCGGCCGTCACAAGAAACAGTCCGGCGGCCATGGCCAGTTCGGCGACGTTGTGATCGAGATCAAGCCGCTGCCGCGCGGCTCCGGCTTCCAGTTCACCGACACCATCACCGGCGGCGTCGTGCCGAAGACCTACATCCAGTCAGTCGAGACCGGTGTGCGCGACTATCTGAAATCGGGTCCGCTCGGCTTCCCCGTCGTCGACGTCGCCGTCAACCTGTCGGACGGCTCCTACCATGCGGTCGATTCCTCCGACATGGCCTTCCAGATGGCGGCCCGGCTGGCGATGAAGGAAGGCATGGCCGCCTGCTCGCCGGTGCTTCTGGAACCGGTGATGAAGGTCGAGATCGTCACACCGTCCGAAGCAACGTCAAAAATCATCGCGCTCATCCCGCAGCGGCGCGGCCAGATCCTCGGCTACGACGCGCGGCCTGGCTGGCCGGGATGGGATGTCGTGGAGGCAACCATGCCGCAAGCCGAGATCGGCGACCTGATTATCGAGTTGCGCTCGGCGACGGCGGGCGTCGCCAGCTACCGCGCCGTCTTCGACCACATGGCCGAACTCACAGGCCGACTGGCCGACGAGGCGATGAACACCAACGGCAAGGCTGCTTGATGGCGTAGTGACGCTCCCCTCGAGCCGTGGTTCGAGGGGCAAAAGAAAACGACGTCCGGCGGGGACCGGACGCCGTTCTGTTCGCGGACCGTTTCCTTGGGAGGTAAAACGGCAGGTCCGCCGCATATAGTGCCGCCGAACTTCGGCGGAAGAAACGGTTCGGACGCGGTAGCCGCCTGAGCCCGGGCCGTACGAGTGATGCCCCCATCTCCCGTTCGAACCACACCGCGTCCTATTATCTGGATAGCAGGTCGCGGGCGCCCGCGATATGTTACCCGAGGTTACATGTCACTGTTACGTGGCAATTCTGATGAATTTTTTGGCCGCCCCAACAGGGCGCAGGCAACAAAAAAGCCGGATCAACGAAGATCCGGCTGAGTTTGATTGGAGTGCCTGTTAAGGCTAACCTCCAGAGGGGAACACTCAAGGGCGCTAATGGGAGGAGAACGCGCCCAGGAGATGATCTATATATGTGCTCATCATGCCCAAGAAACAAGCATCTATTTTGCAACACACGCATGCAAAAAGACGCAGGCTGTGGTCTAACCCATTCCAGGAGCCAATAGGACCAGCAGAATCGGCGAACCGGAGCGCGGAATCGAGCGATTGCAACTACAGAATCGCCAATCTCGGCTGATTTTCGGCTCGAAATGCCAAAACTGCGCAGTGATGTGGAAGCGGGCAGCAGGCGTTCATTTCTAAGGCAATCGGGGAGGAAGCAGCCAATGCGGACGTTTTCGGCGATCGCCGGCAGTGCGGCCTTCTTCATTGCAGCACCCGGCGTGGTTGCCGGGCTGGTGCCCTGGCTGTTGACCGATCGCTGGGGCTTGCCGTGGTCTGCTCTGCCGGGCTTTGTCCCTGTCGGCGGGCTTTTGATCGTCGCCGCGATCGCAGCACTGCTGCATGCCTTCGGCCGCTTTGCGCTCGAAGGCCTGGGCACGCCCGCTCCGCTTGCGCCGACCGAGAGACTGGTGATCGGCGGCATCTACCGCCATGTCCGCAACCCGATGTATGTCGCCGTACTGTCGATCATCCTCGGCCAGGCGCTGCTGTTTTCGAGCTGGACGCTGGCTGCCTATGCAATTGTCGGCGCGATTGCGATGGGCTGCTTCGTGCGGTTCTACGAGGAGCCGACATTGGCTCACCGCTACGGCGCCGAATACGACACCTACCGTCGCAATGTCCCAGGCTGGCTGCCTCGGCTAACGCCCTGGCGGGGGTAAGCCGAGCTAAAGAGACCGCACTGCCGCGGAGGCATGTTGAGATTCAGGTCAGGCCGAGCCGAGGGCGAGGGATTCCGAGAACCGGAACGGAGCGGACATTTGGGTCCGCGAGTACCGGAAGCGCAGGAAGCCCTCGTTCGCAGGCCGGCATCACCTGAATATCGATATGCCCTTCAGAAGGACCAGCTTCGGGCCTTGGCGATGATAAAGTCTCGAAACACGTGCAGTTTGGCCTGGTTCTTCATCGCGTCGGGATAGGCAAAATAGGTGTCGAAAGACGGCACCTCGGTCTCCGGCAGCAACTGCACCAGATCGGAGTCCTTGCTGATCACATAGTCGGGCAGCATGGCGATACCGGCGCCACCCTGCACCGCACGCTTGATCGACAATATGTCGTTGATCTGCAGCGTCGGCACCCTTTGTCCGCCTTCGAAATCGCCGACCGTTTCCAGCCAATTCAACTCCGACAGATGCGAGGGCACGGGCACGCCGAAGGTGACGATGCGATGGGCCTTCAGCTCGGCGACCGAAGCCGGCTTGCCGTGCTTGGCAACATAGGAAGGCGCCGCATAGAGGTGGAAATGCACAGTGAACAGACGGCGCTGGATCAGGTCCGGCTGCTGCGGCTGGCGCAGCCGGATGGCGCAATCGGCCTGGCGCATGGTGAGATCGAGTTCCTCGTTTGCGAGGATCAGCTGCAGGCTGATTTCGGGATAGAGCTCGATAAATTCCTGCACACGCTCGGTCAGCCAGCCGGCGCCCAGCCCCACCGTCGTGGTTACCCTGAGCACGCCGGAGGGGCGGTCCTTGGTCTCGGTCAGCCGTGACTTGATTGTCTCCAGCTTCATCAGCACGTCATGCGCCGTGCGGAACAGCATTTCGCCCTGCTCAGTCAGCACCAGCCCTCGGGCGTGGCGGTTGAACAGCGGCACGCCGACATCATGCTCGAGCGCACTGACCTGCCGCGAGATCGCCGATTGCGACAAGTGCAATGTCTCGGCCGCATGGGTAAACGACCCCGCTTCCGCCGCAGCATGAAACACGCGTAGCTTGTCCCAGTCCAACGCCATGATTTCCCCTCGTTCTGTTTTTGGCGTCTGAATGAAAAATCAGGCTTTTACGCGGCATTGCTAAGCCGCTTTCTGAACTCTCTACTCGGCCGCCTCGCGGTGCATTTCGATGCCAGCCAGATACTTCTCCGCCTCGAGTGCGGCCATGCAGCCCAGCCCCGCCGCCGTTACCGCCTGGCGGTAGATGTCGTCGGTGACGTCGCCGGCCGCGAACACGCCGGGCACGTCGGTGCGGGTCGAGTCGGGCGCCGTCCACAGATAGCCGTTCGGCTTCTGCTTCAGTTTGCCTGCGAACAGTTCGACCGCCGGTGCATGGCCGATGGCTACGAACACGCCATCGACCTTGAGGTGCGAAATCTCGCCGGTCGCCGCATGCTTGAGCTTCAGGCCTTCGACCGACGGCGGCAGCGGCGTCTTGCCCGGCCGGCCGGTGATCTCGTCGACGATCGTGTCCCAGATGACGCGGACATTGTCCTTCTTCAGGAGCCGCTCACGCAGGATGCGCTCGGCGCGGAAATCGCTGCGCCTGTGGATGACCGTCACGCTCTTGGCGAGGTTGGACAGATAGAGCGCCTCTTCTACCGCCGAATTGCCACCGCCGATCACCGCGACATCCTTGCCGCGGTAGAAGAAGCCGTCGCAGGTGGCACAGGCCGAGACGCCAAAACCCATGAAGTCCTGTTCGGTCGGGATGCCCAGCCATTTCGCTTGCGCGCCGGTCGCGATGATCAGCGCGTCGGCAGTGTAAGTGGTACCGGAATCACCCTTGGCGCGGAACGGCCGCACGTTGAGATCGACCTCGGTGATGATATCGTTGATGATGTCGGTGCCGACATGCTCGGCCTGCTTCAGCATCTGCTCCATCAGCCACGGACCCTGGATGGGATCGGCGAAGCCGGGATAGTTCTCGACATCGGTGGTGATCATCAGCTGACCGCCCTGCTGCAAGCCGGCGACCAGCATCGGCTTCAACATGGCGCGGGCGGCATAGACCGCCGCCGTATAGCCGGCCGGGCCGGAACCGATGATAAGAACGGGCGCGTGCTTGGTGGTCATCTAAAGCCTCTGCGGAGGGCTGCCGGTAATTGCGGCATGGAAAACTCGGTCGTTACCGCGCGTAATGTAAGTGTTGCCCACGACGCCAGCAAGGCAAGTTGGCGTTCGTCCCCGGAAAGCTTTGTCGCACCCTGTTCCGCGCTTGATGCCGCGAAATATTCCAGGCGAGGGATGGAATGGACAGCGAAGTCGTTTAACTACAAAATCACGCAAGATTCTTGCGCGTTGCCCTGACTTCTCGAGAGCCCTCATGCCGCTCAAGGCCGACCTCGACGCCATCGACTGGAAGATCCTGCGCGAACTGCAGGGCGACGGCCGCATGACCAATGTCGAACTGTCGAACCGCGTCGGCATTTCGGCGCCGCCATGCCTGCGCCGCGTCAAGCGGTTGGAGGAGGCCGGCATCATCCGCGGCTACCGTGCTTTGCTCAACGCGCCGGCGCTCGGCCTCGATGTCGTCGCCTTCTGCCTGATCGGCCTGCACCACCAGGCCGACGCGGAGCTGCGCACCTTTGCCGAGCGCACTCGCGGCTGGCCGATCGTGCGCGACGCGTGGATGGTGTCGGGCGAATCCGATTTCCTGCTGCATTGCGTGGCGAGCGACCTCGGCGCTTTTCAGTCCTTTGTCATCGAGGATCTGACCTCGACTCCGAATGTCGACACGGTGCGCACCGCGCTCACCATCCGCAGGGTCAAGGACGAGGGCCTGGTCGCGTTTGCACAGCCTTGAGCCCCAGCCCATATCGGGCCTGGCCGATGCGAATACCCGCCGTCGCCATATCAGGGCCGCTTTGGCATTCGATAGGCTGTCTATAGAAAGCCGGATCGTTCTGCCGTGGGCTGCCTTGTCGGTTTCCTAGAGCAATTCCGGGAAAAGTATGTAACGCTTTTCGTGGGAGGAGCGCATAGCGCTTTCGCTTGGGAATTGCCTGAAAAAACATGGCGCAAACAGCGCAAATTCCGGGAGTGCCGTTGGGTGGACCATGACTCGATTTGCTAGCCCGGTTTCGGCGCTTGTCATCTGCATGAACGAAGCCGACATGATCGGCCAGTGCCTGGAAAGCGTCGACTTCTGCGCCGAGATCATCGTCGTCGATTCAGGCTCGACGGACAGCACGCTGGACGTCGTTCAAGAGTTCATCGCCAAGGGCTATCCGATAAGGCTGTTTCACAACGACTGGCCGGGCTTTCCACGCCAGCGGCAATTCGCGCTCGATCAGGCCACCCTGCCATGGTGCCTTTCGATTGAAGCCGATGAGGCCATCGACGATCGGCTCAGGCAGTCGATCATGGACGTGACGCAGCCTCGCAATGACGCCTTCGACGGATGGTACATAAGACGTCGCGACAAGCTGAAGGGCTATGGCTATGCGCACCGTTGGGTGCTGCACAACAGGCTGCTGCGTCTTTTCCGCCGCGACAAGGCCACCATGGACGTCGACTTGCGGGTCCATGAATCATTCGAAGTGCCGGGCAAGACCGGCACGATTGAGAATGGCGTGTTGCTGCATCGCCGTGAAATGACTATCGTCGAGGATCTGGTAAGAGCCAACACCTACTCCAGCCTCAAGGTCGCCACGCTGGTCGAAAGAGGCAAGAAACCCGGCCTGATAAAACTGGTGTTGTCGCCGCTCGGCAACTTCCTGAAGTTCTACCTGGCCAAGCGCTACTTCCTGTGCGGCCGGCACGGCTTCGTCTATTCTATGATGGTGATGGTGTATTCGTTCACCACCGAGGCCAAGCTCTATGAAGCCTGGCGAGACAACGATCCGGTGTGAGCCGTCACCGCTTGCCCGACACGGTGCCAAGTGCCGCTATTGCGGCGAGCAGGCCGTCGAAATCGTCGCGGTCGCGCCAGGGCCTGACCGTGAAGCCCGGTTGGGCAGCCGCCTGCCCGTCGACCAGCCAGCCCTGCGAGAGGCCGGCGCGCTGTCCCGCCTCCATGTCGGCCTTCTTGTCGCCGACGATCAGCGAACGCTGCAGGTCGAGCCCGAGACGGTTTCCCGCCTCCAGCAGCATCCCCGGATTGGGCTTGCGCATCGGATGATCGGCGACAGCGAGCGGGCCGGCGCCTGCCTCGTGATAGGCGCAGGCGAGGACCATGTCGACGGACGCGCCCTCGCCGCCTAGCAGTTCCAGCACGCGGCCGTTGACCGCGGCGAAATCGCCCCAGGCGGAATAGCCGCGCGCGATGCCCGACTGGTTAGTGACGATGATGACCGGAATGCCGGCCCGGTTGGCGGCGGCGATCGCTGTCGCGATATCCTCGCGCAGCACCATCTCGGCCGGATCGCTGGGATAGTCGGTATCGATATTGATAGTGCCGTCGCGGTCGAGGAACAGCGCCGGTCTGCCGGCGGGAAACACCCTCGAGCCGACCCGCTCGACCCATAGGCCGGGCTCCGTCAGCGGATAGCGGCCAGACATCGTGGCGTCCGTGTCAGCCATCGCTGAGGCGCGCTTCGACCACCTCGCACAGATAGTGATAGAGGCACAGATGCCCCTGCTGGATAATTGGCGTCGAGCTCGACGGCACGTTGAGCAGGATGTCCGACAGTGGCTTCAGCTTGCCGCCGGTGTCGCCGGTCAGGCCGATCACCGTCATGCCCATTGTCCGCGCCTGTTCGGCGGCGGCGAGGATGCTCGGCGAATTGCCGCTGGTCGAGATTGCCAAAAGCACGCCGCCGGCCGCGCCATGCGCTTCGACCTGGCGCGAAAAAACCGTGTCGAAGCCATAGTCGTTGCCCCAGGCGGTCAGCACGGCGGCATTGGCCGGCAGCGCGACGACATTGTAGGCCTTGCGCTCCTTCAGGAAGCGGCCGACCAGTTCGCCGGCAATGTGGATGGCATCGCTCGCCGAGCCGCCATTGCCGGCGATCAGCAAGGCTTTCCCCGACGAAAGCGCCGTCACCACGGCGCTCGCTGCCCGCTCCATCTCATTGGTCAGGTCGCGCTCGACCGTGGCTGATATGGCAGCCGCCGAGCGGACCAGATAGTCGTTCAAGTCGGACATAAAACCCTCAGTTTGTGGTGCCGCCGGCGCGCAATTTGCCGATGGTGTTGGTGGTGCTTTTGCCGGCGACGAGATCGATCAGAACGACACGTCCACCGGCCTTCTGCACCACCTCGGCGCCGACCACGGTGTCGACGGTGTAATCGGCACCCTTGACCAGTATGTCAGGCAGCAACGCTTCGATCAGCGCCAGCGGCGTGTCCTCCTCGAACACCACGACTGCATCGACCGAGGCGAGCGCCGCGAGCACGCAGGCGCGGTCATGCTGGTCGTTGACCGGCCGACCGGCGCCCTTCAGGCGTCGCACCGAGGCATCGCTGTTAAGCCCGAGCACCAGCCGGTCGCACTGGCTGCGCGCGGCGTGCAAGAGACTGACATGGCCGGCATGCAGGATGTCGAAGCAGCCATTGGTGAAGCCGACGCTCAGGCCCTCCTCCTTCCACGCCGCGACCATGCGCGCGGCCGATGTCGCATCGAGGATGGCGTCCTTATGGGCGGTCGGCCCATGCGAGCGAAACAGCGCGCCGGTGAGTTCCTCGACCGTCAGCCGCGCGGTGCCGCGCTTGCCCACCACGACGCCGCCGGCGGCATTGGCGATCGACGCCGCCATGACGGTATCGGCGCCCACGGCCAGCGCCAGCGCGAAGCTGGCGATCACCGTGTCGCCGGCGCCCGAAACGTCGAACACTTCGCGCGCCTGGGTGGCGATGTGGCGTGCTTCATCAGGGCCGATCACGCTCATGCCCTTTTCGCTGCGCGTCGCAACGACGAAGTCGAAACCGTGCGCCGTGATCAGTCCACGCGCCGCGCCGACGATCTCGTCATCGGAAAACACCGCATGGCCGACGGCCTCGCCAAGCTCCTTGCGGTTGGGAGTGATGGCGGTCGCGCCGGCATAGCGCGCATAGTCGCGGCCCTTGGGGTCTACCAGAACCGGCTTTCCCGCCTCACGGCAGATGGCGATCAGGTCGCCGGCGACGCCGTCGAGCAGGATGCCCTTGCCGTAATCGGACAGGATGACGATGTCGGCGCGCGTCAGTGCGGCGCAGAAATGCCGCATCAGGCCGGCGCGCTCCGCGGCACCCAGCGGCTTGATGTCCTCCTCGTCGAAACGCAGTACCTGCTGGTTGAGCGCGCTGAAGCGGCTCTTCGACGAGGTCATGCGACCGCGCTCCTGCGAGAGGCCCGCTGTGTCGGCGCCGAGTTCCCGCAACATGCGCACCAGATTGTCACCGGCGGCATCAGCGCCGATCACCGAAACGGGGACAGCGGACGCGCCGAGCGAAACAATGTTGGCCACGACATTACCGGCGCCGCCCATCGTCGAGGCCTCGCCGCGCCCGTGCAGCACCGGAATCGGCGCTTCCGGCGAAATCCGCTCGATGACACCGTTGACGAAACGGTCGAGGATAAAGTCGCCGACCACCAGCACGGTGGCCTGGCCGAACCGCGCAATGGCTCGGTGCAATGGTTCCGGAGAAGGTGGATTGTGCTTGATCATGTCACTGGCAACGCATGGAAAAGGTCGATTTCAGTCTCATAAGCAATCATCAATCGACGGATCGGATCGTTCATGGCGAAGCCGATATACCGCAAATCCACGCAGCGCAACGGCGGGGCATGACCGCGACGGTCCGGGACGGTCAACTCTTCTGCAAGGCGACATGGACGCCCAGCCCGACCAGCACCGCGCCGCCGGCCCGCTGCATCAGCCGCTGTGCGCGGCTCGAACGCCGCAAACGGCCGATCACGGCACCCGCCAGGAACACGCAGACGATATCGGCCGAGGAGAACATCAGATTGACGACCGTGCCCAAGACGACGAACTGCAGCCAGACTGGAAACGCCGCCGAGGCATCGATGAACTGCGGCAGGAACGCCATGAAGAAGATCGCCGTCTTCGGATTGAGCACTTCGACGGTGATGCTTTCGAAAAAGGCACGTCGTGCCGATTTGCGCTCGATCGCCGGCAGCGCTGCATCGCCGTCCACGCGCTTGCGCAGCAGCGAGATACCGAGCCAGATCAGATACAGCGCGCCGACCAGCTTGACCGCCATGTAGAGCGTCGGCACGGCGTGAAACAGCACCGACAGGCCGGCGGCAGCGGCGAAAACATGCACGTAGCCGCCCAGATGGATGCCTAGCGCCGCCGTCAGTCCGGACCAGCGGCCGCGCGCCATCGTCTGCGCGGCGGCATAGAGCATGGCGGGGCCGGGAATGTAGGCGAAGATCGCCGTTGTGGCGAAAAAAGCGATGAGCAGTTCGGTCGACGGCATTTTTTTGTTCCTCGCGATCATGCCGGGCGGCACAAACCGACTGAAGCGGAAGCTTTGCGGCGCCACTGTGACATCCGCTCCGCTGCCTGCTTTATCGACAGCCCACCCTGCCTCCCTTATAAGGGCCGGAATCGGCAAGTGAAACGCTTATCAAGGCCACCAACATGATCATCGTCACAGGCGGCGCCGGCATGATCGGCTCCAACATCGTCGCCGCGCTGAATGCCGAAGGGCATGACGACATTCTTGTCGTCGACGATCTGACCGATGGCCATAAGATCGCCAATCTCGCCGACTTGCAGATAGCCGACTATCTCGACAAGGATGATTTCCTGCCCCGCATGGAGGCAGGTTCGCTCGGCCGCGTCGAGGCCGTGTTCCACCAGGGCGCCTGCTCGACCACCACCGAGTGGAACGGCAAGTTCATGATGGAGGTGAATTACGCCTTCTCCAAACGGCTGCTGCATGCAAGCCAGGCGCTGCGGGTGCCCTTCCTCTACGCCTCCTCGGCTTCCGTCTATGGCGGCGGCTCGGAGTTTCGCGAGGATCCGGCGCTGGAGCGCCCGCTCAACGTCTACGCCTATTCCAAGAAGCTGTTCGACGACTATGTCAGGCGCACCGTCTTCGATACCGACCATTCGCAGGTCGCTGGCCTGCGCTACTTCAACGTTTATGGCCCGCGCGAAGCGCACAAGGGCGCCATGGCCTCGGTCGCCTTCCATCTGTTCAACCAGGTCGAACGCGGTGAAAACCCGAAACTGTTCGGCGCCTATGATGGTTTTGGACCCGGCGAACAATGCCGCGACTTCATTCATGTCGGCGATGTCGCCGACGTCAATCTGTGGCTGTGGAAGCGGGGCTCGAGCGGCATCTTCAATTGCGGTACAGGCCGCGCCCAGCCCTTCCGCGCCATCGCCGAAACGGTGATCGACACGCTGGGCAAGGGCGAGATCGAGTTCATCACCTTCCCCGACCATCTCAAGGGCAGCTACCAGAGCTTTACGCAAGCTGATATGTCCCGTTTGCGCGCGGCGGGTTACAATGGCCAATTCCGGACAGTGGAAACCGGTGTCAGAGACTATGTTGAATGGCTGAAAGCCCAACGATCCTCGTGATCGGCCCACGCTGGGTGGGCGACATGGTAATGGCGCAGTGCCTGTTCTCGGCGCTGAAGGAGCTGCATCCCAACGCCGCCATCGATGTGCTGGCGCCGGCCTGGGCCGCGCCACTGGTCAAGCGCATGCCCGAAATCCGCCAGCAGATCGACTTTCCGCTCAAGCCCGGCGCGCTCGAATTCAGCCATCGTCGCCGCTTCGGCCGCTTGCTGCGCGGCCGCTACGACATGGCTTATATCCTGCCGGGAAGCTGGAAATCGGCGCTGATCCCGTTCTTTGCCCGCATTCCGCGCCGTGTGGGTCATTTGCGCGAGATGCGCTATGGCTTGTTGACCGATATCGTACCGCTTCCCGACAGCATCAAACGACGCACCGCGCAGGCCTATTTCGGCCTCGCCCAGGGCGGCAGCTTCCGGGCGCCGCGGCTGACCGTGGACACGAAAAACCAGGTCGCCCTGCTCGACCGTTTTGGGCTGGCGCCGCAGAAATTCGTGGCGCTGATGCCTGGTGCCGAATTCGGTCCGGCCAAGCGCTGGCCGAGCGAAAGCTATGCCGGCCTTGCCCGCGATTTCATGGGCAAAGGGTTGAAAGTCGCCCTGTTCGGTTCGAAGAACGACCGCGAGGTAACGGCGGAGATCGCCGCCTTGGCACCCGGCGTCGTCGACCTCGCCGGCCAGACACGGCTGGAGGACGCCATCGACCTGATATCGGCCGCAAGGCTGGCGGTGTCCAACGACAGCGGGCTGATGCATGTCGCAGCGGCCGTCGGCACGCCGATCGTAGCCGTCTATGGCTCGACCTCACCTGAGAACACGCCGCCGCTGGCCGAGCAGCGCGAACTGGTCTGGCTCGGCCTGTCGTGCTCGCCCTGCCACCAGAAAATCTGTCCGCTCGGCCACCTGAACTGCCTGAAGACGCTTGAAGTCGGGCAGGTCGCGGCGGCGGCGGACCGCCTGCTGGACATCCCGGCCGCGGCATGAAGGTGCTGATCGTCAAGACATCGTCCATGGGCGATGTCATCCACACCTTTCCGGCTGTCGAGGATGCCAGGCTTAACCGGCCGGACGTGACCTTCGACTGGTGCGTCGAAGAGGCATTCGCCGACATCGTGGCGCTGCACCCGGCGATCGACAGGATCCACACGGTGGCGATCCGGCGCTGGCGCAAGGCGCTGTTCGGCGGCGCCACCTGGCGCGAGGCCGCCGCCTTTCGCCGCACCTTGCGGGATTGCCGCTACGACCTGGTCATCGACGCGCAAGGCCTGCTGAAATCGGCTCTGGTGGCGAGACAGGCCGGCGCGCCCATTGCCGGCTTCGACCGCGCCAGCGCACGCGAGCCTTCGGCGACGCTGTTCTATGATGTCACCTACGCCGTGCCGCGCGACCTGCACGCCATCGAACGGACACGACGGCTGTTCGGGCTGGCGCTCGGCTATCAGCCTGATCTTTCCATACTGGACTCCGGCGTCGTGCCGCCGGCCGGCACTCTGGCTGATATCACCGGGAAAACCGCCTTCCTGCTGCACGGCACCAGCCGCGAAGACAAGAAATGGCCTATCGAAAACTGGATCGAAACCGCGCGCCTTCTGATTGAGCGGGGGATGACGCCGGTCACCACCTGGTCGAACGAGCGTGAAAAGGCCGTGGCCGAAGCGATCGCGAAAGCCGTTCCGTCGACGATCATGGTGCCGAAATCGCCGCTGGCTGACATCGCCGCGATCCTTGGCCGTTCGACGCTGGTGATCGGCGCTGATACCGGATTGACTCATCTAGCCAGCGCCTTCGGCCTGCCGACGGTTGCGGTGTTCCTGGCAACCGAGCCCGGGTTGACAGGTCCTCGCGGGTCCTATGCGTCGACGCTTTTGGCCGCATCTGGGGGGCGTGTGATGCCGACGGAGGTCGTGGCTGAGGCTGAGAGGCTGCTGAAGCGCCAGGCGCTTGGACAGGGCGGTAAGAATTGATTTCATTCAATCAATTCGATCGGAAAGGCTGGCGCTGCCCCTCATCCGCCTGCCGGCACCTTCTCCCCGTATAGTGACGGGGAGA
>SAKE01000117.1 GCA_004017275.1 Mesorhizobium sp. | reverse complement strand
ACCCACTAATGGACTATGAGGGGGGCAGGCGGACGGGAACCGACCGAGAACCCGAACCGCTTGACTGACCCCTTCATACATACTCGATTCATTAGGGTCGGGGATTGATTAAACCAATAATCAAATAAGTGCAAAAAATAGCGCAAGCGAAGCCGGGAAACGGACCGCAGCGCAACGACTAGGACTCGTGTCGGAGGAGTTTTGAGCGTGAGCTACCACTCATGCAGCGGCAAGGACCCGCAACTCTCGAAGGGGCCACCAACCGCCCGAATCACTGTAGTGTAGGAAAGCCTCCCTTTACTCAATGGATAGCGCTTATCCTCTTTCAATCAAAAAAATGATAAATGGAGGAGAAAGAAAGAGGTCTTTCTTGAAGAGGCTTTGCACCTAGGACTAATAAAGATCCAGAAGAATGGGTCTAGGCTTTCGAAAAGATGAAGGGTTAAGAGAAAATATCTTTTGAACAACCAACCTGACATAAGGATTATAGCTCGCCCAGTTAGAGCAGATGGAGATTCTCGGACGGGGAAAAGCGGCACTCGACATCTATTCTATTAAACAACACCAAGAACAAAGCCATACCATGCCCTCGGGATAAACTAGTGATGATTGCCATGAATGCTGCCCTCGAGGACGCGTACAAGAAGGTCTTTGCCGATTCCTATCAACATGGTGCACCTCTAAGTAGAGGGGCGTGAAAACGCCGTGGAGACTTTGACCGAATGAATAGGTATCAATTGATAGACATTTTGATTGAGGAAGAG
>SAKE01000116.1 GCA_004017275.1 Mesorhizobium sp. | reverse complement strand
GCTAAGGGGCTCTTATTATTAACCAGAACAAGACTTGGCTTATACATTTTGCGAAGGAAAAAAAAAGCTAGCTTTTCTAGGGCCAAAAGGGGGAGCTTGCCTAGTTCTACTAAGGAGTATAGCATCGAATCCGCTGCTGGTGGTGAAGAAATAGTTGGTTGTTTGACTCTCTGATTGAGTAGTTGGCGATCTAAGTAGTTGAGGGGGCTATCTTCGAGTATCTACTGAGGTTAATTATTCCTTGAGTTACTGCAGTTCTTGAATCCTTACCCCCCTTTATCTTTATGGGCGAGTAAGTAATCTAGAAGGCCTAGCTAGATCGCTAGTGTAAGAAGTCTGTAATTTTGAATCACATGGGTTGAGGCGTGGAAATGTCCTGGTGTGAGTGCCAATTGAATGGCAATGGCATGGATGAGTTAACTCGATGCTATAAGGCTGCCGTATAAGTAGAGCCTTTCAAAGAATTGTTGAAGCTGCCGGGCATCTACGTAGGACCTGTTGCGAAGTCTTCCCAACCATAAAAGCCAAACAGTGCAGCTCCTACCTAGTAACGTTATATATGTTAGTCTTATTATTAAGTCGTTCTCCTAATAGGATAACTCACTATATCTTATGGAAGGATGATAAATTACCGAGTAAGCCTATGCAATCCACTGGGGACTCCCTACTATGCGCCTTTTATTAACCCGAGAACTAGCCCTTGGCTAATTTATTTAACTGATCCAACGATGGAACTTGCGTGCCTTCTTCCTTCCCTTAAGAAACCTTCCTGTTT
>SAKE01000115.1 GCA_004017275.1 Mesorhizobium sp. | reverse complement strand
TTCACCCCCGGTTCTTTCTCTATTAAGAAAGTCCCGGTGTGAACTCCCCTACTGATCTGACTCCAGCAGATTCTCGAGAAGCCAATTCTCTCTCTCGATCTACTTTACCCTCAGAATGAATGAGCAATGACTTTGATTCTAACTATTCAAAGCAGAGGAAATATAATATTATATAGCCTATAGCTATAGGGCTAGGCTCCGCTCCTCGCTCGAGCTACCAGCTTTCTTATATATAATTCCTGTTGACTAATCC
>SAKE01000114.1 GCA_004017275.1 Mesorhizobium sp. | reverse complement strand
AAGAACATGATCACCGGTGCCGCGCAGATGGACGGCGCGATCCTGGTGGTGTCGGCTGCCGACGGCCCGATGCCGCAGACCCGCGAGCACATCCTGCTTGCCCGTCAGGTCGGCGTGCCGTCGATCGTGGTGTTCTTGAACAAGGTCGACCAGGTCGACGACGCCGAGCTGCTCGAACTGGTCGAGCTCGAGGTTCGCGAGCTTCTGACCAAGAACGAGTTCCCCGGCGACGACATTCCGATCGTCAAGGGTTCGGCTCTGGCGGCTCTCGAAGATTCGGACAAGAAGATCGGCGAGGACGCGATCCGCGAGCTGATGGCTGCGGTCGATGCCTACATCCCGACGCCGGTTCGTCCGCTCGACAAGCCGTTCCTGATGCCGATCGAGGACGTGTTCTCGATCTCGGGCCGTGGCACGGTGGTCACCGGCCGCGTCGAGCGCGGCGTGGTCAAGGTCGGCGAGGAACTGGAAATCATCGGCATCCGTCCGACGACCAAGACGACCTGCACGGGCGTGGAAATGTTCCGCAAGCTGCTCGATCAGGGCCAGGCCGGCGACAACATCGGCGCGCTGCTGCGCGGCGTTGATCGTGAAGGTGTCGAGCGCGGCCAGGTTCTGGCCAAGCCGGGCACGGTGAAGCCGCACAAGAAGTTCGTGGCCGAAGCCTACATCCTGACCAAGGACGAAGGTGGCCGTCACACGCCGTTCTTCACCAACTACCGTCCGCAGTTCTACTTCCGCACGACCGACGTGACCGGCATCGTGTCGCTGCCGGAAGGCACCGAGATGGTGATGCC
>SAKE01000012.1 GCA_004017275.1 Mesorhizobium sp. | reverse complement strand
GGCTGACGCCGCTTGTGGTGCGCTTCATCAAGCTTGGTATCGGCCTGGAGCGCATCGCGCCCGGCAAGCCGCAGCAGAACGGGCGCCACGAGCGCTTTCATCTGACCTTGTTGCCGCTGGCCCAGGCACCGGAGGCCGACAGAACCGCCCAGGGCCAGGCCTTCGAGGCCTTCCGGCACAGCTACAATGAGGAGCGTCCCCATGAGGCGTTGGCCATGGATACCCCGGCCCAGCACTACAGACCCTCGCGGCGCGCCATGCCGGCGGTGGCGCCCGAGCCTGATTATCCGCCCGAGGCCGCGGTCCGTCATGTGCGCCACAATGGCGAGATCAGGTGGAATGGTGGCTTCGTCTATGTCTCGCAGACACTGGCTGGCGAGCCTGTCGCGGCCACACAAACCGACGATGGCCAATGGGCTCTGTCCTTCCATGCCCATCAGCTCGGCATCATCGATACAAGGCGTATGAAGCTTGTCCGCCGCAGCGCCGCGCCAACCAATCCGCTTGGCGCTGCGGCGGACGCATAGGGAGAGAACTGTTACCTATGTATCCGGTTCAATCTGTTACCCATCTATCGGCTGGACAGCTGGCAGGCAGGTGAGGGGCAGCGCCAGCGGGCGACCATTGAAGGGCAGCGCCAACGACGCAGTAAGACTAGGATGACGAAGTCGGGGGAGGCCTCGGCCAATCTCGAATGCCGCGCACCCGGCCCCGCCTCACCCGCCAAAGCTGCCAAGCCGCGTCGGCTGCGTATAATTGCGGTCGACATAAAGCAACGCCGAGCCGCCGCTGCCGTGCCGGACATCGATGACGCGGCCGATCATGACATTGTGCGTGCCCACGATATGCACATCCTCGATCTCGCAATCGAAATTGACGATCGCATCCGACAGCGCAGGCGTGCCGGAGGTCAGCGTCTGCCAGCGCGCCGCCGAATAGCGCGCCGCCATGTCCCTGGTCGCGCCGGCGAACTTTCCCGCCAGATGCATGTGGTCATGCGTCAGCACGTTGACGCAGAAGCGCCGGTTGGACAGGAACATGGCCGCCTGCGTCGAGCGCCCGTTCATGCACACCAGCAGCGTCGGCGGCTCGTCGGAAACGCTGCACATGGCGGTGGCGGTGAAACCGCCACGCCCGGCCGGCCCGTCTGTGGTGACGATGTTGACCGGCGCGCAGACCCTCGCCATGGCGTCGCGGAAATCGGCTTTCGAAATCTGCGTGGCCATCCGATTTCACTCGGCCCTTGAGGCAAGCGGATTGAACCAGGTATCTCCCGTCCAGCCGTTCTCGTCATAATCGGCCATGCAGGTGTCGACCAGTTCCTCCATCGCCTTCAGCCGTCCGCCGCGTTCGGCGCCCTTCAGCACCTGCAGCCGCACCTCTTCCGGTGCGCCGGCATAGTTGAGCTCATAGAGCGCGTGGCGGCCGCCGAACTCGGTGCCGGTCGCGTCCCACAGCAGCTTCATGATCTTGATGCGCTCGATGTGGCCCATGTCGTTGGAGCCGCGCACATATTGCGCCAGATATTTGTCGATCTCGGGGTTGTTGAAGTCGCGCACCGATGACGGCAGGTAGATCAGCCCCGAGGCGATCACCCGGCGCACGGTGTCGATGACGCGGGGATAGGCTTCCGACATGAAGGTCCGATAGGCGAGAGCGGCTTCCAGATTGGGCAGCACCGCGCCGTTCGCCCACGGGATCGGGTTGTAGGCCATGGCGTTGGAAAAACTCCAGAACATGTGCCGCAGCGCAATGACCTCGCCAAGCGCCGCCTGGTTGCCGCGAAAGGCATCGCCGCCGGTGGCGCGCAGCGCCTTCGCCAGCAGGCCGGCGAGGAAGTCGAGCTTGACGGCAAAGCGCGTGCAGCCCTGAAAACAGTAGCCGTGCATGAAGCCGGACGCCGGGTGGAAGGACAGGATCTTCTGCGCGTCGCGCAGCACCAGCACGTCCTCCCAGGGGATGAAGACATTGTCGAGCACCAGGATCGCGTCGTTCTCGTCGAAGCGCGACGACAGCGGATAGTCGAAGGGTGCCGCCACTGTGTTGGCCGTCTGCTCGTAGGAGACGCGGCAGAACATCTTAATCCCAGGCGCATTCATCGGCACGATGAACATCACCGACAGCGAGGGATCTTCCGTGACCGTCGCCGATCCCTGCGCCAGGAAATTGTAGTGCGTCAGCGCCGAGGACGTCGCCACCACCTTGGCGCCGGAGACATAGATGCCGGCGTCCGTCTCCCTGGTGATGTGGACGAAGACGTCCTTCACCTGTTCGGCCGGCTTGTGGCGGTCGATCGGCGGGTTGACGATGGCGTGGTTCATGAACAGCGCGGCTTCCTGCGCACGTTTGTGCCAGGACAGCGCGTTGCCCTTGAACGGGCCGTACCAGTCGGCATTGGCGCCGAGCGTGTTCATCAGCGCCGCCTTGTAGTCGGGCGTGCGGCCCATCCAGCCATAGGACATGCGCGACCACTCGGCGATCGCCGTCTGCTGGGCGGCAAGTTCGGCCGAGGATTTGGCGACGCGGAAATATTTGTGGGTGTAGCCACCCGAGCCGGTGTCGGTCGGCGAGGTCAGCGCGTCCTGCCGCTTGGGGTCATGCAGGGCGTCGTAAAGGCGCGCCAGCGACCGCGCCGAATTGCGCATCGAAGGGTGCGTGGTGACGTCGGCGATGCGTTCGCCGTTGATATAGACCTCGCGCCCGTCGCGCAGGCTCTCCAGATACTCGGCCCCGGTAAAAGGGCGTCCCTTGTCGGCGCGGAAGTCTTCTGATCGCATGATGGTCCTCCTCTTAGGTCGCAACCCTAGCGCCTGGACCATGGATCGGTTATGGACGGAACGGCAAAACCGATTGGACTTTTTCCGGCGCCATGAGCCAGAATTCCATCCCCGATTTCTTCGTCTATGGCGAGCCTGTGCGGCCGCTCGATGTCGGCTTCCTACATGTCGAGACGGTGCTTGCCCGCAGCAATATCCATCTTGGCCAGGTCGCGGCGCACAAGCACCCGCAGATGGGCCAGATCACCTACTGGACCAGCGGCTCCGGCACCTACCGCATCGAAGACCGGTCCTGGGACTTTTCAGCGCCCGCCGTCAGCTTCGTGCCAAGCACTATCGTGCATGGCTTTTCGATAGGCTCCGGCACCGACGCCATCGTCGTTTCGGTCGCCGATGGCGCGCTCGCGGCAATCGCCGGTCACAGCCTGCTGCCGCTGGATCGGCCGGTCTTCGCCGACCGCCGGCCGCAGCACGCCGCGTGGGCAAGGCTGGCGGCGGTGCTGGAGATGATCGCCGCCGAATACGCCGAAGCGCAGGCCGGCAACGACAGGGTGCTGCCGGCGCTGATCGCCGTCGCACTATCCCACATTGCACGCCTCAGTCCCGAGACAAAGGATGCCACTGGGTCTTCCGATGCCTCACTGGCGTTGGGGCTGCGCCGGCTCGTTGATGCGCATTTCCGCGACGGCTGGCCGGTCGACCGCTACATCGAGGCGCTGGCCACGACGCCGCATCTGCTCGACAAGGCCGCCCGCGCCGTGCTGGGTGCCGGCGTCAAGCGCGTCGTCAGCGAACGGCGGCTGCTGGAGGCCAAGCGGCTGCTGTTGTTCACCGTGCGCACGGTCGAGGACATCGCCTACGAAATCGGCTTCGACGACCCGGCGTATTTTTCACGTTTCTTTCGCGCGCGGGTCGGCGAAGCGCCCGCTGCCTGGCGGCGGAAGCAGTTGCAGGGGCGGTGACTGCGTCATCATGGTGCGGACCTTGCGGCCCGCTTCCTGTTTCTGGCTACCGCCGCAGCACGAGCCCGGTTCCGCCATGGCCACTTTTTCGTGAAGCTGAACGGGTTGATCCGGTAGCCTGTTTGCCTAGGTAAAAAGGGGCGGCGGGCGCCAAGCAAATCTGACAATCGGACCAATCTGACAGTCGGCATGACATTTTCCTGCATTCGAAAGCTTGCGCTTCCTGTTCTCGTCGTCGGCATCCAGTCTTCCTGCGTCATTCCCGACGATACGTCGCGCATAGCCAAGGTTGATCCAACGGTGGCGGCGGCTCGCAAGGAGATGGTCGGCCTCAGCGAAGCCGACGTTCGAATGTGCGCGGGTTTTCCAACCGCCACCGCGGACGCCGGCCGATCGGGCCAGATCTGGACCTACAAGCGCATCGTTCAGCGCGGCAATCTCAGCATTGTCGTCCCAACCCTGGCGGTCGGCGCGATCCCGGCGGTCGGCGGCTCCGTCAATGTCGCTCCCGGCGGCTATTGCGACACGCAAATTCGCATGGTCGACGGCCGCGTCGCCGAAGTTGCCTATGCCGGCGACAACAATTTGCCGAACAGTCGCGACGCACTTTGTGTCAGCACGGTGGACGCCTGTGTGACCTATGCCCGCCAACACAGTCAGCGGCCGGCGGCCAGATAGCTGATGGCAACGAAGCAGCGATGGCATTGGTGTTGCCTGCGGATATCGTTGAGGGCTTGACTGACCGCCCGTACCGAATAGGTTGGCGGTCGAGAAAATACCGGCTCTGATCGCCGGGCGGCAAGTATGCCTCGTATGCCTCGCCTTTGCGGCGCTGGCTGCGGGGCATTGTCATTTTTGGGGATCTGTTTGAAACGGCGCATCGAGATCGGCATCCTGTATTCCCGCTCGGGGAGCTATCAGCTCGTCTCCGATGCATGCCGCATGGGCGCCATGCGCGCCATCGCCGACATCAACGCCGACCGGAGCTCAGGCATCGAATTGGTACCGGTCGAGCGCGATCCGCAGAGCAATGCGGACCGCTACGCGACGCTGTGCGAAGACATCTTCAAGACCAGCAGCGCACGCCATATCGTCGGCTGCGTCACCTCCTGGAGCCGCAAGGAAACCATCCCGGTGCTGGAGAAGGCGGGCGGCATGCTCTGGTATGCCTGCCCCTATGAAGGCTTCGAGGCCAACGAGCACGTCGTCTACATGCACGCATGCCCCAACCAGCACCTGGTGCCGCTGATGGCGCATGTCGTGCCGCGCTTCGGCGCCAACGGCTTCCTGCTCGGCTCGAACTATATCTGGGGCTGGGAGATGAACCGCGTCGCGCGCGACCTGATCGCGGATGCCGGCGGCAAGGTGCTGGGCGAGCGTTACCTGCGCATCGGCGAGACCGACGTGTCGCGGCTGATCGCGGAGATACGCGCGACGCGGCCGAACTTTATCCTCAATAATCTGATCGGCACCTCGTCCTACGCCTTCCTGGCGGCGTATCGCGACTTGGGCGACGAGGATGCCGCCTTCAGTCCCGAGACTTGCCCCGTCATCTCCTGCAACCTCACCGAAGGCGAGCTGCCGGCGATCGGTGAATCGGGCAAGGGGCATCTGTCGGTCGGGCCGTATTTCGCGCCGCGCCCGGCCGCCTTCGCCTCGTCCTTCGAAGCTTCCGCCTATGCCTCCGTGCAAGTGATGGCCGACGTGCTCTCGCGCGATCCCGACGCCGGTCAGGCGGAATTCTCAAAAACCTTCGCCGAACGGCGCTTCTCCACCCGGCTCGGGCCGATCGCCATCGACGCTCATTCCCAGCACGCGACGCTGCCGGTGATCATCGGGCGCATCGCGGACGGCTTCTTCGAGGTCGTCAGCCGCGAAGACGAGGTCGCGCCGGATCCCTATCTGTCGCGCTACGACCCCGCAAAAACATTCGGCCGCCCGCGCTTGAGGGTGGTGTCGTGACGAGAACACCACGCATCCCCAACCTCGGCGGCGCCAGGGCCTTCATCCTGCACCGCCCGCATCCGACTGTGCAGGCGATCACAAGGCAATTGTCGGCCATCGGCCTGATCACGCTGGACTGTTGGCCGGAACTGCCGCCTGAGGTCTTGGCAGCCGACTTCGTCTTCTTTGATGCCGATCTCGGCTTTGACGAGCAGTTCCCGTGGAGGCCGGGCGAAGCGCCGATGCCGCTGGTGGCGCTGATCGGCTCCGAGGCGCCCGGCCGTATCGAATGGGCGCTATCGCACAAGGCCGATGCGCAGCTCTTGAAGCCGGTTGGCAATGCCGGCGTCTACAGCGCGCTTTTGATCGCGCGGCAGAGTTTTGAGGCGCGCAAACACTTAGCCGGCGAAATTGCCTCGCTTCGCCAGCGCGTCGCCGAGCGCCAGACCATCGTACGCGCGGTGGCCGCACTGTCGAAAGGCACCGATGACGGCCGCGCCTATGCGCAGCTGCGCTCGCTGGCGATGAGCTGGCAGATCAGCGTCGAGGACGCAGCGCGCCGGATCGTGGCGATGACAAGTGAAGAAGCAACGGGGGAAGAAGGCGGCGATGACCAGTCCCATCGCGCCTGATCTCACCGCGCCAGGGTGCATGCCGGTCAAGCCGCGCGTCGGCGTCTGGCGCCGGCTGGTCAGGCGCCGTCTGGCGCTGCTCGGGCTGGTCATCGTCGCCATCGTCGTCGCCGGTGCCGTGCTGGCGCCATGGCTGACCGGCTACGACCCCAACGAGCAGATGTTCGACGGCCTGACCATCGAGGGCTCGCCCTTGCCGCCGGATGCAAAATTCTGGCTGGGCACCGACCTGCTTGGCCGCGACCTGTTGACCCGCATCCTCTACGGCGCCCGCACTTCGCTCATCATCGGCATCGTCGCTAATGGCGTGGCGCTTTTGATCGGCACGCTGGTCGGTGTTGTTGCCGGTTATTTCCGCGGCTGGATCGGCAGCGCGCTGATGCGCTTCACCGATTTGATGATGGCCTTTCCGGCGCTGCTGCTCGCCATCTGCCTGGCGGCGGTGTTCGAGCCCAGCCTGTGGATCGTCGCCATGGTCATCGCGCTGGTCAACTGGGTGCAGACGGCGCGCGTCATCTACACCGAGACCTCATCGCTCGCCGAGCGCGAGTTCATCGATGCCGAACGCACCATCGGCGCTGGTGCGGCGCGCATCCTGTTTCGCCACATCCTGCCGCATCTGCTGCCGACCATCATCGTCTGGGGCACGCTCGGCATCTCGACCACCGTGCTGCTGGAGGCGACGCTCTCCTTCCTCGGCATCGGCGTGCAACCGCCGACCGCGTCCTGGGGCAACATCATCTTCGAGAACCAGACCTATTTCCAGGCGGCGCCCTGGCTGGTGTTCTTCCCCGGCGCGGCGATCCTGGCGCTGGCGCTGGCCTTCAACCTGATCGGCGATGCGCTGCGCGACATCCTCGATCCGACGCAAAGGGGCCGGGCATGATTGCCTATCTCGGCCGCCGCCTGATCCAATCGCTGCTCATCCTGCTCGGCGTCTCGCTGATCACCTTTGCGCTGCTCTATCTCTTGCCGGCCGACCCGGTGCGCCAGATCGCCGGCCGCAGCGCCACGCCGCAGACGGTCGAGAACATCCGCCAGCAACTCGGCCTCGACCAGCCCTTCATCGTCCAGTATTGGCGCTATCTGATGAAGCTCATCAGTGGCGATCTCGGCCGCTCCTACATCCAGCGCTCCGAGGTCACCGAGCTGATCGTCTCGCGGCTGCCGGCCAGCCTGTTGCTGATGGTCGGCGCCATCCTGTGCGAGCTGCTGCTCGGCCTTAGCATGGGCCTCATCGCCGCCGTCAGGCGCGGCACCGCCACCGACCAGACGCTGATGGTCGCCTCCTTCGTCGGCGTCTCGGCACCGCAATTCGTCGTCGGCCTGCTGCTGCTCTACGTCTTTGCCGTGCGGCTGAGCTGGTTCCCTATCGGCGGCTACGGCACCTGGCGCCATCTGGTGCTGCCGTCGCTGACCATGGGCATCCTCGGCGCCGGCTGGTACGCCCGCATGATGCGCTCGTCGATGATCGACGTGCTGCGCCAGGATTATGTGCGCACCGCCCGCGCCAAGGGCCTGGCGCGCCGCGCCATCCTCTTTCGCCATGCGCTGCCCAACGCCATCCTGCCGGTCATCGCCATGATTGGCATCGACATCGGCATCTTCATGGGCGGCATCGTCGTCGTCGAAAGCGTGTTCGGGTGGCCCGGCATCGGCCAACTGGCCTGGCAGGCCATTCAGCGCGTCGATATCCCGATCATCATGGGGGTTACGCTGGCTTCGGCCTTCGCCATCGTGCTCGGCAATCTGCTTGCCGACATCATCGCGCCCTTCATCGACCCCCGCATCAAGCTCAGATGAAATGAAAACAGAACAGAGAAAGGGAACATAACAATGAAAAAGTTTCTCGCATCCACCGTCGCGGCATCAGCGCTGGCGCTGATGCTCGGCATGACAAGTGTTCGCGCCGAAGATGCCGTCGATCCGAACGCCAAGCAGGGCGGCGCCATCACCATCACCTACAAGGACGATGTCGCCACGCTCGATCCGGCGATCGGCTATGACTGGCAGAACTGGTCGATGATCAAGAGTCTGTTCGACGGGCTCATGGACTACGAGCCGGGCACCACCAATTTGAAGCCCGACCTCGCCGAAAGCTACGAGATCACGCCCGACGGCAAGACCTTCACCTTCAAACTTCGGCATGGCGTGAAATTCCACAATGGCCGCGAAATGACCGCCGACGACGTGAAATATTCGCTCGACCGCGTCACCAATCCGAAGACGCAGAGCCCCGGTGCCGGCTTCTTCGGCTCGATCAAGGGCTATGACGATGTCGCCGCCGGCAAGGCGGAAAGCCTGTCCGGCGTCACCGTCGTCGACCCCTACACGGTCAAGTTCGAGCTGACCCGGCCCGACGCCACCTTCCTGCATGTCATGGCCATCAACTTCTCGCATGTCGTGCCGAAGGAAGAGGTCGAGAAATACGGCGCCGATTTCGGCAAGCATCCGGTTGGCACCGGCGCCTTCAAGCTCACTGAGTGGACACTCGGCCAGCGCATCGTCTTCGAGCGCAACCCTGACTACTGGCACAAGGGCCTTCCGCATCTGGACAAGATCACCTTCGAGATCGGCCAGGAGCCGATCGTGGCGCTGCTGCGCCTGCAGAAGGGCGAGATCGACGTGCCCGGCGACGGCATTCCGCCGGCCAAGTTCCAGGAGGTGATGGCGGATCCCGAGCAGAAGGCGCGCGTCGTCGAAGGCGGCCAGCTTCACACCGGCTATGTCACCATGAACACCACCATGGCGCCCTTCGACAATGTGAAGGTGCGCCAGGCCGTCAACATGGCGATCAACAAGGCGCGCGTCATCCAGATCATCAACGGCCGCGCCGTGCCAGCCAATCAGCCGCTGCCGCCGTCGATGCCCGGCTACAACAAGGAGTACAAGGGCTACGCTTACGACGTCGCCAAGGCCAAGGCGCTGCTTGCCGAGGCCGGTCATCCCGATGGTTTCGACACGCAATTGTTCGCCATGAACACCGATCCCAACCCGCGTATTGCCCAGGCGATCCAGCAGGACCTGGCGGCGATCGGCATCAAGGCCAGCATCCAGTCGCTGGCGCAGGCCAATGTGATTGCCGCCGGCGGCGACAAGGCCGGCGCGCCGATGATCTGGTCGGGCGGCATGGCCTGGATTGCCGACTTTCCGGACCCGTCGAACTTCTACGGCCCGATCCTCGGCTGCGCCGGCGCGGTGCCGGGCGGCTGGAACTGGTCGTGGTACTGCAACAAGGGTCTTGACGCCAAGGCGGCCGAGGCCGACTCGGTGGTCGATCCGGCCAAGGCTGGCGAGCGCGCCAAGATGTGGAGCGCCATCTATGACAAGGTGATGGAGGACGCGCCCTGGGCGCCGGTCTTCAACGAGCAGCGCTTCACAATGAAATCGGCGCGCATGGGCGGCGCCGACAACCTCTATGTCGACCCGGTCCATATCCCGATCAACTACGACAACGTGTACGTAAAAGATGTGCAATAACTGCGACTACACCATCCACGGGCGCCATCACCATTTCGGCTGGGACAATTCGTTTGTCCCGGCCGAGCGGGTGGCGCCCGGCTCGACCATCGAGTTCCAGTGCCTCGATGCCGGCGGCGGCCAGCTGCAGGCCGACAGCACCGTTGCCGACGTCGCCAAGCTCGATTTCGCCAAGGTCAATCCGGTCACCGGGCCGATCTTCGTCGAGGGTGCCGAGCCGGGTGACGCGCTGAAGGTGACGATCGAGCTGTTCAAACCGTCCGGCTTCGGCTGGACGGCGAACATTCCGGGCTTTGGGCTGCTCGCTGACGACTTCAAGGAACCGGCGCTGAACATCTGGAAATACGACGCCGCCTCGCTCGAGCCGGCGCTGTTCGGCAAGAACGCGCTTGTGCCGCTGAAACCCTTCGCCGGCACCATCGGCAACGCGCCGGCGGAGAAAGGCCACCATTCGGTGGTGCCGCCACGCCGGGTCGGCGGCAATCTCGACATCCGCGATCTGGCTGCAGGCACCACGCTCTATCTGCCGGTGGAGGTAGCAGGCGCGCTGTTTTCGGTTGGCGACACCCATGCCGCGCAAGGTGATGGCGAGGTCTGCGGTACGGCGATCGAAAGCCCGATGGATGTCGTGCTCAAGCTCGATTTGGTCAAGGATGCCAGGCTGAAGACGCCGCGCTTCACCACGCCGGGTCCGGTGACGCGCCATCTCGACACCAAGGGCTATGAGGTGACGACCGGCATCGGCCCAGACTTGATGACCGGCGCCAGGGAAGCCGTGGCGCAAATGGTCGATTTGCTCGCTGGTCGCTACAAGCTCGACCCGGTCGAGGCCTATATGCTGGCATCGGTCTGCGGCGATCTGCGCATCAGCGAGATCGTCGACCTGCCGAACTGGGTGGTGTCGTTCTACTTCCCGCGCTGCGTGTTTGAATGATTTTGGGTCGGCGCTGCACCCCCACCCCGCTGCTTCGCAGCGACCCTCCCCACAAGGGGGAGGGTAAAACGCCGGCGCCCTACCTCCCCCTTGTGGGGAGGTCGGACCAGAGGTCCGGGTGGGGGTTGCGCCCACGATGACAAGCGAAACAAAACCCATCCTCGACATCGCCAACCTCTCCGTCAGCGTGCGCGGCGAGGACGGCGAGCGCGAGGTCGTCTCCGACCTGTCGCTGACGCTGGCGCGTGGCGAGACGCTCTGCATTGCCGGCGAATCCGGCTCCGGCAAATCGATGACCGCACTGGCGATCATGCAGCTCTTGCCGCAGCCTGCCGCCCGGATTTCATCTGGCAAGATCCATCTCGGCGACACCGATCTGGCTGATCTCGACGAGCGCCGGATGCGCCGCATTCGCGGCGACCGCATCGCCATGATCTTCCAGGAGCCGATGACCTCGCTCAACCCGGTGCTGTCGATCGGCCGGCAGCTCACCGAATCCATCGAGGCGCATACCAGCCTGTCACAGAACGACGCCCGCCAGCGTGCCATCGAGGCGCTGAAGGCGGTGCGCATTTCGGAAGCCGAAAGCCGGCTAAATCAGTTTCCGCACGAGCTGTCCGGCGGCATGCGCCAGCGCGTGATGATCGCCATGGCGCTGGCGCTCGAGCCGGACGTGCTGATCGCCGACGAGCCGACGACCGCACTCGACGTCACCGTGCAAGGCGAAGTGCTGGAGCTGCTGCGCGACCTGCAGCGCCAGCACGGCACCAGCGTCATCCTGATCACCCACGACATGGGCGTGGTCGCCGAGATGGCCAACCGCGTCATCATCATGCGGCATGGCCGCATGGTCGAGGAGGGCAAGACATCGGACATTTTCGGCAGGCCGCAAGCCGACTACACGCGTGAATTGTTGGCCGCCGTGCCGCGCATCGGCAGCGGTGTCGGCCGCCAAAAATCCAGGGACGTCGAGATGGCAACGCCGGTTAATGTCGCTGAGGTCAAGGACCTGCATGTCCGCTTCGACCTGCATGGCGGATTTTTCGGCCGGGTCAACCGCCGCGTCCACGCCGTCGAGGGTGTCAGTTTTTCGATCGCACCCAACGAGACGCTGGCGCTGGTCGGCGAATCCGGCTGCGGCAAGTCGACCACCGCCAAGGCGCTGGCCGGGCTGGTGCCCTACAGCGGCGACATCGCCATTGGCGGGCGCAATCTGTCGGGGCTTGCCCGCGACGAGCGTAAGGCGGTGCGCCGCGACGTGCAGATGATTTTCCAGGACCCCTATGCCTCGCTCGATCCGCGCATGCGCGTCGGCGACCTCGTCGCCGAGCCGTTGGTCATCCATGGCATTGCCTCGAAGGAGGAGCGCCACGCCCGCGTGGCCGCGCTGTTCGAGCGCGTCGGTCTGTCGGCTGATCAGATGGAGCTCTATCCGCATGAATTCTCTGGCGGCCAGCGCCAGCGCGTCTGTATCGCGCGGGCGCTGGCGCTGCGGCCGAAGCTGATCATCGCCGACGAAAGCGTCTCGGCACTCGACGTCTCGGTTCAGGCGCGCGTGCTCGATCTACTGAAGGAATTGCAGCGCGAATTCGGAGTGGCCTATCTTTTCATCTCGCACGATATGGCGGTGGTCGAAAACATCTCCGACCGCGTCGCCGTCATGTATCTCGGCCAGGTCGTCGAGATGGGCACGCGCGACCAGGTGTTTTCCAACCCGCGCCATCCCTATACGAGACGGCTGATCGAAGCCGTGCCAGTGCCCGATCCGGACAAACGAAGAAGCCGCTTCGCGCGCCTCGACCAGGAAATCCCGAGCGCCACCCGCAAGATCGGCGAGGCGCCGCTGAAACTGGCGCTGAGGGATGTCGGCGACGGCCATCTCGTCGCCGCCGAGAGCTGAGCCGGCCCTGCCTCCGGCTTGATCTTCATGGTGTGCGTGCTGATCTTCCGCCGCGGCATTGTCGGCGAATTTTATGCGCGGCTTCTCAAGCGGGCGGGCAAGGATTGATCAGCTCAAGATAGCTCCCGACTGTCGCAACCGCTCGATTGTCCGGTTACGTTGCGTTCAGCTGTGCCATGTAAGGAACTCGGAATCCGGAGCACGCTAATGTTGGACAACTACGCGGTGGACGGGTTTGGCGTGATCCACCAGGTCGACGTCAAACCGATCAAATACGACAAGAAATACATTTCCTATTACGAAGACCTGAGTGACCGGACCATCAAGCTCGGATATCAGCGACTCGGCTGGGTGCTGGGGGTCACCGGCGAGATTCCTCGGTCCGTGCTGGAGATTGGATATGGCACGGGCACATTCATCGAAGCCGCGAAAATAACCGGGGTCGCCGACTGCGCCGGCTGCGACATAACCAGGTTTCCGCTGCCCAAGGGCGTCCGCTTTGTCGATTGGGATGAGGCGCTCGCCAGCTCGTGGGATCTCGTCGCCATGTTCGACGTGCTTGAGCACATCCCGGATCTGGGTTTTCTCACCGGCCTTCAGACCCGCTACCTGGCCGTCGCGGTCCCCTACTGCCGCTGGCGCGAACTCGGCACGGAAGGTGACGCGTGGTTCCGGACGTGGCGTATGCGTCTCCCCAACGAGCATCTGCACCACTTCGACCGTGACTCGCTGGTAGCACTCTTCGCACATGCCGGCTTCGAGTGCGTGACGCTGAACTGCTTCGAGGATGGGATTAGACTGCGGCCTGGCGAAGCGGGTCCGAATATTCTGTCCGGATTCTTCAGAAAGCTATAGACCTCGATCAAATCAATGCGACTGCTTGGGACCTGGGACAATCATGCCAACAGCCCGATCGGAACGGGGAAGCAGTGGGCAAATCGTGATGCGCGCATTCTTTCGATTGCTTGTCGTCGTGATCGTGTCCGGCGTGACCGGTTGCACCAGTGTTTCCTACTACGCGCAATCCGTGAAGGGTCATCTGCAGATCATGACGGCGCGCCAAGATGTCGGAAAATTGATCGAGGATCCTTCGACGCCAAAGGCATTGCGCGCCCGAATGGCGTCGGCGAGCGCCATACGAAAGTTCGCAACAGATAAACTGGCGCTGCCCGACAACAACAGCTACCGCAGCTATGTCGATATCGGTCGGGACTCGGTGACATGGGCCGTCTTCGCCGCGCCGGAACTCTCGCTGACGCCGCGAACATGGTGTTTTCCCGTTTTCGGCTGCGTGCCCTACCGGGGATATTTCTCCAGGAAGTCTGCGGTTGAAACCGCCGTCGAACTTCAAGGACAGGGCATGGATGTCTATGTGACGGGCATCACAGCATATTCCACGCTTGGCTGGTCGAGTGACCCGCTGCTAAGCACGATGTTCAGCGAGGATGAAACCTATCTTGCAGGGCTGGTTTTCCATGAACTGGCCCACCAGCGCGTCTATGTGCACGACGATTCCGCATTCAATGAGGCGTTCGCTGTCGCCGTCGAAACGACCGGCGTGAAAAAATGGCTGCGCGCGACTGGCGATACCGCCGCATTGCGCCGTTACGAAGCCGCCCGGAGACGCAAGGCTGAATTTCTTACGCTGGTGTCGCAGACCCGGGACGAGTTAACGCAAGTCTATTCCAACTCCGGGACTTCGGAGCAAAAGCTGGCCGCAAAGACGGCCGCGATTGAACGGCTGCGGATGCGCTATCGACACATGCGCGACAGGCGCTGGGGTCGATACCGGGGATACGATGCCTGGTTCGCTTCCCCGATCAACAACGCAAAGCTCGCCGCGACTTCCGTCTATAGCGATCAGGTGGCCGCGTTTCTCGGCCTATTCGACCTGTGTTCGGGCGATTATATCAGGTTCTATGCATCGGTCCGACGGATTGGCGCACTGGACGAAGCTCACCGTGCCGAAGCACTTGCGGCGGCAGATAGCTGTAATTTAACGGATCAAATGTGAAGGCCCGTCTCAGCCCGTGAGGCGCGCACGAAACAACGTGCAGCCGTCCGTGAGGCGCGACCTGGAGATATCCCGGAATCCAGCCTCGGTCATCCATGCGCGATACTGACCTTCAGTGTACGATTCGCCGTGGCGATAGAGGTTCAAGAAGGTGAGATTCAAAAAGACACCCTCAGGCGGACCGAGGCGGTCGTCATCGACGACACCCCATCCAGCAATTGCGATCTCGCCTCCTTGTGTGAGGCAACGCGCCGCGTTCAGGATCGAATTGCGCGCCTGGTCCGGCGGAAGCACCTGGACGACGGCCTTCAGGATCGCCAGATCGTGCCGACCGATCGATGGCGCGACCGTTATGTCCCCCTCTTCGACAACCACGTCGTCAGCTCCGTATTCCGATAGGATAGCTGGCGCGACCGCTGCGACCGTTGGGAGTTCCATCAGCGTCGCCGCAATCTGCGGCCACCGCTCGCGAAGTCCGACGAGAATGGTTCCGGCGCCTCCGCCGATGTCGATCACCGACCCGACCGCCGAGAGGTCCATCACCCGGGCCAGATTTCGACCGAAAATCACCCCGCCCGGCGCGAGCATGCGGCTGAAGGCCGCCGCGGACTCAGGCCCCGCTTCGGAAAAGTCGTGCAGCGCAGCCGGCCGGTTCTGTCGTAGCGACTCCGCGGTCAAAAGGTCGGCTCCCCAGAGCTCGCGCAGGAGCGCATGATCGCCACCGCGATAGGTCGGCTTGGACGCGTCGAGGAAGGCCGACGCTTCGGCTCCGTTGCGAAATCGGCCATCCTTGACTTCGAGAAGGCCGATGCTGGCGAGCGCGTAGAGGAGCCGCGACAGGCGGTCAGGCTCGACTTTGAGCGCGGCCCCGAGGCTGTCAACGGTCACCGCGCTTTCACCGAGCCGGGTGAAGATGCCAAGGTCCAGCCCGGCGCGAAGTGCCAAGGCGCGGGGCACCGCTTCGATCAGCTTGTCGATCCGATCAAAATCCACCATGTCACATCCCTTCCGCGATCCAGGACCGACTTTGAAACAGCTCCTTAGATTAGACTCTGCGTTTTCCGGAAAGTGAAGACAAAGTCATTGTTTCGAGCGACCGACATCAGGTGAAACAGCGACCCTCGGGCTACCTATCGGCAGGGAACGGGCGGGCAAAAACTCGGAACACACAACGGGCGGGAGAGTATTTCCATACCGCAAGGCATCACGGAGGAGTGCGGGTTCTTCTCGGAACCGATTTCCGCTTCGCCGTACAGGAGGAAGAAGGCGACATACCAACGTTGCAAAACTGCATAATTTTCTTGTGAAACGGTGTGTTCTATCTGCTCCTCGTAGTACAAATGGTGATTCTCTGCTGGTATTCCGGCGCTAGGAAGAGGGGGGCGCATTGGCTGACGCCGAGGTACCAGAAATATTGGACGATGGTTTGCGCCTCATCCAAGCCGATGTTTCAAGGGCGCTCGACCTGATAGACGACGAGACAGTTCAACTCGTTCTGACTTCGCCGCCCTATAACCTGCGGAAGATCTACGAACGCGACAAGGCGATGTCGCTTGAAGAATATGTCGCTTGGCTGAGTCCGGTCGTAGAAAAAATCTGTAAAAAGGTCGCGGCAGGAGGCAGCGTCTGCTGGCAGGTCGGCAATTTCGTGCGCGATGGCGAGGTATTCCCACTCGACTATTATTTCTACGGCATGTTCGTCAGTCAGGGCTTCAAGTTGCGCAACCGGATCATCTGGAAGTTCAACTTCGGCCTCCACGCGAACAAGCGCCTGTCGGGTCGCTATGAAACGCTGTTGTGGTTCACCAAGTCTGACGACTATGTCTTCAATCTTAACCCGATCCGTGTGCCGCAACTTTACCCCGGCAAGCGCCATTCAGCGAAGAAAGGAGAAGAGAAGGCGGGCAAGCCGAGCGGCAATCCTCTCGGAAAGAATCCCTCCGACTTTTGGACCTTTTCCGCAGGCGACTGTTTCAGCGAAAATCCGATCTGGGAAATCCCCAATGTGAAGGCCAACCATCCCGAGCAGACGATCCATCCTTGCCAATTTCCGCACGAATTGGCGGAGCGCTGCGTTCTCGCCTTTTCCAATGCCGGCGATGTTGTGCTCGATCCATTCGTCGGTGCAGGCACTAGCGCGATTGCGGCCATCAAGGCCGGACGCAAAGCGATCGGCGTCGATCGCAGCGCAGACTATGTCGTCCTCACACACGAGCGGGTGAAAGCCCTACGTGCCGGAGAGCTCGAACTGCGGCAGTCGGATAAAGAAGTACGAAGGCCGCTGGCGGGCGAAAAGGTCAGCAAAGTTCCCGAAGAATGGTCTGAAGCGGCCGAGTGATGGCAAAAGCAGGATCCCCGGCTGCGGCTGCAGCTAAGCCTGGCAAGGGCAAAAAATCCAAGAAGGCGAAGAAGGCACCGCTGTCGTCTACTGAGAAAGCAGCCAACAAGCTCAAAGCCGACCATCGGGCGGCGATCCGGTCGTCCTTTACCAAGGCCGGATTTCACCGCGTGACTGGGGTAAGTGATCGCGAATTCACGTACGAAAATCAGAAGACGGACCTTGACGACGTCTTTGTCTATGAAAATGTCGTCGTTCTGGCGGAATATACATGCGCGCAGGCGTCAAACGTCGGTGACCATCTCAAGCTCAAGAAACATATCTACGACAAGATCCTGGCCGATCCGGAAGCTTTTTTAACATTTCTTGCCGCGAAATTCCCGGCAAGCGCGGACCAACTGGCGAGCGGTTATCATGTGCAACAGACGATCGTCAAAATCCTATATTGCTCGCGCTACGATTTCGAGGAGAAGTACAAGATCAACGTGCCAGCCCCGGTCTATATGGATTATGCTGCAGTTCGATATTTTGCCGCGGTCTCCGACGCAGTACGCAAATCCTCGCGCTTCGAACTGCTTCATTTCCTCGCGATCGACGACTCGCAGGTGGGCGTGAACGGCAAGATAGACGTCGCCACCCCATCGAAGAATTACTCGGGGTCACTACTCCCCGAGGCACACTCGCACTTCGACAAGGGTTTCAAAATAGTCACCTTCTATGCCGACCCCGATGCACTGCTCCGCACCTCATATGTGCTGCGCAAGGACGGCTGGCGCGATTCTATGAATCTCTACCAACGCATGATCTCGAAGTCCAAGGTCGAGGCGATTCGGACATACCTGAAGAAGCAGAAGCGCGTTTTCATTAACAATATCATCGTAACCCTGCCACCCGAGGTGCAGCCGCTCAACAAGAAGCTGGAGACAGTCGACTCGGCGACACTGAAGCAGACTGCCCCCGTCACCATCAAATTGCCAGACCGGCCGAACAGCATCGGGATAGTCGACGGCCAGCACCGAGTATTTGCCTATCATGAGACGGACAATGACGATTCGCAGATTGCGCTTTTGCGGGTTCAGCAGAATCTGCTCGTGACCGGCATCATCTATCCGTCAAATCTGCCCGACATTTGACCGTGAAAAGTTCGAGGCGCGCCTCTTCCTCGAGATCAACTCGACCCAGACCAACGCAAAATCGCAACTGAAGCAAGCGATTGGGCTCGTACTCGAACCCTTCGCGAGCGAGTCGATCGCGGCGCGGGTTCTATCGCAGTTGGCAAAGACAGGACCGTTGCAGGGCGTCGTCGAGCAATATTTCTTCGACACTGACAAGCTCAAGACCTCGTCGATTGTCAGCTATGGGCTTCGACCGCTTGTGAAAACCGGCGGGGAGGATTCGCTCTTCTCTATCTGGACCCACGAGGCGCGCGATGATGTCGCAGCGGGTAAGAATGACGAGGCTCTCGCTGAATATGTCACATTCTGCGTAACGACAATCAACAGATTGTTGGTAGCCATCCGGAAGAATCTGTCGTCGGGTCGCTGGACGACCGATCGAAATGCAGAGAAACGTGTCCTCGCAACAACCTATGTGAACAGCTTCTTAATCACCCTCCGACTGCTCATCAAAGCGGGCAAATCGCTGGCCCAAACCGATCTCGAAAAAGGGTTCGCAGGCATCGATAATTTCGACTTTGGCGCTTACCATTCGAGTCAGTACAAAAGGATGGCGGAGCAGATTGTAGATGTTCACTTCGGTATGAAGGCGGAAGCGCTGACATAGAGCCGTTTCAAGGTTCTGATTTTTGCTGTCTTCGCAGTCTGCAACTCTCCTTTTCAAATGCTTCCATTCGAGAGGATTTTGAAGCAGAAGCGCCGAAAACTCGTCGCGCTTTCGCGACACGCTTCTACATGACGCGCAAAGCTGCCGTACCCAAGCCACCATCGCGGCACTATCGGAGCGGAGCAGGCGTATCAAGGCCCCGACACACGGCCCCCTGCTCATCCATAACACCCCGCTCCACCGCCAGCCGGCGCACCAGTGCCAGTACGACGTCGATGGTGGGCGTTGGCATGCCCGTTAGCCGGCCAAGTTCCTGGGCCGCGCTCACCAGCGCGTCGATCTCTATCGGCCGGCCGCGCTCCAGGTCCTGCAGCATCGACATGCGGCGCTGTCCCGGCGTCCAGATGACGACGGACCGGCCGAGAACTCTCAAAGGCGCGGTTGAGATCGCCCGCGCGCCGCTCTACTCCGAAAACGTCACGCTCACGCCGCGCTGCCGAAAATAAGCCTGCATCAACTTGCGGCCCGAGCGGTTGTTCTGCGCCAATTTGGTCGGATCGAACACCGCCTGTTTTATCCCCTCTCGTGTCAGCGCCGCCTTAAGCGTCGCGATATGTGCGTCGAGGTCGGCATTGTCCGCGCGGAGGGAGGCATAGATGCTTTCGGTCGCCTCGGCTACGGTCGGTTCGCTCACGGGTGTCGTCCTTCGGTTGGTTTGGCGGCGGCTTAGCATAGATTCGCGGCTCCGCCGATACCGATGAGCCCGTCAGTACACAGGCGCCCGTCGCGAAAACGAACCGTTCCTTATGGGGCTTCGTAGAGTTCCAGCGGCAATCCATCTGGGTCTCTGAAAAAGGTAAACCGTTGGTCTGTATATGGGTCGATCCGGATTGGCTCAACGGCAACACCGGCGGCTTCCAGGCGCATAATTACGGGATCAAGATTCGCCACGGCAAATGCCAGATGTCTCAGGCCTGTCGCCTCTGGATGGGACGGCCGCATCGCTGGTGCAGGGAAGGAGAACAATTCCAGTTGGACCGACCCGATCCGCAGATCCGCCTTCCATGACTGCCGCTCCTCCCGATAGACCTCCCGGATCACATCGAGGCCGAGGAGTTCGACGTAGAACCGTCGCGACCGGTCGTAGTCGGTGCAGATGAGCGCGACGTGGTGAATGGCGTTCAGCATGCTGCTTACCCCTGGTCAAGCTGGGATTTGAGGCCAAGGCGCTTCAAGGCCTAGATCGTCGCGCGCTTATGCCACGGCTCTGATTTACCCCCAAGCACCCTCACCTATAACACCCGCGCTTCCGATCTTCATCGTCAAAGCCCTGCCGGTCTCTTGCATGAGGGCGGGCTGCACGCTCATCAGTCTGCCCCACCAGGATCGTGTCCTGCGCATCGAGGTCGAGGCGTACCGGCCGGCCGGGCGCACTATGTCTGGACCGAACTGCTATGGCTGGACGAATGGAAGATCGCCCGTGACGAGCATGCCGAAATCGTCGACGCCATCTGCGCCGGCGACGCTGCCAGAGCCGGCTCGCTGGCACGCGCCCATGTCCGCGGTTCGCGCGACAATGTGCTGCGCCTGCTGCAGACTAAGTCCGACTATCGGAACTTCCTCGCCGAGGCGTCCTGATACAGGTGGCCTTCCTGGCATCCCGCATCGTTGCACAAGGGCAACAAATGGCGGGGCGATCGCCGGTTCTCACTTCACCTTTTGCCGAAACTTAGAGTGGCAGCTTGAGCAATCCTGGAGGACGAGATGCAGGAGATGCTCCGCCGGCAATCCGGCCGGATCCGCTTGCGTTGACTTCAGCCGCTTGCCGAGCAGACTGCCTCCGTCCATTGACGTCATCGCGCCCATGCGCATGTCGGCGGTGATCTGGGCAGGCGCGGTTTCGGCCTTGGCTGCCAATGCATCGGCGAGCCTGCCAATGTGGCTGGCGAGCGCCTCGAATTCCGGCCGCGCCTGGTCGATTTCTGCTTTGGCGCCCGATGGAGCGCCCAGCGTGCCCGCCGGGAATTCGGCGATCAGGGCGGAGCCGGTACGGGCGCTGAGCACGTCGGCCGCCGCCTTGAAGCCGGCGGCGTCGTAGGTGCGCTTGCCGTCGAACATCTCGGCGATGGTTTTCGCCGCCGCAGCCATCGCCTTCATCGAGGCCTGGCGTACGACCACGATCTCATCACCGGAGGCGACGGCCTGCGGTAAGGAGAGGCTCAGCGAACCAGCCAGCACCAGCATCGCCGCCCCGGACGCGATGCCGGCCTTCATGACATGACATCGAGCACGCCCATCATGCCGAGCTGCTCATGCTCGAGGATGTGGCAGTGATACATGCGCTGCCCTGGCCTATCCTGGCGCAGCAGGAGCCGCACCGTCTCGCCGCGGGCGACGTTCACCGTATCCTTCCATGCGAGATAGGGCGGCTTGGACACCGCGCCGTCGCGCTCGTGCTCGATGACCTGGAATTGAGTGCCATGGACGTGGAAGGGATGGTCCATGTCAGCCTGGTTGACGATCTCCCACAGCTCGATCTCGCCCGCCCTGGCGACGAAGTCGACACGTCCCATGTCGAAGGCCTTGCCGTTGATCAGGAAGCCCATCTCCATGCCGGTGGGGTTCATCGCCATGGTTTCCGTCAAGACGAGCCGCCGGCTGAGGACAGGGGCGGCGAACGGTGCGATCGGCCGCAGCCGCGCCGGCAACTGCGGCACCGTCTCGGCTTCGCTGTCCGAGACATCGACCGTCAGCAGCGTCAGCCCCGCATCGGCCGGGCGGCCGGGACCCATCCAGCCACGGTCGTAGCCGAGCGTATACAGGGTGATGGGGCCGGGCATGTCGAAGGATGCGACCAGCTCGATGCGTTCGCCCGGGCTGAGCAGGATCTCGTCCGCCGCCACCGGCGCCGCGAGCAACCCGCCATCCGACCCGATGATCGTCATCGTTGCGCCGTCGAAGGCAAGCTTCAGGAAACGCGCATTGGTGGCGTTGTAGAGGCGCAGGCGTCGCCTGGCTCCTTTTGCCACCGAGAGCCTGGGATTCTTCTGGCCGTTGACCAGCACGTGGTCGCCAACGCGGCCGTTCATCAGATCGCTCATGCTGTTGCTCGGTATCGAGCCATCGGCGGCAAGTCTGAGGTCGGTGAACACCAGCATCGTGTCGCCATATTCGGCGGGGATGGGATCGGCCTTGGCCTTGACGACGAAGGCGCCGGCAAGACCGCGATAGACCTGCTCTGCCGTCTTGCCGTGCGGGTGCGGGTGATACCAATAGGAGCCTGCGGAGCCTTCCGGCAGCTCGAAGGCGTAAACGCGCTCGGTGCCCGCCGCAACCGGATCCATCGGATTGCCGTCCTGGTCGGCCGGCACCGGCATGCCGTGCCAATGGATGGTGCTCGCCTCGCTATCGATGCGGTTGGCAAATGTGATCTCGACACGGTCGCCTTCGAAGGCCTCGATCAGCGGCCCCGGGCTCATGCCGTTATAGGCGAGGATCGGCGTGTCGCGCCCCTCGGCGAACCTCGCAATGGCCGGTTCCGCCGTCAGCCTCGCCCTGAACAGGCCCGGTCGGTCGGCTTCGTTGGCAAGCATCGGCAGGTCGCGCAACACCTGGCCTTCAGGCAGGATGACTGCGTCTTGTGCCATGGCGGCCATGTCGTGCCCGGCATGGCCGCCCATGCCGGGCATCGACATATCGTCCATCTTCGTCTGCGCCAGCGCACGCGAGCTCGCCAGAACTGTCGCCAGGCCTGCCGCCAGAAATCCGCGTCGATGCATTTCTCCGCTCCTTGCTTTCGAGGAAAGGCCCGCCGGAAGACCTTGCGCGACCCTAAGGGTTCCAGTGGCTGGAAGGTCAAGCGAGATCGAGCTGTCGGCATATACGGGATCATATCGGCCGCGACCGCGTTCACTGGCAGGGTGGTACAACCTGCCGTTTCATCGGACGGCACGAGAGACCGGATCCGGATCATGCTCATCCAACCGATCGACTATTTTCTTGTTGCCTGGTTCACGCTCGCGCTGGCGTCGACCCTCTATGTCGGCGTCGACCAATACCGCAGCAATCCGGAGCCCGTGGTGATGAAATGGGGCTTCATCCTGGTGACCCTCTACATGGGGCCGCTCGGTCTGCTGCTTTATGTACTTGCCGACAAGGAGCCCCGCCCGGGCGAGCACGAAGCCTTCACCAGACCGCTCTGGAAGCAGGGCGTCGGTTCGACCATTCACTGCGTTGCCGGCGATGCGACCGGTATCATTCTCGCCGCGGTCATCACGGCAACGCTTGGCCTGCCGATGTGGCTCGACCTGATCGTCGAATATCTGGCGGGCTTCGCCTTCGGCCTTTTCATCTTCCAATCGTTGTTCATGAAATCGATGATGGGCGGCACCTACTGGGAGAACGTGCGAAAGAGCTTCCTGCCCGAGTTCATCTCGATGAACTTCATGATGGCCGGCATGGCGCCGGTCATGAGCTTCCTGATGATGGGGCGCGACATGCGCGCCATGGAGCCGACCGAGCTTTTGTTCTGGGGCGTGATGTCGATCGGCGTCATTGCCGGCTTCACGCTCGCCTATCCGGCCAATGTCTGGCTGGTGGCGCGAGGGCTGAAGCACGGGTTGATGACGCAGCGCCCGCAGCCGACCGAAACGAGCAGTGGAGAGCCGCCCACCCACGCTATGCATCATCCCAATGCCGGCGCTGATCGCCGAAGCCGCAACACCTCCCACAAGTCCAAACACAGCGGCCATCAGATGGAGACGGACGCGACGACGCCGCAGATCGCGGCCCTCGGTATGGTGTCGGTGTTGGCGCTGGCGATCGGCATGGCCGCACCGGCGAACTGGCTGAACCTGACGCTTTCGGCACGTGACGTCGGCGGGGCGATCATGCCGCAAGGCATGATCATGGGCCGCGACACGCCGGCGGAGGCCATGCGTGACATGGCGGCAACCGATCCGCGCCGCGTCACCTCGTCCTACGGCCTTGCCGCCAAGGGCGACCGGGAACTACCGTTCCGCCTGGAGAACGGCGTCAAGGTGTTCGACCTCAGACCATCGATGGTCCGCTGGCAGATACTGCCCAACGTCGCGGTCGACGCCTATGCCTACAACGGCCAGATACCCGGTCCGCGCATTCACATTCGGCAGGGCGATAAAGTTCGCATCGACGTCACCAATGACCTGCCGGAGGAAACCACCGTGCATTGGCACGGCATGATCCTGCCGAACCAGATGGATGGACCCGCCGAAATCACCCAGCCGCCGATCGAGCCTGGACAATCCTATTCCTATGCATTCACCGCGACCCAGCACGGGACCTATTTCTATCACCCGCACGCCAAGCCGGACCGCACCCAGGCACTCGGCCTTTATGGCGCGCTGATCATCGACCCCGCCAATCCCGCCGACGAGGTTCAGGCCAACCACGACTACGTGATCGAGCTTCAGGAATGGCTGGTGCGCGATGGGCTGACTTACCCCTCGATGCCGATGGAAGGCGGTATGCCGAACTTCTTCACCATCAACGGCAAGGCCTATCCCGCAACCGACACCATCCCTATGAAGGTGGGCGAGACGCTGAAGGTGCGTTTCATCGGCACCAACAATGGCTTCGTCCATCCAATGCACATTCATGGCGGACCCTTCGAGGTCGTCGCCCGCGACGGTGAGACGCTTGCCCCCTCGGCACGTTTCCTGGCCGATACGATCAATGTCGGTCCGGGACAACGCTATGACGTCGTCTGGAAGGCGCTGCGTCCCGGCAAGTGGCTCATCCATTGCCACATCCCGCATCACACGACGAACAACAATGTCGAGGAGAAGGGCGGCGGTGGGCTGATGGTGGTCATCGCCGTAAGCTGACGTCGAAGCGTAGTTCATGCTGCTGCAGGAGGAATAGGAGCGCACTGGCGCGCAATGAAGTGCAAGCCGGACCCGCTGTTCCGATCGTGAACGACCGATCGTTCCGGCGAGGCGTCTCGGAGCCCTCAGCCCTTGCGCTCTTGAAGGCTGTTGCCGCCATCGACCACCAGCAGGGCGCCGTTGACATAGCTGGCGCCTGCCGATGCCAGGAACACCACCGCGGCGGCCACCTCGTCCGGCCGCCCGGCCCGTGCCGGCGGCGTATGCAGGGCCGCCATCCGCTCCATCTCGCTCGACGAGCCCGTTTCGATCCAGCCGGGCGCCACGGCGTTGACCGTGATGCCGTTTTTCGCCACTTCCAGCGCCAACGTACGCGTCAGGCCGACCATGCCGGCCTTGGCGGCGGAATAGGCTGATGTGCCTTCGAACGACACCAGCGGCCCGGTGACCGACGCCACATTGACGATGCGCCCGTAGCCTGCTTCGACCATCGCCGGCAGGAACGCACGGGTGACCAGAAACGCGGTCTTCAGGCTGACGTCGATGCCCTGATCCCAGTCGGCCTCGGTCATCGAAAGAAACGTCTTGTCGGCCGATGGCGATGCCAGTGAGCCCATGCCGGCATTGTTGACCAGTATATCGACCGCACCGACATCAGCCCGCAGCCGCTCGACATCAGCGGCGATGGTGAGATCGGCGATAGCGGCAGAGGCATCGATGCCTTCGCCACGAAGTTCAATGGCGCGATCGAGCACACGCGCGCTGGCACCCGTGAGGAAGACGGTATGGCCGGCACGGCCGAGCTGCCGGGCAATGGCAAAGCCGATGCCGTCGGCCGCACCGGCTCCGGTGATCAGCGCGCGCTTGATGTCGCTAGGGTGCATAGTCAAATCAAGCTCCACTGACTTCCGCCTGTCGCGCGGATGCGGACAGACGCGCTCGCTACATCTACTCGGTCTGGATCAGGCAGCAATCCCACTACCCAAGCGATGCGCAACCTTTTGGGCCGGCCTTTCAGGCGATGCGAACTGGGCATCGATCGTCATTGTGGGGCAAGGGTGATCGAAGGGCAGCGACGCATGGAATAAGGAAGGACCCAACCAGGAAAGCTGACCGGTGCGGATCGTCGCCAGGGACTGCCGTTTCTCGCCTACGAGAACATCTCCCGGTCCTTGATCCGCCGCACGTCGGTATAGTCCCTGAGCCACCACGCATCCTGCCCGGCCGCCGGCGGCAGCTTCAACTGCAGCTTGGTGCCAGCGATCTTGGCTTCCTGCTGTGCTATGCGGAAGTGGTAGTGGTCGAACATCCGCAGCGCCTCCACCATATAGGACACGGCAATCCGCCGGTCCCGGGCGAGGATCAGGTTCTCGCCATTCGTGACGTCGGCCGCCTTGGAAAAGTTGTAAGAGCCAAGATAGACACGTGCGCTGGGCTTGTCGAAGTCGATCACCACGAATTTGTGGTGCATGCGGTTGCCGCTACCGCCCACCGGCTCGGCCTTGAACGGCGCCGGGGTACTGCCCTTCAGCAGCGCGGTGGGAAACACCGCCGGTGGATTGCCGTCCGGCTTCTGCACATCGAGCCCGCCGACCTTCTTGTCGGAAATGCCGTAGACGAAGCGCGCGTCGTTGCCCCGCACCCGTGCCACCGCATCGCGGATTGCCCCCGGCGTCTGCCACAGGAACGCCAGCGAGAACAGCAGGCTCGATTTCGTCGCGTCGATATCGTCGGCGATCTTGCCGAGTTGCGCGTTGGCCGCCGCATGTGGCGAAAACGTCGCCTTGACGTCCACACCGGCGATCCCCAGGTCGCGCCAGCTTGCCGATCGGCTGGTGGCGAATCCGGCTTCGGTCCAGAAATCCTCGAATGCCTCGCGAAACACCTGCACCGGCGCGGCGCCGGTGAAGATCATCGCGTTGTTCGACTGCACGTAAAAGCCGCGCCAGCTGAAATTGGTCGAGCCGCCGATCGCCTTCTTCACCTGGTTGCCATCGACCACGATCATCTTGTTGTGCTGGAGCTTGCCCATGCTCTGGCGCTTGACGTTGGCGGCGCCAGCCGAGGCGATGAGAATATCTGCCGACTGCGTCTCGCCCGAATGCGCCGCACCGTGCTTGCCGTCGTCGTCGATAATGATCTTGAGTCGTGGTCCCAGTTGCCGCAGCCGGTCGACGAACCCCTTCTCGCTGAGGTCGTAGGCCACCACGCAGACCTTGGCGCTCGCATCGCCGATCGCCTCATCCAGCGTCTCGTAGATCGCATGCCGATCCTCGAACCCCATCCAGCTTAACGCCTGTTCCGTCTTCGGGTGGGTCGGAGTAAACGTCAGCCCGTCATCGGCATCTTCCGGCAAGAGGGTCGAGATCGGCCCAAACCGCTCCCAGCGGTCGACGAAGGCCTGTGACGACACGAAGCCCCGCGTGAACGCCACGTTGAGCGCGCCCGGATAGGTCTCGCGCCGGAGCTCGATGTCCGCAGTCTGCGGCTCGCCATAGCTCAGCTGCCCGTCATCGTCCATGAACACCGGCGTCACCATGTAGGTGTAGTCGCCGGGGATCTCGGCATTGAACGGAAAATGCACCCAGCGAAACTTCTGGATCGGCGATAGCCGCGACGACAGTTTGTTGGGATTGACCGCACCGTCCGGCCCCGGAAAGGCAATCCGGTTAGGCACCGCAAAGAACCGCGTTCCGTTCGGCACGCGGTACTCAATGGCGAAGCCGACAAAATCTCGCGGCGGCTGTCCGTTGCGCCAGTTCATCGCCAGCAGCGCCATGCCGTCGCCGCGATGCACCTTCAGCGCGAACAGCGCCGCCGCATTCTTGCCCGCAACCTGAAACTCCCCGGCCATTCCGCTGCCCCCCAAAGCAAAAACGGTCGCCCGCCATCGCGGCAGGCGCACCCTCAGAACGAAGATCTTTATGATCGTAAGTAAGGCTAGAGAGCTGGATGCTATCACGACCGAACGTGGAAGAAAAGTATCGTTATGAAGGCTTCGCGATCGGGCTATCGACATAACCGCAGGAAGTAATAGTCGATATAATACTGACAGATAGCAGTTCATCGTGTGCGTGCTGTGACGCCATCGCCATGCACCTTGGCGACGGCGCTGCGAAGATTTTCTCTGCAACATTCCGCGCCGCGTTCTCGAAGTGCGGAAGTCGAGCCGAACGAGGCCTCTATGGCGCCGCCGATGCCGCCTAGCCGCTTCTCAATGTGTGCCCATTCAGCTGGGATGGCGTCTGGTACGACGATCTCCGCCGGAAGCGGTTCGGCTATGCTGCCGTCGCAAACCCGGCTCCAGGGTGCATTCGGCAAATCCGGAGGCGCCTACGTTGATCTAGCTTCATGGTTCAATCCTCCGGTTGTCGAATTGGGTAGCGGCCGCCAAGAGCGCACCGACGGTGGCGATCGGCGGCCATTTGCCGTCACTGAGGATAAGTAAGCCATCGGCGGCGCCGGTCGGAGTAATGTCAAATAGGCTGGGCACGACGGCAATTGGCTTGCCGGCCTGGAGGAAGCGGGCGATCAGCGCCCCCACGGAGTCGAGATCAGTGCCGCGCCAGATTGCGCCGGGTTCACCGACGCAGAAGCCACCCTGGAAATCCTCGACGAAGAGTTGACCGAACTGAAGTGTGTTTGCGAGATCGTCGCGAGCGTGCCAGTCGCTCTGGAACCGCGCTGCGAGTTCATCGGGCTCCTCGCCGGATGGCTTCAGGCGCTTCGGCCACGGATGACCTCCGGATGCCGACGCGACCAACACTTCCGCGCCCGCATCCAGCAGAGCGTAGTAGACGGCAATAAACCGATCAAATTCGGTACGATCGGCGCCGGATGCGGAACTCACCAAGACAGCAATGCGAATGGGCGCTTTCGAAGACACGAATTTATGCTCCAACCTCGGCCTTTCAAACGTTCAACCCGCCGCCGCTGCGGTCTTCTCAACCGGCAAACGTGCGCCGATCCATCCCAGAACCTCCGCCATCACCTCTTCGCGGCCAAGGTCGTTCAGGAGATCGTGAAAATGGCCGGGATAGAGCTTGAGCGTCTTGTCGGATGATCCGGTGGTGTCGAAGAACAATTGGCTGCCGGCCGGTTTCGTCGCCTTGTCCGCCGTCCCGTGCAGAATGAAAACCGGCAGCGTGATCAAGGGAAAATCGCGCTTGAGCCGCTCATCGGCTCGAACCAACGCGGCCACGGTGCTCGTTGGCTGGACTTCGTTGTCGATCAGCGGATCGCTGTTCATCGACGCGACAATCGCCGGATCTCGCGAAAAGTCCTCATTCTTCAGCCGCAGCACGTGCAGATGCGGCGCAACGTGACTGAGACCTTTGAGCACCGCGAGAGCAAAGTCAGGTGCGTAGACCTGGAATGCGAAGCTCTCGCAAATGAATCCGGCCAGTTCGGCCTGATGTTCGAGCGTGTAGGTTGCAGACACCACCCCACCCGCGCTGTGCCCAAGCAGGAAAATCGGCAGCCCAGGCTCACGGCCCTTGGCAAGTTGCACCAGCATCGAGAGGTCATCGGCATATTCGGTAACACTCTCGATGAAGAAGCGGTCTCCGTCCGACTTTCCTCGTCCGCGAAGATCGAGAGCGTAAACGGCGCAGCCGGCTGCGACCAGTTGCTCGGCCGCCCAGAAGTATTGGCCGCTGTGCGAGTTCACGCCGTGGCAGATCACCACGACCGCGCTGGGTCGGGACAACGGACGCCACGAGCGGACGAAAATCCGCATGCCGTCGCCGCGTTCTAAATACTCCTCCGTCACCGGAGTTGCGTTGGTCGAAATCATGGAAAGTCTCCGTTTTTCGCTGCGGCTAGCCTTTGATGAAGGCCAGCAGATCCGGGTTGACGATTTCGGGATGGGTCGCGCAGAGGCCGTGCGGCAGGCCCTCATAGGTCTTCAGTGTGCCGTTCTTCAAAAGCTTGGACGACAGCGGCGCCGAATCGGCATAGGGCACGATCTGATCGTCGGAGCCGTGCATCACCAGCACCGGCAGGTCGATCTTGGTCAAATCCTCGGTGAAGTCGGTCTCGGAAAACGCTTTGATGCAGTCGTAGTGGGCCTTGGCGCCGCCCATCATGCCCTGCCGCCACCAATTGTCGATGATGCCCTGCGAGACTTTTGCGTCCGGACGGTTGAAGCCGTAGAAGGGACCGGTCGGCACGTCGTAGTAGAACTGCGCGCGATTGGCCACAAGTGCGGCCCGAAAGCCGTCGAAGACCTCGATTGGCAGGCCGCCGGGGTTCTTCTTCGACTTCACCATGATCGGCGGCACCGCGCCGATCAGTACGGCCTTGGCGACACGACCCGGCTTGGCACGGGCGACATAATGCGCCACCTCACCGCCACCGGTCGAATGGCCGATATGGACGGCATTCTTCAAGTCGAGCGCCTGAGCCAATTCCGCGACGTCGGCCGCATAGGTGTCCATTTCGTTGCCATGGGCCGTCTGAGTCGATCGTCCATGCCCGCGGCGGTCATGGGCGATGACGCGAAAGCCGTTGTGCAAGAAGAACAGCATCTGATTGTCCCAGTCGTCGGCGCTGAGCGGCCAGCCATGGTGGAAGACGATCGGCTGCGCGTTCTTGGAACCCCAGTCCTTGTAGAAAATCTCGGTTCCATCCTTTGTCGTGATGTAGCTCATGGTTTGAGTTCCTCTGTTGGGTTGATCGGTGGATTCCGCTGTGAGCGCTTGTGAGACGTATTCCGGGAGCAGATGACCCGCACCGGCGGCAATGCCGGCCACTAGCATCTGGCGGCGAGTGAGCGAGCCGGATAAGAATGAGACAGTCATGGCCGCGCCTCATCGCCCAGGAAGCGGATGACCTCATCGCCGAACTCACGCGGGTACTGAAACAGGAAGGCATGGCCGGAGTCGGGATAGATGATCAGTCGGGCATTCGGGATCGCCTGAGCCAGAGCGTAGGATTGAAACGTCGGGATCATGGCGTCTTCATTGCCGTTCGCCACCAGGACCGGCTGCCGGATCGAACCAACTCGATTGAGCAGCGATGTTTCGGCGGTGCCGACGTCGCTGCCGGCGGACAGCATGGCCTTCCAGGCCTTTTCGCTCACAAGCTTGGCAAACGCGTCCTTGCGCTCACGCAGCCGGGCGAGATGAGCACGTCCAGCGGCCTGGCTGGTTGGTGTATCCTTGAAGAACAGGTAGAGGAAATCCTCATCCGAGTTGGTTGGCCTTGTCGCGACCTCTATCGCCTTGGCGCTGAGGTTTGCGCCTTCGACGTAGCCAGCGCCGCTGCCGACGATAATCAGCTTCCGCACCAGATCGGGCCGCTGAAGTGTCAGTTCCTGTGCGACAAGACCGCCGAATGAAAAGCCCAACAGATCGACCTGGTTGAAACCCAGGCGATCAATGAAAGCGGCGGCGTTTTTCGCCCAGTCATTCATATGGGCCGGCGCCTCGCCACCCGAGCGAGCCACGCCGACATTGTCGAAGATGATGACTTGTCGGCGTGTGGCGACGTAATCGAGAAATTCCGGATCCCATTCGTCCATTGTTCCACGAAAGCGGTTCAGGAGAATCAAAGGTGTTCCGGAGGGCGCACCGAGCGAGCGGTATGCATAGTCGATGCCGCCAACATCGAGCGTTTGCGTCTTCGCGCAAATAGCGCCGCAGGCCGCTGCCTGATTTTGCGAAACCGGATTTGTTGGTGTGGCCAGCGTAGCGGTTGTTGGAATAGGGAGCAGTGCGGTGCTGATCAGGCCGGCCCTGATCGCTCGACGAAAGGACGTAATGCGGGATGAGTTCATCGCTCTGTTCCTTGCCATGGCATGTGCTTCGTTCAGTGACGAAACAGTTGCGCAGGAGAGCGGTGTGAACCAGTAAATCGATGCTAAAAGGTGCTAGCGGGCCTGCTTAGCGTGGCCAGACTGTCGGCTGAACGTTGTTCCAGGATTATGGCTCCCTGATCACGGGCAATCGCCATCGAGCGCTCAAAGAGTGTCCGGGCGTCAGACAGACGCGAGGATTGCCCGGCCAATATCTCGCCCTTCTGGCGGATCAGCTCAGCACAATACCAAGCCTCGCCGCTATTTTCACATCGCGACAGCGCTCCATCCAGCAAAGCCATGGCTTCCGGTTCCTGGCCAAGCGTCGTCAATCCAGAGGCGAGGATCGAATGGAAAACGGTGTGGTAAAGATAGAATCCCGCTCGATCCAACCGGTCGAGAGCCTCGCGAACGAGGGTGACGCCAGTCGCTGCCTCGCCAGTCCGGATCAGGATATCGCCCTCGAAGCATTCCGCATAGGAATGCCAGACGTCGAGCGCATGATCCCTGGTGCGTCGATGCAGCATTTCGGTGTAGCGTTCTGCGCGTGGCAGGTCCCCCGCCATCAGGGACACCGGACAAGCCGCATCGGACAGCGCGTGACAGATGGTGAGATTGTGGCCTGCGGCTAGCGCTGTTTCGACCATGTCGTCGATCTCGCGTAGGGCTTCCTCGGTCTTGCCGCGAAGCCAGAGCACACGCGCCAGCGTAATGCGTGCGGTAATGCGCTGCTCATATTGAAAGCGTGCGAGGTGCGATCCGTTCGCCGGCGCTTGATAGGCGGCCAACATGCGCTGCACACGGTCCTCCGCGCCGGCTTGATCGCCAAGCAGGTGCAGCGACCTGGCCTTCATCCGCTCGCCGATCAGCCAGTCGGCTGCGTTGCTCGAACGCTCCGACAGTACGCGAAAGGCCGCGGCCATCTCGAGTCCGGCACGCGGTTCGCCGCTGTTGGTTCGATCCACCCAAAGGGCCCAGAGAGCCCGCAATTGGAAGTCCACGTCGTCAACTTTGCGGGCGATTTCGAGCGCGCGCGTCCACCCTTTCGCACCGCTGGGCCGGCCTGAAATCGCGCGCATGCGCGGAAAGCCCAATGCCGCGTGCAGCCGCATAAGGCTTTGTGGGTCCGCTTCCGCCTGTCTTTCCAGCGTGTCCAGCGCCTGCTGGACACGCGACAGGCATTCGTCGACGAGTGAAAGCTGATACCAGAACGGGATCGCCGCGACGGTCATGGCAACGCCCATCGCGCTCTCGCCCGTTGGCGAAAAGCACCAGTCGAGGGCGGCGCGCAAATTACCAATGTCGCGGCTATAGATTTCCAGAGATACAGCCTCCTGCGCCACCTGCCACTGTCGCGCGGCATCGTCGAAAAGCGCGCAGTAGTGCGTCGCATGCCTATGTGAGGCCTCGTTCTCGAAACCAGATGCCGAAAGCTTCTCCGCCGCATAGGCGCGCGTCATGTCGAGCAGGCGATAGCGAACCGGATGCGCGCTGCGATCGGCCACCACCAGCGATTTCGCGACGAGATCGACGATACTGCCTTCCACATCCATAGCCGCTTCGCCCGCTATCACGGCCTGGGCCGCTTTGAGCGTGAATTCCTGGTTGAACAACGAAAGCTGCGCAAGGACGAATTGTTGTGTCGACGAGAGCAGGGAATAGCTCCAATCCAACGTCGCGCGCAGTGTCTGGTGGCGTGGAAGCGCCGTGCGCCGTCCGCGTGTTAGGATGTCGAAATTGTTCCGCAACGATTCCGCGACACCTGCGATGCCGAACGCGTCCACCCGTCCGGCGGCCAACTCGATGGCAAGCACAATGCCGTCGAGCCGTCGGCAAATCTCGCCTACGACCGACGCTTCGCGATCGCTCAGGACATACCCGCCGACGCTGGCAGAAACGCGTTCGACGAAAAGCTGGACTGCCGCAAAACGCAGCGCGGCAGGGCCGTCGGTCACTTCGTTGGCGCTTGGACAATCCAGCGGCGGCAGGCGAAGAACCCATTCGGCCTGAATGCGCAGCGGCTCCCTGCTGGTCGCAAGGATTGTCAACTGCTGCGTCTCGGCGATCAGGGTTTCCGCGACCACCGCGACCTCGTCGATCATATGTTCGCAACAGTCGAGGACAAGCAGAACCGAGCGATGGTTGAGCTGTCTGGCGAGTTCGGCAAGAGGGTCGGACGATGTCAGCACACCGCCTGCCTTGGTCGCGATGAACGCGGTAAGCAGCGCTCCGTTCGAGATCCCGGCGAGATCCACAAATGCGATCCCGCCCGGATAATGATCCTTAAGACGGTCCGCAAGGGCGATTGCCACGGTCGTCTTTCCTATGCCGCCCGGTCCTACGAGAGTAAGCAGTCTCTGTTCCGGTAGCTGTCGCTCCAGCAGATCCAGCATCGCCTCCCTGCCGATAATTCGGTTGGCAAGACGCGGCAGCGGGAGCTTGCCGCCAAAGGTCAGCTGCTCGTCTGGAGTGACAGGGGACGTCTTGTGAGAGATTGCTGCCACAAAGCAATAGCCGCGGCCAGGGACGTTGGAGATGTATTGCGGAGCATCGCTGCTTTCGCCAAGAATCTTGCGGAGCGACGCGATGTGGACGCGCAGGTTGTTTTCTTCGACGAACGTGTTGCGCCAGACCAGCGAGACGAGTTCATCCTTCGAGATCACTTCGCCGGCGCGCGACACCAGGACGATAAGGATGTCCAGCGCACGGCTGCCAATCCTCAATCTCTGATCGCCAACCAGTAGCAGACGCTCGGCTGGCACCAGCGTAAACGACCCGAAGGAGAGTGCGGCGCTTATCATCAACCCAAACTCAGATTAATCCGCGAGTAGCAGAGAATTTCATAGTGCATGTGGCGAAGGAAGAGGCCAGACTGTTGGACGCGCCCCTCTTTGAACTCCCTGCGTCGTCCGGGCGATTTAGACCGATCGCTCAAAGTGGGGCGACCGGGCCGAGTCAGGAACCCGGTCCCGCCGACCTCAGCTTTCGGAGATGTCCAGTTGGGGGCACTTCCGGTCACAACGAAATTTGCCAGCGCGATTTGATCCGAGGTGCCAAACCAGATTGCTCTGCCGTAGCGCGATTGGCGACAGACTTCACCTATCGTATGAATCTTGTCGCGATCGGGTAGGCTGGCGCGACAATCGGACGGCCTTCAGAATAAGGCTCCAATCGTCTCGCGCTGCTGCCAGATCATCGTGATCCCACTGAGCGCCATGAAGCCCACGATGATGGCTCGAAACCGCAGTTCCGGCATATCCTTCAGCAGCCGTTTCGCCAGCCAGTTAGACGTCAGCGCGCCAACTCCCGCGGCGAGCCCGAACAGCCAGAGCTGTCCGCCCATGGCGCCCAGCGTGGTATAGGTCCCGATCTTTACGAGATGCGCCGGCAGCGAGACCGCTGTTTTGGTGCCGACCATGCGCTCCTTCGTGACACCTGCATTCAGATAGAGCGAGTTCATCACGGGTCCCACGGCTCCGATCAGCCCGTCGAGAAATCCTGTGACGAGTTCGGCGGGAAAGAACCACCATTTCGCAACCTCAAACGTCTTCTCCTTTCGGCCGAAGCGATATTGAACGACTGTCGAAACGAGGAAGAGGCCGACGACGATCTGGAGCCATTCCGCAGGCGCACGCGAGAACAGAGCCGCCCCGAGGAACCCGCCGACGACAGCACCCGGGAGACCCCACTTGGCCACCGACCAGTCGATATTTTCCCAGAATACCAATGCCCGGCCGACGCCTGCCACGATCGTGGCAAGCGTCGTGACGGGAGCCACCGCCTGCGCTCCGGCAATGAAGCCGACGAGCGGCACAAGCAGCATCGCTCCTCCGCCGCCGCCGAGCGTCGAGACGATCCAGGCAACGAAGCCTGATCCGGCAAGAAGAAGGTAGTCAACCATCCAACTCTCCGCTCGCCTCTCCGCCATGCCCTGACGCGACTTTTCAATATTTTGGGGCCAGTCTACAATCAACTGCTGCAAGGCGCAGCAGAACGAGGCGATGGCGCATACGCCCGAGTAGGTGCGGCCATGGACGAGATCGGACAGCGAAGCGAAGGCGGCTGGGCAAGAGCGCTCGCCGGGCTGATTGCCTTGGCTGGGTGGGCCGGAATCGCCATCCACTTCAACGCACTCGCTAGTGGGCCGGCGTCATGGCCGTTAGCACTCTGGACGATGCTCGGCTACTTCACGATCACGACAAATCTCTTGGTCGCGGCCGTGTTTACTGGCGTCGCCGTACAGGCGGCATCCTTCAAGTCGCCTTGGCTCATCGGTGGGACGCTTCTTAGCATCCTCCTCGTTGGGATCGTCTATGCGCTTCTGCTACGCGGGTTGCGGGAGCTGACCGCCGGTTCGGCGCTCGCCAGCTTCCTGCTCCATCAGATCACGCCGCTCTTGACCACCATCTTCTGGCTCACCTTTGTCCGCAAAGGGGCTCTCAAGTGGCGCGACCCTTTGCTTTGGGCGCTCTACCCGCTCGGCTATTTCCTTTACGCCTTGGCGCGGGGCTCGATCGAGGGGCATTACCCTTATCCCTTCATCAACGTCACCGAAGTCGGCCTGCCGCGCACGCTGACGGACGCCAGCCTGATCGCGACGGGTTTCGTCGTCGCCGGAGAGGCTCTTGTTTGGCTCGACCGCCGACTGGCGACGAGGAAGACGGTCTGAATGTCGGCGACAACACGTTGGGAGCTGGCTGGCTTGGGACCAGCCTGAACGGGGCGTCTATCGACAGCTCCGAGGTGCGTGTGGCGTAGAAGCGCGAAGATTTGGCGCCCCAGCATGGATGAAACTGAGAACTGCGTCTTCGCTGGCTCTGACATCGCCACCCGGCGTGGCTATCCGAGAATGTCCAGCGCTCGCCAACTCCACGACGATTGCAAATATGATTTTCGCCGCGGCGCAGCAGCGAAGCCGTAGGGCTGCAGTCGAGGCGTTCTCAAATGAGGTCCCGCAGGCGCCATTTGCTCTCGCAGGCTCAGGGCCTGGGAGTGACGAGCAAGCTTGTCCCGGGAACTGGTTGCGCCATATCTCGCAGAACAAGGCACACCGTCATTGAATACAGGAGTTGTGATGATGGTCCGCAACCTCTGCCTCATTGGCGCACCTTCAAGCGCCGGCGCCTACGCGCCAGGACAGGAGAAGGCCCCGTCTACCTTCCGGCGGCATGGGCTGGTCCCGGCATTGATGCAATCAGGCCGGCACGTGGATGACCGTGGAGACATACCAGACTTCCGCTGGCGGCTGGACCCGCAACGGCCCAAAGCCATGAATGTCGACGCTGTCCACCGGGCGGCAGGCACCGTGGCCGACGTGGTGGGGGACGCATTGGCTGGCGGCAACGCGTCGCTCGTGCTCGGCGGAGACTGCACGGTCGAGCTTGGAACTGTGGCTGGGGCGCTGCGAGATGAACGCTCGGTCGGGCTCATCTACATTGATCACGACGTCGATCTGAACACCCCGGAGACGAGCGACGGCGCGCTCGATTGGACCGGCGTCGCGCATCTGCTCGACCTGCCGGGCACGGAGGCGGAGCTGAGCGGCCTTGGCCCACGCCGGCCGATGCTCGCCCCGGCCGATATCCTATACTTTGCCGCCGACAACATCTCAGCCGCCGAGGCGGAGACTATGCGCTCGCTCGATCTGGAGCGGATCGCGCTCGCGAAGGTCAAGGAAGATCCGATCGGAGCGGCGCGAGACGCGGTGGCTTGGGGCGCGCGCTACGAGCGGCTTCTCATCCATCTCGATGTCGATGTGCTGAGCTTCACCGATTTCCCGATCGCGGAGAATGTTCGACGCTGCGACGGCTTGAGCTTCGACGCGCTTTCAACGGCGCTTGTGCCGTTGGTCGCGGCTCCGAACTGGCGCGCGCTGACTGTGACCGAAGTCAATCCGGATCATGCGCCCGATGAGCGCGAAACGTTCGGTCTTTTGATTGCCATGCTGTCGAAGGCGTTGTCGGCATGAACAGGACCATCAGCTGCCGGCTATTTGTAACAGCCGGTCTCGGTCAACCGCCTACGCCTCGTCCGCCATCCATTCGAGCGAGGCGCCATGCGGGTCAGTCCAAGCTACAGGGGAGCCGTTCGCAGATAGGAGAAAGCGGCCGGGCGGCCAGCTTGTTCCGGCGCGTGCGGCGATGGACGGGAATACGCGTGGGAACTCGTTCGATACCCAATAGGGAGAGAGACGCATCGCCCGCTCGGCGAAAGCTTCCCTGTCACCAGGGTCAGAGACATAGTCGAGGACGGCTGTATGAAAGATGACGAGCGTAGCGTCCTTTGGCGCTTCGCTGCAGAGTTGCTCGAGGTCGCTCCCGCGCAGGTCGCCCTTCACCACCCGAGACTTGACTGTGGCAGCAATCCTTAGCGCCGCCCGCAGATTGGCGAGCCTTGCTGTCTGTTCCGGCCAGACCAGTGTCTCAAGCCATGCGATCTGCGTATCGTCCGAAGCATTGATCGGGTTCAGGTCCAATCCCGCTCGCCAAACGACTTGCGGCAAGACCGCCGGCAACGGCGTCGTCTCGCTGGCCAAGCATCGGAAGACAGGTGGTTCCGAGGCCATCGCGGGTGCGCGGATCGCCTTGCGTCCGTAGTCATAGCCATAGAGGTCGGGCATGAGGCAGAGCCCTGCGGAGGTTCCGACCTCGATGAGGGCCAGCGGCTGCGGCAAACGCGCCAGGACAGGGAGCAGCGTGGCGCACCTTCCCGGCTCATTGGTCTGGGTCGAGCGCTCCAACATGAGACAGCGGACAGCGTGGAGATGCGCCAGGAGTGCCTGACGAAACTCGGTCCACCCTGTCGGCGTGCCGAACAGGTGACGCACCGCGGCAAGCAGAAGGTTCGGTTGACGCTTTAGGTCCGGGAGGGTCGACAGGAAATCGAGCGTCTCCCGGTCCTCAGCGACCGCACGAGCCAACGCCTCGTAGAGCGGCGAGCGGCCGCGAGCTTCCGTATCGGCGAAGCGAACATATCGAGCTGAGATCTCGGCCAAGCCCTCCTCGTCCATATCCGCTGATCCTCGGTCCCGACGTCTCGTCACAGTACACGATTCACGGATCTGGTTGGAGCCCGGGCCCCGCGTTTCTACACAAGCTTAACCCCTGGGGACTTCCCGCGGTCGCCTGCCTAACCGTCGCATTATGAGGCTGTACGGATCGAGCGCGTTGGAGCGGCTGCTCGCGCCGGGGCGTCAGAAGGTATCGGCGGACGGGTAGGCCTGACCGATGCGCCCGTCTCGGCAGCTGTCTGGGCCGTCATCGAAGATGCTTGCGAAAACCGATCGAATTGCACCTGCCGCCAAGGGCTTATGCTACGATAGGGCTATGGTGTGGTCTTGCGTAGAATTGGCGCGCCCGAAGAGATTCGAACTCCTGACCCCCAGATTCGTAGTCGTGTCATGGCGAAATTCACATCTGATCGGCTGCCGCCAGATGTTTCGAGCAATGTGGCGATAAGCCTTGAAAAGCAACGTATTAACTGGAATTTCAGATTTGGCACGGCCAAAGACTGAACCCGGCAACGCTATTCCCGAAAGAGATTTACTTGGTCTAGCGCTTGGTCTAGAGCCCTTTGTATCGAAACAAGGCAGGGGCGACAGCATGCCAACGGAACGCGTTCGCATCGGGGCGAAACACATCAAGGAAGCACGGAAGGCGGCGGAGGCGCGGACGTATGGAACGTCCGGCTCGCTCATCTTCGCTGACACGGGCGAAGTCAATTTGAAGCTTCGGGTGCAGGGTGCAACCGCTGCCTGGATCGTGAAATGGAACGGTCAAACGGTGAGGCTTGGAACGGTCGATGATGTTGGCGATGCCGACATGGCCCGCGAGATGACCCGGGAGGTCGTCACGTTGCTGAAAGCCGGAAAAGACGCGAGGGCCTATGTCGCCGCGCGGCTCGCCGGCGAGGACACGGAAGCCGCCGCCGTGACGGCAACCGCCTCAACGGCGCGGAAAGACGGCAAGTGGACATGGGCCGAAATGGTCCGGCAGTATGCCGATGTCTACCTGTCGAATCCGCGCACCGATACACGGGGCGAGACGAAGGAGCCGTCGCCGGATTCGGTCAAGGAAGTGAAGCGGTATCTGCTGAAAATCCCCGAGACACATCACCTGCATGACCGCCTCCTGTCCACGCTGCGCCGTGGCGATCTGGAAAAAGTCCGGAACGCGCTGGCGGAGGCCGGGAAGATGACCCCTTCCCGCCAGTTCGTCGCCTACGCGAAAGCCGCCCTCTCCCATGCGGAGGAATACGAGTCCGAAGCCTCTGGACTCGATGACAACAATCTGTGGTGGCACAAGCTTAAAAAAAGGCAGGACACGATTCCGAAAGCGAAGACGCGGCACCCGTCCCTGAAGGAAACCGCAACGCTCCTGTACCTAGCGGAAAAGCATCGCGTCATGCCAGAGCGACGAGTTGAAAGGGAAACCTCCCTGAATGCGGTCTGTTCCCTGTGGTGGCTCGCCCTGACAGGGCAACGGGCCAGCGCGGGCCTCAAGCTCTTGAAGAAGAACATTCTGCCGTGGCCCGGCGCGCCGGATCATTTGAAAGACTGGAAGATCGCATTCTTCCCCGCACATACTATGAAAGGGAAGCGGGCGCATTCGTTGCCGATCCCCCCGCGCGTGGCGCTACTGCTCCAAAGGGCAGCCACCGCAATGGCGAGGGATTCCGAGTACGTCTTCCCCGCAACTAGGCTCCAGGGTGGGAAGGTCGACGCGCACCTGTCGAGGTCAACGCCTCGCCTCCTCATCCAACGGCTGCGCGGACGCCCTGCGGACCTAAAAGCCCACGCGGAGGCGAGAAAGAAAGCCAAAAAAGACGGGATCGAATTTCCCGAAATGCCAGACCTCCTGGGAGACATCGAGGAATTCTCCACCCACGACTTCCGCACCACCTTCGCTACCGAAGGCGGGAACTTGACGGTACGGGGAGATGCCATATCGGCGGTCCTCGACCATCAAAGCATCCAGACGGGGGACGCGCCACGGTTCGCGGCGCCAATCACGCGGCAGGCATATGATTTCAGCCAAAAGCTGGAACTCAAAGCGATCGCGATGGAAGCGTGGACGATGGCCGTATTCGATGCGGTGGAAAAGGAATGGGCAAAGCATCGACCCTTTCCCTTCAAGGCCCTCCGGCAGGTGCTGCCGCTTGGCCATGTGTTGGATCTCGGTCATGGCGATGGCGTTCCCCAAAAGGCCAGCAGCCAAACGCCGCTGTGGTATCAGGAGATGGAATCGAAAGAAGCAATGAAAAAATCGGAACCGCGTCCCCGGTTGTCCGAACTCCGGAAATCGAGCGACGAATGACGGCCTCGAAGTCATAGCTCCTTGTAGTGGAAATGGGCTACGCCTGAACAAGACGGTTTCGGCTCCTGCGATGGCGTTGTAAGGATAACGAAGGACAAGACCGCTGGGAGGGGCAATGGACGAGCACAAAGAAAAGATCGCGAAGGCCGCAGCCGTCCTCGCGAAATACGATGTTGGAAAGAACCTAACGTTCCTTGTGGACGATGCCTACCGACATGGTGTTGAGGGCGTGGAATGGGACCACAACTTCAAACCTAAGGATGTGCCCAACGGAGACCGGGTCCAGCGATTCACTTACAACGGCAAGACCTTCGAGCTCATCGCCGCCAACAAGCACCTGACATGGGACGGTGAGGAATACTGGTCTGACTTCACCTTGGCCATCGACGGAGAGACCGTCCTCACAACTGTCCTACAAACCTCTTACGGCGGAGAATGGACAAGCCGGGAGGTTTCGATTTCGACGGTTCTCCTTAAGCAGGTGAAACTTGGAGACTGGATGGAAGAGCTTCAAGTCGTCTGCGAACGTTGCCGCGAGAACTGGAATCAAATCCAGAAGCGGATGGAAGAGGAACGGCTAGCGAAGCAGGCCTCGGGCATCGACCTCGGTAAGTACGGGGACTGACCATGCGCGCGACCCCCTACAACGACCGATCCGACATCGACAAGCTCCAGTCGCAGTGGAACAAGATCGCTGGACACCGTTCGCGCCGGGACTGGTCGGCCGCCATTGTCCGTGCCGCGACTGCGGCGGAGATCGCCGCTAACATCGCCGTCCGGAAGCGTTTCGAGGCCGAGAGCCAGTTCTCGCCCGAATTCGTAAACGGACTGCTCGAATGGGCCAACGGGATCAAAGGAAAGTTTAGCCGCCTGCTCGTGCCTTCGACGAAGGACAAGGATCGAAAGAAGGAACTCAAGGCCCTCGAAGCAATCGCCGACAGAATCAACGGGAAGCGCAACGCCATCGTCCACCAGGGTGCCTTCGCTGAAGAGCCGGACGCGATCGAGGTGGTCGGCTGGGCGGGGCAGGTGATTGACGGCCTCGTGCTGCCACATCACCCCGGATTCGTTTTGCAAGAGAAACCGACGAAGACGAGCCGATGACTGTCGCTCGGCGTGGTCAGCCCACCCTCCGACATCGGTACCAAGAATACGGAAAGCTACCCGCGCAGGCTCCGCAGCCCTTTGCCGGGCATCCTGAATTCTTCGGCAAGGCCTGACGTCATCTGAGTATCAGAACCAATGGCTGCCTGCATCCGAAGCCGGGCAAGGATTTCGCGGCCCCTGCGCTGCCAGTCGCGCAGCACTCGGCGTCGGTCGCGGCTGACCTCTTTCAGGAGCCGATTCCAGTCATGCGGCTCGCTGGCGTGAAGCTCGAAAAATGCTTGTAGGGCGTGGTCCTCGGCGAGAGCGGTATCAGTGCCAAGCCAACGGCACCACGGCAGGCCGGGGCGGCGGACCTGGCGGAAGCGCTTGCCGTCGCATCGGCCGACCGCCTCGGCGTCGTCGCTCGCTACCCAGCAGGCAATGGAGGGATCGTAACGAGAATATTCCGGATACGTCCGGCCATGCGCGCGGGCGACGACATAGCGCCTCAGCGCGTTCGCCATACCGTCGACCCCGTGCGCGGCGGCGGTCATCTCGGCACCCGCGCAAGGTCGTGGTCGCGCCCCTCGGCGAGGTCTTCGGGATCGATGCTGAAGGCGGCTTCTCGCTCCGGCGCCATCTTGCGCTTCTCGTGCTCCTTCTCGCGGGCCGATTTTCCGAAGCGGCGAAACTCGGGCAAGGCTGCGACAACCTCGGCCTCTGGCCTGCCGACCAGCTTGCCGCGCTGCTCGTCGTCAAGGTGGAGGGCCACGAAGTCTGCTAGCTCGTGGTCGTTGGAATCGAGCCGGGTGAGCGCTGCGGCATCGCCGGCGGCGGCCCCAAGCACCAAGGCGGCGATCGCCTTTTGATTCCGGATCGCGTTCATCTCGTCGCCCTCGGCGCGGGTGCGGGAGCGGTCGGCCTCGAAGACCTTTCGGACATCCTCGGACGGCCGATAGAGCTCGCCCGTCGCCTGATCGTAGACGGTGACACCTTGGCGCTGCGCCTCCACCCAGGCAGCATCCTTGAAAGCCTTGTCGCCGAAAACTTCGATCTCCGATCGCCATTCGGCGACGGCCTTTTCGACCATGGCGCGCACCGCAGCCTCGGATGCAGCCGGGCCATGGATGCGGAGCTCGTCGCCGAGATCTTGGATACGGCACCTGCCAATGGTCACGAACACCCCGTCGGGGCACTCCTGAATTTGCGTATAGCCACGACTGCGCCAGCGGTCAGCGAGGCTTTCCACCTTGTCGGCAGGAAGGCTCGGAACCTCGTCCCGCTTCCGGCGCTGGCGGAGGCCGGAGCCCTTGCGCTGTATGGATTTGAGCTCTTCCAGGCGCTCGACTTCGTCGGCATCGCCTGCCGCGTCCAGCGCGGCCGCAAGGGCATCGGCGTGGCCCCGCTGTCCGTAGACCTTCACGCGACGCCCTGCGATTTCGATATGTCCACCGTCTCGGGTGGCGAGTTTCACGAGAGCAGGGTTGCTGGTGTCTACGAAATGCAGATGCTGTGACCAGCCTGCCGCGTCCAGAAGGTCGGGGAAGCGCGTCGATAGCAGCCGCGCTTTGAAGTCGGCTTTCGAGCGCGGGCGAATGCCTTGGCGAGCTTGTCTGGTCGGGTTCGCTTCCATGATTTTTTCCTCCAGTTTCGTGAGTTCGGTTTCCTTTATTCTCGTCGTGCGCATGCCATCGACAAGGCGTGTCCGACGATCGTGCTTGCCGCGCTTCTTCAGAACTGCCACGCGCTCGAGTCCCATGGTCGGTTCTGGGTCGCGGTCCACGAGTCCTCGATCGACATTCGACAGGTGGCTTGCGCGACGGGTGCTGCCTGCGCGTTCCAGGAAAGCGTTCATGACGGCTGCCACGCGCTCGCGCTCGGCGGTCAAGGCATCGCCACGCTCGCCGCCGCCGTGTCGTCCGCCCGACGTGAAGATGGCATTGATCTCGGCGTTCTTGGTTTTCGAGAAGCCAGAGGGTGTGGACGCGTCCAACGCACGCAGCGTAATCATTGCATGGAAATGGGGCTGCGGCTGGCCGTAGACGTCGGCCGGGCAGTGGACACCGACATCAACGACCGCGCCGGCCGCTACGTATTTTTCGCAGACGGATTCAGCGAAGGCTCGCCATTCGGATTCGGGAAGGTCACGGGGGATGCTCACCTCGATTTCGCGGGCGACCTGGGCATCCTTGCGCCGCTCTCCGGCCTCGACACGGTTCCAGAGCTCGCCCCGATCGCGCGTCCATGCGGGCGCGCCAGCAGGCGCCAGAATGAAGGCCTCGCGGGCATCTTTTTTCGTGTAGTCGAACGTCTCGCCGATCCGCTCGTCCGTCAGTCTCGACGCGCTGCGATATGCGGATGCAGCGACGGCCGAACGGCCCTGCGACCGCTGGAAAACTTTTGCAGTCACATGAAAAAGGGCATCGGTATCGGGCAGGCTCGTCTGCATGTCAGTCGGGCCAGTCGAGCCAGACGGGCCTGCTTTTGCGGAGCCAGTACAGCGTGATCTTGCGAAGTATCTCCTGCGCCTCGTTGTTCTGCTCGTAGGTGCGACAGGATTCCAGGAATGCGGCGCTCGCACGTTCGAAGCGAGCAAGAGCGGACGGCCCCAGCCCCGCACCGGGGAGGCAGTCGTCTAGGTGCGACGTTGCGAAGGGGTCTTCGGCGACCGCCTGTCGCAGCATCTGCAATGCCTTGGTGTCAGTTGGGTCAGACTCCCTTTCAAGGTCGGCGAAGTCGTCGTCCTCGGCGTGGTCCCAGTCAAAGGGATCGTTCTCGTTTTCTGCCGTCGTCATTTCAGGTTCCTCCCGTTGTGATTTTTCGATTCCACCATCCGGCCGCGCCAGTATCGGAGCGACAGATTCGCGATTTCGGACAATGCGAAAATCAGAGTCGCGGGTGCGAAAATCACGGCCGCAGCGGCGATCCCGGCTTCGGTCGGCGTCATCGCAAATGCGTCCATCGTATTGGCCTCCGGCGTTTCGACTTCTTGCCCGTCAGGGCGTGCTGCGTTCGAAGAACGTATAAGCGCGCCCTTAGTCAGGGGGACCGCCTCGCGGCTTCCTGTCTCCGATGTTTGGGTGGCCATTTGACAAGTGCAAGGGGGCCGACAAACCTTTGAGTAGACGTCGATTTTTCGGCGCTGGGGTTTCGTTGGCAGGCCTAGCGACTTCAACTTTTTTGGCCTGCGGATTTCGGCGGCGACGGTTTCAGAGTCCGCCGGCGGATTCGCAAAAGGGAGATTTCAGGATGCTGGACTTGGGAAAAATCAGGGAACGCGAGCGCGGGCTGCTCCAGCGCAAGGCGAAGCTGGAATCGGACTTGGCACGACTGAAAGCACAGGAAAAGAAGGCGGCGCGGAAGGACGAAACGCGGCGGAAAATCGTCCTCGGCGGGGCGCTGCTCGCTGCCATCGACGCGGGCGCGATCCCGACCGAAATCGGGCGGAAGCTGGTCGGCAAATTCGTCGCGACGCGAGATCGGAAAATGTTCGAGGGCTCGTCGCTAGCGGTCATGGCGTCGGTTCCGGAATCGATGGTCCCGGATGCGCCAGACGGCAATGTCAGGTAGCCATCATGGGTCCGATTGATCTGTTCGCGACACCTTCGGAGCACAACATTCTTTGGGCTTGGCTGAACGCCTTGTTGCCTTCAGACACGGCGTCGCCATGGGGATTCGCGATGGCCGTTTTCTCGGCCACGCTCATGTATGCGGGCACGCTGTTCGTAACCTGGCACCTCATCGTCGGTATCATTTCAACAGCCTCCTCGGGCAAGGTGCTCGGCGACAAATATCATCAGATCTATGCCCCGCTCCGCATCGTCCTGGGCTTCGGTTTGCTCGTCCCGATCGCCATGAGTTTTTCAACCGTCCACTTGGTGTTGCGCGATATCGTCGGACGCTCGGCGATCAACTTGGTCGATGCGAACTGGGTAGCCTACGTAGACTATCAGGCAGGCAAGGACGTCAAAATCGCACCGATGTCGTCGGGGGGGTCGAGGCTCGTTCTGGATGTCCTGGAGTCGGAAGTCTGCGCGGCGGTGCACAACAACCTCGCGGAGCCGTGGGGGCTCCAGGCGGCGCCGATTCCTTCCGTCTCCGGAGAGCGCAAGGGCGACACGTCGGGCTGGTGGAATCCGGTGACTACGAACGTCCGGACCGAATGGTACTACGGGCCAGACTGCGGCCGGATCGCGCTGCCTGTGATGGCTGACAAGCCGGGCTTCACGGCCGACAGGGAAGCGGCGGTCGCCAAGATCGTCGCGGCCGTGCGCGCGCCCGCGCAACTCGTCGCCAAAAAGTTCCGGGTAGTGCAGCCGTTTTCTGCGGAGGCCGCGTTAAACGGAATCCGCGACGGCAGCCTCCCCCGGCTGTCGGAAGAAGTGAGGCTGCTCGGAAAGGAATATGACACCGCCGTTGCCGCCGCGACGGCGAAAGAAATGGGGCTGGACAAGGACGGGGTGGCGCGTCGCCAAAAGCTGGTGGATGCGGCTCGTCAGCAAGGTGTCGCGACAGCGGGCATGTGGTGGATGCACATCAGCCAACAGTCGCGGGAAGTATCCGCGCTCTCGGGCGCGCGCCATGAGCGCGTCGGTATCCGACTGGACGACGGCAGCGGCAGCGATACGACCATGCTGGCACAGACGCTCGCCACGCTGCGGAACCTCATTGCCGGAGAGGAGGCGGAGATTCAGCTATCGGCGAACGACTTCGCGGCTGGCGGCGACAAGTCCTCTGGCATCCTCGCGCGCATCGTGTCGCCCGTTTTCCGCGATCTCGGCGAATGGGCATTAGCGAAGGGGGATCCCGGCGACTCGACGGTCGAGAAGATGCTCAAGAGCGACCCCATCGGCGATCAAATCTCATCGGGCCATGTCTTCATGGGCATCGCGGAAACGGGCATCACGGCGGCCTTCGTTCCGATCGCGCTCGCCAATACCGCTGTCGGCAAGGCGGTCGGCGCTGACGGCGCTGCGTGGTGGGCAATGAGATGGGCGACGCCGATCCTGGGAACAGTGTGGATCATCGGGGCAGTCAGGGCGTATGTGTTGCCTGTCCTGCCCTTCATCTACGTCTGGGTCTTCATGTCGCTCTGGCTCCTGGCGGTGCTCGAAGCGGCCATTTCTCTCGTCGTCTGGGCTTTTGGATTCCTCAGGCTGGACGGCGAGGACTTCCTCGCGCAGCAGTCAAAAATGGGCGCGATGTTGCTCTTTCAAGTTTTCCTGATGCCCGTCCTCGGCCTGCTCGCTTTCGAAGCTGCCTTTATCTTGCTCCCGCTCATAGTGGGAGGCCTAGATGTCATGTGGGCGACGGCGTTTTTCGGGCAGACGGGCGGACATCTCATCGGGCCAAGCGCCTTGATCGTCGGATACGTGCTCATCACCTTCCTGACGGTGTATTTGGTGAGCCATATCTTCGGGCAGATTTTTCATATTCCCGACCGCGTGATGGCCTGGTTCGGTGCGCCTTCTCATGGATTCAGCGACAAGAGCTTGTTCGTCGCCACGGCGGGAGCCCTTGCGGCGACGCTCGGCCGGGGCATGCCGGGGCTGCCTTCGATCCCTCGCCCGAAAGGTGACGGAAAGGACAGCGGCGGCAAGGGCAAGCCGGACATCGGCGGGGTCACGGCGAAGAAGTCCTGACATGAACAAGGCCCCGCGAAGGGGCCTCTCTTTGATTTCGTGAGTGTCGAAATTCGAGGCTACAGCCCGAGAGCGTAGCGGATACCGACGTAAGCGAGGGCGGCAGCGTAGCCGACGAAATTCAGAACTCCGCAGATAAGAGCAGTCGTAGCAAAACCGCGCATCGTTGCCTCCTAGGCTGGTGTTAAAATCTGCCTCTTTCGCCCTGTCCGGGATGTCGCTGGCAAGGGGCTGGCGCCGGGTGCAGGCCTCGGTCGAACCACGGGCCCCTTGCGGGCGGAGACGCGCCGGACAGGCATCTTCCGGCATGATTTTAGTACCCGGCGAGGCAAGAGCCCAGGTTTTTGATCGCATTTCTCGCTTGTGCGGTTTTTCGGATTCGCCGGGACGCTCGTTCCTCGTCGGTGGTTTGCCCCATGCCTCGGGCCGAGTGTCGACGGGCCTCTGGAGGAGGTAGAGAAGGGGCGGCCGGGTGGCCGCCCCTTTCTTCATGGCCGGGACGGGATACTGCCCGTGAAACGAAGCTCGGGAGCCGTGTCGCTGATCGACTTGATCGGGCGAAAATCGCGGTCGACATCGAGCAGCCTGCCCGCCCTACTCCGGTTGTAGCAGAGTTCGGCGACGGAGACCCAGCCTAGCTGGGGGACGGCCCCGCTGGCGGGAATGTAGACACCGAAGGCCAGCGCCTCGTTGACCGGAGAGACCTCCGAGAGCAGCCATTGCGTCCCCGTGTCGAGCGATAGGATTCGGACCACGGGGAGGCGGTGCAGGCGGCCGCCGCTCTCTTCGCTTGTCCTGCCGTTTTCGATCATCTTTTCCATGAGGTCTTTCGGGATCATCGCCTGTCTCCTTTCGGCCTCACCGCGAGGCCGTGCGGACGACAAGGGAGGGGGAAGCGGGAGAGCCCTGGCTCCCGTAGGGACGCGTAGCGCCCGGCCATGGGTCTCTTTCGCGCCACTGACCAGGAACACCCAAACGGCCCTTGGCGAGGCTTGGAGATGCCCGGAATCCCGATCTCGATGGAATTCTCGAAACGACAGAAAGAATGGGGCTTTGTGTCCTGCGGCGGACGGGCTCACTCTTGCCAGATCGACAGACACAGGGGGAGGCTCATGCTCAAGAAACTGATCGCGGCGACACTCTTGGGAACCGTATTCGCCGCGAGCGCCGGCGCTGCCTGGTCACAAGATGCCAGATTCATTTTCCGCTATCGCGCGGGCCTCATTCTGCCTGTCGGTGCCGATATCGGCACTCCCGGCGATGGAGGCGGCGATGGAGACCCGGGCGACGGCGGAGAGCCGGAACAGCAGCAGTATACGGATGTCGAACTCAGCAACGGCTGGCACCTCTATTGCCCCGCCGCGACGGCCACATCGGCAGCTTCGCTGGCGCACCTGGTGGGCGCATCGATCGCGCTCAAGATTGATGTCAATACGATCTATACGCCTCCGGACGGCAGTGGCCCGCGCGGGGTGTTCATTTACTACAACCGTGCTGATCTCCCCGACGCCTACGGCTTCGAGGCCTACTTGGATCCCGAGACATACGGCTGTCTGGATGAATGGGGCGGGGTCGCAATCCTGCCGGGCTGGTCGAAACCAGACCGGGACTCCGCCGTCGGGAGCAATGTCGGCGGAGTCGTCAGCAGCGTGAGCGTCGGCGGCATGACTTTCATGCAGCGCCCGCCGCATTAGCTTGCCGCGCTACGGCTGTAGCCTTGAGACCATCCACCAGAGAAGGAGAGCACTGCCACCGAAAAGGAGGCCGATTTCGGTCAGCCTTTTCTCAAACGGCTTCTTCTGCTGCTCCGCTCCGGCGGCTTTCCATTTTTCAAGAATCTTACGCATGGCGATCTCCCAGGCGGTCATCGAGACCGCTTTCCATGAACAAGGATGCCGTGAGGTGATCGGCCATGTAGTCCACGCCCTCGCGACGTGCTGCCGCAACGATCTGGGGCCAGCCCATGGTCGTCTGGCGGCTCACCTCGCTCCGGAAAGCCCGCCAGCGCTGCGACGTTAAACGGCCTACACCATCGGTTGCCTCAAGGCCCTCCGCAAGCACAGTGCCGCAAACATGCAGGAGGGTGGGGCATAGCCACAGGGCGACTTTTGACCTGTCCTCCAAATCGGCGCGAGTGACATAGAGAGCGTTGATTTCGATCGTCGGGCCGTCGTCATGAGCGCGACCACGGATCGGCAGCGCACACTCTTCCTCGCTCTCGATAACGGCGAGGAACGGCCAGCCGTGGAGAAACGAAGGGGAGGTCGGCATACCCGACGCCTGGCCTGGGAAACCGATAATGTTCGTCATAGAAATTTCCTTTCTTTGTAGGTGAGAATGTCTCCAGGATGCCGATTTCGGACCTGTGGGCTGCGGCTCGGCATCCTGGCCTCGCTCCTGATGTGTGCCGGTCACGTTCCAGGGCATTGGCGAAAACCCGCCACCAACCGAAGGCGGCATCGTATCGCTGGCGGACGGCTTCCCCTGACTCGATGGCGAGATCCGCGGCTGCCTCGACCATACGAATCCGGGTGTGGAGCTCGAATGCGACGAGGTCGACGTCGAGGGTTTCAGAGGTCGCCGTGCTCATGCTGCGTCCTCCAGATTTTCGGCATCGACGCCGTATTTTTCGACGTGCCAGCGGGCCTCGTGGACGGCTAGCTCGGCCTCGATCTCCGCCCGCATTTCTGCCTCCGCCAGTGTCGCATGGGCACGGCGCACAAGCTCGGCGCGCATGAGGTCGAGGGTCGCATCCGTAGGCGCGAAGGCGGGATCGGACCACGCTGGAAGGCGTCGCACGGTTCCGACGCTCAGGCCGAGAAGCCTCGCAAGTGCTGCCGGCGACATCGCCAGATGGCGCCGAAGGTCGACATACTCGTCGCGACGTCGATCACGGTCAGCGGCTGCGGCCTCGCGGCTGCCGCCGAAGGGCGGGCGGCCGCCTCGGCTTTTGGATGGTACTGCCTCCTTGTTCATTTTTCTTCGCCTTCAAAATCGCTGAGTTTTCGGACTGGAGCGGCTTCGACCAGGTAGGTCCTGAGCGTCACCCGGATCGCATCTGCGGCTGTTGGAAATACCTCCGCGCCGAAGATGGAGAGCTCATCAAGGCAATCGCTCACCGCGATCGCCTTTCCCATGCGTCTGCGGTGCACCTGGCTTGTCGGTGCCTCGAATAAACCGTCCTGGCCTTGGCGCGCGTAGAGCCATCCGTGCCTGGTTGCGTAAAAGCCGAAGCCGTGGTCCGGCACGATCGAAACGTATGTTTCGGTGGCGGTTCCGATCGTGACGCCGACCGACGCTGCCGCGTCCTCAATGTCTCTGTCGATCTCGCTCATGCTGCCTCGCTTTCCGTCGCCTGGGCGGCGAGCGGGTCGGCAAAGTAACGGGCGCAGGCTTGCCCTGCGGGAGAGGCATTGAAGGCCTTGTCGGCCTCACGCCACGCTAAGAAGGCATCCTCGTAGGCCTCGTGTGCGAGGAGGAATGCGGCCCGGTCGCTCTCCCAGACTGCGCCGTCAAGATATCCCAGCCCAACGCATACCAGGATGCCTCGGCCCGCTTCATCCCTCTCCGCCTTGGCCACTTTCAGCGCAGCAAAAAGTTCTTCCTTACGCTGCCATTCCGGCGACGATTCCCAAAAATTCCACATCTTCGTTCCCCTTCTTGTTTTTCAGGCTTCGGCCCTCTTCGGAACCGTCCGCGACGGCTCGGGGGAAGGCCGGGGCGCGAAGCCCCGGTTTCCGTGGTCAAGCTGCTTTCTGAAGCCGCCCCTCTGCGTCGTAGCAATCGACATCCGGACCATCGAACGGACTCTGGATCGGCTCGGGCTTCGGCTGGAGGGCGAACGGCGCCGCAGCGGCTGCCTTGACCCTCTCGATCTGGTCAGACGACAGGCTCACCTTCACCTTGTCCGCGCGGCTGTCGCGAGGGTAAAGGCCGATGGTCTCGATGCCGACGACGCGCCATTCTTTTCCGAAACGGCGTAGCAGGACGCGGTTCCCGGTGACCGCATAGCGATAGGATTTGGCGGACGGCGCACTTGTGAAGCAATCGGCGGTCGCGCCGACGCGGTAGGTCGCGGGCAGGCCTGCGTTCTGAAGCTGACCTTCGGCCGTCTCAAGCCAGTCGACCACCTCGGCCACGGATGCCGTCCAGCGGCTCGCCCGGCCGTTCACAGCGGCAAGCGCTTCCCCGATTTCCATCCGCTGCTCGGCTTTCAGCCCACTCTTTCCGATCAATGTAGCCATGACGTCTATCTCCTCTTCCGGAAGAAGTCGGACCAATTCCGCACCTCTCATAATGCAATGTTGAGTTAGCCTTCCACTCATGTCAATGATTAAAGTGAAGAAAAACGACCAAGAATGTCTATTTGTTCGCCGTAGTGAAGTTAACTTCAGTTAACTATGAGATGTCGTTGTCAACAATTACTAAGAATTCGAGATTTTCGTCTTGCAACTAGCTGAAGGATTGAATCCTTGCTATCGGGAGCGAATCCTTGTTTCGACTGCGCGATGCAAGGATTCGCGGCGCGACCAGGCGAAGGCGAAAAAGGGCGTCAGGCGGTCACGAAGCCGAAGGCCGGAGGCCGCTGCCTCATCCGGGGGATCGGTTGCGCCCCTCTTCCTTCATTCCCTGTTTCCCGCTCGCCGGAGGCAGGGGGGAAAACGAACCTCCCCGTTTGATCCATCCGTTGGATTCGGCGCGCCCTTGACCGGGAAAAAGCGGGAAGCCCGGCAGGGGCAAGGGCAAAAATGAAGGGCTTCAGCCCGGTCGCGAGGAGCTTTTCCGTCGGGGGAAAAGGGGGGATTTCTGTCCTTGAGGCGCGCAGCGCCGCCCCCTGCCGGGCTTCCTGCTCCGGTCATAAAAGGGCGTGACGAAGCCGACGGATGGCCCGACGCGGAGCTATAGAAATCGAATTCAGGATCGCAATCGTTGCGGATGCGGAACGGTTGGCAATAGGGGTTGTGCCGTTCGGCCGACCGGGTGAGCCTTGATGTTCAGACAAAAGAAAAGACCTCCGTCACAGGGCGGGAACCCTCGGGAGGTCTTACGAGAACGGTATGATGATGATTCACCATCCTGCACGTGTAAAGCCCCCCCGCAATAGCGGGTGACCGCCGGGCTGGGACATACCCCAGCCGGAACGAAGCACCGTCATACCCTCCAGACCAAATTTGTTGACGAAGCCCCGCAAAGACTAGGTTTTTCGGGAACCCTTGGCCTCCGGCCTGCCGTCATGGCGGGCGGCCGATTCCTTGGGCACGGCTTCGCGCGGAAGGCTTTCCTCGATGCACTCGCCGCCGGCGGAGCCGCCGACGGGCAACCGTCGCCCCCTGTGTCGCTCGACGAGGCATTGGCGCAGGAATCGGTGCGGATCGGCGCCGAGCGGGCGGAGTCGGCACGGCTTGCCATCGAAGAAGCTGCCGAGCTTGACGGGGAGCACCTGTCTCCGGGGCGGCTGGCGGAGCACCTGCCGACGGAGCTTGCGGCATTCCTCGATCGCATGCCGCTCCCGCGCCGACGGGAGCGCGAGGAGGCGATTCTGAAAAAGGTCGGCTGGAAGGACGTGGGCCTGATCGGGCTTAACCCGACGGCGCTCGCAACGCTGGCGGAGAACGAGGCCACGCGCTACGCGAAGGCGTTCCCGTGCCAGGACGAGGACGGGAAGGCCACTCACCAAGAGCCCGAGCACCGCAGGCGGCGACAGGACTCCTGGTGGCGGAAGCGGCTGCGCCGCGACCAGTCGCGGGCGCTGCTCTACGTCGAGGCGGCCGTGGGCGCCGTGGGCGGCCCCGTCATGCCCGGCCGCCCCCTGTATGTGTCAGACTACGCCCTTGGGCTGCATCGGCAGCACGAGGAGCGGACGCGGGAAATCCTGTCAGACCTATGGCTCGTGCGGGAAGACGATCCGAGCATCAAAATCTCCATGCTCGACGTCGACCAGAAATCGCGGGCGCGGAAGGCGGCAGAGCGGCGCATGATGATTGATATGATGTTGCACCGCTGGAAAGCCCTCGGCTGGGCGGTGTGCTGGATCACGATCACGCTGCCCGGCGAGTACGTTCCGCACTCCACAAACGAGGGGCGACGCGCAGCCAAATGGAATCCCGATCTCGGGCCGCTGGAAGCCATGGCGAAGATCCAGGACGATTTTCACGGCACAATGAGCCTGCTGCGGGAACGCGGAATTCGCCCTCAAGGCTGGTGGAATTCTCAGCCGCAGCAGTCCGGCACGCCGCACCGTCACATCCTCCTTGCCATTCCTACGGTCGAACAGGCGCGGGCCGTCTGCGACGCCTTCCGTGCCAAATTCTCGACGCGGAGGAGCGACGAGGACGGGCCTGACAGAGGCTGCAACGCCTCCGTGATCGGTGACGACCACCCGGACTACGCGACGAGGGACGGCAAGAACGGGTCGCCGGAAACCGCCCGTTCCGCCGCCATGTATTCCGCGCGCTACTCGACCAAAATGGAGAAGCTGAAGGAAGGCAGCGAGGAGGGCGAGGAAGAGGGAGACGAGCAGTCCCGGTTCGCGGATTGGAAAGGCCGTCGCCGCGCCCGGACACATACATGGCTAGGTCTCGATGCCCAGCGGTCACCCGTGGACCTGTGGCGGACGCACTGGACGAATGCCATGCGCTCCGACTACCAGCCAGACGACGCGCGCATGGCGTTGGCGCTGCGGCACATGCACAGCACGAAAGCCTTCATCGACATCGCCGTGGAATCCCATGCCGCACGGGACACGCAGACGATGCAGCGGGCACAGGAGGATGCCGCCCGCGAGGCTTGGCACGCGGCGATCGCGATCGGCATGTGGCCAGACGCGGACCTCGACCCGGTGGAGCTCGAATGGCTCCACGGTGAGACGGGGAAGCGGTTCGAGTCGATGAACATCGCCGACCCGCTGCCGCCCGTTCCTCTCCGGGAGGAAAGGGAATCCGTCTATGGAGAGAGATACACGGCCTTCGCCGGTGCGATCGGCGTGACGGAACGGTTCCGGCTCTCCGGCAGGCCTTCGCGGGCAGAGCTATACGAAGCGGCGGAGGCGGTCGGCGTGGCCGTCGATCGGCCGCGCGCGAAGCTGCGGCGGCGGCACGTCCTATACTCCCTGGAAGCGGCGGGGATTCCCGTAACCTGGCGGCTGAAGAAACTGTCCCTCGCACAGCTCCAGGAGCATTCCGAGTTGCTAGGCGTAACGGTGTATGTCCCCACCGTCGCGCCGCGTTCCGGCACGGCGATGAAGGCGTTGAAGGAGGCGGGATTCGGATTCTCGAAACGGCCAGACGGCTCCCTCGTCGGCTTCGACCTGTCCGGCGAGATTCTGCTGCGCAACGAGCACCGCTGGATCATTGCGGATTCGGAGAAGGCAGCGGAGCTTCTGGAAGCGGCCACGGCCGGGGAGAGGCAGGAAAAAGCTGCATATCAGGAGAGGGTCAGGGAGTCGGCTGCGCAGCACGAAGAATCCATGAAGCCCTTCCGCAACGCTTGTGCGGAGCGCGGGATCTCCTTCGGCATGACTATGAGCGATGCGGAGAAGGAACTGTTCTACGAGGTGTGGGAGGAAGTAAGAAAGAGGGACCAACTTTCAGTTAGTCCCAACGACCCAAGGATTCGCCCTTCGGGCTCACCTGGGGAAAGAGAGGAACCGCCGGATCCGCCTCCGACGTAACTGTAGGCCACAGAAAAGTTCGAAAAGTTGACAGGAAAGAGCCTCTGGGAACCGGGGCTGGCGACGTCGCGATTCCTGAAGGTTTGGCCGATTGTCGGATGTGGGTTTTGGATTTTCGTTTCAAGTGGACGCCGCAGGCGCAACTTCTTCCTGTTCTTCGGCTGGCAGCAATGTCTCGCGAACGTATTCCACAAAGCGTTGTGCTTGACGGAATTTAAGTATGATGTCGTCTGAAGATAGGTCCAGCGGGAACTGAAGATAGTTCTGGTGCACCATTTGATTGCGCGTCTCACCGAGGCTGAGAAACGCTTGAACGGAAGTCTTGAAATCCGGGTCTTCGTCTACCTTCCTCTGTGAGGCAGCCTTATATTCGGCACCAAACATAGAGAAGAATTTGTTGGCGTTCGGTTTGTCCCACTCGAAGTAGGTGTGGTATTGGCGCGCTACGGCCTTTTGCGCCACGAGCTCCGTCAGGAATGGGTTGCCCCGCGCATGTCGGGCTGGGAGCGATCGGACAATCTCACAAATTTCGTGCTCGAAGAAGCTAGCAATGGCGAGGATCAACGACCGCCGGAAGTTCTCATTCGCGTCAGCTGCGAACGTCGGCTGCCCATTCGCAATCAGAAAGTCTGCCAGGTCCCTGTGGCTGCGGTAAAAGGACTCGACGTAGGGCTCGCTCATCTGATTTTAGATGCCGAGAATGGCTTTAGCCCGATCAAAGCGTTGTTTGACGTAGGCTGTCCGGCCGACACTCTCTTGCGTGGCGGCAAGGAACTCCGGGTCTCCGCGAATTGCGTCCACCTGCTCCGCTCCAATTTGTATAACTTGGGAGTCGCCAGCCTGGAACGCAGGCGTGCAGACTGCACGGAAAATTCCTTCGAACGCGGCGATGTTGAAGCGTCCGGATTTAGCTACCGCAAAATGGTCAGCGGAGATGTTTTCGACCTGCTTGAAGAAGGCAGTAAAAAGTTGCTCTACGTAGCCCAGTTTGTTGTCTGGCAGCCCTTTGGCTTTGCGGGCAAATTTGTTCAGGAAGCCGCTCATTGGCTCGACGTAGTTCTCTCCGTCCGCAACAAGAGCAAAGACACGCAAGAGAATTTCAATATCCTTGTCGTGTAAATCGGGATCCGTCAGGCCGATAATTGATCGCCAAGTCGGGTTCAGGTTGACCCTGTGCAGCACCTGCATGAACTCAGAATGGTACAAGCTCGACCGAATTTCCTGCGCGCGGAGGTTCACACTTCCGGTGTTGAGACGATTGAAAATCTCGAACACTGAAGAATCAGTATCTTCCTTCGGGGAAGCCTGTTTGATGATGACGTTGCGGATGGTCCGGAGATCGAAATCCAAGCGGCTGTCGCCAAGCGTCGTGTAGTTTTTCCCGTGGAAGCGGGACACCGTTCCAACCGACTTATGCGCCAGTTGCAGATTGAATTTTGTGAAGTATCCATCATCGCCGAGTACCTCGTCCGGCAGCGTCCCCTTTTCAGCCATGATGCGACGAAGCATCGGCCGTTTAGCCGCTTTTGGGAAGCGCCCACGGACGAAGTAGTAGATGGACATGAGACGTTGCTGGCCATCCACAACCAAGAACGAATTCTTGGCATCCTGATAGAGGAAGATTTGCGGGATCGGCAGCCCAATGAGAATTGATTCTATCAATCGGCTCGCGCGCTTGATATCCCAAACGTAGTTTCGTTGGAAACCAGGAATCTTGACTGCGCCGGAGTTCACGAAGTTGACAATGGTCTGTATATTGAAGTCGTTAGGCGAGGCTATAATCTCATAGTCCTTGAAGGACACCGAAGCGTCCTCATCCTGGTCGCCGTCAAACCAAGAAGTGGACTCTGCCTCTGCGGCGGCGGCAGTTTCCGTAGCTTCCTGTCCGGCTTCCGAGCGTGCCGCTTCGTCGGCGGCAGCAGAGCCACCCAGATTATCTGTCTCGACGCTACCAGACATCACAAAGTAGCCTCGGGCTGGCGACGTCGTGCACGAGATAGCGAGAGGGGTGGTGTAACCTGCTGCCTAGGTCTTGAATCACCGATGAACGTACGTTCGTTGACTTGGAGGACTGCCAACGCCATCTGACCCGCAGCATGCGCCAGCAAGGGAGGGACGGCATTACCGATCTGCTTCAGCATCTGCCACTCGGACGATTTGAATATGAAGCCGTCATGGAAGCTCTGAAGCCGGGCCGCCTCCCGAACCGTAATCCAGCGTTCAAGCTTCGGATGCACCCATTCACTCAGGTCCCGGTGCATCTGGGCGAGAATGGTGTAGCTAGGCAGGTCAGGGTGGAGACGGCGCCATTTCTCGGGCCGAGCACCATTCCAGATTTCCTTCGGCAGACTGTTCGCCTTTTCGCCCGGCTTAAGGAACGAGATCAGATGGGCGCGTTTCGCCAGCATCTCCTTGGTATGGTGGTTATGCAGCAGGACCTCAGACTTCCCAATATCGCCGCGCTGTTTCATGGGTTCCGTGTACGGTCCGGCGGAATAGTCTAGCCGCATCATCTGCATGAACGATGATGGCTGCCGGACTTTGGGATACTTCATCGTATGTCCGCTCGGCACGACCTTGGTGGGCATGTCACCGATTGCCTGCCACACGGTCACCGGCTCCGACACCTTAAATTGATTCAGCGCCGCTTGAGCGTAAGCTTTGATGTCGAGCTGGACGCCGAGGTCGTCTCTGGTGCCAAAAAAGAACACTCGCTCTCGGGTCTGAGGAACGCCGAAGTCGACGGCGGACACCTTCAGGAACGTAGTGTTGGCATAACCGAGTTCGACAAAATGGCTTAGAATGGCATCGCGGAAATGCCCCTTGCTCATCAGGAGTAGGTTGGGGACGTTCTCCAGCAGGAACATACGAGGCTTTAGCTCCGTAACGACGCGGGCGTACTCGCGATAGAGCTCGTTCCTATCGTCGCGAAGGTCGCGAGGGCCGATCTGGCTGTAGCCTTGACAGGGCGGACCACCGAAGACGAGATCGATGTCACCAAGTTCGTAACGCTTGCGATGTTCCTTGGCGTGCCGACCAAGAAAATTGTGGATATCACCTTCGAATAGCGGGGTGTCGGGGAAGTTCGCCCGGTAGGTCTCGCACGCGTACTTGTCGTACTCGACGGCAACTCTGATATCGAAGCCTGCTAGCTTGATCCCTTCGCAGAAACCGCCGCAGCCGGAGAATAGGGAAACGGCAGTTGGGTTCGGCACTTTCTACCTCCAGAAAACGTTAGCTACGAGACTCATGAGTCTCGGGGAAGCCCGCGCGGTGGACTGTATATGTTCTCATTCGAGGGGGCAATCCTCACCAGAACTGGGACGATTGAATTGGGCGGCTGATCCAATCCACCCCTTCGGTAACGTGACTCATAGTCCGTGGCGACGTGGCGCCCCGCTGGATACGTTCACAGAACTTTTGGCTCACCGAGTCCTGCCGTTGGATTTATCTAAGCATTTCGGGGCGGCCGTCCGCAAACACCGGACTCTTGTGCGGCTGAGCCAAGAGGACCTAGCCGAGCGTGCGGAGCTCGATCGCACTTACGTCAGCGGCATCGAGCGTGGAAGGCGGAATCCTTCGCTGAGAATACTTCAGCAGATTGCTGAGGCGTTGGGCGCCGATCTGGATGTCATTTTTGCAACGGCAAGGCAGATTGCCAGGGAGGAGAGTAACAAAGACTGATGCCGTTCCAGTTTCCAGCTGATCCTGACCCCCAAGCTCAGAGCGTCGCATGTCCCGCTTGTTATGCTGCTGGCCGGGGCTGCCTGGCAGATTTTCGGAGTGGAGGGGCGAGCAAAGGGCGTCGCACCAAGTTCCAGCTCGGACAAGCCAGAGTCATGGACTGCGCGATGGAGGACTTCGTTCCTGGAGGTGACGGCGACCCCGATCCCTCACGGACATTTCAATCGTATCGCGCCCAAGCGCTATCGAATGCGAACCGCGCCGGCGACATACTATGGCCGGGGGATTTCCAACTGACGGAGGCGCAGAAGGCGAAGGTCGACGGTGATATCTATGAGATGATGGAGGCGGCCGTTCTCTGGAACGCCGCTGCCGCCTGGAACCACTTCATGGACACCGGGGTCTGGACAAGTCTCGTCTTCAAGCAGCCTCCGTCGGCCGTTCCCACGCCTGCGCGAAAGGTCGCTATCGTAAAGATGGCCAGAGGTGCTGACACCACCAAACTATTGAACGAAAAGGCGCGCGCAGAGTACCGCGCTTTCGAGACCGCGCTTGAGGCGAAGGGGATGGAGCTCCGGCTGAGCACTCCGGACATTCTCGGGCTGCGAATTCCCGACCCGATGCCGCCCGGCTTCCAGCCTTTCCTCAGCCCGCTGGCTGGCCTCTCATCAGCCAACCAGTTGGAACTTGAAACCGCGTGGCAGGGCATCCAGGGAGCCCTCGAAGGGCGGCATTTCCTCTTCGCGATCGCAGTAAAAACCAGCACCAGGAGCGACCGTCTCTACCAAGCCCTCTTCGAGGCCAACGTGTTGAAATACATTCTGGGCTACGTCCTTCGAGGCCCGGCGATCCGTTTCCATGCGCATCTCGAGACCTTTGCCAACGCAGACGTCAAAGGTCGCTACCGAGCGGCATCAATGACCTCCCTTCTCGCCGGCGGGACGCCGACCAAAGCAATAGACCTGACCTATCAGGCCGTCTCGCCTCGGGATACCGCACAGCTGATTTTGGACGAGCTTCCAAGCTTCCCGTTGTGACGGATGTGACCGTCGAATTCACTGGCGTGGAACGTCGTCGACGTCAGCGGCAGGAAGCAGGACCCAAGAATTCGACTAGCGCTGCTGTCACTTCATACGGTGAGCAACGGATATCGCATTCCCATACCTCCAAGACATCCCATCCCAGAAGCCGAAGCGCAGCGAGGTTCTTGGCATCACGTTCTCTGTTGCCGAAAATCTTCGGCTCCCAATAGTCCGTGCGGGCCTTGGGAATCCTTCCCAGCGGCGAGCAACCATGACCGTGCCAAAAGCACCCGCGAACCTCCACGATCTTCCGCCGTGAAGGAAACACGAGGTCGGGCTTACCTGGGAGGTCGCGTCGATGCAGCCGATAGCGGTAGCCGAGACGGTGCAATGTGTGACGTATAGTCAGCTCCGGCTTCGTATCCTTGGACTTATTCGCTTGCATGTTTCGCCGGCGACCCTCGGTGACACCTTCGAATGTTGGGCGCTTTGGATTGATGGTACTCATGCTAGCTATATGAGTGTCACGGCTAGTCGGAGTCTATAAAGGCGCTTTCCTATTTCGACTGCTCTACAGACGGAAAGCTATGCCATGAGCGCTTTCCGGAGCGCGTTCGCCCCACTTTCTACAAAGGCCGGCACGCCAGCCTTCAGGGCCACAACGATCGCATCGGATGACGAGATGTCTCGCAGGAACGCCGCAGCGTCGCTCCATGGCCCAGCGTCCAGTGGAGGACGATCCAGGAAGGTGTGGTGGACCAATTTCGCGTGTCCGTTGGCGCGCCGCTGGGATAGCTGTTCCAGGGCGTCGGTGAGCCACTGGGCGTCCGGACGGAGGCCCTGCAATTCCTTGGCCGCGACCCGCCTCCCGGATGCCATTGCCTCCTCCGCATCCTCAAGGATGCCAAGGACCGCCTGCGCGCGGGCGACGATCTGCGGTATAAGCTCATCACGGGCCCGGTCAGCGAGAAGGCGGAGAGCGTCCGCGCCGGCGGGTGCGTCGTCGGCGGCGAAGGCGCGGGCGCGCGAGCCCCTCCCTTGTGCCTCACGCTCGCGGTCGCGGTGCTGCTTGATTACCTCCTCAACATCAACGACCCGCAGCCGTTCGCCTTCCCGCGCGCGGTCGATGATGTCCTCGTACGCGTTGTCCGGCGCGCTGGCGAGGCGCACAAGCGCCGTTGGTGAAAGCGCAACATCCAATTCTTCCAGGAGGCGCGGCTGCTCGGCGAACCGAAGGTAGAGACTGACGCAGTTCCGCGACCACTGCTCCGACATACCCGTCTCCGCAGCAAGCCACGGCAACCAGGAGCCGTGAGGTAGTTGCTCCCGCGCCTTCGCCAGCCGCCCGCCGATATCCATCATGCCGGCGGCGGTTTCCATGAGCCGCAACCGGATTTCGCGGGCTGAGTCCTGCAACTCCTTCCGCACGGCTTCCGGAACCGTGCTGTAATCGAACCCGCCGACGGCTGGCCCGCGATCCCCCGTTGTCAAATTCGCCAATGATGCTGCCATCGCTTCCCACTCTTGCCCTCGGACGGTGTAGCAGCCGGGCCTTACCAGAATCCAAATCCACAATGATTATGGATTTCACTTGCGACCAATGCGGCAGGGGTTCCCCTCGCTCTTTTCCACGACGATGCTCCGGATGGCCGGGCGGGTCGCCTGCCCCGCCCTGGCGCTGCGCGCCACCACCCTCCCGCATGGTCGCGGAACCTTTTCGCTCGGTGACGTCCAGCCCGGCCGCTCCCATGCCCTTCGGGCACCGCCACGCCCCTTTGGGCCGAGGCGGAGAGGGAGCCTATGCGGCCGGTCTGCACGTCAACCCCTGCCTCGGTTTCGCTCCTTCTCTTCCTCGGCATCTGCCCGGCATGAAACGATGCAGCGTATAAAGTGGAGGTGCCGAGACGTCCGGAACGGGAACAATGTCGGATCGGCGCCGGAGGCCAATTCGCGGCCGCTCGCTCGGTTAACAGGTGCGTCGTAGGAGGTTCAGCATCGCGCCCGGAACGGGGAACCGGGACCGCCACACCCCGACGAGCGGTCAATTTGAAAGAAAGGCGGGCATTGCCGAAATGGTCGGATTCGGGCTGTTTTCGGCTCTCGCGCAATAATCTGTCGCGTCTAGAGGCCCATTTGAGTGCCCCCGGCGCGGTTGCCGTGGGTATCAGGTCATCGATTTTTTTATGGGCATCCGTGCTGGCGGCTCCCTGGGGTTGGCCGAGACCGAGGCAGCGTAACCCAGTCCGGGTCCACACAACTGCCGGAGCGGACACGTTACGATTTTAACGAATCCATCGCCGCCGCATTCACCCCATCCGCAAATAAATCCGGACTGCGCATTTCAGAGATCTCGACTCCGATGCTGATCCATGAGCACTGACGCCTTGGCTGTCATGTTGCGTCATCGCCTGACTGCTTGAACCGCACGCTCTAAGCGGGTCCGGGACTTCCCACTCCTACCTCACCATACAAACAGTGGAGTCCAAGAAGATGAAGTCTGCCCTTAAGTTGAAGCTTGCCGCCGTCGACGAACTGACCCTGTCGGGCAGTTACGAAACGAGGGTGTTCCGGGCCACCCCCCTCGACATGCGGACCCTGCGCCAAGGTCCGCCGAACTGGATGGCAGAGATCCAGTTCGTGCCGTCTGACGACAGGATGCGGCCGCGCTGCGCGGTGACCATGCCGCGTCGCTACCCGTGCGCGAACCGCGGTTCCGAAGCGGCCGCCAAACGGTCTGCGGAGTTCGCGCTCGACGCGCTCCGACGTCACTACGCCGAGACGGGCGAGCGGTTCGAAGTCCGGCACGACCGTGAGCAGTCGCAGCGGGGAGTGGTCCGCGAACGGCTGCTCGACCGCTTGCAGGCGATGGCGAGACCCCGCCCCGCCAAGTAGCCCTTGTCTGATCTGTCAGACCCCGAAGCCCCGCCCTAGCCGGCGGGGCTTCTTTTTGGCCGAGTGCTTCGATTTGAGGTGAGTCGTGGGGAAGCTGAATCGCCGCGCTAGGTGACGATCCTGCCGTGACGCCGGGCATCGGCCGCGTATTCGGAGAGCGGCTTTGCCGCCCGAAACTGGCGATCGCGCTCGACCGGGAGGCGCATGGGACCGCGAAGGGACTGGATTTCGGCGAGGCTGGCATAGCCGACTTCCGGGGTGCCGTGGCCGATGTCGCAGAGCCCGAACAGGGTGTCGTTGTCGGAAGCGAGCTCGGTAAAGAGCCAGGTGGCCTGCGCGTCGGGCGTGAAGAATTTGACGACGGGCCTGTGGTCCTGCTCGCGCTGCGCGGACATGTCGGCGTTGCGGCGGAGATGGGTGCGGATTTCGGGAGGGAGGAGCATTTCACTGCTCCTCTTTCTCGTTGCGGACGCGAAGAACCAGGCGTCCAGAGAGAGGGACCGCCGTGAGAGCTACATTGAAGCCTTGGCCGTCCTGATGAGCCCATGCGGCTCCGACCCGTGTCCAAAAGGCCTTCTCTCCTTCGCCGTCGACTACGAAAACGCCGTGGGAGGGGGAGTGTCTCGGTGCCGATGCTGTTTCGTTTTTTGCCATTTGCTGGCCTCCATTGTCGGCCGCCCCATGCGACCGTTCTGGAAGCCTCTGACGACGGGCTTAGCGAGGTAGCTGGATGACCAACGGGAACGGCGAGCGCTTGTCCATGAGCGTTGCGAAGCGGCCCGCTCGTAGGAAGGCAGGAAGAACGGCGCGGGAGCGGGTGAATCAGGAGGTTATGGCAGGAAAGGAGACGACTGCCTCCCGCGCGCCCATCCATTGCCTGGGCGGTTTACGGGCGAAAAAGGCGAGAAAAATCAGACGAACTTGGTCTGCACTTGGTCTAGACAGAAAAAAGCGATGAACGCCTTCCGAGTTCCGGGTCCCGGTCGGTTCGATTTTCCCATTGTTTGCAAGGGTTTGAATGGCGCGCCCGAAGAGATTCGAACTCCTGACCCCCAGATTCGTAGTCTGGTGCTCTATCCAGCTGAGCTACGGGCGCGCAACAGGCCATGCTTTCCATGGCCCCGCGATCCGATCGTGAACGACCGGCCGCGACGAGACGTGTTCCCTAGCGACTGAATTTCCGAAAAGCAAGCCGATCCGTAAAAGTTTTGTCGCAGGCGTGTCATCCAGCAATGACAGTTCGCCTCCCGGTGCCCCAAAACAACCAAAGCGCATCGTATCAGAGGGGATTCAGACGCCGCGCTTTCTACGCATGCCGTCCTCCCAAAGCCGGAGGCGCTTCGGGAACATGTTTCTGGACGGTTGCCGGGCGGAAGCCCGCCCGACCCGACCCGTCACGCCGGGCGGCGCAGGCCGTTGCGGGCTTGGTCGAGCCGCACCGGCTGGTCGGGGATGGTGACCGCGAATGTAGTGCGCCCGCCAATGCTCTCGACCAGTTCCACCGTGCCGCCATGCGCGCGGATCAGTTCGTGCGCGATCGCCAGACCAAGGCCAGTGCCGCCGCTGCGGGCCGAGCCGCGAAACGCGGCGAACAGGTTTTCGCGCGCCTTGGGCGGCAGGCCGGGGCCGGTGTCGCTGACGGCAATGCGGCTGACGCTGCCCAGGCGCACGGCCGATACCGCCAGGCGGCGCACCAGGGCGCTTTCACTGTCTGCCGCCATCGCCTGTACGGAATTCCGGCACAGATTGGTGAGCACGCGGAACAGCTGATCGGAATCGGCGTCCACCTCGAAGGCCGGCTCGACGGAATTGACGAACTCGATGCCCTGCTCGATGTCGAGCAGGCCCTGCACGTCCTCGACCAGCTGGCGCAGCCGGAGCCGACGGCGCGAGGGCGGCGGCTCCTGCGTGCGGCCATAGGCCAGCACGCCTTCGGAATAGGACACGGCGCGGTCGAGCGCGCGCAGCAGTTTCGGCGCGAAGGCCTGCACGGTCGGATCCTTGACCTGGCGCAGGCGGTCCGACATCAGCTGCGCCGAGGCCAGGATGTTGCGCATGTCATGGTTGATCTTGGAGACGGCAAGGCCAAGGTCGGCAAGGTGCTTCTGCTCGGAGAGCATTTTTTGCAGCCGTTCCTGCATCTGCGACAGCTCGCGCTCGGCAACGCCGATCTCGTCGGCGCGGGCAGCCGGATGGATGATGCGCCCGGGGTCGTCGGGCGCCTCGGAAAAGGACAGCATCGAGCGCGTCATCGTCCGGATCGGCCCGATCATGATCAGGTCGATCGCGGCATAGACCAGCATTGCGGTGAACAGCGAGATCAGCAGCGAGACGAAGGCCACGTTGCGCGAATAGCGCAGCATCGCATTGCGCAGGCTGTTGTCCGGCATGATCAGCTCGAACTCCTTGTCCGAGTCGCCGACCGGGCCGAAGACGCGCAGCATCCGGTCGCCGCCGAAAAACAGCGTGTCGAGCGCGCCGGTCATGCCCTTGATCATGCCGATCGAGGCGATATCGATGTGTTCGTCGACCTTGGGCGGCATTTCGGCCACCACCAGCAGCCGCGAGACGCCGCCGTCGCGCACCGCGATCGCCTTGGCGCCGATCGCCATCAGCACGTCGTTCTGGGCGGTGCGTGACAGCGAGGTGGATTCACCCTGCACCAGCACGATCGACACCGCGGCGGCCGTGCTCAGCCGCTCCTTCAGCCAGTTCAGCCTGTAGCTGGCGATCCAGGGCAGGAAGATCAGCACTTCGGCCAAAAGCACGAAGACGATGGTGAGCAGCAGCAGCTTGGTTGACAGGCCGCGCGACAGCGGCACCGTGCGCACGGCGGCTGGCGCCGCAGTGTCGACCCTTTCCTGCGTCTGTATGGTTTCGCTCATGCGGCTCTTCACAATCACTTGATCAACGCAGATTAGGCGATTACGGCTTTTTTGCCAATTTCATCCTTGGTCGGAAACGCAAAGCGGCCCAAACAACGCCGGATTGACTTCCAAAAGCCTTCTTTCTATAAGCCCGCACACGCTCGGGCCATTCGTCCCGGCGCGGTTTCGATCGCGCCAAAGCCGGCCCGGCAAAGCTCCTGTTACACAGTGACAGAATCAAGAAGGGCCGCACCCCGCGGTATTAAAACAAATGAAGCGTACCTACCAACCGTCCAAACTCGTCCGCAAACGTCGGCACGGCTTCCGTGCCCGCATGGCCACCAAGGGTGGTCGCGGCGTCGTCGCAGCTCGCCGCAACCGCGGCCGCAAGCGGCTCAGCGCCTGAACGGAAGACGAGATCGTTGCCCGCAACCGGTAAGCCAGTGGGACCAAATCCCAAGCGGCTTCTGAAGCGCGCGGAATTCCTGGCCGTCCGTCGTGGTGAAAAGCGACGCGGGCGGCTTTTTCTCGTGGAAGTTCTCGACCGTGGCGACGGCCTGTCGCCGCGCGTCGGCTACACCGTCACCAAGAAAGTCGGCAATGCGGTTGTCCGCAACCGCGTCCGGCGGCGGCTGCGAGAGGCTGTCCGTACGCATGCGGCAAGTGACATGGCGCCTGGCAATGACTATGTCATCGTCGGACGCGAAGACGTGCTTACCACTCCGTTCGGCCAGTTGAAGGCCGAACTCTCCCGCCGACTGCGCGGAACACGATAGGCCAAGGGCTTTCGATGGAAAACAACCGGAACTTCTTCATCACCATCGCGCTGTCGGTGCTGATCCTGGCGGTATGGCAGTATTTTTACGTCTTGCCGCGGAGCGAAGCCCAGCGCGAGGCAGCTCGCGTCGAACAGCAGAGGATCGAGGAGCAGAAGAAGGCCGCCGACACAAATCCCGGCACCGACACCGGAACGCCAGCCGCGCCTGGCGCCATTCCGAATGCACCCGGCACCGATGCGGTGACGCCGGCCGGCCGCGAACAGGCGCTTGCCACGACGACCCGCGCCAAGATCGATACGCCGAGCCTGGAAGGTTCGATCAACCTGACCGGCGCCCGTCTCGACGACCTCAAGCTCAAGCACTACACCGAGACGGTCGACAAGAACTCACCCGAGATCAGCCTGCTCAACCCGGCAGCGCTGCCCAATGGCTACTATGCCGAGATAGGCTTCGTCGGCAACGACAAGACGGGCGCGGTGCCTGGTCCCGAGACTGTGTGGGCCGTCGACGGCAATGCGACGCTGACGCCGACGACGCCGGTCACGCTGACCTATTCGAACGACAAGGGCCTGACCTTCAAGCGCACCTTTTCCGTCGACACCAACTACATGTTCACGGTTTCCGACACGGTGCAGAATGCCGGCACTGCCGCCGTCTCGCTGTCCAATTACGGCCGCGTCACCCGCTTCGACAAGCCGCTCGTCGCCAGCACCTATGTGCTGCATGAGGGCCTGATTGGCTTCACCGGCACCGAAGGCCTGCAGGAACACAAATACGCGTCCATCGAAAAGGACAAGCAGTTCACCCCGGGCAAGTCGACCGACGGCTGGCTCGGCATCACCGACAAATACTGGGCGGTGACGCTGGTGCCGACCGAAAAACAGCCGTTCCAGCCGCGCTACGCCTATTTCGAGGACGGCCGCCACCGCTACCAGTCCGACTTCCTGACCGACCCGATCACCGTCGATGCCGGCCAGTCGGCAACAGTGGAGAGCGAAATCTTCGCCGGCGCCAAGGAAGTCGGCAAGATCAACGCCTATGCGGAAGACCGTCACATCAAACGGTTCGACCTGTTGATCGACTGGGGCTGGTTCCACTTCATCACCAAGCCGATGTTCTGGCTGATCGACACGCTCTACAAATTCTTCGGCAATTTCGGCCTGGCCATCCTCGCCACCACCGTCATCGTCAAGGCCATCTTCTATCCGCTTGCCAACAAGTCCTACGCGTCGATGGCGAATATGAAGAAGGTGCAGCCGAAAATGCTCGAAATCCGCGAGAAATACGCGGACGACAAGATGAAGCAGCAGCAGGCGATGATGGAGCTGTACAAGACCGAGAAGATCAACCCGCTTGCCGGCTGCTGGCCGGTGGCGCTGCAGATCCCGGTCTTCTTCTCGCTCTACAAGGTGCTTTACATCACCATCGAGATGCGGCATGCGCCGTTCTTCGGCTGGATCCAGGATCTGGCGGCACCCGATCCGACATCGCTGTTCAATCTGTTCGGCCTGATCCCGGTCACGCTGCCGCACATGCTGATGATCGGCGTCTGGCCGCTGATCATGGGCGTCACCATGTTCCTGCAGATGCGCATGAACCCGACGCCGCCGGATCCGACGCAGGCCGCGATCTTCACCTGGATGCCTGTCATCTTCACCTTCATGATGGCTGGTTTCCCGGCCGGCCTGGTCATCTACTGGGCCTGGAACAACACGCTGTCGATCCTCCAGCAGGGGGTGATCATGAAGCGCCAGGGCGCCAAGATCGAGCTCTGGGACAATCTGGTCGCGCTGTTCCGAAAGAAACCGTCACCAGCGGAATAGAAGGCGCCGAGCTTTCTCCAGCCTTCAAAGCCTCGCCTCGCGCGGGGCTTTTCGTTGGCGGGACATCCCGACCGATCCATCTCCGCTCGTCGGCGAAACTTTGGCTCGCCGCGCCTCGTAATTGCACGTTGCCATCCCACGGCATGCCCTGCGGAGGCCATGGATTTTGCGTCGTTGCGGACCACGCGTTTTCGCGACGCGGGCAAAATGCCCATGCCAAGACGGCTTCCGGCGCAAAGGCGCCGGTGTTTGGGAGGCCGTGACGGCAGACCGGGGTCCTGTAGGGCCTCCACGGGACCCCGGTTCTTTGCTCATAGTCGAAGGTGTCGCCGGCAACAAATGAGCAAAGCCATCAAGGAAAGCTCGCTCGTCAGACGATTGGTGCTATAGGGCGGATCACGCTATTTTGGACAGCGCATGCGGGTTTCGGATGCGCCCGGCGGCCATTTCTCTGACGGATTTCGACATGGACGGACCCAATCCTGACATCAAGCACCCGATACCGATGCATACCCGCGTCGGCTTCCTCAAGGGACTGGTGAACGCGCCGAACATCGAGATCGGCGACTTCACCTATTATGACGACCCGGACGGGCCGGACAAATTCGCCGAAAAATGCGTGCTTCACCACTATCCGTTCATCGGCGACAAGCTCGTCATCGGCAGGTTCTGCGCCATCGCCGAGGGCGCCCGCTTCATCATGAACGGCGCCAACCACGCCATGTCCGGCTTTTCGACCTATCCGTTCAATATTTTCGGCCATGGCTGGGAAAAGGGTTTTGACCCGGCGACATGGTCGAAGGAGGTTCGCGGCGACACGGTGGTCGGCAACGATGTCTGGATCGGCATGGAGGCGGTGATTCTGCCCGGGGTGGAAATCGGCCATGGCGCCATCATTGCCGCGAAGTCGGTGGTGACACACGACGTGCCGCCCTATGCGATCGTCGCCGGCAATCCCGCCAAGCTGGTGAAGACACGTTTCGACGACCGCACGGTCCGGCGGCTGCTGGCGGTGGCATGGTGGGACTGGCCGGTGGACAAGGTCAGCCGCAACCTCGATGCTATCCGGGGTGCCAATATTTCTCTTCTGGAGGCAGCAGCTTGAACGCTCTGAACAGCAGCACGATCGGCCCCGAACTGTTCACGCGGGGGTGGATCTTCATCCGCGGCGTGCCGGCGATGAAGTTCCTGCCGCCGGAAGGACCGCCGGAAATCGCCTTTGCCGGCCGCTCGAATGTCGGCAAGTCGTCGCTGATCAACGCTCTGGTCAATCAGAAGGGGCTAGCGCGCACCTCCAACACGCCGGGGCGCACGCAGGAGCTCAACTATTTCGTGCCAGACGGATTTTCGGGTGAGGGTGCCGACCTGCCGCCCTTGGCGCTGGTCGACATGCCCGGCTATGGCTACGCCACCGCGCCGAAGGAGAAGGTCGACGAGTGGACCAAGCTGGTCTTCGACTATCTCAAGGGCCGCGTCACGCTGAAGCGCGTCTATGTGCTGATCGACGCCCGCCACGGCATCAAGGCCAAGGATGACGAAGTGCTCTCGCTGCTCGACAAGGCGGCGGTGTCCTACCAGATCGTGCTGACCAAGACCGACAAGATCAAGACCGCCGGCGTGCCGCGGCTGATCGAGGAGACGCTGGCAAAGATCAAGAAGCGGCCGGCGGCGTTCCCGTTCGTTCTGGCCACGTCTTCGGAAAAGGCCCAGGGCCTGCAGGAATTGCAGGCTGCCATCGTGCTCGCCGCCAATGGCGGGTAAGAGGGCGCTGGCTAGCGCTTCGCCTCGATTGCAATCAATTGGTGGCTTTCTTCCTCGGTAAGCCTTTCAGTGCCGTAGGCCAACAGGAACATTCTGACGCCCGACCTGACGATGTGGTCGATCTCGTCCTGGCCCGGGGCCTTGGTGCGGTAGGCAAAGATGCACTGGCGGAAAAGACCGGCAAGGCAAAGGTCGGTGAACTGATAGGCGGCGAGGTCGACATCGTCGATGCGCAGCAGGCCGCGATCGATGGCGGCGTTCAGGAAGGCCACCATCTTGTCGTGGCCGCGTTTGGGTCCGCGTTCGTAAAAACGCGCGCCCATGTCCGGTATCCGGTCGGATGCGCCGATCACCGTGCGCTGCGCCTGGATGACCTTGGCCGATGTGATCTTGAGGGACAGCACCTTGCCGAACTTGACCAGTGTCTCGCGCAGGTCGTCGGCGCGGTCGAGCACGTCATACATGTTCTTGAAGATGGTGCCGCGCTCTTCCTCGATCAGCGCCTCGAACAGCTCTTCCTTGTTGGCGAAGTAGACATAGATCGTGCCCTTGGAGACACCGGCCTCGCGGGTGATGTCGTTCATCGAGGCGGCTTCGAAGCCCTTGTCGATGAAGACACGACGGGCGCCGTCGATGATCTGGCTACGCTTGACCGGATCCTGCCCCGCCGCCGGGCGGCCACGGCGCAAGCTTTCCAACAGGTCGTCGCACGACTCGTTTTCCACGCTGGGCGGAGTCTCGGCCATAAAGGTCACACCTCGAAAATAATTCGAACCAACCGGTTCGATTACCCTTGATATGGTCCTCTTTACGCGCTATGTCAACGGCCGGATCGAACCGAACGGTTCAGTATTATTACTTTAGAGAGATGTCATGTCCTCGAACGCGCCAACATCAGCAGAAGTCCGTCCTTTCCCCAACGCCAAGGTCGCGCCCGCGACGGAAGCACCAGAAGTGCCTGTGAAGCCCGTCTCGCCGCCGCCGGTGGAGGCTCCGGCCAAGAAGAAGCGCTCGGTACGCTCCTTGCTGCTGCCGATCATCGGCGTTGCCTTGCTGGGCGCCGGCGCCTGGTACGGCTACGACTACTGGACCACGGGCCGCTTCATGATCTCGACGGACGATGCCTATGTCCAGGCGGACATGGCGTTCATCTCGCCCAAGATTTCCGGCTATGTCGATCAGGTCAAGGTCAGCGAGAACCAGCTGGTCAAGGCCGGCGATCCGCTGCTTGTCGTCGACGACGGCGACTATAAGATTGCCGTCGCCCAGGCCGAGGCGCAGATCGCCACCTTGAGCAAGACGCTCGACCGTATCGACGCCCAGACCGAAGCGGCGCGCGCCTCGCTGCAGCAGGCACAGGCGCAGAAGGTCGCCGACCAGGCTGTGGCCGGCAATGCGGCGAAAGCCGCCGATCGTGCGTCGCAACTGCTCAAGACGCATGTCGGCACGCAGGCGCAGCTGGACGACGCCCAGATGGCGGTCCAGCAGGCCGATGCGGCGCTTGTCGGCGCCGACGCGCAGATTGCCGCGGCGCAGGCCAATATCGGCGTGCTGCAGGCGCAGCGCGCCGAATCGGCAAGCACGCTGGCGTCCTTGCAGCTCAGCCACGACAAGGCCTTGCGGGATCTTTCCTTCACCGTGCTCAAGGCGCCCTATGACGGCGTCGTCGGCAACCGTTCCGTCGAGCAGGGCGACCTCGTCAGCCCCGGCCAGAAGCTCGCCGTCATCGTGCCGATGGACAAGCTCTACATCGTCGCCAACTTCAAGGAGACGCAGCTTGCCCGGTTGGTTCCCGGCGAGAAGGTCAAGATCTCGGTCGATGCAACCGACGGCCAAGACTTCGAGGGCACCGTCTCGTCGCTGGCGCCGGCTTCGGGTGCAGTGTTCTCGCTGCTGCCGCCCGAGAACGCCACCGGCAACTTCACCAAGGTCGTGCAGCGCGTTCCGGTCCGCATCGACGTGCCCGCCGACGCGCTGAAGAGCGGCAAGCTGCGCGCCGGCCTGAGCGTCGTCGTCGCCGTCGACAGCCGCACCGCCCCTGTGGCGTCGAACTGAGCGGCGGCTGGGGAGCAATGCCATGGCAACCGCAACCCTGACAGCAGGAGCGCCGCCGGCAAGGCCGGCAGTGCCTGACACCATATCGACGCGGCGCGTCATCGCCTTCCTGGCGATGGTGTTTGGCATGTTCATGGCCATCCTGGACATCCAGATCGTCTCCGCTTCGCTGGCCGAGATCCAGGCTGGCCTGAGCGCCAGCTCCGATGAAATCCCGTGGGTGCAGACCGCCTATTTGATTGCCGAAGTGGTGATGATCCCGCTGTCGGGTTTCCTCAGCCGGATGTTGTCGACGCGGGTGCTGTTCACGATCTCGGCGGCAGGCTTCACCGCGGCCAGTGCGCTGGCGGCGACCGCCACCAACATCGACCAGATGATCGTCTACCGCGCCGTGCAGGGCTTCATCGGCGGCGGCATGATCCCGAGCGTCTTCGCTGCCGCCTTCACCATCTTCCCGCCGTCGCGCCGCGCCGTCGTCTCGCCGATGATCGGCCTTGTGGCGACGCTGGCGCCGACCATCGGCCCGACCGTCGGCGGCTATATCAGCCATGCCATGTCCTGGCATTGGCTGTTCCTGGTCAACGTCGTGCCCGGCATCCTGGTGACGACGGCGGCCTGGACGCTGATCGACTTCGACAAGCCCAATCTCAAGCTGTTCAGCAAGTTCGACTGGTGGGGCCTCGCCGGCATGGCGGCCTTCCTGGGCTGCATGGAATATGTGCTCGAGGAAGGCCCCAACAATGACTGGCTGCAGGATCAGGGCGTGTTCATCTGCGCCATTGTCATGACCATTGGCGGGGTGTTGTTCTTCTGGCGCGTGTTCACCGCCGAGGAGCCGATCGTCGATCTGAAGGCTTTCACCAACATCAACTTCGCCTTCGGCTCGCTGTTCTCCTTCGTCATCGGCATCGGCCTCTACGGCTTGACCTATCTCTACCCGGTGTTCCTCGGGCGCATCCGCGGCTACGATTCGATGATGATCGGCGAGGCGCTGTTCGTCAGCGGCCTGGCCATGTTCTTCACCGCGCCGATCTCGGGCATCCTGTCGAACAAGATGGACCCTCGGCTGATGATGATGGTCGGCTTCTTCGGCTTCGCCACCGGCACCTGGTGGATGACGCATCTGACCGCCGACTGGGATTTCTATGAGCTGCTCATACGCAGATCCTGCGCGGCTGTTCGATGATGCTGTGCATGGTGCCGATCAACAACATTGCGCTCGGCACGCTGCCGCCCGAGCGGTTGAAGAATGCGTCAGGCCTGTTCAACCTCACCCGCAACCTTGGCGGCGCCGTCGGCCTTGCGCTGATCAACACCGTGCTGATCGACCGCAATGCCTTCCACTACGCAAGGCTCTCCGAGCACGTGCAATGGGGCAGTGAGGCCGCGCAGGCCAAGCTGCAGAACATGACGCTCAATTTCGAGCAGACCCCCGGCTTGGACGCGACAAGTGCCGCGATCTCCAAGCTGTCGGGCATGGTCCAGCAGCAGGCGGCATTGCTGTCCTTCATGGACGTGTTCTTTATGCTGACGGTGCTGTTTGCGACGCTTGGCCTGTTCACCATGCTGATCCGCAAGCCGGCCGCGGCTGGTGGCGGCGGTGGCGGTCACTGATTGAATAGTGAATAGTGAATAGTGAATAGTGAATAGCGAATAGTGAATGGTTGAGGCGAGCGATCTCGCTACTCGCTAGGCTGTGGCGGGCTTGAAGGTCAGCGCGACGCCGTTGATGCAGTGGCGCAGGCCGGTCGGCGCCGGACCGTCGTCGAAGACATGGCCGAGATGGCCGCCGCACCGGCGACAATGCGCCTCTGTGCGCGTCATGCCGAGCGAGCGGTCCACGGTCGTGCCGATCGCCTTGGGGATCTCCTGCCAGAAGCTCGGCCAGCCGGTGCCGGAATCGAACTTCGTCTCCGACGAATAGACCGGCAGGTCGCAGCCGGCACAGGCAAAGGTGCCCTTGCGGTGTTCGTTGAGCAGCGGGCTGGTGCCGGGATATTCCGTGCCTTCCTTGCGCAGCACGTCAAACGCAGCCGGCGACAGGATGGCTTTCCACTCGGCGTCAGTCTTGGTGACTTCGAACGTCTCGGCCGCCCGCGCGGCTTGCGGATCGCCCATGCGCAGCATCGTTGCCGCGGCCCCGACGACGCCGATGGCGGCGGCACCGCTCAAAAGAAAGTCGCGACGGTTCATGACCAATTCCTCCTGTTGTCTCTTTGCCAAACTATGCCGCCGCGCGGAAATCAAAAGCCGGTGACGGCGGCCCTCGAACGAACACTCCGCGCCGTCCCACATCTGAACGTGGACGACGCGGAGTGCGCGGGTCAATTGCGGATCACGGGAGCGGGATCATGCAATCGGCGGAGGGTCCTTGCTGCCAGTTCGCCGGCAGCAAGCCCCCTGTTACATCTTGAGCAAAAGAAGTTACATCTTCGGCAAAAGAACCTTGTCGATGACGTGAATAACGCCGTTGGACTGCTCGACATCGGCGATCGTCACATTGGCGACATTGCCATTCTCGTCGGTGACGGTGACCTTGCCGCCATCGGCCTTGAGCGACAGCTCGCAGCCGCCGACCGTCTTGACCTTGTGGGTGCCGCCATCAGCCTTGGCCATCGCGGCCACGTCCGCTCCCATCGCCTTGGCGCCGATGACATGACAGGTCAGGATCTTGGTGAGCTTGTCCTTGTTTTCGGGCTTGATCAGCGTCTCGACCGTGCCGGCCGGAAGGGCTGCGAAGGCCTCGTTGGTCGGCGCGAACACGGTGAACGGACCGGCGCCCTGCAGCGTCTCGACCAGGCCGGCAGCCTTGACCGCAGCGACCAGGGTCGTGTGGTCCTTCGAGTTCACGGCGTTCTCGACGATGTTCTTGTTGGCATACATGGCGGCGCCGCCGACCGTCGGGTTTTCGGCATAGGCGGCGGTGGCAAGCGCGGAAACGGCGATCGTAACGGCGAGCAAAAGGGTGGCGAATCTACGCATGATGTTAAACTCCTCGGGTTTTTCTCTTCCCATCTTTGGGGACGCGAGGAGATACGGAACAAAAATGTGCGAGTTTCAGAAATATTGTGATTTTTATTTTATTTGCACGGTCGGAGAGATTTTCCGACGCAACCCATTGCCGGCTAACATGCTGTTATTTGAAATGCGTAGCGAGGGATAGACTTCAGGTAGTCTGTTTTGATTTTTGCACCAAGAGCCGGTCAGATGCCCTTCAGATCGCCCGCGGCGACCACCGGTCCGGTTGGCTGGCCCGTCGGCGAACCGCCTGCCGGCTCGAGGCTGACGGCAAGCACCGCGCCCTGGGCGAGCTTCTGCTGGGCCGCCGGCGAGACGATGATGTGCGCCGTGGCACCTGCCGGAATGACGCCCATCGAGACCGGCGGGTTCTTGCCCTCGATCATCCACAGTTCGAAGTCCTTGCCGGAAGTACGCTCACCGGAGACGTGCGACAGGCCGACCTCGTGATGCGCGGCGTCGTAGACGGCGAGATATTTGACGTCGCTGCCCTCAGCGGCGAGCGAAGCGACGAGGCGTGCCTGCGGCTCGACCGGAGGGTTGAGGATGGGCACAGCGATGTAGATGGCGAGTGCCGCAACCGCCGCCGCGGCAAGGCCGCGCCAGAAGGCCAGGCTGGACCACAGGCCTCGCGGTTGGGTGGGTGCGGTCACGGAAGCGGCGGACGCAAACAGCCTGCGATCGACCGCGGTCTTCACCGAAGCCGGCGGCTCGATTTCCGGGTAGGCGGCGGCCAGCGGCGAAAAACTGACCGCCCAGCCGTCGACAAGGCGGGCGAAGTCGTTCTCCGCATCGATGCGACGGGAGGCGATCTGGCGTTCGTCGGCATCAAGCACGCCGAGAACGTATTCGGCGGCGAGCATGTCGTCGCCTCCACGTTCCGGTCCTGTGTTTTCCGCCAGCGTCATCTTTCCAGACATTCTCTGAGTTTCAACAGGCTGCGGCGCAGCCAGGTACGCATCGTGTTCAGCGGCACGCCATGGCGCTCCGCCAGTTCGGCATAGCTTTCGCCCTTGAGATAGGCGCCCCGGACGGCCGCCGCCCGGTCCTTCTCCAGCTCATCGAGACAATGATGGATGCGTTCGGATTCGTCGCCCGCCACCACCATCGCTTCAGGCCCCGGCGCCGGATCGGCCACGTCGAGCGCGGCGTCGATATCGGCGGCAGGTTTGCGTCGCGCCCTGACGCGATCGATCGCGTGGTTGCGCGCTATCGCCACCAGCCAGGAGATCGGGCTCAGATCGGAGACGGCAAAACGATCCGCCTTCGTCCATATCTTGACGAAGACTTCCTGTAGCGCTTCTTCCGCATCTCCCCGGTCGTTCAATACACGAAGGCAGACGCCGAAAAGTTTCGCGCTGGTCTGCCGGTAGAGCAGGTCGAACGCAGCCCGATCCTTCATCGAAGTTCGGACAATCAGCTTGGTGATGTCCTGCGGCGTCATCTCAGGCAAATTAGGCGATTGCAATGTATTTGCAACGGCGGAAATAACCTTGTGCACGCCTAAGCTTTTGTGTGCCGCCAGCCCTGCCGATTGCCAATGAAATCGCCACTGGCTAGCTTGCCTGCAGTGACGGGGGAGCGCGCGTGTCGGTTGAACGAATCCTTTGGGAAGAAGACGCCATCGGCCTCGCCGATCTGGTCCGCAAGGGCGAAGTCCCGGCCGTCGAGCTGACCGAAGCCGCGATTGCCCGCGCCGAGGCCACCCGTCCCGACATCAACGCTACGGCAGAGCCGCTCTATGATGCCGCCCGCACCCGCGCCAAGACCGTCGACCGCTCGCTGCCGCTGGCTGGCGTCCCGTTCGCCATCAAGGATCTCGGCATCGCCATCAAGGGCGTGCCGACGCATGGTGGCAGCCGCATTCCGGCATGGCTGGCCGACGTCAATTCTGTGCTGACCGACCGTTTTCTCGCCGCCGGGCTCATTCCGATCGTCACCTCGACGTCGCCGGAACACGGGCTTCGGCTGATGACCGAATCCAAGGCCTTCGGCATCACCCGCAATCCCTGGAACACCGGCCACACCAGCGGCGGCTCGTCGGGCGGTGCGGCGGCACTGGTTGCCGCCGGCGTCGTGCCGGTGGCGCATGCCTCGGATGGCGGCGGCTCGATCCGCGTCCCCGCCGCCTGCACCGGGCTTGTCGGCCTGAAGACCTCGCGCGGCCGCACCCCGCTGACGCCCTTGGTGAGCGAAAGCTGGTACGGCATGGTCGTCGATCATGCGCTTACCCGTTCGGTGCGCGATTGCGCGTTGCTGCTCGACCTCACCCACGGTCCCGATCCTCTGTCCCCCTATGCCGCACCGGCGCCGAAAGGCACGTTCACGGCGGCCGCCGCGCGCGATCCCGGCAAGCTCAGCCTGGCTGTGTACCGCAAATCGCCGCTTGGCCTGCCGATCTCGGCTGAGACGCTCAAAGCGCTCGACACGGCGGTGGCGCTTGCTCGGGAGGGCGGCCACACGGTCGAGGAAATCGATCTGCCCTTTATCGGGCGCGATTTCTTCGCCGACTTCTGCCGGACGGTTGCCTCCGCCGTCGCCGGTACGATGCGTGCGGAAGCGCTGCGTGTCGGCCGTTCCGTTACCGGTGACATCGAGCGGACGACGCGCGTGCTCGCCCGCTTCGGCGAAATGGTATCGGCCGGCGAGACCTATGCCGACCTGCAGCGGCTGCATGCCGCCTCGCGGCAGTTGATCGCGGACACCGCTCAATACGATGCCGTGCTGATGCCGATCATTGCCCACCCGCCGCTCGCCTGCGGTGCCATGGATCCAAAAGGCGCCGACGAGCTCATCGAGAACCTGCTCGACAAGCTTCGTATGACGCCCTTGCTGAAGCTGAAGCCATTCTTCGGCCAGCTGATGGACAAGAGCCTCTGGTTCACCCACTGGCCCGCGATCCAGAATGTCAGCGGCCAGCCATCGATCGCACTGCCGGTCCATGTCACCGATGCCGGCCTGCCGCTCGGCATCCAGGCAGCGGGCCGTCCGGGCGATGAGGAGACGCTTCTGTCGCTTGCCGCTCAGATGGAGAAGATCTCGGGTTGGCGCGGCCGCAGGGCGCCGCTGATGGTGCCGTCATGATGACGAGGTCGTGAGGCGCTCGAATATGACAGCAAAGCCATTTGCGGGCGGCGTCAATTCCCGCTAAGACGCCGCCGTCCTTACCTGATGCATGTCGCCCAAAAGTGTCCAGCGGTTTTGGGACAACGACATGCATAAAACCAAAAGCCGGGAACCAAGCCGATGACGGAAATAACCGCCACCGCCGAAATGCAGGCCGCCCTGCTGTCGCGGGCGCTGCCCTACATGCAGCGCTACGAACATAAGACGGTCGTGGTGAAATATGGCGGCCATGCTATGGGCGACATCGAGCTCGGCAAGGCCTTCGCGCGAGACATCGCGCTGTTGAAGCAGTCCGGCGTCAACCCGATCGTCGTCCATGGCGGCGGCCCGCAGATTGGTGCCATGCTGGCCAAGATGGGCATTGAATCGAAGTTCGAAGGTGGTCTGCGCGTCACCGACCAGAAGACGGTCGAGATCGTCGAAATGGTGCTGGCCGGCTCGATCAACAAGGAGATCGTCGCGCTGATCAACGCCGAGGGCGAATGGGCGATCGGCCTGTGCGGCAAGGACGGCAACATGGTCTTTGCCGAAAAAGCGCGCAAGACCATGATCGATCCGGACTCCAACATCGAGCGCGTGCTCGATCTCGGCTTCGTCGGCGAGCCGGTCGAGGTCGACCGCACCTTGCTCGACCTTCTGGCCCGCTCCGAGATGATCCCGGTGCTGGCACCGGTGGCGCCCGGCCGCGACGGCCACACCTACAACATCAACGCCGACACATTCGCCGGCGCCATTGCCGGCGCCTGCAAGGCCTCGCGCCTGCTGTTCCTCACCGACGTGCCGGGCGTGCTCGACAAGAACAAGAAGCTGATCGACGAATTGACCGTCGCGGAAGCCAAGGCACTGATCAAGGACGGCACGGTGTCGGGCGGCATGATCCCCAAGGTCGAAACCTGCATCGAAGCGATCGAGCGCGGCGTCGAGGGCGTCGTCATCCTCAACGGCAAGACGCCGCATTCGGTGCTGCTGGAACTGTTCACCGAACACGGCGCCGGTACGCTGATCGTGCCCTGAGCGGCGGACGGCCGCTTGGCCGCTCGCCGCCGATCGATCAGGCGGCCTGAGGAAGGCGCGCGATGACCTTTATCTCGAAATCGAAGCCCGCCAGCCAGTTCACGCCCACCGCAGTCCAGTTCGTGTAGGGCGGTTCACCGAACACCTTCAGGCGAACGGCGTCGATCGCCTGCCACTGCGCGGCCGGATCGGTGTGGAACGTGGTCACGTCGACGATGTCGTCGAACGCGCAGCCGGCGGCCTTCAGCACCGCCGCGAGATTGTCGAAGGCAAGCTGCACCTGCTTTTCGAAGACCGGCTCGGGCGACCCGTCCTCGCGGCTGCCGACCTGGCCGGAAACGAAAAGAAAGTCGCCCGAGCGGATAGCCGCCGAATAGCGGTTGATCTCGTAGAGGGCCTGCCGGCCGGCAGGAAAGATCGCGTCGCGTTTGGTCATTGGTTCACTCCATCTAGACAAGGCAGGCCAGACCTCCCGACGATCGCGACGTGGCTTCGCCGAGGGGGCGAGAGCCGTCCGCAAGGTTCAGGTTTTTGGATCGCTGCACTCCAACATCCGGAACGGTCATTCACATACGTCCCGTATGTTGGATGTGGGTGGATACGCGACGTATGTCAATGCATGCGTCGCGTATTGTCTTTAGGAAATTGCCAAGGCCATCAGCCGCGTGCCGAAATCGTGATCTCGGGCTGTGCCAGCTTGCGCATCGAACGTCGAACGGTCATCGATTCCTCCTCCGCGTCCTGCGGCGCACCCCAGAATTCGGAGAGCGTCGGACCGTCTTTCACCCTGCCGTCGCGGACCAGAAATCCCCAGACTTCGCGAAACCAGACGCGGCGGCCCATTTGCGTATACCAGCGCATCGAATGGCGCTGTTCGGGATCCCTGTGAAACAGGATGCGGGCCAGCGCCTTCGGCCGCGACTGCACCGCCAGTTCGATCAGCTTGACGCTGAAGAACAGCATCCAGGGTTTCAGCCGCGTCATCTGCAGCACCTGGTGCTTGTAGTCCCACAGGCGCGCGTCCTTTTGGATCACCTTGCGGTCCCGGGCGATGCGGAAGAACGGTGTCCAGCGATGCGGCGTCACATAGAGCGCCTGGATCTGGTCCGGATCATAGGCGATCAACTGGCGAAAGCCGCGCCACAGGTCACGAAACCCCTCATCTTCGAAGCCGGCGACCCAGGTCGCCATCGACAGGATGCCGTGCAGGCGCAGCAGCCTGATTGCCTCGCGGTCGGATGAGGTGCTGCCGCCCTTGCGGATCAATTGAAGCGTCTGTTCGTCGGTGTTTTCCATACCCAGCAGCCAGCGGATGACACCGGCCTTGCGGTAGAGATGCAGGATATCGGCATCGCGCACGATGTCGTCGGCACGGGTCGAACCGACGATCAGCACCGGCACGTTCTCGGCGATCAGGGCATCGAGAAAGGCGCGCCAGGCCTTCTTCGAAACCGTCGGATTCTCGTCGGCGAGGTTGATCAGTTCAACGCCGTGCTCGCGATGCAGCCAGGCGATTTCTTGCGCGAATTTCACCGGATCGCGATGCCGCCAGCGGGTCCAGAAGCCGCGCTGGCCGCAATAGTTGCACAGATGCGGGCAGCCGCGCGAAAACTGCATGACCACAGCACGCTTGCCGCCCCAGGAGCTGTAGTCGATATGGTCGATCAGCTCCCAGCCGACGCGGTAGGCGTCGAGGTCGGCAATGGTCATCGCCGGCTGCGTGGCGAAGGGTCGGTGCAGATCGTCGCGAAAGGCGATGCCAGCCACGCTCGCCGGCGGCTGGCGCATTTCCAGCGCCTCGACCAGCGCCACGACCGTTGCTTCGCCCTCGCCGCGCACGATGAAGTCGAAGACATCGGTAGCGGCCAGGATATCGCGCCAGTGATAGGTCGGGAAGACGCCGCCATAGATGATGATGGTCGCCGGCTCGCGCTCCTTGATCTGCTCAGCGATCAGCAAGGCGGTCGGGTGCGCCGAGGTCGAGCCGGAATGGCCGATCAGGATGAAGTCGGGGTGATCGGCGAGCGCGTTGCGCACCACACTCTCGAGCGGCATCGGCCCGAATTCGGCGTCGACGAGCCGCACCTCATGGCCGGCATCGATCAGCGGGCCGCCCAGCGCCAGGAGGCCGAGCGGCGGCAAATGATCGTCCGGCACGCGGCTGCCGATGGCGGTATGCGGTGGATTGATCAGGACGATTTTCACGGCGGACCTCCTGGGGATTTGGTCCGCGCAAGCTGGCCGGCGATGTGGACACGCGCTTGGCCCGTTTCAGCAGTTTGCGTGCAGCTTTTCCCCAAGGAGTGCGAAGGCAGGCATTGTCACCGCCGGAGGTGGGCGAGCGGTACGTGGCCGGGTCCCTTGATGTTCTGCAGTACCAGCTGGGTGTGGACGTCGCGCACGCCATCGAGCCGCATCAGCCGGTGCATGACGAAGGCGTTGAGCTCGTCGACCGACGGCACCATGACATGCAGCAGGAAATCGTGGTCGCCGGTCATCGTCCAGCATGAGGACACCTCGTCCATGCGCTGCACGGCGGCGATGAAGCTTTCGGGCGAGCCGTCGCTGTGGCTGACGAGGCGCACCTGGATGAACACCTCGACCATCAGGCCGACCGCGCGGCGGCTGATCATCGCGGCAAAACCCTTGATGATGCCGGCCTCCTGCAGCGCCTCGAAGCGCCGCGCGCACGGCGTCGTCGACAGGCCGATTTCTTGCGCCAGCTCGGACACCGGCTTGCGCCCGTCGCGCTGCAGGACATCGAGCATCTTGATCTCAAAATCGTCGAATTGAGGCATTTTCACTCCTCTGAATAAATTTGCGAGTAAATATTATCCAGAATTCTGCCTTTGAGCCATCATCAAAACCGATTTGCCTCGGGGAATTCGGTTACGCTTCCGGCACGTCAGCCATTCATGATTTGCGAGGAGAAAGACCATGACGACGATGAGCGTTGCCGAATATGCCCGCGACTGCGCGGCGCAGGGCTTGCGTGGCGACTATTCGGTCTGCCGTGCCGATTTCACCGTGGCCCAGGGCTACGATTACAGCGCCGAGGAGCAGGCGGTGTGGCGCACACTGTGCGACCGCCAGACCAAGCTGACACGCAAGCTGGCCCATCACTCCTATCTCGATGGTGTCGAAAAACTTGGCCTGCTCGACCGCATCCCCGATTTCGAGGAGGTCAGCGCCAAGCTGCGCAAGCTGACCGGCTGGGAGATCGTTGCCGTGCCGGGTCTCATTCCCGCAGCCCCCTTCTTCGACCATCTTGCCGATCGCCGCTTCCCGGTCACCAACTGGCTGCGGACCAGGCAGGAGCTCGACTACATCGTCGAGCCCGACATGTTCCACGATTTCTTCGGCCACGTGCCAGTGCTGTCGCAGCCGGTGTTCGCCGACTTTATGCAGATGTATGGCCGCAAGGCCGGCGACATCATCGCGCTTGGCGGCGACGAGATGATCACACGGCTCTACTGGTACACCGCCGAGTATGGCCTGATGCAGGAAGCCGGCCAGCCGCTGAAGGCCTTTGGCGCCGGCCTGATGTCGTCATTCACCGAATTGCAGTTCGCCGTCGAAGGCAAGGGCGCACACCACGTGCCCTTCGACCTCGAAACGGTGATGCGGACCGGCTACGAGATCGACAAGTTCCAGCGCGCCTATTTCGTGCTGCCGTCCTTCGACGCCTTGCGCGACGCCTTCCAGACCGCCGATTTCGCGGCGATCGTCGCCCGCCGCAAGGACCAGCCGGCGCTCGAACCGGCGATGGTCTGACGCTCAGCCGGCCTCGGCCTTCAGCCGCGCAAGCTGAGCGCGCTGCAGGTCGAGCGCGGCGTTGACGAAGCGCGATATGGTCGCCAACTCGGCGTCGCTGAAAGTGGCGATCACCTTTCCGCCCTCCAGCGCGATGGCGCCGTAATAGCGCGCCGACAGGTCCCGCGTCGCCTCGGTCGCTTCGATCACCACCTTGCGCCTGTCCTCGAGACTGCGCGTGCGCGTCAGCAGGCCGCGCGCCTCCAGCCGGTCGATCAGCGCGGTCACCGCAGCCGGCGTCAGCCCGGTCGCGGTCGCGACTGCGCCGGCCGATTGTGGGCCGCCATGGAGCAGGCCGATGCAATGGCGTTCGGCCATGTTCAGCCCGAGCCTCGCCCCAACCGCTTCGTCATAGGCCTGCGTCGCGTCCTGCCATTGCATGACGGCAAGGCCGATGGAGGCAGTCAGTTCGGTACGATCTTCGCTTGACGAATTTACTTTGATCATCTAATTATCAATCTGTCTAACATTTAGACCAACGCAGCAATATGCGGCCGCAGTGCCCGCAAGGCAAGAGCCGGCCGCCGATAAGGAGTGAGAAATGAGCTTGATTCAACAGCGGGCGCCCCTCTCGCATGAGGAGGAGTTCAAATATGCCAAGCTGGCAATGGAATGGTATGGCTGGGGCTCTCCCATCGGCCTAGGCATTCTGATCGTCTCGCTGGCCGCCGCCGCCGTGCTGGTGCGCATTGCCGTCTACGGTTTCTGAGCCACGCCGCGCATCTGCCGGGGCCATCGCAGGCGCCGGCATGCCGGGATGTTTCAGATCCAGCACGTTGCTGTGGAACCGTCAGGCGGTGACCACCTTGCTCAGATGGTCGCCCAGCCGGCAGGCCAGCGCGGTGATCGTCGTGGTCGGATTGCATTGGCCCGACGTGCAGAACACCGAGGAGCCGCCGACATAGAGATTGTCCATGCCGTGCACCTTGCAGTTGGCGTCGACAACGCTCTTGGTGACGTCGGTGCCCATGCGCGTGCCGCCCATATGGTGATGGCCCGCCGTCTCGTCGTTGGTCGGATAGTCCTGACCGTTGCTGATCCAGTCGGCAATGCGCACCCGGCCGAGATTCTTCTCGATCAGGGTCGTGCCGAACAGCCTGAGCCCTTCGAGCAGGGTGCGGCGTTCCATCTCCGATTTCTTCCAGTGCAGCTCGATGCGCGGCACGCCGGCACGGTCGACATCGGTCTTCGACAGCTCGATCTGGTTGGAGGCCAGCGGCGCCTGTTCCCAGGCAACATAGAGCTGCGCCGCGCAGCGCAGCCTCTGGCTGAGCTTGGAGGACATCCATTCGGCCATGTTGGGCGCCGTACAGGCGAGGTCAGCGATGAGGTTCTTGACGCCGGGATACGGCGTTTCGATCAGCCTGATGCCGAAGTTCATGATCTGCAGGCGCTCCATGGCGGCAGCCGTTGGCGAGAAAAAGGCCTCGTTGACGGCATCGACCTCGAACTCTGCATAGTCGGCCAGGATGGCGTTGCCGCCCTGGAAGGTCGGATGCTCCATCCAGTAGCGCCCAAGCGCTGTCGCATTCGGCACGACGCCCCCGTTTGAGCGCTGGTTCGACCATAGAAGCAGCCGCGAATTTTCCAGTCCGCCGGTGCAGACAATGAAATAGTCGGCGCTGAAGGAGCCGGCATCCTGCCCATTCGACCACAGCCTGGCGCCCGTCACGCGTCTGCCATCGCCGGCAAGTTCAGTGGCGCAGGTGTTGAGCACCACGGCGATGTTCCTGGCTTTGTCGAGTTCGTCGCCGAATTTTTCGGCGAAGCGCACAGCCGGGCTCTTGATCAGCTGCACCCAGCGGATGTCATCCGAAATCGGCATGTCCGGCCGGAAGGCCGGAAGGTCGAGAATATCGCGCACTTCCGGCAGATAGGGCTCGATGTCGGTGCGGCGGATCGGCCAGCCCGTATCGGGCACCCAGGTTTTCGGTTCGAAATCCTGTTTGTCGAGCACGCGGCACCAGCCTGCCCAGTGGTTGGAACTGCCACCCATGAACCGCAGCCGGGTGATGTCGAGATCGAAATAGAAATCGCCGACCGTGGTGCCCCGGTAGAAATCCTGCGATTCGTCGCCGAATTCCCGCGCGCCGGCCTCAAGCATCACCACCGGAACACCGGCGGCGCCGAGCTTGCGGGCAATGGTGGTGCCGGCCGGGCCGGAGCCGAGGATGCAGACCTTCGGGGTGAAGTTCGCGGCGCGATACGCCTCGTAGCTGTCGAAGATCATGCCAGATCACTCCGCTTCAGGATCCAGCCATTGACTTCGACGATCTCGTTCGGGTCGGCCAGGGATCGATCGGCATGGGAAGCATCGGCATCAGGCAGCTTACGGAACAATGACAGGGCCGGCAGTGCGATCAGCGCCTGCACGAGCGCGCGGCGTGACATTTTTCTGATGAAGAAACTCATGATCGGTCTCTCTGATGGGCCTCGACTGCGCATGGCTTTCCCAGGACGACAGCTCCCGGAACGACACATGCACCGCTGCAGAAGCCAGTATCGTGCCAAGCTTCACCACAAAGCAGTGAAAGCAGAGTGGACGGGTACAACCGAGTGCAAACAGGGTTAGAATTTTCTTAACGGGCCGGTTGCAGCAGGCCGGATCACGCCGCCTCGGAAATGTCGGTGTCGATGATCGTCAGGTTGCGGCCCTGGTGCTTGGCCTGGTAGAGGCGCCGGTCGGCGGCACGCATCAGGTCCGATACGCTGACATCCTCGCCGCAGACGGTGCCGCCGATGCTGACCGTGAGCGGAATGGTCCGCTCGTCGACCGGCCGGAAGCGGATCAGCTCGACTTCGCGGCGAATGCGCTCGGCGACACGCTTGGCCTCCTGTTCGGTGGCGCCGACCAGGTAGACGCCGAACTCCTCGCCGCCGATACGGCCGAGCACATCGCCACTGCGCACACCGCGCTGGATCGCGCTGGCGATCAAAAGCAGCGCGTCATCGCCGGTCAGGTGGCCAAAATTGTCGTTGATCTTCTTGAAGTGGTCGGCGTCGATGATCAGCAACGCGCCACGATTGGACTTGCGGCGCGAACCGTCGAGCGCGGCAAAGAAGCTTTCCCGGTTGAGCATGCCGGTCATGTCGTCGCGACTCGCCTTTTCCGCCAGGCGGCGATGCGCGGCGGCGAGCTGGGCATGAGCCCGGGCAAGCTCGCGATGTGCGGTTTTCAGTCTGTCGCTTTGCCAGAAAGTGCTCGCGCTGGCGGCCCATGCCAGCACCAGAGGACAGAGCGTGGAAGACAGCCAGATCGTGCGGTTTACCGGAAATCCCATCGCCGGAACGATGATCAGCGTCAGCAGGAGAGAGGCCGCGACAGAGGCGAAAGCAACGGCGGCGGATCTAAGAATTATGCTGCTCATCGCTTGCTCCCACAAGACTGTCTCTGTGCCAGCAAGCCCTGAAGGCCACCTTTCCCGGATGCATAAAATTTGAATCGTGAGGCGATTTACGCAACCTCAACGAGTAGAAGTTGTGGATAAAGTCGCTTTCGGAATGCCCGTTTCGTGCCATAAGAGCGCATGATCACGCTCCCCGACCCCGCCCGCTTCGCCCATGTCACCGACTGGGTGTTCGATCTCGACAATACGCTCTATCCGCACCACTCGAATCTGTTCTCACAGATCGACGTCAAGATGACCGCCTATGTCGGCGAGCTGCTGGCGCTGCCGCGTGACGAGGCGCGCAAGTTGCAGAAGGAGCTCTACCGCGAATATGGCACGACGCTGAACGGGCTGATGACGCGCCACGGCATCGACCCCGACGATTTCCTAGAGAAGGTCCATGACATCGATTATTCATGGCTGGTGCCCGATCCCGTTCTCGGCACCGCCATCCGCCAGCTTCCGGGCCGCAAGTTCATCTTCACCAATGGCGATCGCAGGCATGCCGAACGCACTGCGCGCCAGCTCGGCATCCTAGACCATTTCGACGACATTTTCGATATCGTCGCCGCCGGGCTCAATCCCAAACCGGCGCGCCAGACCTACGAGAAGTTCGCCGAACTCCACGCCGTCACCGGCCACAATGCGGTGATGTTCGAGGACCTTGCCCGCAACCTTTCGGTCCCGAAGTCACTGGGCATGACCACGGTGCTTGTCGTGCCGCGCAATTTCGAGCCGACCTTTTCCGAGATCTGGGAGCGCGACCCGACGCAGGAAGACGACGTCGATTTCGTCACCGATGATCTCGCGACGTTTCTCACGACGATTGTGGAGGAGGGGGTAGGGAATTGAAGAATTGAAGGAACTGACGAATTGGGGAATCGATCCGAACCGGAGACTGCAATCCCTCTTCATTTCATTCGTCAGTTCTTCAATTCCCCTACTCCCTACTCCTCTAACTTATAGAACCGGCGGATGATCTCCCAGGCCTCGTCGGCGGTGTCGACGAAGTCGATGATGTCCTGGTCGCCGGGGCTGATCGTGCCCTGCTCGGCGAGGAAATCGAGATCGATCGCCCGTTTCCAGAAGGATTTGCCGAACAGGATCACCGGCACGCGTTCCATGCGCCCGGTCTGGATCAGGGTCAGCGTCTCGAAGAACTCGTCCATCGTGCCGAAGCCGCCGGGAAATACCGCGACCGCCTTGGCGCGCATGACGAAATGCATCTTGCGGATGGCGAAATAGTGGAAGTTGAAGCAGAGCTCCGGCGTCACATAGATGTTAGGTGCCTGCTCGTGCGGCAGGACGATGTTGAGGCCGATCGACGGCGCGCCGACATCGTCGGCGCCGCGGTTTCCCGCTTCCATCACACCAGGTCCGCCGCCGGTCACCACGACATATTCGCGGTAGTATGAAGCAGCCGACTGCTGCGAGCAGAGGCGAGCGAATTTGCGCGCTTCCTCGTAGTATTTGCTGTTCTTCTCGAGGTTCTTCTTTTGCGTCTCGTTCTTGGCCGCCCAGGCCTCGCCGCCCGGTTCCGGCAGGCGTGCGCCGCCGAACAGGATCACCGTCGAATGGATACCGCGTTCGGCCAGGATCATTTCCGGCTTCAAGAGTTCGAGCTGCAGCCGGACCGCGCGCAGTTCGCGGCGCGTCATGAAGTCGGGATCGTTCCAGGCGAGTCGATAGGTCTCGGCACGCGTCTGCGGCGTGTCCGGCACGCTCTTCGACCGCTCCAGATCCTCGTCCGAATGCGGCAGCGGGGTCCACCCCGCCTTTTCCATAGGAGTCATAATTGCCTTACCCGTCCAAATTCTTCAGTTGCGCCGTCCCATGGCGCAGCCGCGATTGACCCCCATAGAGCCTTAACATAAGCAGGTTCCGCAAAAGTGTCCGGCGGTTTTGCGACAAGAACCTGCTACATGCAAAGACCCGAGCATGCGAAGCATGCCGGGGGTCCGCGCGACTTTCAAAACAGGTTAAGGCGCAGCCCCTTAACAGCTTGGTAATGGAGCGAATTCATGTCGAAGCCCGATCTGGCGAGCCTCGAAAAGACCATTGAGAAGGCCTTCGAGGAACGCGACACGATTTCGACGGCAACGCGCGGCGAAACGCGCGAAGCCATCCAGTCGGCGCTTGACCTGCTCGACCGCGGCGTCGCCCGTGTCGCCGAGCGGCAGACCGACGGCAAGTGGCATGTCAACCAGTGGCTGAAGAAGGCCGTGTTGTTGTCCTTCCGGCTCAAGCCGATGGAGATCATCAAGGGCGGCCCCGGAGAGGCTGTGTGGTGGGACAAGGTGCCGTCGAAGTTCGACGGCTGGAGTGCCGTCGACTTCGAGAAGGCGGGTTTCCGCGCCGTGCCGTCGTCGATCGTGCGCCGTTCGGCCTATGTCGCGCCGGGCGCCGTGCTGATGCCGTCCTTCGTCAATGTCGGCGCCTATGTCGACACAGGCACCATGGTCGACACCTGGGCCTCGGTCGGCTCCTGCGCCCAGATCGGCAAGAACGTGCATCTGTCCGGCGGCGTCGGCATCGGCGGCGTACTGGAGCCGATGCAGGCCGGCCCCACTATCATCGAGGACAATTGCTTCATCGGCGCACGCTCGGAAGTGGTCGAAGGCTGCATCGTGCGCGAAGGCTCGGTGCTCGGAATGGGCGTCTTCATCGGCCAGTCGACCAAGATCGTCGACCGCGCCACCGGCGAGATTTTCTATGGCGAAGTGCCGCCGAATTCCGTCGTCGTCGCCGGTTCGCTGCCGGGCAAGCCCTTCCCAAACAACGAGCCTGGTCCAAGCCTCTACTGCGCCGTCATCGTCAAGCGCGTCGACGCCAGGACCCGTTCCAAGACCTCAATCAACGAATTGCTGCGCGATTGATCTTTGCGCAAAGCGGGCGCACCTTCCGCCGGCGCGACAATCGGTCGCGCTGGTTCAACTTGGAGGGGTGACATGGACTGGAAGTATCTGCTCACAAGCTTTGATGGTCGCATCAACCGTGGCAAGTTCTGGGCCGCCATTGGGGTTTTCATCGTCATTGGCATCGTTGCCTTTATTCTGGATGCGATCCTCGGCACACGCATCACCACGGCCAGTGGCGCCCAGATCGGCATCATTGGCATTCTCATCGCTCTGGCCTCGATCTATTTCGCACTCGCAGTCTACGCCAAGCGCTGGCATGATCGCGGCAAGTCGGGCTGGTGGAGCCTGATCATGCTGGTGCCTTTCATCGGCCCGATCTGGTTTCTGGTGGAATGCGGCATTCTCGAAGGCGCCAGGGGCGCCAACCAATACGGACCGGACCCGCTTGCCTGACAAATCAGATCTCACCTGGCTTTTCTTCAAAACCTCGGGCCGCGTCAGTCGCGCGGCCTATTTTCTTGGCGGGTTGCTCGTCGCCATCATCCAGGCCTTTCCGCTCTACCGCTTCACGCTAGTGCCGGAAGGTTCGGCCGAGAGCAACATGTGGTCGTTCATCTTCTTCGTCGCCTTCATCGCCTCGCTGTGGTCGAACATCGCGCTGGCGGTAAAGCGGCTGCACGACTTGGACAAGCCGGGCATTGCGGCGCTGATCCTGTTCGTGCCGGTGGTCTCGATCGTCGCCTTCCTTGTGTTGTGCCTTTTTCCAGGGCAGCCTGGACCCAACCGCTATGGCCGGCGCACCAACGAGCCGGCACAACCCTGAGGCCAGATCGGCGCCATGCGCTACCGCACGCTTGACCCGAAGCTGATCATCGAGACCGCCGAACGGCTGGAAGAGCGGATTGCCGACCGTTTCCCCGATGCGGGATTACGTGGCGTCGCCGCCGAACTGGTCTCGCTGTCGCGCGACCTGGCGAAGGCCGCAAAAGCACTCGAGGAACCGATCTGGTGGCTGCGCGGGCTCATCGTCGCCGCCTTTGTCGCCGGCGTGCTGGTGTTCGTGTTCGTCGGTACCATCCTGCCGATCGACCGCCTCTCGGGAACCCACGATGCCCTGCAGTCGGTGCAAGGCATCGAAGCCTCGATCAACACCGTCATACTGGCCGTGCTGGGCCTGCTTGCCCTGATCCGCACCGAGGAGCGCATCAAGCGAAAAAGGGTCTTTCGCCAGCTGCATGGCTTGCGCTCGCTGATCCATGTCATCGACATGCATCAGCTGACCAAGGATCCGGCAGTCCTCTCGGCCAGCTTCAAGCCGACCTCGCACTCGCCGGCCCGCATCACCAACGCAGCCGACCTTGCCCGCTATCTCGACTATTGCTCCGAAATGCTGTCGATCACCGGCAAGATTGGCGCTCTCTTCGCGCAATCGGTCAACGACGCAGTGGTCATCGACGGCGTCAACGACATCGAGAACCTGGCGTCCAACCTGTCGCGGAAAATCTGGCAGAAGATCACGTTGATCGACGGCCGGCCGGCGCGACAATCTGCTCCGGCGCCAGGCCCGGCGGGCCAAGCCGCTCCGCCTCCGCCGCGCGCACCAAAGCGGTGATCCGTTTGACCATAGGCGCCGGCGTGCCGGCTTTTTCAGCCAGCCGCAAAACAGCACCCTGCAGGTCGTCGATCTCCGTCGGCCGGCCGCGCTGCAAATCGTCCCACATCGACGAGCGCGCCCGCGGATCGATCGCCAGCATGCGCTGCGCCAGCAGTGTGAACAGCCAGTCCGGCAGCCTGAGCACCTTTGGCAGCAGCGCCGGCCGCAAGCCAGCGATCCGCGCCGGCTCGACGCCTGACGCTTTCATCGCGCTGAGCGCCTCGTCGATTTGATCGGCCAGGATCAGCCGCCAGCGGCGGTCGGCCAGTTCCGTCGCCAACGGCAGGTCCGACAGTGCCACCAGCGCGTTGTTCAAATTCATCAGCAGCTTGCCCTATAGCACGGCCTTCATGTCGCCATGGGCTTCGATCGCAAACCCTTCGACATCGAGGAGGCCGACCAGGCCGGTGTCGCCGTCTTCGACCATCACCGTGCCGTCGCTGGCGCGGTGCACACGCAGCGGCTGTTCGCCATCGGGGGACTGCACGACATTGAATGGCACCATGCCGGCCAGCACCATGTGCCCGGGAAGTTCGGTACGCAGCCTGTCGGCATTATCGACGCCGTTTTGCAGGCTGACCACCACAACGTCTGGACGGGCATGAGCCTTGATGAGGGCTGCGATATCCTGCGTCGCGCCGCTCTTGACCGTTACCAGGATCACGTCCGCCTCAGGCAGGGCAGCGGCGGGATCGGCGGTGACGGCAAGCGCCTCCGGTCTGATCGAGCGATTGCGGCCTTCGAGATCGCTAACCTGCAATCCGCCCAGCCGCAACGCCGCCTCGATGCGCGGCCGGGTCAGCAGGATAACCTCGCGCCCGGCGAGCGCCAGGCAGCCGCCGGCATAGCAGCCAATGCTGCCGGCGCCGGCAATGACGATCTTTTTATCTCCGTTTGCCATCCTGTCGCTCCGCACGGCTCGCAACTATACGATAGGAAAACCATAATGTCGGCGGTATCACTGGCCCCTATGTCTGGCCGTGACAGGCCCTCCGCTTTCGACTATCGCTTTTGCCATGACGCTGCCGACCGATCCCGCCGAAAACCTTGCCGCCCTTATCCGTTGTGCTTCGGTGACGCCCGCCGAAGGCGGCGCGCTGATCGCGCTGGAGACGATGCTGAAACCGCTCGGCTTCCTCGTCGATCGGCCGGTGTTTTCCGAAGACGGCACGCCCGACATCGAAAATCTCTATGCGCGACGGTCCGGCAACGGTCCGCATCTGATGTTCGCCGGCCACACCGACGTGGTGCCGGTCGGTGACGAAGCCGCCTGGACGCATCCGCCCTTTGCCGCCGAGATCGCAAATGGCGAAATGTATGGCCGTGGCGCGGTCGACATGAAAGGCGGCATCGCCTGTTTCATCGCCGCCGTGGCGCGTCATGTCGAGCAGAATGGCGGCCCGAAAGGGTCGGTCTCGCTGCTGATCACCGGCGACGAGGAAGGGCCGGCCATCAACGGCACGGTCAAGCTGCTCGAATGGGCCGCTTCCAGGGGCGAGAAATGGGATGCCTCTGTCGTCGGCGAGCCGACCAACCCGGATGCGCTCGGCGACATGATCAAGATCGGCCGCCGTGGCTCGATGTCCGGCGCCATATCAGTCAATGGCCGCCAGGGTCACGTTGCCTATCCCTTGCTTGCCGACAATCCGGTGCGCGGGCTGATGAGCCTCGTCGACGCCTTGCTGCATCCCGTCTTCGACAAGGGAACCAGGGATTTCCAGCCGACCAATCTGGAGATCACCTCCATCGATGTCGGCAACCCGGCCACCAATGTCATCCCCGCCAAGGCGACCGCCACCTTCAACATCCGCTTCAACGACACCTGGACGGCCGAGACGGTCCAGGCGGAAATCCACAATCGCCTCGATCAGGCGGCCAGGCGCAAAAAGTACCGGCAGGGCAAGAAAACGCCCGTCGACTACGACCTCGTCTGGCGCGACCGGCCGAGCCACGTCTTCCTGACCCGCGACGAAAAGCTGATCGAAACGCTGCGCGGCTCGATCAAGTCGGCGGTCGGCAGGGAGCCGGCGCTGTCGACCTCCGGGGGCACGTCCGACGCGCGTTTCATCAAGGACTATTGCCCGGTGGTCGAGTTCGGGCTGGTCGGCAAGACCATGCACATGGTCGACGAGCGCGTCGCCGTCGCCGATCTCGAAACGCTGACGCAAATCTACCAGCGCTTCATCGAAGACTGGTTCGGACAGGGCTGAGCAGCATGCTTTCGGCGGACGAAACCCAAGCTTCGCTGACAGGCGCCTGGCGGCTGATGCTCGGCAAGGCCGACGGCCTGCGGCTGCTCGATCTGTCGGCCGACGGGTTCTGGAATTCTTTTTTCGCCATTGTCGTTGCCGCACCGGCGCTGATTGTTGGCTGGGTCGGCATCGCCAACGAGATCGGCGATCCCGACGCTTTCGCGGGGCGCTTCAGCATGTTGGTGCGGCTAGCGACGGTCGACATCGGCTCCTGGGTGCTGCCGCTGATTGCGCTCGCTTTGGTCGCGCCGCGCGCCGGCATCGGCGGCCGCTTCGTCCACTACGTCGTTGCCAGCAACTGGGCTTCGGCCATCACCGCCTGGCTGATGCTGCCCTCGGCGCTGATCCGGCTTTTCCTGTCGTCCGCGAGCCAGGTTTCGAGCCTTGTGTCGCTGCTTCTGTTTGCCCTGTCGATGGTGCTGACCTGGCGCATGACCAATGCCACCATCGGCAAGGGCGCAGCCGTCGGCACCGCCGTTTTCGTCGGCATGTTCATCGCTTCGCTGCTGGTGCTGTTCGGCCTGCAGACGCTGCTCGGCATCACCGTCCCGGACGATGTCGGGCCTCAGAGCCTTTCCGGGCTCGTCTCCGGGTAGAGCCTTACGGACTCTATCCTGGACAGAGCCTTCCGGCCTCTATCCTGGACGGTCGGTGTCCGGATAATCGACGCCAATGAGAAACAGCCCGTCGGGCGGCGCCACCTGGCCGCAGGCGGCGCGGTCCTGCGCCTCCAGTGCTGATTTCAGGTCGGCCGCGGTCCAGCCGCCGTCGCCGACGCGCTTGAGCGAGCCGACCATCGAACGCACCTGGTTGTGCAGGAACGAGCGCGCCGAAGCCCTGACCTCGATGAGGTCGCCTTGACGGCTCACATCGAGCCGCTCCAGCGTCCTGATCGGGCTGTTGGCCTGGCACTGGGTCGAGCGGAAGGTGGTGAAGTCATGCCGGCCGAGCAGGACCCTCGCCGCTTCGTGCATGGCGGTGGCGTCGAGCCGCTTCGGCACCCACCACGCCTTGCCCTTGTCGAGCGCGGCCGGCGCGCGGCGGTTGAGGATCCGGTAGAGATAATGGCGACCGGTGGCCGAGAAACGGGCGTCGAAATCGTCGGCGACGACCGTTGCCATGAGGATAGCGACGCGCGCGCCGGCCGCCTGCAGATGGGCGTTGACGGCATCGCGCACCTTGTCGCCGGGCCAGGCCTTGGCAAGGTCGACATGCGCCACCTGCGCGGTCGCATGCACGCCGGCATCGGTGCGGCCGGCGGCGCGCAGCCGGATCGCTTCGCCGCAGAATTTTTCGATCGCCTGCTCGATCGCCTGTTGCACCGAAGGCTGATCCGCCTGGTGCTGCCAGCCGGCAAACAGGCTGCCGTCATATTCGATGTCGAGGCGAAAACGCGGCATGCCGGGCGGCTATACGCTCTCGCCTAGGCGGCGAGAGCGGTGAAGGCGGAGGCGTAGACCAGCCTGCCTGCCTCCGGTGCGTCGCCCCAGGCCAGCGCCTGCAGCGCTTCGCCCTGGTACTCGCTTTCGAAGTTCTGGGCACGCGCGTGGCTATAGCCGAAACGCCCGTAATAAGTGGGATCGCCGAGCACCACGGCCAGCGTTTCGCCGGCATCTCTGAGGCGGATATGCGCCTCGCGGATCAGCGCGCCGCCGATGCCGCTGCCATGGAACGAAGGCTCCACCGCCAGCGGTGCGAGCGCCACGGCCGCGAAGGTCTTGCCGCCATTCTGGACGAAAAGCCGCGAAAACAGGATGTGGCCGACCACCTGGCCGTCTTCTTCCGCCACAAGTTCGGCAACGGCGTCGCCGCCGGTCACCAGCGCGTCTACCAGCCCGGCTTCCGCTTGCTGGCCGAAAGCGTGTTCCTCGACGAGGCGGATGGCCTCGCGATCTCGCGGCGTCGCCGCGCGTATCGACATCATGCTCATGAGAATTTCATTCCTTTTTCGATCTTGGCCCCGCGCAGGAATTCCGACGCGGCAGCGGGGCTTCCGCCCGCCCGTTGAACTTCGACCAGCCTGATCGCGCCTGCCCCGCAGGCAACCGTCAGCCGGTCATCGAGAATTCCTCCCGACTCGCCCAAATCTTCCGAAGGCGACAGGCCTTCGGACAGCGTCGAGCGAAGCAGTTTCAGCCGCTCCGTGCGGCCGCCAATTCCTATCTCGGACCAGGCGCCGGGAAAGGGCGACAGGCCACGAATGTGATTGTGGACCTCGCTCGCCGAGCGAGTCCAGTCCACGCGGGTCTCGGATTTATCGATTTTCTTGGCGTAGGTCACCCCATCCACAGCTTGTGTGGCAAATGCCAGGGTGTTCCTTTCCAGTCGCGCCAGCGCTTCCACCATCAGGGAAGCACCGACACTCATCAACCGATCATGCAGATCGCCGGCTGTCATATCGGGTTCGATGGCGCATTTTTCAACCAGCCCAACCGGACCGGTGTCCAGTCCTTCTTCCATGCGCATCACCATCATGCCGCTTTCCAGGTCACCGGCCATGATGGCGCGCTGGATGGGCGCGGCACCGCGCCAGCGCGGCAAAAGCGAGGCATGGCCGTTGATGCAGCCAAGCCGAGGTGCCTCCAGAACCGCCCTCGGCAGCAGCAAGCCATAGGCGACGACCACGGCGACATCGGCCTGTAAGGCGTTGAAGGCGGCCTGCTCGGCCTCGCTTCTGAGCGAAGTCGGTGTCCGTGTCTCGATGCCCAGCCGCTCCGCCTCGCGCTGCACCGGCGATGGCGTCAGCTCCAGCCCGCGCCGTCCGGCAGCGCGGGGCGGCTGCGTGTAGACGGCGGCGACGTCATGTCCGGCTTCGGCAATCGCGCGCAGCGTTGGCACCGAAAACTCCGGCGTGCCCATGAAGATGACGCGAAGGGGCATTTTTCTTCCGATATCCTGTCTTCTGCTCGCGCCGTGCGCCGGCTCAGGCATCCGCTTCAAACGGGTTTACGCGCTTTAGGTCAAGCCCGTCGAAGTCGCGAACGTTGCGCGTGGCAAGCGTCGCATCATGGGCGAGGCAGATCGCGGCAATCATGGCGTCGGAAAGACTGATCGGACGGCCAATTCTTTCCCGCGTCGCCCGCAGCTTGCCGGCAAGTCGAGGGATCGAACCGGAAAATTCCACGATACGGCCGGCGAATTGCTGCGAAATCAGCTGATCGAGCACCCGAATATAACGGTCTGACCCCGTCTTGTTCAAAAACCGTTCGGCACCGAAAGACTGCTCCATGATGACTGGCCCGCACATGTAGAGTGCGAGAAGATCCTGTTTGCGGAACCATGCGGAGACATTCGAGTCGGGCGCCGGTTTGCTGGCTTCGGAAACAACATTGGTATCGAGGATGATCACTCGAAATCCTCGACTGGATGGCCGAAGTCGCGTTTTCCGTCCGCTTCGATTTGGTCCATTATCTCGGAGAATTCATCGCCGATTGCATTCTCAGCAGCGAACGCCGAACGAATGGCATCCCACGCGGAAAGTCCCGGCTCCAGTTTGGCTTCTTTCTCCGCGACCATGCCTTTACGCAAGAGATCGATCGCCTTGCCCGACAGGCTCTGGCCGCCCTTGCGCGCCGCGTGTTCGATTTCGCGCTTCAAGGGTTCGGGAATATCTCTGATCAACATATCGCCCATGGACGCCTCCAAGATTTGATATCATTGATATCATCCCCGGAGTCATTGATCAACAAGAGTTCCGCCCTTCACCCCAGCGACTCAAAACGGTCCGTTAAGTCTACACCAACTGTTCAGGCGTATGATTCGCGGATCTGCCCTGGGAGCTTCATATGCAGCGCGATCAAAATCCCTTTGGGAAACGCAGGAAGCCAATAGCTGAATACAAATCGGTCGAAGAACGATACGAGAAAGGCGAATTGTCGAGGCGAAGAGAGAGCAATTTCGCCATTTATAACACCCTGTTACTGGTGGTGTTAGCCGTGGTTGTCTCTCTGGTGCTGATCATCTCGCCAGAATCTCGCGCGCTTGCATTAGAGATCGGTGCAAAAACGTTCGAGCTTGGGAGGGATTGGGTTTTGCGTGGCGTGCTCGAATGAGCCCTATCCCACCAGCTTGCCTGGCGCCTTGTCTTTGGCGAGTTTCTTGAATTTCTTCACCACCATGTCGCGCTTGAGCTTCGAGATGTGGTCGATGAACAGCACGCCATTGAGGTGGTCGATCTCATGCTGCAGGCAGGTCGCCATCAGGCCCTCGGCCTCCAGTTCCTGCAGCTTGCCGTCGCGGTCGAGATATTTGACCCGCACGGCGGCCGGGCGTTCGACCTCGGCGTAATAGTCCGGGATCGACAGGCAGCCTTCCTCGTAGACGGAGCGCGCATCGGCGCTCTCCAGGATTTCCGGATTGATGAAGACCTGCGGCGCCGGTTCCTCGTCTTCCTTGGCCAGGTCGATCACCAGCATGCGCAGCGGCTCGCCGATCTGGATTGCCGCCAGCCCGATGCCGGGCGCGTCGTACATGGTCGCCAGCATGTCGTCGGCTAATTTGCGCAAGGGCGCGTCGACGCGCTCCACGGGCTTCGAAACCTGGCGCAGGATGGGGTCGGGAAGGATGATGAGCGGCTTGATCGACATGGCGTTCCACCTAAGACCTCCAGCGAAACGCGTCAACCGGTTGGCTTGAGGCTCGTTCACGTTTTGATCTGTGCCAGCAGCGCGAATCGTTTATGCTGTGCGAATGAATGATCTCAGCATTATCCTTTCGGAGCCTGTCGCCCGGCTTGGCGCCACGACCATCACGCTCGGCCATGCGCTGGCCTTCGGCGCCTTGCTGTTTCCTGGCCTGTTCGTGGCGCTCGTCATTGCGCTGTGGCGGTCTGCCAAGGCGCGCGCCGTGGCGGCCGCGGAAGCCGCCGACCATGCCCGCGACGCCGAGGCGAGGATGGCCGGCATTCTGCAAAGCCAGGCCGAGATGCAGGGCCGCATGGGCGCCATCGCCGAGGTGTTCGGCGCACGGCAGGCGGAGCTGACGCAGTCGATCGGCCAGCGCCTCGACGCCATGACCGGCCGCCTCGGCCAGACCATGACCGAGCAGACCAAATCGACGCATGAAAGCCTGGCCAAATTGCAGGAGCGGCTGGCGATCATCGATGTCGCGCAGGGCAACATCCAGTCGCTCGCCGGCCAGGTCGTGCAGTTGCAGGCGATCCTCTCCAACAAGCAGACGCGCGGTGCCTTCGGCCAGTCGCGCATGGAGGCGATCGTCGCCGACGGCCTGCCGCACGGCGCCTATGAATTTCAGGCGACGCTGTCGAACGGCAGCCGGCCCGACTGCCTGGTGAAGATGCCGAACGGCGCGCCATCGCTTGCCATCGACGCCAAGTTTCCGCTGGAAGCCTGGAATGCCATTCGCGCCGCCGATGGCGCCGACCTGCAGAAGGCAGCCTCGCAGGCCTTCCGCCGCGACATCGAGATCCATGTCCGCGATATCTCGGAAAAATACCTGATCCAGGGCGAGACCCAGGACACCGCGTTCATGTTCGTGCCGTCGGAATCGGTGTTCGCAGAGATCCACGAGAATTTCGAAGCGATCGTCCACAAGGCACATCGCGCGCGCGTCGTCATCGTCTCGCCGTCGCTGCTGATGCTGTCGATCCAGGTCATCCAGGCAATCCTTAAGGACGCCCGCATGCGCGAACAGGCGCACCTGATCCAGGGCGAGGTCATCCGGCTGATGGAGGATGTCGCGCGTGTCGACGAGCGGGTGCGCAAGCTGCAGGTCCATTTCGGCCAATCGGCCAAGGACATCGACGACATCCTGGTTTCGACGTCGAAGGTCACCAAGCGCGGCCAGAAGATCGAGGCGCTGGAGTTCGGTGCGCAGCCCGACGGCGATGCCGGCGCGGATGCGTCGCGTACTCCCGCCGCAAGGGCCGATACCGGCGCTCGCGTTGCCGATTCGAAGACCGGACAGCTCAGACTGAGGGTTGTCGAAGGCGACGATTGAGCCGCAGCAGCAGCGCTACTGCTCTTCCACGGTCGTCATGCCCTGAAACTCCGGCAACCAGGGCAGAGCCGAGCGGTGCCAGTATTGCGTCCGGGGGGCCAGCTCATCGCGTTGCCGCGCCGTGCCGACCCGGATGCCGTAGACCTTCGGCCCGTCGCCAACCGATGTGGCGTACAGATGCGAGCCACACTCGCCGCAAAAGCCCTGCGCGCGCTTGGCGCCGCTGGACCCGGTCTTGACGTAGACTTTCGGCGTGCCCCTGGTGATCTTGTACTTTTCCTCGGGCACCCGCACCGACACACGAAAAGCCGTGCCGGTCAGTTTCTGGCAGTCGGTGCAATGGCAGATCGAGACCTTTTCAGGCTCGACCTCCGCCTCGTAGGTGATGGCGCCACAATGACAGCCGCCGTCGATTTTCATCTTCGCTCCTCCAAAGTCTCTTAATCTTAGCGGGGCAAGACCGTGATGCAACGGCGCAGCGCTAGTCCAGGGCCGGATCGGATGCGGCCTCGATCAACCTGCGCCGCTTCTCCCAGGTGCCTGACGTCTGCGGCTTGACGAACAGCCGCGTGATCTCCGGCATCTCCTTCTTCAGCTTTGCCTCCAGGCGCTCGACGCAGGCTTCGATCTCCGGCGCCGTCAGATGATCCTCGAATTCGATGCTGAGGCCGGCGACGATTTCCGCCGGCCCCATGTGGACGGTCAGGACGCCGTTCGCGCGCTGCACCGCCGGATCCTGCTGGACGATCGCCAGCACCTGTCTCTGCACCTCGAGCGATGCCGGCTCGCCGATCAGCAGGCCCTTGCTTTCGCGGGCCAGGAAGGCCGCCGTCGCGCCAAGGATCAGCCCGATGCCGATCGAGGCTGCGCCGTCGAGCTCCGGCATCTCCAGCAGTTCCGCCGCCAGGATGCCGGCGAAAGCGACGATCAGGCCGAGCAGGGCCGCACTATCCTCGAACAGCACGGTGTAGACGCTCGGATCCTTGCTCGATTGCACGGCCTGCAGCCAGCCCTGCTTGCCCTTCTGCTGACGAAACGCCTTCAGCGCCACCAGCCAGGAGCTGCCCTCGAACAGGAAGGAAAGGCCCAGAACGATGTAGGTCACCTCAGCGTTGGCGACCGGTTCCGGCGCCGTGATGTGGATCACACCTTCGTAGAACGATACCCCGGCGCCCACGGCAAAGACCAGAAGCGCGACGATGAAGCTCCAGAAATAGAGTTCGCGGCCGTATCCGAGCGGATGCGTCCGATCGGCAGGGCGCGCCGCACGGCGCATGCCGTAGAGCAGTAGGCCGCCATTGCCGGTATCGACCAGCGAGTGCACGCCTTCCGACAGCATCGCCGAACTGCCGGTGAAGACGGCGGCGGCAAATTTGGTCAACGCGATGGCAAGATTGCCGGCGAGTGCTGCGTAGATGACTTTCTTTGAGCCGCCATGCCCGGCCATGCTGTGTTCCCCTTCAAGGCAGGCAGTCTAGCGGGCTCTGCAGGCATGACAACGCGCGAACCGCCCGGTCGTTCAAGACGGCGGTCGTTAAACAGGTTGCTTGTCAAAGTCGGCGGTAGAGGACGGCAGCTAGTCGACCATCTCTTCGGTCCACACCTTGAAGCCAGCAAGCGTGCCCGGTCCGAAAATATGGGTCAGCGGCACATCAGCCGCGTCGCGGCCGGAGGCGATCAGGATGCGGCCGATGCGCGGCGCATTGTTGCGTGGGTCGAAGGCGTGCCAGCGGCCGCCGAGATAGACCTCCATCCAGGCGCAGAAATCCATGCTTGCCCACGGCTTCGGCATGCCGATGTCGCTGATGTAGCCGGTGCAATAGCGCGTAGGGATGTTGAGCGCTCGGCAGAAGGCGACGGCGAGATGGGCGTAGTCGCGACACACGCCGCTCTGTTCCCGATAAGCTTCCGCCGCAGTGCGCGTCGGCCGCGCATTGCCGTAGTTGAAGACGATGTGGTTGTGAACGAAGTCGCAGACCGCCTGTACGCGCGGAATGCCCAGCGGCGTGTTGCCGAACAGCCGCCACGCTTCATCAGCGAGAAGGTCGCTTTCGCAAAAACGGCTGGGCAGCAGGAACAGCAGCGTGTCCGCCGGCAGGTCGCGCACCTCGTGCTGCCAGGCCATCGGGTCGCCCATCTCGAACGTGCCGGGATCACGGATCACGGCATCCGTGCCAAAGGTGAAACGCCCGGGCGGCGCGACGAAGCGATTGCACCAATTGCCGAAACTGTCGCGATAGCTTTCGATCGGCACCGGCGGGTTGGAAATCAGGAAATCCGGCCGTTCGAGATCGGAGGCGCGGGAATAGTGGACATTCAGCATCGCGATGAGCGGCGTTTCCTGAGGAAAATCGAAGCTCATTTCGCAGCCGATGTGGATTCGCATTGTCGTCCTGACCGGCCTGCCCATTCATCGCCCGGCGAAGGCACGGGTTGATGCTGCAGTGCGAAAATGACCATGGCACGGACCGCCAGGGTTTACGAGCAAATTAGAAACCGGTTGAAAGCGATCCGCTGGCAGCGGCGGCAGTCGCTAGCCCCTTGCAGTCGGGCGTTTCTCTTGTTTCACTTCGCTTCCCGCAATCGGAGGAACGAATCATGGCTAAAGGTGCGATGAAGGCAGGCAAGGAAGCCCGCAAGCCGAAGAAGGATGCCAAGAAGCCCGCCCCGGCTCCCGCGCTGAAGGCGCCGCCGGTCAAGGCGATGAAGCTCAAGGACAAGTAGGTCCGGACATCCACTTCGCAATAAGATTACGGCCGGCAGCACCGTTGCCGGTCGCTGTTGATCGAGCGCCCGAAATTCCTATATTGGCGTGGCGGGGACGACCTCGCGCTTCCCCCAAAATTCCCGACGGGACGACCCGCCATTGTTTGATTGAGCATCCGTCTCCGAATTTCACTTTCGGTCCGATGCTCTGACGGAGCGTTGTCGATGTCGTGGATTCTTCTCTTTTTTGCCGGCTTGTTCGAGATCGGCTGGGCAATCGGCCTCAAATACACCGACGGCTTTTCGAAGCCGATGCCGACGGTGCTGACCGTTGCTTCGATGGTCGTCAGCCTTACTCTGCTCGGCCTGGCGCTGAAGGCGCTGCCCGTCGGTACCGCCTATGCGGTGTGGACCGGCATCGGCACCGTCGGGACGGCACTGCTCGGCATCTGGCTGCTCGGCGAGCCAGCCACCGCGATCAGGCTGGGCTGCATCGCGCTCATCGTCTGCGGCATCATGGGGCTGAAGTTCGCCGCCTGATCATAGCCGTTCTTGTTTTTATGCATATCGTCCTCCCAAAACCGGGACCACTTTTGGGCGACATGCATTAGACAAACACAATCAGGGCCGCTGCGAGGCGACCCTGATTCTCGAAGCAGGTTGCTTCGGTAGCTTGGAGGCTAGCGGGCGGAGAAGCCCGGGGGCGTCCTGCCGGTGCGTTGCTTGCGTGCCGCATAACGCGCGTCACGCTTGGCCTTGCGTTCAGCTTCATCGGCCAAAAGACGGGCGATGCGCTCGTTCTCTTCGGCTTCCCGAATCTTGGCCTCGGCCTGCGCAGCTTCCTCGGCGGCGATACGTGCCGCTTCGGCTGCTGCCTCGCGCTCGGCCTTCTCGACCGCTTCGCGTGCCAGCTTTTCCTGCTTCAGCCGGGCCTTTTCGGCCTCGCGGATTTCGCGGGCCGCGAGGATAGCCTTGCGTTCGGCCTGCCGCGCCAGCACTGCGGGATCATCCGCCGCCGGCTTTGCCTTGAAGCGCTCGAGGAGCGCCTTCTTTGCCTCGTTTGCGGCGTTGCGCCGCTCGAAAACGTCTTTTTCCCTGTAGATAGCCAAGTCCACTTCCCTGAAGTCAATTCGCGACGCTTACATACGCGCGAAAACCGAGAGTTCAAGCGCCAAAACGGCATGGCAGCCATGAAATTGTCGGCTGTTGCAGCCGGGAGACGCCTTTTCGGCCGAAACCGACATGCACTGTTCACCGTCCGCCCCACTGGTGTCGCAAGTGACGCGTCGCTACTTCTAGCCACAAAACCCAACACCAGGATGACATTCCATGGAACTCGGTCTCTACACATTCGCCGACGTCAGCCCACAGCCGGGTCCCGGCGCCATCGGCCCACACGAGCGGCTGCGCAACCTGATCGAGGAGGTCGAACTGGCCGATCAGGTCGGCCTCGACGTCTTCGGCCTTGGCGAGCACCACCGGCCCGATTATGCCGTCTCGGCACCGGTCGTGGCCCTGGCCGCGGCCGCCGAGCGCTCGAAGCGCATCAAGCTGACCAGCGCCGTCACCGTTCTGTCTTCCGACGACCCGGTGCGCGTCTTCCAGCAATTCGCCACGCTCGACCTTCTGTCGGGCGGCCGCGCCGAGATCATGGCCGGGCGCGGCTCGTTCATCGAATCCTTTCCGCTATTCGGCTACAACCTCGAGGAGTATGACGAGCTCTTCGCCGAAAAGCTCGACCTGCTACTCGCCATCCGCGATAGCGTGAAAGTCACCTGGTCCGGCAATCTGCGCGCATCGATCAATGATCGTGGCGTCTATCCCAGGCCGTTCCAGGACAGGCTACCGGTCTGGATCGCCATTGGTGGGACGCCACAATCTGCCGCCCGCGCCGGAGCGCTCGGCCTGCCGCTGGCGCTCGCCATCATTGGCGGCGAGCCGGCGCGCTTCGCGCCGCTGTTCGATCTCTACCGTGAGGCCGCCAAGCGCGCCGGCAGTGATCCAGCGGGCCTTGCCACCAGCATCAACGTGCACGGCTTCATCGCCGAGACGACCGAGCAGGCGGCCGACGACTTTTACGGCCCGCAGGCAGAGGTGATGAACCGCATCGGCCGCGAGCGCGGTTGGGGTCCGACGTCGCGGGCGCATTTCGACCAGTCGCGCGGACCCAACGGCGCCTTGTTCGTCGGCAATCCCGAGCAGGTCGCCGAAAAGATCGTCGCCCAGCACAAGATATTCAACAACGACCGCTTCCTGCTGCAGATGGCGATCGGCACCATGCCGCATGCCAAGATCATCAAGGCGATCGAACTCTACGGCACCAGGGTGGCACCGATCGTGCGCAAGGAAACGGCCAAGGCTGCCACCGGCGTCACCGCGCCGGCAGCCTGACCCGGAGTCGGTGCAATCGACCTCATTCCGGAAGCCGGCTTATGGAACCTGCGCCCGTAACTCTGCGTTTCATGCAGGCAATTGCCGATCGCTGAGGGGCGCCGGCCTGAGGGGCGAGCATGAAAACCGAACCAACTGCCTTGGGCCAAGCTGCAGCCGAAGAGTCGGATTCGCGCGTCGCGGCTCGCGCCGACACGCATCTGATGCGTTCGCTGCTCATCGGCATCTTCCTGTTGATGGCCATCTATGCGCTCTACTTCGCCCGCGCTTTTTTCATGCCTGTGCTCCTGGCTTTCCTGCTGGCGCTAACGCTGACGCCGATCGTCCGGCTGCTGCGCAAGCACGGCATCCCCGAAGTAATCTCGGCAACCCTTCTGGTGCTGCTGTCGATCTGCGTCTTTGCCAGCGTAGGCTACCTGCTCAGCGGCCCGATCATCGACCTCATCAACAACACCTCGTCGATCGGCCAGCAACTCACCGAACGGCTGGCGCAATTGCGCCGCCCGCTTGAGAGGATCATGCAGATTTCGCACCAGATCGAGCAGCTGACCCAGACGTCGCAGGAGCCGGGCATCCAGAAGGTAGCGGTGGCGCAGTCCGGCGTCCTGTCGGCGGCCGCCAGCAACATCCTGTCGGCGGGAACAAGCCTCACCATCATCTTCGTATTGTCGCTGTTCCTGCTCGCATCCGGCACGATGTTTTATGAAAAAATCATTCAGTCCTTCGCCCGTCTCAGCGAAAAGAAGCGTGCGCTGCGCGTCGTCTATGATGTCGAGCGCGAAATCTCGCACTATCTGCTCACCGTCACCATCATCAATGCCGGCCTCGGCACGGTCATCGCTCTCGGTCTGTGGGCGCTTGGCATGCCCAACCCGCTGGTCTGGGGAGTCGCTGCCGCGCTGCTCAACTTCCTGCCTTACGTCGGAGCGCTGATCTCCATCGTGCTTGTCACGATCATCGCGCTAATCAGCTTCGACACCATCTTCTACGCGCTTCTGGCGCCGGCCTTCGTGCTGTTGTGCGACACCGTCGAAGGCCAGTTCGTGACACCGATGGTGGTCGGCCGGCGTCTGGAGATCAACGCCGTGGCGATCTTCATCGCCATCGCTTTCTGGTCATGGCTGTGGGGCTTCGTCGGCGCCCTGATGGCGGTGCCGCTGCTGGTCGTCATCAAGGTGTTCTGCGATCATTTCGACGGGCTCAGCCATGTCGGCAATTTTCTCGCCGCGCAGCACACCGCCGTCGTCGAGGAGGACGACATCGCCGACACCGAAGCTGTCAAAGGCTGATCAATATTTTTGAATTTGCGGCGCCGCCGGGCGCTTCCTACATGCGGTCCTGACACAGGATCCCAGCCATGACCGCTCTCTCCGTTCTCGACCTGTCGCCGATCGTCGAAGGCAGCGATGCCTCGCAGTCGCTGGCCAACTCGCTCGATCTTGCCCGCCATGCCGAGCGGCTGGGCTACAAGCGCTACTGGCTGGCCGAACATCACAACATGCCGGGGATTGCCAGTGCGGCAACCGCTGTCGTCATCGCTCATGTCGCCGGTGGCACGAAGACCATTCGTGTCGGTGCCGGCGGCATCATGCTGCCCAACCATTCGCCGCTGGTGATTGCCGAGCAGTTCGGAACGCTGGCCGCGTTGCATCCGGGCCGCATCGATCTCGGCCTCGGCCGCGCGCCCGGCACCGACATGGGCACGGCCCGCGCCTTGCGCCGCAACCTCGAAGCCGGCGTCGACAATTTCCCGCAGGATGTCGTCGAGCTGATGGGCTATTTCCAGCCGGCCGAGGAAGGCCAGCGCATCCGAGCCGTGCCCGGCGAAGGCCAGAATGTGCCGGTCTGGATCCTCGGCTCCAGCCTGTACGGCGCGCAGCTCGCCGCCATGCTCGGGCTGCCCTACGCCTTCGCCTCGCATTTCGCGCCGGCGGAGCTGGACCACGCGCTGGACATCTACCGCTCGCGCTTCCAGCCGTCGGAGCAGCTCGACAAGCCGCATGTCATGCTCGGCCTCAACGTCATTGCCGCGCCCACCGATGCGGAGGCTGGGCTGCTGTTCACCTCGCTGCAGCAAGCTTTCGTCAATCTGCGCACCGGAAAGCCCGGACGGCTGCCGCCGCCCGTCGAGGACTATGACCGCGATCTCGATCCGATGGCCAAGACCATGCTCGGCCAGGCGCTGTCCTGCGCCGTCGTCGGCTCTCCGGAAACGGTCCGCCGAGGCATCGATGCCTTCGTGCGCCGCACCGGCGCCGACGAGCTGATGGTCACCGCGCAGATATTCGACCATGCGGCGCGAGTGCGGTCGTTCGAGATTCTGGCCGAGGCGCACAAATCGCTTTCGCAGGCGGCCTGACTTTCTCAGGACGCGACACTCCTGGCTTGGTAGGTGCCGCCCGCCTCTGCTAAGGCAAGGCACCCTTCCACAAGATCGAGCGCCCCCCGTGAACAATGACCATGACGCCCGCATGCAATTTGCCATCGATCTGGCGCAGCGGGCAGGCGAACTCGGCCTGCGATATTTCCGCGACCTGGAAAACCTGACCATCGAGAGCAAAGGCCATCAGGATCTGGTCTCGCAAGCAGACCGCGAGGTCGAACTGTTCATCCGCGCGGCAATCGCCGTCGACTATCCGCAAGACGGCATCGTCGGCGAGGAGCATGCCTCGGTTGCCGGCCAGACAGGCTATGTGTGGGTCATCGATCCCATCGACGGCACCGCCAACTTCGTGCGCGGCATTCCGGCCTGGTGCGTGGTGATCGCCTGCGCCAGCGAGGGGAAGGCCGTGCTGGGCGTTATCCATGAGCCGTCGACCGGCGAGACGTTTCACGGCAGGCTCGGCGGCGGTGCCTTCGTCAACGGCCGGCCGATCAGGACGAGTGCGGCCACCAGCATCGAGGATGGTTCTGTCGGGACTGGATTTTCGAACCGCGCCGATACCGAAAACATCGCTGTGCTGATCCGCGCGCTTATGGCCGATGGCGGCGTTTTCTTCCGCAATGCGTCGGGCGCGCTGATGCTGGCTTACGTCGCCGCCGGTCGGCTGCTTGGCTATGTCGAACAGCACATGAACGCCTGGGATTGCCTGGCCGGCATGCTTCTGATCGAGGAAGCCGGCGGGGCGGTCGTGAAGCCCGATCCGAAGACGGTGCTGCAGCAGGGAACGCTGGTGATCACGGGCGGCAAGGGCGTCTTCCCGAAACTGCATGAGCTTTGTTCGGAAGCGTTCAAGTTCTGATTTTTCGGCGCGGCGATAGGCAGCGTGCTGTCCCGCCGGCCTCTCAAGGGTTCTGATCGATCCCTAAGCGCTCACACTCTGCACCGTCGCCCCGTGCGGGCGGCATGAATTGCGAATCATCAGCCGGCCCTTGAGCAGCAGCTTGCGCGGCGGCGCGTCCCTGTTGCCGGCGAGACGGTCAAGCAGGAGGTTGGCGGCCTGTTCGCCGATTGCCTGCACCGGCTGCGCCACCGTGGTGAGCTGCGGCTGGAACACGTCGGACCATGGAAAATCGTCGAAACAGGCGACCGAAATGTCTTCCGGGCAGGACAGGCCGATGTCGCGGATCGCCTTCATGGTGCCGATCACCATCGGGTTGTTGGCCGAGAAGATCGCGCTCGGCCGATCGTGCGAGGAGAGCATCTGCATAGTGGCGTTATAGCCGTCGATCTCGTGGAAATTGCCGAAGCGGATCAGCTCCTCGGCGATCGGCAGCCCGGCGGCGTGAAGCGCCTCGCGGTATCCCGCCATGCGGTCATGCATCGGCGAGATGTCCGACGTGCCGGTGATGTAGCCGATGCGTCGGTGGCCGAGATTGATCAGATAGGTGATGGCATCGAACACCGCGCGCTGGTTGTCCAGCACCACGGCATCGGTATCGACGCCTTCGCAGATACGGTCGAGCAGCACGACCGGCACATTGGCGTCATCGACGATCCGCTTGAGGATCGCGCCGTCGCCGACGCGCGCCACGATCAGCCCGTCGACCATGCGGTCGAGCAGCAGCCTGATCTGGTCGTCCTGGGTGTTCAAATCCTCGTCCGTGCAGCACAGCATGACGGCATAGCCGGCCCGATCGAAGGCCTGCTGGATCACCGAGACGACATCGGTGAAAAACGGGTTGGTGATGTGCGGCACGGTCAGCCCGATGGTGCGGGTCGTGCCCATCTTCAGGCTGCGGGCGATCGCATTGCGCTTGTAGCCTATATCGCGGATCGCCTGTTCGATGCGCTGGCTGAGTTCCGGGCTGACGGTCGCCGTGCCGTTGATCAGCGCCGACACGGTGGCGACCGAGACACGCGCCGCTTCGGCCACGTGAAGCATTGTGGGTGCTGTGGATTTGCGCTGTTTTTTTCGCCCTGACGCTGTCATTTTCGAAACGTTTCGTCACCCCTTGCTGCCAATACCTACGGAATACCGCCTTTTTTAGCAAGAATCGAAATGCATCAAACTTCCGTCACCCTTATATCGGCTTGACATGATCGAAACGTTTAGATTAGCGTTTGCGGGAAGTTGACGACGACGGAAGGGAGGCCGCCATTGTCATGCAAGAGAGCAGTTCCCTTTCCTCTGAGCACGGTGCAGCGGATCGGTCAGACACCGTTCTGAGCGCTGAGCACATTTCCAAGAGCTTCGGCGGCATCGCCGCCCTGGTCGATGTCGGTTTCGACCTGCGGCGCGGCGAGGTCCATGCCTTGATGGGCGAGAACGGCGCCGGCAAGTCGACGCTGATGAAGATACTATCCGGCGTCTACACCGGCTACGAAGGCACGGTCAGCGTCGATGGCCGGCCGGTCAGCTTCGCCGGCGTACGCGACGCCGAGGACGCCGGCATCGCCATCATCCACCAGGAGCTCAACCTGGTGCCCGAGCTCAGCGTCGCCGACAACATCTTCCTCGGCCGTGAGAAGCTGATCGCCGGGCTGATCGTCGACCGCAAGGCGAGCACCCGCGCCGCCGCCGCTCTGTTGCAGCGGCTCGGCATCGAACTCGACCCGGAAGCCCGTGTCGGTGCTTTGCGCGTCGGCGAGCAGCAACTGGTTGAGATCGCCAAGGCACTGTCGATGTCGGCACGCATGCTGATTATGGATGAGCCGACCTCGGCGCTGTCGCCGGCCGAATGCCAGCGGCTGTTCCGCATCATCCGCCAGCTTGCCGAAAGCGGCGTCGCCATCGTCTACATCTCGCACCGCATCGACGAGGTCATGCATCTGGCCAGCCGCGTCACCGTGTTTCGCGACGGCCGCCATGTGCTGACCAAGCCGATGGACAGGCTCGACGAAGATGCGATCATTTCGGCGATGGTCGGCCGCAATCTGCTCGCTTCCTTGCAGGAAGAGCGCAACGCCAGTGGCAAGATCGTGCTTTCGGTCGAGAAGCTGTCGCTGTCGAAACCCGATGCCCATGGCTGGCGCACGGTGATCGACGGCGTCGACTTCGATCTTGCCGCCGGAGAAATCCTTGGCATTGGCGGGCTGCTGGGCTCCGGCCGCACCGAGATCCTGGAAGCGATCTTCGGCTCGAGCGACGGCCGTACCGGCGGCGAAATCCAGGTCGACGGCCGGCCCGTGGATATCCGTTCGCCCCGCGACGCAAGACGGCTGGGCATCGCGCTGGTGACCGAGGACCGTAAGACGCAAGGCCTGCATCTGCAGGCCTCGATATCAGACAATGTCGCTCTGCCGCTGGTCGGATCGCTGGCACGCTTCGGCATCCGCTCGCTGGCCGGCGAACAGGGGCTGGCGCGTCAGGCGGTCAAGGCGCTCGGCATCCGCTGCCAGGACATCGACCAACCCGCCGGCACTCTGTCGGGCGGCAACCAGCAGAAGGTCGTCATCGGCAAGTGGCTGGCGACCAGGCCAAGGGTGCTGTTGCTGGACGAGCCGACACGCGGGATCGATGTCGGCGCCAAGCGCGAAATCTACGACCTGATCTTCCAACTGGCGCGCGACGGCCTTGCCATCGCCGTGATCAGCTCGGAATTGCCGGAGCTTTTGCATCTCTCCGACCGCATCCTGGTTATGGCCGATGGCCGCCAGACAGGCATTCTTTCCCGCGCCGCGGCAAGCGAGGAGGCCATCATGCGCCTTGCCGCGCCGCGCCGGACAATATCGAGACCAGCCGCATGACTGCCCTGAAACTCCTGTCCCGGACCAAGCTCTACTGGGGCCTGATCGCCATCTTCCTGATCGGCGTGTTGGCCTCGCCGATGAGTTCGAAGGGCAACAACATCTTCCTCTCCTACGGCAACCTGCTCGACGTGCTGCGCCAGGTGTCGACCACCGGCCTGATCGCAACCGGTATGACCGCGGTGATCATCACCGGTGGCATCGACCTTTCCGTCGGTTCGCTGATGGCCATCTGCTCGGTGGTCTGCGCCATGCTGCTGACGGTTCCAGGGGTGACGCCCGGCGTCGTGCTGGGCGTGCCGACCGTCGCCCTGGTGGCGCTTTGCCTCGGCTTCGTCGTCACCCGTTTCATCTTCCAGAACCTTGCGAAATCCCGCGCCGGCGCTGATCTCGCCCGCGAGATCAGGCTTGACGGTACTCGTGGCCTGGTCACGCCGGCTGTCGTCGGTGTGGTCCTGTGTTGCCTGTCGCTGTGGTTTCTGCTGCCGCAGATCGAGCCGAAATTCGGCGTGCTCGGCGTGCTTCTGGTGGCGCCATGTGTCGGCCTGCTGTTCGGCGCACTCAACGGCTTCATCATCGTTGCCGGACGCCTGCAGCCCTTCATCGTCACCCTGGCGATGATGGTGACGGCGCTCGGCATCGCCCGGCTGACCGCCGGCCAGAACAATGCGGTGTTGCCGGTCTATACCGGCTCCAACGCGACCGCCGATTTCGAGATCCTGCGCTCGCTGGTTTTCGGCATCATCCCGATGCCGGGCCTGTTCTTCCTCGGCGCCATCCTGATCTATGGCGCGGTGCTGCGCTTCACGCCATTCGGCCGTTACGTCTATGCCATCGGCGGCAACGAGGAGGCGGCGCGGCTCTCCGGCATCGCCGCCGGCCGCGTCAAGATCGCAACCTATGCCGTCTCCGGCCTGCTCGCCGGCATCGCCGCGGTGCTCTATGTCGCGCAATACCGGCAAGGCAAGCCGGATGCCGGAGCCGGGCTGGAGCTCGATGCCATCGCCGCCGTCGTCATCGGCGGCACCAGCCTGATGGGCGGGCGCGGCAGCCTCATCGGCACGTTCTGCGGCGTGCTGATCTTTGGGCTGCTCTCCAACATCCTGCAGCTCCACAACATCAATTCGAACCTTCAGTTGGTGCTGAAGGGGATGATCATCATCGGCACCGTGCTCGTGCAGGAGCGCAATGCCGGTGATCTCCTGGCCTATCTGCGCCTGCCCGGCGGGCAATCGGCGCACAAGGAAACGGCCGCGGCAAAACGGCCGTCGCAAGAGACACCGTCTCTCAATCTCGGAGGAAACAAAAAATGAAACGACGTGACATGCTGAAGCTTGCCGCCGTGACCGCGGCATTGCTGACCACCACCGCGCTGCTGACCACCGGCAACGCTTACGCGCAGGACAAGAAGTGGAAGATCGGCTTCTCGCAGGTGACGACCATCGAACCCTGGCGCGCGCAGTTCAACAAGGACATCCTGGCCGAAGCCACCAAACATCCCGAGGTCGAGCTGATCATCACCGACGGTGAGGACAAGACCGAAAAGCAGGTCGCCGATGTCGAGAACCTGATCCGTCAGGAGGTCGACGCACTGCTGGTGTCGCCGAAGGAGTCCGCCGGCCTCACCGGCGTCGTGCAGCAGGCGATCGACGCCAAGATCCCCGTCTTCGTGCTCGACCGCAATGTCGACACCAAGGACTACACGCAGTTCGTCGGCGGCGACAACGCGTTGATCGGCCGCGCGGCAGGCGAATATGCCGTCGAACTGCTTGGCGGCAAGGGCAAGGCAGCCGGCAACGTCGTCGAGATCTGGGGCGGCATGGGCACCCAGCCGGCGCATGACCGCCATGACGGCTTCCACGAGTTCACCGACAAGGAACCGGGTATCAAATATCTGCTCGACCAGCAATCGGGCGACTGGAAGCAGGACCAAGCCTACAATCTGATGGCCAACGCGCTGAAGAGCAACGAGAAGATCGATCTCGTCTACGGCCACAACGACCCGATGGCCTACGGCGCCTATCTCGCTGCCAAGGATGTCGGCCGGGAGAAAGACATCAAGTTCATCGGCATCGACGGTCTGCCCAATGAAGGTGTGCAGATGGTGAACAAGGGCGAGCTGACGGCGACCTTCACCTATGTGACACCTGGCGCGGAAGGCCTGCGCCAGGCGATCAAGTTCCTCAACGGCGAAAAGGTCGAAAAGACCATCACTTTGCCGACCGAAAAGATCACCAAGGAAAACGCCGCTCAGGTGCTGAAGGACAACGGTCTCTGAGTTTTCGCCGGAGACAACGCCGACCTCGCAGGATGCGGGTTCCTCGCCCCCACGGGAGTGGGGGAGAGGTGGCTCGGCGAAGCCGAGACGGAGAGGGGGAAAGGCTCGACCTTTCGATGAATTCGGCGGGAACCTGCCAGCGTGGCAGCCCCCTCTCCGGCCGCTGCGCGGCCACCTCTCCCCCATTTCATGGGGGCGAGGAACTCAAGCCTGCTCGCCGCACCTACGCCAGCTTGGCCAGCAGCTTCATGAAGGTAGTGACCTCCTTGGCCGAGAGCGGTGCCAGCGTTTCCTTTGTGATCTCGCGGGCCTGCGGGATCAGGCGCTCGATCGCGTCGCGGCCTTCCGCGGTCAGATTGACCAGCAGCCGCCTCTTGTCGACCTCGTGCTTGGAAAGTTCGACAAGACCGCGCGCCTTCAGCCTGTCGATGACGCCCTTCACCGTCGCCGCGTCCATGGCGATCAGCGTGCCGAGCTGGTTCTGCGAGGTCTCGCCGACATCACGCAGCTTGGCCAGCGCCGCGAATTGCGGCGGAGTCAGATCGCCGATATGGGCGGCAAAGATCGCGACATGGCGCTGATGCGCCTTGCGCAGGATGAAACCGACCTGCTCCTGCAGGAGGTAATCCTGGTCGTCAGGCTCTTCGACCTCGACCAGCTTCAGCAGATTGTCCTCGGCGCTCACCGCAAGCCATCCCAGGCTTTTATGTCGTCGGCCGCGAGACCACCCATGCGATTGTGGACACGCGGGCCGCAGGTCATGGCGAGGCAGAACAGGATCTCGTCGGGTCGCGGGCCGTCGGACATGCCGACCTCCATGGCGTCGAAATGGCTGCGCACATAGGCGGCGTTGATGTGGCCGAGCGGCACGTCGAGCTTTGAACCGAAAGCGCCGACCTTCTTGGCCGATGGCACGATCGCCTTGGCGTCGCCGAGCCGCTCGCGCATGGCATAGCCGCCGGGCACATGCCAGAGCGCTCCATGCTCGAGTTCGCCCGCCGTGCCGACAATGGCGCCCTTGCCGTAGCCGTCGATTTGCTTCACGTCGCCGCCCAGCGCCGCGATCAGCCGGTCGGCGAGCAGCAGGCCAAGCGGTTTCAGATCCTCCATGGCGCTCTGCAGATCTTCGACATAGCGCCCGGCGAACGGGTTTTTGACCAGCCCCATGGCGGCGGCGCGGCGGCGCGGCACCTGGGCCACCGGCCCGCCCTCGTGAAAGATCTCTTCGGTCAGCACCGCGATCTTGCGGATCGGAAACTCAGGCATGGGCGACTTCCTTCCCTAGGATTTTGTTGGGCGCGGCGAGCGCCATGGAACCACAGATGCGGGTCTGGCCGGCAAGAAACAGCGCCGATGCGACGCTCAACCCCCTGCGGCGGAAATCTTCGGCGACGGCAAGCCCGCTGTCCAGCGCCCTGGCGATCTCTGCCGGAGAAAGCCGGCCGACCTCTTGCGTGACCAGCCGGTCGCCAAGGTCGCTGTCCGGCGCCAGATCGCGCGCCGGCACACGCCGGATGGCCGGATGGTGGGCCACGTCGATGGCGTTGGCGATCAATGTCGCGGCGGCATCGGCTTCGGCGCCGGTCCGCGCGAGCACGGTGACGGCGTCGGCAATGCCGAGCGAAAACGAGCGTCCGCGCCAGCCGCTGGTGGCAACGCCGCGCACGCCATCTTCGGCGCGGATGGTGATGCGGTCGGCAAGGCCGTGTCCGGTCCCGGCAATGGCAAGCGTCATCGACTGGCCGCCGCCGAGATGGATGGCGCTGTCGCCGCCATTGTTGACATAGGCGCGATCGAGCTGACGGCCGGCCAGCAGAGCGCTAAGTATTTCGTCGGCTACCGATCCGGCAACGGCGGCCATCGGCGTGATGAATTTTTCAGCCAGCGGTACGACGGCCGCCTCCATGCGCCGCGCTGCCGACCCGGAGAACAGGCGAGGGTGCACCGACGCGGGACGGCGCAGTTCAGGAAGTTCATCAACCAGTTCGGTCAAAATGGTCTGGAACCGCGCTACGGCTTGCTCATAGGCCTGGCGGCATTCGTGTGCCTCGCCAAAAACCTCGACGATCAGATCGATCGGCCCATGGTTGAGATGCAGCCGCTTGCCGTCCTGCAGCCAATGCGCTTGCGGGCCTTGCATCACCCGCCCCCGTTCGTGCCGGCACGACGTAGCTGCGCCAGCGGCGGCCATGGATTGTCGGCCGCAGCGCCGGTGCCACGTCGCGGATTGAGGTATTCGCCACCCTTGGCAACGATGTCCTCGACGCTGCGGATCTCGGCCTCATAGCCGCCGAGCCTGATGTAGTCGTCGCGGCGCAGGGTGAATTCGATCGGTGCCACCAGCGCCGGTGTCGGCACATAGCCGAAGGCGCCCTCCGGCACCCTGGTGACATCGACCATCAGCGTGATGCCGCCGCCCGGCCAGACATAGACCGGCGCGCCGCCGACCGTGACATAGGTGGTCAGGCCTTGCACCGAGCGAGTGAGATTGACCGGGTTTTCGGTGACGCCGGCGCGCAGCGAACCACCGGCACCGCCGATGAACAGCACTGTGCACAAAGCCGGCTCGCAATTGTCCTCGATCAGGCCAACCGATTTCTGCAGCCGCTCGGGAAAAGGCTTCTGCACCGGCTTCAGTTCGTCATCCAGTTCATAGTAGGCAAACTGCTCGCCGGTGGTCGACACCATTAGCAGCGAGAGGCCCGGCCGCGCGCCCTTCTTGGCGTTCCATTCGCCCAGGATCGACAGCGGATCGGAAATGCTGGTGCCGCCCCAGCCGAGGCCGGGCTCGGAGACCTTGAAATAGCGACCCGGCGTCGAGCGGCGGCCGATGATCTTGATACCCGTATCCTGCCAGCCCAGCACCTTGCCGGCCTGATGCTCGGAAACGACGCCGGTGATGTGGTCGTCGACCACCACTACCTCATCGACCAGGCCGCGCCATTGCGTGGCGAACATGCCGATGGTGGCCGAGCCGCAGCCGACGCGCATGCGGTGTTCCTGCTTGCCGTCGATGACAGGCGGCTTGCCGGCTTCGACGATGATGGTGGCGCCGCCGTCGATGGCCAGTTCGACAGGCTTGCGGTTGCACAGATTGAGCAGCGCGTCGCAGGTGGCGCGGCCCTCGGCCTTGGAACCGCCGGTCAGGTGATGCACGCCGCCCAGCGACAGCATCTGCGAGCCATATTCGCCCGTCGTGACATGGCCGATTGCCTCGCCTTGCGACCGCACAATAGCCGTTTCGGGTCCGATATGACGGTCGGTGTCGATCTTCACCTTGACGCCGCAGTACGAAAAAATGCCTTCAGTGACGACGGTGACGAGATCGACGCCCTCGACTTCCTGGCTGACAATGAACGGCGCCGGCTTGTAGTCGGGATAGGTGGTGCCGGCGCCAATTGCCGTGACGAAGCGCCGTCCGGTGTTGACCAGTTCGCCGTCCCATTGTTCGCCCTCGGCGACGAACGGCACTATTGCCGCGCCGGTCTCGGCCGCATGGTCGAGGATGGTCAGCGGGTCCATACGGACGATCCTGCCGCCGACATTGCCGTAGCGGTCGCAGGCGCCGGTGCGACCATCAGCGATGTAGCACATGACCGGACAGGCATCGCAGCGGATTTTCTCGGCCACCTGCTTCTCGCCGAGGTCATGGGTTTCGAAACGCTCGGCAAGCTCGCTCATCGGCGTGCCTCCTTTTCGCGAATGGCGGCGCGGATGCGCGTTGGTGTGGCCGGAACCTTGGTGACCAGCACGCCGGTGGCGTGGCGGATGGCGTTGAGGATCGCCGGCGCCGTCGGGATCAGCACATGCTCGCCCAGACCCTTGGCACCAAAGGGTCCTTCCGGATCCGGAACTTCTATGAGAATGGTCTCGATCGGCGGCACGTCGCCAATGGTCGGGATGAGATAGTCGTGCAAATTCTCGGTGCGACCGGGGATATACTCCTCCATCAGCGCCATGCCGATGCCTTGCGCGATGCCGCCTTCGATCTGGCCCTCGACCAGCAGCGGGTTGATCGCCTTGCCGACATCGTGCGCTGCGGTGATTTTCAGCAGCTTCACTGTCCCCAGTTTGAGGTCGACTTCCAGTTCGGCGATCTGCGCGCCATAGCCGTAGACGGCGTAGGGTTTGCCCTGGCCCTTGGCATCGAGCGGCAGCGTCGGCGGATCGTAGGTCTCCTCGGCGCGGAAGACGAAGCCTTCGGCATCCACGTCGAGCGAGGCGAGGTCGATGCGGCGCGTGGCTTCGCCCTCGCGGATGACGATCGCCAACCCGTCCAGTTGCAGCGATGCCTTATCGGAGACATTGGCAAAACGCAGGATCGTTTCACGCAAGGCACGGCCGGCCTTCTCAGCGGCCTTGCCGGTCACGAAAGTCTGGCGCGAGGCAGAGGTTTTGCCGGCATCGGGGCTGATCGCCGTATCGGCGCCCCTGAGCCTGAATTTATCCAGCGGCAGGCCAAGCGCGTCGGCGCAGATCTGGGTGATGACGGTGTTGGAACCCTGGCCGATATCGACGGCGCCTTGGTGCAGGATGACGGTCCCGTCAGCCGCGATGCCGACCCGGATGGTCGACGGGTTGGGCAGCGAGGTGTTGCCGCAGCCATACCAGCAGGACGCGACGCCAACGCCGCGCTTTCTGTTCCTGTTGGCACTATTGAATGTATCCGCATCGGACGTCGCGCGCGCCCAATGCGGCCGCAGCGATTCGAGGCAGTCGGCAATGCCGACGCCGGAGTCCAGAAGCTGCCCGGTAACCGTTTCGGAGCCGTTCCGAAGGCAGTTTTTCAGCCGAAACTCGAGCCGGTCCATGCCGAGCTTGCCGGCCAGCTCGTCATAGAGCGTCTCCTGCATGATCGTCGCCTGCGGCACCCCGAAGCCGCGGAAGGCGCCCGAGATCGGCCCGTGCGTGTGGATGGCGCGGCCTTCTGCCCGGTAGTTCGGCGTCGCATAGGGGCCGGAGGCATGCACCGGCACGCGGTTGGCGACCGTCGGCCCCCAGCTTGCGTAGGCGCCAGTGTTGAAATCGCTGTCAAAGATCATGCCGGTGACAAGGCCGTCGGCATCGGCGCCGATGGTCGCTTTCATCTCGGCTGGATGGCGCTTGGTGGTCGACACCATCGATTCGGTGCGGGTGTAAACCAATGCCGCCGGCCGCCCGGTCTTGAGCGCCACAAGGCCGATCAGCGGCTGCAGCGAGACGTCGAGCTTGGAGCCGAAGCCGCCGCCCGTCGCCGTCGGCACGATGCGCACCTTGTCGACGGCAAGGCCAAGCACCTTCGCCGTCTCGTCGCGGTCCATATAGGGCGCCTGGGTGCAGGCCACGACGATCAGCGTGTCGCCGTCCAGATAGGCATAGCCGGCTTCCGGTTCGATATAGGCGTGCTCGACATAAGAAGTGTCGATGGCGCCCGACACCGTGAACGCTGCGCCGGCAAGTGCCGCTTCCGGATCGCCGCGTTCGACGAAGCCGGAGGTCAGCAAGTTCGCGGGGCGGTTGTCGTGGATCAGCACAGCACCCTCGGCCTGCGCTTCGGCAGGTTGCAGAAAATGCGGCTGTTCGCTCCAGCGGATCGGGAAATCCGACAGGTCGAGATCGAGGATAGCTTCGCGTTCGCCGGCAACCAGCGCCACCGCCTCACCGCGAAGGCGAGAAAACCCTTCGGCCAGCGCCGGCTGGTCGGCAAACGGGCCGATGACGCCGAAACAGTTTTTTCCGGGAATGTCGGCTGCGGTGAAGACACCGGCGATGCCGGGATGTGTCTTCGCCCAGCCGTCGAGATCGCCGAAGGCGAAACCGGCATGACAATATGGCGAGCGGACCACCAGCACGGCCAGCGCATCGGCAGGGAAGGAATCGCCGCCGAATTTCTCATCGCCGGTGACCTTCGGCACGCCGTCGAGCCGGATGGGCGAGGAGCCTACGGCATTGCCCGAAATCGGCATTCTGCGATCGAGGCCGAGATCAAACCATTGAGGTTGGTGCTGTCCCTCACCCTTACCCTCTCCCCGTAAGGGACGGGGAGAGGGGGGCGGCGTTGAAGCGCTTCGCTTCTCCCCGTCACTATACGGGGAGAAGGTGCCGGCACGCGGATGAGGGGCAGCGCCGTCAGCTGATGATTCGAACCGCCCGGCATCCATCACCGCCGCGATGATCTTCCGGTAGCCGGTGCAGCGGCACAGTATACCGCCGAGTGCGTCCTGCACTTCGGTCTCGGTCGGGTTGGGCCTCTTGTCGAGCAATGCCGTCGCCGCGACCAGCAGCGCCGGCGTGCAGATGCCGCACTGCGCCGCGCCATGGGCAAGGAACGACGCCTGCAGCGCCGACAGCCGGCCATCGGCAAGGCCTTCGACTGTTGTCACCACCGACCCGGCAGCGGATGCAGCCGACATCAGGCAGGCGCAGACGGGATCGCCGTCGACCAGCACCGTGCAGGCGCCGCAGTCGCCGGCGTCGCAGCCGACCTTGGTGCCGGTCAGCAGCAATTCGTCGCGCAACACAGAGGACAGTCGGCGCAGCGGCGGAACGTTGACCGAGATGGCAGTCCCATTGACCTCAAAGGCGATATCGGCGCGCGCAGCGCCAAAGCCTGGCTGGGCATTGCCCAGATTAGGCAGGACTTCACGCACTTCAGGCTGAATTTGGCTCATGCCGCCGCCACCTCGTCGTCAGTCGTCCGCCCCAGAGCCGCAAGGACGGCGCGGGCAACGATCTCGCGCACCGCATCGAGCCGGTATTCGGCACTGCCACGTACGTCCCCAATCGGCGACAGCTCGCTCATTGGCGCGGACTGGACCGCATCGGCAAGCCTGCGGCCCACAGCCAGCCCGCGCAGCGCGGCCTCGACGCCGGCCAGCCGCTTGGCCACCACCGAGCAGGAGCCGGCGGCGACGGCCGCTTGCCGGATGGTGCCGTTGTCGACGACCAGACGCGCCGCCACCATGGCGATGGAAATGACGAGGTAGCGCCGCGCGCCGAGCTTGACGAAAGCCGACGTGCCGCTGGGTTTCGGCACGCGGATGGCGGTGACCATCTCGCCGGGCAGCAGAGCCGTGCGGCGGTTGCCGAGAATGAAGTCCTGCAACGGCAGATGCCGCCTCGCTGCCACCGAGCGCAGTTCGACCTCGGCATCGAGGACCAGCAGCGCAGGCACGCCGTCAGCGGCGGGCGAGGCGTTGCAGAGATTGCCGGCGAGCGAGGCGACGTTCTGGATCTGCACCGAGCCGACCTCGCGCGCCGCCTGCTTCAGCGCGTCGAAGGCCGGCGGCAAGGGGTGGCGGATGAGGTCGGTCCAGGTCGTGCGTGCGCCGATGACGAAATGGTCGTCCGTCTCGGCAATGCCGCGCAACGACGCCAGGCCGTTAATGTCGAGAACATTGTCGCGGAACGGCTTGCTGCCTTGTGCCGGATAAAAATCGGTGCCGCCGGCAAGGATGCGCCAGGCGCCCTCGCCAAGCAAAGCGAGCGCTTCGTCGACCGAGGTGGGTTTCGCGTAACGGATCACGCTTTGCCTTCCAGAAAAGAGGTCTTCCAGAAACCGGTGTTTCGAAAGACTCTGCCGGCATCGGCGCCGGGAAAACTCATTCGTATGCAAATGATATCAAGACGGCAGGATTTGTCAAAGCCGGAGTTTGCCAGAACTCGCCTGCCACGCATTTGTTACGCCGGTAGTGGTTGACGCGGCCGGCCATCTGGTCAAGTTTCTGCGTCCGGTCGCGTCAGCGGCATTTTCCACTGGAGCCTGCATACGGAAGAGGAAAGCCCATGGCCGACGAAGCGCTTGTTGTCATCGACCTGCAGAACGATTTTTGTCCGGGCGGCGCGTTGGCGGTTGCCGGCGGCGACGAGATCGTGCCGCTGGTCAACGACCTGATCCGGCGAACCGACCATGTCGTGCTGACGCAGGACTGGCATCCCGCCGGTCATTCCAGCTTTGCCTCCAGCCATCCCGGCGCGCAGCCTTTCACGATGATCGAGATGCCGTACGGCCAGCAGACGCTGTGGCCGGACCATTGCATCCAGGGCAGCCTCGGCTCGGATTTCCATTCCGGCCTCGCCTGGACCAAGGCCGAGCTCGTCATCCGCAAGGGATTTCGGCCTGATATCGACAGCTACTCGGCCTTCTTCGAGAACGACCGCACGACGCAGACCGGCCTTGCCGGCTATCTCCGGGAACGCGGTATCGACACGCTGACCCTGGTCGGCCTAGCGACCGATTTCTGCATTGCCTTCTCGGCGCTGGACGCCGTCAGCCAAGGGTTCAAAACCACCGTCCGGCTCGATGCCTGCCGTGGCATCGATCTCAACGGTTCGCTCGATACAATGCTGCAGCGCATGCGCGACGCCGGCGTGACGCTCGAAGACCATTTGGCGGACTGAAACTGTGGGCAAGACCCCCTCACCCGGATTGCCATCCGAATTGCGAAGGGCAATTCGGGGCAATCCGACCTCTCCCCGAGGGGAGAGGAGGTCGCCGGCGCCGAAGCTCGTCTCTTCTCCCCAACAGGGGGAAGGTGGCCGCGTAGCGGCCGGATGAGGGGGCCTTTTTCAAATCTGAACCCTCTGTGGCCGGCAGCCACGGCAATAGCTATCGCGATGCTGTTTCCGGCACAGGCTTTCGCGGCGGAGGAACACGGCCTGCCCGGTGCTTCGATGTCGCTGTGGTGGGCGCTCCCCTTTGCCGGGCTGCTGTTGTCGATCGCCACCGGCCCGCTGCTCTTCCATCATGTCTGGGAGCATCACTACGGCAAGATCGCGGCCCTGTGGGCGGCGCTGGCGATCGTGCCGCTGGCGCTTGCCTTCGGTGTCCCCACGGCGACCGAAGCGGTGCTGCATACGCTGCTCACCGAATACATGTCGTTCATCATCCTGCTGTTTGCGCTCTACACGATTTCCGGCGGCATCCTGCTTGCCGGCAACATCCACGGCACGCCGCTGGTTAATGCCGGGCTGCTGCTGGTCGGCGCGCTGCTGGCCTCGGTGATCGGCACGACCGGCGCCTCGATGATCCTGATCCGGCCGATCCTGCGCGCCAACGATGCCAGGCCGTTCAACGCCCATGTCGTCATCTTCTTCATTTTCCTGGTGTCCAACATCGGCGGCTCGCTGACGCCGCTTGGCGATCCACCGCTGTTCGTCGGCTTCCTGCGCGGCGTCGACTTCTTCTGGACGACCGCCAACCTCTACCGCGAGACACTGTTCGTCGGCGGCGTCGTGCTGGCCGTCTTCCTGGGCATCGACATCCTCCTGCACCGGCGCGAAGCTGGCGCGCCGAAGATCAAGGATCCAACGCCGGACACGAAGGTGCGTCTGCGCGGCCTGGCCAACCTTCCGCTGCTGGCGGGTGTGATCGGCGCCATCCTGCTGTCGGCGGCCTGGAAACCGGGCATCAGCTTTTCGGTGTTCGGCGTTGGTCTCGAGCTGCAGAATCTGCTGCGCGACGCCATCATCCTGGCATTGGCCCTGCTATCGCTTCCCCTTTCCTACAAGAGCCATCGCGAAGCGAACGGCTTCAACTGGGGTCCGATAGCGGAGGTGGCCAAATTGTTTGCCGGCATCTTTATTTGCATCGTGCCGGTCATCGCCATCCTCAGGGCAAGCCATGAGGGGGCGCTGGCGCCGCTGGTGTCAAGCGTCAGTTCTCCCTCCGGCCAGCCCGACGATCTCGCCTATTTCTGGCTGACCGGGGCGCTGTCATCCTTCCTCGACAACGCGCCGACCTACCTGGTCTTCTTCGAGCTTGCCGGGGGCGACCCCCAGCACCTGATGACGGAATTTGCCTCGACGCTTGCAGCGATCTCAGCCGGCGCGGTGTTCATGGGGGCAAACACCTATATCGGCAATGCGCCGAACTTCATGGTCTATGCCATTGCCCGGCATCGCGGCGTGAAGATGCCGGGCTTTTTCGGCTATATGGCGTGGTCGGGCCTGGTGCTGATCCCGACATTTTTGGTAGCGGGTTTTCTGTTCTTTGGCTGATCAACCCACGCCGACATAGCGGCGGACCGCCGAAGGGTCGGCGCGCAATTCCTCGACATCCACCGTCTCGCGGTTGCGGCCGTTTTCGATGAAGGCAACGCGGTCGGCGACCGAAAGCACAGCATCGACACGCTGCTCGACCAGGATGGTCGAAACGCCCATGTCGCGCAGCTTAGCCACCGTCTCGCGGATTTTGGCGATCATCGACGGCATCAGCCCTTCGGTCGGCTCGTCGAGCAGCAGCACTTGCGGCTCGAGGCAGAGCGCGCGAGCCATGGCCAGCATCTGCTGCTCGCCGCCGGACAGTGTGCCGGAGCGTTGCCTAAGCCGCTGGCGCAGCAGCGGAAAGAGGTCGAGCACGTTCTCGCGCGTCGCCCTGCCCTTGCCGCGCGCCATCAGGCCGATCTCGATGTTTTCCGCCACCGTCATCTCGGCGAACAGGCGCCTGCCTTGCGGTACATAGGCGACGCCGGCCTTGGGCACCTCATGCGCCGGCAGGCCTGTCAACTCCTTGCCATCGAGCCTGATCGAGCCGGCGCTTGAGGGAACCAGCCCCATGATCGCCTTGAGCGTCGTCGTCTTGCCGGCGCCATTGCGGCCGAACAGGCACAGCACCTCGCCCTTGTTGAGCACCAGGTCGAGTCCATAGAGCACCTGGACCTCGCCATAGAAGCAGTCGAGCCCCGAGATGGTGAGTGCTTGAGACTTCGGTTCGGTCATGGGGCGGTCCCCAGATAGGCTTCCTGCACCGCCGAGTTCTCGCGGATCGCTTCGGGCGTGCCTTCGGCCAGGATCTTGCCGGCATTGAAAACGGTGATGCGGTCGGCGAGTTGCATGACGACCGGCATGTTGTGCTCGATCAGAAGCACGGTGGCGTCTTTGGCGATCTCGCGCACCAGGGTGATGAAATTATCGATCTCGCTGTCGGCCAGTCCTTGCGTCGGCTCGTCGAGGATCAGCAGGCGCGGTCTCAGCGCCAGGCCCATTGCCACTTCCAGCAGGCGCTGATGGCCATAGGACAATTGCCCGGCCGGCATATGGGCGCGGTCGGCAAGGCCGGTGCGCTCGAGCGCGGCCATCACGCCAGCCCGCACCGCGCCCTTCGAGCGGCCATCGCTCAGCGTCCGCTGCACCGGCAGCGCGACATTGTCGTAGGCGGTGAGATTGGCAAAGACGCTGGTGATCTGGAACGTGTAGGCGATGCCCTCGCGGACCCGGACATAGGCCGGCTGACCGGTGATGTCGGTCCCGTCGAAGACGATCATGCCTGAAGACGGCTCGATTCGGCCGCTGACCAGGCTGACGAAGGTGGTCTTCCCAGCGCCGTTGGGGCCGATGACGGCGCGGATCTCGCCCGGCATCAGCGCGAAATCGACATTGTCGACGGCGCGCAGGCCGCCGAAATTGCGAGAAAGGCCCTTGGTGGTCAAAAGCGGCATCATGGCAGCCACCCGAGCCAGCGCTGCCGGATGCTGCCCAGAATGCCTTTGGGAAAGAACAAGACCAGCAGGATCAGCGCGATGCCCACAATCAGCAGATAGGCGGAGGTGTAGCCGCTGGTGATGTCGATGACATAATACATGAACAGCGTGCCGATCAGCGGCCCGAGCGTTGTGGCGGCACCGCCGAGCAGCACCCAGAGCAGCGGCAGGATCGAATACTGCACCGAAGCGAAGCTCGATCCGATATAGCCGAACAGCAGCGCATAGGCGGCACCCGAGGCCGCGCAGATGGTGCCGGAGATAACGACGGCGGCGAGCTTGTTCGAAAACGTGTCGTAGCCGAGCATTTTTGTCCGCTCCTCGTTCTCGCGGATGGCGACCAGCACGCGGCCATACCGGGAGCGGACGATGGCCGATGTGACGAGCAGCACGATCGAAAACAGCCCGAGCGCCGTCATGTAGCGCACCGTCGGATTGGTGAGCTCGAGCGAGGTCGCGCCGAAGCTGAGCACCCGCGCCGGCTGCGGCACGACCATGCCCTGATCGCCTCCGGTCCATGTCGCGAAGTAGAGGATCAGGAGATAAAACACCTGCGCGAACATCATGGTGACGATCATGAAGGCGACGCCCGTGGTGCGCAGCGCCAGCAGGCCGATCAGCAGCGCCAGCACCGCGCCGCAGGCAATTCCGCCGAGGAAGGCCAAGGGCACGCCCCAGCCGAGCTGGATGACGGCAAGGCCGGCGCCATAGAGCCCGGCGGCGAAGAACATGGCGTGGCCGAGGCTGAGCAGGCCGACATAGCCGAACAGCATGTTGTAGCCCATGGCAAAGACCGCCAGCACCATGATGCGGGCGAGCAGGCCGTGATAATACTCCGGCAGCAGGAAGCTCAGCACGAACAGCAGTGCGATGACGCCGAGATGCAGGGAATAAGCCTTTGCCGGCGACGCTTCGCTCATCGCGACGCTGTCCCGAACAGGCCTTGCGGCCGGAACACCAGCACCATGGCGACCAGCAGCGTGGCGATGATCTTGGCCAAAGTTGGCGAGAAGAACATCGAGATGATGCCGTCCGACAGGCCGATCAGCACGGCGGCTACAACCGTGCCGCGCAGCGAGCCGAGGCCGCCGATGATGACGACGATGAAGGAGAGCAGCAGCGGATCCTGCCCCATCAGATAATGCGCCTGGCTGATCGGCACGATCAGCGCCGCGGCAATGGCCGCCAGCATGGCGCCGAGCGCGAAGACGCCGCCATAGACGCGACCGACAGGAATGCCGAAGGCCTGCGCCGTCTCGCTGTCATACTGCGTGGCGCGCATGATGAGACCGATCTTGGTGCGCGTCAGCACCAGCCATGTCGCGATGAGGAGCAGCGCCGAGGTGGCGATGACAGACAGTTTGTAGCCGGAGTAGCCGAACCACGGCAAAAGAATGCGGTAGCTGAAAGGCGGCTCGACGGGCCGCGCCTCCGGACCGTAGATGGTCAGCGCCAGCTGCTGGATGATGTAGAGCATGCCGATGGTGGCGACGATTGTGGCTTCAGGATTGTAGTTGAGCCGGCGCAGCACCAGCCGCTCGGCGACCAGCGCAATGGCGCCGACGATCAGCGGCGCAATCACCAACGCCGCCAGGAAGCCGAGCGCAGGATGGCCGCCGATGGCCGTGGTGATCGCCCAGGCGAGCACGGCGCCTAGCATGAAGAATTCGCCATGCGCGACATTGACGACGCGCATGACGCCGAACACCAGCGACAGGCCGAGCGCCGTCAGAGCCAGCACCGCCGAGGTGACGAGGCCTTCGAGGGCGGCGAGGAGGAGGTGGGGTCCGAAGTGCATCGGCTATACGCTGGCAGGCGCCAAGTGCACCCCCCTCTGTCCTGCCGGACATCTCCCCCTCAAGGGGGGAGATTGGCAGTTCGTGCGAAGGCGACCAATCACTGGCGTTGGAGGTTGGCGAAACCCGGCGGGAAATCCAATCTCCCCCCTTGAGGGGGAGATGTCCGGCAGGACAGAGGGGGGTGCCTTGGCGCTCACGCTTGCTGGGTGGCCAGCCTAAAGCGCCTGCGTCGTATAATCCCCCTCGGCCTCGTAAAGCCCGTCCTCGATCTTGGTCTTGTGCACGACCTTGAGCTTGCCGCCCTCGACCTTGGAGATGTTCTGGATGCCGAAGCACTGGTGGATCTTGCCGTTGAAGGTTTTCGGTCCCTGCGGATGCTCCGGACCCTCGGCGAATTCGGTCAGCGCCTCGGTCGCCTCGACCAGCTTGGCACGGTCTTCCGGTCCCTTGTAGCCGGCATCTTCCATCGCCTTCTTGACGACGTAGAGCGTTTCCCAGCAACCGAACATGTGGGCTGCGGTAGAGACGTCCTTGGGGTCGCCAACGGCGGCGCCATTGTCGTCGATGCCGACAGCAGTGCGATAGGCCTTTTGCGCCACGGAATCATCGGCCTGCGCATAGCGCGGCGAGCCTTCCCAGAAATGGCTGCCATCAAGGAATTCGAGGCCGGGGCTGTTGATGTCGGTCGCCTCGAGCGAATCGATGAAGCCGAACAATTGCGGCCGGTTGGGACCGTAGAACTCGCCGAGCTCCTTGACGAAGGTGAGCACGGCCGGGCCGACCATGACGTGGTAGATCACCTCGGTTTCGGCTGGGATCTGCGGAAAAAACTTGGTGAAGGACGATTCCGTCGGCGGGATGGCGATCTGCGCGATCACGTCGGCGCCTTGCGCCTTCAGCGCCGGCGGCAGGTAGTCGCGGTGGTCGTAGCCGAAAGCGAAATCGGGGAAGATCTGCGTCACCTTCTTGCCGGCATTGGCCGCGATCCACGGCGCCATCGACTCAATCTGGCTCTTCACGTCGGTGATGCCGGGCTGGAAGACATAGCGGTTCAGCTTGGTCGAGGCGACGTGGTGCCCTTCGCTGACGACGAAATAGGGCATCTTGTTTTCGCCGGCGGCGGGCGCCGAGCCGATGACGACATGCGAGAACAGCGTGCCGAAGACGATGTCGGTCTTGTGCTGGGTGGCGAACTTGCCGACCACCTCGGCGCCACGACCGGGATCGGTGCCGTCATCCTCGATGATCACCTCGACCTGGCGGCCATTGATGCCGCCGGCGGCGTTGATCGCCTTGACCGCGGCGGCGGTGGTCTTTTCGTACCAGCGGCCATAGGCGGCGCCGATGCCGGTGCGGTGCGACTGGAAGCCGATCTTGATCGGCGCCGAACTCTGCGCCTGGGAATAGCGGACGAAGCCGGGGGCCAGGCCGAGGCCGGCGCCCGCGGCCAGACCCTTCAGCGCCGTGCGGCGGGTGAGGGTAGATTTGGAGAGATCGAAAAACCCATTCTTGTCGGTCACGGCAGTTCCCCTGTTTTTTGAGTTTTGACTGGCTGTAACAAGGCAAAAAATCGCATGTGTACAAACTAAATCACCAAAGCCCCGACGTGGCAAGCGGGCTTTCCCCGAAGGCAATGCTGGTCGCCTTTTCTCATCCGACCGTCGGCGTGGCGAGCAGCCAGAGGCCGAACACGGTATAGGCGATCATCAGCAGGGTAAGCGGGAACTGGCTGAGCGCGGCGCGGGAGGGCTGCGGATGCAGGCGCCAGGCGAAGCCGTGGGCGACGAGGACGGCGAGCACGTGGCCAAGGATGATGGCACCGGCCTGGACATTCCACAGCCACCACGCCGAGTCCGCTCCGGCAACGATGCCTGCCTCGATCTGCATGTCGGCGGTGCCGAACAGGTTCCAGCCCAGCGCGAACGGGTCGGACAATGCTGCAAGCGCATATTGGCCGTCGACGAGCAGCGTCGTCAGATAGTGCGCGACATGATAGGCGAGCGCGATCGGCACGATCGACCAAACCAGCAAGCCAGCTGCCTGGCGCAAAGTGTGATCGCCGCCGGCAAGACGCTGGCCAAACCAGACGGCAAGCAGGAACACCGCCGCCAGCAGTACGAATGTCAGCACGAGCCCGAAAGTGCCGCTGCCGATTACCGCGGTGCGGCCGGGAAATTCGAGCGGATTGATGCCGAACAAGCCGAGCCAGAAGAAGGTTTTCGACAGGCCGTCGAAGGATACCGACGACAGGGCCAGCAGCAGGAAGGCGATGCCGCTGGTCGGCAACGGCTCGGCGGCAAGCAGTTTGGCGCCAGGCCAGCACAGGCCAAGCCGGCCGTCTTCGGTGCGCTCGACCACGGCGAAGCGTGCCACCATCGAGAAGAAGACGGTCAGGAATTCACCGCTGCGGCTCCAGGCGCGATAGCCGAACGCCAGCATGGCGAGGAAAGAGAACAGCCAGTAGAGGCCGGCGGCCAAGGCCAGCGGCGCCGGATCGTCGGGCGCCGGATCGATGAGCTCGAACCAGGCAAAGGCGAAGAACAAGATGACAGCCGGCCAGCAGCCGAGCCAGCGAGGAAGGCGCCATCTCCCTTCGTTGTTTCCGCCCGAGAGGCGCGAGACGAGACGCCACGGGCCGTACCACGGATTGAGCCATGACCAGAGATCGCCGAAAACGCCTTGCAACAGCGTGATGCCAGCCCACAGCAAGGTCCAGATCACCAGAGGCAGAGGGTTGGAAAGCGGGTCGCGGCTGCCGAAAAGGCCGGCAGCGATGAGGATTACAAAGCCGGCAAATGATATCAGGCTGCTTGTGGTACGAGCGCTGTCGCCGAAGATGAACAACGGCAGGCGCCGGCGCCAGAAGCGATCGAGCGAGGCTGCCGGCAGCAGCGCCAGGACGAGGAAGCTGACGGCCACGGCGAAGGCGCCGCCGACCAGATAGTAGCCGGTCGGCAGGAGCAGGAAATGGCCGCGATCGGAGGCATGGGCGAAAGCGGAGGTGGGGAGGGATAGCGTAGCGGCGAGGCATGTCAGCAGCATTCTCGAAGAAAGGCACTCTACGGCGCCCCCCTCTGTCCTGCCGGACATCTCCCCCTCAAGGGGGGAGATTGCGCGGCCGTCACAGCTTTCGCCAATCTTCAGCGTTGAAGAGGAAGAGCCGTCGGCGGAACTGCCAATCTCCCCCCTTGAGGGGGAGATGTCCGGCAGGACAGAGGGGGGCGCCAAGGAACTCACGTTATCCAAGATGGCGATCTTGGTCGACCTAGCCACCCCTCACACCTTGACCAATTGCTCCACGCGGTCCTTCTCGCCAAAAATCCTGATATAACGCTCGATCTCTTCCTCATCCCCGGTCGCCTTGGCCGGGTTGTCGGAAAGCTTCACCGCCGGCCTGCCATTGGCCTCGGTGACCTTGCAGACCAGCGATATGGCATCGAGGCTGTTGGTTTCCGTTGGCGCGCAACCCTCGAAATCATTGGTCAGATTGGTGCCCCAGCCGAAAGACATGCGCACCTTGCCCCTGAAATGGCGATAGGTCTCCTCGATCGTCTCGACCTCGAGCCCATCGGAGAAGATCAGCAGCTTCTGCTTGGGATCCTTGCCCTTGTCGCGCCACCAGGACAGGATTTTTTCGCCGCCTTCGATGGGCGGGGCGCTGTCGGGGCGAAAGCCCGTCCAGTCGGCCACCCAGTCCGGCGCGTCGCGCAGGAAGGAAGCGGTGCCGAAGGCATCGGGCAGCACGATCAGCAGATTGCCGCCATAATAGCGCTGCCAGTCCTGCAGCACCTTGTAGGGCGACTGTTTCAGCTCCTTTTCCGAATTGGCAAGGGCAGCGAACACCATCGGCAGTTCGTGCGCGTTGGTGCCGAGCGCTTCGAGGTCGTTGTCCATGGCCAGAAGCACGTTGGAGGTGCCGGTGAACGCCTCGCCAATGCCTTCCTTCAGCGCTTCGACGCACCAGCGCTGCCACAGGAAGGAATGGCGCCGGCGCGTGCCGAAATCCGAGATACGGATGCCGGGCAGCGCCTTCAGCCGCTCGGTCTTGGCCCACATCTTGGCCTTGGCGCGGGCATAGAGCACGTCGAGCGCGAAGGGGCCGAACGCCCGCATGGCCGCGCGGGATCGGAGCTCGTTGATGATGGCGAGCGCCGGGATCTCCCACAGCGTGGTGTACATCCATGGCCCGCTGAAGGTCAGTTCGTACTGGCCGTCGCGCTTCGACAGCTCATATTCAGGCAGCCGGAAGCCTTCCAGCCAGGCGAGGAATTCCGGTTCGAAGATCTGCTTGCGGCCGTAGAAATTGTTGCCGCCGAGCCAGATCATCTCCTTCTTGGAGAAGCGTAATGTACGGGCATGGTCGAGCTGCTCGCGCAGCTCGCCTTCGTCGATCTCGTCGGCCAGCCGCACCGAACTTGTGCGGTTGATCAGCGAGAAAGTGGTGTCGACCTTGGGATACATGCCCCAGATCATCTGCAGCATCAAAAGCTTGTAGAAATCCGTGTCGAGCAGGCTGCGCACGATCGGATCGAGCTTCCAGGTGTGGTTGTAGACCCGCCGCGCAATATCGGTCTTAGCCATGTTTCAACACTGCCTTCGCTGCCTGCAATACACAACCGCGACAGGCCTCATAGCATCGAATTGGTCAAAACGCTGCCCGGTTTCAGGCTGGCCCGACAAAAAGAAAACCCTGCAAGCCCAGGCTGGCATCAGGTGCCGGTTTTGGCGCCGATGACCCTGAGCGCCGGACGCTTGCGGCGGCTGACGATGCGGCCCGCCACCGGGGCGTCGGCGCGGCTGTCGGCCTGTTCCTTCTCGGCAAACAGCCAGTCGATGAACACCTGCACGATCGGCGTCGCTCTCATCTCGTTGCGGCACACGACATAGAAATCGTCGACCGCCGGCACTGACAGGCTGAACGGAGCCACCAGCATGCCCCTGGCCAGCAGCGCGCTCGCCGTCACCGAGTCGCCCAACGCCACGCCATGGCCATACACTGCCGCCTCGGTCGCCATGCGCGCATCGCCAAGGTGATGGCGGCGGCCGCGTTCGAGATCCAGCGCATCGGCGGCCGCCAGCCAGGTGTGCCATTCGCGGCCGTCGTCACCATGCAGGAAGACATGGTCGGCAAGGTCCCTGACGCTGCGGATCGGGCGGTTGTTGATCAGTGTCGGGCTGACCACGGGAAACAGTTCGAGGCCCGACCATTTGCGCATCCAGCAATCGGTCCAGCTGCCATCGCCATAATGCACGCAGACGTCGATGTTCGGCGCCCGCAAATCCTTGGGATCGTTTGAGGGGATAAGCGTCAGCCTGATGTCGGGATATTGCGCGGTGAAGCTGCCCAGCCGTGGAGTCATCCACAACAGCAGCAGCGCCGGCACGCAGGACACCGACAGTGCGCCGCTGCTCGCAGGTCTTGTCAGCCGCTGGGTGGCGGCGGCGATGCCGTCAAAAGCCGTCGATACCGCCGGCAAAAGTTCGGCGCCATGCGGTGTCAGTTTGACCCGCTGGCCGACCCGCTCGAACAGCTTGACGCCGAGCGACTGCTCAAGCGCCTTGATCTGATGGCTGATAGCGCCATGCGTGACATTCAGCTCGCTGGCTGCCTTGGTCAGCGAGCCATGCCGGGCCGTTGCCTCGAAGGCGCGCAGCGGATTGAGGGGCGGCAGGCGATTGGTCATGAGCATCCACGTTTATTGTGAGATTTTCTCACAGAAAACACCCTAACAATATCAATTGATTTTTCAATGCCGCTGCCAGACACTTGTCCCGGGAACAGCATCAAGACGTCAGGTCAACAGGCGGCCGCCGTAACCGCGGCGGGGTTCGAAACGATCGAGCCAAGCATCGCCGAAGACCGGACTGCTCCAGTCAGGCAGGGAGAACCGGCATGGGATACGATCGCGGCAAGCTCGACGCGTTGCGTCGCAAATATGGCGAAAGCCATGGCGGCGAGATGTTCGACCCGAAATTCCGCAAGGTCGCCGACAAGATCTTTTCCAAGAGCGGCACCCGGCTGGCGCCTTATTCCGGCATCCCTACCTTCCTTGCCGCGCCCTATCGCGAAATATCGGCCGACAATCCGGATTTCGGCGACCTTCAGGTGGCGATGATCGGCGTGCCGATGGACCTCGGTGTCACCAACCGGCCAGGCTCGCGCTTCGGGCCAAGGGCGCTGCGCGCCATCGAGCGCATCGGCCCCTACAATCACGTGCTGGAATGCGCGCCGACGCATGAGCTCAAGGTCGCCGACATCGGCGATACGCCGTTCCGCAGCCGCTACCGGCTGGAAACCAGCCATGAGGATATCGAGCGCCGCACCAACCAGATCGTCGATGCCGGCGTCATTCCGCTTTCGATCGGCGGCGACCATTCGATCAGCCATCCGATCCTGAAGGCCGTCGGAAAGAAGGCGCCGGTCGGCTTGATCCATATCGACGCCCATTGCGACACCAGTGGCCTGTTCGACATGACCAAGTTCCACCATGGCGGGCCGTTCCGCAACGCCGTGCTTGACGGCGTGCTCGACCCGACGCGCACCATCCAGATCGGCATCCGCGGCTCGGCCGAATATCTGTGGGAATTCACCTACGAGTCCGGCATGACCGTGGTCCATGCCGAGGAGGTGACCGGTCTCGGCATTCCGGCCATCATCGAGAAGGCCCGCAAGATCGTTGGCGACGGTCCGACGTATGTCTCCTTCGACATTGACAGCGTCGATCCGGCCTTCGCGCCCGGCACCGGCACGCCGGAAGTCGGCGGCCTGACGACGCGCGAAGTGCTTGAACTGTTGCGCGGCCTCAAAGGCCTCAACATCGTCGGCGGTGACGTCGTCGAGGTGGCGCCGCAATACGACGCGACCACCAACACGGCGCATGCCGCCGCGCAGGTGCTGTTCGAGATACTGAGCCTGATGGTGTTCAGCCCGGCGATAACAGGCAAGGGAGCCTGACCTCTCCGAATCCAAACGAATCCAGGTACGAAGTCGGCCGCCGCGCTGGAGCCGGCGGCCGACCCGAACAAACAAAGCTTCCAGACAGGGGAATAACAATGACGATCCGTAAGACATTTGCCTCGATCGCCGCCGTGCTGATGCTTGGCACGGCCGGTTTCGGCCTCTCAAGTCAGGCCGCCAACGCCGATGCGCTGGCGGACATCACCAAGGCCGGCACCATCAATGTCGGCGTCTTCGCCGATTTTCCGCCCTTCTCCTCGGCCAGCGCCGACATGAGCCTCAAGGGCTATGACATGGATGTCGCGCAATACATTGCCGACACGCTCAAGGTGAAGCTCAATCCCGTCGCCGTCACCGGCCAGAACCGCATCCCATACCTGAACGACCACCGCGTCGACCTCCTGATGAGCGTCGGCTATTCAAAGGAACGCGAGCAGGTGATCGACTTCGCCGTTGCCTACGCGCCCTACTACATCGCCGTGATCGGTCCTGCAGCACTGGCGGTCAAGGGCAAGGAAGACCTTGCCGACAAGTCGATCGCCGTCAATCGCGGCACGCTGGAAGACACCTCGCTCACCGAGGCAGCACCGGCGTCGGCCGACATCAAGCGCTTCGACAACTACAATTCGGTGATCCAAGCCTTCATCTCCGGCCAGACCCAATTGATGGTCGTCGGCAACGATGTCGGCGCGCAGGTGCTGGCCAAGCAGGACGCGCTGAGGCCGGAGCAGAAGTTCCAGCTTCTGACCTCGCCTTCGCATATCGGCCTCAACAAGAACGAAGACAGCCTGAAAAAGGCCGTCAACGATGCCGTTGCCAAGATGCTGGCCGACGGCAAGCTGGACGAAAGCTCGAAAGCCTGGCTGAAGACGCCGCTCAATCCCGACAACCTCAAGGACTGAGTTTCCGTGGCCTTTGCCTGGCTCCCGGGTGCTCTGGGCGACATCGCGCACGGCGCGGCCACGACGATCCTGTTGATCGCCGTGACCACGCTGGCGGGAACGCTGCTCAGCATCCTGGGTGCCGCGGGACGGCGAAACGGCCCGGTGCTGCTCAAGCGGGCAATCGCCTGTTACGTCGAGGTGATGCGCAACACGCCGTTCCTGGTGCAGCTGTTCTTCATCTTCTTCGGTCTGCCCAGCCTCGGCATCCGGCTCGACCCGATCCTGGCCGCCATGCTGGCGATGACGCTCAACATGGCGGCCTACACCATCGAGATCGTCGGCGCCGGGCTTGACGCCGTGCCCGGCGGGCAAACGGAAGCAGCGCTCGCGCTTGGCCTGCGGCCTCGCTTGGTGTTCATCAAGATCGTCCTGCCGCAGGCGCTCAAGGTTATCTATCCCGCGCTCACCAGCCAGATCGTCATCATGATGCTGGAGTCTGCCGTGGTGTCGCAGATCGCGGTGCGCGAGCTGACCTACGAGGCCGACATGCTGCAGGCGCGCACCTTCCGCTCCTTCGAAACCTATTTCGTCGTGACGCTGGTCTATCTCGTGTTGTCGATGGCCTTGCGACGGCTCCTGGTGTCAGGCGGACGCCGCGCGCTTGGGGCGGGCGTATCATGATCGAATTCACCTTCTGGGACATCGTGCGCAATCTCCTGCTCGCCGCCCGTTGGACGGTACTCCTGTCGCTTGCCGCCTTCGTCGGCGGCGGCATCGTCGGCATGATCGTGCTGTTCTTCAGGATCGCCAAAAACAAGTGGAGCCGGCGCATCGCGTCCGGCTACATCGCCCTGTTCCAGGGGACGCCGCTCTTGATGCAGTTGTTCCTGATGTTCTTCGGCCTGCCGATGCTCGGCTTGCGCATCGAGCCGTGGACCGCGGCGGTGCTCGGCCTCACCTTCTTCGCCAGCGCCTATCTCGCCGAAATCTGGCGCTCCGGCGTCGCGGCACTGCCACTCGGCCAATGGGATGCCGGCGCCAGCCTCGGCCTGCACTATCTGCAGGAGCTCCGGCTGATCATCCTGCCGCAGGCGTTTTCGATCACCCGCGCACCGACCGTCGGCTTCCTGGTGCAGCTGATCAAATCGACCGCGCTCACCTCGATCATCGGCTTCGAGGAACTGGTGCGGACCTCCAACGCCATCAACAACGCCACCTTCGAACCGTTCAAGGTCTACGGGCTGGTGGCTCTGATCTTTTTCGTCATGTGCTTTCCGCTGACGCAATACGCGCGGAGGCTGGAGAAGCGGATGCCGGCGCGCTGAGGCGCGAGCTTGTTGCACGAGCATCGACGGCGACTGCAAATTGGTCCCTACGACCAGCGCTCGAAGCTTCCTTTGGGTCGCTGCAAGACATTGGCGAATGGCAGATCCTGACCACGCGAACTTCCTGAGGCTCTGACCAACAGCGGCTTTGCGCCGTATCGCCGTATCGCACGCACACGGCAACCACTCCTTTGATGCCAACGCAGGCAGCATCATCCTTGATTTCCTGGTCGAGGAATTTGCCCGGGGTATCCATGCGTCTTCTACGTGAGCCCTCAGCGAACTCTGGTTTGCGCCGATCGCAGCGACAGTACGCACCTTTGCGCTTGCCTTGAAGGCATCTATGTTGGCGGGTAGTAGCCGCTCGTGGGCCTAGAATGTCGGTACTGCCTTTCTTAAGAATTTACGCGCCGCTCAACGCGGTGCTGGCTGCGCCTGGGCTTCTGGCGGTGGCTGCGCTCACGACACCGGACATGTCCGGGCGAAGCAGACTGGCTCTGGCTGCAGTGCTCGCGGTCATTTGGGGCGCCTATCTCCTGCAGATGGCCGGGACGCTGCTCAAGCGCCGGGCGGGAGACGTTCGGAACAGGACGCCGGCAATCGCCATCGATGTGCTCGCGGTCATGGTTCCACTCGCCGCATTTCTGCTCATCGGCACGCCCGACTGGAGCCTTTACTGTACTGTCTGGCTGCTGAAACCGCTGCGCGACTCGACTTTCTTCCCGGTGCTGGGCAGGGTGCTGGCCAACGAAGCGCGCAACCTGATCGGCGTCACCACGCTCTTCGGCGTCGTTCTGTTCGGTGTCGCGCTCGCGGCCTATGTCATCGAGCGCGACATCCAACCGGAAACGTTCGGCAGCATCCCCCAGGCAATGTGGTGGGCGGTGGTCACGCTGTCCACCACCGGCTATGGCGACGCCATTCCGCAAAGCTTCGCCGGCCGCGTCCTTGCCGGGGTGGTCATGATGTGTGGCATCGGCATTTTCGCGCTCTGGGCCGGCATTCTTGCCACCGGCTTCTATCAGGAAGTCCGTCGCGGGGAATTCGTCCGCAATTGGCAATTGGTCGCGGCCGTGCCATTGTTTCAGAAGCTCGGCCCGGCCGTGCTGGTCGAGATCGTGCGCGCGCTAAGACCTCGCACGGTGCCGGCGGGCGCCGTGATCTGCCGCTATGGCGAGCCCGGTGATCAGATGTTCTTCGTCGTGGAGGGTCGCGTCAGTGTCGCGACGCCGAACCCGGTGGAGCTTGGCCCTGGCGCCTTCTTCGGCGAGATGGCGCTGATCACCGGCGAACCGCGTTCGGCGACCGTCAGCGCCGCAACGGCGGTCTCGCTCCTGTCGCTGCACGCGGCGGATTTCCAGATGCTGTGCGGCAGCAGCCCGGAGATCGCGGAAATCATCCGCAAGACCGCGCTCGAGCGGCGCGGCGCGGCACCGACGGCTTGACCGTACCAAGTGTGCAGTCTCGGAGCGACGCTCGCAACTGAACGACCGCAATAGGTCGATCCGCGACGGTCCCGATGACGATCCCGTAGGTTCGCAACTGGCGAAGTAGATGGGGCAAAGGTCGGCTTTGTGGCTCAACTGCTCGCGCTGGGGGACGTATCGCGGCCGATCTGAAGGCGCCGTCTTAATGGCCACTTGGAACAAAACGGCAGCCGGGCACCGACGGCCGCTCTTGCCGTTTAATGCCCGAACGCCAGCGGCGGCGCCAGGCGGTCGCGGCGCAGCCAGCGCGCCAGCAGCAGCGCCGCCACCACGGCCAGCCCTGACGACAGGCCGATCCAGATGCCGACGCCATGGAAGCCGAAATGGAAGGCGAGCAGCACGCCGAGCGGCAGGCCGACGCCCCAATAGCCGATCGCGGCATAGATCATCGGCACCTTGGTGTCGTGCAGCCCGCGCAGCATGCCGGCGGCAACCGCCTGGGCGCCGTCGAACACCTGGAACAACGCGGCAAAGGCCAGGAACGACACGGCAAGCCCGATCACCCTGGCATTGGCCGGATTACCCAGATCGATGAAAGCGCTGATCAGCGGATGCGGCCACAGGATCATGACCAGCCCCATCAGCGCCATGAACGAGACGCCGATGACAAAGGCGGTCCAGCCGGCGCGCGAAACGCCTTCCGGATTGCCGGCGCCGTGAGCAAGGCCGACGCGCACCGTCACCGCCTGGTTGAGGCCAAGCGGCACCATGAAGGAGATCGAGGCGATCTGGATGGCGATCGCATGCGCGGCCAGCGAAGCCGCGTCGATCAGGCCCATCAGCAGCGCTGCCGCATTGAAGATCGTCACCTCGAAGGCGAGGATCCCGGCAATCGGCAGGCCGAGCCGCAACAGGCCCTTGAAGCGTGGCCAGTCCGATCGCCAGAAACGGCCGAACAGACGGTAACGGCGGAACTTCTTCTCCAGCATCACCACGAGAGCCAGGCCGATGAACATCAGGGTTGAGGACAGCGAGGTGGCAAGGCCGGAGCCGGCAATGCCCATCGACGGGATGCCGAGGTTGCCGAACATGAACACCCAGTTGAAGAAGGCGTTGCAGGCGACGGCGACGAAGACGATGACCAGCGCCCAGCCCGGCCGTTCCAGCGCCGAGATGAACGAGCGCAGCACGATATAGCCGTAGAAGGGCAGCACCGCCCATTCGAGCCAGCGCAGATAGATGCCGGCCTGATGTGCCAGCACCGGGTCCTGGCCCATGGCCAGCAGAATGCCCTCGCCATGCCAAAGCACGAGCCAGATCGGGATCGAGATCAGGATCGCCAGCCACAGGCCCTGGCGCACGGTGCGGCGCAGGTCGCGCACCGAATAGCGGCGGCGGCCGAGCTCGGTGGCGATCATCGGCGAGGTCGCCAGCATCAGGCCGAGCCCGAAGATCAGCGGCATGAAATAGAGATTGGCGCCCAGCGCGCCGCTGGCCAGCGTATCCGGACCCAGACGGCCCATCATCATGACGTCGGTAGCCGTCATCGCGGTCTGGCCGAGATTGGTCAGCACCATCGGCCAGGCGAGCGCCAGCGTCGCCCTGATTTCCTGACGCCAAAGATTTTCCGGCGCGTGAGCGCCGGCTTCGATCGCAGACATTGTTCCGCTCTTTCCAGCTACGGCGCGTCGGCAAAGAGCCGGAAGCCGCATATCAAACGGCAAAACCTTCGGTTTCGCGGCGTTTGCGTCAGCTTTTGGACGAAACGCGACATGAAGGCAAGGGAGGAGGGACGGGAACGGATTGAGCCAGCCGGAACACTCGGACCACCAATGCTTGCCGCCGAGGTCCATTTCACATGCGGGCGATGGGCTGCTACGGATTGCATGGACGACGAGGTGCGACGACGGATTCCGGGATTTCCAGGAGGCAGGATGCAGTTCAGGCGCAGAAAGAATACAGCCGCGATCCCACGGACAGCGCCGTCCTTCGAGCACATCGTCACCGAAGCGAGCGACAGTTTCCTGTGGCGGCTCGACGACTACCCGTGGGAGCGCAATGTCTGGAACTTCCATCCGGAATACGAGATTCATTTGTTGCGAAAATCCTCCGGCGTGGTTCTGGTCGGCGATCACATCGGCGAGTTCGGGCCGGGCTACTTGACCATCGTCGGTGGCGGGCTGCCGCATGATTGGGTGACCGCGGTGCAACCGGGAGAGCTGATCGAAGGCCGCGACATCGTCCTGCAATTCGATGCGCAGAGGCTGCGGGGATCGGCAGGCCTGTTGCCGGAATTGCGCGAACTGGAACCGTTCCTCGAACGCTCGCTGCGCGGGATGGTCTTTCACGGCCAGACCGCATTGGAAGGCGCCGAGCTGATGGAGCGGATGGGCGAGGTTAGCGGGCTAAGCAAGTTCTGCCTGTTCCTGAACCTCGTCGATCTTCTCGCCAGGACCGACGAATATGAATCGCTGTCGTCGCCCGATTTCTCGCCGGTTCTCGATGCCGCCTCGCTGGACATCATCCAGCGCACCCTGACCTATCTGTTCCAGCATTTCGCCGAAGACCTGAAGCTGCCGGAGGTGGCGGAACTGGCCGGGATGACGGAGAGCACGTTTTCGCGGTTCTTCCAGAAGAACACCGGCAACAGCTTCAGCGACCACCTTGCCAAACTCAGGCTCTGGCAGGCCTGCAAGCTGCTGGCGGACACCGACATTCCGATCACCGACATCTGTTTTCAGGTCGGCTACATGAACATCTCGAACTTCAACCGGGCGTTCATGCGCAAGCATCGGATGACGCCATCGTCCTATCGACGGCTGTCGCGGCAGCGTCTGACATTGCGCGCATAAGCAAGTCCTAAACCACCGTTTCGAGCTCGATCGATACTCACGTGACAGGCCACGTATTTGAGTGCCAGTTTTTGCGCTGCACAATGCATAAAAGTACAGGTCTGCTGCAACGGGGCTTCTAGCGTGGCCCGCTGCAACTCAGCATCTTGGCGATGGGTGGCATGTCACTCGGGCGATGGTGAGGATCGCGTAACCCGAGGACTTCCGCTTTCTGCGAAATGTTCCTGGAGGAGAAAAGATCATGAAACCAGTTCGGCTTGCTGCCAGCCTTGGCGCAGCTTTTATGCTTTCCGCTACCGTTTCCACCATCGCCTTGGCGCAGGCGCCGGTCTGTTCGGCGCCGGTCAAGGTGCTGGCGCAGCCACGCGACGGCCTGACGCTTCTGGAGGACTCCAAGGACGAGTTCCAGAAGTTGAGCGGCGCCAGCTTCCAGATCGATTATCTCAACGAGAACGACCGCCGGGCGAAATCGCGCGCCGACGCGTCCACCGTCGGCAACTACAACGTCTACTATGTCGACGAAGCCAACGTCGCCTTGTTTGCCTCGTCGAAATGGATCGTGCCGCTGACCGACTACTATCCGGCGGACTACGACTATGCCGATTTCGACCCGGGCCGCCAGAAGGTCGCCACCTATGACGGCAAGGCCTGGTTCGCGCCGCTAACCGGCGGCGGCGACCTGATGGTCTACCGCAAGGACATTCTGGAGGCGGCCGGAATCCAGCCGCCGAAGACGTTGGACGAGCTGATCGCCGACGTGCCGAAGCTGACCAATCCGGACAAGGGCGTATATGGCATCGCGCTGCGCGGCGCGCGCGGTTCGGGCGCCAATGTCTGGCGCTGGATGCCATTCTTCAAGGCTTATGGCGGCCAGTGGTTCGACGGCGACAAGCCGGCCTTCAACTCGGATGCCGCCGTCAAGGCGACCGAGACCTATCTGAAGCTGTTCAAGGATTCGGCGCCCGGCACGCAGACCGGCAGCTGGGACGAATCGACGGGCGCCTTCTTGTCGGGTCAGGTCGCCATCCTCGTCGAATCGACGCCGCTGTCGGGCATGGCGGTCGATCCGAAGACCTCGCAGGTGGTCGGCAAGATCGGCTTCCTGCCGCCGCCGGCGCCGCTCACCGGCGGTGGCTATGGCCATGGCCTCGCCATCGCGGCAAAGGCCAATGCCGACGATGCTTCGAAGAAATGCGCCGGCCTGTTCATCGCCTGGGCGACATCGAAGGAAAACGAGAAGCGCCGGCTCGACGCTCACCAGTTCGGCGAGCTGAACCGCACCAGCATCCTGTCCAGCAAGGAATTTGCCGGCATCTACGGCGCCGATCTCGGTCAGGCGCTGGCCGAGACAGGTAAGGTCACGGCGGTCAATTTCTGGCAGGATCCGCGCTGGCCGGATCTTGGCGATCGCTGGGGCATCATCCTCGAGGAACTGGTCACCGGCACTCGCACCGACATCAAGGGCGGCCTCACCGAGCTCGAAACCTATGCCAACGAGCTGGTGAAGAAATAAGCCATCCTCCCCCTGCGGCGCACGGTCCGCGGCATTCCAGCGAATGTCGGGACCTGTGCGCCGCGGGTCTCCCCTTCTCTCTACCGCCGTTCGAGCCAGACATCGCGCGAAAAGGCCCAGCCATGTTCAATCGCTCGAGACGCAGCCAGGGATAGACAGATGCCGCGACGCTCATCCTTGCCCGTCACCTTCGTCGTGCCGACGCTCATCATTCTTCTGATCCTGTCGATGGTGCCGACGGTCTACGCGGTCGTCATCGCCCTGCAGAACCGTGAGCTCTCCTCGACGGCCTATTCCTATGTCTGGTTCTCGAATTTCGTCGACCTGTTCTTCGACCGCCGCTTTCTCAACGCCGTCTGGGTGTCGGTGAAATGGGAGGTCGTCACCGTTGTCGCGACGATGGCCGTGGCGATCGGACTGGGCGTGCTGATGTTCGAGGTCGCTTCGCCGCGCCTGCGCAACATCTACTGCCTGCTGTTCATCATCCCGGTCCTGCTGCCGCGTGTCTCGGCCGCCTTTGTCTGGAAGTTCGCCTACCACCCGCTCTACGGTATCGCCACCTACCCCTATCGGTTGCTGACCGGCGGGCTGATCTTCGACCCGCTGTCCAAGCCGGCGACGGCATTGTTTGCCGTCGCGTCGGTCGATGTCTGGCAATGGGGGCTGTTCTTCGCCGTCATCGTGCTGAAGCTGCTGGAGACCTTGCCGCCGCAGCCGATCGAGGCCGCGCGGCTCGATCACGCCAGGCGCTGGCAGATCCATGCCTATGTCACCTTGCCGATGCTGAAGGCGCCGCTCATCAGCCTGATGTTCGTCAAGATGATCGAGTCGCTGCGCTCCTTCGACCTGATCTATGTGATGACCCGCGGCGGACCGGGCGTGGCGACCGAAACGCTCGACATGTACGCGTTCTCGCAAGGCTTCATCGAGTCCGGCAAGGTTTCCTACGCCTCGGCGATGGCGGTGCTGATGATGATCGCCACCGTCATCACCTTCACCATGTTGTGGAAGCGGGTGCAGGCATGAGACCATCTCGCATGAGACTGGGCCGCCTGATCGGCAAGGCCGTGCTGGCATTTGCCGGCTTCATGGCCGTGTTTCCACTGCTGTGGACAGCACTCAATTCACTGAAGAACAATGTCGACATCATCACCCGCGTTCCGCGTGTGGTGTTCACGCCGACGCTGGCCAACATCAGCTACATCATCGGCCGCGACAGCGTCATGACCGGCCTCTACAATTCGGTGATCGCCTGCGGCGTCGCGGTGCTGATCGGCGTGGTGCTTGGCCTGCCTGCCGCTTATGCGGTGGCGCGCTATCCCAACCGCTGGGCCGGCGACATCCAGTTTTTCGTGCTGTCGCTGCGCTTCCTGCCACCGGTGGCGGTAGCCATCCCGCTGATGGTGATCTGGCTGCAGCTCGGGCTCTACGACACGCTCACCGCGCTGATCGTCACCTATTCGCTGCTCACCATCTCGGTGATCATGTGGCTGGCCATTCCCGCCTTCCAGGCCGTGCCGAAGGAGGTCGAGGAAGCCGCCTTCGTCGATGGCTACGGCGCCTATTCGGTGTTCTGGCGGATCGCACTGCCGGTCGCCGCGCGCTCGCTGATCGGTGCGGTCGCCTTCGGCTTCGTGCTGGTCTGGAACGAGTTCCTGATCGCGCTGATGCTGTCCAGCTCCAACGCCAAGACCTTGCCGATCGTCGCCTCGGAACTGTCCCAGCAAGGCATGAACGTGCCGTGGGGCATTCTGAATGCTTCGGTCGTGCTTTTGTCGCTGCCACCCCTTTTGTTTCTCGGCGTGCTCAGCGGTTTCCTGAATTCCGTTTTCCGGCAGAAAAAGACTTGAAGTGAGGACGACACGATGCGGGCTTTGGTTCTTGAGAAAAAGGGCGAGCTGGCCCTGCGCGAGATTGCGTTGCCGCTCGATGTCGGGCCGGACGACGTCAGGATCGCCATCCACACGGTCGGTGTCTGCGGCAGCGACGTGCACTACTACACCCATGGCGCCATCGGCAGTTACGTCGTGCGCGCACCGATGGTGCTTGGCCACGAAGCGTCCGGAACGATCGTCGAAATTGGCGCCAACGTCAGGACGCTGAAGGTAGGGGATCGCGTCTGCATGGAGCCGGGCGTGCCGAACCTGTCATCGCGGGCAACGAAACTCGGCATCTACAATGTCGATCCGGATGTAAGCTTCTGGGCGACGCCGCCGGTGCATGGCATTCTTGCGCCGCAAGCCGTCCATCCGGCCGCGTTCACCTACAAGCTGCCGGACAATGTCTCCTTCGCCGAAGGCGCGATGGTCGAACCCTTTGCCATCGGCATGCAGGCGGCTGCCCGTGCGCGCATCGTTCCGGGCGACGTGGCGGTCGTCGTCGGCTGCGGCCCGATCGGCATCATGATCGCGCTGGCAGCTCTTGCCGGCGGCTGTTCGAAGGTGGTGATTTCCGACTTCTCCGCCCCCAAGCTCGAAATCGCGGCGCGCTATCCGGGCATCGTCCCGGTCAACATCGGCGAGCAGTCGCTGGTCGATGCGGTGGCGGAGGCGACCGACAATTGGGGGGCCGACATCGTCTTCGAGGCCAGCGGCAGCCCGAAGGCATTCGCCAACCTGTTCGATGTCGTGCGCCCCGGCGGCGCGGTGGTCCTAGTCGGCCTGCCCGTCGAGCTGGTGGCGCTCAACGTGCCGGCGGCCATATCGAAGGAAGTGCGCATCGAAACGGTGTTCCGCTACGCCAACATCTTCGACCGCGCCCTGCAACTGATCGCGTCAGGCAAGGTAGACCTCAATCCGCTGATCACCGGCACCTATTCCTTCGACGACAGCATCGAGGCGTTCGAGCGGGCGGCCGCGGGCAAGCCGGAAGACGTCAAGCTGCAGATCCTGATTTCGAGCGAGAAGGGCTGACCGACCATGTCCGCGATTACCTGCTCCCATGTCGAGAAATCCTATGGCGCCACGACCGTCATCCGCGACCTGAACCTCGCCATCGAGGAACATGAATTCGTCGTCTTCCTTGGCCCTTCCGGTTGCGGCAAGTCGACCTTGCTGCGCATGCTGGCGGGGCTGGAAGACATCAGCGGCGGTGAGGTCTCGATCGGCGGCAAGGTCGTCAACGACCTCGATCCGGGTGACCGCGGCATTGCCATGGTGTTCCAGAACTACGCGCTCTACCCGCACATGACGATCTTCGACAACATCGCCTTCGGCCTGAAGCGGCAGAAGGTGCCGAAGACCGAGATACAAAAGCGCGTCGAGGCGGTCTCGAAGACACTGGGGCTGGATCCCTATCTCGGCCGCAGGCCGGCCGAACTGTCCGGCGGACAGCAGCAGCGCGTGGCTATCGCCCGTGCCATGATCAAGACGCCTAAGGTGTTCCTGTTCGACGAGCCGCTGTCCAATCTGGATGCCAAGCTGCGCAACCATATGCGCATCGAGATCGCCAGGCTGCACCAGTCGTTGAAGACGACGACCGTCTATGTCACCCACGACCAGCTGGAGGCGATGACGCTCGCCGACCGCATCGTGCTCCTGCGCGACGGCCGGATCGAGCAGATCGGCTCTCCGGCGGAAATCTACGAGCGGCCGGCCAATTTGTTCGTCGCCGGGTTCATCGGCACGCCGAACATGAATTTCATCGACGTCACTGTCGGCCGCAAAGGCAACGGTTGGACACTGACCAGTGCCGGAACCGTCTTCACCATCGATGGCTCACGCTTCAAGCTTCAGCACGGCGAGCGTGCGGTGCTTGGCATCCGGCCTCCGGACCTGAAGACCGCCGGCTCTAATGCCGACAGCCTTCTGGAGGGCACGGCCGACCTCATCGAGTTTCATGGCAACGACGCGCTGGTGATCTTCGGTTCCGGCGGCAAGGAAATCAGCGCGCTGGTGCCAACCCGCGAATGCCCCGCCATCAACAGCCATGTCCGCTATGCGATCGACGAACAGAGCCTTCATCTGTTCGATGCCAAGTCGGGCGTATCCCTGCTGAGGCAGTCACTCTAGCGGATCGCGTCCAGCATCTGCCGCTGGCGGTGCATCTCGAGGAACACCTTGTAATCGCGGTCGAAGCGCCCTGATGAGTTCGGATTTGATGGGCGGGTCCTACCGCCTTGCTGCATGGCAAGGCACGCCGCATTGAGGTCTGGAAACAATCCGGCCGCGGTGGCAGCGATCATGCCTGTGCCGAGCAGCACCGCCTCGTCGGCAAGCGGCTCGATCACCGTGCAGCCGGTGGCGTCGGCATAGAGCTCCATCAACAGCGGGTTCTTGGTGTGGCCGCCGGTGACATGCAGCGTGTCGATCAGATAGCCGTTCTCGTTTAGCGCCTCCAGCACGTGGCGCACGCCGAGCGCGATGCCGACGGCGGTGCGCCAATAGAGCTTGCACAGGCTGTCGAAGGAGGAGTCCAGCGTCAGCCCGCTGACCACACCTACGGCATGCGGATCGGCGAGCGGCGAGCGATTGCCGTGAAAATCCGGCAGCACATGCAGCCTTGCGGCAACGTTCTCACCCTCGGTGGCGCGCAGTTCGGCGACACGCCTGGCGATCTTTGCATGCATGGCGGCATCCGGCTCGCCGCCGGCGCCGTGCCAGCGGATGATGTGGTCGAGCAGGGCGCCGGTTGCCGACTGGCCGCCTTCCGACAGCCACAGCTTGGGCAATGCTGCGCCGTAATACGGCCCCCAGACGCCGGCGAAGGGCTGCGGATCGGGGGACATCGCCATGACACAGCTCGACGTGCCGGCAATCAGCGCCAGGTGGCGGCCAATGTCCTGTTCGTCGCCGGCAAAGCCGCCGAGAACGCCAAGCGCGCCAGCATAGGCATCGATAACGCCGGCGCCGACGCGGCATTTCTCGCTCAAGCCAAGCTCTGCCGCCGCTTGCGCCGTCAACGGGCCGATATCGGCGCCGACCGGACTTGCCCTCTCGGGCAGGTTTCCGTGTTCGAAAAGATCGTCGAGGCCGACGAGCTCGAAGAAATCGCGCCGCCAGCCGGTCTCTTCATGCGCCAGATAGGTCCATTTGGCGGTCAGCGTGCATTGCGACCGGGCCAACGAGCCCGTCGCTTGCCAGGTCAGGAAATCGGTCAAGTCGAATAGATAGCCGGCTTCATTCCACGTTCCGGGCAGATTGCGCTTCAGCCACATCAGCTTCGGCGTTGCCATTTCCGGCGACATGACGCCGCCGATATAGTCGAGCACAGCGTGGCCGCTTGCCGTGCATTCGTCGGCCTCGGCAATGGCGCGGTGGTCGAGCCAGACGATCGTGTCCCAGCGCCTGTCGCCTGACACCGAGACGCTGAGCTGGCCGCCTTGCCGGTCGCGCACCACCAGCGAACAGGTGGCGTCGAAGGAGATGCCGACGACATCTTCGGCGGCAACGCCGGCTTTTTCGCGCGCGGCACGCACTGCGGTGCAGACAGAAGACCAGATATCGCGCGAATCATGCTCGGCGTGATCGGGCCTCGGCCGGTTCATGGCAATCGGCCGCTCGGCGCGGCCGAGCAAGATGCCGCTGGTGTCGAGAATGCCCGCGCGAGCGCTCCCGGTGCCGACATCGACCGCGCAAACGAACTGTTTCGTCAAGATGCTCTGTCTCTCGCTCCCAGGCCTGCAATCAGATCGGGCAATTGCAGCATGTCAGCGAATATAAAGTCCGGTTCACTCGACGCAAGCCGCGCTTTCAAGGTCGGATTGCCGGCATGCGAGCCGCCGGTGAAGGCAAACACGCGCATGCCCGCCGCCCGCGCAGCCGTGATGCCGGCCGGACTGTCCTCGACAACGAGGCATTTGCGCGGATGGGCTCGCATACTGGCGGCGGCATGCAGGAACAGGTCGGGCGCCGGCTTGCCGCGCGGCACCATGGCGGCGCTGAACAGATGCGGCTCCATCAGCCCAAGCAATCCGGTGACGTCGAGCGCGTAGCGGATGCGGTCGAGCGTACCCGAGGAGGCGACACAGAACGGCAGCCCGAGCCTGGGCAGCATTTCCTTGACGCCGGCGATCGGCTTCAGCTCCTCGCGGAATTTGCGCATCAATTCGACGCGCATCTCGGTCAGGTGCAGGTCGGTGATATCAAGCCCGAAGTCGCGGCCGAGGATCTCGCGCACGCTTTTCATGCTCTTGCCGAGGAAATGCTCGTAGGCAGCGTCCTCGCCAATGCTGCCGCCGGCGAGTTTGATCATGCCGAGCAGCGCCGAGACGGAGAGCGCCTCGCTGTCGACCAGCACGCCATCGCAGTCGAAGATGACCAGTTCAGGCGTCATGGCGGCGAATGGTCTCAGAGCTTGCCGGCGAGGTAGCGCGTCAGCGTGGCGCGCGCGCCATTCGCCCACAGCACGTTGAGCGCATAGGCGAATGCCTCGACAAACGCCGTCGCACGGCCGACATCGCCATAGATGTCCTCCATGGCGAGCCAGGCGGCAGGCGCGTCCTTTGCCGCCTTTGCCGTCGCCTGCAGCCGGTCCCAGCTCGGGTCGTTGGGCTCAATGACGGCGCCGCTATCGGTCGTGCCGAAGCAGTAGCGGCACCACAATGCCGATTCCAGCGCCAGGCCGGCGACGCTTTTCCCGGCCTTCAGCCGGTCGGCGATGGTCGGGATGATGAATTTCGGCTGGCGGTTGGAGCCGTCGAGGCAGAGCCGGCGCACCGTGTCGCCGATCTTGGGGTTGGAAAAGCGGCTCTCGATGAGCTGGTAATAGTCTTCCAGAACCGTGTCCGGCACCGGCGGCACGGTCGGAATGATTTCTTCCCGTTCGAGCTTGGCCAGAAAACCGCTCACCAGAGGCTCCTGCATCGCCTCATGCACGAAATGAATGTCCATCAGGCCGGCCGGATAGGCGATGGTGGCGTGACCGCCATTGAGGATGCGGATCTTCATCAGTTCATAGGGCGCAACATCCCTGACGAACTGCACCCCGACCTTTTCCAGCGGCGGGCGGCCATCGGTGAAATGGTCCTCCAGCACCCATTGCCGGAACGGCTCGCAGAACACCGGCCAGTTGTCTTCCAGCCCGAAATCCTTGGCCAGGATGCCGCGTTCGCGGTCGGTGGTGGCCGGCGTGATGCGATCGACCATGCCGTTCGGAAAGGCGACATGCTCGCTGACCCAGTTCGCCAGATCCTCGTCGATCAGACGTGCCAGACCGATGACGCCGTCGGAAGTGACATGGCCATTGTGAGGAATATTGTCGCACGACATGACGGTGAACGGCACGGTGCCTTCGTCGCGGCGGCGGACCAGCCCGGCAAGGATGATGCCGAACACCGTCTTCGGCGTGGCGCCTGGTTGAGCATCGGCGACGATGTCGGGATGGGTCGGGTTGAACACGCCGGAGGCCGGGTCGATGAAGTAGCCGCCTTCGGTGATGGTCAGCGAAACGATCTTGATCGACGGGTCGGCAAGCCGTTCGATGATGCCGGCCGCATCGCCCGGCATCAGGAAGTCGATCATGGCGCCGGTGACGCGGGCACTCATATGGCCAGAGTCCTGCTCGACCACCGTGGTCAGCCAGTCCTGCTCTTCCAGCTTGGCGCGGCCGATCTTCTCGCCCTCGAAGACGCCTGCGCCGACCAGCGCCCAATCATGGCCGATGCCCGAATTGAACAAATCGTCGAGATAGACGGCCTGATGCGAGCGATGGAAATTGCCGACGCCGAAATGCACGATGCCGGCCTTGAGCTTGGCGCGGTCATAGTTGGGACCGGAGACCTTTGGGGGCAGGTTCGCTAGATTGGAGGAAGAAAGTTTCACAGTCATTTTCTTACCCTTTTGGCCAGGCTACGGCCTTCGTCATTCCCCCTCTCCCCGTTCTTCACGGCGAGAGGGCAAGGGTGAGGGGCGGCGCATACCTTGCAAGGTCGGTGCTGCCCCTCATCTGCCTGTCGGCCTCTGCTCCCCGCGGAGGGACGAGGAGCAGAGGCCGTCCCCGCCCTCAACTCATCCACTGGCCGCCATCGACATTGTAGGTTTGGGCGACGATGTATTCGGCGTCGCTACTGGCGAGAAAGACCGCCATGCCGGTGAGATCCTGCGCCATGCCCATGCGGCCGTACGGCACCGCTTCGCCGACCAGCTTCTTCTTCTCGCCCTTCGGCCTGTTTTCAAATTTGGCGAACAGGGCATCGACGTGATCCCAGTGCTCGCCGTCGACGACGCCCGGCGAGATGGCGTTGACGTTGATACGGTGCTTGATCAGGTCGAGCCCCGCCGACTGGGTCAGCGAGATGACCGCGGCCTTGGTGGCGCAGTAGACGCCGACCAGCGCCTCGCCGCGCCGCCCGGCCTGGCTCGCCATGTTGATGATCCTGCCGCCCTTGCCGCGCGCGATCATCGAGCGGGCGGCTGCCTGCAGCATGAACAGCGTACCGGCGACGTTGACGGAAAACAATTTGTCGCAGCTCGCCTTGGTGATCTCGACGATCGGCGCCAGATCGAACAGAGCGGCGTTGTTGATCAGGATATCGAGACCGCCGGTTTTCGTCTCGACGGCTTTCACCGTCGCCTCGATGGAGGCGAGGTCAGTGACGTCGAGCTTGATCGCATAGGCCTTGCCGCCAATCTCGGCGGCTGTCTTCTGCGCCGCCTCGAGATTGATGTCGGCGATGGCGACGATGGCGCCTTCTCCGGCATAGGCTTCGGCGAAGGCTCTGCCGATGCCACGGGCCGAACCCGTGATCAGCGCGGATTTGCCGGCCAGTCGCATGTTCAGATTGCCTTCCCATCCGCGCCGAAGCGATGCAGCTTGGCTTTGTCGGGCGTCAGGTAGATGGTGTCGCCGTGATGGACGCCGAGTTCGCCGTCGGCGCGCACGGTCAGCGGACCGACGCCGTCGGCCTGGACATGCAGGAAGGTATCGGAGCCGAGATGCTCGGCGACGCCGACGATTGCCTTCCATTCGCCCGCCGTGGTCGAGATCTCCAGGTGTTCGGGACGGATGCCGATTGTCTTGGCGCCGTTTTTGGCAGCCGGCGCGCCTTCGATCAGGTTCATCTTCGGCGAGCCGATGAAGCCCGCGACGAACAGGTTCCTCGGGGTCTTGTAGAGCTCCATCGGCGAGCCGACCTGCTCGATGTTGCCGGCGTTCAGCACGACGATCTTGTCGGCCATGGTCATGGCTTCGACCTGGTCGTGGGTGACGTAGATCATGGTTGTCTTGAGCTGGTGATGCAGTTCGCTGATCTCCAGCCGCATGGTGCCGCGCAGCGCAGCATCGAGGTTGGACAGCGGCTCATCGAACAGGAACGCGGTCGGCTGACGCACAATGGCGCGGCCGATGGCGACGCGCTGGCGCTGGCCGCCGGAAAGCTGGCCGGGCCGGCGTTCGAGGTAGTTGGTCAGGTTGAGCACGCGCGCCGCGTCTCCCACCTTCTTGTCGATGGTCGCCTTGTCCTCGCCGGCCATCTTCAGCGGGAAGCCGATGTTCTTGGCCACCGTCATGTGCGGATAGAGCGCGTAGGACTGAAACACCATGGCGAGCTTGCGCTTGGCCGGGGCCTCACCGGTGACGTCGCGGCCGTCGATGTTGATGGAGCCGCCGCTGGTGTCCTCCAGCCCGGCGATCAGGCGCAGCAGCGTTGACTTGCCACAACCCGACGGGCCGACGAAGACGACGAACTCGCCATTTTCGATCACCAGGTCGAGGCCGGGGATGATGGACGTCGCTCCGAAGGATTTGGAGACGTTCTTGAGCGTGATGTTTCCCATGATTTCCTCCCCGAGGGGTTATTGCTGCCGATTGCTTCGGGCAATTCCGTTACTTCACCGCACCAAATGTCAGGCCGCGCACCAGCTGCTTCTGGCTGAACCAGCCCATGATCAGGATCGGCGCGATGGCCAGCGTCGAGGCCGCCGAAAGTTTTGCCCAGAACAGGCCTTGCGGGCTTGAGAACGAGCTGATGAAGGCGGTCAGGGGGGCTGCTTCCGTGGTCGTCAGCCGGATCGTCCAGAACGCCTCGTTCCAGGCCAGGATGATGTTGAGCAGCATCGTCGAGGCGATGCCCGGCACCGCCATCGGCGTCAGCACATAGACGATCTCGTTCCACAGCGATGCGCCGTCCATGCGCGCCGCTTCCAGGATCTCGCCAGGGATTTCGCGGAAGTAGGTGTAAAGCATCCACACCACGATCGGCAGGTTGATCAGCATCAGCATGACCATCAGGCCGATGCGGCTGTCGAGCAGTCCTGTGTCGCGGAAGATCAGGTAGATCGGGAACAGCACGGCGACCGCCGGCATCATCTTGGTGGACAGCATCCACATCAAAATGTCCTTGGTCCGCTTGGTTGGCGAGAAGGCCATCGACCATGCGGCCGGTATGGCGACCAGCAGGGCCAGGATGGTCGAACCGACCGAGAGCAGCACCGAGTTGAAGAAGAACTTGAAGTAGCCGCTCTGCGCCTGGACTTCGGAATAGCTCTCGAATGTCCCCGACGGGATGATGCTGAAACCCTGGATGGCTTCTTGCTCCGACTTGAACGAGGTGATGATCGTATAGAGGATCGGGAAGAAGATCAGAAGGGCGACGATCCAGGCGGCAACTGTCGCGATCGTCTTGTGCTGGGTGGTGACTGAGCGTGCCATCGTATCCTCCCTTACTTGTCCAGGTTCTTGCCAACAGCGCGCATGGCGAAGAAGGCAACGATGTTGGCGAGAATGACAGCGATGATGCCGCCGGCGGATGCCTGGCCGATTTTGAACTCCAGCAGCGCCTTCTGGTAGACGAGGAAAGGCAGGTTGGTGGAGGCGTATCCAGGGCCACCATTGGTGGTGACGAGGATCTCTGCATAGACCGACAGAAGGAAGATCGTCTGGATCAGGATGACGACGGTGATGGCGCGCGACATGTGCGGCAGCGTCAGATAGATGAAGCGGCTGATGAAGCCGGCGCCGTCCATCTCGGCGGCTTCTTTCTGCTCGCCGTCGAGCGACTGCAGCGCGGTCAGGAGGATGAGCGTCGCGAAGGGCAGCCACTGCCAGGCGACGATGATGATGATCGCCGTCATCGGATGCTGCCCGAACCAGTCGATCGGCTGGGCGCCGAAGAAGCGTGCGATGTCGGCAAACACCCCATATTGCGGGTGCATGATCATGTTCTTCCAGACCAATGCGGCCACTGGCGGCATGACGAAGAACGGTGAGATGACCAGGATGCGGACTAGGCCCTGGCCCCACATCGGCTGATCGATCAGCAACGCCAGCAGGATGCCGCCGACCACCGTTATCAGAAGTACGCTGATCACCAAAGTGAGCGTGTTGAGGATCGATTGCAGGAAGGCCGGATTCGAATAGAACAGCGCGTAGTTCGAAAGGCCGACGAAGCCGTCGCGGATCGGATTGAGCGGATTATACTGCTGGAAGGAGAACCACAGGGTGAGTGCCAGTGGAATAACCATCCACACAAGCAGCAGCACGACAGATGGCGCCATCATGAAACGGGCAAGCGAACGGGTCTGCTGAGTAGCCATGACGGTCACCCTTCAATGGTCAGACTGAATTTTCAAAAGGCGTTTAAAGGCGGCCGCCCGAACTGGGACTCGGGCGGCCGTTACCGGTCAAGGAGGCGACCGGCATTCGGCACCGGGAGGAGCCTACTTGATATACCCGCCTTCGGTCATTGCCGCGGTGGCAGCGTCCTGGGCCTGCTTCAAGGCATCGTCGACGCTCGACTGGCCGGCAAGAGCCGCCGAGAAGAGCTGGCCGACGGTGGTGCCAAGTCCCTGGAATTCAGGGATGGCGACGAACTGGACGCCGACATAGGGCACCGGCTTGACGGTCGGATGCGTGGGATCGGCGGCATTGATGGAGTCCAGCGTCATCTTGGCGAACGGAGCCGCCTTCTGGTACTCGGCATTGGCATAGAGTGACGAGCGCGTGCCCGGAGGAACGTTGGCCCAGCCTTCCTTCGAAGCGACCAGTTCGGCATAGTGCTTGCTGGTCGCCCAGGAGACGAACTTCTCGGCGGCATCGGCCTTCTGCGTGCCGGCCGGGATCGCCAGCGACCATGCCCACAGCCAGTTGCCGCGCTTGCCGAGGCCATTGTCGGGCGCCAGCGCATAGCCGACCTTGTCGGCGACCTGGGATGCCTTCGGATCGGAGACGAACGACGCTGCGACGGTGGCGTCTATCCACATGCCGCATTTGCCCTGCTGGAACAGCGCCAGGTTTTCGTTGAAGCCGTTGGAGGACGCGCCCTCGGGGCCGTCGGCCTTCATCAGGTCGACGTAGAACTGCAGCGTGTTCTTCCATTCCGGCTGATCGAATTGCGGCTTCCAGTTCTCGTCGAACCAGCGGGCGCCGAAGGAGTTCGACATGGCGGTCAGGAAGGCCATGTTCTCGCCCCAACCGGCCTTGCCGCGCAGGCAGACGCCGTTCACGCCATTGGCGCGGTCGGTCATTTTGTCGGCGGCCTGCTTGATGAAGTCCCAGGTCGGCGCGTCGGGCATCGTCAGTCCGGCCTTCTCCATCAGGTCCTTGCGGTACATGACGAACGAGCTTTCGCCATAGAAGGGGGCGGCATAGAGCTTGCCGTCGACCGAAAGGCCGCCGGCAATGGCCGGGATGATGTCCTTGGCGTCATAGTCGTCGCCGAGCTTGTCGAGCGGCAGAAGCCAGCTCTGCTTGGCCCAGATCGGAACTTCATACGTGCCGATGGTCATCACGTCATACTGGCCGCCCTTGGTTGCGATGTCGGTGGTGACGCGCTCGCGCAGCACGTTCTCTTCAAGCGTAACCCAGTTGAGCTGGATGTCGGGGTTCGCCTTGGTGAAGTCCTCGGTCAGCTTTTGCATGCGGACCATATCGCCATTGTTGACGGTGGCGATGGTGATGGATTCGGCGTGTGCGGCGAACGCAAGAGCGCTGGCCGACAACAAGCCCAGGGTGAGCGTGCGAAGTTTCATCAAATTCCTCCCTTGAACCAAGATGAGCATTTGCCTTGGCTTTGGGCAATTACTCACTTGGCGTCAATTATGTCAAGCCGGATTCGATGCTGCAGCGCAGCACTCGGCGACGCCGGCGGACATTGGGTAGGTGGAAATTGCGACGACAAACATCGCCTCCCCAGGCACCAGCCGAGGCGACAGAACGTCCTGCGGTTTTGCATGCGGTTGCTGGAGGCCGTCAGCAGGCAATCTCGGCCAGCAGCCAGTCGCGGAAGGCGCGGATCTTCGGCACATTGCGGCGCGCCTCGGGATAGACCAGCCAATAGGCGTGGCCGTCATCGCCCACCAGGTCGAAAGGCTGGATCAGGCGCCCATCCGCCAATTCCGCCTTGAACAGCGCCCTGGTCAGGATCGCGACGCCATGGCCGGCGATTGCCGCATTGGCCTCATAGGCCTGCGCGCCCATGCTGCTGCCGGGTCGCCTAGCAAGATCGTGCGAATGCACGCCGGCCGCCGAGAACCATTCCGTCCACCAGATGTCGCCAGGATCGAGGATCGGCAGCCGCAGGAGGTCGGCCGGTTCGTTGACGCCGCCGATACTTGCCGCCAACTTCGGGCTCAGCATGGGCGTGAAATCGGCATCGAGCAGCTTGTGCGCCTCCAGGCCCGGCCATTTGCCGCCGCCCGAGCGGATGGCAAGATCGACGTCCTCGCGGGCGAAATCGGTCATGCGGCTCGACGTTTCGAGCCGCACCGCCAGCGACGGATGGGCGATCTGGAACGACCCCAGCCGATGCGCCAGCCAGTTCGAGGCGAATGTCAGCACCGTGGTGACGCACAGCAACCCGTCGGCCCCGGCGCGCGCCGCGGCATAGGCCTGGCCAAGAATGGCAAAAGCCTCGCCGACAGCGGGCGCCAGGCGTTGTCCGGCCTCGGTCAGCACGATCTGGCGTGGCCGGCGCAGGAACAGCGGCGCGCCGACACGCTCTTCCAGCACCTTGATCTGATAGCTGACCGCCGCCTGCGTCATGGCGAGTTCGCTGGCGGCCTTGGTGAAGGAAAGATGCCGCGCCACCGCGTCGAACACCCTGATCGCCTGCAGCGGCGGGAGTTGCGAAACCTGTCGCGAGCTGAGGTCCGGCATAAAGCCTCCTTATGGGTCATAACAGATGTTCGATTGGCAAAGGCGGCCGGCAGGACCGACATTCCTGGTCAACCCGTCATTCGGGTTCAGGATAACGAAGGTTGACGATCATGACCATGGCGCAGCAAAAATGCACTCCCGCTCCGGATCACCGCTGGATTTCGTGGCTCACGGACGGATTTGGCTGGTTCGCGACAAAAAAGAAGGCGCATCTCGACATCAGTGACCTGTCGCCGCATCTGCAGCGCGACCTCGGGTTTCTCGATGGCAACGACCCTTTCGGGCGGCACGGATAGCCCGGCCGATGTTTATCAGCCTGGCTGGCTTTATCGCAAATCAGTCGCGGTTCCGGTTAGATGCTGGCCAGCAGCGCGGCGGCGGTCCGTTCATCTGTGATGAGGCCGTTGATCAGCCGCCGGTTGGCGGCCGCCAGGATGCCCGGCAGTTTTCGCTCGCCCATGGCCAGTGCGATGACCAGCGATTTTTCGCGTGACGGCAGCGACGCCGACGACACCCGGTCGTTGGTGATGCCCTCGATCATGCGGCCTTCGCGGTCATATACCCAGCCCACGATCTCGGCGATGCCGCCGGCCTTCTGCAGCGCCTTCAACTCGCTTTCCAAAATGAAACCGTCCTCGTAGAGCGGCGCCTTGGGGCCGAGATCACCAATGCCGATGAAGGTGACGTCGGCTTCCGCCGCCAGCGCCAGCGTCGGCTGGATCATCGGTTGGTTGAGCAGCATCTCGCGCTCCTCCGGCGAAGAGGCGATGACCGGCAGCGGCATCGGGAAGGATCGCGCCTTGACCCTGTCGGCCATGGTGAAGATGACGTTGTAGAAGGCGGCCGAGCCGTCCGGCGAGATGTTGCCGGTCAGCGACACCACCTTGTGCTGCGGACATTCCATTGGCGGCAACTGCTCGATCGCCGCCTTCAGCGTGCGCCCGGTGCCGATCGCCATGACGATCGGCGTCGGTGACCGCAGTCGCCGCTCGATCTCGGCGGCGGCCGCCTCGGCGATGCCGATGGTGGTGGAGGATGAATTCGGATCGCTCGGCACCACCTCGACCAGATCGAGCGCGAAGCGCGATCTCAGCCGTGCCGCCAGATCGAGGCAGTTGGCAATCGGATGGTCGACGCGAACCTTGATCAAGCCTTCCGACACCGCCAGCGACACCAGCCGCTGCGCCGTTTGCCGCGAAATGCCGAGCGTCGAAGCGATCTGGTCCTGTGTGTTGCCGGCAACATAATAAAGCCAGCCGGCGCGCGCCGCGTCGTCCAGCCTGTTGCTGCCGCCATCCTGCCGGCTATTCAAGTCCTGCCTCCCGAGATCGCCGCTCATGAGAGCTGCCCACGCTCACTTTCGCAGGGAAAGGCCCGCTGCGCAATTGTCAATCTCGGGAGCAATTGCTTGCGTTGGTGGACACATGCGCGGCCAGAATTTTCGTTTTCCATGATGTCAACGTTCAGGAAAGAAGCGAGGCCGCAGTTCCGACAGGTGGGCACGTTCTTCGGTTCCAAAGGTTTATCTCCCGGCGCAAACCCTTTAAGGGATCGCAAAAAGGAGCGCTGTATGACACCGAAGGCGGTTTTCTGGGATATGGACGGCACGCTGGTCGACAGCGAACCGCTGCATGAGGCAGCCCTGGTGGCGGCGATGCGCAATGTCGGCCTTATCCCGCCCGACGATCTGCACGAGCGCGTGCTCGGCGTCGCCGCCTGGCCGGTCTACGAGATGATGCGCGACGAGTTCGGCCTGGATCTGCCTTTCGACGAGTGGATCATCCACAAATACGAGCACTATCTGCCGCTGGTCGAGGGTTTGAAGCCGCGCCCCGGTGCGATCGAGATATTCAAAGAATTGCGGGCAAGAGGCATTGCGCAAGCCGTGGTCTCGAATTCGGACCGGATGATCGTCGACGCCAATCTGCACATTGTGGGCCTGACCTACCCCGGCATGAAGACGATCAGCCGCAACGATGTGCGCGAAGGCAAGCCCCACGCCGAGCCGTTCCTGCGCGCCGCCTATCTGGCCGATGTCGATCCCGCGCACGCGGTGGCCATCGACGACAGCTGGCCGGGCGCCATGGCTGGACTGGCGGCGGGCATGAAGACGATCTTCTGGCCGGAAAAGCCGATGGAAGGCCCGCCCGGCGCCGTCGTCATCAACAGCGCGGGGGAATTGCGGGCAGAGCTTGGCCTCTGAGCGAATTTACAAGCGTCGGCACTGCCCCTCATCCGCCTGCCGGCACCTTCTCCCCGTGAACGACGAGGAGAAGGGACAAGCTCCAACGCTGGCGCCCCTCTCCCCGTTCTTCACGGGGAGAGGGTAAGGGTGAGGGGCGGCGCCAACGCTCCGAAAATCAAACAGAGCCCAAACCGAGAGCTGCTGCCTCAATTCCGGTAAACCGGTTCCTGCTCGTCGAGGATCGCCTTCAATTCGCTGAGATGGCGTTCGGCCTGGCCGGGATAGTCGTCCATCTCGCTTGCCGTCTTCTCGGCGATGGCGTCGGAAAGCGTGCGCAGCGGGCGGCCCGTCCACAGCGCCTTGATGTAGGTCTCGGCGGCGCGCTCGAAATAGAACATGCGGTTGAAGGCATCGGCGACCGTATCGCCGATCACCAGGACGCCGTGATTGCCCATCACCATCACCTTGACCTTGGGATCGACGAGAAGCTGCGAGCAGCGTTCGCCCTCCTCCTCGAAGGCCAACCCGCCATAATGCGCATCGACGACATGGCGGTTGAAGAACATCGCCGAATTCTGGTCGATCGGCGGCAGGCGAGAGTCGGCGAGCGAGGCCAGCACCGTGGCGTGGATAGAATGCACATGCATGACGCAGCGCGCGTGACGGACATTGCGATGAATGGCGCCGTGCAGGCCCCACGCTGTCGGATCGGGCGCATTGGGGCCGGAGAGCGTTGCTGGATCGTTGGCATCGATCATCAGCAGATCGCTCGCCTTGATGCGCGAGAAATGCACCTGGTTGGGATTCATCAGGAAGCGCGTGCCGTTATCATTGACGGCCAGCGAGAAATGATTGGCCACCGCCTCGTGCATGTTGAGCCGCGCCGTCCAGCGAAAGGCACAGGCGAGATCGACGCGCTCTTCGTAGAAGGGCAGATTGGTCAGCGTTTCCTTTTGCAGGCGGGCAATGCTCATGGAAAATCCTCCGTTTGGGTGAGAATGCCGCGACCAGCCCATGCCCGCAACCGGTTTTGGTTGGTACAGGGACGGCTATCTCACGCCGCCGTGCTGGCAGCGGCAGCGCCGGCCCGCAGGCCGCCATGCTCGACGATGAAATCGATGACTTCCTGCAGTCCTTTGCCGCGCGACAGGTCGGTGAAGCCGAAGGGCCGCTTGCCACGCATGCGGCCGGCGTCGCTCTCCATGACATCGAGATTGACGTTCACATATGGCGCGAGATCGCTCTTGTTGATGACCAGGAAGTCGGAGCGGGTGATCGCCGGTCCGCCCTTGCGCGGGATTTCTTCGCCCTGGCACACCGAGATGACGTAGAGCGTCAGGTCGGCGAGGTCGGGCGAGAAGGTGGCGGCGAGGTTGTCGCCGCCGGATTCGATGAAGACGATGTCGAGATCGGGGAATTTCTTGTTCATCTCAGCGATCGCCTGCAGATTGATCGAGGCATCCTCGCGGATCGCGGTGTGCGGGCAGCCGCCGGTCTCGACGCCCATGATGCGGTCCTCGGGCAGCGCCTGCAGCCGCGCCAGCATCATGGCGTCTTCCTTGGTGTAGATGTCGTTGGTCACCACGGCGATGGAGAATTCGTCGCGCAGCGCCTTGCACAGCTTCTCGGTCAGCGTCGTCTTGCCCGAACCGACCGGGCCGCCAATGCCGACGCGCAGCGGGCCATTTGTCTGTGTCATGCGGGAAACTCCGTGATGGCGAGGATGGCAAAGCCGAGCCCGATCAACAGGCACAGCGGCGAATAATAGCGGACATCGAGCCGCGCGAAAGGCTGTTCTGGCGTCAGTTGCCGCCACCATGGCGTGAAGCCGGCAATGCCACGCCCCAGGAACACCAGCCCGATGAGCAGCGACGTGGCGGCGAGACCCTCCTTTGGGAAAGGTGAAGCGAAGACCCCCATGAGCGCCAGCGGCCACAGTGTCGCCAGGCACAGGCACGCGGCAACGGCAAAGCTGGCGAATGGCGTCGGCATCTCATGGACGCCGCGAAAACCGACGACGGCGTGGGCGCAGGAGGCCGCATCCTTGCCCGGCCAGATGCCGCCAAGGCCCCAATAGACATGCAGCGCGGTGATCAGCAGCAGGACAAGGGACAGTGCGAAGGCGAGAAGGATCATGAGCGGAACAATCGCGAATACTGGGTTTCGTGCTTCATCGCCATGACATCGGAAACGAAGACGCAGCCTCCGAGATCATCCAATGTCGAGTGCGCGGCGCGGGTTGCTGTCGTCAGGGCCACGGATTCGAAGCCGGCTAACAACGTAGTCGCACCGCTCTGGCCGACGATACCAAGCCGGATCGCTGCCTGGACGAGGTTGGAGAAGAACGTTTGCAGGAAGGCCGACAGCGCATCCTGAAGCGCGATGCCGTTGCCGCCGGCGATGGCGCCGACGGCGACGCAATAGGCGCATTCAGCCGGCAAGCGCGCCAGCACCGGATTTGGCCAGGCCGCCGACGCTTTGAGGAAGGCCGCACCTTGCAACATGGTCTCGGTGTGGCGTTCGCGCGAGCCGGCCAGCGCTTCGGCAAGTGCCGCTACTTCATCGAGATCACCGGTACCGCGTGCCTGGCGCCAGCTTTCTGCGAACAGCACGGCGTCGTTCCAGCCTGAGCCCATCTCGACCAACGTTTCCAGCCAGCCGGCGAGGTTTTCTGCATCGACAATCAGCCCGTCATGCACCGCGCGTTCGAGACCATGGCTGTAGGAAAAGCCGCCGACCGGAAAGGAAGGCGACAGCCACGCCATCAGCCGCAGCAGCGCGATGTTTGATGGCTGGTCAGTCATGGTCGTGGTGGTGGCCTGCATGACTGTGCGAATGGGAATGCGATTCGCCATGAGAATGGCTGTGGGCTTCGGCGTGGCTATGGGCATGCGCATGGCCGTGATCATGTCCGCCGGAATAGGCGCCGCGCACCGGCTTGAACGGCTCGGAAACATCGGTCACCGTGGCGCCGAGCCCCTCCAGCATCGCTTTGATCACATGGTCGCGCAGGACGAGGATGCGCCCGGCCTCGATGCTGGCGGCGAGATGGCGGTTGCCGATGTGCCAGGCGAGCTCGGCCAGATGCACGCCATCGCGGGCGCGGATATCGTAGACCTCTTCCGGCGCCGCGATGATCTCGATATGGCCGCCATCCTCCAGCACCAGCCGGTCGCCATCGTTCAGGGCAACGGGTTCGGGAAGGTCGACCAGCACCTTGCTGCCGTCGGCAAGTTCGATGGCACGGCGGCGCAGATGGCGCTCGTCATGGGCAAGAACGACGCGGCCGGATGGCGCGATGGCTCCGGCCGCGCTAGCGGTCAGCACCGAGACGGCGCGCGGGAATTTGGTGAAGTCGGTGTTGAGGTTGAGTTTCATCTGATGGATCCCCCGTTAGCTTGCGCCCTTGCGCGGGCTGGCCGCGCCAGCACGCGGTCGAAATAGGCGTTGACGCGCTCGGATTCGATCGGGAACCGGCCTGCACGCGCCCAGCCGCCCATGTCGCCCAACAGCACGTCGACGGCGGTGAACCGGTTGCCAAGAGCAAACGGCTTGTCGCCCAGCCGCCGCTCAAGCGCCTTCAGTTCCGAGGCAAAATCGTAAACCGCCGCGGGGCCGACATCGACCCGCACGTCCTTCGGCAGCAGGAAGCGATGGCGCAGCTTGTTCCACAGCGGCGCTTCCAGCTCGCTCTGGGCAAAATGCATCCAGGAATCCATCTCGGCGCGACCGGCTAGACCTGGGTTTGCGCCCATACCCATGTCCGCGTGCTTGTCTGAGAGATAGACGCAGATCGCCGCCGAATCCGTCACCGTCAGCTCGCCGTCGATGAGGATCGGCACCTTGCCGGAGGGATTGAGCGCATAGGCTTCCGGCGAGCGCAGCTGAACCTCGACGAATTCATAGGGCTGCCCGAGTTCCTCGAGCATCCAGAGAACGCGGCTGACCCGGGATCCACGCGATCCGACGGCCTTGTACATGTTGAACCCTGCCTTTCCCGAACAAGCTAGACCATCGCGTTCGCTCAGACGATGGTGTCGAAGAGCCGCAGGATGAACGATATCTGATAGATAAGCGCCGTGGTTACAAAGGCGATGTGGAAACGGCGGTCGCGCACCAGGATCGCGACGATGCAGAGCGCGACGAAGACCGGCGTGCGGAACAGATACTCGCTGCCGAAGCGGGCGAAATGCTCCGGCCCTTTCAGCAATGTATCGACCACGTCGAGCAGATAGGTCGCCGCCAGCAGGCCGAAGAACCACGCTCGGCGTGAATAGAAGAAATCCTCGTAACTGGTGTAGTCCAGCATCGAATCCGGAAACAAAAGCGCGCACAGCAGGAACAGCGTGATCGCGTAGAAGATGATGAACAGGTATTTTCCGAAGGTCCAGCTTTCGATGGCGTAGAGGCCGAACTCCCACCACCAGAAATGCACCAGCATCAGAAGCACCGAGGCGACCCAGGCCAGATGCACCGGATAGAGCCGGTACTGGTCGGGATGCTGGACGATGCGTGCCACGCCCGACAGCAGCCGAGCGACGCCAAGCCCGATCACCATGCCCATGACGATGCGGATATGCGGAAAGATGTCGTGGGCGGAGGCGATTTCGGTGGCCATATATCGGCTCTAACTGGGAACGCAACAAACGAAGAAGTGGCTAATCCCGCAGGAAATCATCCATTGAGGGCGGACCGCCTGGCCAAAATCGTCCATCGAGCGCCTGCTTGACTGTGAAGGGAGATTCGCTGGGGAAATGGGCCTTCCTCAAGCCCGTTTCCCTTACCGCTGTCGGCAAAGCGTCTCCGTAAGCCTCGTCGAAAATCTGCGCGGGGTAACGGCGGAGGCTCGGGCTGTCCTTGAGGATATTTCCGATCCAAACGCGCTGTTCGGAGATCGACGCCTGCCAGCAGTGGCATCTGTGGCCCGGTTGAAACTCCCATTTCAGGAGATGTGCGATCAACACCTCCATCCGGCTGCGGATCTCCCGCCTGTCGCTCCTCCCCAAGCTTTCGATCTCCTCGGCTACGTTCTCCCGATCAAGCTCGGAAAGGCGCCCGTCGCGCAACAGCGCTGCCTGTTCGGCGCTCCACTGCGCAAGGTCCGTTTCATAGGGCGTAAGCGCCCTGAGGCGATCGATCCTGTTCATGGGGTGTATATTGCCCCAAACCGCGTCGCGTTCCAACGGCTTCGTGCGATGCGCCTCAGGATTGCAAAGATCAAAACAGAAAATACCGCTGCGCCATCGGCAGCACGGTCGCCGGTTCACAGGTCAAAAGTTCACCGTCGGCACGGACCTCGTAGGTTTCCGGGTCGACCTCGACATGCGGCGTGGCGTCGTTGAGCACCATCGAATGCTTGCCGATGCCGCCGCGGGTGTTTTCGACGGCGACGAACTGCTTGTCGACGCCAAGCCTTCCATGCAGTCCCGACTCAAGCGCGGCTTTCGAAACGAAGGTCACCGACGAGTTGGTCCTGGCCTTGCCATAGGCGCCGAACATCGGCCGGTAGTGCATCGGCTGCGGCGTCGGGATCGAGGCGTTCGGATCGCCTATCGGGGCGGCGGCGATCATGCCGCCGATCAGCACCATGTCCGGTTTGACGCCGAAGAAGGCCGGGTTCCACAGCACCAGGTCGGCGCGCTTTCCCTCCGCGATCGAGCCGATATCTTTCGACAGCCCATGCGCGATGGCCGGGTTGATCGTGTATTTGGCGATGTAGCGGCGGACGCGGAAATTGTCGTTGTTGCCGGTTTCCTGCGGCAGCGAGCCGCGCTGGCGCTTCATTTTGTCGGCGGTCTGCCAGGTGCGGATCGCCACTTCGCCGACGCGGCCCATGGCCTGCGAATCCGACGAGATGATCGAGAAAGCGCCGATATCGTGCAAAATGTCTTCGGCCGCAATGGTCTCCTTGCGGATACGGCTTTCGGCAAAGGCGATGTCTTCGGGGATCGACGGCGACAAATGATGGCAGACCATCAGCATGTCGAGATGCTCGGCAAGCGTGTTGACCGTGTACGGCCGCGTCGGATTGGTCGAGGACGGGATGACGTTGGGCAGGCCGCAGACCTTGATGATGTCGGGTGCGTGGCCGCCGCCGGCGCCCTCGGTGTGGAAGGCGTGGATGGTGCGGCCCTTGATGGCGGCGACCGTGTTCTCGACGAAGCCGGATTCGTTCAACGTGTCGGTGTGGATCATCACCTGCACGTCGTAGTCGTCGGCGACCGACAGGCAGCAGTCGATGGCCGCCGGCGTCGTGCCCCAGTCCTCGTGCAGCTTCAGCGAACAGGCGCCGCCCAGCACCATTTCCTCGAGCGCGGCGGGCAAGGAGGCATTGCCCTTGCCCGACAGGCCGATGTTCATAGGGAAGGCGTCGAAGGACTGGATCATGCGGGCCATGTGCCATGGCCCCGGCGTGCAGGTGGTGGCCAGCGTGCCGTGCGCCGGGCCGGTGCCGCCGCCGAGCATGGTGGTGATGCCGCTCATTAGCGCTTCCTCGATCTGCTGCGGGCAGATGAAGTGGATATGCGCGTCGAAGCCGCCGGCGGTCAGGATCTTGCCTTCGCCGGCGATGATCTCGGTGCCGGGGCCGATGATGATGGTCACGCCATCTTGCGTGTCCGGATTGCCGGCCTTGCCGACGGCCGCGATGCGGCCGTCCCTGAGGCCGATATCGGCCTTGAAGATGCCGGCGCTTGCGTCGAGCACCAGCGCGTTGGTGATCACGGTGTCGACGGCGCCTTGCGCCCTGGAAACCTGGCTCTGGCCCATCCCGTCGCGGATCACCTTGCCGCCGCCGAATTTTACCTCCTCGCCATGGGTGGTGAGGTCCCTTTCGACTTCGATGAATAGCTCGGTGTCGGCAAGCCGCACTCTGTCGCCAACCGTCGGGCCATACATCTGCGCATAGGCGGTGCGGGTAATTCTGGCCATCAGCGATTGCTCCCGAAATGCGGTTTGCCGAAATGCGGTTTGCCAAGATACGGTTTGATCGAAGCCCGGCTGCACATTGTCGCCATCCTATGGTCACGGAATGACCCGCTGAGCGACACCTTCTGATCCCATTTGGCGGTTGAGGTTAGGGGGTCACCCCAAAACGACCGTTTGCCAATCGATGGAAAGGAAAATCCATGCGCAAAACGATAGTTCTTGCCGCTGCCGCCAGCCTGATGTTGGCGGGTGCTGCCAGTGCCCAGCAGCAACCCGCTCAACAGCCCGCTCCGGCGCCGACCGCGCCTGCCCCCGCGCCCCAGGCTCAGCCGGCCGTGCCGACGATCCAGAGCGTCAACATCGTCGACATCACCGAACTGCCAAAGGAAACCCAGACGCAGGTCAACCAGGTGATCGCCCAGCGCGGCGATGACGGCTTGAAGAAACTGCGCAGCTCGATCGACGCCACGCCCAAGGTGAAGTCCGCGCTGGAGGCCAAGGGAATGACCTCGGCGCAGGTGGTCGCGGCGAGCATGGAACCCAATGGCGCACTGACCCTGATCACCAAAAAGGCGAGTTGACGATACAGCGCCGCGGGCCGGTATCCGGCCCGCCAGCCTCATCGGGAAGGGAACCTTGACAGGGCAGGAGTCGTTTCGCTTCCTGAGTGCTGAAACAGATCTCGAAAGCGAGCGATGGCCAACCCGATTATTTTGCCCGACACCCGATGGTTGCATGCGATTGCGGCGGCAAGTTTTCTCGCCGCGATCGTTCCTCACGCTGCACTGAACGCGCAGGGCCTTGAAAGCAGCGAAACCGTCAATCGGATCGTCGGTTCGGAGGTCAAGCAGGAAGAGGCCAAGGCCACTACTGAGGCCGGCAACGTCACCACGGCGATCGACCGCACGCGTGAAAACATCGGCACCGTCCGCAAGACGTCCAAACTCGACAAGGTCGATATCGTGTTCCTCACCGATGCGGCGCGCACGGAAGGCGGTCCGCCGCCGGCGATCGAGACCAAGGTCAAGCAGCATCAGGACGACATTGCCGAACTGCGCAAGGAGATCGAGGCCAACGCGCTGCTGTTCAATGCCATCCAGTCGCGGCGCGTGCTTGCGCAGGATGTTCTCGCCGTCGAATTCGACGATCCCGGAAGGATCGTCATCTACGCCGCGGCCAAGCCGTCGGGTTGAGCTGGGCGCGCTGGAAGATCTCACAGCTTGCCCATCACCTTCTGCTGGAATCCGTAGACCTCGCGCTTGCCGCCGAGCGGCACCAGCGTGACGTCGCGCTCCTGCCCCGGCTCGAAGCGCATGGCAGTGCCGGCGGCGATGTCGAGGCGCATGCCTCTGGCACGCTCGCGGTCGAACTTCAGCCCCTCATTGGTCTCGAAGAAATGATAGTGGCTGCCGACCTGGATCGGCCGGTCGCCACTGTTGGCCACTTTCAGGGTGACGGTCGGCAGGCCCTTGTTCAACTCGATGTCGCCGCTTGCCGTAATCACTTCACCAGGGATCATCGTCACCCTCACAGAACGCCGAAGACGAGGCCGACACCAACCGCCGCGCATGCCGCACCCGCGGCGCGGGCCAGGCCGCGAAACCGAACGCCGAGACCGAGCCCGGCGGCGATGCCGGTGGCATGCAGCAGCACGGTGGCGATGGCAAATCCGGCCATATATTCGAGTCCACCCGTATTCTCCGGCACCTCGGTGCCATGCGCGTGGCCATGGAACAGTGCGAACAGACCGATGATGGCGCCGCCGGCCGAGACCGGCAGATCGACCCCCAGCGCCACCAGCAGCCCGAGCGCCACGACCGAGGCCAGTATGCCCGGTTCGACGAAGGGCAGCGGCATATGCAGCATGCCGAGCATACCGCCGACCAGCATGACCCCGACAAAGGCTGCCGGCCAGGCAACAACCGCCTTGCCGCCCTTAAGCGCTGCCCACAATCCGACCGCGATCATCACGCTCATGTGATCAAGGCCGGAGAGCGGGTGCATGAAGCCGGCCGCGAAGGAGGAGGTCGTGCCGATGCCGACATGGGCATAGGCTGGCATGGCAGCGGCCAGCAGCAGGATAGCCGACAGGCATAGGCGTTTGGCAGGGATCATTTCTATTTGCCTTTCGTTCGCTGTGGTGTCACGCGGCCTTGCGGGGGCCGCAGCCTTCGGCCTTGAGAACGCGTTTGGTCGAGGCCGGATATTTCTTCAGCATTGCCGCCGGGCGGATCGGCCGTGCCGAAAAACCGCCGCCGCAATTAGGGCAGGCACCGCCCAACACCTGTTCCACGCAGTCGGCACAAAAGGTGCACTCGAAGGTGCAGATCAACGCATCCGCCGCTTCGGGGGGCAGGTCCTTGTCGCAGCATTCACAGTTGGGGCGCAGCTCAAGCATCTTGTCCTCCTCACCGGATCGGTTCGTGCACGGTCACCAGCTTGGTGCCGTCGGGAAACGTCGCCTCGACCTGCACATCGTGGATCATCTCGGCGATGCCTTCCATCACCTGCGCGCGGGTCACGACATGGGCACCGGCCTCCATCAGTTCGGCGACCGGGCGGCCGTCGCGGGCACCCTCGACGACGAAGTCGGTGATCAGCGCGATGGCTTCAGGATGATTGAGCTTGACGCCGCGTTCGAGCCTCTTGCGTGCCACTATCGCCGCCATGGCGATCAGCAGCTTGTCCTTTTCCCTCGGCGTCAGGTTCATGCGTTTTCCCAGGCTGGTAGAGACAGGCCTACAGTGACCATAATTTGGGCAACCCCGCTCTTCCATTGAGCAATTCGACGAGTGGAACCAGCCGCTGGCGCAGCCTGTAGCCATCCCCGGCGTAGAGCCTCGCAAGAAGCTTGCCAGATTTCTTCACGCTCCAGGCACTGGCGCTGCCGTGGTCGCCGACGATCTCCAGGACCGGATCGAGCAGGGCTTCGGCGCGCGGCGACACCAAAAGCAGCGTCGCCATCGCGATGGCTCCGCCGGCAACCGCGGGGCGGTCAAGTGTGGCAGCAATGTCGGGTCCGATGCGGAAATCCTCGGCATGAATGAGGGAGCCATCCTGGCGCACCCTCCAGCGGTCGTGGAAATGCCCCTGCGTGGCGCGTTCGCCCATCGCCAGGCGGCCGAAGACGGCGGCTTCCAGCACCAGCGCCTCGGCGCCTTCGGCAAGCTCGACATCGAGCGTGCGCGCAAAGGCCGCGCGGTCGAAGACGATGGTTTCCTGCGGCAGCCAGGCAATGCGGCCGTTTTCACCGACCGACAAATTGACCCGCACCTCGGCACGGTGGGATGCCGCCCGGTAGATCTTCTCGCAGGCCTGGGTCGTGATCGACACTGAGGCAGCCGCGCCGACATCCACGTCCCAGGCGATACGGTCGCCGCCGGTCATCCCGCCGGCGGTGTTGATCAGCACCGCTTCGAGCGGATCGACCGAGACGGCCGGCATCCTTATCTTGGCGGCACCGTCCTGATAGAGGCGGCGCAGGCGCGTGCGACCGTCACTGAGAGCACAGGAAAGCCGCGCCACGCCCGCAACGCGCTGCGTTGAAATCCCGCCATGTTCGCCCCTATGTTCGACCGTATCCATGCCTGCACGTTAAGCACTCCGGCGGCTTTGTCGATATGGAGTTCGATATAGCTTGTTGCTTGACAACGTTTCGGTTTCTATAGAGGGAACCACCTTGGTACGGTCATGCTGCGCTTGGCGGGGGTATAAACGACGACGGCGGCTTGATACCGGGAGAAAAAAGGGGCGCTGCTCAGTTGGCGTCGGGAAACGCGACATAGTGGGGAAGGAACCGAATGGCCGACCAGCTGGCAACGGATATCATCGCGAAGATCAAGGCTCATGCCGAGCCAGGCGGCGAAGAAATCACCACCAACACTGAATTGACCTCGCTTGGTATCCATTCGCTCGAGCTGACGGAGATCATCTTCGATCTCGAGGAAGAGTACGGCATCGAGATCGAGATGAACACGGTCGATGCCTGGAGCAATCTGAAGAATGTCGGCGACATGGTCGAAGCTGTTCGCGCGCTGATCGCGAAAAAAGCCTGAACTGAATGCACAAGCGCGTCGTCATCACCGGCATGGGCGGCATTTGCGGGCTCGGCACCAGCGCACCTGCGATCTGGAACGAGATGCGTGCCGGCCGCTCGGCCATAGGCCAGATCACAAGTCCGCAGCTGCATGATTTGAAGGTCAAGGTCGGCTGCGAAATCAAGGCGCTTCCCGATCACGGCATCGACCGCAAGCAGACCGTGTCGATGGACCGTTTCAGCCTGCTGGCGGTGATCGCGGCGCGGGAAGCCATGCAGCAGGCCGGCCTGGTTTCGAATGAGGCCAACACCTATCGGATGGGCACCGTCGTCGGTGTCGGCGTCTGCGGCTGGGAGGCGATCGAGGAAAACTATCGCGCCATCCTGATCGAGGGCAAGAATCGCGCCGGCATCTTCACCGTGCCAAAAGTGATGCCAAGCGCGGCCTCCGGTCATGTCAGCATGAGTCTCGGTCTGCGCGGGCCGGTCTTCGGCGTCACATCGGCGTGCTCATCGTCCAACCACGCCATCGCCTCGGCCGTCGACCAGATCAGGCTCGGCCGCGCCGACGTGATGGTCGCCGGCGGCACCGATGCGCCGCTGGTCTGGGGCATCCTGAAGGGCTGGGAAGCGCTGCGCGTGCTGGCACCCGACACCTGCCGGCCATTCTCGGCCGATCGCCAGGGCCTGTCGCTTGGCGAGGGCGCCGGCATGGCGGTGCTGGAAACCTACGAGCACGCCATGGCACGCGGCGCCACCATCCTTGCCGAGATTGCCGGCGCCGGCCTTTCCGCCGACGCGTCCGACATCGTCGCGCCGACCATCGACGGACCAACCGCCGCCATGCGCGCTTGCCTGGCTGACGCCGGGTTCAATCCCGAGGATGTCGACTATCTCAACGCCCACGGCACCGGCACCAAGGCCAACGACCAGATCGAGACGGCGGCGATCAAGCGCGTTTTCGGCGACCATGCTTACAAGCTTTCGGTGTCGTCGACCAAGTCGATGCATGCCCATTGCCTCGGCGCATCGGGCGCGCTGGAGATGATCGCCTGCGTGATGGCGATCCGCGAAGGCATCGTGCCGCCGACAGCGAATTTTCGCGAGGCCGATCCCGATTGCGACCTCGACATCACGCCGAATGTGGCGCGTGAGCGCAAGGTGCGTGCCGCGATCAGCAACGGCTTCGCTTTCGGCGGCACCAATGCGGTGCTAGCCTTCAAGGCTGTTTGATCCCAGCACGTGATCTGCACGCGCGGTCCGTTTCGTCGACTGTCCGTGAACGACGAAACCTTCGCCGCTATTGATCGTGCCGTGTGCCGCGTCTAATTCTTGGCCGCCCCCGCCAAAACCGCGTCGCTCGGGCCAATCCCCATTCAGGAGTTTCCATGGCCGACCTGTCCGCCTTTCCGATTGCAACACGCTGGCCGGCCAGGCGTCCGGACCAGATCCAGCTCTATTCGGCGACAACGCCGAACGGGGTGAAGATATCGATCGCCCTGGAAGAGCTCGGCCTGCCCTACGAGCCGCATTGGGTCAACATCGGCCAGAACGAAAGCTGGACTCCGGAATTCCTGTCGCTCAATCCCAATGGCAAGATCCCGGCGATCATCGATCCCAACGGCCCCGACGGCAAGCCGATCGGCCTGTTCGAATCCGGCGCCATCCTGCTCTACCTCGCCGAAAAGACCGGCCTGCTCATGCCCGTGGACGCCGCGCGCCGCTACGAGACCATCCAGTGGGTGTTCTTCCAGATGGCTTCGGTCGGGCCGATGTTCGGTCAGGTCGGCTTCTTCCACAAATTCGCCGGCCGCGAGATCGCCGACAAACGCCCGCTGGAGCGCTATCGCGATGAATCGCGGCGGCTGATCGGCGTGCTCGACGGCAGGCTGAAGGGCCGCAAGTGGATCATGGACAATGACTACACCATTGCCGACATCTCGCTGCTCGGCTGGGTGCGCAACCTGATCGGCTTCTACGAAGCCCGCGAACTCGTCGGCTTCGATGATTTCGCCAATGTCGCGACATGGCTGGAGCGCGGCCTGGCGCGGCCGGCGGTGCAAAAGGGCCTGACCATCCCGGCCAAGGGATAGCCGAACCAGCTTCCAAAACGCGGCTATTTCGCCTTGGCTTTGGCCTTCGAGCCACCTTTGCCCATGACGGAAGCGGCGAGCGACGCAGCGCCTCGGGCCGCGACCATGACGGCGCCGGCAGCGACATTGGCCGTGGCCTTGGCCGTGCGCATGGCACTGCCGCTCAGCGAGTCGCCTGCATTTGCCGGCTTTTTAGGCTTTGCGGTTTTCGGCGCGGCCTTTGCTGCCGGCACCACTTTCTTCGGCGCGGCCTTGCCGAAGGTCGGCTTGGCATCTTTCGAACGGGCGGTGATCGCCGGGCCTGCGCCTGCCTTGGATTGGGTTGCCTTGCCCTTGGCGGGCGCGGGCTTTCTTGCCTTCTGTGCCATCGGACGGACTCCCTCTTTTGGCTGAATTGCCTTGTCGGCGATAACGGCTTGAAAGTCTTAAGGTTCCCCTTGCGCAATCCGTAGAATCAAGCGGAAAGGCTGATCACCAGATCGGCGGCCCGGCGCCGCGCCAGCACGCGCTCGATGTTCGGCATGTCGTTGGACACGATCCAGGCGCGCGCATCCGCCTCGGAGCGGCCATGTCCGTGCCAGCGCTCGAGCAGGCGGCGCTCGAGCTCGTTGCGCGGCACGTCGACGAAGACCGAGAAATCGAACAGCGGCGCCAGCCGCGACCACGGCTCCTCGTCGAGCAGCAGGTAATTGCCCTCGACCAGGATGAACTTGGTCTCGGTGGCGACGATCGAGGCGGCGGCGCGCGACAGTTCCATGCTGCGGTCGAAGACCGGGATGGCGATGTCGGGTTCACCGGCCCGGATACGCTTGAGCAGGGCCTCAAAACCGGCAAAGTCGAAGGTTTCCGGCGCGCCCTTGCGCGCGCGCAGGCCGCGCTGCTCGAGCACGGCATCGTCATAGTGGAAGCCGTCCATCGGCACGACTTCCGAAGCACCTTCGGGCAGCAGCTCATTCAGCCTTGCCGACAGCGTTGACTTGCCGGCCCCCGGAGGGCCGGCAATGGCCACGATGAAGCGGTTTGCCTTGCCGGCGCGTTTGAAGATGGTGGCGGCGAGATGGGCGATTTCGGACATTGGAGCCTCTCTGGCAGCAGCTTCAAATCCACCATGGTCCGCATGATGATTTCGGCCACATCTTGGCTGCAGTTGGTGGAAATTTCAAACCCTGCGGCCGCGCAATCCCGTCAAACGGCCGCAGGCTGGCCGATGCGCAGGAAATCGCTGTCGAAGGGAACCTCCCGCGCCGAACCACCGGCTGCCAACCGCATGCGGCCGTCCGCTGTGGTGACCTCCCGCGGCGGCTCGCCGCCGGACAGCGGCAGGGCGCCGATGACATGGCGAAAGGAAACGCTGCGGCCCTCGCCCAGCGCAAAGGCGGTCGCGACCCCTTCGCGCTTCAGCCAGTTGTCGCCGATCGAGGCGGCATGGCCGACGGCGGCGCGGCCGTCCTCGATGCCCAGCACGCCCAGGTGGCGGCCGCTCCACGGCGCGTAGTCGCGCCCGCCATTGCTGAGCCACAGCATGGTGATCGGCAGCTCGGCCGGATTCTTCAGCGCCAGCACCAGGTCGTCTTCGGCCTGCCGCGCCAGCGCGGTCCAGCCCGGCCCGCCATGGTCGGCCTCGACCAGCGTGAGGAAATCCTCACGGCGGTCTTCCATGCGGTATTCCGTGAGATCAAGCGTGCCGCCGCCGGCAGCGGGGAAACGGCTGAGATCGGCGGACCGCGCCGGATAGGCGAGCATGAAGCGGCCGCGGGCGGGATCGGGCTCCAGCGGATCGTCCAGGGTCGCGGCAAACCGCTTTGGCGAAAAGGCCAGCCTGCCGCCGCCCGTCATCGCCGTCATCGGGTGATGGGCGACCGAGATCGCGCCATGGCCGCCGCAAAACTCATGCTCCTGGTAGAGAAAGGGATGGCCGTCGCGCAGCGTCAGGATCTTGTCGACGCTGGCGCCCATTACCTTGTGCCGCAAGCGGAACACCGCGCGCCAGCCGTCCTCTGTCGCCGCGCTCTCGACGACGTCCCAGGCGCTGTTGGCCGGCCAGCCATGCAGCGGCGCCTCCTCGACATCGCTGCGTGAAAACGGCGCGCAGAGGAAATCGCCGGACAGCCGAACCGTGCCTTCCGGCAAATTGTCCGGCAGCGTCTCGTTCGCATCGACCCAAGGCGCGCGGTGCAGCGGCTTCAGCTGCCGCCCGCCACCCTCCACGACCATGTCGGCGATGTGGCCGACCGTGAGGTCGAGCGAAACCGAAATGCCCCTGGCCTTGATGGTGCTGATGGTCATTGCGTTCTCACCGATTCTGAAGGCGCAAACTGGCCTGTTCGGCGGCGGTTGCGCAAGCTTGATGTCGGGCATTTCGCATCAGCGCCCCTTCACCCTCCCCCTTGTGGGGAGGGTCGGCGAGCGGTCGGAGCGCAGCGGAGATCGTTCGACGGGGTGGGGGGCTGGCGCCGGCGTCGCCCCCACCCCGATCCGCTGCGCGGATCGACCCTCCCCACAAGGGGGAGGGTAAGCAGAGCTACTGCCGCTTGTATTCCCGCACCGGCGACTTGGTGTCGTCGGTGTAGGTGACCTGCACCGACATCGATTTCACGCTGTCGGCGACCTTGAAATAGGGCTGGTAGTCGTAGGGAATGGCGTAGGGATCCTTCTTGTCGCAAGGCGGCATCTTGATCTCCTTGTCGAGTGCCGCGCCGTTCAGGCTGTAATGCACCTGTTTGATGGCGCAGCGGTAGGACAGCATCTGGGTGAAGTAGACCAGCCCATGGTTGCCGCTGGCATCGAAGGCGATCCACGAGGTCCAGAACTGGTCGAGGATCTGCTTGTTGCCTTGCTGAAGTGCGGTCTCCGGGTCGAAGCGGATGTCGAACGGACCAGTCTCGCGGCCCCTGATGTCGAGATATTTGATGGCGATGGTCCCGGCCACGGTGCTGTCGGGCAATTCGAAGCTCGGATTGGCCATCGGCTTGCCGGTCGTCTGGTCGTTCATGGCCAGGAAACCGGTATCGGTGAACGGACCGCTGTCGCCCATGCGCCAGGAGATGGCGGTCGCCGGCTCCGGCAGCGAGATGGTCATCGACCAGCCCTGGTTCGAGCGCATCGGCGTCAGCGAAGGCACGAAGCGGGCGGGATCGAGCACGTCGCCAAGGGCGGCCAGCCGGCTGCGGCTGCGGTCCAGCCAGTCGGCCAGCTGCGTCTGGTCGACGAAATATGTGAGCAGCCCGCCATCCTTCTCGTAAGATACGAATTTGGTCAGCGCCTTGGCCTCGTTGCGCTTGTCGGCCAGCGTCTGCGCGCCGAGCCGGTCCTCCGAAAACTCCTGCGCCAGCAGGAAATAGGCCGGCGCGAAATCTGGATTGGCCGCGATGAAAGCATTGAGCTTGTCGAGCCGCTGGGCGTCGTCGAACTGCAGGATATGCACCAGCTTGATCGACAGCGCCTTGCCCTTGTCGGCAAGTGCACCGAACACCTCGCGCGCGCCGGCCTTGCCGTCCTGCACCCGAAGCAGCGTGGCAAAGCGCGTATAAGGGTCGATGGCGTCGACATCGAAACCGGCAAAGGCGAGGTAGGAGCGCCGCGCATTGAGCATGTCGCCGGACAGCTCGTAGACGCGGGCATTGTGATAGAACTCGTCCGGCCGCTTCGGCTCGGCGATCGCCCCGCCCTGCGCGGCAAGCGCGGCAAAGCCCTTGGCGATGGTGTCGATCGAGGCGGCGATCTGTTCGGTCGTCGCTTGCAGCTTCTCGGTCTGGGCCTGCTGCTGCGCCTGGCCGGCGGCCAGCGTCTCGGTCTGTTTCTTCACCTCTTCGGTGGTTTTCTGCACCTGCGCCGTCTGCTGCGTCTGCTGCTGCTGGGCCGAGGCGATCTCGTCGGTCTTCTTCGCCACCGTGTCGGTCGACTGCTTGACCGCCTCGACCGTCTTCTGCGTCTGCGTAACGGTCTGCTCGATCTTCGCCACTTTTTCGGAAACGATGCCCATCGACTGCTGCAGCCCGGCAATGGCCGGCACCAGGCTGGCGATCACCCCGTTCTGGGAGTTGGTCTGCTGCTGCAGGCCGTAGACGCCGCCGGCGACGGCGGCAGCACTTGTGGCGAAGATCAAGGCCGGCAGCGCCTTGGCTGCCAGCACCAGCCGGAGCACGATGGCAATGGCGATAATGGCCGCTGCCACCGAGGCGACCAGCGCGATATAGGCGGCGAACGGCGCCAGCGGATTGAGCACGTCGCCAACGGCGCCACTGATGAAAGCGACGCCGCCGGCCCATTTGCCGGTGCGGCTGAGTGATGCCCTGATAAGCGAGGGCGCTGCGCCCCCGGCCCCGATATTCGTCATGCCAAGCCCCCAAGCCCTCAGATACCGCGCCCCTTCCCACGGGAAACGCGGCTTTGGCAAGGAAAGACACGCGAAACAGGCGTTTTCGGGGCGGCTTTCGGGGGCTTGGGTTCCTCGCCCCTGCCGGAGGCGGGGGAGAGGGGGCCTTCGTAGGGCGCAGTCCCCTCTCCGTCTCGGCTTCGCCGAGCCACCTCTCCCCACTTCGTGGGGCGAGGAACCAAGTCCTGCGAGGCCTCGACAATCCTGGGACTGTCAGCCATTAACCAAATGGACGCAACAGCCGCGTTACGTTAGCTTCGCCTCATCTCAGCAACAGCCGACCCTAGAACAGTCCAGCCCTTGTCCAACCCCTTTCCGCTTATCCAGAGAGTTTTTGCGGCACTCGCTTTGCTGGTGCTGCTTGCCGGCTGCTCGACGACGACTCCGCCCGACAGCGTGCTGGCGGTGCCGGCGCCGGCACAGAAATATGCGGCAATCGTCGTCGACGCCAGAACCGGCAAGCAGCTGTTCGAGGTCAGCTCGACGGCGCAGCGCTATCCGGCCTCGCTGACCAAGATGATGACGCTGTATCTCCTGTTCGAGGCGCTGGACGCCGGCCGCGTCACCAAGCAGACGCAGATCCCGGTTTCGGACCATGCCGCCTCGCAGCCGCCGACCAAGCTGCGCTTCCGGCGCGGCGAGAGCATCGACGTCGATTCGGCGATCCGCGCCATCGTCGTCAAATCGGCCAACGACGTGGCGGTGGCCGTGGCAGAATATCTCGGCGGCTCGGAGGATCAGTTCGCCGCCATGATGACATCCAAGGCGCGCCAGCTCGGCATGACCAGCACCATTTTCCGAAACGCGTCCGGCCTGCCCGACGGCGACCAGCACACCAGCGCGCGCGACATGGCGGTGCTCGGCATGGCGCTGCACCAGCGCTTTCCCCAGCAGTTCCACTATTTCTCCGAAAGCGACTTCATGTTCCGCGGCCGGCTGGTGCGCGGCCACAACGACATGCTCGGCCGCGTGCGCGGCGTCGACGGCATCAAGACCGGCTACATCAGGGCGTCGGGCTTCAACATCGTCACCTCCTACAATGCCGATGGCCGCAATCTGATCGTCGTGGTGATGGGCGCCGACAGCGCCCGCCAGCGCAACGACCATGTCGAAGCGCTGATCCAGCGGAGCTTGTCGCCGACGGTGGACGGCACCAAGACAAGGCTGATGTTCGCCGAACAACAATAGGTCGCGGCGCGATTTGCGCCTGGCTGCGCCGTGACGACTTGCCCGGTGACGGCAGCTATGCTTGCGGGACGCTGGCGGGACAACACCCCCCTCTGTCCTGCCGGACATCTCCCCCGCAAGGGGGGAGATCAGCGGCTTCGGCGCTACGCTCACTCCTGTGACGGTGGAAATTGGCGAAAGCCGGGATGACAGCCAATCTCCCTCGTTGCGGGGGAGATGTCCGGCAGGACAGAGGGGGGTGATTGGCGCCGACATCGGGCAAGTTCCTCACCGCAAGCGACACTCGCAGGTCGCGGCATGGATCCTCGGGTCTGCGCGTCCGCTACGCTCCCGCTCCGCCCGTGGATGACGAAGTTGGGAATCGATCAAAAACACTTGTACTGCCGCGAAAACCGTCGCGATGCTGGCGATGTTGCGGCATAGGCGTATCGTCGCCCAGCACCTTCAGGAGCCCACCATGAGCACCGTCCCCAAGACACCCGAGCAACCGGCGGACAATCAGAACGATGACGGCGGCGAATATTTCGAGGCGCCGACCATTGGTGAGCTGGAGGCCGATCCGGTATCGGACGAGCACTTCGACACGCCCGAAGTGCCGGACTCCGAACCGGCAGGCCCAGGCGCCCATCGCGGCAAGCCGAAGAAAAAACCGTCGGCGATCTCGGGCCGCAAATTCCGCAAGCGCGATCTGGTGCGCATCGACACGCTGCGCCCGAGCCTCGCCGACCGCATCCGCTCGGACCATCCCGACCTGCCGGCCGGCGCCCGCATCAGCCGCGCCGAGCTCGGCCGCTACCGCATGCGCTACATGGAGGAGCTGCTGCAGCAGGAGCACGGCGAATTCTCCGAGCTCGACCGCCAGGTGGTCGAATCGATCGCCAGGCAGGACACGATTTCCGAAAACTCGGAGGAGGAGTTCGAGGAGCACCGCACCTTTGCCGACCGCGTCTCCGACAACATGGCGGCCTTCGGCGGCAGCTGGTGGTTCCTGATCTCGTTCGGCAGCGTGCTTCTGGTGTGGATTGGCATCAATTTGATCGCGGGCATGGCGGGCGCCTTCGATCCCTATCCCTTCATCCTGCTCAACCTGCTGCTCTCCTGCATCGCCGCCATCCAGGCGCCGATCATCATGATGAGCCAGCGGCGGCAGGAGTCCAAGGACCGCCTGCGCTCCTTCAACGACTACCGCGTCAACCTCAAGGCCGAGCTCGAAGTGCGCCATCTGCACGAAAAACTCGACTACCTGATCTCGCGCCAATGGACGCGCCTGGCCGAAATGCAGCAGATGCAGCTGGATGCGATGCACGAACTGACCGGTGCGAAGAAGCCGAAGCGGGCGGTAAGGGGGCGCCGGACGGTGAAGGCGGGGGC
>SAKE01000113.1 GCA_004017275.1 Mesorhizobium sp. | reverse complement strand
GGATAGGCAGATTCGCCACTTGAGTGAGACCCCGGTCCAATCCGCCGAGGGTCTTGAAGCCAACCAAAAACTCTTTGAGCACCTCCAGAGGGTTCTGGACGGAGTCGAGAGCCGCTTGGATCAAGCGCAAGAGCTAGATTCGGCTCGGGACCAAGAACGGGCGCGACAGCGGGCAGAGCTCAATGCCCAAATGGAACCCATTGCTCAAATGGAGGCCCAACTTGCTGCTCGCAGGCGGGCCCTTGAGGAGGGGATGACTTCCCTCCAGCTACAACTAGAGGCTCAAAACCGATTCCTTCAAGAGGCTGGGGAAGGGTCGACTTCTGCTCCCATATTTAATAAAAAATCAAGAGATGGGAATTAGGAATAGTGTGGGAACGGTGGACAATCCTCGTACCTTCACGGGCGAGGATTCCCTAGAAAACCTATCGCGACTAAGGGATGGAGTTGTGAGCGGGGACGCCACAACAATCACAACTTTAAAGCAACGTATGCTTTGGCGCCGATCCGGTGGCGACACCGAATCCCACGCATAAGCC
>SAKE01000112.1 GCA_004017275.1 Mesorhizobium sp. | reverse complement strand
GCCGCAGCGGAGCCGAGGAGAAGGCTCTTAATGTTCATTTTCTGACCTCCAGTCAAAAGTTAAAAAACGGGTCTGGGTATTCTTTGCTGAAGGACAGCGTTCCCTGCCCCATCCCCACTACCGAAAAAGATGCGCACCGCGCCGCTCCTTCGAAATCGACATTACCCATGAGCCGGCGGCGTTCAACCACGATCGTACCGGCGAAAGGGCTGTTCGGCTGCTATCCCCTGGCGTTGTTGCACAAATGACACGATTTGGCCTCACTCAGAAAGCTCTCGTTAACCATCTGCCCCTCCGCAACCCCTTGTTTGCGGGCGAATCCGGCGATCGCCCGACGGAATCATGGCAGGCCCCCGACTCGCCAGCCAGGAAACTGCCGCAGAACCGCCGCATCCATGGAGAGCTGCGGTTCGCTGCGTTGTTATTTTTCCACATAATGACTTCTTTTCCGAGATAATGGCTGGGGCTTGTTGATTGTGCCGGCGCTTTTCTTTATCCAGCGGCGCAACGGAGAGGTGGCCGAGTGGTCGAAGGCGCTCCCCTGCTAAGGGAGTAGAGGTCAAAAGCTTCTCGTGGGTTCGAATCCCATCCTCTCCGCCATCCTGCTTCGCGCTCCGTGCTTCGCAGGACAAGCCCGAGCCTCTACGCGAAGCAGGGTGCCCTCCGAAGCCGTAGCGAAGGAGGGCCTTAAGCGCCTGATTTTATTGCAAAAACGGGGCTTTAAGTCGCCCTTCTGATCCCCAGAGCAATCGCTTCTGGCCAGCGACAGTTCCTACATATGGCGAAGGCTCCAATTGTCGAACTTGGCGCTGCCCCTCATCGCCCTGCCGGGCACTTCTCCCCGTATAGTGACGGGGAGA
>SAKE01000111.1 GCA_004017275.1 Mesorhizobium sp. | reverse complement strand
CACGCGGGTGCCGGCGTTATTCCCGCCGCCTTGGCAGTGGCTCAGGCTGTTGACGCGTCGGTCTCCGAGACCATGGTTGCAATTGCGCTCGGATATGAAATCGCCCTCCGAATCGCGAGCTCTCGGCCGGTTGCGGCAATCGATACGTATGCAACTGGACGCTGGGTCGGCTACGGGGCTGCGGCTGCAGCTAGCCGTCTCTTGGGTTTGAGTGCCACGGAAACCGCTCATGCGTTAGGTATTGCCGGATCCGAAGGACCAATCGTCTTCCTGACCACAACCTCGAAATTCGAGGGTAGCACGATCAAGGAAGGGATTCCGCCCGCCGTGGTTGCAGGTATCACCGCCGCCTATCGCGCGCGGGCAGCCGCAACTGGACCTCTCAATCTTCTCGATGACGACGATCGTTTCACCCGCCATCTCCTGACCCAAAATCTTGGGTCTTCATGGGAAATTCAAAAATGCTATCTTAAGCCGTATGCATGCTGTCGCTATATCCACGCAGCTATCGATGCGATACTAGCCATGCGTCGCGATGGGCAAGAGATCCGCAAGCTGCGCATAGAAACTTTCCCACAAGCGCTGCGCCTAGCAAACGAGCGCGCCCCCAGCACCTTGGAGGGGGCTCAATACAGCTTCTATTTTAGTTGCGCACTGGCCGCTTTGTACGGGCGGGAAGCCCTACGGCCTGTTCAACCTGAACGTCTCACTGACGTACGCATCATTGAGTTGGCCGGGCGTATTGAGCTTGAAGCGTCCTCCGATTTCGCTTCGGCGTTTCCAGCCGAAACGCCAGCCCGCGTTGTCATGGATCAAGGGAAAGGGCCGGAAGAAATGATTGTACGACACCCACTTGGGGATGTCCTGCGCCCTTTATCG
>SAKE01000110.1 GCA_004017275.1 Mesorhizobium sp. | reverse complement strand
GTCACGCTTCAGCGCGGCATGGCAGAGCGCAACGCGAGCGTCGCCGAAGACCAGCGCTTCGAAGTCCGGATTGGAATCAACCTTGGAGAAGTGATCGTCGAAGACGACGATCGCTATGGCGAGGGCGTGAACGTGGCGTCGCGCCTCCAACAACTCGCAGAGCCCGGTGGCATCTGCGTTTCAGAGAAGGTGTCCAAGGAGGTCAGGCAGAAGTTGGCGTTTGCGTTCGAGCCAATGGGCGAGCAGCGGGTGAAGAATATAGCCGAGCCGATATACTGCTATCGCGTGAACCTGCAGCTTCGGAGGGCCGCTCCGGTCGGCCGACTGGCATCGCTGGAATTGCCCGACAAGCCCTCGATCGCGGTTTTGCCTTTCACCAACATGAGCAATGATCCGGAGCAGGATACCTTTGTCGACGGCTTGACCGAAGATCTGATCACCGACTTATCTCGCTCCGCCGGCCTCTTCGTCATCGCGCGCAACTCCACCTTTGTTTATAAGGGGCGGCCGGTCGATGTGCGTTTGACCGCGCGCGATCTTGGCGTGCGCTATGTGGTTGAAGGCAGCGCCCGGCGCGCTGCAGGGCGCGTGCGCGTCAATGCACAGCTGATCGACGCGATCGGCGGCGATCATATCTGGGCCGAGCGCTACGACCGCAGCCTCGAGGATATCTTTGCAGTGCAGGACGAGGTCACGGCCAAGATCGTCGAAGCCCTGGTCGGCCGATTGGCAGGACAGCCGGCGCGCAAGCGACCGACGAGTCTCGAAGCCTATGACCTCTGCGTGCAGGCCCGCGGCGTCAGTTTTCAGACCGGATTAGGCGCGCGGGAAGCGCGCATCCTCCTGGAAAAGGCGATCGGACTCGATCCCGATTATGCCGAAGCACATTGCT
>SAKE01000109.1 GCA_004017275.1 Mesorhizobium sp. | reverse complement strand
CGGCGAGTTCAGATATGGCTCGCACTGAGGTATACTCCAATATATCCGCTTCTTTGGCGATAAAATGCCTGCCAAAATGGAGGCTGACGTTGTGCAGGGGGACGGCTATTAGCGCCGCAGCCGGTTAACGCCTCAAGGAATTTTTTGCGTCTGAGGCAGCACGCGCGTGCTGGTGGCGCACGTCATGCAGGTTCTCTTGCAATCGAACTGCAGGCTCTTGCGAAGTTATCGATCAAATTGCGACAGGCGGGCTCACTGTCGTACATCCACTCAGGGTGCCACTGTACGCCGACCATGAATGGCCGGCCGGGTGCCTCGATCGCCTCGACGACACCATCGTCAGCTCGCGCCGAAACGACGAATTCAGGAGCCAACTGTTTAATGGCCTGGTGGTGATAGCTGTTTACTCGGAAAGACGATGATTGCGCTCCACAGAGCCGCCACAGCTGCGTGTCGCGTTCCAACTGAACCTCGTGAACCGTCTTATCCAACGGGGTGCCATCGCGATGATCGATTACGTTTTGTAGTTCATCTAAGGTATGAGGATAGATCGTACCCCCGCCTACAACATTCAAAATCTGCATCCCTCGGCAGATGCCGAGAACGGGCATGGGCCGATCGAACGCTGAACGGGCGAGCGCGAATTCGAAGTCGTCGCGCTCGGGGATCATCCGTTGAACAGCGGGGTGCGGAGGCGCGCCGTAAAGTTCGGTTGGAAAATCGCCACCTCCAGTAAGAACGAGCCCAGAAACGAGGTCTAATAACGCGCTCACGTCATCTTCTTTGACATACGGCAAGATGATTGGAAGCGCACCGGCTTTTTCGATTGCGCTTACATAGTGGACGAGACAGAAGTAACCATCCTTTTCCACGTCGAAATTGCTGACGATCCCTATGACTGGTCGCATGTGCTTTGCCATCTTGAATGGAGTGCTTATATACGCGAGAAGA
>SAKE01000108.1:736-967 GCA_004017275.1 Mesorhizobium sp. | reverse complement strand
TTCCAGCAGAGGAAAACTTATCGTTGCTGAGCTTGCCGTTAAAGAGTAAGATGCTGATTATATAGCTGCTCCGATTCCTTCACCGAGAACGAGAAGGAAGTCTTTTATTACGAACAAGCGCTAAAGAAGGGGGGTGGGATCTCTCCTAAAAGAAAGAATTGACCTCGAGCCTGTCCTACTTATTCTTCTTTTCCCGTTCCTGACCCTCGGATCAGTTGGCAAATCGAATCC
>SAKE01000108.1:0-726 GCA_004017275.1 Mesorhizobium sp. | reverse complement strand
CCCTAAAATCAGACTTTATAAGGCTTCTCGAACCAGACCAGAATCTTTGAAGCTCTATGGGAAGACTGACTCTAGGTACACAGAAAGACCAAGCTAAGCCGTCGAAACAGGGAAATTCTAGCCCACTTCGGAGTCTCTCACAGGAGAAGGACTGACCTTTTCTCTCATTCCTATCGAGAAGACTAAGTCAGGGCGAGCTCTTACTTAGAGAGAGTTAGTTGGGTAGGGTCACTCTAAGATCAATAAATCCTGAGTCACGAGAGAGATTCTCCACACCGTCAGGTTATAACTTACATTGGTGAATCGGACCAACACCTATCTTACACCAACAAGGAGTCGCTTTTGTTACGCAGTTCGAAAGCTTAAGCCTTCCCGGGCCCACCGGTTTAAAGAGTCCTCTATCCGGACTCCCCCTAGACCTCTGTCTGGCCTAGGGAACTTCTCTAAGCTCGAGAGCTCCTGTCTCCTCACAGCGTAAGCGGCTCACCTCTCCCCGGAAACAAGCCAAACCAAAGCAAGCAAACTAACGACGAGAAAGTCTCATGGTACGTCTGCTAGTCCCTTTGATTCCCAATCGTGCACGGCGATAATCAAATCAATTCGTAGGCCGCCTTTTGCCCCGAATTTACATTTACCAAGGAATCACGGTTTGTGGAAAGCTCCTCCAGAACCTTCGCTATTTTAAGGCGTTTTTCCGGGGAATCCGCCGCTTCCCCTTATTTATGC
>SAKE01000107.1 GCA_004017275.1 Mesorhizobium sp. | reverse complement strand
TAGAAAGTGGTAGCTCTACGAAGGTTCCATCTACAGAGCAGGTGGAGAAGGTCGGCGGGCCTCATCCAAGTCCCTATCGGAGGTTCCATAAGGTACATTAACTTTCTTTGTTGGGAGGTGTAGACGCTTAAGCTGGGAACGGCAGTAAGGTCCCTATTGAGATTTTTAACTTCTTGCTTGCTTGTAAGGCTGTGGCAATAGGAGGTTGGAGCGATGCATGATGGCCGGGAAAAGACGTAGCGCTTTAGAGACATCGGGATTACACCCTTTTTTATATCCCTGTCACAGAGTTTGGCCAGAAAAAAGGTCACGCTTTGGCCTATCATGAGATAATGAGTTTATGCACGTGGTGGAGCGGGCAGTCTTATGCCCTGGTAATCAAAGAAATGAGTAAAACGGCCCAAATAGCCAAATCGGTAAAAATGGCAGAAGAGGCTTTTTATAAGTCCATTATGACGGTTCAGGAGGCTAGAACCGTTGACCTTGAGGATGAAGCATTGCGCTGCTTAAGGAAGAGTTCGCTTTTCTTTTGCCGTAGGAGTTGCCGGCAGGTCTACCCCCTCGGAGACGGGTAGATCATCAGTCTGACTACTAATCAGGCCAGCGGAAAGCAAGGCCCTTTCTCACCTGCAGCAAATGAGGAGGGAGGTTTTAAGTGACTTGACGAAGGATTGGAACTAGGCCAATGCCACATCTATTGCAGCAAAGAAAGAGGAAAGGGGCGAAGCGCTAGTTTGAATTGAAGTAGAGGAGATGCCATACGGTAGGAGGCAATAATTAAGCCGGAATGGAGCCTTGTTTATTAGGCTAGATCGATGTGATGTATATTTCTTGGCTCTAATCCTCGGGGCACCATATGGCATATCCTCTTTATAAAGAAGGTTGAATTAGCACACTGAAAATGGCTTTGTGTAATCTGGCAACTGCGTATTTGAGAAGAGTCTTTACTATGGATGGGGATATTCAT
>SAKE01000011.1:154539-180282 GCA_004017275.1 Mesorhizobium sp. | reverse complement strand
ACCTATCTATCCGGTTCGGACACCGGCATCCTCTCCCCGTGTAGAGACGGGGAGAAGGACGCCGTCACCGATGTTTGCGCCAATCGCCGGCGTTGCAGACAGAGCGCTGGCGCGACAGCCAGCCCCTTTCTCCCCGTCACTATACCGGGAGAAATGCCCGGCAGGGCAATGAGGGGCGGCGCAAACGGCCGAAGGTGGTGAGTTCAAGCTGGAGCGATCGTCCTGTCGCACATTGACGGCGTCCTGTCCGAACCTAGATTTGAGGCTCTGCGAGGAGGATTGTTCATGGAATTGCACCGCGGCCGGCTGATCGACCACATCCAGCTGGTGGTCAGAGATCTCGCTGCCAGCCGGCGTTTCTACGAGGCGGTCTTGCAAGCGGTCGATGTCCCGATCGGCGGCACCGGCGACGACTTTTTCTGGGCCGACGAACTGTTCGTCTCCAGCGCCGACAGCCGGGCGGCACAGGGAAAACTCACCGGCCGCCATCATCTGGCCTTCCAGGCCAAGGACCACGCCATGGTCGACGCCTTCTACAAGGCGGGGCTCGCGGCCGGCGGCACGGACAATGGCGCGCCGGGCGAACGGCCCTATCATCCCGGCTACTACGCCGCCTTCCTGCTCGATCCGGACGGCAACAACATCGAGGCTGTCCACCACGGTCCGCACACGCGCAGCGCCGCTTCGGTGAAGATCACCTTTTAACCTGTGCCGATATTCAGCCGGTCTGCGAACGACGGCTTGTACTTGGGTGCTCATCCGGGCGCCGAACCAGGGGCGATGCCTGGGATGACGAAGTCGGGGAGGCTTCGGCCAATCCCGAATGTCAGCGATGGTCAACCCGAAACGGAAGGAGACATCCTCTGCCTATTGGATTTCACGGCTTTTCATCCATCTCGTATCCTCGTATACGAGATGGAGCCCGCTGTCCGAGGAGTCCGCATTGAGTCCACTGCCTGAAACCGTGCCGTTTTTCAGCCAGTGGGAAACGCCTGACATGACGCTGGACGTGCTCGCCGACGGCGCCGAAGTCGCGCTCAGGCGCGATCCGCTGTGGCGGGGATCCGGGGCGGAAACACTCGATGAGTATGCAATCTGGGCCGCCAACATCTGCGGCATGGCGTGCCTGAAGATGATCCTGGCGAGCCGTGGCGAGATCGTGCCGACCATCGAACTTGCCAGGCGCTGCACCGACTATGGCGGCTATGTCGTCGACGAGGGATCGATCAAGGGGCTGATCTATGCGCCCTTCGTCAGCTTCGTGAAGGAGGCCTTCGGTCTCCGGGCCGAGGTGATGACCAATGTCGCGACAGTAGACATTCCGGCGATCCTTTCGCGGTCGCGCTTCTTCATCGCGTCGGTCAGCAGCTCGATCCGCTGGCCCGAGCGCGAGCCGCCATCGAAGGGCGGCCATCTGGTGCTGATTACCAGGGCGTCGGACGAGGGTTTTCGCTTTCACAATCCGTCCGGCCATAACAGCGCCACACAGGCAAACGCAGTGTTGGCGGCAGCCGATTTCGACCGCTTCTTTGCCAATCGCGGCATTGCCGTCGCCATTTGATTTTTTGACAGTCGAGGGATTTCGATGACCGGTAGGACAAGGGTTGCCATCCTCTATGGCGGGCGTTCGGCCGAACATGACGTGTCGCGCCTTTCGGCCGCCAATGTGCTGAAGGCGATCGACCGGACGCGCTACGACATCGTGCCGATCGCCATTTCGCGACGTGGCAGGTGGCTGCTGCAGCAACTCGATGAGGGGGCGCCGGCATCCGAGGACGGCATGGAGGTTGCGCTTTTGCCTGGTGGCAAGGGCAGGCTGGTCGCCGTGTCGCGCGATGGTACGCAGCCTGACCCCGTCGACGTCGTCTTTCCCGTGCTGCACGGGCCGTTCGGCGAGGACGGCTCGGTGCAGGGCTATGCGGAGGTCGCCGATGTCGCCTATGTCGGCTGCGGCATCCTCGCTTCGGCCGCGGCCATGGATAAGGAGATTGCCAAACGGTTGCTGCGGGAGGCCGGGCTGGCGGTTGCCCGCTCGCTGACCTTGCGGCGCGGCGAGCCCGTGTCCTTCGGGGACGTCGCGGCGAAGCTTGGGCTGCCGGTGTTCGTCAAGCCGGCGCGCCAGGGCTCATCCTTCGGGGTGAGCAAGGCAACCGACAGCGCCGGCTTCACTGCCGCCGCCGAGGCGGCTTTTCGGCATGACAGCAAGGTTTTGGTGGAGGAATTCGTCGACGGCCGCGAGATCGAGTTCTCGGTGCTGGAGCGGGCCGACGGCACGCTGACGGTCTCATTACCCGGCGAGATCATTCCCGCCGGCAAGCACGGCTTCTACACCTATGAGGCGAAATATCTCGATGCCGACGGCGCTGTGGTCAAGGTGCCCGCCGATGTCCCGGCCCCTGTCGCCGACAGAGCAAGGGAGATGGCGCGGCAGGCCTTTCAGGCGCTCGGCTGCGAAGCCATGGCGCGCGTCGACTTCTTCCTGCGCGCCGACGGCGGCCTGCTGGTCAACGAGGTCAACACCATTCCCGGTTTCACCGACATTTCGATGTACGCCAAGGCCCTGGCGGCATCAGGCATAGGCTACAGCCAGACCATCGACGTGCTGATCGAGCACGCGCTGGCCAGGCACGCGGCGCGTTGATCCCATTCGGGAGCGGAGTGGCGCAGGGAAGTGGCCTACGCCAAGCCGCGGCCCGTCACTGGCCAGGCCTTGAAGGCCATGTAAAGCGTAATTACATCAATGATCAAGCGTGCATCGCACGCGACTTTAACGCTTTGGTCAAGCTTCATCTATGGAGGTTGTCATGGCTAATACGCTTATGGAAGGAAAGAAGGGGCAGGACTGGCTCAATCTGGTCCTTGCCATCTGCCTGTTCATCTCACCTTGGATAATCGGCTTCGCTGCTGAAACCGCTCCCGCATGGGACGCCTGGGTTGTTGGCGTCGTGCTGGGCGTCATGGCTCTGGCGGCGCTTACCGCATTCGCCGAGTGGGAGGAATGGGTTAGTGTCGTCCTCGGGCTCTGGCTGATCGTTTCGCCCTGGCTGCTCGGCTTCGTGGCGAACGGGTCCGCGATGGCCACCCATGTCGTTCTCGGCGTGCTGGTGGTTGCCGTATCAGGTTGGGCCGTCTGGGACTTCCGTCATCCGCACGCGCATGCGTGACCGGTAAAAGGTGGGGGTCCGGCGCGTAAGCGGCGGGCTCCTCCGGATTTGAATATACATGCATTTGCCGTACAAGCCGCGCGGAGCCGGCTTGCTGGCCTGCTACGCTACGGCCGGAAATGTCTGTGCGCAGCGATTTTACCTGCGAACGGTGGCGCTTGAGCCGAACGTTCGAAGACGCACTTTGGCTGCCGGAATGTCGCCGGCAGATTCACCGTGGAAACCCGCTGCTACGCGCCCCTACCGATCGACCATCGCCATGCCCCGCTCGGTGTAGCGCGGGCCGAAGATCTTTCCTGGCGCAAGCGCTTCGTCGAGTGCGGCCATCTCGGCAGTATCGAGCTTGATCGCGGCGGCGGCGACATTCTCTTCCAGATATTTGATCCGCTTGGTGCCGGGGATCGGCACGATGTCGACGCCAAAGCCGTTGCCCTTCGCCAGCAGCCAGGCCAGTGCGATCTGGCCGGGCTTGACGCCCCGGACCGCCGCGATGTCGCGCACCTTGGCGGCGGCCTCGACATTGGCGTCGTAGTTTTCGCCCTGGTAGCGCGGGTCGTTGCGGCGGTAATCGCCGTCGGGATAGTCCTCCGCGCGCTTGACCTGGCCGGTGAGAAAACCACGGCCGAGCGGCGAGAACGGCACCAGGCCGATGCCGAGTTGACCAAGCAGCGGGATGATCTCCGGCTCCAGATTGCGCTCCCACAGCGAATATTCGCTCTGCACCGCCGACACCGGATGCACGGCATGCGCCCGGCGGATGTTGGCCGCACCCGCCTCCGACAGGCCGAAGAAGCGCACCTTGCCTTGCGCGACCAATTCGCCAACGGCGCCCGCGACATCTTCCATCGGCACCGCCGGGTCGACGCGGTGCTGGTAGAGGAGATCGATATGGTCGGTGGCGAGCCGGACGAGCGAGGCTTCCACAACCTCGCGAATGTGCTCGGGCCGGCTATCGGTCCCGACCTGCTTGCCGTTTTCGATGCGGAAGCCGAATTTGGTGGCGATCGTCACCTGGCCGCGTTTGCCCTTCAACGCCCGGCCGAGCAGGGCTTCGTTGGTGTAGGGGCCATAGACCTCGGCGGTGTCGAGGAAGGTGCAGCCGAGTTCGATGGCGCGGTGCAGCGTGGCGACGGATTCGGCCTCATCGGCCGGGCCGTAGGACTGGCTCATGCCCATGCAGCCGAGGCCGATGGCCGAGACTTCCAGTCCCTGGCTGCCGAGCTTGTGTGTTTCGAGGGTCATTGGTGTGTTCTCCGGCGGGGTTGCAGAGACTATGGCGTTGGCTGATTTATCGACACGCCTTACTCGACAAGGATGTGGGCTTCACGCGCGGCTTCGACAAGCGCCTCCCTGGCGATCTCGGCGGCAACATCGCCACTCGTCGCCCGTCGGCAGGCGCGCAACGCCGATTGATGTTTTGGGCTGCCGGCGTCCCGCCAATGTGTCGTGAGCAATTCAATGGCCTGCTGTGTGTTGGACAGATGGTGGATGGAACCGGTGACACCGACGGACACCGTCACGGGCTTGGAGAACCATGCAGTTTGCATCGGAACCTCGACTGAACTGAAGCGATAAACGCCTTTGGCGGCTCAAGGTTTCGTCGATGCCAATCAATCTGGCGTGAGAGATCCGAAACGGGCGTTCTTCAACGAACCATCCACATCGAGAGACGCTCGGTTCGGCGTCACTCACATGTTCGAGGCGACATCGCGGGTGGGCGGTGGTTTGGGCTTGTGGGCGGCACGCTGCTTCGTCGTTTGCTTGGCAGGGCGGGGTGCGGCCTTGACCGTGTTCACGGTAGTGGGCGCTTGCGCCTTGCGGCGCTTGAGCCAGATGGATGACAATGCTGCAAGGAGACTGCGCAAGTCTTTCACCACGTCCTCCTCTAATAAGGCGACAGGATAATTTCCGTCAGTTCAACTTGTTCCATCGGAAAAATTGTTCCGCCCAAAAAAGATAAGGGGTCTTTGCCGGCGAAAGCGGCCGGCATCACCTGCCAATATAGGCGGCCAGCTCGTCCGGCGTCCCGTTTGGGAAGGCCTGTTTCAGAAAGTCCAGGAACGCCGACACGCGCGGGCTGAGCAGCCGCCGAGACGGGTAGAGCGTCCATAGAGCGATCTCTGGGGCGTCGATATCCCCCCAATTTACCAGTGTGCCGTCAGCCAAATCGTGGGCCACCAACGAAATGGGAAGACGTGCCGCACCGACCCCGGCTCGCACGGCATCCCGGACCATGATGAGCGTTGACAAAGAGAGGACCGGCTCGATTTTGATTGTCGACCGGCCATCTTGTGTCTTCACATGCCATGTTTGCCGCTCGCCTGCCCCGCGCGCTACGCCAGGAACGCCGGACCCACCGGTCGTGCGCGGAAGGTGAGGGCTCGCCACAACGACCAGGCGGTCGCGGAGAAACGCCCGTCCGACCAGGCTTTCGTCGGGATCCGGATTGACCCGGATTACCAGATCGTAGCCCTCCTCGATCATGTCCACATGCCGGTCCTCTGTCGTCACCTCAAGCCTCACCTCCGGGTATTCAAGGGCAAAACCCGCAGCAATCCTCCCCATTGCGGTCTGAGAAAAAAGCATGGGTGCGCTGATCCGCAGTCTTCCCTTGGGTCTTTGACCGCCCGAGGCAATCGCAGCAGCCGTCTCGTCCAGTTCGGCAAGCAACGCCCCCGTCCGCTCGAAGAGCGCCCGTCCTTCTTCGGTCAGCTTCAGGTTACGCGCACCCCGTTCAAACAGGCGCAGATCAAGGCTGCTCTCCAATTCTCCAACGCGCCGCGACAGGGTTGCCTTGGGCCGGCCGGTGGCCCTTGCCGCTTTGCCGAAACCACCATGGCGGGCAACGAGGTTGAAATCGGTGAGGGCCAGAAGATCCATGTGCGTTCCACCAGTGAGACGGTGCGTCTAAAATTTCGGCCTGTTTGACTGTTTGTGAGCCACACATATTGGGCCTGTCAAGCAACCCAACAGGAGAAATTCCATGACCATCCTCGTTACCGGCGCCACAGGCAATGTTGGCCGCCAAGTCGTCGAACACCTCGTCAAGCGCGGCGCCGACGTCCGTGCTCTCGTCCGCGATCCGTCGAAAGCCAGCTTCCCGGCAGGCGTATCGGTCGTGCAAGGCGACTTCCTCGATGTCGATTCACTGCGCAAAGCCATGTCCGGCGTTTCCACCCTGTTCCTCTTGAACGCCGTTGTACCGGACGAATTCACCCAGGCCTTGGTCGCGCTGAACGTCGCCCGATCGGCGGGCATCGAGCGGGTCGTCTATCTGTCGGTGATCCACGCCGACGTCTATGTGAACGTGCCGCATTTCGCCGGCAAGTTCGGCGTCGAGCGAATGATCGAGCAGATGGATTTCCAGGCTACGATCTTGCGCCCGGCCTACTTCATCCAGAACGATCTGATGATCGAAGACGTCATCACCGGCTACGGGACCTACACAATGCCGATCGGCGCCAAGGGTCTCGCCATGATCGACGTGCGTGATATCGCCGAGATCGCCGCGCTTGAGCTGCTGCGCCGCGAACGGTCCGCGGAGCCGCTTGCGCTCGAGCGGATCAACCTCGTCGGTCCGCAAACGCTGACCGGGCAGGATATCGCCGCCATCTGGTCCGATGTGCTCGCCCGCCCGATCAACTATGGCGGCGACAATACCGAAGGCTTCGAGCAAAATCTCAAGCAGTTCTTGCCCGCCTGGATGGCCTACGACATGCGCCTGATGGGCGAGCGGTTCCTGACCGACGGGATGCTGCCCGAGACCGGCGACGTCGAGCGCCTGACCGCGCTTCTGGGCCGCCCACTGCGCCCATATCGCGACTTCGCCTCACAAATCGCTGCCTCCGCCTGACGAAACGCGATCTGCCTACAAGGACTGCCACCATAGGGCGGCCTCTCAAGAAGCTGCCCTACCTTACGCGGGACGCCACGGCTCGGCTCTAGATCAGCATGATCTTCGGACAAACGGAAACCGTTTGTCCGAAAAAACCGGTTCCCACTTTTCGGGATCATGCTCTAGAGGATGTTGGTCGTCACTTCGACGACGATCGCGGCACCTTCCAGGCTGCCATTGGTCACATGCACGACGCGCGATACCCGCAGATCCTGCGCATTTCCATTGATCGACAGGGAAACGCTTTCGCCGATCCGGGGAACCGCCTGGAAAACCGCGTCGGTGGCTTCCGGCCGGTTGTCGATCGATATGCGGCAGTTGACGGTCATGGGATATCTCCTGTGTCTGGCGGGTGCCCCGCCCGTCAACGCAGCCTGTCCGAAATGGTTTCAGGCGCCAGACGCGATGAAACTTAGTCGCACCCGAGTTCGTAGCTTGCTAATTGCTCCATTGTTCACCGTAACGGAGCAACAGGGCTCGCTGGGGAGGGCGTTGGGACTGTCCCCGGCGAGTTTTGTCCTCGTTGCTGCCGGCAAGACCGTCGTCAGAGCCAATGGCCGGACTGGTCAGCAAGCTCAGCGCTGGATCGTCGAAGTCAGGGTTCTTTCAAAAGGGAACATTGCCTGCCGCCAATGCGTTCATGGTCCTGGAACGACGATGTTGGAGGCCGATATGCGCAGCTTCGAAATGATCGATCTGCTCTGTGTGGTCGAGGCCTGCAAGCGTGATCGAGCGGTCGGGAATTTCGTGTCGATGGCCGAAGGGGTCGAAGAGCTACGCGTGCTGACCGGCGATTTCGTGTCATCGGATGACGTGGTGGCAAATGCCCTCTCAACGGTGGCACTTGCGCGAGGTTGCTCGGTTCTGTTCGACGAACAGGCCGGCGCTGAAATCCACTTTAATGCCCTGACAGCTAAATCCTAGCGGCCCGCACGAGCACTGATCTGGCGACGTCCGCAAAGACGCCGGGTTTCCAAGTCGCTGTTTGGCGGAAGGAAGCCAAGCGATGATTTTGGTTCCCGCTCATGGGCTCGAACCACGATTCACGCCTTCAAAGGGCGCTGTCCTACCATTAGACGAAGCGGGAAGATGCAACAGCGCCTGCACACCTAGCCGGTTCGCGCGCCGGGATCAACGCAATGCGGCGCGAAAGCGGTGGGCCGGGCAGCGGCATCAGTCCGGAAAGTTGGCGACTGGTTCGTCGCAGCGGTAGACCGGGCAGCGGCCGTCACGGGTCGGGACATAGGCCGACATCGGCACCTCCGGCCAGTCGCATTCATTGCCGAACTGCCTGACATAGCGGTCATAGGTGTTGGGGCCGGTGGTCAGCACGACGGCGCGATGGCTCTGGATCAGCTGCCGGAGTTGGTCGCAACTCATCGTGCGCGTGTCCGGCCGGGCTTGAGAGAGGCCGGTCGCGGCAAGCAGGATCGCTGCCGTCATCATGGCAATTCGGCGCATCGGCATGGCGGTTCCCTCTAACGGATGTGTCACCCGAAACTCGCATCTTGGCAGGTGGTTCCGCAACAGCCGGTTGGCCATCTTTGGCGGCGCAGCCAAATGGCGCCTGGCGCATTGTTGCGCGCGATTGCAACCAAATGCCCCACCACGCATTGCAGGGCATCGATGGAAATCCCCGCATAGGTCCAGAAGCTTGGGCGATGCCGGGAAGGGCGGGGCAATGACAGAATTGACAAGCATCGATGGTCCGATCGAAACTACAGCCGATGCGCGGCTGGCGGCGATTGTCGATTCATCCTTCGACGCCATCATCAGCAAGGATCTGAACAGCATCATCACCAGTTGGAATGCGGCGGCGCAACGCATGTTCGGCTACACCGCCGAGGAGGCCGTCGGCCGGTCCGTGCTCATCCTCATCCCCGATCACCTGAGGGATGAAGAGGCCGACATCATCAGCCGGGTTCGCAATGGCGAACTCCTGGCCAGCTATGAGACGATCCGGCGACGCAAGGATGGCGGCCTCATTGCCGTATCGCTGACCATCTCGCCGATCAGGAATGCATCCGGCGAGATCATCGGCGCCTCGAAGATCGCCCGCGACATCACCGCGACCAAGGAGAGCGAGCGCCGGATCAGGCTTTTGCTGCGAGAGGTGAACCATCGCGTCAAGAACCAGTTCGCGGTGATCCTCTCGATGGTCCGGGAGACCAGCAAACGCTCGACCGATCCGCGTGAATTCGAGGCGCTGATCCGCTCCCGCATCATGGCGCTGTCGCGGTCGCACGACCTGCTGGTGAACTCGGAATGGGCGGGCGCGAGCCTCTTCGACCTCGCCCAGGAGCAGCTCAAGCCGTTCGGCCATGAGGAGCAGGTATCGCTGTCGGGACCGCTTTTGACCCTGCAGCCGAACGCCGTGCAAAATCTCGGCATGGCATTTCATGAGCTCGGCACCAACTCTTCCAAATATGGCGCGCTGGCGAGCGATGCCGGGCGGCTCGAGATCACCTGGCAGATCGTCGACGGTGTTTCGGGCAAGCGCGAAATCCATCTCGTCTGGGACGAGACGATGCCGGTGCGTGCAGGAGAGCGGCGGGACGAAGGCACGCGCAAGGGTTTCGGCACCGTCGTCCTGCAGCGGGTCACGCCGCAATCGCTGAACGGGTCGGCGGTGCTGAAGCGCAGCCCGGGCCATCTCAACTGGTCACTGACGGCGCCGCTGGACTCGATCGTCGTTCCGCAGCTTGGCGCCGACATCCCCGACGAGCCATCTTTCAGCCCATGAGGCTTCACCCGCGCGAAAAGATCTTCCGGGCGGCCTGACCGGTTTCACAGAAGAAGCCGGCCAGAGCCTCGGCGGTCCGCGCCGGGTTTTCCTCGGGAAAGAAGTGTCCGCCCGGCATCGCCTGGCCGCGCGCGTCGTCGGCCCAGCCGCGCCACAGTGCCAGCGGGCCGCCTTCGTCGGCATACCAATCGGCCAACGCGCCCTGACCGCTCCATAGCGCCAGCAGCGGGCAGCGGATGCGCCGGCCGGCGGCCTTATCGGCATGGTCGTGCTCGCGGTCGAGCGTGGCCGCCGCCCGATATTCCTCACAGATCGCATGGATGTGGGCAGGCCCGCGCAAAGCGTCGACATAGGCCTGGCGCACTTCGGCTGGGAACACCGAAGGCGATGAACCCCAGCCGCTCAAGGCGTTGTCGACGATCGCCTCGGCGGCGCCGGCCAGGATCTGCTCTGGCAACGGCTCGGGCTGCGCCAGCAGCGACCATGGCCAATAGCCCAACGCCAGCCTGGCGTCGGCGCGGTCCCAGGCATCGGCGGTGGGCACGATGTCGAGCACGGCAAGCTTTTCGACGCAGCCGGGATGGTCAAGCGCCATGCGGTAGGCGACACGGCCGCCGCGATCGTGACCGGCGACCATGAAACTGCTGAAACCGAGCTTTTCCATCAGTGCCACCATGTCGGCGGCCATGGCGCGCTTGGCATAGGGCGCGTGATCCGGTGTCGACGCTGGACAGGAACTGCCGCCATAGCCGCGCAGGTCGGCGCAGACGACGCTGAACCGGTCGGTCAGGGTTGGCGCAATGTCGCGCCACATCAGATGCGTTTGCGGAAAGCCGTGCAGCAACAGCAGCGGCGGCCCGTTGCCGGCACGCAGGCAGAATATGCCGGCAGCGCCGATGTCGATTTCCGCTGCTTGAAAATCATCGAACATGGTCGCCTCCGGCATGCGCAACGGGTGGCGAACGGATTTGGTTGCAACAGGGCTGGGCGGAAGCGGCCAACCTTTTTCATCGACAGGCGTTGTTCCTGCGAAGGGAAAGGTCGCCGCAGGTGACCGTGAAAGGAAGAAGGAGGCAGAGATGAGAACTCTCGCCATCGTTCCATTCAGTCTGATGCTGGCATTCGCCGCGCCAGTCGCGGCCCAGACCGATCAGCAGAACGACAGCCAGGCGCCGCAGACCGACAAATGCCGGGCTCAGACCGAGCAAGATGCAAAACAGCAACCTAGCGACGCCAGTCTGACGGAGACGCTCAACGATTGCGGCGGTGTGCTGAAACCGCCACCCACGGGTGACCAGGGAATGGCGGCGCCGGCGCCCGACGAAGGCAAGACGCCGGTTATCAAGCCGGGTGAAGTGCCGGCGCAGCCGCCCAACCAGTAGAAGGCGCGGCATTCACGGCATATGCCCTGGCGATCAGCGAACCAGCACGCCGGCATGGTCGCAGAGCGCAGCGAAAGCTTCCTGCGCCTGGGCAGCGCCTGCCTTGTTCTCCAGTGCTGCCTCAACCTGTTCGCGCGCGGCCTGGTAGAACGGGCCACGTTTGGCCTGCGGCCAGTCGATCAGGATTTCGCTGGCATCCTTGAGCGTGGCAATGTCGCGGATCGTGTCCGAACCATGCGGCCTGATCCGCATCGGCGTCGGCAGCATCAGTTCGGCCATGCCTGCTTTCTCCCTATTGGAGGAGTTTTGCTTCGCGCGCGACGTCGATCATCGCCCGCATCGCCTTTTCCGCCGGCGCCCAGCCGTCCAGCGCGTCGCGACAACTGCGCAACGCCGCGCGGTAGCGGCGGCTCCGGCCGCCCGGCCACTCGCCGAGACATTCCAGGCCTTCCCAGGCACTGCGTACGACGCGCTCACGCTCGGGGGCGAATTTCAACCGGATGGGTCGGGGAAACATCTTGTCGTTCAACGGTCGTCTCCATGACTGGTCATGTCGCCGAAATCGCGCCGTGGTTTGGGACAACGACATGCACAAAAAACCGAGGCGGCGGATAACGTCGGCAACAGGGCAGGGTTCCCTCCCGGAAGATCAAATTTCACTCGCCCGCATCGACGTCCGACAGCGACCTCGGCGCCGGCACTTCTGCGCTGTTCGCCGTCGGCCGGTCATGCTCGAACTGTTCGGTGTCGGGCAAGGCCTGCAGCCAGGCCTCGCGCCTGGATATCCACAATTCATATTCGGGTACGAGATCGGTCGGCGCGATGTCGAGGCTGCCGATCATCACCTCGGCCTCGTTGTCGTCGACGAAGGCGACACGGCCGCCGCAGGTCGGGCAAAAGCTGCGCGTGCCGTAGGAGTTGACGAGGCCAGTCGTCTCGAAGGCCTCGCGCGGCCAGACCGCAAAGGCCGAATAGGCCGAGCCGCTGGCCTTGCGGCAATCCTTGCAGTGGCAAAGCCCGACGCGCAGCGGCGCGCCGCTGACAGAGAACTGCACGCCGCCGCACAGGCAACTGCCGGTCCTGCGTATGGTGTCGGACATGACAACCTCCTCGATGCTTGGTGCCGCGGGCCGGGTGGACAGGTGCTCGTCCGAGACAGAACCGCATCGGTTCGTCCGAGACAGAACCGCATCGGTTCGTCCGAGACCTGGAGCCCCGATCCCGGATGGAACAGGCTCTAGCCGCGCGCCGCCATATGGGCGTCGAGCTTCTTGCGCGATGGCCCGTAGCGCTTGATGATGGTCTGCGCCTCGCTTGGCGGAATGCCGTATTTGCGGGCAAAGGCAGCAACCTCGTATGGCTCTTCGCTCGAGACCAGCTTGCGGTCCTGTTTCGTCTTCGACTTGTCGTCAGCCATCTCAGGCCTCGCTTTCTGTTGTCGGGGAAACGCGCAGCCGTCGGCACGCCCGATCCCGCGATCAACAGGACATAACACAGATCGGCGTCGCGGGTTCCACCGGTACGACAATAACGCCGTTGACATTGGCGATTGGCCAAAGCCTCTCAATGTCGTCATGTATGGACGAAGCAGGCGCGAAGCTCCGTCGCGGAGACCCTGGGATCCATTCCGTGGTCTCATCAAGAGGACCCACGGCGAGCGCTTGCATCGCGGTGTCGAGAAAAAATTGGCCTGATGTGTCGGACCCGGCGCCCGTCGCGCGTCCTAGGAGCAACCAAACTGCAAAGCTGGAGAACGAACATGCCGTCGCAAATCACTCAATCGCCGTGGCAGACCGCGGCCCTTCTCATCGCCCGCCTGATCTTCGCCGGCGTCTTCCTGATGGCCGTGACCTTCAAATTCACCGGCATGGAGGCGACCGCCGGCTACATCGCCGCCGCCGGCTTTCCGTTTGCGCTGTTGCTGGCTTGGTGCGCGGCGATCCTGGAAGTCGCCCTGGTGCTGTGCTTCTTGACTGGCGCCTTCTTCACGCAGGCGGCCCTGGTGGCCGCAGCCTATGTGCTGTTCCTCGGCTTCGCCTTCCACGGACCCAGCCACTGGGCCGGCAACCAGGCCGAATTCGGCTTCTTCGTCGACCATTTTTCCTTCCTGGCCGGACTGCTTTTCGCCGCCGTGCACGGTCCGGGCCGCGTGCTTTCGCTCAATCTGGGATGGCCGGGCAGGGCTTGAAGGCGAGGCATCATAGCTGGTCGTTGTAGGGTTCCTTTATCTTGCCGACCATGCGGGCCAGCTTCGAAAAGGAGGGCATGTCCGCTTCCGGCTGGCACTGATTGGCGAGTTCCAGCAGCCGGATTGGAAAGTTGACGGCGTCACGGCTTGACGCGGACATGCCTTCGGATCGCTCCTGGTTGGTTTCGCTGGCCTCGGTCTTGCGCAAGGCCACGTCTATTTCCTCCGCCGTCAGCACCCCCTTTTGAACCAGGAGACGGTTGATCGCGGCGACGGCCATCAGCAGGCCTTCGAGTTGCAGATTGGCGACATTCATGGCGATTGCTCCCGTGGCTGGGGTTGAAACGCACGAGCGGCCTTTCCGCTCCAGAGAGAGCGCGGAATCGCTTTGGGCTGGAGAAAACAGGCGAACCAGGCTGTGGGCGAACCGCCTATTCCTGCGTCAGGCGTTTGCCATATTCGCGCCACAGCGCCTTGACCTCCAGGTTGCCGAGGCCGCTGATCGAAGCATCCCCACAACTGATGGCGACGGCGCTGATGTCGTATTCGGGGTAAGCGTTGGCGACGAAACGAATGGCTTCGCCCAGCGAACGCACGCGGATGACCGGATTGGCCTGACCCTGACCGGTGCTGCGCACCCCGGAAACCGTGGCTGGTGCATGCCGCATCCTGAACACGGATGCCATGGCTGGTCTGTCCATCGTCCTCTCCCACATGGCCGTGCGACGGGAATCATTCCATTAGCTTCGGCTAATAATTTCACACCTGCCGGCTCATGACCAGCCGCTGGCGAAAAGCGGGTCTCACGCACTTGCCAGCGCCCGCAGGGCGGGGGGGTGATCGGTTTAGGAATTTTTTCTCAGAAAATCGTTGACGGGGTGACGGCAGCTATGCTACATATTTGCCTATGGTGCAGATTTGCGCCAACGACCCGCCGCCGAGGCGGGTTTTTGTTTTTGGTGATGCCTTAAAGCAAGTGCGCCTCGCTCGTGCGAGGCATCCCGTCCCTCGCATCTTTGTCCGGTCTCAGTTTCCGGCAATGGAACCCCTAGCCTGTTTACCGGTTGACAAGGTGCGTAGTTTACATACTCATGCGTGGCATGCATACGGTATCGGAACTGAGAACCTTCCGCAGTGCGGCGGCAGTGGCCGGGATGTTCCAAGAGGACATTGAGGACATTGAGGACTTTGTAGACCACATTGCAGCGAACCCGGATGACGGCGAAGAGATCGTCGGGACTGGCGGCTGCAGGAAGGTAAGGTTTGCCATTCGTGGCAACAACAAAGGCAAGAGCGGAGGCGTCCGTACGATAACGTTTTACACGGGCAATGACCTGCCCGTTTTTCTCATAACCGTTTTTGGGAAAAGCCAGAAGGTCAATCTTACCAAGGCCGAGCGGAACAGTCTGAAGAAACTGACGACGGCCATTGTGGACGAATATGCGATGCGGGTTCAAGCGCTTGCCGCAGGTGGAGAAAGAGCATGAGCAAGAAGGTATTCGATCGGATCGAGGAGGGCTTGCAGGAAGCGTTGACCATCGCTCGCGGCGAGGCCGAGCCCTACAAGCTCCACATCCCTGCCGAAATAGACGTTAAAGCAATCAGAACCAAGACCGGCCTTTCGCAGAAGGATTTCGCATCGACGTTTGGATTCGGCTTTGATCAGTTGAAGCAGTGGGAGCAAGGACGCTCCAGGCCTGTCCAGGCCATGCGCGCATACCTTCTGCTGATCAACTCTCGGCCGGTCGAAATGGTCAACGCGCTGCGCGACCTTCACAGCGAGATTGTGAACGAGCCTTCGGTTCGTAAGGTCGGCTAATTCCTATCCGCCCACCTTTCGTGACGTAAGCGTGGCATCTGCATCTGAGATTTCGGAGCCGCGCGCCAACGACCCGCCGCCGAGGCGGTTTTTTTGGTGATCTCAACCTTGTCCCAACACTGAAAAGTTGGCGGGACAGCGCCCCCCTGTCCTGCAGGGAGGCGCCAAGGGACGCCATCCTTCGCCCGATCACTCATTTCGCAATCCGCAAGAGAACCTCCATGTCCACACGCTACGCCACCATCATCACCGATGCTGACGGCCAGGAAATCGTCAGCGCCATTGGCGAATTCGAGGGTGCGGCGCCGCTGCCGCGTCTGGGGTGTGTCGAGCAGGTCGCGCCGGGCGTGAAGATCGGCATGGTGCGCGACGCGGCCGGCGGCTTTTGTTTCCCGCAGGCCGGCATCGCCGGGCAGCTTGTCGGTCTCGCCATGGCGCGACTCAAGGCGCGGGCCAATGCGGCGAAACCTGCCCAGGCGGCGAAGCCGAAGCGCGCCCAGGGAGCCAAGAAGCGGGCAAAGAGGAAAACCATCCGCTCGAAGAAGCGAGCCAGCCCAACCCGACCGGCGGCGCCCAAGGCTGGAATGGTTTCCGCTGCCGATGCCAACGCCATGGGCCAGGTCCATGACTGACAAAACCGCCGCCAGGCCGATGCGCGCCAAGCGGGCAAGACGCCAGCCCGCCGCCAAACCGGCCGCGGCGCAGAAGCCGCGCCCCAAGCGCACGAAGAAAACGCTGGGCGACGATTTCCTGGCAGCCGTGCGCGCCGATTTCCGCACCCATGGCGCCGGCGTCATCGCCGAGGTGCGGGCCGACAAACCGGACCAGTATCTGAAGATCGTGCTGTCGGTGCTGCCCAAGGATTTCGATGCCAAGATCAACCAACTGGACGGCCTAAGCGATGACGAAATCCGCAGCCGCATCCGCGCCCTGGAAGCCATCGTCAAGCCGTTCCTCGAAGAGCTCGGTGATGTCCGCGAAGACGGAATATCTGGCGCTGCTGGCGGAACTGGACCGCAGGCACCGGACTAATCTTCTTGCCGCCTACAAGCCGTATCAACGCCAGGCCGAGTTTCACGCAGCAGGCGCGCAGAACCGTGAGCGCCTGTTCATGGCCGGCAACCAGTTGGGCAAGACCAGGGCAGGTGGCGCCGAATGGGCCATGCATCTGACCGGCCGCTATCCCGCGTGGTGGCAAGGCAAGGTCTTTGACAGCGCTGTCAGGCTGTGGGCGGCGGGCGTGACCGGCGAAGGCACGCGCGACAATCCGCAGCGCGTGCTGGTCGGCCCGCCGCAGCAGCAGGCGGCCTGGGGCACCGGCATGATCCCCGCCGACGCGATCGTGCAGACCAGCATGGGCCGCGGCGCACCCGGCGCCCTCGACAGCATCGTGGTGCGCTGGGGCGGTGGCGGCGACGTGCAGGCCGATGAATCGGTGCTGTCGTTCAAGAGCTTCGAGAAGGGCCGCGAGAAATGGCAGGGCGAGACCCTGCACGGCGTCTGGTTCGACGAGGAACCGCCGCTCGACATCTATTCCGAAGGCCTGACCCGCACCAACGCCACCGGCGGGATAACGATCGTCACGTTCACGCCGCTGCTGGGGATGTCGGATGTGGTGCTGCTGTTTCTGTCGGCGGCGCAGGTGGAGGGCATGGCGGAGGGTTGAAGTAGAGTCGCGCGCAAGGCGCCGGTGCTGTCGCAGCGACGGTCGGAATTTACCTCAACGCTGGAGAAATAGAGAGACCTTTAAACGAGGTGCAAAAAAGCAACGCAAATACAGCTGATTGGTTACGACGTAGGTATTTTCGCAGATATGGTATTGGTCATCTGGGGATTCCTGTACACGGTCCGATGGGATGATAAAATTATGCGGCAAATAGATGTAACCACCGTCGATTCTGGACCGCACCGAAGACCGAGGTATGGCGCGGCAATCAGAACCACCGCAACATTTGAGTTTCGTCTGCGGGTCAACTTTGTCTTCGTACCAATCATGGGCGCTAGCGGCTGTCGCGGCTGCGATACATATCGCCGTGAAGATGAATCTTCGCATGGCATTCCTCAAGCATTCGGCAGGCGCTGCTCGTTGGAGCGGCTATGTATATTAGCGTCGCATTGAGAATACCATTGGCCTCGACTGACCGACGCAGCTCCGGCAAGCGACGCTGAAAGACTGAACCGGTCGAACGCGGTCGTTGAGAGTGATTGGTTTGACCCTTCTTGGCCATCAATGACCGAGGTCATCATGTCCCGCCACGTCACCTTCATGACCATCGACGAAGCCGAGCACTACACGCCACAGGAGCGCGCGGCGATCGTCGCGGCCTATCCCGCGCATGAGCGCGAGGCCCGCGCCCGCGGCATTCCGGTGCTGGGTTCGGGCCGTATTTTTCCGGTGGCCGAGGCGCTGATCGCCTGCGAGCCGTTCCGGCTGCCGCGCTATTGGCCAAGGCTGGGCGCGCTCGATTTTGGCTGGGACCATCCTTCGGCCGCGGTCGAGCTCGCCTGGGATACGGAGGCCGATGTCGTCTATGTCAGCAAGGCTGTCCGCGCCTCGCAGCAGACACCGGCGATGCAGACACTGACCTTGAAACCATGGGGCGAATGGCTGCCCTTCGCCTGGCCGCGCGACGGCCGCCGCGAGACGCTGGAAGGGGCGGGCGTGGCGCTCGCCCGGCAATATCAGGCGCATGGGCTGAACATGCTGTCCCGCCACGCGCAATTCCCCGACGGCTCGGTCTCGGTCGAGGCCGGACTGATGGAGATGCTCGACCGCATGCAGAGCGGCCGCTTCAAGGTGTTTGCGACGCTGGCCGACTGGTTTGAGGAATTTCGGCTGTACCGGCGTTTCTACTGGGACGCGGTGCTCGGCGCCGAACTGCCCGACGGGGTCGACCATGCCGTGTTCGATTTCGCCGTGAACAGCGGATCCGGCCGGGCGGCGAAATATTTGCAGGCGGCCGTAGGCGTTGCCCAGGATGGCCGGATCGGACCTGCGACGCTTTCGGCAATCAAGGCAAAGCCGGCCGGCGTCCTCATCGATGCGCTTTGCGATGCGCGGCTGGCGTTCCTCAAGCGACTGCCGACATGGGCAACATTCGGGCGCGGCTGGTCCGATCGCGTCAGGACGGTGCGGGTTCAAGCCTTGCTGATGTCGGCGCAACGGCCGGCAGAGACCTCGCCGGCACCGCAGCCGCCCGGGGCCGAAACATCAGCCGATGCGCGGCCAACGGTCCTGCCCGTACCGCCGCCGCCATCCGGCGGCAAGACGGCTGCCGCGGCCGGCATCCTCGTCCTCATGGCTGGAGCGCTCGCGGCCTTCCGGCATCACGTCACCGGTTTTTTCGGGAGTTTCTTTTGATGACATTGTTCAACACCAACGCACTGCACAACCTTCTCAACACGCTGATCGCCATCATCTGCGGTGGTGCGCTCGCCGGCTTCGACTGGACGATGTTCGGGGTGAGCGACCGCACCGCGCTTCAGATCAGCGGTGCCATTGCCCTTGCCAAGATCATCATCAACGCGGTCCGTGACGGCCCGCGCGGCATGGTCGCGCCGCCGGCCAAGGAGACATGAGATGGGAACGCTCGCATTGCTTGGCCAGGTCTGGCCGTATCTCCTTGCAGCGGCAGCCGCGCTTGCCGGTCTCTGGACGGCCTACGCCAAAGGCAAGGCAAACCAGAAGGCGAGGCAGGATACCGCCGACGCTGCGGCGCGCACCGAGGCCCAGAAGATCGACGATGCCGTCGCCGGACGGGCGCCGGATGACAACAGGGGGAGGCTGGGCAAATGGTCAAGATCGTAGCGCTTTCGTTCCTGCTGGCCGGCTGCGCCACATCAGGCGGGTCGTTCTGCGCGGCCGGGCATCCCATCCGGCCTGCAAAGGCTGAAGTCGCGGCGCTCTCGAATGGTTCGGTCGCGGCGATCCTGGCTCACAATGAAAAGGGCCAGAAGCTCTGTGGATGGAGGCCATGATGCATGATCTTTTCGATCTGCTCGGCGTCAAGGGACCGGTGGTCGCGGCCGGCCTTGCCGGCGGTGTCCTGCGCGCGCTGTCGCGGCATCGCTACAAATTACGCGAAATGGTGGCCTCGCCGATCTGCGGCGCGCTTGCCGCAGCTTATCTGACACTGCCGGCGGTGTCTTACGCCAGGATCACCGGCCTGCCGATGCCCGATCCCGCCGACGACACCACCACGCTGGCGGCGGCTTTCCTCATCGGCATCTGCGCCATGTGGATATCGGACCTCCTGTTCGAGTTTGTCGTGAGGCGGTTCAAGTCGGTGCCAGAGGAATAGCGCCGGTGCCGGCTGGCGACTGCTTGGCAGAATTGCCAGGCACGTTCGCGCGACATTCAAACCGTCGAAGACAACCCAAAAAAATAGCCCGCTCCGGTTCGCCGGGCGGGCCATTTTGCGTTTTGGCCTGATCAAGCGAGGATATTGACAGCGCGGGCCGCGACCAGCGCGATGGTCAGCAGCGAGATCGTGGCTTCCGCCATCATCAGCAGCTTGGCGCGTTGGCTGAGGGGCAGCGTATCGGTCGGAGAAAAGGCCGTCGCGTTGGTGAAGGCGAGGAAGAAATAGTCGATGAAGCCTGGCAGCCAATTGCGAAGGTCACGGTCGTTCAGCGTCATCTGCGCGAACAGGAAATCGGCCTGGGCGAGCTTGACGAGACCGCATGTCGGCGGTCCGCCGCGGTCGGTGCTCCAGAACCACAAGGCAAAGACGATGACGTTGGTGACCCAGATGTTGAGCGCGTCGACCAGCAGGGTCGTGCCGCTGTTGCCGGCATGGCCCTCCAGCAGGGCTCGCACCAGCAGGACCAGCGAGCCGCAATTCATGACGCTGACGATGGCGGTCATGGTCAGCGCCGTTCTGCGGATCATGACGCGAAACTGGCCGATCGCATGCCACTCGTGATCCTCGACCGCCTTTCGGGTGGCGGCCTGTGTCCAGGCCGTGGCCACCGACAAGGGGAGCAGCAGGGCGGCCTCAAGCGCCGGCGCCAGCCAGCGCGGCCCGAATGAGAGGTTGTTGATGACCAGAAGCTGCAGGCAGATGATGACGAGAACGGCCGCACGCGCCATCCAGAAGTCGAGCGCACGGTAGTGGATGACGGCGTGGTGGTGACGCATTTCGAATCCTGGATGCTTGTTGGCGGGGCGTGGCTGGGGACCGGGTCAGGTATAAACGACGCCTGTCGCGATCACGGCTGATGCGCTCTGCCTGGCATGTTCGAGGTGCCGCAGGAGGGCGTTCCATTGTTGTTTTGCTTGCATGTGAGGGGGGAAGCAGCATAGTGAGGTGAAACTCTGCCCCAATCTTGGTTCTGCGATGGTCGCTCAAGTATACATTTTCGTAAGCTTTGAGTTCTGGGCTGTTCGAAAAACCGCCCGATGTGATTTATCCATCGCATGACGCGAATCGATGAACCCGCGAACGGCTGGCTGCCAGTCGGCAGCTCTGTTCCAGACGACTGGCGCCAGTCGTCGATCTGGTCGGATCTGACCCGTTATCCGGAAGCTGTTCTGGCCCTTTTGTGCCTGACGCAGATCCTGTGCTGGACCGTGGCGCCCGCGCTTGTCGACGTCTCACCGCCCAACGATGTCGTCGAAGGCTTCATGTGGGGCCGCGAATGGGTGCTGTTGACCTACAAGCATCCACAGCTTCCCGGCTGGCTGCTCGAGACCAGCCATCTTCTAACCGGATCGTTCCGCTGGCCGCAATATCTCGTGGCCCAGCTAACGATCTCGGCGACTTTCGTGCTGGTCTATCTGCTGGGCCGCGACATGCTCGGGCGAACCCGCGCGTTGGCCGCCGTGCTTTTGATGCCGTCGCTCTATTTCTTTGGCTGGCCGACCCCACAGTTCAATCATGACTACGCGCAGATGCCCTTCTGGGCTGCTATCTGCTGGCTGCTGTGGCGTGCAGGCCGTGGCGGTGGGCCGGGCTGGTGGCTGGCGCTTGGACTGGTGTCGGGCGTCGGGCTCTATGCCAAGTTTTCCACCGGCCTATTGTTGCTCTTCGGGGCGATCTGGCTGCTGTCGGACACGCGGGCACGCAGCCGGCTCGCCACGCCCTGGCCATGGCTCGGGCTGGCGGTTTTCGTCGCCGTCGCAGCGCCACTGGCCGTCGAGCTCTACCGTATCGATTTCCTGCCGCTGACCTATGCCGCCTGGCGCGATCAGTGGGTCCTGGCCCACCGCTCGCGCTTTTATTACATCGGGGTCCAGATGGCCGGGCTCTGCGGCTTTCTTCTGGTGCTGGCGATATCGGGGCTGCTGCGGCGCTCGCCCCCGCCGCCGGAGCCCGTCGGGCGCGGTATCCTCGTCTATCTCGTGTGGATGGGGCTCGGTCCGGCGGTCCTCATCATGGCGGCATCCCTGTTCGCAGGTACGGGCGAGGCCTGGGGCGCGCCGATGTACAATCTTGCTGGCGTTGTGGCGCTCGCCTTCCTGGGCCATCGCCTCGGCGCCGTCGAGATGCGAAAGCTGGCGATCTGCGCGCTTATCTGCATTGTCGGCATATCCGGTGCCTATGCGGGCATCCGCTGGACGAAATGCAATCTGCGCGGAAAAATGGACGCCGTCTGCTGGCCGGCGCGGCAGATTTCGGATGAGGCCGAGGCCGTCTGGCACGCAGCGACGCCCGATCGGCTCGACATCGTTGGCGGCCATGCCCTTGTTGCGCCGCTGGCGGGCCTCAATGCCTATGACAAGCCGTCGATCTTCACCGACCTGAACATGCAGTACGCGCCCTGGATCACCAAGGAGCGGCTGCGCGAGCACGGCATATTGCTGGTCTGGCCTGAGCGCGACGTGCCATCTTATCTGCAGGCGTGGGTGGGTGACATCCCGGTCAAAACCGTTCTTTTCGACTGGTCGCTCAAGGCGCCGCCGGTGGCGATCAGCTTCGCCGCCATTCCGCCCGGGGCGAAGCAGTTGCCGGGTGTGATCGACAGCCTCGCCCCACCGGGCAACTAAAGCAGATCCGCCGGTCCGCTGGACGAAGCAGGTGACAATGCCCATTTATGGCGAGACCAACTTGCTTTTGAGGAGACGTGATATGGCGACTTCGACCGAACGCGCAGTCCTTGCCGGCGGCTGCTTCTGGGGAATGCAGGATTTGATAAGGCGCTATCCCGGCGTCACCTCTACCCGCGTCGGCTACAGCGGCGGCGACGTGCCCAACGCCACCTATCGCAACCATGGCAGCCATGCCGAAGCCATCGAGATCAATTTCGATCCGGCCATCATAAGCTATCGCACTCTGCTGGAACGCTTTTTCCAGATTCACGATCCGACGACCCGCAATCGGCAGGGCAACGATGTCGGGATGAGCTATCGCTCGGCGATCTATTACACCAGCGACGAACAGAAGAGCGTCGCCGAGGACACCATCGCCGATGTCGATGCCTCGGGTCTGTGGCCGGGCAAGGTCGTCACCGAAGTCGCGCCGGCCGGACCCTTCTGGGAAGCCGAGCCCGAGCATCAGGACTATCTGGAGAAATATCCCAACGGCTACACCTGCCACTTCGTCAGGCCGGGCTGGAAGCTGCCAGTCCGCGAGAAGGCGGTTTCGTAGATTCACAACCTGCGATTTTGCCACCCATTGCTGCTCGACGGCGTCGTCGAGCAGCTCCATCGCATTCCAAACCCCTTTCAGTCAGTGCGCCTTGTCGCCTCGGTGAAGCCATCGAGCTGTCACCAATGTCCGAAAGTGCCCTTCGAACGATTGTCTCGACCGTGTCTTGCCGACCGGGATCGAGTAAATGAAGACCGCGTTGGATTGCACCGCGCCAGTTGGCGCCGCGGTTCCGTGCTTCGGCAAACACCAGGGCCGAGGTCGTCTTGCCGGCGGGCGGTTGCCATCGCCTCGACAAGCAAGCTTGCCTGAAGAATATCCTTTTCCCGTTTTGCGGCGCCGTTTGCGCTCTCGTGGCGAAGGGAGGCGACAATCAGTTTGTGGACAGCGTATCGCTCAGGGGGCGGGGACCAGCACCGGGACCCCTGATCGATGCAACAGGTAGCCTAACGCCCAGATATCCGGCATAGGTCCGGAAGGCGAAGGTGCCGACCAGGACGCCCCGCAGGCGGAGAACCCCGGCCTTTCCAAGAGCTTCAACGACATCACCGGTAAATTTTCCGGCTCCGTCAACCCAGCCTCGCATACAAGCGTCGACACTAGCTTGCGACGAGCCTTCAGGTCGCTTTTGAGTTCCTTGAAGGCTACGACGCGTTTTTCGATCTCGGAATCGTCGGCCGGCCCGACATATCGCCTTGTCGTCTTCGGCCTGGTTTCCTCGAAATACCAGTAGTCGCGGCCTTTTACAGGAACCCGCACGAAGTTGCCCGCCGTCGAGAATTCGGTTTGGACCGAGGCATCCAGGCTTCGTTGAACGAGTTCAGCGAACAGGGTGCGATATGCGATATCGATCGATTTCATCGCGGCGTCCAACGTCTTAGGGTGATAAGAAATTTGCAATTTCCTTATAACGCTCCTTGCCGCCGCAAAACTTTGACGCACTGCAAGATTCTGATTTACTTTAGCGCCGTTGTCTGCCTTCCTCATAACGCTCGATTCTTCGAGAAAGGCTTTGTTAACCAAGTAGTTAAGGCGGCGGCGTGGTGATGCAAGCAAGTGGCGATGGTCCTGATAACAGCAGGCAATATCGTAGGAAAAGAGACCCTTTTTCAAACCTCAGTGGTGCAACGCAGCAGACCATCTGTCGTGATCGAAGCACCGCGCGGGAGATCATCGTCGTCGCGACCGCGCAAGCGACCCCTTGCCACGCAGGCATCCACGTCCATCTCGAAAAAACCTAGATACGTATGACCGATCGCCGGTCTTGACGCGGCCGCCTGCCAGTCGTCGGGCCGTGGTACCGAATGCAATCAACACAGCAGGATCGAAGGATATTCATGTCGTCGATGAGCGTCGCCGTCGTCCCGTGCAAGAGAGCCACAAGTCGCAACTGCAATTCATGGATCGCGCCATCTTTCGCATCCCTGATCGCCCTGACGGCGATGCTGGCGTGCACGCCGAACAGCGCTGATGCGGCCAACGAATGTGGCGCGCCGGTCGGCGGCGTAGTCATCTGCTCCGGTAGCAGCTATCCCGCGCCGCTCGGCATCGGCTATGCAAACTCAACTGGCCTGACCCTGACACTCAACAATTCCAATCTGGTCGCCCTGAGGACCTCTCCTGGTCAGGGCGGCGTCTTCGCCAGTGGTGCGCCGGCCAATATCAATGACATTGTCGTCAATGCGCTCGTGTTCCAATCGGTTCAGTCGACTGCACTTTTGTCGAACGGCATCGGTGCCGTGAATCAGGGAACCGCCGGCAATGCCATTGTCCGGATGGATACCGGCACCGTGACAGTGAATACCAACGCCCTCGCCAGCGGGCTCCTTGCGAGTATCACCAACAGCGCCGGCACCGGCAATGCCCTGATCACCCTTAACGGCGGGCAGGTCACCAATACCGGTCTCGGCTACGGCGCAAGTGCTCAGAATGCGGGCACTGGCAATGCCGCCGTGACGATGAACGGGGGTTCGGTCACTGGCAGCGGCGGCGGCGGCCTGCGCGCCATTATCACCAACACCGCCTCTTCCGGCGCCGCCAGCGTCACCATCGGCAGTGGAACGGTGACAACGGCTTCGGGCATGGGCGTCCTGAGCCAATCGGAGCTTGGCAACGCCGGTATTTCCATGACGGGCGGCACGGTCACGGTCCAAAGCGGCACCAACCCCGCCCTGAGCGCCGTAGTTAACAATGCCGCCGCCACGGGCATCGCCAGCATCGCCATGAGCGGCGGCACCGTCACGAACAACGGCAGCGGCGACGGCCTCTTCGCCAGCAACAAGGGCACTGGAACTTATAACATCAGCGTTACCGGGGGCACCGTGACCGGCGGTTCGGGCACGGGCGCCGCGATCCATACCGCCGCGACTGCAGGCGGCACGATCGCCATCGGCTCGGCCGCTATCGTCAACGCCGGAGCCTCCGGCATCGCACTCAACCAGACGGGCGGCGCGGCCACCATCACCACGGCCGGCACGCTCACGGGTAATGTCAACCTCAGCTCCGCTAACAATGTGCTGGACATCACGGGCGGCGCCATCAATGGCAACATCGGCGGCGGCGGCAACAGCGCGCTGAGCTTCGATCTGGGCACCGGCAACAGCTTCCTCTACGACGCCGCATACGCGATCAGCGGCATGGACAGCGTCGCCATGAACTCGGGCTCGGTCGAGATCGATGGCAGCCTCGCCACCAACACGCTTGCGGTCAACGGCGGCAGTCTGATCCTCAACGGCGCCGCCACGGTCTCAAGTGGGACGACGATCTCGGCGGGCACCCTGCAGCTCGGCAATGGCGGCACCTCGGGCTCGATCCTCGGCGACGTGACGGACAACGGCACGCTCGCCTTCGACCGGTCGGATGCCTACACCTTCGCTGGACTGATCTCGGGCAGCGGCACGGTCAATCAGGCCGGCTCCGGCACGACCATCCTGACGGCGGACAACGGCTACACCGGCGGGACG
>SAKE01000011.1:0-154477 GCA_004017275.1 Mesorhizobium sp. | reverse complement strand
CGTGACGAACAACGGCACGCTCGCCTTCAACCGGTCGGATGCCTACACCTTCGCTGGCGTCATTTCCGGATCGGGCGCCATCCGGCAGATCGGCGCGGGACTTACCAGACTTACCGGCGACAGCTCTGGTTTCACCGGAACCACCTCGGTAGAGGCTGGTACACTCTCGGTCAATGGCAGTCTTTGCGGCGACATGGACGTGCTTGCAAGCGGACGGCTGCAGGGCATCGGCAATGTCTGCGACACGGCGAACGCCGGCACCATCGCCCCCGGCAACTCTATCGGCACGCTGACGGTTAACGGCAATTATACCGGCAATGGCGGTACGCTGGAGATCGAAACGGTGCTGGGGGGCGATGCCTCGGCTACCGACCGCCTGATCGTTACCGGCGACACGTCTGGCAGCACCAACGTCAAGGTGATCAATGTCGGCGGCAGCGGGGCGCAGACGGTTGAAGGCATCAAGATCGTTGATGTCGGTGGAGCCTCCAACGGCACCTTTTCGCTTTTGGGCGACTACGTCTTCCAGGGTGATCGAGCTGTCGTTGCAGGCGCCTATGCCTATCGGCTCTACAAGAACGGCATTAGCACGTTCACCGATGGCGATTGGTACCTTCGTTCGGATCTAATCGATGGCCCGGACCCCGATCCTTCGCCACTTTATGCACCAGGCATGCCGCTCTACGAGGCCTATGCGGGTGTCCTGCAGAGCTTCAACCAGCTTGGCACTCTCCAGCAGCGCACCGGCGGTCGCTCTTGGGCTGCCGGCAACTCAACGGCTGATGCGGACGGAAGCACGAAGACGCAGGGCATCTGGGGACGGATCGAGGCTGCTCACAACCATCCGGAACCGGAAACATCGACGACCGGCACCGACTACGATGCGGACATCTGGAAGCTGCAGACGGGCGTGGACGGGGCGTTGCTCGAAGGCGAGGCTGGCGCTCTGATTGGCGGGCTTAGTATTCACTATGGTACGGCTTCTGCAGACGTAGCCTCGCTCTTCGGCACGGGCAGCATCGATGCCACCGGCTACGGCCTTGGCGGCACGTTGACCTGGTACGGCAATAGCGGCCTCTATGTCGACGCTCAGGGGCAACTGACCTGGTATGACAGCGATCTTCGTTCCGACACGTTGAGCAGGACGCTGACAAAGGGCAATAACGGCTTCGGCTACGCACTGAGCATCGAAACGGGACAGAAGATTGATCTTGGCGCGCGGTGGTCGCTGACACCGCAAGCCCAGCTTTCCTATTCGTCCGTGCGCTTCGACGACTTTGCCGATCCCTATGGCGCCGCAGTATCGCTGCGCGATGGCGACACTCTGATCGGTCGCCTTGGACTGTCCGCCGATTATGACAACGAGTTCCGGGATGCCACAGGTCAGGTGAACCGCTCAAGTGTCTACGGGATCGCCAATCTCTATTACGACTTCCTCGACGGCTCCGATGTCGATGTCTCGGGAACGAGATTCGTCAGCGAGAACCGGGCGCTGTGGGGCGGATTGGGCCTCGGTGGCTCCTACAGTTGGTCGGACGAGCGCTATTCCGTCAACGGCGAGGCATTCGCGCGCACCAGCCTCCAGGACTTTGGCGACAGCTACTCGATTGGCGGGAAGGTCAGCTTCAACGTGCAGTGGTGACCGCGGCGACTTCCTATGGGATCATGCAGCAACGTCGATGGCCGAAACTCCACCATCGCTCGGAAGAGGCTGCAAAGGGCAAGCAAAAACGCAGAAGACGCCGGTCGTGGCGATTGTTCAGCGACCAGCAGATGTCACCCCGGGGTTCCGCTGGGGGCGAATGCTCGCGGGGACAACCGGTCGCGGCAGTGAAGGTTCCCGATAAAATTCCCCAGGCGGCACCGCGCCTGGCGCAATGCTTTTGGCGCAGTGCGCTGAAAAAACGGCTTTCACTTCAGCTCGAATGGTGCTTTAACCCGCGCATCCACAGGGGTGCTCCGTACGGTCGGGGCTGAGACGGGGGCGGCAAGCCCACAGACCCTAAAAGCTGATCTGGGTAATACCAGCGGAGCGAGGCGGGCAATGTTTTCAGGCGCACAGATTTCCCTATATCCCATGGCCGACGATTTCGTCGGCGTCATTCTTGGCGCGCTCGGCGCGCTCGATCCGTACCGCGACAAGCTCAGGATCGAGACCGACGACATTTCGACCTTGCTGGTCGGGCCGCCGGAAGTGCTGTTTCCCGCCATGCGCGACCTCTTCGTGGCGGCAGCCCGCAGCGGCAAACATTGCGTGTTGTCGGCCACCATCTCGCGCGGCTGCCCGGGCGAACCGGATGATCCGATCTGCCGTTCCGATGCGTTTGGCGGACCTGCCGGGCCACTCGGCCCGCGCAAGGATGCAGCGATTGCGGCAGTGCGCAATGCTGATGCCACCGGCCAACCGGCGGCAGCGCAATTCTCGCTCTATGTGATGGGCACCGACGACCACATGGACGAGATTTACGGCTGCATCGACTTTCTCAAGCAGTCCGGCGTCTATGAGCGCTCGAAGCATTTCTGCACGAAATTGCGTGGTGATGCCGGCGCGGTCTTTTCGGCGCTGGATGAGGCTTTCTGCCGCTTCGGACCAGGCGCCGGTCACGTAACCCTCGACGTCACGGTCTCGGCCAACAGCCCCTCGGCTGTCTGAAGCTGCCGCCGCTTCCGCGGCCGTCAAAGGTTGTTTCCGTGATCTCATCGTCAGCCGCTTCGCGCCCGATCGCGAGCCTTCTTGTCAGGGCAGGGCCGGCCATGGTCCCGGTCGGGTTGCTGCTGCTGGCGTGGCAGCTTTATGCCACCTGTTCCGGCATCAAGCCGACGATATTGCCGGCGCCGTCGCGCGTCTTCGAGCAAGCGATGCTCAATCGCGAGGCGCTGGCCGACAACGCCATCCCCACCATCCGCGCCACGCTGCTTGGCTTTGCCTGTTCGCTCAGTGCCGCCTTTGCGCTGTCGATGCTGGTCGACTTCTTCCAGCCGCTGCGGCGTGCGCTGTTTCCCGTCTTCATCGTCAGCCAGACCTTGCCGCTGGTGGCGATTGCGCCGCTGGTGGTGCTGTGGTTCGGCTTCGGGCTGGCACCCAAGATCATGCTGGTGGCGCTGGTCACCTTCTTTCCGATGCTGGTCGCACTGGTCGAGGGTTACGAGTCGACCGAAGCCGAGATCGGGCAAATGCTGCGCGCCATGGGGGCGGGGCGATGGCGCATCTTCATGTTGGCGCGGCTGCCTTCGGCGCTGCCGTACTTCTTTGCTGGCCTGAGGATTTCCATCACCTATGCCGTGGTTGGCGCCATCTTCGCCGAATATGCCGGTGCGGCGAAGGGGCTGGGCATCTACATGCTCAACGCCAAGAACAATTTTCGCCCCGATCTGGTGCTGGCCGCCGTCGGTGTCAGTGCCGCGCTGACACTCGTCCTGTTCGGGTTGACTGTGCTGCTGCAGCGCCTCGCCATGCCCTGGGAGCGAACCGGCAAGGCAATCGCAGGGAAGGGGCGGCGGCCATGAGCCGGCTCGAGCTGCGGCATGTGCGCAAGGCGTTCGGTGGGCTCGACGTTCTGGCCGATATTTCGCTGATTGTCGGTGCCGGTGAATTCGTCTCGATCCTTGGACCCTCGGGTGCCGGCAAGTCGACGCTGTTCCAGCTTCTGACCGGCGCCGAGCATGGCGAGGGTGAGATGTTGTTCGACGGTGCGCCGCTCGATGACCACGGCAGGCACTTCGCCTTCATGCCGCAACGCGACGCGCTGATGCCGTGGCGACGCATCCTCGACAACGCGACGCTTGGGCTCGAAGTGCAGGGCATCAGGCGCAAGGCGGCGCGGGCGCGCGTCGCGCCGTTGTTTGCCGAATTCGGGCTTGCCGGCTTCGAGCGGCATTTTCCGGCGCAGCTGTCCGGCGGCATGCGCCAGCGCGCGGCCTTGCTGCGCACCGTGGTGCAAGAACGCGACATGCTGCTGCTCGACGAGCCGTTCGGCGCGCTCGATGCACTGACCCGCACTGCCATGCAGCGCTGGCTCGAACAGATGTGGCAGCACCACCGCTGGACGGCGCTGCTGATCACTCATGACGTGCGCGAAGCCGTGTTCCTGTCCGACCGCATCTACGTGCTGTCGGCGCGCCCGGCCCGCATCGTCCGTGAACTCAAGGTGCCGCTGCCGCGCCCGCGCAGCCTTGGCGGTGATGCCGCGCGGCAGGCAAGTGCGCTCGAGGCCGAGATCCTCGACATCATCCTCAACCCCAACCCATTCAAAGGACATGACCATGACTGACTTGACGCGCCGGCAGGCCTTGTTGCTGACCCTTGCCACCGGCCTTCCGCTCGTTGCCGGATCGGGACGAGCCCGAGCACAATCGGCGGCACAAAGGGTCACCGTCGCCCTCGACTGGACGGTCAACACCAACCACATCGGACTGTTCGTCGCCCGCGACAAGGGCTTCTATCGCGAGGCCGGGCTCGATGTCGACATCCTGCCCTACAGCGATACCGGTGCGGGCACGCTGGTCGCAAACCGCGTCGCCGATTTCGGCATCAACGGCACCATCAGCCTGTTCACCCAGAAAGCCGCCGGGGCGGACCTGAAGGGCGTCTATGCGGTGGTGCAATCCGAAACCGGCCGCGTGGTTTTCAACGCCGCGCGCAGCGAGATCAAAAGTCCGAGGGATCTCGACGGCCTGACCTATGGCGGCTTCGGCAGCGCCTGGGAAAACGCGCTGATATCGACCATCATCCGCCACGACGGCGGCAAGGGCAATTTCGAGACGGTGACGCTCGGCACCTCAGCCTATGAGGCGCTGGCCAATGGTTCGGTCGATTTCACGCTTGAAGTCTCGACCTGGGAGGGTGTCGAAGCCGAACTCAAGGGCGTCAAACAGCGCAGTTTCGCCTACGCCGATTACGGCGTGCCTGACGAACACACGACACTGATCTCGTCGAGCGAAGCCTATCTCCAGGCAAACCCCAAGCCTGCGGCCGCCTTCATCCAGGCGACGCGGCGCGGCTACCAGTTCGCGGTCGACCATGCCGAAGAGGCGGCAGCCCTGCTGATCGCGGCGAACAAGGATGCGCTGACCAATCCGGCGCTGATCCACGCTTCGCTGAAGGTGCTAATCGACGGCCATTATCTACGCAGCCAAAGCGGCGTCATCGGGACCATGGATCCGGCCAAGATGGAAGCGATCGGCGACTATCTCTTCGCTTCCGGCATCCTGCGTGATGCCGATGGCAAAGTTCTGACGCAACGCCCTGATTTTGCGCGGTATTTCAGCAACTTGACTCTGGGGTAGAGAGCCAATCGGCTTCTTGAACTTCGGGGAAATGGCTGCCAGTCCACCGGCCCTCCCTGACCCTGTCTAGTTCGCGCCGAGGCTGCGCCTTCTTGCGGTCGGCCTCGGCGCGCTTGTGATTGTCCTTGCCTCCCACGCCCAGCTTCGCGCGTCATAGGCAGCGGCAAACTTGGGATCGAGTTTTATTGCCTGGCTAAGATCGGCAATAGCTCCGTCATAGTCTGCCTTCTGGTCCGGATCACGCCCCGGCCGAAATAGCCAAATGGGTTCTTGTGGTCGAGGTTGAGGGCCTTTTCTAAATCGCGCAGCGCAGCGTTTATCCGGGTCGACGTTCTTACCGATGCAGCCGGCGTAGTCCTTGTCGGCGGCCATCGCGTAAGCGACCGAGATGTATAGGACAACAAGGCTTGCCAGCGACCGGCCTACCCAAGGCAGGGCCACCGGCACGAATGACCCCATCGCGGCCGCAGCCAGCCCCGTACCCTTCCAACGCGCCATATCTCCCCCCAACCCCTTGACTCACCAGGCAATCTACTCATTGTTCCTTATTTGTTCCAAAAATGCAAGCATAAATTGCAATACGACGGAATGGTTGAGAGCGTCCGAGGACTCCTAAGTGGTTTAGTGCCGATCCGATCTTGTTGATTAACTGCCCGGCAATGGTTGCGTGCAATGGTTGCCCCGAGGGATCATCGGGGTGCTTGCCTTGCTCATATCAAAAAGCGAAACCCTTTCGCACGGCAACGGCGGCAGGATTTTGTCCGCGGCCCGAAAGCGCGAGATACTGGTCGACTTGCGCGAAGGCTTCTTCCGGATCTGCGCGCTGGCCTTCGCGGGCATGTTCGTCTATCGCGGGGTATATCACCTGATGCTCGATCCGACGCGCATCAATGTGGCGCTGGTGGTGATTTCCGAGATTCTGACTTTTACCTGGCTGCTTCTGTCCCGACGCCCGCAGGTTCGCGACTGGAACCCGCTCACGGTGATTGTCTCCGTGATCGCAAGCTTTGGCGTCGGCTTCATTGATCTGGAGCCGGGCGTTGCCATCGTGCCGGTCTATGTAGCAGCACCGCTGCAGGTCCTGGCATTGGGATTTGTGATCTGGGGAAAGATATCGCTGGGTCGTTCTTTCGCCATTTTGCCGGGCAATCGCGGTGTGATGACCGGGGGTGCGTACCGCGTAGTGCGGCACCCGATCTATGCCGGTTATCTTGCAGGTCATGTCCTGTTCCTGCTGTCGGCCTTTTCCTTCTACAATCTCGCCGTCTACGGCGTGATCACCTTCTTCCAGGTGCATCGCGTCCTGCGCGAAGAGGCGCTGCTGGCCGCCACGCCGGAATACCGGGACTATATGAAGCGCGTCCACTACAGGCTGTTCTACGGGATCGTCTGACGACAGGGCGGCCGGGCAGAATCGCTCGGCCTGCAGATTGACGCTCTTCCTCAGTGGGTGGTGGCGCCGGCGTCGGCGGTGGAACCAACCCGAGCAATCCAGGGCGGAACGGTAACGCTTTGAAAGCGTTCACATCCCCAGCAACATCCGAATCGCGCGATGTTGGAACCGGCGCGCAGGCGCCAGGAGCGGGAAGACCATGAGCCTTGGAACCATACTGATCATTATCCTCATCATTGCGCTGCTCGGCGGCTTCAGCGGCCTCGGCGGCGGCCCCTTTTATGGCACCGGCTATTATGGCGGCGGGGGCCTCGGGCTCGTGCTGCTCATCATCATCGTGCTTGTGATACTCGGCCGCATCTAGCCGCGCCGCTCGATCAATGCTGTGATGATCGCAATCTCGTGACCGCCTCGATGCCGGCGCGCACCGGATTGTGATGCGTGCCGGTCCGTTTGTGATCCGGCTTGTTTCGAAATTTTTGTAAGGTGGTCGCGGTCCACACCCCCGTGGAAACAAGAGGAGAGGGTCCCACCCCTTGTCCTCCTCCAAGGCCCGCTCCGGTTCACCGTGGCGGGCTTTTGCTTGGCGGTCGAAGAACCGAGCGCGGGCCAGATCCTGGTGCCATTATTCCATGTCAGGCACGTCGCCGCTGACGAAGAGCGTGTTCGGCGGGCCGTATTCGCCCAGCGTCGGGTCAGCCTCGCGGCTCCAGGCGATGACGCCGGCATGCTTTGCCGCCAGAACCCTGGCAGTGCGTATGGCGCGGTCCTCGCTCTGCTGGTCGGCGGGTCCAAAGGCTGGAAACAACTCGCCATCCTCGCCGCGATCGAATGCGACCACGACAATCAGCCTGGGATTTTTCTGGCCACTGGAATCGGACGTCTTGCACCTTTGGCGCGGAACCTATCACATTGCTTGGGGTTGAAGGCCGCGAATCGATGAATGCCGACTTTGGGGGTGGCATCGTGCAAGATCAGCGTTTCGATGAGCCGGTCAGGATAGCGCTCGGCCGATCGCGAAACTCGATCTTCAACGTGGAGCGGGTCGCGCAAGCCGCCGACATCCTGATGAACCGTTGGCCCGTCGCGACCGGGCAAAGGCATATGGTTGCCCGCAAGGTCTGCCTTGCCGTGCTCGAGGGAAAGAAGGAAGCCTCGGCGGCACGCGCAGCGTTCATCAACGCCGCGATCGAGGCCGACATCCTCGTTGAGCCCCGTGAGGTGTCGATACCATAGCCTGTCCGGCCAAAATCGAATCAGGACTTGGCTCCATCCCCTTGATGAATGGCGGGTCAGGTTTCGAAGCGCATCTTCGCCGGCAACAACAGCACTTATTTCGTCGAGCGTGCTGGTCAGACGTTGAAGGTGATTGTGCAAAACACCGGTGCTGACAGGCTGGCGGAAGGTCAGGACGTCGTGCTGCGCTGGTCACCGGAGAGTACGGTGTTGATCGCGGCGGGGTAGGTAGCGCTGTCGCTAGCTGGGACTGTTGGCGTTCCGTGGCGCCCCCCTCTGTCCTGCCGGACATCTCCCCCTCAAGGGGGGAGATCGGCTGTCATCGTTGGTTTCGCAAATCTCCCACATTGCAAAAAGTGCAATAAGGCCGAAGCTGCTAATCTCCCCCCTTGAGGGGGAGATGCCCGGCAGGGCAGAGGGGGGCGCCGTCCCACCGTCCTTTCGAATAACGAGTCCGGAGCTGCGATGACGCTTGAATTGACCGCACAGGACCGATCCATGCTCGACGGCGAGCAGGGTCCGTCCGCAGCCGCTGCCATGAAAATCCTGGTCGCGTTTTCCAAGGCGGTCGGGGCTGGCAGCCTGCTCGACATTGCCGGCGCCCATATCGACGGTTGTCTCTACCACGGCAAGGCCGGTCTCGATTTCGTCGAGCGGCTGGTCGAAGGCGGTGGCCGCGTCCAGGTGCCGACGACATTGAATGTCGGCTCGTTCGATCTCATCCATCCCGGTATGGTGAAGATGCCGGTGGCGGAAGAGGTGCCGGCGCAACGGCTGATGAAGGCGCATCTGGTGCTCGGCTGCCAGGCGACCTTCACTTGCGCGCCTTACCAGACGCGATTTCGCCCGAGTTTCGGCGAGCAGATCGCCTGGGGCGAATCCAACGCCATCGTCTTTGCCAATTCGGTGATCGGCGCGCGCACCAACCGCTATGGCGATTTCATCGACCTATGCTGCGCCATGACCGGACGGGCGCCGGCCTGGGGCCTGCATTTGAGCGAGAACCGGCGCGGCCGGATCCTGTTCGAGCTGGCAATTGCCGACCCCGAACCGAGCGACAGCCTGTTCGTCGGCGTCGGGCTGATCATCGGGCAAGCGAGCGGCGACCGCATTCCGGTGATTGCAGGCCTGCCGCAACCGCGCGACGAGGACCAGATGAAGGCGCTGGGGGCGGCGGCGGCAACGACGGGTGCTGTGGCGCTGTTCCATGCGGTTGGCATCACGCCGGAAGCGAGGACGCTGGATGAGGCGTTTCAGGGTGATGCGCCTGATGAGACGATCCGCATCAGCCGTGCCGATATCGATCATGCGCTGGCCAGGCTATCGACCGTGCCTGCTAGCACACCGTTGGCGGCTGTGTCGCTCGGGACGCCGCATTTTTCGCATGAGGAATGGATGCGGCTGTTGCCGCTGCTGCGCGAGGCAGCACCCGGCAGGGGCATCCCGATCTACGTCAATACCGGGCGCGCGACGCTGGCGCGATTGCAGGAGGAGGGGGCGCTGGTGGGCATGGAGGCGTTCGGCCTGATCCCGGTCGTCGACACCTGCACCTACGTCACTGCGATCCTGGAGAGCCTCGACGGCGTGGTGATGACCAATTCCGGCAAATGGGCGCACTACGCGCCCGGCAATATCGGCGTCTCCGTCGCCTTCGCCGAGATGCAGGATTGCATCCGCTCGGCAGCAGTCGGGCATGTCGTGCGGAGCGCCTCATGACGCGACCCGTGGAACGAGCCGGCATCTTCCAATTGGCCGCCGAGGCCAAGGGCCAGGCGCTGGTATTTTCGCAACCGCTCAGCTTCTGGGGCGGCATCGATGCCGAGACCGGCGACATAACGGACCATTCGCATTCGGGTCTCGGCCAGAATGTCGCCGGCAAGATCCTGGTCATGCCGAGCGGTCGCGGCTCGTCGTCTTCGTCCTCGGTGCTGGCAGAGGCGATCCGCAGGGGCACCGCGCCGGCCGGCATCCTTTTGGAGCGGCCGGACCCAATCCTGGCGGTTGGCGCCATCGTTGCCGAATTTCTTTATGAGATCCGTATGCCGCTGGTGGTGTGCGACATAGGCGGTATCATTTCCGGTGATCGGATATCGATCGGCGTCGGCGCGAATGGCAGCGCGATTGTGGGATCAGGAGACGCCCGACCAAGTGGGTTGGAGGCGTCGGTCGTCACGCCCTTTGATGGGAAATGATGGTGTAGGCCTTGGCCGATACCCAACCCAAGGCGCTATATCCAATCCACCACGGGAGGAATGGATGGCGAGCATAGGTTTCGAGCCGGATGTGAAGGTTTGCACCAGACAATACCGGATCGGCTGCGTCGGTGCCGGCATGATCATGGCCGAATGCCATCTAGCCGCCTATGCACAAGCCGGCTTCCCGGTGGTGGCGATCGCCTCGCGCACCAGGGCCAGCGCCGAGAAGGTGGCCCGGCGCTGGAACATTCCGACCGTTCAAGATACGCCAGAACAATTGATCGAAGACGACCAGGTCGAGATCCTCGACCTTGCCTTTCCGCCGGATCAGCAGCCGGCGCTGATCCGCCATGCGCTGGAGCAGAAACATATCAAAGCGATCCTGGCGCAGAAGCCGCTGGCGCTTTCGGTCGAGGAAGCGGTCAAGCTGCGCGACGAGGCGGCGAAGGCCGGCAAGATCCTCTCGGTCAACCAGAACATGCGTTACGACCAGTCGATGCGCGTGCTGAAACAGATCATCGACGGCGGCGCTCTGGGTGACATCGTCTTCGCGCAGATCGACATGCACGCGATTCCGCATTGGCAGACTTTTCTCGCCGACTACGACCGGCTGACGCTTGCCAATATGAGCGTGCACCATCTCGACGTGTTGCGCTTCCTGTTCGGCGATCCGCTGGAGATCACGACGGTGACGCGGAAGGACCCGCGCACGACATTCGACCATTGCGACGGCATCACCGTGTCGACGTTGAGATTCCCCTCCGGTGTGCTTGCCGTTTCGCTGGAGGATGTCTGGTCCGGTCCGCGCCAGGAGGGCTACAAGGACGACCAGCACATCAACTGGCGCGTCGACGGCACCAAGGGCGTCGCCAAGGGCACGGTCGGCTGGCCGACGGGCGTGGCTTCGACCATGACCTATGCCTCGACCGAGACGACGGGCGGCCAGTGGGTCAGCCCAAGCTGGGACACGATGTGGTTTCCGCACGCCTTCATAGGCGTGATGGAACAGCTTCAGCATGCTGTGAAGACGGGCACGCCACCGGCGCTGTCCGTCGCCGACAACGTCAAGACCATGGCGCTGGTCGAAGCTGGCTATCGCTCCATGGCGGAGGGCCGCACGGTCAAGCTCTCCGAGATTTCGATCGACTGAACATCTGGCAGCCGAATAGCGTGGCGGCTGAATTGCTTACCGGGAGGACTTCACATCATGATGCAGGCAGGTATCTTCACCGGCTATTTCCCCTACGACCTGGAGGAGGTCGCCAGGCGCATCCGCGCGCTCAACTTCAACACCGTACAGCTCGACCTGCATTTCAGGGATATCGACCTGTCGGCCGGGCAGATCACCAGGGATAAGGCGAAAAAGGTCCGCGACACGTTCCGTGACTACAATCTGCCAGTCTGTTGCATATCCGGCTACACCAACATCATCCATCCGGACAAAGCCGAGCGCGAAAAGCGGGTCGGCTATCTCAAGGAGACCATCCGCAACGCGCGCGACTTCGGCTCGCCCTACGTGATCTCCGAGACCGGCACCTACAACACCGAGTCCGACTGGGTGCACCATCCCAAGAACAAGACCGAGGAAGGGTTCGAGGAATGCCGCAAAGTGATCTCGGACCTCGCCCAGACGGCCTATGACCACGGTGCGGTCTTCCTGCTCGAAACCTATGTCAACAATGTCGTCGGCTCGGTCGAGGAAACGGTCAAGATGTTCGCACAGGTCGACCATCCCGGTCTTGGCCTGCTGATGGACCCGACCAATTATTTCGAGGCGCACAATATCGACCGCATGGACCAGGTGCTGAACCAGGTGTTCGACACGCTGACCGACAAGATCAGGATCGCGCATGCCAAGGACGTCAAGCGCTCCGGCAGCGACAAGTCGGAGAAACACGCCGACATTGGCGATGACAGTGCCTCGGAAGGTCTTACCTTCCGTGGTGTCGGTGAGATCGAGCTGCCGGCGCCCGGTCTCGGTTCGCTCAACTATGACCTTTACCTCAAGCGGCTCAGCGAAAAGCACCCGAACATCCCGGTCATCATCGAGCATCTGACCGAGGACGACGTGCCGCGCGCCAAGACATTTCTCGACGGAAAATTCCGCGCCAACGGTCTCTAGAGGTGACAATGGCGACGACGACCAAGACAAAGCGCGACTACAGCCTGGTCGGCGAAAGCACGCGCATCGCGATCGAGATCGGGCTGGCTTCGGCTGAGTGGTATCACACGGATGTGCCGCGCAAGGCGATGAAGGAGCTGATGCAACGCTCGGACGGGCCGGCGATCCGCGACACGATCATCTGGATCGTTGCCATATTGGGCTCTGCCGCCGGGGTCATCTGGTTCTGGGGCACGTGGTGGGTCGTGCCGTTCCTGCTCGTCTATGGCGTGCTCTACGGCTCGTCCAGCGATTCGCGCTGGCACGAATGCGGCCATGGCACCGCCTTCCGCACCCGCTGGATGAACGATGCCGTCTACCAGATTGCCAGCTTCATGCTGATGCGCAACCCGGTGACCTGGCGCTGGAGCCACGCCCGCCACCACACCGACACGATCATCGTCGGCCGCGACGCCGAGATCGCCGTGATGCGTCCGCCCGACCTGCTGCGCGCGGCACTTGCCTTCACCGGCATTCTCGATTTCCGCTATTCGCTGCCGACGCTGATGCGCAATGCCTTTGGCAGCATCTCGCCCGAAGAGAAAAGCTTTATCCCCGAGATGGAGCTGCACAAGATGGTCACCGCAGCGCGCTGGCATGTCGCCATCTATGTCGCGGCAATCGCGCTGGCACTCTATTGGTGGTCGTTCCTGCCACTGGTGCTGATCGGCCTGCCGCGCCTCTACGGCAGCTGGCACATGGTGCTGACCGGCCTGCTGCAGCATATCGGCCTGGCCGACAACGTCACCGACCACCGGCTGAACACGCGCACCGTCTATATGAACCCGATCAGCCGCTTCATCTACTGGAACATGAATTACCATGTCGAACATCACATGTTCCCGATGGTGCCCTATCACGCGCTGCCGAGGTTGCACGAACTGATCAAGCACGATCTGCCAGAGCCGAACCCTTCGATGTGGCATGCCTATCGCGAGGTTTGGCCGGTGCTGCTGAAACAACTGCAGTACGAGGACTATTTCCTGAAGCGTGAATTGTCGCCGACGGCAAGACCGTATCGCGAGGAATTCCACGCGCTGACCGTCCCGGCGGCGGCGGAATAGACTTGCAGGAGACGAAAGATGGCCGACTGGGTTGAAGCGTGTGGCGTCGACGATATCGAGGAAGAGGATGTCATCCGTTTCGACCATGGCGGACGCACCTTCGCCATCTATCGCAGTCCGGATGACGAGTACTTCGCGACCGACGGTTTCTGCACGCACGAGAAGGCGCATCTGGCCGACGGGCTGGTGATGGACGACATCATCGAATGTCCCAAGCATAATGGCCGCTTCAACTATAAGACTGGTGTGGCCAAGGGCGCGCCGGTATGCGTCAATCTCGCCACCTATCCGGTGAAGGTCGAGGCCGGCAAAGTGATGATTCAGATCAGCTGACCTGCCGCAGCACGTAACAGAGGGACCTCCAGATGAGCCGAAAAAGACCGACCGTCGCGGATTTGCGCGCCATGAAGGGCAAGCGCCAGCTGACCATGCTGCGCGTGCTGACGATGGAGGAAGCCGAGGCCGCCGAGCGGGCAGGGGTCGATATCGTCTCGGTGCCGCCCGAACTGGTGCTCAACCCGCAGTACCGCGACGCGGCACCCAGCCTGTTCACCATGCCGGGCGACAATTTCTACGAGATCGGCACATCGGACGATTTCCTGCGCTGGGCCTTCCGGCTCTACAAGGCCGGCGCCGACGCGGTCTATTGCAGCGCCGGCTATGGCACGATCAAGCGGATGGCCGATGACAATATCCCGGTGATCGGCCATGTCGGCCTCATTCCTTCCCGCGCCACCTGGACCGGCGGATTCAAGGCGGTGGGCAAGACCGCCGACACTGCCATGGAGGTCTTCGCGGCGGTGAAACAACTGGAGGCCGCTGGCGCCATCGGTGCCGAAATCGAGGTGGTGCCTGTCGAGGTGGCCAAGGCGATCTCGGAGCGTACGTCGCTGATCATGCTGTCGATGGGAGCGGGCACCGGCTGCGACGCGCAGTATCTGTTCGCCGACGACATCCTCGGCCAGAACCGTGGCCACATGCCTCGTCATTCCAAGGTCTATCGCAATTTTGCCGCCGAATATGATCGCTTGCAGGCCGAGCGCATTGCCGCGTTCTCGGAATATGTTGCCGATGTCAACAGTCTTGCCTATCCGGAGGACAAGCACATTGTGCGGATGGACCCGGCCGAGTTAAAGCTGTTTCTCGACAAGGTCGGCCAGTCATAAGGTCGCCTGCCACGACCCATTGGCGAGCGCGGCGCAAAGCGATTCGGCGTCTATGCCGAGCGGCCTGTCCTCTTTCAGGAAAGGGACGAGCGCACGTATCGCCGTGTGAATTGCGGCGGTGCGTGGTGTCAGGGCGAGCCCGTCGCGCAGGTCGATCGCTTGTGCGCCCGCCATCAATTCGAAGGCGATCAGCCGCCGCCACAGCGCGATCATCCCGGCGCATTTCGCCACCGCCAGAGGCGTCTGGGTGGCATGGTCCTCGACGCCTTCCGACACCGGCAGGAAGTCGAGCATGACCGGATTGGCCTTGTGGCGGATGGCGGCCAGGATCGATGTCACCGTCTTCTGCAGCGGCACGAAGCCGGCCGAGGCGCCGCCGACCGGCGACAGGTATTTCGGCAGGCCATTGCGACCCGAACCGGTGAGCTGGATGAAGCGCGCGGCACTGGCAGCGGCACATTGCGCGATTGCCAGGCTGAGGGTCTCGAAAGCCAATGCCATTGAGGCGGTGTGGAAATTCCCGGTCGACAGCACCAGTCCGTCGTCGCGGAGCACCAGCGGATTGTCGCCGGCGGCGTTGAGTTCGATCTCGACGGCATGTCTCGCCTGACCGATCGCCTCGATCAGTGCGCCATGGATCGACGGCATGCAGCGGATCGACAGCGGGTCCTGCAAGGTGGTCGGTGTCGGTGCCTCGTTGCCGGCGAGCAGATCGTGTAGCGCCTTGGCTGCTTCCTGCTGGCCCGCCGCCGGGCGCGCCATATGCAAGCGCGGGTCGAGGATGGTGCGGTTGGCACCAAAACCTTCCATGGTCAACGCGCCGGCCTGTTGCTGCTGGGCAAGGGCTGAGAGCGCATCCGTCGCCGCAAGTGCGCCGCTGCCGGCGGATACCGCCGAAGCGTTGATCAGCGACAGGCCGTCCTTGGGCGCCAGGCTGATGGGGGCGAGACGCGCCATCGTCAGCGCCTTGGCCGCCGGCATGCGACGGCCCTGATACTCTGCGTCGCCCTCGCCGGTGAGCATGCGGGCGAGCGCTGTCATCAACACCAGGTCGCCGGCGCCGATCGAGCCGAGCGACGGCATCACGGGATGGACGCCGGCATTGAGCGCGTCGACCAAAGTGACGAAGACGGCAGGCGAAATGCCGGAACCGCCAACCGACAGCATCGCGCTACGGGCGACCATGGTTGCCCGCACCGTTTCAACCGGCAGCGCTTCGCCAACCGCGCCGCTGCGTCCTTCCAGGAGCTGGCGCTGGAAGGCACCTGCGTCGCCCTCTACCGCGGTGCCGAGATTGGCACCGAGCCCGGTGTTGAGGCCATAGATCTGCTGGCCGGACGCGGCGGCCTGGTTGAGCACTTTTCGTGCCTTCTCCAGCCTGTCGATGACATCCGGTCCGATCTCCACCCTGCGCCCGTCGCGGGCGACCGCAGTGACATCGCTGACGCTGACGCCGGTTCCGGTGAGGACGAGCGCGGTCATGCGAAGCGCAGCCTCTGGCCGATGCCTTGCGCCTGAGCCTTGGCCAGCATCGCCTTGCCCAATGCAATGTCGGACAGCGACAAGCCACGATGCCAGAACAAGATCGTTTCGTCGTCGCTTTCGCGCCCCACTTTTAGACCGGCGGCAATCTGGCCGAGTTCGGCATGCAGCGTCTTCTCGCTCAGCCGCCCGGTCTCGACATGGGCGCGCAGCGAGCCGAATTTGCCGCCCTTGCACTGGCCCCAATCGTCGACGACCATTTTCTGCATGATGTCGGTCAGCGACAGTTCGACCGCACTCATCGTGCCATAGGGCACGACGAGTGCGCCGGGCTTGATCCATTCGGTCTTCAGCAATGGCTGCGGCTCCGGCAGCCGCGACGCCTCGACGACGATGTCGGCACCTTCGATGCAGCTCTTCCAGTCGGTCACCGCCGTCACCGTCTTGCCGAGATCGGCGGAGAGTTTGGCGGCGAAACCGTCGCGGCTTTCCGTCCGGCGCGAATGGACGCGGATCTCGTCGAAATCGAAGAGATGGTCGAGCAGGCGCACATTCCAATAGGCGGTGCCGCGCGCACCGATATGGGCCAGCACCTTCGAATTCTTGCGCGCCAGATGTTTGGCACCGATGGCGGTGACGGCGCCGGTGCGCATGTCGGTGATGACGGTGGCATCGAGAATGGCGCGCGGCGTGCCGGTGCGCGGATCGAACAGGTTGAGGATGCCGAATTCGGAAGGCAGGCCATGCAGGTAATTGTCGACATAGTCGCCGACGATTTTCACGCCGGCGGTGTCGAGCGGCGCGACGTAGCCGCGCAAGACATTGAAATGACCGTGGAAGGACGGGTCCGGTTCGAGATGGACGCGCGGCTCGATCACCGTCTGGCCCTTGCCCTGCGCCACCAGGCCAGCCTCGACGGCGGCAATGATTTCACCATCGGTCATGGCAAGGGCATCGATATCGAGGGCATTGAGGTAGTCGATATAGATGGGCTTCATGTTACGCGTACACTTTCCTCGACGGCCCCATTCACCCATAGCAGGCCGTGGCGGGACACGAAAGTTTGTTGCGCCGTCTCTGGACGCGGCCGGCTAGATGCTGTTCAAACCGGTTCCGTCATGACTGCCATTCCCGAGACTGAAGCCTTAGCCGAAACGGCCACCAATGCGCGGCGCGTGGCACTGATCGTCGCCATCGCCTTCTTCATGCAGTTGCTGGATTCGACGATCATCTCGACCTCGCTGCCGCAAATGGGGGAGTCCTTCGGCGTGTCGGCGGTGGCGATAAGCATCGGCATCACCGTCTACATGCTGACCATGGCGGTGTTCGTGCCGCTGTCGGGCTGGCTCGCCGACCGGTTCGGCGCGCGCAACATCTTCCTGCTGGCGATCGTCCTGTTCACCTTGGCTTCGCTCGCCTGCGGCTTCTCGCAAAATCTGACCCAGTTCGTCGCCGCCCGTGTCGTGCAAGGGCTGGGCAGCGCGCTGATGACACCGGTCGGGCGTATTCTCGTCCTGCGCAACGCGTCGAAGTCGGAGCTGCTCAACGCCACGGCGCTGATCACCTGGCCGGCGTTGTTTGCACCGGTGGTCGGGCCGGTGCTCGGCGGCTTCATCACCACCACTCTGTCCTGGCACTGGAATTTCTTCATCAACATCCCGCTCGGCGTGGTTGGGCTGGCGCTGGTTGCGCGTTTTATTCCGGGCGACCGCGAGGCCGATCCCAAGCCGCTCGACTGGCCGGGTTTTTTCCTGACATCGGCGGGACTTGCCTTGCTGCTCTATGGCCTCGAACGCATCGCGCATCCCGAGGACGGGGTGCTGCCGACGGTGTTGCTGATCGTAGCCGGCATTGTCATCGGCTGGCTGGCGGTGCGACATCTCCGGCGTGCGCCGCATCCGCTGCTCGATCTCTCGTCGTTCAGGGTGCTGACCTTCGCCATATCGACATTGGCTGCCGGCACCATTTTCCGGGTGGCGATCAACGCTACGCCGTTCCTGTTGCCGCTGTTGTTCCAGGTCGGCTTCGGCCTCAGCCCCGTCGATGCCGGCATGATGATCCTTGCCTATTTCCTCGGTAATCTCGGCATGAAGACGGTGACGACACCGACGCTGCGCCGCTTCGGCTTCCGGTCGGTGCTGGTCGTCAACGGCCTGATCGCCTCGGCGGCGATCATGGCCTGCGCTGCGATCTCGCCGCAGACGCCACAGGCGCTGGTGGTGGCGCTGATGCTGATCGCCGGCCTGTCGCGCTCGATGCAGTTCACCGCACTCAACACGCTGGCCTTCGCCGACATCGATGCTGCGCAGCGCAGTTCGGCCGCGACGCTGTCCTCGATGCTGCAGCAGGTGGCAATGCTGTTCGGCGTCGCAGTGGCGGCGGCGATCCTCAATCTGTCGCAGATCGCCAGGGCGCAACCGGAACTCGACCTCGTCGATTTTCGAATCGCCTTCGTGGCGATCGGCGCCATCGGGCTGGTGGCGGCGTTGCGCTTTCTCGCGCTGCCGCCGGGTGCGGGCGCCGAGGTTTCCGGCCATGCACCGGGAAATTGAGATCGGTTTTTCCGCCTGATGCGGAGATAAATTCCGCCTTGTGCTTTCGTCTTGAAGCGGGCCTTTCACCGGGTAGCCGCAATGGCGCAACCAATTGCCAAAAGCGCAGGCTTTTCCACGCATTGCGCCAGCTTTGGCAATCGATGCGTCCACTCGGTGAATATCGGTGCCAGCCTGGGTTTTTAACGCGGATTCATTTGACGAACCAGCGCTGAGCCGATTAGCTTTCTTCCAGGGATGGCAGCGCTGCCATCGGGGCAAACGCAGACATGAACACGATCGGCTGGCCGACTCTCAGGAGCCTGAATCAGGAAGGCATTGTCTTTGCCATAGCGGTGGTGCTGTTCCTTACAGCGGCCATAGGCCTGCCAGGTTTCATCGACCCCAATAATCTCGTCGCTATCGTCCGCTCCGTGTCGGTGCTCGGCATCCTTGCGCTAGGTATGGCCGTGGTCATCATCGGCCGTGGCATCGACCTGTCGGCGGTGGCGATCATGGCGATGTCGGTCGCTTGGTATCTGCAACTGCTGAATTCTGGCACGCCGGACGGGCTGGCCTTCGCCTATGTGCTGGCCGGTGTGCTGGCCATCGGCCTGCTCAACGGCTTTCTCGTTGCCTATGCCGACGTGCCGGCGATCTTCGTGACGCTGGCGACCGGCTCCTTCGTCTTCGGCTATGTGCGCTCGCAACTGATCACGCAGGATGCCGTGCCGGTGCCGCAGGGCCATTGGGTCGAGCTGCTTGGCGGCCTGCGCTTACTCGACATTCCCGTCGAGGTGTTCGTCTTCGCCGGCCTCGCCTTCCTGTTCTTCCTGTTCCTGCGCTACACCAAATGGGGCAGCTACATCTATTTCGCCGGCGACAATCCAGTTGCCGCCCGTAACATCGGCATTCCGGTGCGGCCGATGCTGGTGCTGCGCTATGTGCTCTCTGCCTTGGTGGCGCTGATCGCCGGCCTGCTGACCGCGGCGAGCCTGCATTCGATCAACACCCGCGTCGTCAATTCGACGCTGCTCTACGACATCGTGCTGGTGGCGGTGATCGGCGGCATCGGCCTGTCCGGCGGGCGCGGCGGGGTGCGCAACGTGCTGGTCGGGGCGGCGCTGATCGGCATCCTGCTCAACGCGATGACCATCATCGACATTCCGCTGCTTTATCAGAACCTGATCAAGGCGGCGATCCTGCTGGGGGCGATCATCGTCGACGGCATCATCAATCCACGTGACGAACAGACCGCGCAGCAGGGCGACATTTAGGGCATGACCCCGAAAAGTGGAAACCGGTTTTCGGAAAAGATCATGCTCAAACAAGAAGATCTGAACTGAGGCGGACGGTTGGGGCCGGCCGCTGATAACAAAACCAAACCAGAGGATGTGACATGAAACTGATCAGAACACTCATGGCAGCCGCCACCGCGCTCGCCGTCACCGCCTTCGTGGCGCCAACCTTCGCCGCCGACGATCCGGGGCCGGCGGCGTACGCGCAGGCGCTCAAGGGCAAGCGCGTCATGCTGGTGCCGCTGGCGATGGGCTTCGACTTGGCGCAGGGCTGGGCGCACTATCTGAAGACCGAAGTCGAGGCCTGGGGCGGCGTGCTCGAAACGCGCGACCCGAACTGGGTGGTCGATGCCGGCGCGCAGGCGATCACGGACGCCATCTCGTCCGACACCAGGCCGGATGTGCTGATCATCCACGCACCTGACCTCAACTCCTATTCCAAGCTGATGAAGAAGGCGCAGGCCGCCGGCACTTACGTCATCCTGATCGACAATCCCGCCAACTTCCCGGCCGACGCCTTTATCGGCAGCGACTGGGATCGGCTTGGCCAGCTCGAGGCGGAAGCAGCGATCAAGGGCTGCGGCGAGAACTCGTCGAAAAAGATCGGCCTTGTACAAGGCGACCAGGCGAACTCTTCCAGCCTTTACCAGTATGCCGGCATCATGAAGGTGCTGGACAAGCATCCCGACTTCAAGGTCGTGGCCAAGCCCGATTCCAACTGGGATGCGACGACCTCGCGCAACGTGACGACGACCATGCTGCAGCAGAATCCGGACATCTGCTCGATCATCGATTTCTGGGACGGTGACGCCACCGGCGCATCCGCCGCGATCCGCGACGCCAAGCTCGACGGCAAGGTGTTCCTGGTCACCACCGGCGGCGGCGAGAAGGCGGCCGACTGCGACAAGCTGCAGGACGGCACCTACGGCGCCGTGGTGATGACCGATCTTGCCCGGCAGTCGGGCGACATGAACGCCATCATCAAGTTCCTGCTGCAGAGCGGCCAGCCGGCCGGCACCTCTCACACCTACATCTACACACTGGAGAAGGCGACGACCAAGGCCGACCTCAAGCCTGACAGTTGCTGGGATCTGAAGGCGCTGCAGGCGCAAGCGGCGGCGAAGTAGAACCTGCGCTGTTGATATCAACGAGGTGGCCGGGTCGTCTCCAATCGCCAAAGGTTTGCGCTGCCCCTCACCCTTACCCTCTCCCCGTGAACAACGGGGAGAGGGGGCCGCCGACGTTGGTGCGCTTCTCTTCTCCCCGTCACTATACGGGGAGAAGGTGCCGGCAGGCGGATGAGGGGCGGCGCCGAGGTTGAGAATTGCTTTGAAACGATAGCTCGGCCCCTTTTTCTCTCTTCTCTCGGAACAACAACCTGATGTCCTTTCGCGAACGCCTCCAGTCCTGGCGCTACAATCTCGTGCCCGACCATGTCGTCGGCGAGATACTGACCAAGCGCTGGACCGACAACGCCATTCCATTCCTGGCGCTGGTGGCGACGCTGGCAGCCTTCGGCTCAATCATTCCGGGCTTCTTCAAGCTGACCGCACTGCAGGAATCGACCCGCCAGCTCGGCGAGTTCTCGATGGTGGTCACCGGCATGACGGTGGTGATGCTGGGCGGCGGCATCGACCTGTCGGTAGGCTCGATCTTCGCACTGTCCTGCTTCTCGGCGGTCTATGTCTTCTTCATCCTCGAACAATCGATCTGGCTGGCGCTGGCCGCTTCGCTTGCCACCGGCCTCGTCTTCGGCGCCATCAACGGCTATCTCGTCGGCTATCTCAGGCTGCGCGCCTTTCTCACAACGCTCGTGACCTTCATCTTCGGGCGGGCGCTGTTCGACATCCTGGTCACCACCTACGCCGCCGATGTCCAGCTCTCCGACGCGACTTCCGATGTGCTCGACTTCATCGGCGACAGCACGTTCTGGGGGCTGTCGGTCTCGGTGTGGCTGGCGATCATCCTGGCCATCGTCACCCATATCGCGCTGACCCGCTCGCGGCCGGGCTGGCACGTGCTGGCGGTCGGCGGTTCCAGGCGCTCGGCGCACAATGCCGGCATCCGCGTGCGCCGCACCGTGTTCATGACCTATGTCTTCTCCGGCTTCTGCGCATCGATCGGCGGCTTCCTCATCGCTTGCCGCCTGAGCGGGGCAGGGCCGGGCACCGGCCTCAACCTCGAGATCATGGCGCTGACGGCGGCGGTGGTCGGCGGCGTCAGTCTCGGCGGCGGCCGCGGCTCGGTGATCAAGGGGCTGATGGGCGCCATCATCGTCTTGACCATGACCAACGGACTGATCCGGCTGGGCTACGGCACCGGCACCAATCAGATGGTGCTCGGCATCATGCTGGCGGTGGCGGTAACCATCGACATCCGCTGGCTGAAGAACCGCCACAAGGTGTTGAACGAGGTCTATGTCGCGCCGGTCTATCTCAAGATGGGCGAAACGCAGTCGGCGGCTCCCGGCTCCGGAACGCCCTATGAGCTCGACAACCGGCTGTCGGCCGCTAACCATATCGGGCTTGGCGCGCTGGAGGGGCCGGAGGACGTCATTCTCGACCGCGACGACAATCTCTATTGCGGCACACGCCTTGGCGAGATCGTACGCTTCTTCGCGCCGGATTATGTCAGGTCGGAAGTCTTTGCCCATATTGGCGGCTTCCCGCTTGGACTTGCCTTCGACAAATCGGGCAATCTGATCAGCTGCGTCGGCGCCATGGGGCTCTATTCCGTGTCGCCGGCTCGGGAGGTCAAAAGACTGTCGGCAGAGACATCGCGCTCCTGGACCTCGATCGTCGACGATGCGCGGCTGCGTGATCCGAACGACTGCGATATCGCACCCGACGGCCGCATCTATTTCACCGACTCGACCAAGCGCTACGACGCCCATGACTGGGCGCTGGATTCGATCGAGAACCGCGCTACCGGGCGGCTGCTGGTCTACGACCCGAAGGACGGCTCGACCAAGACATTGCTCGACGGCTATCGCTACACCAACGGCGTCTGCATGGCGCATGACGGCAAGTCGCTGTTCTTCGCCGAAAGCTGGGCTTGCCGCGTGCACCGCTACTGGCTGGAAGGGCCGAAGGCCGGCACCGCCGAATGCGTCATCCGCGACATGCCGGGCTACCCCGACAACATCAACCGCGCCTCCGACGGCAATTACTGGATGGCGTGGCTCGGTATGCGCACGCCGAGCTTCGACCTGTCGCTGCGCCATCCCGACATGCGCAAGCGCATGACGCGGCGGCTGCCGCAGGACGAATGGCTGTTCCCCAACATCAACACCGGCGGCGTGGTGAAATTCACAGAGAAGGGCGGCATCGTCGAGGCGATGGGCGACCTCACTGGCGGCGCGCACCCCATGGTCACCTCGATGCGCGAGCACAAGGGATATCTGTTCGTCGGCGGCATCCTCAACAACCGCATCGGCCGCTACAAGATAGCTGGCGCGGACCCGAACTGGACCAGCCCCGTTTCCTATTGGGGGGCCAAGCCATGATCCTCGATCCGGTGCTTGATCTGTTTCGCGGCAAGGCGGTGACGATCCCGCCGCTGGATGGCGCCTTTCGTCCCAACACGCGGCTGGACGATGCGCCTGCGTTTGCCGAGCTGACGGAACCGGACAATCTGCTCGTTGCGGATGGACGACTGCTGGCCTCCAGCGGCAACGCCATCTACGCGGTGGCTGCCGGCGCGACCCTAACCGTGGTCCAGACCTTTCCGTCTGCCGTCACGGCGCTGGCGCTCTCGCCATCCGGCGAACTGACGGTAGGGCTCGAAAGCAGCAAGCTGCTGATATCAGGCAATGAGGTTTCGCTGCCGGCGGGGATACGCTGCATCACGGCGCTTTCCTACGCGGATGATGGCACGCTGTGGCTGGCCAATGGCTCGACCGAGCATGCGCCCTCGCAATGGGCCGCCGATCTGATGAACAAGGGCGCGTCCGGTTCGCTCTGGAAGCGAGATGCAGCAGGCAGCGATTTCCGCAAGGTCGCCGGCGACATTGCCTTTCCCTACGGGCTGCATCCTGTCGGCAGGGACGTGCTGGTCAGCGAAAGCTGGCGTCATCAGCTGATGCGTTTCGATGGCGCGACGGGCGACCGCTCGGCGGTTCTTGCGCATCTGCCCGGTTACCCAGCACGGCTGTCGCCGTCCGCCGATGGCGGTGCGTGGCTGACCTTGTTTGCGCCGCGCAACCGGCTGATCGAGTTCGTGCTGCAGGAAACGCACTACCGCCAGGACATGCTGAGCCAGGTGCCGCCGGCCTATTGGATCGCGCCGGCGCTGGCGTCCAGCCGCAGCTTCCTCGAGCCGCTTCAATGCGGCGGCATCCGCACCATGGGCATCCACAAGCCGTGGTCGCCGAGCCGCTCCTACGGGCTGGTGGTCAGACTTGACCAGAAGATGCAGCCGCAATTCAGCCTGCACAGCCGCGCCAATGGCACACGCCATGGCATTTGCAGCGTTGCCGAAAAGGACGGTCAATTGTTTATCGCCTCCAGGGGCGGCGACTGCATCCTTTCCATCGCTACGGGAGGTTTCTGATGGAACCGATCGTTCGTATGGAGAACGTCACCAAAAATTACCGTGGCGTACCCGCGGTCAAGAATGTCAGCTTCGAACTGCGCAAGGGCGAGATCCATGCGCTGCTTGGCGAGAACGGCGCAGGCAAATCGACGCTGACCAAGATCATCGCCGGTGTGGTCGACGCCACCTCAGGCAAGATGTTCCACAAGGGGCAAGAGATCGCCTACGCCTCGCCGCATGCGGCGCTTGAGGCCGGCATCGCCATGGTGTTCCAGGAAACCAGCCTGGTTCCGTCGATGACGGTGGCGCAGAACCTCTATCTCGGTACTGAAAAATTCCTCAACCGGCTGCGCGGCACGTATATTTCAGCACAGCAGTTCCTACAGTCGCTGAATTTTCCGGTCGACCCCAACGCCATGGTGGCAACGCTGGGTGCGGCCAAGCGGCAGATGGTCGAGATCGCGCGCGCCGTCCACCACAATGCCGAGATCATCATTTTCGACGAGCCGACGGCGACGCTGACGCCGGAGGAGAAGCGGCACTTCTTCGCACTGATCCGACGGCTGAAGGCGAGCGGCGTTTCGATCGTCTTCATCAGCCATGCGCTGGAAGAAGCGCTCGATATTGCCGACCGCATCACCATTTTGCGCGACGGCGAGCTTGTCATCACCGACGATACGTCGGCTTTCGATCGTGACAGGATCGTCGCCGCCATGGTCGGACGAACGCTGTCGGGGCAGATCTACCGCCAGCGCGACGAAGCGAAGTTGCGCAAGGCGGGCCGGAAGGTGCTGTCGGTGCAGGACATTTCGATGAGCAATGTGGTGCGCAACAATTCCTTTTCGATCTTCGAGGGGCAGATCACCGGCGTGTTCGGGCTAATCGGCTCCGGCCGCACCGAGACGTTCAAGATCGTCTCCGGCATCTACAAACGGGATTTCCTGCGCGGTGGCGCCATCGAGCTGGACGATAAGCCCGTGCGCTACCTAGTGCCCAGCGAAGCGGTGGCAGACGGCATCGTCTACGTCACCGAGGACCGCAAGAGCGAGGGCATTTTCGAGACGATGGGCATTGCTGAGAACCTGTTCGGCGGGCTCTTGGCGGCGGGCCGCGAAAAGGCCTGGGTGATCAATCAGCAGGAGATGCGGCAGCTCTCGGCCGAATGGACGAAGACGTTGAACATCAAGGCGATCAACGACAATGCGCGTGTGGTCGAGCTGTCCGGCGGCAACCAGCAGAAGGTGGTGATCGGCAAGGGACTGGTGCAGAAGCCGCGCATCGTTATCTTCGACGAGCCGACGCGCGGCGTCGATGTCGGCGCGATCGCCGAGATCCACCAGATCATCAACCGGCTGGCGGATGAGGGCCTCGCCGTCGTCGTCATCTCGTCCTATCTGCCGGAGATCATGAACCTGTCCGACCGCATCCTGGTCTGCCGCCAGGGCCGCATCGTCGAGGAGTTTTCGCCGGCGGAGGCAACGGAGGAGAAGATCATGTACGCGGCGGTTCACTAGGTTTCTGGGCGGTGCGTACTCAGACAATTGGCCGAGTCGTCAGTCCATTCGTCATCCTAGGGCGGCGCAAGGAGCGCAGCGACGCGGCGCAGACCCTAGGATCCATGCCGCGACTCCAAAGTATCGCTGCGGTGCAGGATTTTGCTTCGCTACAAACTTCGAGAGGCGTCACGGAATGGATCCCAGGGTCTTCGCGACGGCGCTTCGCGCCTGCTTCGCCCGGGGATGACGAAGTTTAGGTGCCTCGACTAATCTTCAACGCTATTGCGCGCCAAAAACTGAGTCAAAGAAGCTGGTTAGCCGCCTTTGCTCGAACTTGATTAAACGCCCCCTCATCGATCTAAGCGAAAGGAAACACCATGGCCACCACAAGACTTCTGAGCGATGCCGAGGTCGAGAAAATCCCGGCCGTGAAAGCCGTCTTCGACGACATCCGCGCGACGCGCAAATCGGATTTCGTCAACAATTTCTGGCGCGGGCTGGCCAATGATCCCCCGGCGCTGAAGCGCATCTGGGAACAGCTGAAAGTAGTTATGGTGGCGGAAAGTGCCATCGACCCGCTGACCAAGGAGATGATCTACATCGCTGTCTCGACCGCCAATGGCTGCTCCTACTGCGTTCACTCGCACACGGCCGCCGCCCGCGCCAAGGGCATGACCGACGCGCAGCATGGCGAGCTGGTGTCGATCATCGGGCTCGCCGGCCAGACCAACCATCTGGTGACGGCGATGCAGATCCCAGTCGATCCACAGTTCGAGGTGAAGTGAGGAGGCGGCGCGGTCTTGCCTTCTCCCCTTGTGGGAGAAGGTGGCCTCGCGAAGCGAGGTCGGATGAGGGGTGCTGGAAGGATCGCGAGGTTGTAGAACTAAGCGCCTAAAATCCCTCGACTTTTCACGCCGCGTTTCTTCCAACACCCCTCATCCGTCTCGGCGCTGCGCGCCGATCCACCACCCTGGGCGAGTCACGGGCCTCGCCCGCCCTTCGGGCCCCACAAGGGGAGAAGGGGAGGCTTGCGTTACACCGGCCGATAGACTCGCTCCGCCGTGTTCCAGAAAATATCCGCCTCTGCCACCGCACCGTGCTTCGCCACCGCATCCCGGTGCGCCTTGATCAACTCGGCGTGGCTGGTCCACAATTTCTCGATCGGGAAGTTCGAGCCGAACATCAGATGGTCAGCGCCCAGAATTTCGATTGCGTTGTCGACGATGTAGGTGATCACCGCCGGGTCGTTGCGGTGGACAAACGTGCCGAGGCCGGAGAGCTTGGCGTAGAGATTGGGCGCCACCGACAGCGTGCGCAAGCCGGTCTTCCAGGCTTCGGTGGTTTCCGGATCCATGCCGGTCAGCATGCCGGCATGGGTGAGGATGAAGTTCGTCTGCGGGTTCTCGCCGACCAGCGTCAGGCCGTCCTTCATCTGGGCGGGGAAAAGCTGCAGATCGAAGGACAGGCCATAGTCCTTCAGCCGCGCCACGTTGGCGCGCACTTTGGGGTCGATGACCTGATCAGCCGAAGCGGCGAAGCGAAAGGCCGGCGTTTCATGCCAGTGCAGCTGCATGCGTACGCCGCGCAGCAGCGGATATTTTTTCAAGCGGTCGATCTGGGGCCTGATATCGTCGACGGTCATGTCGGTATAGCCGACGATGGCATGCGGCCAGCCGGTCTCGTCTGATGTCTTCTGCAGGTAGGCGACTTCTTTCTCGAAATCCTCCTTGGCCCAATTGGTCTGAACGTAAACGGCCTTCTCGACGCCGGCGCCTTTTTGATCGGCCAGAAACTCCTCGATCGGATAGTCGCGGCGGATCGGTTCGTAGGGGCCGAAGATGCGCGGCACCATCGGTCCGACCAGCCATGGCTGATCCTGTTGGCGCCAGATGTGGAAATGCGCGTCGATGGCTTTCTGCATCACGAAACCCTTTTCCAGAGTGTCGCCGCCGCCGGGGCAGGGCGGGCGAGCGACAGGATGAAATCGGTGAGGCCGGCAAGCGATGAGCCGTCGATTAGATCATCGAGCACGGGGAGGATTGCGCGCAATGCCGCCGTTGCCGGCTGGAAGCGCGGGTCGCCGGCCAGCGGTGTCGCCAGCGACAGCCGGAAGGCGCGGGCGCTCAGCCGGCGCATCGCCGTTTCCAGCTCCCCATGGTCGCCGCGCTCCAGCGCGTCGGAGAGGATGACGATTGCGGCACCGCGCGCGAAGGCGGAAAAGCGCGGCACCGATAGGAAGGCGAGCAGCGTCGGCCCCATGCGGGTGCCGCCATCCCAGTCGTCGACCTGGGCAGCGGCGCGGGCCAGCGCCTGGTCGCGGTCGCGGATGCGCAGCGCCGTGGTGATGCGGGTCAGCCGCGTGCCGAAGGTGAAGATCTCGGCACGGTCCGCGCCTTGCACGGCGGCATGCGCCAGCTTGAGATAGTCCGCCGTGTGCAGTTTCATCGAGCCGGAGACGTCGATCAGCAGCAGCAGCTTGCGCGGCACCGTCTGTCGCCGGCGCAGCAGCGGCGAGGGGACGTCGCCATCGGCGCTGACGATTTCGCGCAGCGAGCGGCGCAGGTCCAGCTTGCCGCGTGAATGGGTGCGTATCGTGCGGAAGGAACGGCGAGCGGGCAGGGCGGTCGACAGCTTGCGGCGAAAGGCGGTCAATCTGTCGTCATCTCGCTGGAAGTCGCGGGTACTCAGTTGCTCCAGCGCCGAGGACAGTTCGCCGCCCTCTTGCCGCTGCTCGGCCTCGATCCTTTCGTCGTCGGCGCCGCCATCATCCTTGATACGGGTTTCCTCGTCGGCATCGCCTTCGACAAAGGCGGATGTGTTGCCATAAAAGTGGCTTTGGAAATGCGCCTCGAATTCGTCGCGGCGGTCGGGCGGCGGCGCCAGCGTGGCAAGCGCGGCCTCACGGATGTCGGCCATGGAGCGTGGCCCGAGCAGCGTCACCGCTTGCATGAAGCCGGAGACCTGTTCGAGTGCGACGGCAAAGCCGTAGCGGCGCAGCAACCGGCCGAAGCCGAGGAAGGACGCGGCGGCGCGAGGCAAGCTTGTTTCCCGCATCATTGCGTGGCGCCCCTCTCTGTCCTGCCGGACATCTCCCCCTCAAGGGGGGAGATTGGCAGGTTCGGCGCTTCGCTCCGTTCGGCTACATCAGTGGTTGGCGAAAGCGGGGATGACTTCCGATCTCCCCCCTTGAGGGGGAGATGTCCGGCAGGACAGAGGGGGGCGCCGTCCCGCCAGCCTTGCCGAATGCGTCGGAGCGTCACCCCAGCGCCTCCTCAACAATGCGGCCAAGCTCCGGTGCGATGTAGGAGAGGTCCTCCTCGTCCTTGATCAGCACGCCGATGGCGCGGCGGAAGGCTTCCGGCCACGGGCTGCCGCCTTTTTCGAGGATGGTGGCTGCGTTGGCCCATTCGACCGCCTCGGCAATGCCGGGTGGCTTGGCCAGCGGGCGGGCTCGGATGGCCTGCACGGCCGCCGCCACGGCGCGCGCCGTGTCTTGAGCCACATCGCCGGCGCGCAGCATGATGATGGCGGCCTCGCGCTCGGCGTCGGGATAGCCGATCCAGTGATAAACGCAGCGTCGGCGCAGCGCTTCGGCGAGTTCGCGGGTGCGGTTCGAGGTCAGGATGACGATCGGCTGTGCCGTGGCGCGGATGGTGCCGCGCTCGGGAATGCTGATCTGGAAATCGGAGAGGAATTCCAAAAGCAGCGCTTCGAATTCGTGGTCGGAACGGTCGATCTCGTCGACCAGCAGCACGCGCTGCTCCGGTGCCTTCAGCACCTGCAGCAGCGGCCGGGCAATCAGGAAACGGTCGTCATAGATGTCGATCTCATGCTCGCCGGCATGGCGGATGGCGAGCAGCTGGCGTTGATAATTCCATTCGTAGAGCGCATGCGCGGCATCGATGCCTTCATAGCATTGCAGCCGCACCAGATCGCGGCCGAGCAGCGCGGCGATCGCCTTGGCTGCTTCCGTCTTGCCGACGCCCGGCGCGCCTTCGAGCAGCAGCGGCTTGCCCAATCGGATCGCCAGGAAGATGGCGGTCGAAAGGCTCTCATCGGCCAGATAGCGCGAGGCGGCCAGATGCTGCGCCACCGCCTCCGGTGAGGTCGCGACAGTCTCGGCGCTTGTCCCCGTCATTTCAGCCCTCAGTTCGCCGCTTGCGCCTTCAGCGCGCGCAGAATGCGCTCCGGCGTGATCGGCAGCGTGTCGATGCGCACGCCGACGGCGTCGAAGACGGCATTGGCGACCGCTGGGATTTGCGGGTTGGCGCACATTTCGCCCGGCCCCTTGGCGCCATAAGGCCCATCTGCCGAGGGCCGCTCCAGCACGATGATCTCGGTCTCGGCGAGGTCGCCGGGGCCGGGCATCAGATACTGGTTGAAGTCGGTGCCGCCATGGTCACGGTTGGGATAGTAAGGCTCGGTGGTCTCGTAGAGCGCATGGCTGATGCCCATCCAAGAGCCGCCGACCAGCTGTTGTTCGACCATTTTCGGATTCAGCGCGCGGCCGATCTCGAAGACGTTTTTCACCGTCAGCACGGTCACTTCGCCGGTCTCGTCGTCGACCTCGACCTCGGCCACGGTGCAGGCATGCGCGTAGCAGGTCGACGGTTTCATGGCGCCGGTTTCCTTCTCGGGATAGGAGCGCGGGATCAGGAACATGCCGCGGCCTGATATCGATCGGCCGCGCTTGAAATGCGCCGACAGTGCGACATCGAAGATCGAGATCGATTTTTGCGGCGCGCCCTTGACCAGGATCTTGCCCTGGCCGTCGGTTTCGAGGTCGGAGGCATTGACCTCCAGTTCCTCGGCCGCCACTTCCAGCATCACCTGGCGCGCCTCCCTGGCCGCCTGGATGACGGCATTGCCGGCGCGGTGCGTGCCGCGCGAGGCAAAGGTGCCCATGCAGTGCGGGCCGGTGTCGGTGTCAGCGGTGTCGACGACGACGCGGTCGGTCGGCACGCCGATCGTCTCGGCGCAGATCTGCGCCATGATCTGCTTCATGCCCTGGCCGAGATCGACCGAGGACAGCGTCACCATGAAATTGCCGGTCGGGGTCGAATGCACCAGTGCCTGGGTCGGGTCGCCGCCGAGGTTCATGCCGGTGGGATAGTTGATGGCGGCAACGCCGCGTCCGCGCCTGATCGCCATCTCAAGCTCCCTTCACGTAGGACGACATCGCCAGGTACTTTTCCGCCACCGGCCAGTTGGCGGCGCGCGAGGCTTCCTGCATGCATTCGATCAGCGCCGCGCCCTCGGTCGGCTGGCGATGCGCCTTCATGTCGCCGTCGCGATAGGCGTTGATGAAGCGGAATTCGAGCGGGTCCATGCCGATCAGCCGCGCCAGCTTGTCCATCTGCACCTCCAGCGCGAAGTCGCCGATGGTGACGCCGAAGCCGCGCATGGCGGAGGAGGGCGTGCGGTTGGTGTAGACGCAGTAGGTGTCGATCCAGACGTTCGGAATGGTGTAGGGGCCGGGATAGTGCCCCGCGCCCTTCTGCGCGCCATAGGGCGAGTGGCGCGAATAGGCGCCGGCATCGGTGTAGCCTGTGACTTTTCGTGCCACGATACGGCCGTCTTTCATGACGCCGTCCTTGATGACGACCTTTTCGGCCGCGCGAGGTGACGATATCTGCATCTCCTCCTCGCGGCTGTAGATAAAACAGACTGGTCGTCCGGTTAATTTTGCGCCGAGGATGGCGATCGGTTCGACGATGACGTCGACCTTGCCGCCAAAACCGCCGCCGACGGTGCCGCCGACGAAATGCAGCTTGCTGCCGGGCATCTGCAGGATGATCGAGGTGTTGTCGAGCGTGAAGAACATCGCCTGCGTGTTGGTGTAGCAGGTGAAGCGATCATTGCCTTCGGGCGTCACGACGCAGCCGGTGGTCTCGGTCGGCGCGTGTTCGATCGGCGAGGACTGGTAGCTCTGCTCCAGCACGTGGTCGGCGCCGGCAAAACCCGCCTCGACATCGCCGAAACGCACCTTGCGGCACTCACCGCTGTCATAGAGGTAGTAGTTCTGGCCGTGATATTCGTTGACCAGCGGCGCGCCGGGCTTCAGCGCTTCTTCCATGTCGAAAACGGCCGGCAGCACCTCATAGTCGACCTTGACCTTGGCGGCGGCCTCTTGCGCGGCGCGCTCGGTCTCGGCCAGCACCGCCACCACGGCCTCGCCCTTCCAGCGCACCTTGCCGTCGGCGAGCACCGTTTCGTCCTCCGGCCCGACCTGGATCAGGATCAGGATGGTGTAGACATTGTGCGGCACATCCTTGGCGGTAAGGATTTTCACCACGCCTGGATGCTTTTCTGCCTCCGATGTGTCGATCGAGCGGATGCGGGCATGGTGATGCGGGCTGCGCACCATCTTCAGGTGCAGCATGCCGGGAAAGGTCCGGTCGGCAAAAAAGGCGGTTTTGCCGGTGACATGGCCGGGCGAATCCGAGCGCGGCCGCGGCTGGCCGATCTCGTGCAGATCGTCCTTGCGGACATCGGCGAAGTAGTTCTTGCGCAGTTCCATTTTTTGTTCCCTCAAGCCGCGTTCTGAGAGTTGGACCGCGCGGCGGTCAGCACCGCCTGGATGATCGGCTCGTAGCCGGTGCAGCGGCAGATGTTGCCCGACAGCGCCTCGACCACCTCGTCGCGGCTGGGGTTGGGCGTATGGTCGAGCAGCACCTTGGCTGCCATGATCATGCCCGGCGTGCAGAAGCCGCATTGCGTGGCGAAAGTGTCGAGGAAGGCGCGCTGCAGCGGATGCAGAATGCCATTTTCCGAAAGCCCTGACGTGGTGCTGATTACCGCCCCGTCGCAGGTCTCGGCCAGCGTCAGGCAGGAGAGCCTGAGCTCGCCGTCGATGATGACCGAACAGGCGCCGCAGGTGCCTTGATGGCAGCCGCCTTTCGGCGAGGTGTCGCCGATCTTGTCGCGCAAGGTGTGCAGCAGCGTCGTGCCGCTGTCGACGAATTCGGCCGTTTCCGAGCCGTTGAGCGTGAACTGAACCGGAACCTTTGCCATGTTTTCCTCCCAGCGCGCCTGCCCGAACCATCGGACAGACGCGCGCCCCCGAACGAATATTATGCGAGCAGCAACCGGCCGAGATGAACCGGCAGGACTTCAGCGCGATACCAGGCGCTGGCGATCGGATCGGTGATCGGTGCGGTGCCTTCACCTGCCGCCGCCAGTGCCGCCGCGACGCCGTCCTCGGTGAGCTTTCTGCCGAGCAACGCCTTTTCCGCCGCCCTGGCGCGCATTGGCCGGTCGGCCATACAGCCGAGCGCGATCCACGCCGAAGAAATGGTGCCGTCCGGCGCCTGTTGAAGCACAGCGGCGATGCTGAGCACCGAGATGCCCTTCGGCTTCACTCTGGACACTTTCAGGAAGCGAAAGCCGCCTTGCGGGGGAAGCGTGAACCCGACCGAAGTGACGATGGCGCGGCTGCCGTCCCGATTGGCCAGAAAAGTCTCGATCGGCGTTTCGCTCTCCTCGGTGCTGACGGTGGCGTCGAGCGCCAGCAGGGCAACAGCGAAATCGCCATAGGGAGCCGGGGCAAACAGATTGCCGCCGATGGTCGCCATGTTGCGGATTGCCGGGCCACCGACGGCGCGAGCGGCCTTGGCGAGCATGCCGAGTTCCGGATGGCCGCCGATAGCCGCCATGGTCACCGAAGCGCCGATGCGGACCTTGCCGCCAGCAACAACGATGGCCGACAGGGACGGCTCGGTCGACCTAATCAGGCCGGAAACCGAAACATCGCCTTCATTGGCCGCGCGGACCACGAGCGTGCCGCCGCCGAGATAGCGGCTGCCCTGGGCCTTCAGTGCCGCGTTGGCGTCCTTGACCGTTGCAAAAGTCTGCAGTGCTAGCGCCATGGCTTCGCTCCCGTCAGCTCTGGCCGGCGAAATGGCTCTTCAGGGCGTTGAAGCCGCCCTGGAAGACATTGGCGCCCATGCCCTCGGCCAGCTTGTCGGCGTCCTCGGGCGCGGCGTCGAAGCTGGCGGTCCATTCGGCGTAGGTGCGGTCTCCATCGGTCACGCGCCGCAATTGCAGCGTCGCCCTGTGATTGGTCAGCGGCTGCGGCGTCTCCAGGATAGAGTAGCTGACGAGGAAATTCTGATCGGAAAAGTCGATCAGCTTTTCGCGCAGGCGGGCGCCGCTGGCGAGCTGGAAATTGCGCACGCAGCCGATCGTAGTGGCGTCCTTGTCGTCTTCAATATGGCTTTCCACCATACGCGGATGCCAGCCTGGCAGCCCGTTGAAGTCGCGTATGCGCGCCCAGACCTTTTCGACCGGTGCGTCTATGACGCTGGAGATGGTGACTTTGGCCATTCAAATGTTCCCTTGCAAAAGCGATCCGGTGCAAGGGTAGGGCGGCTGTTTCAGGGGCGCTTATCAATGCGTCTTGAGCGTGTATCAAGGAGTCTGAAAAACGGTCGACCTTGATCAAGGGCGGACAGGCTCAGGCAATCGCCCGCGCTGCTTCGCGGTAGAGTGTCGGCGGCACGCCGACATGATCGCGGAAGAAGCGCGAGAAATTGCCCTGTGTGGTGAAGCCGAGATTGCAGGCGACCGAGATCAAAGGCTCCTTTGACCACTGCAGCTGCCGCACCGCTTCCTCCATGCGCAGCGTGTTCCAGTAGACGTTGGGCGTCAGATTGGTCTGCTCCTTGAACAGGGCAAAGAAATGCGGCCGCGACAGGCCGACGCTGCGCGCCACGTCGTCGAAGCAGATGCGCTCGCAGACATTGGCCTTCATCAGCTGGATCGCCTTGCGGACGCGGAAATCCTGCATGGTGTTGATGCGGACACGCGCTTCCTGCGGCGCCGAAGCGTCGGCGGCGTCGAGCACCGAGTCGATGAAACGCTCGATCTCGTAGTTGGCGATATCGTCAACGCTCTCATTGTCGCTGAGATGGTCGAGCAGATTGGCGGCGGCCTGGTGCAGCCAGGGCTCCAGGGTGATCGCTGCTTGTGAAAACAGCGGCGCGGACGACGGCAGGTCGCGGCGGCGTCGCGCCCAGTCGGGATCGATGTAGAAGGCGAGAAACAGACCGGGCGTCCCGTTCTGCGACAGAACATGGCTGTGCGGCTGGAAGGAGTTGATGCCGGCGGCCGTGCTAGGTCCAAGCCGCACGGTTTCACGACCGATGGTCATTTCGCCGGCGGTGCCTTCCAGCCAGATGATCAGATGGGCCTCGACATGGGCATGGGTGACGAAGTCGCTTGCGACATTCAGGATAGAAACATGTCCGAACCGGCCCCAGTAGAGCCTGATCGCTTCCGTCATGGGTATATCCTCCCGCAGACGACTGGCCTCCCTTCGCCTGCAGTGGGGATTGTGCGGCCGAGTTCGGGGCCGCGTCAAGACGCGCGGTTGCGACGAGGGTGAATGACGGCCGATGCGGCCGGATTTTCAGACTGAGCGATAGGTTTCCCTTCTCCCACAAGGGGAGAAGGGAAGAACGGTCCTCAAACCGAGGCCGTCATGCCGCCGTCGACATACAGCGTATGACCGTTGACGAAAGACGAGGCGTCTGACGCCAGAAACACCGCGGCGCCGATCAACTCGTCGACAGTGCCCCAGCGGCCGGCCGGCGTGCGCTTTTCCAGCCAGGCAGAAAATTCGGGATTGTCGACCAGCGCCTGGTTCATCTCGGTGCGGAAATAGCCGGGCGCGATAGCATTGATCTGCAAGCCGTGCTTGGCCCAGTCGGTACACATGCCCCTGGTTAGGTTCCTGATCGCGCCCTTGGTTGCGGTGTAGGGCGCGATGTTCGGCCTTGCCAATTCGCTTTGCACCGAACCGATGTTGATGATCTTGCCCTTGCCGCGCGGGATCATGTGGCGGGCAACCGCCTTGCCGGCATGGAAGGCGCCCGACACGTTGGTCTTGAGCAGGCGCTCCCATTGCTCCTCGGGAAAGTCCTCGAGTGGGGCGCGGAACTGTATGCCGGCATTGTTGACGAGGATATCGATGGCGCCGATCTCGGCCTCGATTCTGTCAATGTCCGCCGCGACGGCGCGAAAATCGGTGACGTCGAAGATCGATGCATGCGCCTTGAAGCCGGCATCGCGCAGTTTTTCGACGGCGCTGCCGATCCTGGCGGCATCGCGGCCATTGAGCACCACGCTCGCGCCATGTTCGGCCAGTCCCCGAGCCATCGCGAAGCCAATGCCCTGGCCGGAGCCAGTCACCAGCGCCAGTCGGCCCTCGAGGCTGAACAGGGGATTGGCCATCAAACCGTCTCGGCTTAATCGCTGCGGCGGAAATTGCGGATGCGGTCGAACAGCACTGCCAGCAGGATCGCGCCGCCGATAAAGACGCCTTGCCAGAAGGCATTGATGCCGAGCAGGCCGAGGCTGTTGCGGATCACCTCGATCAGTGCCGCGCCGACGATGGCACCAAAGGCGGTGCCGACGCCGCCGGCCAGATTGGCGCCGCCGATGACGGTGGCGGCGATCACCTGCAGTTCCATGCCGGTGCCGAGATTGGTGGTGACGGCGCCCAGCCACCCGGTCTGGATGACGCCCGCAATGCCCGCAGACAGCGCCGAGATCATGTAGACGGCAACCTTGATCTGGCGCACCGGAACGCCGGTCAGCGTTGCCGCGTGCTCATTGCCGCCAATGGCGAAGATGTGCCGGCCGAACTTGGTCCAGCGCAGGATGAAGCCGGTGATCAGCGCCAAAAGGATCATGTAGAGCACCGGATTGGCGATGCCGAACACCCAGGCGCCGCCGCCCAGTGCCAGAAGCTTGGCGTGGTCGGGTCCGAACTGGAAGACGACTGTGTTGTTGGAGGCGACCATGGCCAGGCTGCGGGCGATCGACAGCATGCCGAGCGTCACCACGAACGGTGGAAAGCCGAGATAGGCGATCAATATGCCGTTGAAGGCGCCAATGGCGAGTGCGGTACCGATGGAGGCCAGGATGCCGACCTCTATCGAGTAGCCGGCATGCATGGTCACCGCCAGCACCATCGAGGACAGGCACAGCACCGAGCCGACAGACAGGTCGATGCCGCCGGTGATGATGACGAAGGTCATGCCGAGCGCGATGATGGCGACGAAGGTGATGTTGCGGGTGATGTTGTAAAGATTCTTCGAGGTGGCGAAGGCGTCGGTCGCAAACGACAGGAACAGGCAGGCAAGGATGACGGAGATCACCACCCAGAAAGTCTGGCTGGCAAACAGCCTTGCCGGCAAGGATTGTCGCTTGTGCTCGATCGGCTGGTCAATTGTCAGTGCCATCGTCGACCTTCATTTGCTGTGCGTGGTGGAATTCGCTTTAAAATCAAACCTGTTCGATGGCGCCGGTGATCAGCCCGGTGACTTCCTCGGGCGAACTCGACGCAATCGTCTTGTCGGCAACCTTGCGGCCGCGCCGCATGACGATGACGCGGTCGGCGACGGTGAAGACGTCAGGCATGCGGTGGCTGATCAGCACCACGGCGATGCCCTGATCGCGCAAATGGCGGATCAGGTTCAGCACTTCGGCGACCTGGCGCACCGAGATCGCCGCCGTCGGTTCGTCCATCAGCACGATCTTGGCCTGCGACAGCATGGTGCGGGCAATCGCCACCGCCTGCCGCTGGCCGCCCGACATCTGCTTGACGAGGTCGCGCGGACGGGTCTCGGACTTCAATTCGGCGAAGAGCTGGCCGGCGCGCTTATACATCGCCGCATAGTCGAGGATGCGGAACGGCCCCATGCCGAGCCGCAACTCGCGGCCGAGATAGACATTGGCGGCGGCGGTCAGATTGTTGCAGAGCGCAAGGTCCTGGTGGACGATCTCGATGCCGTGCTGGCGGGCTTCCGCCGGCTTGTGCAGGATCAATTCCTTGCCATCCATGTGCATGGTGCCATGGCTGGGGCGGAAATTGCCGGCGATCATCTTGACCAGCGTCGACTTGCCGGCGCCATTGTCGCCCATCAGACCGACCACCTGTCCGGGTTCGATCGACAGCGAAACGTCGTTGACCGCCTGGATAGCGCCGAAATGCCTTGAGATGTTGGTGAGTTCTAGAACGGCCACCAGCCTTTGCCTCCCCGTGCTTTGCGACCTGCCGCTGTTCCCGGCGTGAATGCCGCGCTGCTTTGGCCTCGCTCTCCCAGGCTCCTCCCGAAGACAGCGTTAGCGTTCTTTTACGCAAAAGCCGGCGCGCGTCAATCGCCGGCCCATTTTAAAAATCCGTTTTGTAGGACAAATAGCATTGACGTTGGCGGCAAGCCGATATTACCTAGCGTCGGAGGAGATTATGCCGATACCCGCTGGCGGTTCGCCTGTCGGAATCGGCGGAGGGTTTAACGGTCCAGGATCCGGGGGCACCTGAGTGTGAGCCGATCTGAAGCCGAATCTGGAAATGCTTATCGATCTGTCCTGGCGACACGAGCGCTCGCGAAACGACCCTCGGTCATCATGCATCCGGTCGATATGTATGGCGGGCACGCCGTGTCCGTTTGTTTCAAGGGAGGACTGACATGAGGAAAACACTTTTGCTCGCCGCCGTCGCCGCCATGGCGTTGGGTGCCGGGCCGGCTTTGGCCAAGAAACAGCTCGTCATTGTCGTGAAAGGTCTCGACAATCCGTTCTTCGAAGCCATCCACCAGGGCTGCGAGAAATGGAACAAGGAAAACGCCAGCTCGGAATATGAGTGCTTCTACACAGGTCCGGCGTCGACCTCGGACGAGGCTGGCGAGGCACAGATCGTCCAGGACATGCTGAGCAAGGCCGACACGGTGGCGATGGCGATCTCGCCGTCCAACGCGCCGCTGATCGCGCAGACGATCAAGACCGCCAATCCGACGATCCCGATCATGACGCTCGATGCCGATCTCAGCAAGGAAGATGCTGCACTTCGCAAGACCTATCTGGGCACCGACAACTATCTGATGGGTCACAAGATCGGTGAGTACATCAAGAAGGGCAAGCCGAATGGCGGCACGATCTGCACGATCGAGGGCAATCCGGCGGCCGACAACATCCTGCGCCGTGCGCAAGGCATGCGTGACGCACTGTCGGGCAAGGAAGGCCTCGCCGCACTTGCGGGTGAAGGTGGCTGGACCGAAGTTGCCGGCTGCCCGGTGTTCACCAATGACGATGGCGCCAAGGGCGTGCAGGCGATGACCGACATCCTCGCCGCCAACCCCAAGCTCGACGCCTTCGGCATCATGGGCGGCTGGCCGCTGTTCGGCGCGCCGCAGCCCTATCGCGATCTGTTCGGACCGCTCAAGGACCGGATTGCCAGCAACGACTTCGTCATTGGCGCCGCCGACACGATCGGCGACGAGGTGGCGATCGCTGGTGACGGCCTTGTGACTGCTCTGGTCGGTCAGCGGCCATTCGAAATGGGCTACAAGGCGCCGTCGGTGATGATCGACCTGATCGAAGGCAAGCCCGTCGCCGATCCGGTGTTCACCGGCCTCGACGAATGCACCAAGGATACGGTCGACACCTGCATCCAGAAGTAGGTTTTCGATTTCGGGACGCCCGGTACCGGGCGTCCCGTCAATTCCTGAGCGGACGCAATGGGTTGGGGCAACAGGCTCCTGCTTTTGCGCGCCCATGATCTGGATTTTCGGCAACGAAATCGGCGCCCGTGCGGTTCGGACCAGTCCGGACGACAGACGGTCGACGCATTGGAACGTGGATGCCGGACGAGAAGTCAAGCAAGCGAGCCGACCGGGTCAAGGCACAAGCCAGCCAAAGCCCGGCTGTCATGCGAAAGGCTGGTGCCGCGCACTTTGCGGGGGCAAGCGTCCATGTCTCGCTGGCCGGCGAAATCGGCCTGCGGATCGTGCGTGGCGACTATCCGCCCGGCACCATCCTGCCCAACGAGGCCAGATGGGCCGAGATCTTCAATGTCAGCCGTTCGGCAGTGCGCGAAGCCATCAAGATGCTGATGGCGAAAAGCCTGTTGGCCTCACGCCCCAAGATCGGCAGCTGGGTCGAGCCGAAGGAGCGCTGGAACCTGCTCGACCGCGACGTGCTGGCCTGGTACGCGACGGCGCCCGACCGCGAGGCCTTCCTGCGAACCGTACAGGAGTTTCGTCATATCATCGAGCCGGAAGCGTCGGCCTTTGCCGCCATGCGGCGCAGCGACGAGCAGATGGCGGAGATCAGCCAGGCCTGCCGCGAGATGGGCGAGGCCTTGAGCCTGCAGGAGCGTATCCGCGCCGACACGCGCTTTCATCTGGCCATCCTGCGCGCCTCCGGCAACGACCTTCTGGTGCCGCTCGGCGTGCTGATCGAATCGGCGCTCGACCATCTCTTCGCGTTTACCACGCAGCAGGTCGCCGACCAGCGGCAGGCGCAGAAGTTGCATGAGGCGATCGAGAAAAACATCCGCCTGCAGCGTCCGATAGCCGCGCGCAACGCCGTGCACAAGCTGCTTGAAAACACCGACGATGGGATAGGGCGGTGGAGGCGGTAGTTTATGAGCAAAGGTTGGCGCTGCCCCTCATCGCCCTGCCGGGCGTTCGTCGCTCGGAAAAGCCAAGCAATTGGCTTTTCGTCCGCTGCGCGGACCACTCCTCAACTCCCCGTATAGTGACGGGGAAAAGGACGCCGTCATCGATGATTTCGCCAATTGTCAACGTTGCAGGAAGGGTGCTGGCGTTGCGAGCATCTCCTTTCTCCCCGTCATTATACGGGGAGAAGGTGGCGGCAGCCGGATGAGGGGCGGCGCCAACCTCGATCAGGACAAGTAGACCACTCAAATCGTCTGCTTCTTGCCATCCTTGGTCGGCATCAGGTCGACACCGTTGACCTTGCCGATATGCGTCGCCAGCATCGGCACGAACTGCTCGGCCGGGCCGGTGGCATGGGCGCCGGCGAAGGAGTTCTTGGTGGCATTGCCGAGCGGATTGGCGATGCCGGCCGCACCCGCCATCGATTCCAGATAGGTCAGGTCCTTGAAGGCGTTGGCGATGGAGAATTTGTGGGCGTCGCGGTCGCCCTCCAGCGTCCAGCGCATGAAGGTCTGGTAGAAGCCGCAATCCATGCGGCCATTGCGGATGACGCTGTCGAAGCGCGGCGGCGAGATGCCGACCTTCTCGGCTAATGCGAGTGCCTCGGAATAGATCGCGGCGTAGCCGAGCGAGATGAAATTGTTGAGCAGCTTCATGCGGTGGCCGTCGCCGGTGTCGCCGATATGGACGATGCGGCCGGCCCAGGTTTCGATCACCGGCTTCACCCTGGCAAAGAGGGCGTCCGGCGCGCCGACCATGGCGTCGAGCGTGCCTTCCCAGGCTTCCTTCGGCGTGCGGCTGAGCGGCGCGTCGACAAAATCGACGCCGAGCGCCTTGAGTTCAGTTGCCAGAGCAACGGTCGAGACCGGATCGGAAGTCGAGCAGTCGACGACGACCGAGCCCTTCTTCAAGCCCTCCTTGAGGCCGCCCGGGCCGCGAATGATGGCTTCGACCTCGCGTGAGCCGGTGACGCAGATGAAGACGATCGTCGATGCCGCCGCCACATCGCGCGAGGTCGATGCTTCAGTCGCGCCGCGGCCAATCAGGTCTTCCGCCGGCTTGCGGTTCTTGCGGCCGAGAAAGGTCAGGCTGTAGCCCTTGTCGACGATGTTCTTGGCGATCCCGTGGCCCATCAGGCCAAGGCCGATGAAGCCGATCTTCTCGCTCGCGGCAGTCGTGTTCATGTCTTCAAGTCCTGTTGCAATGATTGATGTCAGGCGCTGCCATTTTGCAGGCGAGAGTGGTTGCGGATGGCGATATTGTCTGACAATACACATGAATCCCAGAGGATGTGGAGAGCAAAATGACGAAGCGGATCATGTTCACCGGCGGCAGCGGCAAGGCCGGACGCCATGTCGTGCAGTATCTGGTCGAGCAAGGCTGCCAGGTGCTCAACATCGACACCAAGCCGCTCGACAATCCCAAGGTGCGCACCCTGATCACCGACATCACCGACAGCGGGCAGGTGTTCAACGCGCTGTCGAGCTATATGGGCCTGCATGAGTTCGACCCGTCGCTGCGCCCGCAGCCGGTCGATGCCGTGGTGCATTTCGCCGCCATCCCGCGCATCATGATCACCACCGACAACGAGGTGTTCCGCATCAATGCGCTCGGCACCTACAATGTCATCGAGGCGGCGGTGAAGCTCGGCATCCGCAAGGTTATCATCGCCTCCAGCGAGACGACTTATGGGCTTGTGTTCGCCAACGAGCCACGCGATCCCAAATATTTCCCGCTCGACGAGGACTATGACGTCGATCCGATGGACAGCTACGCGCTGTCCAAGGTCGTCAACGAGAAGACGGCGCGCGCCTTTGCGCAGCGCAACGGCACCGACATTTACGCCTTGCGCATCGGCAACGTCATCGAGCCGCACGAATACCAGCTGTTTCCGAAATGGTTCGCCGATCCGGGTTTCCGCAAGCGTATCGCCTGGAGCTATATCGACGCGCGCGACCTCGGCCAGATCACGCTGCGCGCCGTCGAGAAGGATGGGCTCGGCTATCAGGTGTTCAACGCCGCCAATGACGACACCTCGTCCGATCTGCCTACCGCTGAATTGCTGAAGCGGTTTTACCCCGGCGTGCCGGTCAGAGCCGAGCTCGGCGAATATGAGACGCTACTCTCCAACCGCAAGGCGCGCGATGTGCTGGGTTTCCGCCCGGAGCATAGCTGGCGTAAATACGTCAAGCAGGCTTGATCCGTCGGGTTAGCCGAGGCTGATCTGTGCACAGCGACCGGCTTTGCGACCCAAGCCGGTTGCCGCGCTTGACAGCTTGCTGAAACCAGACTTTCTGGAGCCTATGCGGGACGCGAAGCCGAACAAGGAAAAATCGCCGTCGAAAGCGGCCTCCGCCGAGCGCGCGGCTGGCGTTCGCCGAGCTGACGCGGCGCGCATTCCAGGCTCCAGCGTTCATGCCTCACTGGCCAGCGAAATTGGGCTCAGGATCGTGCGCGGCGACTATCCGCCTGGCACCATCCTGCCCAATGAAGCGAAATGGTCGGAGACCTTCAGCGTCAGCCGCTCGGCGGTGCGCGAAGCGATCAAGATGCTGATGGCCAAGAGCCTGCTGGCATCGCGCCCCAAGATCGGCAGTTGGGTCGAGCCGAAGGAACGCTGGAACCTGCTCGATCGCGACGTGCTCGCCTGGTACGCGACGTCGCCCGATCGCGAAGTGTTCCTGAAGACCGTGCAGGAATTCCGCCACATCATCGAGCCGGAAGCGACCGCCTTTGCCGCCATGCGGCGCACCGAGGAGCAGATGGCCGAGATCAGCCAGGCCTGCCGTGAGATGGGCGCAGCGACCAGCCTGCAGGAGCGCACCCGCGCCGACACACGCTTCCATCTCGCCATCCTGCGAGCTTCGGGCAACGACCTTCTGGTGCCGCTCGGCGTGCTCATCGAATCCGCCTTCGATCATCTCTTTGCCTATACGACGCGGGAGATCGACGATCTCAACCACGCTCAGAAGCTGCACGAGGCGATCGAGAAGAACATCCGCCTGCAGAGGCCGGACGCGGCGCGTAACGCCGTGCGCAAGTTGCTCGCCAACACAGACGGCGTCATTCGTGCCCGATAGGACCCTCGTTTCTAATCGTCCTTCTCACGACCGAAGGCGGCGCGCAGTTCGTCCTTGGCATCCTCAAGCACTTTTTTGCGTGCGGCTGGCAGGTTCTTGCCGGCGCGGTTGATGTAAAAGTTGAGCATCGACATGGCGGATTGAAACGGCTCGGCCTTGCGCCGGTGGCTGTGTTCGGCGGATCGTTTCAGCGAGGCGGCGATCTTCCTGGCGTCGTCGGATTCGAAGACGTGATCCTCAAGATCCATCGCGTTGCTGTGCTCGGTCACCTCGGCCGACCATTTTTTCTTGGTGGCGGTCATGGTTGGACTCCTTTGCAGCTCTGCTCGTTGGGAAACTCCGCATATTGGCATCGGTTCCTGCATTCGCCTCAGGCCTGGAGCCACGGATTTGCCCGCTGTGGCGCTGCTGCGGCCTGAGAATGCGCCGATAGTGGCGCAAGCGGTAGCCGATCTCCGAGACTGCCGACAGGAAACGCCTTGACCCGAGCAGACAACATCCCGTCGAGCCCCGGCATCGACAGCTCCTATGCCTGGATGCGGCTTGCCATCTCGATGCTGCTGGCGACGATCGGCGCCGTCGGCATGTGGGCTGTCGTGGTGGTGCTGCCCGCCGTGCAGGCCGAGTTCGGCGTCGATCGTGCTGCCGCGTCCATGCCCTACACCGCGACCATGGTCGGCTTTGCCGCCGGCAACGTGCTGATCGGCCGCGCCATCGACCGGATGGGCTACTGGGTTCCGGCGCTGCTCTCTTCGATTGCGCTTTCCGCCGGCCTTCTGCTCGCGGCGCTGTCGACCTCGATCCTGCAATTCACCCTTGCTCAGGGGCTGCTGATCGGCATCGGTACATCGGTGATCTTCGGTCCGCTGATCGCCGACATCTCGCACTGGTTCAACCGGCGGCGCGGTGTCGCGGTGACGGCGGCGGCCGCCGGCAACTATCTTGCCGGAGCGTTGTGGCCGACCATCATGCCGACGCTGATGAAGGCGGAAGGCTGGCGTTTCACCTATGCCGCAATCGGGATCTTCTGCCTGGTCACAATGGTGCCGCTGGTGCTGATGCTGCGGCGCGGCGCTCCGGCGGCGGCCGTCGCGGGTTCGCCCGGAAGCCGGCCGGTGCAGCCGATCTCGATGTCGCCGGCGGCCCTGCAGGTGCTGCTGGTCGTCGCAGGGCTCGGTTGCTGCGTGGCGATGTCGATGCCGCAGGTGCATATCGTCGCCTATTGCATGGACCTCGGCTACGGCGTCGCACATGGCGCCGACATGCTGTCGATCATGATGGCAGGCGGCGTCGTCAGCCGGCTGGCGTCCGGCTTTCTCGCCGACCGCATCGGCGCTGTGTGGACACTGCTGATCGGCTCGGTGCTGCAGTGCCTGTCGCTGCTGTTTTATATCCCGTTCGACGGGCTAGCCTCGCTCTATGTGGTGTCGCTGGTGTTCGGCCTGTCGCAAGGCGGCATCGTGCCTTGCTACGCCATCATCGTGCGCGACTACATGCCGGCCAAGGAGGCCGGCCAGCGTATCGGCATCGTCATGATGGCGACCATATTCGGCATGGCGATCGGTGGGTGGATGTCGGGCTGGATCTACGATTTGACCGGTTCCTATGCCGCGGCATTCCTGAACGGCATCGCCTGGAATTTGCTGAACATACTGGCGATCGGACTGTTGTTCTGGAAGGCACGGCGCCGCACCGCCCTGGCGGCCTGAACGAGGCAGATCGTCTCCGGTTGCTTGACATGGAAGACAGGCTGCGCGACGCCAGAAGGCGAGTGGGTGCGGCAAAGGCCGGTGAGATGGAGACAGCAAGGACGATCGGGTCGCGGGCGCGCCCTGCCGGGTACGAGCGAGCGGGGCCGTGATCAAGCCGCGCTCGCGCCGGGGCGGCGGCCGCCCGACCATATCGGATGTCGCGCGCAAGGCCGGTGTCGGCGCCATCACCGTGTCGCGCGCCTTGCGCGAGCCGGAGCGTGTCTCGGAAGAACTGCGCCGCCAGATCCATGCCGCCATCGACGAGCTCGGTTACGTGCCGGACCCGAATGCACGGGCGCTGGCCTCGGCGCGGGCCGAGGTGTTCGGCGTTCTGGTGCCGTCGCTTACCAACAACGTCTTTGCCGAGGTGGTGCGTGGCATCTATGACAGCCTGTCGGCCAGCCCGTTCCGCATCCAGCTTGGCAACACCCACTATTCCGGCCTCGAGGAAGAGCGGCTGCTGCAGCTGTTCGGCTCGCAGCGGCCGGCAGCGCTGATCGTCGCCGGCATCGACCAGACACCGACCTCGCGAAAGCTGCTGGAGAGCGCCGGCTGCCCGGTGGTGCAGGTCATGGAGACCGGTCCCGATCCGGTCGACATGATGGTCGGCTTCTCGCATCTCGACGGCGGCAGGACGGCGACTGAACATCTGATCGGGGCAGGCTACCGCCGCATCGGCTTCATCGGCGCGCGCATGGACCCGCGCTCGCAGCGGCGCCTGGCAGGCTATCGCGCGGCGATGGAGGCTGCCGGCCTGTTCGATCCGCGCCTTGTCACCACCACGCCGGTGCTGTCCAGCGTATCGCTCGGCCGCGAAATGTTCCGCGACGCGCTGGCCAAGATGCCGACGCTCGACGGTGTCTTCTGCAACAATGACGACATCGCGCTCGGCGTGCTGTTCGAGTGTCATCGCGCCTCGATCGCGGTGCCGAAGACGATCGGTATCGTCGGCTTCAACGATCTCGACATGATGCAGGTGGCGTTTCCATCGATCACCAGCATCCGTACCCACCGCTATGAGATCGGCCGGCGCGCCGTCGCCATGGCGCTGGCGGCGATCGCCGGCAACAGGCCGGAGCAACGGATCGTCGATCTCGGTTTCGAGCTCAAGCGTCGCGAGAGCACAGCGCGTTGAAACACACAGAGGCGACTGTGCGAATGCCGGTTTACACGCCAATTTGGTAGCGCTACCATCTTTGGTTGACAGGTGCGTGGGAAACAGGTTGCGCCTGTTTATTATACATAAGCGACAACTGATACTTGTTTATTATGGATAATATGATAATTTCGCCCTGCTGAATGCGACAAGGGGAGGGGCCGGGTCGGCCGTCACCGGCGACCAAGAAAGCGTGTGGCCAGGCAGGAGGTGCCGGCCATCGCGCGAGACTTCGCAAAGCCAAACAACAAACAGAACTGCAATTGGGAGGAATATCGATGATCAAGTCACTTGTTGGTGGCGTCGTTGCCGCCACTGCATTCGTCATGTTGAGCTCGTCGGCGATTGCCGCAGGCCCCGAAATCGTCAAGGGCCCGGCGGCTGAGCCGGATTGCTTCGCACCCTGGGCCGCGGATACGCAGTTCTTCAAGTTCCCCAAGAAGGACGGCCCTTACCGCATTGCGCTCGCCAACGGCTATATCGCCAACACGTGGCGCATCCAGATGGTGCAGACCGCGAAGGCCTATGCAGCCCAGAAGGACGTTGCTGCAAAGCTGAAGGAATTCAAGGTCGTCTCGACCGGAGAGGACGTGCCGGCGCAGATCTCGGCGATCAACAACTTCATTGATTCCGGCTATGACGCCATCGTGGTCAACGCGCAGAACCCGACGGCCTTCGGGCCTGTGATCAAGCGCGCCAAGGAAGCCGGCGTCGTGCTGGTTGCCTTCGACAACATTCTCGACACCAAGGACGCCATCAACGTCAACGTCGACCAAAAAGGCCTTGGCGAGCTGTGGGGCAAATGGTTGATCACGCATGTGCCGAACGGCGGCAAAGTGCTCGAGGTGCGTGGCGTTGCTGGGACATCGGTCGACACCGACCGCCACAATGGCATCCATGAGGCTCTCGATGCCTCCGGCAAGAAATGGGCGGTCACCGAGGTTGTCGGCAAGTGGGATGACGGCGTCGCGCAAAAGGCCTCGGCCGACGCAATCGCCACCAACGGCCCCTTCGACGGCGTGACCGGACAGGGCGGCGACACCGGCATCGTGCAGGCGATGATCGATGCCAAGCATCCGTTCGTGCCGTTCGGTGGCGAGACCGAGAACGGCTTCCGCAAATTCTGCGCTGCCCATGCAGGCGACGGGTTGAAATGTTCGTCGGCCGGTACCGGCCCCGCGCAGGTTGCGGTCGCCATCAAGACGGCGATCTCGGCACTTGAGGGCAACGTCGTCCCGCAGTCGGTCAAGCTGCCGCTGGCGATCGTCGAGGATCCGAACTTCAAGGCCGGCGAGGATTTCTTTCCCGATCAGTCCGACAATTTCTTCGTCGGCAATTCCTTCCCGACCTGCGGCATAAATTTCACCGCGCAGGAGATCATGGGTCAGACCAAGGCCGACCAATAGGCTGCACAGCCGGCGCCGCGAAATCTCCCGCGGCGCCGACCACTCTATCCCCTAATCGTCGTCAAAGTGCCTCGGAGGACCGATGGACGGTGTGGTTCCGCTCTTCCGGATGGAAGGCATATCCAAGCGCTATGGCGGCGTGCGCGCGCTGGAAAACGCCGGGCTTGTCGTGACGGGCGCCAGCATCCACGGCATTCTGGGTGAAAATGGCGCCGGCAAGTCGACGCTGATCAAAGTCATGGCCGGTGTGGTGGCGCCCGACGAGGGCCGCATGACGCTGGACGGACGCGAGGTGACCTTTGCTTCACCGGGGGCCGCCAACAAGGCCGGTATCGTCTGCATCTTCCAGGAACTGTCGCTGGTCCCCGAGCTCAGCGTTGCCGACAACATCGTCATTTCCGATCCTCCCAAACGCTTCGGCATGATCGACCGCAAGGCGCAGCGCCGCATCGCGGAAGAGGCGCTGGCGCGCGCCGGCGCCTCAGACATCCACCCGCTGGCGCTGGTCAAGGACCTGCCGCTGTCGCGCCGGCAGATGGTCGAGATCGCCAAAGCGCTGGCCAGGAAGCCGCGCATCCTCATCCTCGACGAGGCGACCTCGGCGCTGACGGCAGCGGATGTCTCGAAGATTTTTGATGTCCTGAAACGGCTGCGCTCGGAAGGGCTGGCTCTGCTCTATATATCGCACCGCATGAACGAGATCGCCGAACTGGCCGACCAGTGCACGGTGTTCCGCAACGGCCGCAACGTCGCAAGCTATGCGGCCGGCTCAAAGAGCGACAATGAAGTGGTCGAGTTGATGATCGGCCGCGAATACAGCCATATCTTTCCATCCAAGCCGGCGGCGGTGCCTGCCATCGCAGCCCCCAGGTTAGAGGCCCGCAAGCTCTCCTGGGCCGACCGGCTGCACGACATCTCGCTAACCGTCAGGGCAGGCGAGGTGGTTGGCCTTGGCGGTCTCGACGGCCAGGGTCAGCGCGAATTGCTGCTCGCCTTCTTCGGCGTGCTGCGCGGCCTCGGCGGCCAGATCCTGATCGATGGCAAGCCGGTGTCGATCACCAGTCCATCCGTTGCGCGCGACGACGGCATCGGCATGGCGCTCATTCCCGAGGATCGCAAGACCGAAGGGCTGATGCTGCCGATGACGGTGCGCGAGAACCTGTCCTTCGCCGCGCTCGACCGGCTGTCGAAAGCCGGCGTCATCGATCGCGCCGCCGAACAGCGGCTGATCGACGACATGGTCGGCCTTTTGGCGATCAAGACGGCGGGCCTCGACATTCCAGTCGGCGCGCTGTCGGGCGGCAACCAGCAGAAGGTGGTCATCGCCAAATGGCTGATGCGCCAGCCGCGCATCATCCTGCTCAACGATCCGACGCGCGGCATCGATGTCGGCACCAAGCAGGAGCTGTACCAGCTGATGCGCAAGCTCGCCGATGCGGGTGCGGCGATCCTGTTCTACTCGACCGATTATGACGAGCTGATCGGTTGCTGCGACCGCGTGCTGGTGCTCTATGACGGGGCGGTCAAGCGCGAGCTGGTCGGCGCCGAGATCACAGAGCGGGCGCTGATATCAAGCGCGCTCAACATCCATGGCGAGGACAGCCCGGTGGGCCTGGGAGCGGACGCATGAAGGATTGGCGCTACTGGCTTGCCGAGCAGCGCGGGACGCTGCTGGCGTTCGGCATCTTCATCGTCATGTTCGCCATCTACACTTCGAACCATCCGGCGGGCTTCACCGCCAATGTCGTGCAGACGGCGTCAAACAAGGGCGTGCTGCTGGCCTTCGTCGCCATGGCGCAGACGCTGGTGGTGATCACCGCCGGCATCGACCTGTCCATCGGCATGATCTTCCTTTTGACTAACTGCCTGGCGTCCTGGCTGGTGGTGGGCACGCCGATGCAGACGACGCTCGGCGTCATCGCCGTGCTGGCGGTGGGCCTGTTGTGCGGCGCGATCAACGGCGCCATCGTCATCTATGGACGGCTGCAGCCGATCGTCGCCACCATTGCCACAGGGGCCGTCTACTACGGCATCGGCCTTTTGCTGCGGCCATTTCCGGGCGGTTCGGTCAATGAGGACCTGGCCGATGCGCTGACCAGCCGCGTGTTCGGCGTGGTGCCGGCGAGCCTCGTCGTCCTGCTTGCGGTGGTGCTGGTGATCTGGGTGCCGTTCAGCCGATCGGTCCTTGGCCGCGCGGCTTACGCGGCCGGATCATCCGAGACGGCAGCCTACATGTCCGGCGTGCCAATTCGGCGCGGCAAGTTCGCTGCCTACACGCTGGCCGGCCTGCTGGCGGCGATCGGCGGCCTGTTCCTGACCTTTTTCACCTATACGGGCGAGGCAGCCTATGCCAGCGGCAACGCATACACGCTGTTTTCGATCGCCGCCGTGGTGCTCGGCGGCGTTTCGCTGTTCGGCGGCAAGGGCAGCGCCATCGGTGCGATCTTCGGCGCGTTGGCCTTCCGCACCATCGGCGACCTGCTGTTCGTCTTCGATTTCGATCCGCTCTGGCAGCCGCTGTTCCAGGGCGTTATCCTGCTGGTCGCCGTCAGCCTCGGCGCCTTCGCCCTGTTTCGGGTCCGCAACCGGCTGGAGTGGTTCCTGTGAGCGAAACGACGCTTGGCGGCATTGCCGGCCGCATGCCCAGATTCATCCGCCGCGCCGACCCGGCGGTGCTGACGGCCTTTGCCTGCATCGTGCTGTTGTTGTTCCTGGGCAGCCTCTATTCCAGGAGCTTCCTGTCGCCTGAATATCTGCTGCAGCAGCTCAAGGTGGCGTCGTTCCTCGGTGTCATCGCCACCGGCATGATGCTGGTCATTTTGCTTGGTCAGATCGACCTGTCGGTGCCCTGGTCCGTGGCGGCAGGCGCCATGATGGCCTGCGCGGCGGCGGCCTATGGCCCGGTCGGCGTGGCGTTGGCCATTCCATTCGGCATTCTCTGCGGCATGCTGATCGGCGTCGTCAACGGCATCGGCGTCGCCTATCTGCGCATCCCCTCGATGATCATTACGCTGGCCACCAACGCCGTCGCGCAAGGCTTGATGGTGGTCTACACCGGCGGCTTCTCGCCACAGGATTCGGCGACGGGCGCCATGCGCTACCTGGCAACCGGCTTTGGCATTCCGGGCGTGCCCAACGCGGTCATCATCTGGGCGCTGATCGGGGCCGCGATGGTGTTCGTACTGACCCGCACCAGCTTCGGCCGCACCGTCTACGGCATCGGCAACCGCGAGCGCGCCGCCTATCTCTCCGGCATCGACACAAGGCGCGTGGTGATGATCGCCTTCGCCGTCTCCGGCGGGCTCTCGGCGTTTGGCGGCGTGCTTCTCGCCGGCTATGCTTCCAAGGCGGCACAGTCGATGGGCGATGCTTATCTGCTGCCATCGATCGCCGCGGTGGTGCTTGGCGGCACCTCGATCCTGGGCGGGCGCGGCTCCTATCTCGGCACCGTCGCTGGCGTCATCCTGATCACGCTCTTGCAGTCTATCCTGTCGGTCATGCAGATGCCGGAGGCGGGGCGGCAGATCATCTATGGTGTCGTCATCGTCGCCATGCTGCTGCTCTACGGCCGCGCGCCGGCAAGCCGCTGACAGTGGACGAAAAGGCGGCACAGGCGCCGACGGGCGCTCCCGGCTCGGTGCCGGCCATCGTGGTGATGGGCGTCGCCGGCTGCGGCAAGTCGGCCGTCGGCACGGTGCTGGCGGCAGCACTCGGCGCCGTCTTCATCGAGGGCGACAGGCTGCACCCGCCGGAAAACGTCGCGAAGATGGCACGCGGCGAGCCGCTTACCGATCAATTGCGCGAAGGCTGGCTCGATGCGATCGGCGAGCGCATCGCGGCATCGGCGGGGCATGGCGAAGGTGTGGTTGCCGCCTGCTCGGCGCTGAAGCGCAGCTATCGCGACCGGCTGAGCGGCTTCTGCCCGCAGATCGTCTTCCTCTATCTGGAGATCGACCCTGCCACGGCCAGGCAGCGCGTCGGCAACCGCAAGGGCCATTTCATGCCGGCGAGCCTGGTCGATAGCCAGTTCGCTATCCTCGAGCCGCCCGCGGCGGATGAGCTGGCGCTGATGCTCGATGCGACACGCCCGGTCGATGAACTCGTAGCTGCCGCCATCCGCCAGCTACGCCGGTCATGATCCTTCGTCAGTGCCGATGCCGGTGCTGTCCTGAGCCTCGGTCAGCCATTGCCGACGGGACCACGTCATCATCTGCTCGGGGTAGAGCTTCAGTGCCTCCAGCAGGCGGTCGCGCTTGAGCAGGATGTAGTGCGCCTGCACCGCCATGTTCTTGGGCCGTCCATCGCCGACCGGCAGACATAACTTCAGAATGTTGATTTCGAGGGCCCGGACGAAGATATTCGTCTCGCTATTCCATATACGGCGTCAGCACATCTTCGATCCATTTCATGAATGCGCGGACTCGGCGCGATAGATTGCTCCGATGTGCAACGACGAGGGACACGGCGAGCGCCCGGCGACGAAAATCGGGTATGATCTCCACAAGCGCTCCACTCTCTAAGTATCGGCCAATGCCCAAGAGTGGCGCCTGAATCAGGCCAAGGCCGGCGAGGGCGGCGGCTTCGTAGGTCTGCGCGCTGTTGACGTGTAGCGCACCTGGCAACTGAAGCGTCGCGTAGCTGTCGCCGTCCGGATATTCCCATCCATAGGGTCTCGCGCCCAGCATCGTCGAAAAATGAATTGTCCTATGTTCCTGACGCTGGAGATCTTCTAGCGATCGAGGGACGCCATAGCGCGCCAGATAGGCGGGACTGGCAGCGTTGGCCATGCGCAACAGGCCGAGTGGGCGGGCAATCAGCGTCTCGTCCCGAATGGGTCCAAGCCGCAATACACAATCGAACCCCTCTTGAACCAGATCGACTTGCCGATCGGTACTCGACACCTCCAGCTCCAATTCGGGGTGCTCCGCCATGAAATCCGGCAGGGCCGGCACGATCGTTGTGCGCGCCACTTCGGTCGGAAGGTCGACCCGCAAACGTCCGCGAAGTGCCACGCCGTCGCCTGCGAACATCGAGTGCAGATCATCGACTTCAGCAAGCAGATCGCGGGCACGGGCATGAAATGCGCGTCCGTCCTCCGTCAACCGCACGCTGCGCGTCGTCCGGTGCAGAAGCCTGACACCCACATCTTCTTCCAGCTTCCGGACCGCCGTTGAGGCTCTCCCCTTTTGGATGCCCAGGCTATCGGCCGCGCGGGTGAAGCTCCCCATTTCCGCTACCGTTGTGAATATCAGGATGGGTTCGAGATTCTGCATTTTCCGCGCCTCGTTATTGTTTCCCAAAAAGAGAACAGTTGGTTCATTTCCTCGGCATTTTATCACACCTAAGAGGCACAGTAAGCTTCGAATATGGGATCTCCCCATCGGAGAATGACAAGTGTCCGAAACTAGGAACCTGCTTCAGACACCTGAAACTATGACCTTGCATCGCGCCGTGTGGGCCGGCCGGATAGTGAGCGCGTTTGTCGTTATCGCTCTGGTGGCAGATGGCACTATTCAGCTTTTCGCGCCTGTACAGATCGCGAGCATGTTGCAGGAAACCGGGTTCGCGATGGACCTGACCCGTGTCGTGGGTCCGATCATACTCGCCTGCGCCAGCCTCTACGCCATCCCGGTCACCGCCGTCCTCGGCGCGATCCTGGTGACGGGCTTTTTGGGAGGTGCCATCTGCGCCCATGTCCGCATCGGTGAGTTGGGGTCGCCGCCGGAAATCATTTCCCTGCTTCTGGGCGCGATGACTTGGGGCGGCCTCTATCTGCGCGATCCCCGTATCCGGGCCATTCTGCCGCTCATCCATTGAACCAACAGGGGCAGCTCTGTCCCTCAACATCAGGAGAAAACGCATGTTTTTAGTAATGGGAATCACGGGAAACGTGGGCGGCGCGACGGCAAGGCATTTGCTAGCGCAAGGCAAGAAGGTGCGCGCGCTGGTCCGCGACCGCGAGAAGGCGGTTAACTGGGCGAAGCAGGGCGTGGAACTGGTTGACGGCGATTGGAATGATTCGGCAGCCACCGAGCGAGCGCTCAAAGGCGTCGAAGGCGCGTTCGTCATGTTGCCCCCTGTCTGGGCGCCGTCGCCCGATTACAAAGAAGCAAAGAGCGTGATTGCAAGCTATGTCGAGGCGCTCACCAAGGCAGCGCCGCCGCGGGTGGTTGCGCTTTCGTCGATGGGTGCGAACAGAACCAGCGGGCACGGGGTGATCGCGGCCTTGTCACTTCTGGAGCAAGGTTTTCGCGACCTGACATCGCCAATGGCATTTGTGCGCGCAGGTGGATTCTTCGAAAACTTTCTTTACGGCTTGCAGGTCGCGCAGGGTGGAACGCTACCGGTCTACTACAATCCGACAAACCGGAAATCGACCATGGTCGCGACGAATGACATCGGCGCAGAGGTCGCAACCCTTTTGACCGGGCCAGCGTGGTCGGGGCAGCGCATCGTCGAGATTGGTTCGATGGTCACCGCGGATGAAGTCGCGGAGCAGTTGGGTGAAGTCCTGAATCTCGACGTGAAAGCCTTTGCAATCCCGCGTGCGGGGTGGGCGGAAGCGTTCGAGCAATTCGGCATCCCAAAGGGTCACTCCGGACCTGCCGAAGAAATGTTTGAGGCCGTGAATGCAGGATGGATGGACCTCGGTGTGGCGGGTACGGAGCACGTAGCGGGTACGACGTCCCCACGCGATGTATTCGAGGCTGCGTCTGGTGTGAACGGGTAGGCCAAAAGCTGCATGGGGTTCTCCGTGATTTCGAGCTTCGTAACCCGAGATTCGGAGAACCCTTCTTCAATCGAAGGATCTCATGTCTGTCTGAGCGCGGTCGGCTTGCAGTCGGTGGTTCAGATCTGCGACGTCAGCTCGACCGGGAAATCGTCATTGTCGGCGTCGCGCATGGCGGCGAGGCTGCGATTGTCCAGCACTTCGGCGATCGCCTGCCGTACCTCCAGCATCATGTGCCGGACCTGGCAGGTCGCCTCGTCGCAATCCTCACAGCGCTGATACTGCGTGCGGCTGGCACAAGGGATCGGCGCCAGCGGCCCATCAAGCACGCGCACGACATGGCCGATCTTGATTTCAGAGGCCGGCCGGGCGAGGCGGTAGCCGCCTTCCTTGCCCTTGCGGCTCTGGACGAAGCCGGCATTGCGTAGCTCGCCCAGGATGGCATCGAGGAATTTCTTCGGGATGTTGTTGGCCACCGCGATATCGTTGACGAAGGCCAATTGGCCGGCCGGCAGGCCGGACAGATGCACGAGGGCCTTGAGGCCGTATTTGCCTTTTTTTGTCAACATGCCCAGATCAACCCATTGAAGCCCCAACCACTCGCATCTGGCGACTGTTTGTGTGCAAATAATGACGTTTTCGCTACGCGACGATGTTTCGCGGAAACAAGCCGCTGAATTGCATGTTAGGCACAAACGCGTTGATTCTTTGTAACGTTTTGCTGGGATGACGCCGATATTCACTGAAACTGGGGTTGCCGGCGCAGAAAACGAAAAAAACCGGCAAAGCGCCGGCTTTTCGTTCACCCTAGGATGTTGCTGCCGTCAACGGCTGCCATAGGTCTGGTCGAGCAGGCCGCCAGCGGCGAAATGCTCCTTCTGTACCTTATCCCAGCCACCAAAAACGTCTTCCACCGTCAGCAGCCGGATATCGGGGAAGTCGGCCTTGTATTTCGCCGCCACAGTGGCATCGCGAGCCCGCAGGCCGTTGCGGGCGGCGATATCCTGGCCCTCTGGCGTGTAAAGGAAATCGAGATAGCTCTTGGCCAGATCGAGCGTGCCGTGCTCGTCGGCAACTTTGTCGACGATCGCGACCGGGAATTCGGCCAGCAGGCTGACCGTAGGCGTGACCTGCTCGAACTTGTCGTCGCCATACTCCTTGCGGATGCCGCGCGTCTCCGACTCGAAGGTGATCAGCACGTCACCGATCTCACGTTGCACGAAGGTGGTGGTCGCGGCGCGGCCGCCGGTGTCGAAGATCGGCACATTGTTGAACAGCTTGGTGATGAACTCCTTCACCTTGGCCTCGTCGCCCTTGAAGGCTTCCTTGGCGTAGGCTGTGGCCGCCAGATAGGTGTAGCGCGCATTGCCTGACGTCTTCGGGTTGGGGAAGATCACCTGCACGTCGTCGCGCACGAGATCGCTCCAGTCCTTGATGTGCTTGGGATTGCCCGCGCGGACGAGGAACGAAGGCAGAGAATAGAACGGCGAGGCGTTGTCGGGAAAATCCTTCTGCCAGTCGGCCGAGACGAGGTCCTTTTTGACCAGGAAGTCGATGTCGGTGACCTGGTTAAAGGTGACGACATCGGCGCCAAGACCTTCGGCAATGGCGCGCGCCTGCGCCGAAGTGCCGGCATGCGACTGATCGACTGTGACGCCCGGATGCTTCGCGGCGAAGGCCTTGTTGACCTGCACGAACAGTTCGCGGCCGACATCATAGGATGCGTTGAGCAGTTTGTCGGCCGACCAGGCCTGGGAGGATGCGAGGAACAGGCCGGCGACAGTGGCAAGCCCGAGGAAAAATCGCTTCATGAAAACAGGCTCCGATGCAATGCGTTTATGGTCGGACCATAGCTTTGGGGCAGGGCGCGCGACGAGGCATAGGTTCAGGGCTTAGCGCTCGTTCCTAGAAAAACCGTTGCCGAAATAGATGGTTCGTAGGATTTTCTTCCAGAGAGGGTAGATACACATTGTGTATGCCAAGGCCGCGAGTGCAATGGTGCGCGAGGGAGATGACGCCGTTTGCACCAGCATCGTGGTAGCCTCGGAATTGCGATATGGCTGCGCAAAGAAGGGATCGGCCAAGCTGCTCAAGAAGGTTGAAGACTTGCTGGCCGAGATACCTGTCTTGCCGCTCGATGTGCCGGTGGATGCCGAGTATGGCGGACTTCGCGCCGAGCTTGAAGCCGCAGGCCAGACCATTGGCCACAACCATCTTTTTATTGCCGCTCATGCCTATGCATTGGGCACCACGCTGGTGACTGCCAACACGGGAGAGTTCAACCGGATCAGGGGCTTGAAGATCGAGAACTGGCTGGCGTAGCCCTCTACCAGAGGATCAAGCATCCGGGAAAAGCTTCCAGCGCCCGGGGCGGAACGCGACCCGGCTTTTCTGCGCCGCGGGATGATCGACCGGGAGTTCGATTTCGACCCGCTGGCGCTCGCCGCCGATCTCGAGTTCAACCCGGCGCGTGCCGGCGACGCGGCGGCTGGCGGCGACCGTGCCGGCGATGCAGCCGCTGCAGCCGTCCAGCAATTCGACATCGTGCGGGCGGAAGTAGAGCATCGCCTCGCCCGAGGGCTCGTGCGGCGCGGCAAGCCCGATCGGACGGTCGGCGAGCCAGATCTCGCCATTCTCGACCTTGACGGGAAGCGAGCTCGACTCACCGATGAAGCCGTAGACGAAGGGCGAGTTCGGCGTGTCGTAGATATCGTCGGCGGTGCCGACCTGCTCGATGCGGCCCTGGCTCATCACCACGACGCGGTCGGCAAGCTCCAGCGCCTCTTCCTGGTCGTGGGTGACGAAGACGGTGGTGTGGCCTGTGGCGTCATGGATTTCGCGCAGCCAGCGGCGCAATTCCCGGCGCACCTGCGCGTCAAGCGCGCCGAACGGCTCGTCGAGCAGCAGCACCTTCGGTTCGATGGCCATGGCGCGCGCCAGCGCCACGCGCTGACGCTGGCCGCCGGAAAGCTGCGCCGGATAGCGCTTCTCCAGCCCCGACAGCTGGACAAGGTCGAGAAGCTCGGAGGCGCGGCGGCGAATCTCCTGCGCCGGCGGGCGCGACGGCCCGTGCCGCACCTTCAGGCCGAAGCCGATATTGTCGGCCACCGTCATGTGCCGAAACAACGCATAGTGCTGGAAGACAAAGCCGACATTGCGCTCCTGGATCGACTTGTTCGAGGCGTCCTCGTCGCCAAAGAAGATATTTCCCCGAGTCGGCAGCTCCAGTCCGGCGATCAGCCTGAGCAGGGTCGTCTTGCCGGAGCCGGACGGCCCGAGCAATGCAATCAGTTCGCCGGACTTGATGTCGAGCGACACGTCGTGAAGCGCCGGAAACCGGTCAAACTCCTTGCGTACGTTGGCAACGCGAACTTCCATGCAAATCCCTCTGTCAGTGCCCGCGCGTCGCGGCGATCTCGGCGCCGTAGCGCATCTCGAGAAGTGTTTTCAAGACCAGCGTGACGAGCGCAAGGCCCGCAAGCAATGAAGCGACGGCAAAGGCGCCGACAGCGTTGTATTCGTTATAGAGGATTTCGACATGCAGCGGCATGGTGTTGGTCAGGCCGCGTATGTGGCCCGACACCACCGACACCGCGCCGAACTCGCCCATGGCACGCGCATTGCACAGAAGCACGCCATAGAGCAGCCCCCATTTGACGTTGGGCAAGGTCACGTACCAGAAGGTCTGCCAGCCATTGGCGCCAAGCGAAAGGGCGGCCTCCTCGTCGCCATTGCCTTGCTCCTGCATTAGCGGGATCAACTCGCGGGCGACGAAGGGGAAGGTGACGAAGACGGTGGCCAGCACGATGCCCGGCACGGCAAACAGGATGACGATGCCATGTGCTTTCAACCAGCCGCCGAGCAGCCCCTGGGCGCCGAACAAAAGCACATAGACGAGGCCCGATATGACCGGCGAGACCGAAAAAGGTAGGTCGATCAGCGTGGTCAGGAAGGCCTTGCCCTTGAACTCGAACTTGGCGATCGCCCAGGCGGCGGAGATGCCGAAGACAATGTTGAGCGGCACCGAGATCGCCGCCACCAGCAGCGTCAGCCGGATCGCCGAGCGCGTGTCGGCATCACTCAGCGATTGCGTATAGGCACCGACGCCTTTTGCCAGCGCTTCGTGGAAGACGATGATCAGCGGCAGGAGCAGGAAGATGCCAAGGAAAGCGAAGACGATTGCCATCAGGACGGCCTGCGCCGGCCTGCTTTCGGTGACCGCCGCCGAGCGGCTCTCGTGATGCGGTGCGTAGGATTTGATCTCGGGATCAGCCATAGCGCTTGCGGCTCCATGATTGTGCGAGATTGACGATCAAAAGCATCAGGAACGACAAAAACAGCATGATCGCCGCGATCGCGGTCGCCGCCGGATAATGGTACTCCTCCAGCCGGATGACGATCAGAAGCGGCGCGATCTCGGACTTGTAGGGCAAATTGCCGGCGATGAAGATGACCGAACCGTATTCGCCGACGCCGCGCGCGAAGGCCAGCGAAAAGCCGGTGATGATGGCCGGCGCCAGGCCCGGAAACAGGATGCGGGTGATGATCTGGAAGCGGCTGGCACCAAGCGTGGCGGCGGCCTCCTCCACCTCCTTGTCGATCTCCTCCATGATCGGCTGCACGGTGCGCACGACGAAGGGCAGGCCGATGAAGATCAGCGCGATCACGATGCCGAGCGGCGTGTAGGCGACCTTGATGCCAAGCGGCATCAGCAATTTGCCGATCCAGCCGTTCGGCGCATAGAGCGTGGTCAGCGCGATGCCGGCCACCGCCGTCGGCAAGGCGAAGGGCAGATCGACCATGGCATCGACGATGCGGCGGCCAGGAAAGCGGTAGCGCACCAGCACCCAGGCGACCAGCGTGCCGAAGACGACGTTGACGGCAGCCGCGATGAAGGCAGTGCCGAAGCTGATTTCGAGCGCGTTGATGGTGCGGCGATCGGTGGCGATCGCCCAGAATTCAGGCCAGCCAAGAGCAGCCGAGCGCCAGAGCAGCCCGGACAAAGGGATGAGGATGATGAGGGTGAGGTAGGCAAGCGAGAAGCCGAGCGTCAACCCGAAACCCGGAATGACACTCGGCTGTCTGAACCGCCACCCCGCCTGCGCGGGTGCTGTGGTCATATCGTCCTGATCTAGATTTAGCTCACTGGGCCGGCTTATAGATCTGGTCGAATATACCACCATCGCCGAAATGATAAGGCTGTGCCTTCTTCCAGCCGCCAAAAAGCGGATCGTCGATGGAGATCAGCTTGATTTCAGGTGTTTTGGGCAGATCCGCCGGAGCCACAAGTTCCGGCTTGGCCGGACGATAGTGGTTCTTAGCGATGATCGTCTGCGCTTCCTTGGAATAGAGCCAGCCGAGATAGGCTTCGGCGACCTTACGCGTGCCCTTGGCGTCGACATTGGCGTCGACAATCGCCACCGGCGGCTCGGCCAGGATCGATGTCGGCGGGTAGACGATGTCGAAATTGTCGGCGCCGAATTCGTCGAGTGCCAGATAGGCATCGTTTTCCCAGCCGATCAGCACATCGCCGATGCCCTTTTGCGCGAAGGTCACGGTCGAGCCGCGTGCGCCGGTGTCGAGCACCGGAGCATTGGCGTAGAGCTTGCCGACGAATTCCTTGTTCTTGGCCTCGTCGCCGCCGTCATTGGCGTTGGCGTAGGCCCATGCGGCGAGATAGTTCCAGCGCGCGCCGCCGGAGGTCTTGGGATTGGGTGTGATCACCTGGACGCCGTCCTTGACGAGGTCGCTCCAGTCGTGGATGCCCTTGGGATTGCCCTTGCGCACCAGGAAGATGATGGTCGAGGTGTAAGGCGCTGAATTGTTTTCGAATTTCTTGCGCCAGTCGGGGTTGATCTTCTTCGACTTCGAGACGATGGCGTTGATGTCGCCTTCGAGTGCCAGCGTCACCACATCAGCATCGAGGCCATCGATCACGGCACGGGCCTGAGCGCCCGATCCGCCATGCGACTGCTGGACGGTGACCGTCTCGCCGGTCTCGGCCTTCCAATGGGCGACGAAAGCTTCGTCGTAGGCTTTGTAGAGCTCGCGTGTCGGATCGTAGGACACGTTGAGAATGGTGGTATCGGCAAACGCGAAACCGAGCGTGCCGAACTGGACAGATGTGGCGACCAGTGCGCCGAGCAGTTTCTTGAAATGAGGTCTGGTCATTTCTGCCTCCGTTGAACCCGCGTCAAATCTACCGAATTGATAGAAATTAGATGCACTCAATGTTGCCTTTTTTGCCCCTCTGGAGAAAATATTCGACGATCTTTTGCCCTATCGAGAAATATTTTCCTCCTGCGCCCTCAGGAAGAATCTATGCCTGCCATTCAGCCTATCTAGAAATGAGCAGTGCCGAGGCAAGGCCGTGTGGAATTTAGTCCGGCCTCAGTCGGCGGTGATGGGAAAGTCGAAACGCTGCTTGGCGAACGGTTCATTTGCCAGCGTGAAGTGCCACCATTCCCGAGCATAGTTCCTGAAGCCGCCGGCGCGCATGGCGTCGACAAGCATCCTGCGGTTTGCCGCCGCTTCAGTGGAAAGGCCCCGGTGGGCGGTTTCGCTCATCGGATCAAAGCAGTCGAAGCCGGTGCCGAAATCGAGCGTGTCGGCATCGACGGCACCGCAGGCCGGGCTCGGGCTGGACCTGCGGTCCGTTCGGGCGATGGCGACGTCGACGGTCGAGCCACGTGAATGGCTCGATAATTCTCCGACATAGCCCTTGGCGATCAGGTCGCCACGCCTGACCCTCGAATACCATTGCGGATCGGGCGGTCCACCTTCACGCGTCCATTCGCCCATGTCGGCGACAGCGCGGGCAGGGCGGTAGCAATCGAACACCACCAGGGTCAGGCTTCCGGCGGCGACCGCCTTCTGGACGGCGGAGAGTGCCTTCGCCGCCTGCTCGGTGAGGATGCACGCCGGCGCATCATAGCCATTCACCTTGCGATGCAGGAAATTGTCCGCCCCGGCGTAGCGGATGTCCTGGCGGATCGAGGGGTCGACATCGGCGAGCCGGACAAAGCCGGCGGGCAGGGCGTCGGCGAAAGCGGGAAGGGTGACTGCAATGACAAGAATCGTTGCTGCCAGCGCTGAGGCTGCCGACAAGAAAAGATTACGCGAGGCACCCCCCTCTGCCCTGCCAGGCATCTCCCCGGCAAGGGGGGAGATTGGCAGCTTTGCGGTTGCGTATTGTCTTTGACAGTTGGCGAAAGCGGAAAGGAAAACCAATCTCCCTCCTTGCGGGGGAGATGGCCGGCAGGCCAGAGGGGGGTGCCTAGGAACAGGCATGGGGTGAGTATCCTGCTATCCGCTGAGCGTGTGGAAAGCCAATTCCATGAATCGCTTGCAGCCGTCTATTCAACGAATACCTTCACACTCGCCGCGCGCCCCGCGGCGTCGATCACCGTCAGCGTCGAATAGCCGGCCCCATCCGGTTGCCAGGTCGCGGTGCGCCGACGGTCGATGCCAACCAGTGGCTTGCCGTTGGCCAGCCAGCGGAACGGTGCACGGCCGCCCTGCAGTTTCAGCACCAGCGGCGAGGCGTCGACTGAATTGGTGCCGAGATCGACGCGGGCGCCGTCGGGCGGGAAGATGATGGTTGGTGCCGGTTCGGTCACTGTCGCCTGCACCAGGCCGTCCGAACCGGCGCCGAAGCGGGCGAGCGTGACCGGCAGGTCTTCGCGCCTGGGGCTGAACACGCCGGGCGGCTTGCCCGGCAATGGCACGGTGACCAGGCCCGAGCGGACAAAACCCTCGAACAGGATGGGAGCGGCCGAGACATAGCCGGACAGCCCAGGCACCGCGCCGGCGTCGGGGCGGCCGACCCAGACACCCAGCACATAGCGGCCGTCGAAGCCGACCGACCAGGCGTCACGGTAGCCGTAGGAGGTGCCGGTCTTGTAGGCAATGCCGCGCTGCAAGGCACCCTCAGGCGGCTTGACGCCCGACAGGATGTCGATGATCTGCCAGTTGGCCTGACCGTCGAGAATGGTGGCGCTGGTGCGCTCGGCATTGGCGGGCTCGGTGCCGTCATGCAGCGTGTGCGTCTTGCCGCCATTGGCGAGCCCTGTGTAGAGCTGGACGAGGTCGCGTAGTGTTATCCCGACGCCGCCGAGGCCGATGGCGAGGCCTGGCGCTTCGTTGGCGGGCAGCACGGGGCTGACGCCGGCCTGGCGGAAGCGCGCCATCAGCCGCGTTGGCCCGACCGCGTCGAGCACGCGGATTGCCGGCACGTTGAGCGACAGTTGCAGCGCTTGCCGGATGCTGACATCGCCCTGATAGCCCATGTCGAAATTCTTCGGCCGATAGCCTGAGAAATCGACGGGGCTGTCATCGATCAGCGTCTCCTGCGCCACCAGGCCCTGTTCGAAAGCAAGACCGTAGATGAACGGCTTGAGCGTCGAGCCGGGCGAGCGGACGATCTTGGTCATGTCGATCCAGCCGGAGCGGCTGGCGTCGAAGAAATTGGCCGAGCCGACCTCACCGAGGATGTCGCCGGTGCGGGAGTCGGCCAGCACCATGGCGACCGACAGGCGAGGCCCAAGCTTGGCGGCCGCGTCCCTCGCCACCTGTTCCAGCCCTTCCTGGACGCTCTTGCGGATCGTCAGCTGCAAGGGCTGGCCGGGGACGGCCTTGGGCAACATTGCATAGGCAGCGTGCGCGGCGAGAGCCGGCAGCGTGCGGCGCAGGCCCGAGACATCGTCCAGGGCGGCACGTGCGGCCTCACGCTCGCCCAGCAGACCGGAGGAGACCATGCGGGTCAGCACCCGGTCGCGGGCGGCATGCGCAATCTTCAGATTGCGGTCGGGGCGGCGCTTTTCCGGCAGTTGCGGCAGGGCGACGAGCAGGGCGGCTTCGGACACGGTGAGCCGGTTCGGCTCTTTGCCGAAATAGGCCAGCGAGGCGGCGCGCACGCCTTCCAGATTGCCGCCATAGGGCGCCAGCGTCAGATAGCGTTCGAGGATCTCGCGCTTGGACAGCCGCCGCTCGATCTGAATGGCGCGCAGCATCTGCTTGATCTTGGAGCCGAGGCTGCGGCTCTCGCGAGGCTCGATCAGCCGGGCAAGCTGCATCGACAGGGTCGAGCCGCCGGAGACGATGTGGCCGCTGGTGGCGAACTGGCCGGCCGCACGGGCCAGCGCCAGCACGTCGACCCCCTCATGGTCCCAGAAACGCTTGTCCTCATAGGTGACCAGCATGTCGACGAATTGCTTGTCGACCTGGTCGAGCCGGGTTTCGAGCCGCCAGTAGCCGTCCGGCGTGGCAAAGGCCCGTAACAGCTGTCCATCGCGGTCCTGGACTTCGGTGGAGACGGTGAGTTCGGCCGGCAGCGGCGGCGGGAAGGCGCGGTCGAGTTCCCAGAGGGTGGCTGCGGAAAGGACTGCAAGGCCGGCAACGGTGGCGGTGGCGATGACTGTGCGGTGGAGGAGTTTTCTGGAGAGCATGGCGCCGCCCCTCATCCGCGTGCCGGCACCTTCTCCCCGTATAGTGACGGGGAGAAGGGAGCTGTCGCAGGTATCGGCGCTGTTCTTGCAGCGTTGGAAGCTGGCGAAAGCTTCGGCGCAGGCCCATTTCTCCCCGTCACTATACGGGGAGAAATGCCCGGCAGGGCAATGAGGGGCAGCGCAAGCCTCACGTTCATATCCGCCGAGGCACCTTACGGCGCCTTGACCTCCATCATGCCGGTGGCGGTGCGGGCCGAATATTGCGGCCGGTACATGTCTTCCACCGTTGCCGCCGGATGGGCGTAGGTACCCGGCGTCACCGCGCGCACGACATAGGCGAGGGTCAAATTGTGGTCGTGGTCGCCGTCGGCCGGGTTGAACGCCGCGACAAAACGGTCGTCGCGGAATTCCAGATGCGCCGCGTCGGTCTGCGCCAGCCACGAGAAGTTCGTCAACTGGGCGCTGGACACCAGGCCCGGATTGTCGATCTCGAAACCGGCCGGCAACAGGTCGGTGACCAGCAGGCGCGACGGCCATGTGTTCTGCTCGTTGACCTTGAGCACAACGACATAGCGTTCGTTCTGCGTCGCCTCGGTGACATTGGCCTCGGTGCCATCGAGCTTGTAGTAGGTGCGGCTGATGGTAAAGCCGTCGCCGCCGGCCGGCTGGGGCTGGATCGGCGACGCCACCGTGGTGACGACGGCCTGCAGCGGGGTCTTGCCGGTGTTGGCGATGGTCAGCGGGCTGTCTACCAGGTCAGAGCCGTCGACCTGGTTGGAATAGCCGCCGGCATGCGGCGCGCCATTGACGGTCAGCGTGATCGAATCATTGCCTTCCTTCAGCGCGCGAGCCGCCAGCAGCATCCAGGATTCGTCCTGGGTGCTGGTCCAGCGGGCCTCGGCGCGTTCCCTGGTCACCAGCTTGACCAGCTCCGGCACGATCGTCGGCACCGGCTTCGATTCCGCCGCCAGCGCCAGCATCGCCGCGCCGTCACGCAGCCGCGAACCGTAATCCGAGCGGTAGTAGTCGTAGTCGGTGGTCGACTTGGCGAGCTGTAGGGCGGTCTTGAACGTCGATTCGGCGCGCGGCGTATCGCCGTAAAGCGCCAGGCTCGCCGCCAGCTGGGCAACGGCCATCGGGCTCGAGAAAGCTTCGAGCTGCGTGTCCGCATAGTAGCGCAGATCGCCGATCGAGGCCTTCTTGTTGCGGGCCAGCACGTAGAGGGCGTAGGCGATCTCGCTGCCACGGTCCTGTACGCTCTGGTCGTAGCCGAGCGAGTTCTGCAGGTTGCTCAGCGCCTGGTTCATGGCCAGGCTCGGCACGTCGTATTTCTGCTCGCGCGCCCTGGTCAGGAAGTCGGTGACATAGGCATCGAGCCACAGATCGCCGGAGCCCGGACCCCACAGGCCGAAGCTGCCGGCCGATGCCTGGTAGCTCAGAACCTTGTAGATGGCATCCTGGATGCGACCGTGGATGTCGGGGTCGCTGGCCATGCCGATGCCGGATGCCAACTCATTGACGTAGAGAAGCGGCATGGCGCGGCTGGTGGTCTGCTCGGCGCAACCATAGGGGTAGCGGTCGAGCGTCATCAGCAGCGATGGCACGTCGAAGGCGGCTGCCTGCGAAACGCCGACGCTGACGGAGGCGCCGTCGAGCAGGCTTGCCGCCAGCAGCTCCTTGTCGACGCGCAGCGCGCCGCCATCGCCCTTGAGGTCGACCACCAGGCGGGTGGTGACCGGCAATTGCGCCGGACGCACCGGCACATAGAGCGTCTGCTCGACCTTGGTGCCGTCGGCATGGGCAAGCTTGATGGTGAGCGAGGCATTGCCGGCTGTCTGTGCGACCAGCGGCACGGTCAGCGTCTGCCGCTTGCCCTGGGCGAGCGTCAGCTTCTGGGGCAGGGGCTTGTCGCCCGTCGACAGGTCGCCCGTCGTTTCGATCGAGAACGCATAGTCGCCGGCGGGACCATCGGTGTCGGCGACGTCCAGGCGCATGACGGCGGCGTCGCTGGGCGCCAGGAAGCGCGGCAGGCCGGCGGTGATCACGACGGGATCACGCACGATGACGTCGGACTGTGCGTGGCCGACCGCGTCCTTGGTCCAGGCGACGGCCATGACGCGCACGGTGCCGTTGAACTGCGGGATGTCGAAGTCGATCCGCGCCTTGCCGTCGGCATCGAGCTCGACGATACCCGAGAAGAAGGCGACCAGCTTTTCGGTCGGCGGGCTGCCTTGCGCTTGCATGTTGGCGCCGTCGCCGCCGGTCCGGAGCTTGCCGGTGGTGCCCAGCGAGCCGTCGATGAGGCGACCGTAGATGTCGCGGATTTCCATGCCCAGCATGCGCTGGCCGAAGAACCAGTTCTCCGGATCCGGCGCCTTGTAGTTGGTAAGGTTGAGGATGCCGACATCGACGGCTGCAACCATGACATAGGCGTTGCTGCCCGGCTGTACGCCGGCGACGGAAACCGGAACCGACAGTTGCTGGCGCGGCATCGTTTTGTCCGGCGGCGTCAAGGTGATGGCGAGCTTCTTCGAGCCCGGATCGACCTTCAGCCATTTCACGCCGATGGCGCGGGCCGGCATGCGCGTTTCCTGCGCCTCGCCCGGCCGGAACAGGGTTGCCGTGACATAGGCGCCGGCGCCCCAGTCGTCGCCGACCGGAATGTCGACGGTGCTGCCGCCGGCCGGCACGGTTGCGGTAACAGTCTTCAACAGCTTGTCGGAACCGATGTTAATCAGAAGTTCGCCGGCAAAATGTGGCGAGACCTTCAGCTTGGCCACTTCGCCGGCGGCATAAGTGTCCTTGTCGAGGGCGATCTCGAGGCCGTCGGGCGTTTCGGTGGTGGTCGACGAGACATACCAGCCGGCATCGAATTCATAGCTGGTCGCCGGCCCCTCGGGATCGGCGGTTTCAACCTCGAGGCGGTACTGGCCCCAGTCGACGGGCACGGAGACCGTTGCGTCGCCGTCGGCGCTGAGGTCGACCTGGCCGTTGGCGATCGACTTGGTGAAGGTGACCGGTTCGTAATTCCACGAGTTGTTGGAGCGGTACCACTGGTAATTGCGTTCGACCTTGACCAGCGTCCATTGCGCGCCTTTAAGCGCCTCGCGCTTGCCGTCGGGATCGACGGCGATCAGGCTGAACTTTGCGGTGCCGCCCTGCGGCACTTCATTGTCGGCGAAATCCGGACGGATCCCGATCATATGGCCTTGCGGGCGGATGCCGATGTTGAGCGAACGCTCGATGGCGCGGCCACCGGTTTCGCGCATCCTGACCGTCACCTTGGCGTCGACCAGCTTGGTGGTCGAGGGCAGTTGGTCGACGGAGACCGGGAAGGTCACCTTGCCGTCGTCGCCCACCACGGGCAGATCGGCGAGGGGGGTAACGGTAGGCTCGGCCGACTGCTCATCGGCGAGGCCGAAGGAAAAGCCCTGGAAACGGTCCCAGTCGCGCGACGTCGACAGCGTCAACTCGCCTTCCAGCGCCAGGCCCGCTGCCGGCGCGCCATAGAGGAAGCGGCCGTCAATGTCGATGTTGGCGGTCTCGCCCTGGGCGATCTCCTGCTTGTCGGCCTTCATGTCGAATTCAATGCGATCCGGCACGAAATCCTCGACCAGGAACATCTGGCTGGCCACCGCCGGCTGCTTGGGATCGGTGTAGATCGACACCGACCAGGTGCCGCGCATGGCGTTCGGTTCGAGCGGCAGGTCGACGGCATGGCCGCCGGCGGATGCGCCGTCGCTGACGATGCGGCGGTCCTCGACGCCGTCGGGGCGCGAGAAGATAAAGGTCAGCGGCAGATTCTCGACCGCCTTGGCGGCGCCGTCGCGGGCAAGGGCGGCGACATGAACATCCTCGCCGGCGCGGTAGATGCCGCGTTCGGTCCAGGCATAGACGTCGAGCGCGCCGGGCGCGGCGCGCCCGGTGACGCCGCGGTCGGACAGATCGAAGCCGGCCCGGCCCATGTCGAGGAAGACGAAATCATCGTCGCCCTGCTTGGCCATCAGCACGGCCGGCACCATGCCGCCGTCGCCGCGCGTCAGGCCGGGGTTGAAGACGGCGTGGCCGTCGGCATCCGATGTCGCTGTGCCGAGAACCTCATTGTTCCTGGCAACCAGCGTCAGTTCGGCGCCTGCTATCGGCTTGGCACTGCCCAGCGAACGCGCAAAGACATTGAGCCCGTCCTGGCCGGTATAGGTCGACAGCCCGATGTCGGAGACAACGAACCATTGCGTGGCCATCGAATTGTAGTCGTCGCTGTTGTCGTTGACGGCCCGGGCGGTCAGCACATAGACGCCGGGCTTGCGCTGCGGCAGCGCCTCGTCGACCGGGAAGGAGGTGGTGACCTCCTTGTTGAGATCGTTGGCGATGTCGAGCTGGCCTTGCCAGACCGGCGCGCCCATCTGCTCGGAAATGTTGGAGATGTCATAGCCGTCGAGCTGGTGGAGGAACTGGTAGCCGGAAAGAAGCTGGGCCAGCGAGCGGTCGCCGATGCGGTAGAGCTTCATTTCGGTGGCGTTCATGTTGACGGTGACGATCGGAATGCCGCGGCGCGCGCCGGCCGGCAGCACGAAGCTGTCGCCGGTGAAGCGGGCGGACGGTGCGCGGTCCTGGACGTAGATCGACAGCACCACGGGGGCCGCGGTCACCTCGCCGATGGCCGCCGGCAGGCCGGCGCGGAAGGTGACGTCATAATGCTGGCCGTGCTCCAGCCCTTCGACGCAGATCTGCTTGTCCTTGGCCTCGACGCCTTTGGGCGGCGCGTTGTCGACGGTGACGAATTGGGCGTAGTCGACGCCCGTCTTGACCAGATCCTCTGAGAATTGCGCGCAGATGCGCGGCGCGCTGGTGTCGGCGTCGACAGTGTGGTCGATGACGCGGAAACCCTTGCGCGCCTTCAAATCGGCATAGTCGGCCTGGACCGCCGGCGAAGGGTTTAGCGCAAGGCTGGCTTCATAGGCCTGCAGGGCCGGCCGGTAGAGATCGCGCTTGTCAAGGCCGTTGCCGAGCAGCGCCAGCACTTCGGCGCGCGTCTTGGTGGTGCGCAAGAGCTTGTAGGCGTTGAAAGCGGCCGAAGTGCCGTTTGCCGGCAAAGTGGAAGCTTCGGAGGTGCTGGCGGCGGGCTGCACGGCCAGCGTTTCACGCGCCAGGTTGAGCCAGAGCTGGCCATCGTCGGGCAGCACCGAGACCGCGGCCTCGTATTTCAGCATGGCGGAGCGGTGGTCGCCGGTCAGCACGGCCTGCTCGGCGGCGTTCATCAAGGCTGCCATGCCTTCAGTCGGCTTGTCATAGGCCGGGCCGAGCAGCTTGTTGCGGTATTGCTGAGCCTGGTCGGCCATCCAGTTGGGGAAGAAGGCGAGTTCCGGCGGCGCGCCGATGTCGGGGTCGCCATCGATGTTGACGACCTTGCCGGCGATCGCACCGTTAAAGGTTTTCAGCTGGTTGTAGTCGGATTTGAGAAAGCACCATTTGGCTTTCTTATTGTAGGTGAAGGCGCGGCAGGCCGGGTCGCCCAGACATGTCGTCTTGCATTGGTCGAGCGTGACGTTCTGGTCGGATCTAAGGTCAAAGCCGAAATAATCGGAATTGTCCGTTGTCGCAATTCGCCGGGCCTCGGCCGCTTGCGCGACACCGCTCCAGGCAAAAAACAGAAGAATGAGAATCGACAGACCACGAGCCGCGCGCATTGCCATAACACCCCTCCAGACACAGCTGACGTCCGGGCATGATCAAGCTTCAGTCAGGCTTGTCAACACAAGGACGCGGCAGGGTTCCGCCTGCCAACGGTTTCCTTTCCGGCCGATGGCCGGTAGTACCTCCATAGGACAGGGGATCACGCATTCTTGCGGCGACGCAAAAGGTGTGAATTCCAAGCCCGTCCTATTTCAGACAATTGGATTGTGGCCCCTTTACGAGCGCTTCAGAACTTCATTCCAATTTTAGGTTTTCAATCTAGGTTGTTTTAATGCCGGCGCATGAAGAGCAGATGTCAGGAGGTCGCGCGCCAGGGCGTGCGCTTCCGCGCGCCCTGCTTCTGGCCATGATGTGCTCGACCGTGCTCGTCGCCGAATCAAGGCCGGCGGCGGCTTTCGAGCTTTTCGGCATCAAGCTCTGGGGGTCGTCCAGCGACGAGGACGCCGACATTGTCGATCCCCTACGCTATGCCGTGGCCATCAATGCGCCCGACGCCGACAAGGATCTGGTCAAGAAGCTCGAAAACGCGTCGGCCTTGAAAAGTGACGAGGAGCGTCCGGTTTCCGGCTCGCTCGGGTTGATGGCCAAGGCGCGCAGCGATCGCGAACAACTGGTCGCAGCGCTCTATGCCGATGCCCGCTACGAAGGCGTCGTCACCGTCACCATCGACGGCAAGCCGCTCGACGATTTGCCGCCGGATGCGGAATTCAAGGGGCCGCAGCCGGTTCCTGTGACCATCGACATCGCCACCGGGCCGAAATTCACCTTGGGCGATATCAGGCTGGAGGGCGACGCGGCAGGGCTGATGGGCGCCGATTATGGCCTGATATCAGGTGGCGACGCCGGGTCCGGCGCCGTGCTCAAGGCCGAGGCGCTGATCGTGCGGGCGCTGAAGGAGGAGGGCAGGCCGCTGGCCAAGGTGACTGACAGGCATATCGTCGCCGATCATGCGACTTCGACGCTCGACGTGACGCTGACGGTCGCCGCCGGACCGGTCGCCGGTTATGGCGACACGACGGTGGAAGGCACCGAAAAGGTCGATCGCGACTTCACCGAATACATGACGGGTCTCAAGCGCGGCCGGCAATATTCGCCACAAGAGATCGACGATGCGCGCGACCGGTTGCTGGCGCTCGAGGTCTTCAACAGCGTGACGTTCAAGGAAGCCGACACGCTCGATGCCGAAGGCAACGTTCCGATCGGCGTCCAGGTCAGTGAGCGCAAGCCGCGTTATTTCGGCGTCGGCGGCACCTTCTCCAACACCGAGGGGCTGGGCCTGGAAGGCTATTGGGGCCACCGCAACCTGTTCGGCCGGGCTGAAAAGCTGCGCATCGACGGCAAGATCAGCGGCATCGGCAGCAACGACCTCGGCGAACTCAACTACAATGCCGGCATCATGTTCGAGAAGCCGGGCGTGATCGGGCCGGCATCGAAGTTCTTCGCCAGCGTCAAGACGGTGCTCGAACATCCTGATGCCTATGACCATTTCTCGGTCAAGGGCAGCACCGGCCTGTCCTACGAACTGACCAAGAAGCAGACGGTTTCGGCCGAGGTGGCGCTCGACTATTCGCGAATCCACGACGCTTTCGGCAAGCACAAATACCTGATCGCCAGCATTCCCCTGCAATATGTCTATGACAACAGGGACAACCGGCTGAACCCGACCAGCGGCTTCCGGGTGCTGGCGTATGCCGAGCCGAGCTACGACATTCTGAGCGGCGCGGCCTTCCTGAAGCTGAAGGGCGAGGGATCGGCTTATCAGTCGCTGGATTCGGCTTCGAAATTCGTGCTGGCCGAACGTGTAGCTGTCGGCTCGATCGTGGGCACCAGCCTCGAACACGTGCCGGCCGACCGGCGCTTCTACTCCGGCGGCGGCGGTTCGGTGCGCGGTTATGCCTATCAGGGCATCGGTCCGAAGGATTTCACTGGCCAGCCGATCGGCGGCCTATCCTTCTTCGAAACCTCGGTCGAGATGCGCATCGCAGTCACCGACACGATCGGCATCGTGCCGTTCGTCGATGCCGGCAGCGTATCGACCAAATCGGCCCCCGATTTTTCCGACGTCAAGGTCGGCGCCGGCGTCGGCCTGCGCTATGTCACGCCGTTCGGGCCGCTGCGCATCGACGCCGCGGTGCCGCTCAACCGCGATCCAGGCGATCCGCATTTCGGCATCTATGCCGGCATCGGGCAGGCGTTCTGAGCGATGAAGACGATTTGGCGCATCCTTCGCATTCTCCTCTACACGCTGCTGATCGTTGTCGCGGGAGCGATCGGCGCGCTGGTGGTGTTGACTAAGACCGAGCGCGGCCGCGAAAATCTCGCCGGCATCATTTCGCGCCTGGCTTCGAGCGACGACCGCAAGATCACAGTCAGCGGCATAGACGGCATCTGGTCGGGAACTCTCAGCGTCGATCATGTCGTGCTGGAGGACCGCGAGGGTGCCTGGCTGGTGGCGCGCAAGGTGGCCGTCGACTGGTCGCCGCTGTCGCTGCTGTCGAAAAACTTCAGTGCCGACCGTATCGCGGCCGAGCGCATAGAGCTTGCCCGGTTGCCGGTGGCCAGCACGCAGCCAGCGCAGAGCAGCGGCACGACGACGCTGCCGGTTTCGCTTGATATCAAACAGATCGACCTGCCCGAGATCGCGCTGGGACAAGACCTTGCCGGCAGCGGCATCGCCGAACTTGCCGCCAAGGGCATGCTCAAGGCCGATGCCGCGCCGCTGGCGGTCGAGACGATGCTCAACGTCACCCGCCATGACGGCAAACAAGGCAATGTCGACGCCAAAATCCACTTTGCGCCGGCAGATAACAGGCTCGACCTCGATCTCAAGGCCTCGGAGCCGGCGGGCGGCATCATCGCCAATTTGCTCAAGCTGCCCGATGCGCCGCCGGTCGATATAATTGTCTCCGGCACGGGGCCGCTCGCCAACTGGAACGGCATCGGCACGTTCTCAGTCGACGGCAAGATCGTCACCCAACTGACGGGCCGCCATCAGCTGACCGACAAGGGCAATCATATCGAGGCCAAGGGCGACGGCGACTTCGCCCGCTTCCTGCCCGAGAATCTGAAGCCGCTGTTTGCCGGCAAGACCAGTTTCGACGTCGCCGGCACCGCCACATCAGCCGGCGGTGTCAGCGTCGACCGTGCCAATATCGACAGCGATGCGGTGCACGGCACCGCGACCGGCATCGTCGATCCCGCCGGCGCCAGCGATCTCTCGGTCGAACTCGCCGCCAAGGGGCCGCCCGTGGTGATCAGCGTCGGCAGCAAGGTGCAGCCGATCACGCTGGCGATCAGCAATGCCACCGCCCGCGCCTTCGGCGACGGCAAGGCGCCGATCATCGACATTGGCGCCTCCTTCGTTTCGATCGTCGCCGGCGGCACGCGACTGGATGATCTGGCGGCGCAGATACATTCCGACGGCTTCGACATCCAGAACCGCGCCGGGCCGGTCTCCGTCAAGCTGGAGGCGGGTGGCCTCAAGACCGACGTGGCGACGCTGGCGCCGCTGATCACCGGTAAGGTCGACGTCGATCTGGCCGGATCGGTCAGCAAGGACGCCATTGCCATCGATCAGGGCACGCTGCGCTCCGACGCGCTCAACGCCTCGCTGACAGCCACGGTGGCGCTTGCCGACCTGTCGATGCAACTGAAGATGAACGCGGATGCCGTGGCGACGGCCTTGCCGCCGCAGATCGCCTCGGTGCTCGGCGCCCGGGTAAAATTCTCGGCCACCGCCACCCGCGATCCGCAGGGCTCCTTCGCCGCAAACGCGATCGAATTCACCTCCGGCAAACTCAGTGCCGCTGGCACGGCCAGCCTGCAAGGCACAGACATCCAGGCCGACATCAAGGGCAAATTGGATGATGTTTCCGTGCTGTCGCCGACGGTCGGCGTGCCGGTTGCCGGCGGGGTCGATTTCGCGCTGTCGGCGAGCGGCGCCGTGACGGCGCCGGATTTCACCATTTCCGCCGACAGCGACAGCCTGACGGCATCGGGCCGCACGGTGAAGGCCATCAAGCTGACGGCGAGCGGCAAGGCCGACATCACCAGTCCCGCGGCCAACGTATCGCTGACCGGCTCCGTCAACGACCAGCCGCTCGACATCAAGGCTGCGCTGGTGACCAGCGAAGGCAAGCGTTCGATCAATGGCTTCCTGGTCTCGCTCGGCGACAACAAGGTCTCGGGCGATCTGGCGCTGGACGACAAGTTCATGCCGCTCGGCACGCTGACGCTCGCGGCACCCGCCATCGACCAACTGGCCGCACTTGCCGGCCAGGCGATAACGGGCGACATCGACGGCACCATCCGCTTCGCCAAGGAGGGCGACGCGCCCTCCGTCACGATCGATGCGAAGAGCACCTCGATCGCGCGCGGCGAGGTGACGGCCAAGGCCATCACCGTCAATGCGCTGATCGCCAACTATCTCAAGGCACCGGCGATTGCCGGTTCGATCAAAGCCGACAGCGTCATGTCCGGAACCACGGAGATCGGCGGCATCGGCGTGGATCTGAAGCGCGACGGCGACTGGACCAATTTCACCGGCGGCGCCACCATATCGGGCATTCCGGCGACCGCTGCCGGCCGGCTGAAGATCGCCGACGGCAAGACCAGCGTCGAAATTGCCTCGGGCGAAGCCACGGTTCGTGGCATCAAGGCGGCGATTGCCCAGCTGTCGACGCTGAGCACCGCCAACGGTACCACCAGCATCGAAAGGCTGGCGCTCGATGTCGGCGGCGGTTCGGTGACGCTGTCTGGCACCGCCGGCCAGACGCTCGACCTCGCGGCACAATTTTCGGCGCTGCCGGCAGCGCTCGCCAATCAATTCTCGGCCGGTCTCGATGCCGTGGGCACGCTCGCCGGCACCGCTCAGGTGACCGGGTCGCCGGCCGCTCCCGACGTCCGTTTCAACGCGCAACTGGCTGGCGTCGAGACCAGCCAAACCCGCCAGGCTGGGCTCGGGCCACTCGCCGTCGATGCGGCCGGCAGCTATACCATGGCCGGCGGCGTCGCCCTCGATCATGCGACGCTCTCCGGCGACAAGATTTCCGGCAAGGCGGTAGGCACCCTCAATCCGAACGGCGCCAGCGATTTCGCCCTCGACCTCGCCTCGACCGGCCCCAGCCTGCCGCTGACGCTGGGCAGCGCTGAAAGCCCGATCAAGCTCGAACTGCAGGCGCTGTCGGTAAAGGCAGCGGGGCAAGGCACGCAGCCGCGTCTCGATATTTCGGCGAACCTGCCCTCGGTCGCCACCAACCTGACCAAGGTCGAGGGCGTCGTGGTCGCCCTGCATTCCGATGCTTTCGATCTGAGGACCCGAACCGGTCCGATCTCCGGCACGGTATCAGCCGACAGGATCGGCCTCGACAACCCGACCATCGCACCGCTGATCGCCGGCAAGGTCACGGCGAAGGTGGCCGGCAGCCTTGCCACGGACGCCGTAACCATCGACAGCGGCTCGGTGACGAGCGATGCGCTGAACAGTGGGTTCAACGGCCGGGTATCGCTGGCCGACGGCGCCATCGACCTCAATTTGAAAGCCGATGCCGCCTCGACGGCGCTGCCGACGGCGGTGCGAGGCGTGCTTGCCGAGCGCGCGGAACTGAGCGCTGCGCTGAAGCGCGATGCGTCGGGCAATGTCAATGTCGATGGATTGAAGCTGGCCTCGGGCGCGCTGACTGCGCAAGGGCAAGCCAGCCTTGCCGACAACAAGGTCGCCGCCGACATCAAGGGCGCGCTGAGCGACATCTCGCTGCTGTCGAAGGACGCCGAGGGCGCCATCGCCTTCGCCCTGAACGCACAGGGTCCGGCCGCGGCGCCCGATCTGTCGCTGACCGTCGACAGCGACCGCCTTCTTGTGGCAGCGCGCGAGATCACCGGGCTGAAGCTGACTGCCATCGGCAAGGCCGATGCCTCCAGCCCGGCGGCGAATGTACAGCTGACCGGCAATGTCGCCGGCCAGGCGCTGCAAGGCAGCGCGGTGTTGGCGACGGCGGACGGCAAGAGCGCCATCAACGGCCTGCTGCTGTCGCTCGGCAAGAACAGGATTTCCGGCGATCTGGCGCTGGACGAGAAATTCGTGCCGGTCGGCACCATCGCGCTCGACCTGCCCGACATCGGCCCGCTCGCCGCACTTGCCCTGGAAAAGGCCGAAGGCGACGTGCGAGGCACGATTGCTTTCTCGAAGAACGGCGCTGCGCCGCAGGTCGCGATCAAGGCGGCAACGGCGTCGATTACGCGGGGCGACCTGCAGGCGAGAGCCGTCTCGATCGACGCCCAGATCGCCAACTATCTCGCTGCTCCCGTGATTTCCGGAAAGATCCGCGCCGACACCGTTACGTCGGGCGGCACCGTGATCAGCGGCATCAATGTCGATTTGAAGCGAGACGGCGATTGGACCGGCTTTTCCGGCGGCGCAACCGTCAAAGGCATTCCGGCCAAGGCCGCGGGTCGGGTGAAGGTGGCCAAGGGCACCACCACCATCGAACTCGCCTCCGGCCAGGCCACCGTCCAGGGCATCAGGGCAGCCATCGCCCAGGCCTCGACCGTCAGCATTGCCAATGGCACGACGACGCTGGACCGGCTCGTGCTCAACCTTGGCGGCGGCACGGCGACGGTGACCGGCAAGGTTGGCACGGCGCTCGACATCAACGCGACGCTGGCGCGGGTGCCGGTGTCGCTCGCCAACAGTTTCTCGCCTGGGCTCGACGCCGCCGGCTCGATTTCGGGCACTGTGAAGGTCACGGGTGCGCCGGCGAACCCTGCAATTGCCTTCAACATCGATGCGGCCGGGGTGCAGACGTCGCAGACCCGAGGTGCAGGTGTCGGCGCGGTGAGTGTTTCCTCGTCGGGCACCTTTGGCGCCAACAAGCTGAGCTTCAATGCCAATGTCAGCGATGGCGCCGGCCTTGGCCTTAAGGGTGGCGGCACCGTGGCCACGTCGGGCACGCCGGCGCTGGTGCTCGACTTCAATGGTGCCGTGCCCTTCGGTCTGCTCAGCCAGAAGCTCGCCGCGCAAGGTCTGTCGCTGTCTGGAACCGCCAACGTCAATTTGCAGGTGCGCGGCCCCGCGACATCGCCTGTCATCGGCGGCAGTGTCAGCACCTCCGGTGCGCGCCTGGTCGATGCGCGCTCGGGCCTCGCCGTCAACGATCTTGCCGCCGACGTCTCCATCGCGGGCGGAGTCGCCAGGATCAATCGGCTGACCGGAACGCTGTCGACGCGCGGCAGCCTGTCGGCCAGTGGCACGGTCGGCATCAACCCGGCACAGGGGTTCCCGGCCGATTTGTCGATCAAGCTGGTCGATGGCCGCTATACGGATGGACGGGTGGTGACCGCCAATCTCGGCGGCGACCTGACGATCAAGGGACCGCTGACGTCAGCTCCGGTCATCGCCGGCACCGTCAATCTCGCCAAGACAGTGATCACCATTCCAGACAAATTGCCGGGCTCGCTGGCGGCGCTCGACGTCAAGCACAAGAATGCACCAGGTGCGGTCAGGGCGCAGGACAAGGCGCTGCGGCCGCCGACGACTAGCGGCAAGGGCGGCGGCACTGGCCTTGCGCTCGATGTCACGGTCAACGCGCCGAACCAGATCTTCATCCAGGGCAGGGGCGTCGATGCCGAATTCGGCGGCTCACTGAAGCTGACCGGCCCGGCCTCATCGCCGCAAGCGGTCGGCACCTTCACCTTGCAGCGGGGGCGGCTGTCGATCCTCGGCAAGCGGCTGACCTTTACTGAAGGCACGGTCGGGTTCTCCGGCTCGCTGGTGCCCTATCTCAATCTGACGGCGACCACGACGACGACCAGCGCCACCGTCACCATCGTGGTGTCGGGCGAGGCGACCAATCCGAAATTCACCTTCTCCTCGGTGCCAGCACTGCCTGAGGACGAGGTGCTGGCGCAACTGATCTTCGGCCGCTCGATGTCGAACCTGTCGCCGCTGCAGATCGCCCAGCTCGCCGAAGCGGCCGGTCAACTGGCCGGCGTCGGCGGCTCGACGTCGCTGCTGGAAAACCTGCGCAGCGCCATTGGCGTCGACGATCTCGACGTCACCACGGACGACCAGGGCGGCACGGCGGTTTCGGCCGGCAAATATCTCAACGACCGCACCTATGTGACGATCCAGAAGGGCGACAAGCCAGGTTCGGGCAAGGCGACGATCGACCTCAATGTCGGGCGCGGCGTCAAGCTGCGCGGCGAGGCCAACGATGCCGGCGAAGCCAAGGGCGGCATTTTTTACGAGAAGGAATACTGATTTCGGCGGGACTTTGGCCTCATGGCGGCTCAATGCTGGCGCTGTCCGGCTTGGAGTAAATGTCTCAGTTTAATCGACTATCGAGATTCCAGAGGAATCCGACGGGCAGTAGCAAATTTGCGCCAAGACTGTCGTTATCACGCGAACCGCTCCCTTTCCAAAGTTGCACATTCCCTAACATGTTCTCAATCCACGCCGTCTTTGACATCATGGCCTGGATGCGGAATGTTAAAAGGCGGAAAGCCAACAATGGGAGTTAAGTCATGACAATTTACAAGAGTAACGGCGATCGCGTTCCGGATCACATCCTGGCCATGGCCGAAGACGCCAAGGCAGGCAAGGTGGATCGCCGCGAATTTCTGGCCATGGCCAGCGTGTTCGGTGCATCGACGGCAATGGCCTACGGCTTGCTCGGCCTCGCGGACCCGACGCCGGCGAAGGCTGAAGAGGTAAAAGGCAAGAAGGGCGGCACGCTGAAGATCGCCCAGTGGATCAAGGATCCGAAGGACCCGCGCAAGGCCGACTGGTCGGAAATCGCCAACGCCGAGCGCCAGGCGCTCGAGCCGCTGGTCAAGTACACCACCGAATACACGTTCCGCCCCTATCTGCTGGAAAGCTGGGACGTGAACGACGACGCCACCGAGTACACCCTTCATGTGCGCAAGGGCGTGACCTGGTCGAATGGCGATGCTTTCACCGCCGATGACGTGATCTTCAACCTGAAGCGCTGGGCCGACAAGAAGGCCGAAGGCAATTCCATGCCCGGCCGCCTCGGCACGCTGGTCAAGGATGACAAGCTGGACGAAAGCGCGGTGACCAAGGTCGACGACCACACCGTCAAGCTGAAGCTGAGCAAACCTGACATCGCGCTCATTCCGAACGTGTGCGACTATCCCGGCCTGATCGTCCACAAGAGCTTCGACGAGAAGGGTGGCGACTTCAAAGCCTGCCCGATCGGCACCGGTCCGTTCGAGCTCGTTTCATACGATGTCGGCCAGAAGGTGGTTTACAAGCGCCGCACTGACGACAAGTGGTGGGATGGCGAAGTGTTCCTCGATGGCTTGGAATTCATCGACTACGGTACCGATCCGGCGGCCATGGTCAGTGCTTTCGAAGCCGGCGAAGTGCACACCAATTTCGAGACCTCGGCCGACTATGTGTCGATCCTCGACGGCATGGACCTTGTGAAGTCGGAGATCGTCACGGCGTCGACCATCGTCTGCCGCACCAACGTCAACAACAAGCCCTATGGCGACCAGAAGGTGCGCAATGCGCTGCAGCTTGCGGTCGACAACAATGTCGTTCTTCAACTCGGCTACGGCAATGCCGGTACCGTTGCCGAAAACCACCATGTTTGCCAGATTCACCCTGAATACTATGAACTTGCGAAGGTCGCACGCGACCCGGCCAAGGCGAAGGCGCTGATGGCGGAAGCCGGCCAGGCCGACTTCGAGCACGAACTGATCACCGTCGACGAAGACTGGCACAAGAACACCGGCGATGCGATCGCCGCCCAGATGCGCGACGCCGGCCTCAAGGTGAAGCGCACCGTGCTGCCGGGCTCGACGTTCTGGAACGACTGGACCAAGTATCCGCTGTCCATGACCAACTGGAACATGCGGCCGCTGGGCGTCCAGGTGCTTGCGATCGGCTATCGCACAGGCGAAGCCTGGAACGAGACAGCGTGGTCGAATCCCGAGTGGGATGCCAAGCTCAACGCCGCGCTCGCCGTCGCCGACGCCGCCAAGCGCAAGGACATGATGAAGGAGATCGAGCAGATCCTGCAGGATTCCGGCATCATCATCCAGCCGTACTGGCGCAAGCTCTACAGCCACTCGGTCAAGGCGGTGCAGAACTACAAGATGCACCCGACCTTCGAGCGCGACTATGGCAAGGTCTGGCTCGACCAGGCTTGATAGCGCCGACAAGGGGAAGGGGCGTTGGTCCCTTTCCCTCGCTCGTTGCATTGTCCGTCCCTGTTGGTCCGCGCTTTCTCAAAAAAGTTGCGGACTCCCAGGCAAGGTCATGAAACAAAAACAGGGTTGATCGCATCCGAAGGCCTGTTTGACAGCCAGCCCCGCCGGTCACGGCAGGGTTGGCTTTCATAGCCGGCTCAAACCCCAACCCATCGGCAGGGGGCCGCCATGCTTTCTTTCGTTATCAGGCGTCTTGGCACCATGGCATTGACGATGCTGTGCCTGACCATGATCGTCTTCTTCCTGATCAACCTCGAACCCAATCTGAAGAAGCTGGCGATCAGCCAGACCGAAATGCATACGTCGGCCGAGCAGCTCGAGACCTGGCTGGTCAACCATGGCTACCGGCAGAATTTCTTCGTCCGCTATGGGCAGTGGCTGGGCGTCTTGCCCAAGCAGCCGGTGACCGATCCGGCGACAGGCAAGCCGGCGCAGCGTTTCTCGTTCTGCAACGATCCGCTTGTGCCGACCTTCGCCGGTGTCTTCGAGGGCGACTTCGGCTGCTCGACCAAGTTCAAGGCAACGGTCGCCTCGAAACTGTTTCCCGCGCTCGGCGCCACCGGTATCCTGATGTTCTGGGTGCTGGCGGTCATGGTGCCGATCTCGCTGCTGATCGGCATTCTGGCCGGCATGCGCGAGGGGTCGCGAACCGACCGCGTGCTGTCGGTGGCCTCGATCGCCTCGACGGCGACACCTGAATATGTCTCGGGCGTGATCTTCACCGTCATCTTCGCCTCATGGCTCGGCTTGCTGAACGGCTCGGCGGCCTCGGCAAGCCAGGGCATCACCTTCTACAATTTCACGCTGCCGGTGATGACGCTGGCTATCTACGGCATCGGCTACATAGCCCGCATGACGCGCGCTTCGATGGTCGAAGTGATGACGCAGCAATATATCCGCACCGCCCGGTTGAAGGGCCTCTCCTTCGGCAGCGTGGTGGTCAAACATGCATTGCGCAACGCGCTGATCGCGCCGTTCACCGTCATCATGCTGCAGTTTCCCTGGCTGCTCACCGGCGTCGTCATCGTCGAGGTGATGTTCCGCTACCAGGGCTTCGGCTACACGCTGGTCGAGGCAGCCGGCAACAACGACATCGACCTTTTGCTGGGCTGCTCGCTGGTCTCGGTGTTCATCGTCCTGATCACGCAGCTCATTTCCGATGTCGGTTACGCGTTTCTCAATCCGCGTATCAGAGTTCAGTAGGGGACGAAGCGGATGCCGGTTCAATATATCAGTGGCTTCACCGTCGTTCTCGAAGTGCTGTCGCGCTTCTGGCCGGTGTGGATCGCGCTCGTCATCGTCATGGGTGCGAGCTTCGCCTACAAGAAGAAGCTGGCGCTCTATGGCCAGCTTTTCGACAGCGGTGTCGGCATCGTCGGCGTCGGTATCTGCCTGTTCTGGCTGTTCACGGCGATCTTCGCCGCGACCATCTCGCCCTTCAATCCGCTGGCCCAGGTGCCCATCATGAAGGACGTGCTGCCGGGCGCCATCGAACCGCAATCGGGGCTGACCTATCTGTTCGGCGGCGACAAGCTGGCGCGCGATGTGTTTTCGCGCATGGTCTATGGCAGCCAGATCGTGCTGATCATCGCGCCTGCCGCAACCGGCTTCGCGCTGATGGTCGGCATCACGCTTGGCCTTCCCGCGGGCTACTACGGCGGCAAGATCGACACGGTGCTGTCGTTCCTGGCCAATTTGGTGCTGGCCTTCCCGGTCATCCTGCTGTTCTACCTGCTGGTGACGCCGGGCATCATGGACACGCCGATCCCCTATGGCATGGCCGGCGTCTTCTTCCTGTTTCCGATCATCTTCTTCAGTGTGCTGTTCTGGACGCGCTACAAGAACCGGCCCGACCGGCTCTACATCCTGCTCGGCATCACCCTGATCCTCGGCGGCTGGATCTATGCCGGCCTGGTCTTCGACGCCGATCCGCTGAAGATCGTGCATATCGATCCCAACCAGCTCAACATTTTCGTGGCGGTGGTGTTCGCCTCCAGCCCCGGTGTGTTCCGCATCGTGCGTGGCCTGGTGATGGACATCAAGACGCGCGACTATGTGGCGGCGGCGCAGACGCGCGGTGAATCGCCCTGGTACATCATGCTGTGGGAGATCCTGCCCAATGCGCGGGGGCCGCTGATCGTCGATGCCTGCCTGCGCATCGGCTACACCACGATCCTGCTCGGCACGCTAGGCTATTTCGGCCTTGGCCTGGCGCCGGAAAGCCCGGACTGGGGCACCGCGATCAAGGACGCCAGCCGCCTGCTGCGTTCCTTCATCCACCCGGCGCTGCCGCCGACGATCGCGCTGATGTCGTTCGTGCTGGGCTTGAACCTGCTCGCCGATTCGCTGCGCGAACAATCGATGAAAGACTGATCTCACGGGTTTCGGCCCGATGCGCCTGAAGAACCAGGCCCGAAAGAACCAGGATTGGAGCGACCCATGAATGAGGCAGTTCGAAATCCCGCCAAGCCGACCAATGGGCCGATCATCGAGATCGAGAACCTGTCGATCTCCTTCTTCACCCGCAAGGGCGAGATACCGGCCGTCATGGATTTTTCCTGCACCGTCATGCCGGGCGAAGCGATGGGCATCGTCGGCGAATCCGGCTGCGGCAAGTCGACCGTGTCGCTCGGCATCATGCGCGACCTCTCCAACATCGGAAAGATCGTCGGCGGCAAGATCAAATTCCAGGGCAAGGACATGGGCGAGCTCTCCGACGAGGAGCTGCGCGCCATCCGCGGCAACAAGATCGCGATGATCTACCAGGAGCCGATGGCGAGCCTCAACCCGGCGATGAAGGTCGGCCAGCAGTTGATGGAAGTGCCGCTGATCCACGACAAGGTGTCGAAGGAAGAGGCGTATAAGCGCGCACTCGAAATGGTGCGCGCGGTCAAGCTGCCCGACCCCGAGCGCATGATGCGCTCCTATCCGCACCAGCTCTCCGGCGGCCAGCAGCAGCGCATCGTCATCGCCATGGCGCTGCTGTCGAAGCCGGCGCTGCTTTTGCTCGACGAGCCGACGACGGCGCTCGACGTGACGGTGGAGGCGGGCATCGTCGACCTGGTCAAGGGGCTGGGCGAGAAGTTCGGCACGTCGATGATCTTCGTGTCGCACAATCTCGGCCTGATCCTTGAGACCTGCGACCGCATCACGGTGATGTATTCGGGCGAGGCGGTCGAGACCGGCAAGATCAAGGACGTGTTCGACCGCATGCGTCACCCCTATACGCAAGGGCTGTTCCGCTCGATCCCGCTGCCAGGCGCCGACAAGAATTCGCGGCCGCTGATCTCGATTCCCGGACAGCTACCGCTGCCGCACGAGCGGCCCAAGGGCTGCAATTTCGGCCCTCGGTGCCACCATTTCGTCGAAGGCGTCTGCAACGCCGCCGAAATCCCGATGATCGAAGTCGAAGGTCACGAAGGCCATTTCTCGCGCTGCGTGCGCTTCAACGAGATCGACTGGGAGGCGTTGCCGCCTGGCGCCAAGAAGGTCAACGAGCGTGTCGTGCCCGGCGCACCGGTGCTCAAGATCGAGGATCTGAGAAAATACTACAAGGTCGGCGGCAGCGAGGTGTTCGGCTCGAGCGAGGGCCGCGTGGTCAAGGCCAACGAAACGATCTCGTTCATGGCGCGCGAATCCGAGACGGTTGCCATCGTTGGCGAGTCCGGTTGCGGAAAGTCGACACTGGCCAAGGTGCTGCTCGGGCTGGAGACGGCAAGTGCCGGCACGGTGACGCTTGGCAACAAGGAAATCCAGTCAACCGGTATCGAGAAGCGCAACGTCGAAACCGTGTCGTCGATCCAGATGGTGTTCCAGAACCCGTTCGACACGCTCAATCCCAGCCATTCGGTCGGTTCGCAGATCATCCGCACGCTGGAGAAATTCAATGTCGGCAAGACGGTTGCCGATCGCCGCAAGCGCATGCTGGAATTGCTCGACCTGGTGAAGTTGCCCAGGGCATTCGAGACCCGCAAGCCGCGCCAGCTGTCGGGCGGCCAGAAGCAGCGCATCGGCGTGGCGCGTGCCTTTGCTGGCGACGCCAAGGTTGTGGTGGCCGACGAGCCGGTCTCGGCATTGGATGTGTCGGTGCAGGCGGCGGTGACCGAACTGCTGATGGACATCCAACGCAAGAACAAGACGACGATGCTGTTCATCAGCCACGATCTGTCCGTCGTGCGCTACATCGCAGACCGCGTCGTCGTCATGTATCTCGGCTATATCGTCGAGCAGGGCACGACCGACCAGATCTTCGCGCCGCCCTATCATCCCTATACCGAGGCGCTGCTGTCGGCGATCCCGATCGCCGACACGAGTGTTGTGAAGAAGCACATCGTGCTGGAAGGCGACATCCCGTCGGCGATGAACCCGCCGACCGGCTGCCCGTTCCAGACCCGCTGCGGCTACAAAAAGCTGGTTCCGGACAATCTGTGCGAGACCAAGGTGCCGCCGGTGAAGAACTTGGGCGACGGCCATATGAGCCTGTGCTGGCTCTCGGACGAGGTGCTGGCGACAATGGAGCCGGTGATCAAGTTCGACAAGGAACACGCTTCGCACGAAGGCGTGCCCGACGATGCGCCGCACGGCGATGGCCCAGGTTTTGCCGGCACGCCACCAAAGCGTCCGCGCGGCAAAACGGGCGGCGCGGCAGCCGATGCGGTGGGGCAGGCTGCCGAGGAGGCGGAAGCGGTTTCGAAAGCCCGCCGTCACGAGGTTCGCGACGAGGTTTCGGAAACCGGCCGTTCTCCAAAGCCGGGCAAGCCCAGGAAACCGAACTGACCGGGATCACGCAATGCCATGCTGAGCAAAACATGCGATCCCTTGAGAATTTCCGTCCATTGCTCCATGTGACGCGTGATGTTTGATGCTTGGGAAGGAGGACGAATTGTGAGAACGACACTTGCAATCGATGACGATGTCCTTCTTGCCGCCAAGGCTATGGCGCGGCAGCAGGATCGCAGCGTGAGGGGCAACATCGCTTTGCGCTGCCTCACTTGGCTGCGAATGCCTTGGCAAAGTCAGTTGCCGCACTCGCTCAACTGCTGGGCATAGTCCCGCGCCATCTTATCGGTGGCCCGGGCATAGCCCTGCACGCCGGCATCGCCCCGGTTGCCCCGGCCATAGGCGGTCCAGCCGAGATAGTAGGCGAGGTAGAGATTGTAGGTGTCGTTGCGCGCGACGCCATAGGTGTCTGCGGTCTTGGAGTGATACCATCCGACGAAATCGACGGCATCGGCGAATTTCGTGCGCCGTGCCGCCCAACTGCCGGTTTCGCGCTGATATTGCGACCAGGTGCCGTCCAGCGCCTGCGAGAAGCCGGTGGCCGAGGAGACATGCTTCCACGGAATAAAGCCCAGAAGCTTGGTGCGTGGCGGCCTTGCATTGCTCTTGAAGCCGGATTCCTTGCGCACCGTTGCCATCAGCACGGGAACCGGCACGCCGTATTTCTGCTGCGTGCGCTCGGCCGCCGACTGCCAGTTGTCGAACCAGCCGTCATTCTGGTCGAAGACGGCGCAGACATTGTTGATATGATTGGGCGCCGTGGCACAGGCCGAAAGCACCAGCAGCACGCAAACCGCACCAATTTTACTAAAACTCGAGCTACGCATCGGCAGAGCAATAGGCCGAAATCATAAAGGGAATCTTGCAGCGTCCGTTAACGCTTCGCCGGCGCAGTGCCTTGAAGGAATCAACTATCAACAATCCGACCGATTTCGTCGCTTTTTCTAAACGGATATTGCAAAAGTGCCGCCGTGGCTAAAATCACGCCCGCAAACGGCGTATTTCTGACAGCTTGGCTGGTTTGCCAGGGCTTTGATGCCAGGCATGAACGAACCAAGACGCAAACGCGGCGCCGAGCGCACCAGCAACAGGGGGCCATCGGCCATCCCGCAACTGCCGCTCAGGCGAGTGACCAATCCCTATCCGCCGATGGCCATGTTGTCGCCCGACCAGATCGAGGCGATCCATCAGGCGTCGATGCACATATTGGAGAATTTCGGCATCGAGGTGATGAGCCCGCGCGCGCTGTCGCTGTTCGAGAAGGCCGGCGCCAAAGTCGATCGTGCCTCAGCCAATGTCCGCATAGATCGCCGCCTGGTCGACGAAGTGTTGAAGACCACGCGGTCCAGCTATGTGCTGACGCCACGCAATCCGGCCAACGCGGTTCATCTCGGCGGCAACACAATCAATTTCACGCTGGTTGCCGGACCGCCCAACGTGCACGACATGGAGCGCGGCCGCCGCGCCGGCAATTTGCGCGACTATTCGGATCTCACCCGGCTGGCGCAGCATTTCAACTGCATCCACATGCTCGGCAACCAGGTCTGCGCACCGGTGGAACTGCCGGCAAACTCCCGCCATCTCGACACCTACTTCACCAATCTGACGCTGACCGACAAGAGTTTCCATGTCTCGGCGATCGGCCGGGGCAGGGCACTGGACGGCATCGAGATGATGGCCATCGCGCGAGGCTTGACGCTCAACCAGATGCGCGACGATCCCGGTATCACCACCATCATCTCGGTCAACTCGCCGCGCCGCTTCGACGAGATGATGGCCGAAGGCCTGATGACCATGGCCGAGTTCGGCCAGTCGGTGGCGGTGACACCGTTCACGCTGATGGGGGCGATGAGCCCGGTGACGTTGGCCGGTGCGCTGGCGCAGCAGAACGCCGAGGCGCTGTTCGGCGTGGTGCTGACGCAGTTGGTGCGGCCGGGCGCGCCGGTCATGTATGGCGCCTTCACCTCCAATGTCGACATGAAGTCGGGCGCGCCGGCCTTCGGCACGCCGGAGAACACCAAGGCCAACATCGCCTCAGGCCAACTGGCGCGGCGCTACGGGTTGCCGTACCGCACGACGCCCGGCTCGGCCTCCAATGCCGCCGATGCGCAAGGCGCCTACGAGACGCTGATGGCGCTGTGGGGCGCGGTGCTCGGCCACGGCAATCTCGTCTACCACGCCGCCGGCTGGCAGGAAGGCGGGCTGACGGCGTCGTTCGAGAAGCTCATCATCGATGTCGAGATGATCCAGCACATGATGGAGTTCCTGCGCCCGATCGAGGTCAACGAGGCGGAACTTGCCGTCGAGGCGCTGGGCGCGGTGCCGACCGGCGGCCATTTCTTCGGCGAGCCGCATACGCTGGAGCGCTATGCCACCGCCTTCTATCAGCCGATGCTGTCCAACTGGCAGAATTACGAGGCCTGGCAGGAAGCCGGCGGGCTCGACGCCACGGCGCGCGCGACGCGGCTGTGGAAGAAGGCGCTGGAGGACTATGTCGAGCCGGTGATGGATATCGCCGTGCGCGAGGCGCTGGAGGCCTACATGGCCAAGCGCAAGGAAGCGATCGGGCAGGGCGAGCCGTGATGATTCTAGGTTTGCGCGCGTGCACCCCCCTCTGTCCTGCCGGACATCTCCCCCTCAAGGGGGGAGATTGGCCGTCAGGTTTTTCTTCGCCAATCACCGAAGTTGAAAAGGGAGTGGCGACGCTGCCGCTGCTGATCTCCCCCCTTGAGGGGGAGATGGCCGGCAGGCCAGAGGGGGGCGGCCTGGCTCCTCTCGATCCGATTCATCTCACCCATCCAACTCACTGATATCAGAGAAAAATCCATGAAATCGCATGCAAAGGTCGTGGTCATTGGCGGCGGTGTCGTCGGATGCTCCGTGCTGTTCCATCTCGCCCGTCACGGCTGGACCGACGTGGTGCTTCTGGAACGCGACGAACTGACATCGGGCTCGACCTGGCATGCGGCCGGCGGCATGCACACCATCAATGGCGACCCCAACGTCGCAAAGCTGCAGAAATACACCATCAACCTCTACAAGGAGATCGAGGAGCTTTCCGGCCAGGCGACCGGTGTGCATCTGACTGGTGGCGTGCTTTTAGCCGCAACCGAGGCGCGACTCGATTGGCTTCGCGGCGTCGTCGCCAAGGGCCGCTATCTCGGCATCGAGCTTGAGGAGATCTCGCCCAACGAGGCGGCCGAACTGATGCCGCTGCTCGATCCCAAGCAGTTCGTCGGCGCCGTCAGAAACAAGGAGGACGGTCATCTCGATCCCTCCGGCGTCACCCATGCCTATGCCAAGGCCGCGCGCAAACTCGGTGCCGAGGTCGAGCGCTTCACCAAGGTCGAAGACATCGTGCGACGTCCTGACGGGCTATGGCGCGTCATCACCAACAAGGGCGAGGTGGTGGCCGAGCATGTCGTCAATGCCGGCGGCCTGTGGGCGCGCGAGGTCGGCCGTATGGTCGGCCTCGAACTGCCGGTGCTGGCGATGGAACATATGTATCTGATCACCGAGGACATGCCGGAGGTCGCTGCCTGGAACGCCAAGACCGGCACCGAAATCATCCACGCGGTCGATTTCGACGGCGAGCTCTATCTCCGCCAGGAGCGCGGCGGCATGTTGATGGGCACCTATGAAAAGGCCAACAAGCCGTGGTCGGAATACCAGACGCCTTGGAATTTCGGCCATGAACTGCTGGAGCCGGACATCGACCGCATCGCGCCGTCGCTGGAGGTCGGCTTCCGCCATTTCCCGGCCTTCCAGAACACCGGCATCAAGCAGATCATCAACGGCCCCTTCACCTTCGCGCCGGACGGCAACCCGCTGGTCGGGCCGGTGCGCGGCCTGCCGGGCTTCTGGGTTGCCTGCGGTGTCATGGCCGGTTTTTCGCAAGGCGGCGGCGTTGGGCTGGCGCTGTCCAACTGGATGATCGAGGGCGATCCCGGCGCAGATATCTGGGCGATGGATGTCGCGCGTTATGGCGACTGGGCGACGATGGCCTACACCAACGCCAAGGTGCGCGAGAATTATTCCAGGCGCTTTTCGATCCGCTTCCCCAATGAGGAGCTGCCCGCCGGGCGGCCGCTGAAGACGACACCGGTCTACGATCTCCTGTCGGCCAAGGGTGCGCAGTGGGGCGTTGCCTATGGGCTGGAGGTGCCGCTGTGGTATGCGCCGGAGGGCGTCAAGGACGAATTCTCCTGGCGCCGCTCGAGCGACTTTACCCAGGTCGCCAAGGAGGTGAGGACGGTTCGCGACGGTGTCGGCCTGTCCGAGATTTCGAGCTTCGCCAAATACAAGGTGACGGGCGAGGGGGCGGCCGCCTGGCTCGACCGGATGCTTGCCTGCAAACTGCCCAAGCCCGGCCGCATGACGCTGGCGCCGATGCTGAAGCAGGACGGCAGGCTGATCGGCGACTTCACGCTGGCCAATCTGGGTCCTCTTGATCGAGATGGGGACGGCTGGTTCCTCGCCGGCTCCGGCATTGCCGAGCAATACCATATGCGCTGGTTCGAGAGGCACCTGCCTGACGATGGTTCGGTCCATGTCGAGGCGCTGGGAGCCAAGCTGACCGGCCTGTCGATTGCCGGGCCGAACGCGCGGGAGCTCCTGGCAAAGGTCACGCGCTCGGAAGTCTCGAATGCCGCATTTCCATTCATGGCCATGGGCAGGATGGATATCGGCATGGCGCCGTGCCTGGTCGGCCGCGTCAGCTACACCGGCGACCTCGGCTACGAGATCTGGGTGGCGCCGGAGTATCAGCGCGCCGCGTTCCAGACGCTGTTGGCGGCGGGCGAGGAATTCGGCATCGGCCTGTTCGGCTCGCGGGCGCTCAACGCGCTGCGTCTGGAAAAGAATTACGGCTCATGGGGGCGCGAATACAGACCGATCTACGGGCCGCTCGAGGCCGGGCTCGACCGCTTTGTCGCCTACAGCAAGGATGCGGATTTCATCGGCAAGGCCGCGGCACTCGCCGAGCGCAAGCAAGGCGGCAAATTGCGCCTGCGTGCCTTCGTCGTCGATGCCGACGACGCCGACGTCATCGGCGACGAGCCGATCTGGTTCGATGGCGCGGTACGCGGCTGGGTAACGTCGGGCGGCTATGCGCATCACTCGAAGAAATCCATCGCCATCGGCTACGTGCCGAAGGAGATCGCCGATGAAAGCGACGGCTTCGAGATCGAGCTGCTTGGCAAGCGCCATGCCGCGCGCGTGCAGGCGACGCCGCTGTTCGATGCCAATCTCGAAAGGATGCGCGCCTGAGTGAATCAGGCGTGATCATTTCCGGCATTGCTGCGGCCCATGTCGACAATGCTCGTGAGATCGGGAGCATAGCTGAGACCTATAGTGCGGCCTTCGCAGTTCCGGCATCTCATCTTGGGCAATAAATCAGTTGGCATTGCCGAGGCTTCCGGCCCGTACCTGTTGCGCAACAGTTCAAGATCGAGCACCTGGATGTAACTGCAATGGGCGCAATGCATCGTGATCTTGGTGCCGCCGTCTATCAATGATTGGAGCGTGCATCCGGCCATGAGAAACATGGTGCCTCCCAGTCCAAAGAGTCAACAGATCAGATGTAGGGTTAAAACCGTACAGTTGCAGGCGTGTCATCTGATCCGTGACAGCCACCTTCGCAAATCCATTCAGGCCATCAACGGTTCTAACGGAAGCGCGCCCGAGCGCGCATCCCTTTCAAGACGTCAGGCGCTGCGGCGGTTGTCCAGCGCGAAGGCGCCGGCGCCGGCAAACACCAGATAGAGGAAGATGAAGCAAAACGAGATTGCCAAATCGCCGCCGTTGTTGACCGGGAAGAAGTCGCGCGGCATGTGCGCCATGAAATAGGCGATCGCCATTTCGCCGGCCAGAAGGAACGCGACCGGCCGGGTTAACAAGCCCAGCGCCAGCAGGATGCCGCCGGCGAATTCGAGAATTCCAGCGGCGAGCGTCAGCCCAGTGAGCACATGGGGTTGGTCGCTGACGGGAAAATTGAACAATTTCTGAGTGCCATGTTCGATGAACTGCAGCGCGGTCACGATGCGCAGCACGCCAAGGGCTTGCGGCTGGTACTTGGCGAGGCTTTCGAAAAGCTTCATCTAAAACTCCATCTTAGCCTTCCCGGACCGGCCATAGATTATCTCCGGGGATTGGACCATTCACTTCCAATGGTTCGCCATCAACAATCAGTGACCGGAAATGTTCCCCAATCCTTTTTTATTATTCTCGCTAGGGTTGTATTTATAGCGCGATGGTTGTATTGATGTGTGGACACTCTGAACGTGTGGGGTCCTTGCCATGAAAAAAGTCGTCATCAGCCTGTTCGCGATCGTCGCAGGCACCAGCTTCGCCATGGCCGAGGACGCCGGCTGCGAGGCCTTCAAATGGCCGGTGACGCGGGAGCAGACCCTGTTTGCCGCAGCACCGGCAACACCGTCTGGAACGGCGCTTGCGGTCGGTGCGGCCGCGGACCTGGCGCTGGTGCCGGTCGAACAGGCCGGCTTCACCTTGCCGCCCGAACGTGCCCCGGCATCAAACACATTTGGCGCCGTCGCCAGCGTAGAGGTGCCGTCCGAGGGAGCCATCCAGATAAGCCTCTCGGGCGAGGCCTGGATCGACGTTATTCAGGATGGTCAGGCCGTCAAGTCGGCGGGCTATAGCGGCGTGAAAACCTGCCCGGGCATCCGCAAGAGCGTGCGCTTCAAGCTTGCGCCCGGCTCGGCCACCGTCCAGTTCAGCGGCGCGAAAAAGGCCGAGTTGAAGGTCGCCGTGCTGGCACTGGAATAGGGCGGCGCCAGGCAGGGGAATACGGCCCTTCGTCGGTGGTACAACGAAAGGCCGGTGCTTCCTACAGCGGTTTATCGCCGTCAGCGTACCGGCGCCATCAAGGCGAAATGAGCGCCTTGCGGGTCCTGGCACTGCACGACCCAGCTGCCTCCGGGCACCTCCATGGGACCCATTAGGATCTTGCCGCCATTATCGGTCACCCGTTTGGCCGCCGCGTCGATAGCCGCAATGTTGAAATAGAATTGCCAGACCGGCACCGGAATCTGCTGTGGCTTGTTCATGATGCCGCCGCCGGATTCGGGGCCGGCCGTAAAAGTCTGGTAAGTGCCCATCGGACCCATGTCGAAATCGCCGGCGTCAACCCAGCCGAACTGGTCGGAGTAGAAATCGAACGCGGCCTTCCAGTCGCTCGTATAAAGCTCATGCCAGCCGATATGGCCCGGCGTGCTGGCCGGCACGACAGGCTGGTCGGGGCCGTTCGGCTGCAGGAACATGAAGGTCGCGCCTTGCGGATCGGCGACGACGGCAAAGCGGCCGACGCCCGGAATGTCGTCGGGTTGGCGGTGAACGGTGCCGCCGGCTTTCTCCAGCGATGCCGTGGCAGCGTCGACATCCCTGGTGTGGATGTAGCCGAGCCAGGCGGGCGGCATGCCCATCTTGGCGGCGTCCTCCGGTATCGTCATCAGTCCGCCGACGCCACGCTCGCCGACATTCATGACGATATAGCGCGGCATACCGGGGGTCGTGTCGAAGGGCTGCGCCGTCCAGCCGACCACCTTGGTGTAGAACGCCTCGGCGGCGTCGAGATCTGATGTCATCAACTCGTACCAGAAGAAGGGCATGGGGGTTTTTGGCATTTTCGGTCTCCTCACCTTTCATGCGTCGATCGTCGTCCGATCCATCCTAGGACGATCTTCACGACGGAAATCCGACACCGCCCGGATAACAATGAGCTCGCATGACAAGCGTTCCCGGATTGCGCGTCGAGCGGTTTTCGATTTCTCTACGGTGATGAGGGGTTGTCGTTCATGCGCTTGATGTCGCTCACGCCAGAGCTTGTCGCACTGTGCCATCGGGAAGAGGCCGATCCCGGTCCTGACCCGAGCTGGACGGAGTTGAACGACGAGGACTTTCGAGCCCTTGCCCTGCGGCTGTCCGATGAAGCCGATGAAGGGCCGCTATGGGTGTTCGCCTACGGATCGCTGATCTGGAAGCCGGAATTCGAGTCCGTGGAGCAACAGCTCGCCACGGCCTTTGGTTGGCACCGCTCCTTTTGCCTCGACATGGTGCGCTGGCGCGGCAGCGCCGAGCAGCCCGGTCTGATGATGGCGCTCGAACGGGGTGGACGCTGCAACGGGGTGATCTATCGTTTGCTGGAGGGCGAAAAACCGGCTCAGATCGAAAGGCTGCTGCGGCGCGAGATCAGCGATCACGAAAGTATCGACACGGTCCGATGGCTGCCGGTGCGCACGCCGCAAGGTACGCTGCGCGCGCTTGGCTTCTGGGTCGGCGTGAAGGGCAGGGGAACGTCGCTGAACCAGCCGCTGGACAAAGTGGCGAGCGTGCTGGCCAGAGCCTGCGGGCATATCGGCTCCGGCGCGGAATATCTCTACAACACGGTCAGCCACCTCGAAGCGTTCGGCATCCGCGACCGCAATTTGTGGCGATTGCAGCATCTGGTCGCGGAGGAGGTCCGGGCCATCCACGGCCGTGGACTTGAGCCCAGCCTGCAGTCATAACATGAGTAAAAAAATCATGTTATTGTCGTGCCTTTTCAGCGACTTGGGCCGAAAATTGACCAATTGATAAAAAAATAAAACGTGCTAGCCTTCCTCAAAAGAAAACATGGGGAACTGACGATGCCAGAAGGCCAGTTCAAAGAAGGTATTGCCGGTGGCCGGCTTCAGGCCGACCAGTATGCGGACAATTTTTCCGACCTGCACCCGCCGCTCGATCACCACGAGGCGCTGGTCGAATCCGACCGCTGCTATTTCTGCTACGACGCGCCGTGCATGAATGCATGCCCGACTTCGATCGATATTCCCCTGTTCATTCGCCAGATCTCGACCGGCAATCCGATCGGTTCGGCCAAGACCATCTTCGACCAGAACATCCTGGGCGGAATGTGCGCCCGTGTCTGTCCGACCGAGACGCTGTGCGAAGAGGTCTGCGTGCGCGAGGTGGCGGAAGGCAAGCCGGTGCAGATCGGCCGCCTGCAGCGCTACGCCACCGATGTCGCGATGGCCGAGAGCAAGCAGTTTTATCCACGCGCCGAGCCGACTGGGAAGACGGTCGCCGTGGTCGGCGCCGGGCCGGCCGGCCTTGCCGCCGCGCACCGGCTCGCCCGCCACGGCCATGACGTGACCATCCTGGAGGCGCGCCCGAAGGCCGGCGGCCTCAATGAATATGGCATTGCCGCCTACAAAAGCGTCGACAATTTCGCCCAGGCCGAGGTCGACTACGTGACCGCGATCGGCGGCATCGACATCCAGAACGGCAAGGCGCTCGGCCGCGACTATCAACTATCGGACCTGATCCGCAATTACGACGCGGTGTTTCTCGGCATGGGGCTTGGCGGCGTCAATGCGCTGCGCGCCGATGGCGAGGATGCCGATGGTGTCATCAATGCGGTCGAGTTCATTGCCGAGCTGCGCCAGGCCAGCGACCTTTCCGGCCTGCCGGTTGGCCGCCGCGTCGTCGTCATCGGCGGCGGAATGACGGCGATCGACGCCGCCGTGCAATCGAAGCTGCTTGGCGCCGAGGAGGTGACGATCTGCTACCGGCGCGGTCAGGAGCACATGAACGCTTCCGAGTTCGAGCAGGATCTGGCCGCCGCCAATGGCGTCACCATCCGCCACTGGCTGCAGCCGAAGCGGGTGATCGCCGAGGGCGGCAAGGTCGGCGCTATCGAACTCGAATATACGGCGTTGAACGGCGACACGCTTGCCGGCACCGGCGAGACGCTGACGCTCACCGCCGACCAGGTGTTCAAGGCGATCGGCCAGAGCTTTGTGCCGGCAGCCCTTAACGGCAGCGGCGCCTCCATCGACCTCGAAGCCGGCCGCATCAAGGTCGATGCGGAAGGGCGGACCTCGCTCGACAGGGTCTGGGCCGGCGGCGACTGCATCTTCGGCGGCGACGACCTGACCGTCTCGGCGGTCGCGCAAGGTCGCGACGCGGCGGAGAGCATCAATCGGGCACTGACCTCGAACGGGAGGGCATGAGCATGGCAGATATCAGAAACAATTTCGTCGGCATCAAATCGCCCAATCCGTTCTGGCTGGCCTCGGCGCCGCCGACCGACAAGGCCTACAACGTCATCCGCGCCTTCAAGGCCGGATGGGGCGGCGTGGTATGGAAGACGCTGGGCGAAGAAGGCCCGCCGGTGGTCAACGTCAACGGTCCGCGCTACGGCGCGATCTGGGGCGCCGACCGGCGCCTGCTCGGCCTCAACAACATCGAGCTGATCACCGACCGCGACTTGCAGGTCAATCTGCGCGAGATCAAGCAGGTCAAGAAGGACTGGCCCGACCGCGCTATCGTCGTCTCGCTGATGGTGCCTTGCGTTGAGGAGGCCTGGAAGGCGATCCTGCCGGTCGTAGAGGAGACCGAGGCCGACGGCATCGAGCTCAATTTCGGCTGTCCGCACGGCATGTCGGAACGCGGCATGGGTGCGGCCGTCGGCCAGGTGCCGGAATATATCGAAATGGTGGTGCGCTGGTGCAAGCAGAACACCCGCATGCCTGTCATCACCAAGCTGACGCCCAACATCACCGATGTGCGCAAGCCCGCGCGGGCGGCACACGCCGGCGGCACCGACGCGGTGTCGCTGATCAACACCATCAATTCGATCACCGGCGTCGATCTCGACAGTTTCGCGCCGCAGCCGACCATCGACGGCAAGGGCTCGCATGGCGGCTATTGCGGCCCGGCGGTGAAGCCGATCGCCATGAACATGGTGGCCGAGATTGCGCGCGATCCCGAAACCCATGGCCTGCCGATCTCCGGCATCGGCGGTATCACCACCTGGCGCGACGCGGCCGAGTTCATGGCGCTCGGCGCCGGCAATGTGCAAGTCTGCACGGCGGCGATGACCTATGGCTTCAAGATCGTCCAGGAGATGATCGCCGGCCTCGAAAACTGGATGGACGAAAAGGGCCATGCCTCGCTCGACGACATCGTCGGCCGCGCCACGCCCAACGTCACCGATTGGCAGTATCTCAACCTCAACTACGTCGCCAAGGCGCGTATAGACCAGGACGCCTGCATCAAATGCGGCCGCTGCCACATCGCCTGCGAGGACACCTCACACCAGGCGATCACCAATATGGTCGACGGCGTCAGGCACTTCGAGGTGATCGAGGCCGAATGCGTCGGCTGCAATCTGTGCGTCAATGTCTGCCCGGTCGAGAACTGCATCACCATGGAGCCGTTGGCGGTTGGCGTGATGGACCAGCGCACCGGCAAGCCGGTGTCGCCGATCTACGCCAACTGGACGACGCACCCGAACAACCCGATGGCCAAGGTGGCGGCGGAATAGTGTTTCGCTCCGGTCCAAGTGCCGTACTTGGCAGAACTTGGGTTCCTCGCCCCACGAAGTGGGGAGAGGTGGCCCGGCAAAGCCGGGACGGAGAGGGGCCTTCGGGGCGACTGGGAGCTGGCCGAGGTTCCTGATCGCCCTTTAACTTACTCGCGCCTTCTCTCTCACCGGTTTTGTCTTCACAAAGGTCGTCCCCCTCTCCGTCCCGGCTTCGCCGGGCCACCTCTCCCCCGCTTCGCGGGGTGCGAGGAACCTAGGTCTTGTGAAGCCACCGCGAACATGTGGAATTCGCATTTTCCCATTGCAGACAAAAATTATCCACGATAATATGCATCCATGATTAAGGAGCCAATCCAATGAAGCTGGGCGAGGGCGTTGAAGCAGCCATCCATTGCGCGGCGACGCTGGCGAGCGTGGCGGGCAACAGCACCATGCCCGGCGCTGCTCTCGCCGAGTCCTTCGGACTGTCGCCGAGCTATCTGCTGAAGCATCTCAACATGCTGAGCGCGGCGCTCATCCTGGAATCGGTGCCGGGGCCGGCGGGCGGCTATCGGCTGGCTCGGCCGGCCGAGCGCATCACGCTGCTCGACATCGTGCTGGCTGTCGAGGGCCGCGAGCCGGCCTTCCGCTGCGGCGAGATCCGCCAGCGCGGTCCCGTGAAGCTCGATGCATCGGCCTATGTCAAACCCTGCGGCATCAACACCGCGATGCTAAAGGCCGAACGCGCCTATCGGGCCGCGCTCGCCGAGACCAAGCTGTCCGATATCGTGGCCACCTATGCGGCAGAAGGCGATCCCAGGTCGCTCGCCGCGAGTTGCGCCTTCGTTGAGCGCCACCAGCGGCCGCAGAAATCCAGTTAACCCGCAGACCCAAAACCCAAGCAGATTTGAAAGGACAAGAAGATGAAACAGAGGCTGCAATTTTTCGCCAAGGCGCCGGAGATCATGAAGGCTGTGTCGGCGCTCAACAAGGCGGTGGACGAATGCGGGCTCGAGGTGAGCCTGCTGCACCTGATCAAGCTCAGGGCGTCGCAGATCAACGGTTGTTCCTTCTGCGTCGAGATGCACAGCCGCGAGGCGAGGCGCGACGGCGAGACCGAGCAGCGGCTCTATCTGGTTTCGGCGTGGAAGGAATCGCCGCTGTTTTCCGAGCGCGAACGCGCCGCCCTTGCGTGGACCGAGGCCGTCACCCTGATCGCCAACAACGGCGTGCCGGACGAGCTCTATGCAAGGACGCTCGAGCATTTCTCGGAAGAGGAACTGGTCAAGCTGTCCGTTGCGCTCGGCATGATCAATACCTGGAACCGACTGTGTATCCCGTTCCAGGCCATTCATCCGATGCCGGCGGCCAAGGCTGCCTGATTGTCCGGATTGTATTTTGGAGCGCCGTCGAGAGGCGGCGCTCCAACTGTTTTCAAAGGGAGCGTTTGATGCCTGCCGATTTGCCTTCGACCTTGTTGTTCCTCGGCCGCCTGTTGCTCGGCGGCGCCTTCGTCTTCGCCGGCCTGCGCAACATCCAGAACGAGGCCTTCCTGACCGGGCTGATGGCCGCGCGCGGTATGCCGCAGGCGCGGTTGTCGCTGTGGCTCGGCATCGTGCTTCAAATCGCCGCCGGCTTGCTGGTGATCGCCGGCCTCTGGACGGCATTCGCGGCGACGGTGCTGCTGTTGTTCCTCATCGTCGCCACGCCGATGTTCCACAATTTCTGGGACCATCAGGGTCCGGAGCGCGCTTCTCGTATCAACGGCTTCGTCGGCAATGTCGCGCTGAGCGGTGATTTTCTGACGCTGATCGCGCAGTCTGTTTGACGCGCGGTCCATAGCGACTGCTGCACAGTAGCGCCGACGGGAACCAATCGGGCCGTTGACGCATTTCACACCTGCATGCCCAGCATCCAGGATGAAATATGAAAATCGCCCATGTCGCGCCGCTCTACGAATCGGTGCCGCCCAGACTCTATGGCGGCACCGAGCGCATCGTCTCGTATCTGACCGAAGCGCTTGTCGATCTGGGCCATGAGGTGACGCTGTTTGCCAGCGGCGACAGCCAGACCTCGGCAAAGCTGGTGGCTGGCCGGGAACGTGCGCTGCGCCTCGATCCGCGTCCGCTCAAATCCGAGATCGCGGCGCATCTTTCGATGCTTGCGCAGGTGAGGGAACGGGCGTCGGAGTTCGACGTCATCCACTTCCACCTCAGCCACTTCCTGCACTTTTCCTTCTTCGAAGATATCGCCGACCGGACGGTGACGACGCCGCATGGCAGGCTGGACTACGTCGACCTGGCGCCGGCCTATGACCGTTTCCCGCGCTTTCCCTTGATTTCCATTTCGCACAGCCAGAAGGCAGGTCTTGCCAAAGCCAATTGGTTGGCGACAATCCATCACGGACTGCCGATCGGGATTTACGAGCCGACATTCGGGACGGTGCAGGAAGAGCCCTATCTTGCCTTTCTCGGCCGATTTTCGCGCGACAAGCGCCCGGATCGCGCCATCGAGATCGCCTTGCGCTCGGGGCTCAAGCTGAAGCTCGCGGCAAAGATCGGTGACGACGATCGTGCCTATTTCCATGAGGTGGTCGAACCTTTGGTCGATGGCGATCGCATCGTCTATGTCGGCGAGATCGAGGAGGACCAGAAGGCGGAATTTCTCGGAAAGGCGTCTGGCCTGCTGTTCCCGATCGACTGGCCGGAACCGTTCGGCCTTGCCGCCATCGAGGCCATGGCCTGCGGCACGCCGGTGATCGCCTGGAATTGCGGCGCACTGCCAGAAGTCATCGATCGGGGCGTGACCGGTTTCATCGCTGGCACAATGGATGAGGCGGTTGCCGCGGTGCCTGACTTGCTGCAACTCGACAGGCGAAAGGTGAGGGCCGTTTTCGAAAAACGGTTTTCCGCTCGAAGAATGGCCGGCGACTATCTGGCCGCCTATGCGCGCCTGATCGGCATACCGTCCGAGGCGAAGGCGTCGTGAGCGGCGACGTGCCCCAGCGACAAGACCGAAACAAGAGGGATCCGTAACGAATGGCCCAACTCAATGAGCGCCAGCTCGATCCCGCCGTAGCTCTTGCCTCGCTCGACGCGACCGCGCCTCGCGAGCCGCACCGGCTGTTCGCGCTCAAGCAGGGCGACTGCTTTGCGGTCGCCGATACCTATGGCGACATACGCGGCGCCGGCGACGGTTTCTTCCGCGACGACACACGGGTGCTCTCCGAATTTCGGCTGACCGTCGGCGGCAGGCAGACATCGTTGCTTGGCGCCTCGCTTAGTCAGGACAATGTGCTGTTCACCGCCAACCTGACCAATCTGCCGATACTGAGTGCCAGCGGTCGCGACATTCCACAGGGTGCGATTCATATCGAACGCACGAGGCTGCTTTGGCAAGACAGGCTGTTCGAACGCATCACCCTTTCCAATTACAGCCGGGAAACCTCGACGATCGGCGTTTCCTTGCACTTTGCCGCCGATTTCCGCGACATGTTCGAAGTGCGCGGCTCGACGCGACTGAAGCGCGGATTGGCGCATGTGGCCGAGATGGATGCGACATCCGTGCTGCTGCGCTACGACGGGTTGGACGGGCTGGTGCGCACATCGGCGATATCGTTCTCGCAGGCGCCGGATCACCTGACAGCCGACCGCGCGGATTTCCTGATCGCCGTAACCAAGCGCAGCAGCACCGTCCTCTATGTCGAGATCGGCCCCGAAATGGCGGAAGCTCCCGATCGCGACCGTTTCCGCGCTGCTGCCGCCCGAGCCCGCTTCGGCATGCGGGCCAAGCGCCGCCATGGCGCGACGGTGCACAGTTCGGGGCGCGTCTTCAACGACTGGGTCGAGCGCGCCCGCGCCGATGTCGCGCTGCTGACCACCGAGCTTGCGACCGGACCCTATCCCTATGCCGGCATTCCCTGGTTCTCGACGGCGTTCGGCCGTGACGGCGTCATCTCGGCGCTGCAGATGCTGTGGCTCAATCCTGGCCTGGCGCGGGGCGTCCTGGCCTTCCTGGCCCAGCATCAGGCGACGGAAACGTCGCCGTTCAGCGATTCGCAGCCGGGCAAGATCATGCACGAGACGCGCAAGGGCGAGATGGCGGCGCTGCGGGAGCTCCCGTTCGGCCGCTACTATGGAGGCGTCGATACGACGCCGCTCTACATCCATCTCGCTTGTGCCTATGCCGATCGCACCGGCGACATGGCGTTCATCGACAGCCTGTGGCCGTCGTTGTGCGCCGCGGCCGAATGGACGGAGGAGGCGGGCCGAGAGACGGGATTCGTGACCTACCAGCGGGCCGCCGAGTCCGGGCTCGCCAACCAGGGATGGAAGGACAGTTTCGATTCCGTGTTTCATGCCGATGGCCGCATCCCCAAGGGTCCGATCGCTCTGGTCGAGGTGCAAGGCTATGTCTTTGCCGCCTTCCGGGGGCTGGCGGCACTTGCCCGTCGCCGTGGCGAGGACGACAGGGCCGATCACTGGGAAAACCGCGCCGAGGCCATGCGAGCGGCAGTGGAACGCGATTTCTGGCTCGACGATCTTGGCTTCTATGCCTTGGCGATCGACGGAGCCGGGGAGCCCTGCAAGGTGCGGACCTCGAATGCGGGGCATCTCCTCTTTGTCGGACTGCCTGAGCTGGTGCGGGCGCAGATGGTAGCCGACCAGCTTCTTTCCGCCTCCTTCCACTCCGGCTGGGGGCTGAGGACGCTTGCCGACGATGCCGTGTTCTTCAACCCGATGTCGTACCACAATGGCTCGATCTGGCCGCATGACACGGCCATGTGCGGTGCCGGCCTGGCGCGCTATGGCGAGCGCGAAAGCGTGGTCCGCCTGATGAGCGGCACGTTCGAATCCGCGGTCCATTTCAACATGCGGTTGCCCGAACTGTTCTGCGGTTTTACTCGCGCGCCAGGCGAAGCACCGATCGCCTATCCCGTTGCATGCCTGCCGCAAGCGTGGTCGGCGGGCTCCTCCTTCATGCTCATGCAGGCCTGCCTTGGCCTGGAGATCGACGGCTGGGAGGGCGAAATCCGCGTTACCCGCCCCAGGCTGCCGATCGGCATCGACACACTCACGCTTCGGCACCTGGGCGTCGGCGAAAGAGTGGTCGATCTCACCTTCCAGCGCGTCGGCGATCGGGTCGTCGCTTTCCTCGCCGACCGCCATGAAGGGCTGGTGCCGCTCGTCGTCAGAACATGATTCGAACTAAATTGGCGGAACCGATCCCGGCTTTGTGCGTTGCAAAAATACAGGTCCGGACGGCGCCCATGTCGCCGGTGGACAGTTTCAAATCGGAAACACGAACAAAGCGGCCGCCGAACGGCCGGAGGTGAGTTGACATTCCAATGACAAATTACGGTGCGGGCCTGCTCTGGGTTCTGATCCTCGCGAGCCTCGGTTTTTCCGCTTTTGCCGTTTTCTTCTCCATATCGCGGCAGCGCCGCAGTCACCCGCCGGCGGTCGCGCATACAGCGGGCGAAGACGTGGCCGCGGAAGCTGCGCGCAAGGTGATACGGGAGTTCGAAAAGAACGGCCAATCGGCCGACGCGGCGCTGGTGACATGGTCGCCCGAAACATTGCGCAAGATCCTGGCCGACGACCTGCCGGAGGCGCAGGTCATCGTGGTGTCCAACCGCGAACCCTATATCCACAACATCAGGGACGACAGCGGCGTCGAGTTGCTGGTGCCGGCCAGCGGGCTGGTGTCGGCGCTCGAGCCGATTACACGCGCCTGTGGCGGCACCTGGATCGCTTATGGCGGTGGAACCGCAGACCGTCTCACTGTCGACGACAACGACCGCGTGCAGGTGCCGCCCGGCAATCCGTCCTACACGCTGCGCCGGGTCTGGCTGACGGAGGAAGAGCACCAGGGCTACTATCTCGGCTTCGCCAATGAGGGCCTCTGGCCGCTTTGCCACATCGCCTTCACCCGGCCGATCTTTCGCGCGTCTGACTGGGAAGCCTATGAAGCGGTCAACCGGAAGTTCGCCGATACGGTCGTGGCCGAAGCGCGCAACGAACGGCCGATCGTGCTGGTCCAGGACTACCACTTCGCGTTGCTGCCGCGCATGATCCGCGAGCGGCTGCCGGAGGCGATCGTCATCACCTTCTGGCACATCCCATGGCCGAATTCGGAAGTGTACAGCATCTGCCCATGGCGCGAACGCATCCTAGAAGGGCTGCTCGGCAGCTCGATCATTGGTTTCCACACCCAGTTCCACGCCAACAATTTCACCGAAAGCGTCGATCGTTTCCTGGAGAGCCGCATCGAGCGGGCCGATGCCGCCATCTCCTACGGTGGGCAGACGACGCTGGTGCATGCCTATCCCATCTCGATAGAATGGCCGGCGGACCTGCTGGCAAGATTGCCTGATGCCGATGACTGCCGCGTTCGCCTGCGCGACCGGTTCGGGCTGAAAGCGGATGTGAAGTTGGCCGTGGGCGTCGAGCGTCTCGATTACACCAAGGGCATTCTGGACCGTTTTCACGCGCTGGACGAATTGTTCAAGCGATATCCTGAATGGATCGGAAAACTGGTTTTCCTGCAGATCGCGGCCCCCAGCCGTGGCACGCTGCCGGCCTACAGACTGCTTCACGACGAATGCCATCGTTATGCCGAAGAGCTCAACCAACGTTATGGCAGCGAAGGCTACAGGCCGGTGATCATGGTGGCCGAACATCACTCGCAGGAACAGGTCTATGAGATCTATCGCGCCGCCGACATATGTATGGTCACCAGCCTGCATGACGGCATGAACCTGGTCGCAAAGGAATTCGTCGCGGCGCGCGACGACGAACAGGGCGTCTTGATGCTCAGCACATTCGCCGGCGCCTCGCGCGAATTGCTGGAGGCGCTGATCGTCAATCCCTACGACGCCGCCATGATGAGCGAAGCGCTGCTGCAGGCGCTGACCATGACGCCCGACGAACAGCGCGAGCGCATGCGGCCCATGCGCGAGATGGTCCGCAACAACAATGTCTATCGCTGGGCCGGCAGCATGCTTCTGGACGCGGCGCGCTTGCGCAAGCGCGGTGACCTCGACCGGGTGACCGGTGCTGGCGAGCGGCCGCCAGGCACCGACAATGTCGTGTCCATGTTCGAAAGGAAACGGGTGGCAATGTCATGAGTGAGACTCTCAGCGAAAGCCTGCAAAAGCCGCAGGTCATGCAGAAACCGCAGACCGTGCTGACCGGCGATTGGGCTCTGTTCCTCGACATCGACGGCACCTTGCTGGAACATGCCGAACACCCGGACGCCGTCTCGGTCAGCGGCGAGCTCCGCTCTCTGCTGGAAAGCCTGGATCACAAGTTGAACGGGGCGTTGGCCTTCATCACAGGCCGTTCCGTCGCTGCGGTGGACCATCTGTTTCAACCATTGAAGCTACGTGCGGCCGGGCTCTATGGCCTGGAACACCGGTTGCTGCCGGACGACGATGTCGAGGTCGCAGATGAGCCTGAGGATATTGCGGCCCTTGCCGACGAGATCGAAGCTGAGTTCGGTCGCGGGCAGGTCTATATCGAACGCAAAGGCCGGGTTCTGGCCATCCACACGCGCGCTGCCCCGCATCTGCTTCCCCGCGCGACGCAGCTTGTCGAGCAAGCGCTGGCCGTCTTGCCAAAGGGCTACCGGGTGGTTGCCGGCAATGCCGGTGTGGAACTGCTGCCGCTCGAGGCCGCCAAGGGCGCGGCGATCCGGCGTTTCATGGATATCGCGCCATTCACAGGCCGCCGCCCGGTCTTCCTGGGCGATGACACCTCGGACGAAAACGGCTTCGAAACCGTCAATGACGCCGGCGGCATATCGATACGGGTCAAACCACCGGCGCAAACCACCGCGCAATACGGGCTGGCCGGCGTCGCCGAGACGCTGGCTTGGCTGAGAGGTCAACTTTAGGTCCAGCCGACGCAACCGCGATCGCGCTTCCTGGAAAGACCAAGGAAAGGAACGGTTCGATGGGACGCTTTGCACAATTGGTTCGAGAGATCACGCCGAGTTGGCTTCACGCTCGCTCTTCGCGCCATGTGGTCGATGGCATTTCACCGTCCGACGCAGATTTCAGCTGGCAAGAGGCGGTCGACAACAAGATGTATGGGGCGGATACGTCCGACTATTCTCATGTTCCGGAAAAGCCTGTTTCAGGCGCGGCAAAACCGGCTGGCAACAGCCCTATGGACGAGAACGACCGCGTTCCAAAGAAAGCCAATTGAGGGTCCTGTCGACGCCCGATGGTTGCTGTCTCTACGCCGCAAATCGCAGGCCGCCGTCGCAGGTCAGCACTTGGCCGGTCATGAAGCCGTTGCAGACGAGAAAGGCGATAGCGTCGGCGACATCTTCGGCGCGGCCGATGCGGCCGACCGGGGTCTTGCCGGCATAATCGGTAAAGATCGCCTGCTTTTGCTCCTCGGCCAGAAAATCCCACCAGGGTGTGTCGATGACGCCGGGCGCCACGACATTGATGCGCAGCGGCTTCAGTTCCATTGCCAGGATCGGCACCACGGTCAAAAGCATGCCGTTGATGGCGGCGATACCGGCGATGCCGGGCACGGCTAGCTGCGCCGAGACCGCCGAGATGAAGGTCACCGATCCGCTCCTGCTGAGTGTCGGCAAGGCTGCCTGCAGGCAAGACAGCTGCGGCTTTACTTTCTCGTCGACGCCACTGCCGATGTCGGCCAGGTCGAGCGTCGGGAAGGGGCCAAGACCTTTGCCGCCGCTGGCGGCCAGCACCAGATGGTCGAAGGGGCCGAGGCGCTCGAAGAACCGGCTGACCTCATCCGGCTTGCCGGCATCGAAAGCCGCCTTGTCGGCGGCGCCACCAAGGTTTTTCCATGCGTTCTTCAGCTTTTCCTCGTCGCGCCCGGTGATGGTCACCTTCATGCCCGGGCCAAGCAGTTTTCGCGCCGTCGCCAGGCCGATGCCGGACGAGCCGCCGACGATCACGGCATGTTCGATTGTCTTGGTCATGAATGTTCTTCCTTCGATGCAGCCAGACCGACGAGGTCAAGGCTCAAGTTTCGCAATTGTTGTCTTGCCTTGGCGTCATAAGCCTGGGCATCGGCGCGGGATTCCCGCAGGCCGTCGAAATAGAGGCCGCTTTTCCCGTCGAGCGCGGGTGATGTCGCAAGGTTGAGAATGGCGTCGGCGCCGGTCTCGACCGAACTCCATGGCGTCACACCGGCCTGCCGGACCATGGTGGTGTTCATGTAGCTCGCTGGATGCAGCGCGTTGACGGTGACGCCGGTGCCCTTCAGCTCCTCCGCGAGGTCGATGGTGAACAGGATCTGCCCCAGCTTGCTCTGGCAATAGGCGCGCACGCTGTCGTAGCTGCGGGTCAGCATGACATCACCGAAGTCGATCGCCTGTTGCCCGGCCGAGGCGACATTGACGATGCGGGCCGGTGTGCTCGCCTTCAGCAACGGAAGAAGTTCGCTGGCGAGCAGGAAACCGGCGAGATAGTTGACGGCGAAGCGCAGTTCGTAGCCATCGGCGCTGACTTGTCGCTTGGCGCCTTGGCCCGCTGTGCCGACACCGGCATTGTTGATGAGGATGTCGAGCCGGTCCGTCCTGGCGCGTACCGCCTCGGCGAGGCGGCGCACTTCGGCCAGAGAGGAAAGGTCGGCGACCAGCAGCTCCGCCTCGCCGCCGGCGGCTTCGATCTCGGTGACAACAGCCTTGCCGCGCGTTGCATCGCGGCCATGCACCAGCACACGGGCGCCGGCGGCGCCGAGCCGTTGCGCGACGACGCGGCCAACGCCGTCGGTCGAGCCGGTGATGAGGATTGTCTTGTTTTTGAGTTCCATGTCCAGAGCCTCCGTTCTGTTGCTCTGAACGGAAGATGGGGTAGTTGGCGCGAGCCAAACAGTTCAAACTTTATCCTGGTATCAATACTGCTATAATAGGCGCATGGAGTCCCAACCCCACTCGGCCCCCCCACACTCCGCTGAAGACAGCCGCCGGCGCGAACTCGGCGCCTTCCTGCGCTCGCGCCGCGAGAGGCTGACGCCCTCGGCAACCGGCATCGCCGCTGGCCTCAGGCGGCGCACGCCGGGCTTGCGCCGCGAGGAGGTGGCGATGATCGCCGGCGTCGGCACGACCTGGTACACATGGCTGGAGCAGGGGCGGGAGGTCAGGCCCTCGGTGGAGGTGCTGACGGCGCTCGCCGAAGCACTGCGCCTCGACGCCGCCGAAAAGCAGCATCTGTTCATCCTCGCCGACCGCCAGCTGCCTGAGCGCCGTGCGGTGGCGCCGGAAAAGGTCGATGGTCCGTTGCTGCATATGCTGCAGAGCCTGGTACTTCAGCCGGCCTATGTCGTCGGGCGGCGCTGGGACGTCGTGGCCTGGAACCCGGCGGCCGTCGCGGTGTTCGGCGATTATGGCCTGCTGGAGGGTGATGCCCGCAACATCGTCCACATGGTGTTCACCAATCCGCAACACCGGCGCCTGCTGGTCGACTGGGAGCAGTTGGCGCGCACCGTGCTGGCTTCGTTCCGGGCCGCAAGCGCCCGCTATGTCGGAGATCCGGATTTCGAGCGGCTGATCGAGTTGATGACCCGCTCGAGCCCCGAATTTCGCAACTGGTGGCCGCAGCGCGACGTCGCGCACCGATTGTCGGGGGTGAAGCATGTCCGGCACCCGAGCGCGGGCACCATGACCTTCGAGCATATGAGCCTGTCGATCGGCGATGGCTCCGACATGAAGCTGATCGTCTATACGCCGCTTGCCGAGCAGAACTCGGTCGCCAAGCTGCAGACATTGCTGGACGCGCTGCCGGCCGAGCGGCGCAGCGCGTAACGACGGTGCGTGTTGTGGGAAGCCCTCTCGGCTTCGTCATCCTAGGGCGAAGCAGCCGCGAAGCGGCGTCGCGGAGACCCTGGGATCCATGCCGTGACATTGGTCGTGGAGCGCAGCGGAGCAGAATTCTGCACCGCAGCGGCGCTTAGAGGTCGCGGCATGGATCCTCGGGTCTGCGCCGCGTCGCTACGCTCCTTGCTCCGCCCGTGGATGACGATGTGATAGGTGCCTCGGCCAATCCCCACTCGACAACAGCTCAACGGCTTGTAAGGACGAGACACTACCCCTTCGGCTTCAGCCCATCCAAGAACAATTGCTCGAGAAATCTTGCCGCATCCTCGAAGCGGCCATCGCCACCGCGGTTCGGCCCGAGCACTGCGCGGACCTGGACGTCGAAATCGGCATAATGCTGCGTCGTCGCCCAGATCGAGAAGATCAGGTGCCACGGGTCGGTCTTGGCGATCTTGCCGGCGCGCATCCAACCCCTGATGACGGCCGCCTTCTCGTCGACCAGCGTCTTCAGCTCGCCGGCCAGCAGCGGCATGATGCGCGGCGCGCCTTGCAGGATCTCGTTGGCGAACAGCCGGCTCTCGCGTGGAAAGTCGCGCGCCATCTCCAGCTTGCGCCTAATGTAGCTCCTGAGTTCCGTCATGGGGTCGCCGATGTCGTCAAGTTCGCGCAGCGGCGCCAGCCAGGTGTCGAGCAGGCGCTGCATCAGCGTCTCGTGGATGTCTTCCTTGCGGCGGAAATAATACAACAGGTTGGGCTTCGACATGCCGGCGGCTTCGGCGATCTGATCGATGGTCGAGCCACGGAAGCCGTTGGTGGAGAACACATCAAGCGCCGCCTCCAGGATGAGTTCACGCTTTTCCTGCTGGATGCGGGTGCGGCGAGGGGCGTCCGTGCCGATAGTCACCGTTGCAAGCCCTCGTGTTGAGGGTCATCTGGACCAATTCTCTGGACCAGTTTTTCCCTAGCCTGTGGAACGCACTTCAGGTGCCGCATTTCCGCTAGTAATCCCTTGACCGCCGACAGGGCGGTGCTAACGTTTGTCCAATCGGTCAAAAATTTGCGTAGCATGAAAACGCGGCAAAGACCAAGCGTTGGGCGCACCGAAACAGGTTACAAGGGGAAGTCTTGGTCATGTCCAACCGGCTGAAAGTCACGCCGAACGATCTCAGCGCATTCTGGATGCCGTTCACGGCAAACCGGCAGTTCAAGCAGGCGCCGCGCATGATGGTGTCCGCCAAGGACATGCATTACACGACCAGTGACGGCCGCAAGGTGCTCGACGGCACCGCCGGCCTGTGGTGCGTCAATGCCGGCCATTGCCGGCCGAAGATCACCGAGGCGATCCAGCAGCAGGCTGCCGAGCTCGACTATGCGCCCGCCTTCCAGATGGGCCATCCGATCGTGTTCGAACTGGCCAACCGCCTGGTCGACATCGCGCCCAAGGGCATGGACCACGTCTTCTTCACCAATTCCGGTTCGGAATCGGTCGAGACCGCGCTGAAGATGGCCATCGCCTATCACCGCGCCAGGGGCGAGGGCTCGCGCACCCGCCTGATTGGTCGCGAGCGCGGCTATCACGGCGTCAATTTCGGCGGCATCTCGGTAGGCGGCATCGTCACCAACCGCAAGATGTTCGGTACGCTGCTCGGCGGCGTCGACCACATGCCGCACACGCATCTGCCGGAAAAGAACGCCTTCACCAAGGGTGTGCCGGAGCATGGCGCCGAACTCGCCAACGAGCTGGAGCGCATCGTCGCGCTGCATGACGCCTCGACCATCGCCGCCGTCATCGTCGAGCCGGTCGCCGGCTCCACCGGCGTCATCCTGCCGCCGAAGGGTTATTTGCAGAAGCTGCGCGAGATCTGCACCAAGCACGGCATCCTGTTGATCTTCGATGAGGTCATCACAGGTTTCGGCCGTCTCGGCACACCATTCGCCGCCGATTATTTCGGCGTCACGCCTGACATCATGACCACCGCCAAGGGCGTCTCCAACGGCGTCATCCCGATGGGCGCGGTGTTCGTGAAGAAAGAGATCCACGACGCCTTCATGACCGGCCCCGAGCACATGATCGAGTTCTTCCATGGCTACACCTATTCGGGCAACCCGATCGCCTGTGCGGCTGCACTCGGCACGCTCGACACCTACAAGGAAGAGGGACTGCTCACCCGTGGCGAGGAACTGGCACCGTACTGGGAAGATGCACTGCATTCGCTGAAGGGCGAGCCGAACGTCATCGACATCAGGAACATAGGCCTTATCGGCGCGATCGAGCTGGCGCCGATCGCCGGCCAGCCGACCAAGCGGGCCTTCTCGGCCTTCGTCAAGGCGTTCGAGCGCGGCGCGCTGATCCGCACCACCGGCGACATCATCGCGCTGTCGCCGCCGCTGATCATCACCAAGGGCCAGATCAACGAATTGATCGACCATGTGCGCGAAGTGCTGAGGTCGATAGACTAGATCTGCTTTGCCTGGACGGGTGGCGGCGGGAACCGCCGCCCGCCCAGAATATGAAATGGAAGGACTTTGAATGGCCGCACCCGGTGAGAATCTGCGAATCAATTCAGACCGTTTGTGGGATTCCATCATGGAAATGGCGAAGATCGGCCCCGGCATTGCCGGGGGCAACAATCGCCAGACCGTGACTGATGAGGACGGCGAGGGGCGGCATCTGTTCAAGCGCTGGTGCGATGCGGCCGGGCTTGAAATGGGTGTCGACGAGATGGGCACGATGTTTGCCCGCCGCGAAGGTACCGATCCCAGCCTGCCGCCGGTCTATGTCGGCAGCCATCTCGATACGCAGCCGACAGGCGGCAAGTATGACGGCGTGCTTGGTGTGCTGGGCGGGCTCGAAGTGGTGCGCTCGCTCAACGATCTCGGCATCAAGACCAAACATCCGATCGTCGTCACCAACTGGACGAACGAGGAGGGCGCGCGCTTCGCGCCGGCGATGATGGCGTCCGGCGTGTTCGCCGGCGTGCTCGACCAGGCAGATGTCTACGGGCATGTCGACAAGCAGGGCAAGAAATTCGGCGAGGAGCTGGAGCGCATTGGCTGGAAAGGCACCGAGAAGGTCGGCGACCGCAAGATCCACGCCTTCTTCGAACTGCATATCGAACAGGGACCGATCCTCGAGGACGAAGGCATCGATATCGGCGTCGTCACCCATGGCCAGGGCCTGAAATGGCTGCAGGTGACGCTGACCGGCAAGGAAGCGCATACCGGCTCGACGCCGATGCCGAAGCGCCGCAATGCCGGGCTCGGCATGGCGCGGGTGATCGAGCTGGTGCATGAGATCGCCATGGACTACCAGCCCGATGCTGTCGGCGCGGTCGGCCACATGGAGGTCTTTCCCAATTCGCGCAACATCATCGCCGGCCGCACTGTCTTCACCATCGATATCCGCTCACCGGAAAAGGAAGTGCTGGACGCAATGGACGGCCGCATCCGCGAAGGCATCGACACGATCTGCGAGGCGCTCGATATTCGCTATGAGATCGAGCAGGTCGGCGCTTTCGATCCGGTGACCTTCGACGCCGGCTGCGTCAAGGCGATCCGTGATGCCGCCGAACGCCTCGGCTATTCGCATCGCAACATCGTTTCCGGCGCCGGCCACGACGCCTGCTGGATCAATCGCGTTGCGCCCACCGCCATGGTGATGTGCCCCTGCGTCGACGGGCTGAGCCACAACGAGGCCGAGGAGATTACCAAGGAATGGGCCTCGGCCGGGGCCGATGTTTTGTTCCACGCGGTGGTGGAGACGGCGGAGATCGTCGGGTGAGAGGTCGGCGCTCTACCCCCACCCCGAACCCCTCCCCACAAGGGGGAGAGGGATCAGCAATGCCGGCCCCTTTGGCGAAAGTTTTGAAGGGTTCAGCTGTGATAGCGCGACCGCAAGCCTCCCTCCCCCTTGTGGGGAGGGATTGAGGGTGGGGGTACTCTTGGCACCGACCTCTATCGATCCGGCAGCCATCAAGCGGGCCAGGGTCCTACGGCGGAACATGACGGAAGGCGAGCGCAAGTTCTGGTCCGAATTGAAGGAGTTCCGTCGACTTTACGGGCTACATGCGAGAAAGCAGGCGCCAATCGGACCTTACATTGTGGACTTCGTTCTGCATGAAAAGAGCCTCGTCATCGAGGTGGACGGAGAACATCACTTTACGCCGCAGGGAATGGAGAGGGATCGAATACGCGATGCGTGGCTTGGCCGAGAGGGCTATCGTGTGATGCGATTTTCTACGGGAGACCTGACGAATTCTTTCGATGGTTGCATTGAGGAGATATTGCGGGAAGTTGGGGTCATGTAGTTGCAGTTCAAGGCTCCTCGATCCTGCGCCGATCTGATTCAAGCAAAGCGCTCACCAAGAAGCGCGAAGAGAACAAGGGAACAAGAAAATGACCAAAGTCATCAAGAACGGCACCATCGTCACCGCCGACCGCACGTGGAAGGCCGATGTGCTGTTCAGCCACGGCAAGATCGTCGCCATCGGTTCGGGCCTGCATGGCGATCACGAGTTCGACGCCACCGGCTGCTACATCATGCCGGGCGGCATCGACCCGCACACCCATCTCGAAATGCCGTTCATGGGCACCTATTCGGCCGACGATTTCGAATCCGGCACGCGCGCAGCCTTGTCCGGGGGTACCACCATGGTGGTCGATTTCTGCCTGCCGGCGCCGCAGCAATCGCTGCTCGAAGCCTTGCAGATGTGGGACAACAAGACTTCCAAAGCGTCCTGCGATTATTCCTTCCACATGGCGATCACATGGTGGGGCAAGCAGGTGTTCGACGAGATGGCCACGGTTGTCGACAAGGGCATCACCTCGTTCAAGCATTTCATGGCCTACAAGGGCGCGTTGATGGTCGACGACGACGAGATGTATGCGTCGTTCCAGCGCTGTGCCGATCTCGGTGCGCTGCCGCTGGTGCATGCCGAGAATGGCGATGTGGTTGCGGCGCTCTCGCAGAAGCTGCTGGCCGCCGGCAACAACGGCCCCGAGGGGCACGCCTATTCGCGGCCGCCTGAGGTGGAAGGCGAGGCGACCAACCGCGCCATCATGATCGCCGACATGGCGGGCGTGCCGCTCTATGTCGTGCATGTCTCCTGCGAACAGAGCCACGAGGCGATCCGCCGGGCGCGGCAGAAGGGCATGCGGGTGTTCGGCGAGCCGCTGATCCAGCACCTGACGCTGGACGAGAGCGAGTATTTCGACAAGGATTGGGATCATGCGGCGCGCCGCGTGATGAGCCCGCCCTTCCGCAACAAATTGCACCAGGATTCGCTGTGGGCCGGCCTGCAGGCGGGCTCGCTGCAGGTGGTGGCGACCGACCATTGCGCCTTCACGACGAAGCAGAAGCGCAACGGCGTCGGCGATTTCACCAAGATCCCGAACGGCACCGGCGGACTTGAAGACCGCATGCCGGTGCTTTGGACGACAGGCGTCAACACCGGCCGGCTGACGATGAACGAGTTCGTCGCGGTAACCTCGACCAACATCGCCAAGATCCTCAACATGTATCCGAAAAAGGGCGCCATCGTAGAGGGCGCGGACGCCGACATCGTCGTCTGGGATCCGAAGCGTAAGAAAAAGATCACGTCGAAGAAGCAGCAGTCCATCATCGACTATAATGTCTTCGAAGGGTTTGAGGTGACCGGCCTGCCGCGCTTCGTCTTCTCGCGCGGCGAACTGTCGATTCAGGAGGCCGAAATCAAGGCCAAGCCCGGTCATGGCGAGTTCGTCGGCCGCGAGCCGAATGCCGCGGTCAACCGCGCGCTGTCGACGTGGAAGGAAATCTCCGCGCCGCGCAAGGTGGAACGCACCGGCATCCCGGCGACCGGGGTCTGAGGTGCGGCGCGGGGGACTTCTTTTCACGGTAGTTTTGGTTCTGGCCGCCAGCCAAGTCTCGGCGGCCGGCATCGACCTTGCCAAACCTTACGGCAACAAGTCCGGCTGCATCAACAAGAACGGCCAGGAAGTCTACGCCGAGGACATGTTGCTTCTGACCAACACCGATTTCGTCACTGCCACAAGTGCCTGTACCTTCACCGGCAAGAAGGTCCAGGCCGACGGCTCGCTGGTGGTGAAGGCGGAATGCGAAGCTGAAGGCGAGGAGGGCAAGTCGCCCGCCACCTTCACCATCAAGCGCAGCACCAAGAACGCCAAGAAACTGGTGATCGCGGATGAGGACGGCACCGTCTATGGGGAAGTGTCTCGGTGCCGATGATTGCCGAAGTCGGCGGGCAGCGCAAACCTCAAGCAATTGACCGATGGGCGCCTGGCCCAGCGAAGTCAGCTTCAAGCGACCAGCGCATCCAGGTCCGGCAGCAGGACGACGCTTTCCTGTTCGTTGGGATCGGTGCGGGCAATGACGGCCGAGGACGGTGCGCCGCTCAGATTGGCCGGCAGATGCGGCACGCCGGCGGGAATGTAGAAGAGGTCGCCGGCCTTGACGACGATGTGATGCTCGAGCCGATCGCCATACCAGGTATGGACTTCGCCGGAGAGCACATAGATCGCCGTCTCGTGGCTTTCGTGCATATGCGCCTTGGCGCGGGCGCCGGGCGGCATGGTGAGCATGTGCATGCAGATGCCGGAGGCGCCGACGGTCTCGGCGGCGATGCCGGCGAAATAGGTCAATCCCTGCTTGCCTTCATAAGTGCTTTCAGGGCGGATAAGATGACAAGTGGGTTTGGGCGACATCGGGGAAACTCCGGGCGTCGATCGAGTGGGACAAGACCAATGGGACAGGGCGAGTGGAAAACAACATCGCGATAAAAGCAATCGGATTCCAGCCGGCGCCGCAGGGGTGGGAACAGGCAGGCGGCAGCCGATGACAGGGACTTCGCCAGCCGTCGTCGCGGCAAGCAAACTCGGACTGACCTTCCAGACCAATGACGGGCCGGTGCAGGCGCTGTCCAATGTCGATCTCACCATCGGCAAGGGGGAGTTCGTGTCCTTCATCGGGCCTTCGGGCTGCGGCAAGACCACTCTGCTGCGCGTCATCGCCGATCTGGAGAAGCCGACTTCGGGGACGATTTCGGTCAACGGCATGACAGCAGAGCAGGCGCGCGAGAAACGCGCTTATGGCTATGTCTTCCAGGCTGCCGCCCTGTTTCCCTGGCGCACCATCGAGCGCAATGTGGGGCTGCCGCTGGAGATCATGGGCCTGTCCAAGGCGGAGCAGGCAGAGCGGATCAAGCGTACGCTCGACCTCGTCAACCTGTCGGGATTCGAGAAGAAATATCCCTGGCAGCTCTCGGGCGGCATGCAGCAGCGCGCCTCGATCGCGCGTGCGCTGGCCTTCGATGCCGACCTGCTGCTGATGGACGAGCCGTTCGGCGCGCTGGACGAGATCGTGCGCGACCATCTCAACGAGCAATTGCTGGAACTGTGGGGGCGAACCAACAAGACCATCTGTTTCGTCACCCACTCCATTCCGGAAGCGGTGTATCTGTCGACGCGCATCGTCGTCATGTCGCCGCGCCCGGGCCGCGTCAGCGACATCATCGAATCGACGCTGCCAAAGGAGCGGCCGCTCGACATCCGCGAGACGCCGGAGTTCTTGGCGATCGCAGCGCGCGTGCGCGACGGGCTGCGGGCAGGGCATAGCTATGATGATTGAGGGGGTGAGGGACGAGGTTCCTCCTCTCCCCAGCGGGGAGAGGGTGGCCGGAGCGAAGCGGAGGTCGGGTGAGGGGGCGGCCAACCGCGTCTTCGACATCCTAAGGCACCGCGAAGCGGCGTGCGTAGAGGGAGCGGCCCACCACGCCTTCGTCATCCTAGGGCGGAGCCGACGCGAAGCGGCGAGCGCAGACCCTAGGATCCATGCCGTGACGCCGGCCGAAAGGCCAAAGCGGTTGAGAATATCCGCCAGGCAGGGCGAGGCGCAGGGAGCCTTGTTCCGCACCGTTGCGGAGCACAGAGGTAACGGCACGGATCCTAGGGTCTGCGCCGCGTCGCTTCGCTCCTTGCTTCGCCCTAGGATGACGAAGGCGTGGTGGGCTGCTCGCATTACGCAGAGTGCACGCCAGTCCGGCGAGGGCCGCTAGATGGACACCTTCCGCGACAAGCTCGTGCCCGTGACCTCGATCCTCGCTGGCGTGGTCGTGCTCTGGTATGTCTTCGCCGTCATCCTCAACACGCCATTCCAGCGCGATCTCGACCGCCGTGCCAATGAGGCCTCCACGTTCAGCGAACTCATCGGCAAGACTCTGTCGCAGCCGAAGCCGACATTGCCGGCGCCGCATCAGGTGGCGGTGAATTTCTTCGAAAATACCTTTCTGCGGCCCGTCACCTCGAACCGCAGCCTCGTCTACAATGCCTGGGTGACGCTGTCGTCGACGCTGCTCGGTTTTGCCTTCGGCACGGCACTCGGCATCATCATCGCGGTCGGCATCGTGCATGTGGCAACGCTCGACCGCAGCTTGATGCCGTGGATCATCGCCTCGCAGACCATTCCCATCCTGGCGGTGGCGCCGATGATCATCGTCGTGCTGGCGGCGGTCGGCATCACCGGCCTGGTCCCGAAGGCAATGATCTCGACCTATCTGTCGTTCTTCCCGGTGACGGTGGGCATGGTGAAGGGCCTGCGCTCGCCCGAGATCATGCATCTCGACCTGATGCACACCTACAATGCCAGTCGTGCGCAGACCTTCTGGAAGTTGCGCGTGCCGGCCTCTGTGCCGTTCCTGTTCACGTCGATGAAGGTGGCGGTGGCGGCAAGTCTTGTCGGCGCCATCGTCGGCGAACTGCCGACGGGTGCTGTCGCCGGCATCGGCGCCAAGCTTTTGGCCGGGGCCTATTACAGCCAGTCCATCGACATCTGGTCGGCGCTGGTCGCCGGTTCGGTGGTGGCCGCCCTTCTGGTCATGGTGGTCGGCATTGCCGGCCGCCTCGTCGACCGCGCCGTGGGCGGGAGGCCGGCATGAACTGGCTGAAACCCTCCTGGCAAGCGGTGCTGGCCATCGTGCTGTGCCTGATCGCGGTCGCGCTTGGCGCGATGTCGAAGCCGGAAGCAGCAGCGTTTGCCGATACGACGGCTAGCATCAACTATCCTTATCTTGGAACCAAGGGCTTGATGTTCGCCCTGGCGGTGCTGGCGGCGTTGATCTCGATGATCAGGATTCCGCCCGTTGCGGAAGCGGCGGTGCTGTTTATCGGCGCCCACCTCGTCGCATGGCAGCTGATATCGGGCATTGCGGGTTTCGAAGGCACGGCACTGGCGTCATATTTCCTCTTGCTCACCGCCGCATGGCTGCTTGGCTGGCGCTGCGTGGCGGTGCTGTCATCGCTGCGTCCCTTCGCCAAATGGGCTCGCACGGCGCTGCGCTTGATCATCCCCGCCATCTTCGGGGCCTGGATCCTGATCATCTGGGAAGCGGTGACGCGGGGCGCCGGCATTCCCTTCATCCTGTTGCCACCGCCAAGCGCCATCGGCGCGCGCATCGCCAGCTCGCTGCCGGTGCTCGGGGCCGATGTCCGGCAGACCATCTTCAAGGCGGTCATCTTTGGCTATGTCGTGGGCAGCGGCGCCGGCTTCATCACAGCGGTGCTCGCCGACCGCGTGCCGTTCCTGCGGCGCGGCCTCTTGCCGATCGGCAATATGGTCTCGGCGCTGCCGATCATCGGCGTCGCCCCGATCATGGTGATGTGGTTCGGCTTCGATTGGCAGTCCAAGGCGGCGGTGGTCATCATCATGACCTTCTTCCCGATGCTGGTGAACACGGTCGCCGGCCTTGCCGCCTCGGGTCATATGGAGCGCGACCTGATGCGCACCTATGCGTCGGGTTATTGGCAAACGCTGCTGAAGCTCAGGCTGCCGGCAGCCGCTCCCTTCATCTTCAACGCGCTGAAGATCAACTCGACGCTGGCGCTGATCGGCGCCATCGTCGCCGAGTTCTTCGGCACGCCCGTCGTCGGCATGGGCTTCCGCATCTCGACCGAGGTCGGGCGGATGAACATCGACATGGTGTGGGCCGAAATCGCAGTTGCAGCACTTGCGGGTTCGGTCTTTTATGGCGTGGTCGCTCTTGTCGAAAGGGCCGTCACGTTTTGGCATCCCTCTGTCCGTGGTGGATAGGGGCGGTGGGTTTAGGGCACTAACTTCAGAGGGTAATAAAATGAAAAGACTGATTATTCCTGTTCTGGCCGGGGCAATGTCGCTGGCCGCGTTCCAGGCAATGGCCGCCGACAAGGTGACGTTGCAGCTAAAATGGGTCACTCAGGCCCAGTTTGCCGGCTACTATGTCGCCAAGGCCAAGGGTTTTTATGACGCCGAGGGTCTCGACGTCGAGATCAAGCCGGGCGGCCCCGATATCGCGCCCGAGCAGGTGATCGCCGGCGGCGGCGCCGACGTGATCGTCGACTGGATGGGCGGTGCGCTGGCCGCCCGCGAGAAGGGCGTGCCGCTAGTCAACATCGCCCAGCCGTTCAAGAAGGCCGGCATGGAACTGGTCTGCCCGAAGGACGGCCCGATCAAGACCGAAGCCGACTTCAAGGGCCACACGCTCGGCGTCTGGTTCTTCGGCAATGAATATCCGTTCTACGCCTGGATGAACAAGCTTGGCCTCAAGACCGAGGGCGGTCCCGACGGCGTCACTGTGCTCAAGCAGAGCTTCGACGTGCAGCCGCTGATCCAGAAGCAGGCGGACTGCATCTCGGTCATGACCTACAACGAGTACTGGCAGCTGATCGACGCCGGCTACAAGCCGGAACAGCTGACCGTCTTCAACTACTCGGCCATGGGCAACGACCTGCTCGAGGACGGGCTCTATGCGTCCGAAGACAAGCTCAAGGACCCAGCCTTCGAAGACAAGATGGTGCGTTTCGTGCGCGCTTCGATGAAGGGCTGGAAATACGCCATCGACAACAATGACGAGGCCGCAGGCATCGTTATGGACGGCGGCGGCCAGGACGAGAACCACCAAAAGCGCATGATGAGTGAAATCGCCAAGCTGATCGACAATGCCGACGGCAAGCTCGACCCGGCGACCTACGAGCGCACCGCCAAGGCACTGCTCGACCAGAAGATCATCACAAAGGAGCCAACCGGCGCCTACACCACCGCGATCACCGACAAGGCTGTGAAGTAAGCCTAGTCGGCAAACATCTCGATTCAGGAAGCGGCGCCTCTGACAAAAAAGTCAGAGGCGCCGTTCCTTTATGGTGTTCATAACGAAGCTGGTCTCGATCGAGGCGACGCATTTCAGCCGCGCGATCTTTTCCTTGATGAAGCGCTCGTACTGTTCGAGGCTTCCCGTCACCACCTTCAGCACATAGTCGCGCGACCCGGTGACGAGGTGGCATTCCAGCACCTCTTCCCAGCCGCGGATCGCGTCCTCGAACATGACGATCTCGTCCTCGTTCTGACGGCTGAGCCGGATGGTGGCGATGGCGACCATGCTCCAGCCGAAGGCTGAGGGATCGACCAGCGTGGTGTAGCCCCGGATGACGCCGGTCTCCTCCAGCCGCCGCACGCGCCTCAGGCAGGGCGACGGCGACAGGCCGATCCGCTCGGCAAGCTCGTTGTTGGTGATGCGGGCGTCGGCTTGCAGTTCGCGCAGAATCCTGCGGTCGAAATCGTCGGCTATCTTCTGCTGCATTTTCGGTCCCTCCAGGCAATTTGTTGCGGGAATGCAGCCATGCGAGCCTAAGAATAGCAAGGACTAGCGGATCGGGATCGCATAAATTGCTGCGACACCTCTCGAAAAAGGCAGGAAAGATCATGACCGCGCCACGCCCGTCGAAAACCCATATCGGCAACCATAAGCTCCACCCGGAGACGCTGATGCTGAGCTATGGCTTCGATCCGCAGCTTTCGGAGGGAGCGGTCAAGCCGCCGGTGTTCCTGACCTCGACCTTCGTGTTCAAGTCGGCGGAAGAGGGACGCGACTTCTTCGACTACACCTCCGGCCGCAAGGAGCCGCCGAGCGGCACGGCCTCGGGCCTGGTCTATTCGCGCTTCAACCACCCCAACAGCGAGATCGTCGAGGATCGGCTGGCAATCTACGAGGGGACGGATGCCTGCATCCTGTTTTCGTCAGGTATGTCGGCGATTGCCACGACGCTGCTCGCCTACGCCCGTCCCGGCGACGTCATCCTGCATTCGCAGCCGCTTTACGGCGGCACCGAGACGCTTTTGACGCGCACACTCTCCGGTTTCGGCATCGGCGCTGTCGGCTTCGCGGACGGCGTGGATGAGACAGCGGTGCGCACGGCCGCCGGTGCGGCTGTCGCAAAGGGCCGCGTGTCGGTCATCCTGATCGAGACGCCGTCAAATCCGACCAACAGTCTGGTCGACATCGCGCTGATGCGCAAGATCGCCGACGAGATCGGCGCGAGCCAGGGATCGACGCCGATCATCGTGTGCGACAACACGCTGCTCGGGCCGGTGTTCCAGCGGCCGATCGAACACGGCGCCGACGTGTCCGTCTATTCGCTGACCAAATATGTCGGTGGCCATTCCGACCTGATCGCGGGTGCCGCCATGGGCAACAAGGCGGTGACCAAGCCGATCAAGGCGCTGCGCGGCGCGATCGGCACACAACTCGACCCGCATTCCTGCTGGATGCTTGGCCGCTCGCTGGAGACGCTGTCGATCCGTATGGAGCGGGCCAACGACAATGCGCGCCTGGTCGCCGAATTCCTGCGCGACCATGCCAAGGTCGAGAAGGTGCATTACCTGCCGTTCCTGGGCGAGGATACGCCGGCCGGCCGCGCCTACAGGGCGCAATGCAGCGGCGCCGGCTCGACCTTCTCCTTCGATATCAAGGGCGGGGAGAAGGCAGCTTTCGCCTTCCTCAACGGGTTGCAGATATTCAAGCTGGCGGTGAGCCTCGGCGGAACGGAATCGCTGGCCAGTCACCCCGCGGCCATGACCCATTCGGGCATTCCCTTCGAGGTGCGCCAGCGCATCGGTGTGCTGGAGACGACGGTCAGGCTGTCGATCGGCGTCGAGCACCCGGACGATCTGATCGCCGACTTGACGCAGGCGCTGGCGGCGGTCTGACCGCTACCCCTAAAGCCGGACAGGACGGGCCATCGGATTTTCCGTAGGTCATCACAAAAGCGTGTGGTGGGATACATTGTGCCGCCCAGCCGTTGCGTTGAGGCATACGCGCGTCGGGGAGACGTGACGGATGCGACATCCAATCGGAGGTTCTTCATGCGCACCCAATCCTTCTTACCGGCGCTGTCGGCGCTGGCCATTTCGACAGCTTTCCTGTTCGCATCGCCGGCCCTGGCAGCCATGGAAAAGTTCGAGGCAACGCTCGATGGCGGCCAGCAGAACCCGCCGGTTACCACGAAGGGTAAAGGCACGGCCACCCTCACATTCGACACCGCCAAGAAGAAGCTCAGCTGGAATGTCAAATACTCCGGTCTCAGCGGGCCGGCGACGGCCGCACACATCCACGGCCCGGCGGCGATGGGTGAAAACGCCGGACCGGTCATCCCGTTCAAAAAGCTCAAGAGCCCGATCAAGGGATCGGAGACGCTCACCGATGCCCAGGCGGCTGACCTCGAGGCCGGCAAGTATTACGTCAACGTCCACACATCAGCCAACAAGGATGGCGAGATCCGGGGGCAGATCGAGAAGGCGAAGTAGCTGAGGCCAACACCGTTGAAGGTTGGCGGGACAGCGCCCCCTTCTGTCCTGCCGGGCAGAGGGGGGCGCCGTAGAACTCGGCCCCATGCCCTTAGCAGTCAGCTCTTGTCGCGGATCTGGGTCATCGTCCGGGTCGGCGTGATCGCTTCGGGGTCGAGCCTGATTTCGACGATCGCCGGCTTGCCGCTGGCGCGGGCGCGTTCGAAGGCCGGGGCGAAGTCCGCCGTCTTCTCGACCGTCTCGCCGTGGCCGCCATAGGCGCGGGCGAGGGCCGCGAAATCGGGGTTCTTGAGATCCGTGGCGACGACGCGACCTGGATATTCGCGTTCCTGGTGCATGCGGATGGTGCCGTAGATGCCGTTGTTGACGACGACGACGACGATCGGCAGGTCATACTGCACAGCGGTGGCGAATTCCTGTCCGTTCATCAGGAAGCAACCGTCGCCGGCGAAGGCAACCACGGTGCGATCCGGGAACAGCTCCTTGGCGGCGACTGCCGCAGGCGTGCCATAGCCCATCGAGCCAGACGTCGGTGCACCTTGCGTGGCGAAGCGGCGGAAGCGGTGGAAGCGGTGCACCCAGGTGGCGTAATTGCCGGCGCCGTTGGTGAGGATGGCGTCGTCGGGCAGCATCTTTTCCAGATAGTTCATGATTGGTCCCATCTGGACCGGGCCGGGGCCGCTTTCCGGTGGAGTCGACCAGTCGAGATAGGCGGCATGCAGCTTTGGCGTCTCGGCTGCCCAGACGGGCGCCGAGGCCGGCTTGCGCCTGGCGAAGGCTTCGACGAAGGCGGACGGCGAGGCGTTGATCGCCAGTGTCGGCCGGTAGACGCGGCCGAGTTCGCCGGAATCGGCATGGATATGCACCAGTGTCTGGTCGGGGTAGGGGCTTTTCAGCAGCGTGTAGTCCGAGGAAGGCATCTCGCCCATGCGGCCGCCGATCAGCAGCACGAGATCGGCCTGCTTGATCGCTGTCGCCAGCTTCGGGTTGATGCCGATGCCGACATCGCCGGCATAGTTCGGATGCAGATGATCGAACAGCATCTGGCGGCGGAAAGAACAGCCGACCGGTAACGACCAGGCCTCGGCGATCGTGCGCATTTGCGCGACGGCCTCGGCGTCCCAACGCGTGCCGCCGAGGATGACGAAAGGCCGCTTGGCCTTAGCCAGCAGCATTTCCAGCGCATCGAGCTCGGCTTCGCCCGGCCGGGTTTCGACCGGCGTGTGCGGCAAGGCGACGGGCGCCTCGACGACGCTTGTCAGCATGTCTTCGGGCAGCGAGATCACCACTGGGCCGGGACGACCCGATGTCGCCACGGCGAAGGCACGGGTGACGAATTCGGGGATGCGTGAGGCGTCGTCGATCTCGACCACCCATTTGGCGATGTCGCCAAAGAATCTGACATAGTCCACCTCTTGAAAAGCCTCGCGCTCCTTGGCGTGGCTGGCGACCTGGCCGATGAACAGGATGACGGGTATCGAATCCTGCATGGCGATGTGGATGCCGGCCGAGGCGTTGGTGGCGCCGGGGCCGCGGGTGACGAAGCAGATGCCAGGCTTGCCGGTCAGGCGGCCGTGGCAATCGGCCATCATCGCCGCACCGCCTTCCTGACGACAGACGATGGTGCGGATCGCTGAATCGTGCAGCGCATCGAGCACCGCCAGATAGGATTCGCCCGGCACGCAATAGATGCGGTCGGTGCCGTTGGCTTCGAGCGCGTCTACGATCAGTTGTCCGCCGGTGTTCATTGTCCAGACTTCTCCAGTTCGGCAAGGATTTCTTGCGTGTGCTCGCCCAGGCGCGGCGAGGGGCGCTCATAGACAAGCGGTGTGCCGGACATGACCATCGGTGCGCGCACCGACGGCAGAAAATTGCCATGGCCATCGTCGAGGTCGAGCCGCATGCCGCGCGCGATCGTCTGCGGATCGGCGAACATCTGGCCGATCGTGTTGATCGGGCTCGCCGGCACGCCGGCCGCTTCCAGCTTGGCCAACAGCGGATCGCGGTCAAAAATCTTCAGCGCCTCGATCATGCGCTCGCGCAGCTTTACCCGGTTGGCGACCCGGGCGGGGTTGGTGGCGAAATCGGGATTTGCCGGCAAATCGTCCAGCCCAACGGCAGCGCAGAATTTGGCGAACTGGCCGTCATTGCCGACCGCCAGGATGATGTGACCGTCCCTGACAGGCACCACCTCATAAGGCGCGATGTTCATATGCGCATTGCCCATCTGCACCGGCGACTTGCCGGAGACGAGGTAATTGAGGTTCTGGTTGCCGAGCGCCGAAATCTGGGTGTCGAAGAGCGCCATGTCGATGTGCTGGCCTTCGCCGGTCTGCTCGGCGTGGCGCAATGCCGCCTGGATGGCGATGACCGAATAGAGGCCGGTGAAGATGTCCGAGATGGCGACGCCGGCCTTTTGCGGCTCACGGCCAACCTCGCCGGTGATCGACATCATGCCGGCCATGGCCTGGATAATGAAGTCGTAGCCGGCGCGCGGCGCATACGGACCATCCTGGCCGAAGCCGGTGATCGAGCAGTAGACGAGGCGGGGATTGATCTTGCGCAGGCTGTCATAGTCGAGGCCGTATTTCTTCAAGCCACCGAGCTTGAAGTTCTCGATCAGCACGTCCGAAGTCGCGACCAGCCGGCGCACGGTCTCGGCGCCCTCGGGAGTCGAAAAATCGACGGCGATGGAGCGCTTGCCGCGGTTGCAGGAATGGTAGTAGGCGGCCGACAGGTTCTCGCCGTCCTTGCCCATGACGAAGGGTGGACCCCATTTGCGGGTGTCGTCGCCGCCGTCGGGGCTTTCGACCTTGATGACATCGGCGCCAAGATCAGCAAGCAATTGCCCGGCCCATGGCCCGGCAAGGATGCGGGCGAGTTCGACGACGCGGACGCCTTTCAGCGGGGGCTCAGCCATAGATCACCGTGGTTGCCGCAATCACTGTGATTGCTGCGAAAGCAGAGCCTCTATCAAGCCCTGCAACGGCTGTCACGGCTCTTGCGATAGGCCAATCCGTCACGCTTTGAGGACATTGTCGGCCCAGGCGGCGAAATCATCCATGATGATGTCGCGATTGACCTCGTTCAGACTTTCGTGGCGGGTGTCAGCGTAAACCTTTGAAACCAGATTCGAAAAGCCCATCGCGCGCATGCGATCAGCAAGGTGGGTGATGCCTTTGCCATGGTCCGAAGCAGGGTCCTTCTCGCCACCGACGATGCTGACGGGAAGATCACGCCGAATGCCGGCAAAGCCGGCATCCTTGCCGCCGTTCAGCGCCATCGAGACCACATCGCGCCACATCGACACCGAAGCATCCCAGCCGCACAAGGGATCGGCGATGTATTTTGCCACTTCCACCTCGTCGCGCGACAGCCAGTCGAACAGCGTGCGGTGGTTGGGCACCGCCTTGCCCCAGGCCTGGAAGGTGAGTTTCGGCAGCAGGCGCGATGGCACGTCGGAGCCGAGCCGTAAGCGCTCCCAGGCAAGAATGCCGAGCGCCAGCTGTCTGAGCAGGCCTTGGGAGAAATTGCCGTTCCAGATTGCGGCGGCATGGACGCGTGGCGAGTGACCCAACAGGAAGTTCAGCGCGACCGACGCACCCATCGAATGGCCAAACAGGATGACCGGTCTGTTTGGCTGTTCGCTAGCGATGAGATCATGGATGGCGCCGACGTCGGCGATCACCTTGGCGGCGCCGTCCCTGTCGGCGAACCTGCCGAGCGGCGCGTCGGGCGCCTTGGTCGCGCCATGGCCGCGATGATCGTGGACATAGACGTCGAAGCCGCGTTGGGCGAGAAAATCGGCGAAGCGGGCATAGCGCGCGGCATGCTCGGCCAGCCCGTGATTGATCTGAACGACTGCCCGCGGCTGGCCTTCGGCCCGTTTGACGAAAAGATTGAGATCGGCACCGGTCGGCGAGGCAACCACGCGCTGCTGGCTGAATGACATGCCGCTCGGTCTCCAGGCTCTGGCCACCGCCGTGGCGCCGGCCTTGTTTGCGCCGGCGCCGGTTTTGCGTCAATTGGCAAAGCCTGCTTTTCGGAGACGATGTTTCTTGCGTTTGGCCAGCAAAATATCGCAATTCTGACATGGAGACAGCTTCAGTCTGTCGCCCACTTCTTCAGCCGGGGATTTTCCATGCGCATTGGTGTCGTTTTCGGATTGGCCATTTTGGCGGCATCACTGGCCGGTGCGGCGCGTGCCGACGTCAAGATGAGCGGCAGCTTCGTTGCCGACGCTGCCTGTCCGGCGACGCAAGCCATCAAGAACGGCAAGAACCCCGGCAATGTCTCGACCGATGCCGGGCAGAGCTACCAGCTGTTTGCCGGCAACAAGGATGCGCCGACACACTACCTCATCCTGGTGCCGGGCGCCGATCCGGAGCGCCGCTGGGTGAAGGTTTCCTGCGGTCATTTGTCCGGCAGCAGCGCGGCAATCGTGCCGGCCGCACCGGGCGGACAAGGCAAGCCGGCAGCCTCGGGAAAGCCCGAATATGTCTTCGCGCTGAGCTGGCAGCCGGCTTTCTGCGAAACCAAGTCGAACAAGACTGAATGCAAGGCGCAGAGTGCTGGTGATTTCGACGCGACGCATTTCACCTTGCACGGGCTGTGGCCGCAGCCGAACGGCAATTTCTATTGCCAGGCGACGGCTAGCGACAAGGCCAACGACAATCCGGCCCACTGGAAGGATCTGCCGCCGGTCAACCTCGACGCCAACACCCGCACGGAGCTCGATCAGGTCATGCCGGGGACGGCTTCTCAGCTCGAGCGGCATGAATGGATCAAGCACGGCACCTGCTACGGCAAAAGCCAGCAGGACTATTTCTCTGACGCGCTCAATTTGATGCGCGCAGTGAACAGCTCGCCGGTGCGCGATCTCTTTGACAAGAACATCGGCGGCAAGCTGACGGCAGACCAGATCCGCGGCGCTTTCGACAACGCCTTCGGGGCGGGGGCAGGGGACCGCGTGCGCGTCTCCTGCGTCATCGATCCGTCGAACGGCAGGCGGCTTATCGGTGAGCTGACGCTCGGCCTTGCCGGCTCGATCGGCCCGAACAGCTCGCTCAAGGATTTGCTGCTGGCTTCAGTGCCAACCAACAAGGCCGGCTGCCCGACAGGCACTGTCGACGCGATCGGCTTCCAGTAAGTACGGGGCCGATAAGCGCTGGCGGGACGCAGACACCGGACTGTCGCGTCGACAGGCGTTCGTCGGCGGAAGACATCCTAGAGCAGACCTAGATCTGTGCGGATTTGGTCCATGCGGGGGCGGTGTCGGCTTCGTGGCCGCCGGGCTCGCCGACGACGCGATCGCGACCGGTCGATTTCGCCTTGTAGAGGCGCTGGTCGGCAAGCGCGAACAGGTCGGCAAGACAGCGCGTCGTTTCGCCGACGCTGGAAACACCGGCGCTTACGGTGAACTCGAAGCGGCTGGTAGCCGCCGAAGCCTTGATCGCATGGCGGATGCTCTCGCCAAACAGCCTGGCGACTGCGTGCTGCCGCGAACTCAAGATGGCAAATTCCTCACCGCCAATCCGGAACACTTGATCCTCGGGGCTGGCGACCTCGCGAAGCAGTGCGGCAACGGCTTTCAACACCTTGTCGCCTTCGGCATGGCCGAAACGGTCGTTGATCGATTTGAAATGGTCGACGTCGATGATCAACAGGCTGAGCGGCCTGGCGGTGCGCAGGCTGACCTCGACCGCGGCTTCGCCATCGGCGTCGAAGCGCCCGCGATGCAGCAGGCCGGTCAAGCCGTCGCGGCCGACATGTTCGACCAGCGCTTCGTAGCGTTCGCGATAGGTCAGCGTGTCGAAGATGTCGGTCAGTCCGCGCGGCGCCGCGATCTGACGCTCCTCGAACCATTTGAGATAGGCGACAAGCATGGTGCTAAAGGTCAGCGCCGCCATCATCTTGGCAAACCAGCCGCCGAAAAAGACCGCGATCGGCGCGCCGGCAACGAAATGCAGTGCGGTGAAGAAGCCGGCCTGGTCGAAGGTCAGCACGCAAGCGACGGAAATCAGGATGCGCGCGAACTGTGCCTTGCGCAGATGACGCCCGAGCTTTTCATAAAGCAGGATGATCAGGATGGCGTCGACGACCAGCAGCGTCGTGCCCCACACCATCAGCCAACCCATCTGGTCGATGAAGCCGATGTCTGGGAGCCTGCCGTCGGGAAGGGCCGCGATGACATGCAGGCGCAGCAGCAGCACCAGCCCGATCATCAGCGCATTGCCGAGCAGCAGGCCGTAGATCGGCTGACGCACGGTGGCGGCATCCTCCTTCATGTAAAGCAGCAACAGCATGACCAGCTTGCCGGAAAACAGCACCGCCGAGCCCGGCGAAACCATACCGAACGGCAAGGCGACGTAAAAAACGCTGGCGAGATAAGTCTCGAGGAAGTGCATGACGCCGAGCGCGCAGATGAACACGCCGAGGCCGATACGCTTCCTGAAGCGGAAGAGCGTCACCATGACGCTGAAGTAGACGACCGCTTCGGCAAGGAGCAGGAAACTGTTCAGCAACGCCGTCGATCCGATCTCGCTCCTGAATCGCAGCAAATCAGCGATTCCACCCCGATTCTGTTTTGACGCCGAAGAGTTAACCGGAGCTTTCAGCGTACCTGGTGAGCGTAGAAAACTTCAGCGGTTGGCGGACACTTCCGCGTGTGACCGGCCAGATGCGGCAAAAGCGATTGCCGTTCGGCGCCGCATCGCCTACATAGCGGCCAACCTCCATTCAATTCGACAAATCCAGTCGGTTTTTCAGGGAAAGCGCGCGTGGCACGCCAGTTCATCTATCACATGGCCGGCCTCAACAAGGCCTATGGCACCAAGAAGGTGCTTGAGAACATTCATCTGTCCTTCTATCCGGACGCCAAGATCGGCATTCTGGGACCTAACGGCGCCGGCAAGTCGACGATCCTCAAGATCATGGCCGGCATCGACAAGGAGTGGAACGGCGAGGCCTGGCTGGCCGAAGGCGCCACTGTCGGTTACCTGGCGCAGGAGCCGGCGCTCGATCCGGCCAAGACCGTGTTCGAAAACATCATGGAAGGCGTCGCCGCCAAGACCGCCATCATCGAACGCTACAACGAACTGATGATGAACTATTCCGACGAGACGGCCGACGAGTCGGCCAAGCTCCAGGACGAGATGGACCGGCTGAACCTGTGGGATCTCGAACAGCAGGTCGAGATGGCGATGGAAGCGCTGGGCTGCCCGCCCAAGGATTCGGAAGTCACCAAGCTTTCGGGCGGCGAACGCCGCCGCGTAGCACTTTGCCAGCTTCTGCTGCGCCAGCCCGACCTTCTGCTGCTTGACGAACCGACCAACCATCTCGACGCCGAAACCACGGCATGGCTGGAAAAGCATCTGCGCGCCTATCCGGGCGCCGTGATGATCATCACCCACGATCGCTACTTCCTCGACAATGTCACCGGCTGGATCCTCGAACTCGATCGTGGCCGCGGCATTCCCTATGAGGGCAACTACACCAAGTACCTCGAAGCCAAGGCCAAGCGGCTCAAGCAGGAAGGCCGCGAGGACGATGCTCGCCAGCGTGCCATCGGCCGCGAGCGCGAGTGGATCCAGTCCAGCCCGAAGGCCCGCCAGACCAAGTCCAAGGCGCGTATCCAGGCCTTCCAGGATCTGCTGGATGCAGCCGATAAGCGGCGGCCGACAGACACGCAAATCGTCATTCCGCATGGCGAGCGGCTCGGCAATGTGGTGATCGAGGTCGAGGGCCTGTCCAAAGGCTTTGGCGACACGCTTTTGATCGACGGCCTGGAATTCAAGCTGCCGCCCGGCGGCATCGTCGGCGTCATCGGCCCGAACGGCGCCGGCAAGACGACGCTGTTTCGCATGATCACCGGCCAGGAAAAGCCGGATGCGGGCTCTGTCCGCGTCGGCGAGACGGTCAAACTCGGCTATGTCGACCAGAGCCGCGATGCGCTCGATCCGTCAAAGACGGTGTGGGAAGAGATTTCCGGCGGCGCCGAAGTGGTCAAGCTCGGCAAGTTCGAGGCCAACACGCGCGCCTATTGCGCCTCCTTCAATTTCCGTGGCGGCGACCAACAGCAGAAGGTCGGCAACCTCTCCGGCGGCCAGCGCAACCGCGTGCATCTGGCCAAGATGCTGAAGACCGGCGGCAATGTGCTGCTGCTCGACGAACCGACCAACGATCTCGATACGGAAACGCTTGCCGCCCTCGAAGACGCGCTGGAAAATTTCGGCGGCTGCGCGGTCATCATCTCGCACGATCGCATGTTCCTCGATCGCCTGGCGACGCATATCCTCGCCTTCGAGGGCGACAGCCATGTCGAATGGTTCGAGGGCAATTTCGAGGATTACGAGCAGGACAAGATCCGCCGCCTCGGGCCAGATGCCGTCAATCCGCACCGCATGACCTACAAGAGGCTGACGCGGTAAGGGCAGGGTCCGTTGCGAGGGATCGTCGTTTGACCTAAATTGGGTTGACGGAGCTTCCCATGATCACAGTGAAACTGCCGCAAAAGACCGAAAAGCTGCTGGCCGACATGGCCAAGGCCAGTGGCCGTACGACCGATCAGGTCGCAGTCGATGCGATCCTCGAGGCCATTGAGGATTGGCAGGACGCCAGGATTGCCGAGGATCGGGTCAGGAATGACGACGGCGTTCGTATCCCGCTGGAAGAGATGATCCGCCAGCTTGAACTTCGTGAAGGCGACGAGCGTAGCAAGAAGCCCGCCGCTGAATGAGTTGGCGCGTCGAGTTCACGCCGCGCGCTAAAAGGATTTTTAGTGGCTTTCGACGAAGGACCAGCGCCGCATTCTCGAATTCCTCGCCGGGAGAGTTTCGGCGCATCCCGATCCCAGAGTTCTTGCCAAACGCCTGACAGCAACCAAGGAAGAAGCTTGGCGGTTTCGCGTCGGCGACTACCGGATCATCGTCCAGTTCTGGGATAACCGCCTTGTGGTCCTGGTCGTGGAAATAGGCAACCGTCGCGAGATCTATCGATGAACAACAGCGCCGTTTCACAAAAGCCTGATTGGTCCGCCGCCCAATATCTGAAATTCGAGGACGAGCGCACTCGTCCCGCGCGAGACCTTGTGGCGCAGGTCCCCGTCGACTTCCCGCGCCGGGTGGTCGACATCGGCTGCGGGCCGGGCAACTCGACCGAACTGCTTGTCGAGCGCTGGCCGGATGCGCAGGTGAGCGGCTTCGACACCTCACCCGACATGATCGAGAAGGCGAGGGCGCGTCTGCCTGAGGTCAGCTTCGATCTTGCCGACGCCTCCAAATGGCAGCCGGTGGAGCCAGTTGACGTGATCTTCGCCAATGCAGTGTTCCAGTGGCTGCCTACCCACCCGGCGGTGTTCCAACGGTTGATGGGCTTTCTCGCGCCAGGCGGTGCGCTGGCTATCCAGATGCCCGACAATATGGGGGAAGACTCCCATCGCCTGATGCGGGAGACATCAGCCGAGATGCCGTTTGCCGAAAAGATGAAGGGCGCGGTGCGCGGGCCGTTGCCGCCGGTTTCGTTTTATTATGACCTCCTGTCGCCGCTCAGCGATCGGCTTGATATTTGGCACACCATCTACAACCACCCGCTTGTCGACGCCGAGGCGATCGTCGAATGGGTGAAGTCGACGGGACTGAAGCCGTTCCTCGATCCGCTGGACGCCGAGGAGAGGACGCAGTTCCTCGGCAGCTACACGGCCAAGATCGCCAAGGCCTATCCGAAGACGGCTGATGGCAAGGTCCTCTTGCGTTTTCCGCGTATCTTCATCGTTGCCAAGCGGGCCTGATTATCCACGTTGCAAGGTGCCCGTTGCGGCCGCTTGACCCGGTTCCGCCGCCATGCGCATTTCATCGCGTTGGGAACAAATGCCCGCGTGGCAGGGGTGGATGATGACATTGAAAAAGATGCTTTTCGGCGGCGGCGTGTGCGCGGCAGCGCTTCTGGCGTTCTCGATCGCGGCGGAAGCCAAGCGGGCGCGCTGTTTCACCAGCGATGACGGCTATTTTCCGTGCAGCTATCGTTCGATCGACGATGCGGGCAGCTTCCGCATTTCGGCGCCGGGCTATCCGACCTATGTGCTGGAGATCGACGGTCCTGGCTTTGCCTATGGGTTTGTCAATCTCGGCCGCCGCAATGTGCCGCTGCCGGGGCAGTTCGTGCGCAGCCGCGATGACGGCGCCTGCTGGAACAACCCGCAGACCAACACCAAGCTGTGCGCCTGGTGAGTTGGCCTACCCTTGGTTTAAGCCGGCGTAAACCGCCTCGGTGAGAAAACTGTTGCGCCGGAGCGTTCCGGCGCCCACATGAAACCGCAACGCCTGCGGATGGGACGGACTGGATATATGCATCGCGTCATCATCAGCGGCATCGGCGTTGAAATCCCTGAAGCCACCATCACCAATGAAGAGTTGGTCGCCAGCTTCAATGCCTGGGTCGACATGGAGAATGCGCGCCGCCAGGATGCCGGCGAGCCGCCGCTGGCGAAATCGGACAGCGACTTCATTGTCCACGCCTCGGGCGTACGCACCCGTCATGTCATCGAGCGGGAAGGCATTCTCGATCCGACCCGCATGGCGCCGCGTATTCCGGCACGGCCTGACGACGCGCTGTCGCTGGAGGCCGAGTTCGGCATCGCCTCGGCGAAGAAGGCTCTCGACCATGCTGGCCTAAAACCATCCGATATCGATTTGGTGATCTGCTCGGCCTCGCATCACCAGCGGCCTTACCCGGCGATCGCCATCGAAATGCAGGAGGCCCTGGGCACGAAGGGCGCCGGCTTTGACATGGGGCTTGGCTGTTCGTCGGCGGCGGCCGCCTTGCACATTGCGGTCAACCTGGTGCGGTCTGGCGCGCACAAGCGCATCCTGGTGACGACGCCCGAGATCATCACCGGCCATCTCAATTTCCGCGACCGGCAGACGCATTTCATCTTCGGCGACGCTTCGGTGTCGATGGTGGTCGAAGGCCTGGCCAAGGGCGACAAGCGGCCGGGGCGCTTCGAGGTGCTCGACACGCGCATCTGGACGCAGATGTCGAACAACATCCGCACCAATCTCGGCTATCACACCCGCACCGCCCAGGATGACCCCTATATGATCAAGCTGGAAGGCAATCTGATCAAGCAGGTCGGCAACAAGGTGTTCAAGGAAGTCACCGTCGCCGGGCAAAAATTCATCGTCGAATTCCTCGCCGAGCACGGGCTGACGCCGCAGGCGATCAGGCGCTTCTGGCTGCATCAGGCCAATGCGCGCATGAATGCGATGATCCTGAAGCTGTCGTTCGGCCACGAGGTCGACCACGACCGCGCGCCGATGGTGCTGGAGCGGTTGGGCAACACGGCGGGCGCCGGCGCCATCGTTGCGCTGTCGGAGAACCACGCCGACATGAAGCCCGGTGATTTCGGCCTGATCTGCGCCTTTGGCGCGGGGTATTCGATAGGCGGTGCGCTGCTGAGGATGCTCTAGGTATGTCGATATTCAAGTGATGCTGGCCTGATCGGAATCTCAATACAACTTGGCGGTCAACACATCTTGTCGCGTCAGGCTGGCGCGAACGGCACCAGCATTGGCACGCGAGCGGCATAGTCGTCGTAGGCATTGCCCAGTTCGGCGCGCAGGAAGCTTTCCTCAAGCCTTGCCTTGACGACGATGCCGATGGTGAGCAGCGCGGTTCCGGCTATGCCCCATACCGTGCCCTTGGCCGCCATGGTGGCGAGGATCGCCAGCAGCAGCCCGGTATAGATCGGATGGCGGACAAGGCCGTATGGGCCGGTATCGACCACACGGTGCCCGGCCTTGGCGGTGATGGTGCCCGACCAGAGCCTGCCGAGATGCAGGCGCGCCCACCAGGCAAAGACGATGCCGATGGCGATCAGGGCGACACAGATCCAGGCTTCGGGGAGATCAGGCATCCACAGCCTAAGCCGGCCTTCGTAGCCGTGCGCAGGAATGAACAGCAGCACCGCGCCAGCCAGCCAGAGACCCCGATAGCGAGCCTCCGCCCTGAATCCGGCGCGCGTCCGGGCGGGGTCGGACCATAAAGCGGCGGCGGTCCAGGTCGCCGCCCAGATCAACCAAAGCAAGGTGATTGCCGTCACGGGTCGCATGATCAGCCTCCGCAAACTATCTGGACGCCACCATGAAACCGGCGCCGCGCGGCGACAATACGGCGCGACGCCGGGCCGGCTCCATCCCTGGTAAGAAGATCGTGATCCCTGAGCTCAACCGCCCGAGCAGCTGAACATCCACTGCACCCCGAACGCGTCGACCAGCATGCCGAAGCTGGTTCCCCAAACTTGCCGCGCCAGAGGCACGGTGATCCGTGCGCCTGCGCTCATTCCACCGAAAAGCTCGCGCATGGCGGCGAGGTCTTCGAACTCCAGCATCATAGCGGAGCCTTTCATCGGCTCCGCATCGTCATTGTCGGAAGCGTGAAACAGCACGCCGGAGCCTTCGAAGCGCGCGTGCATTACTTTTCCACGCATGGCTGCGGCCCGCATCGGCATGCCGTTGTCGCCCCAGCGCAGCAGGATCGTTCCCTGGCCAAGGCCGCACTGTTCGTAGAAGGCCAGCGCGGGCTCGCAATTGGTGGTGAAGAACAGCGAAGGGGAGAGCCGCATCGGTCTTTTCCTGTTCATCGCCGGATCAGTGCGCGGCGGCGGTGGCGGCAGCGATGAGTGCGTCGCCCGTATATTGCCTGTCACCGATGCCCCAACCGCCATCGGGCGCATTGACGATGTTGATCCAGGTGTTTTCGGGCTGGTGGCCGGGCACGCAGAGTTCGGCGACGATCCCGGCGGCCGCGCTGATGAAGGCATTTCGGGCCTCGACCGAACCAAGGCCGATGTTGGGCAGTTTCAACTCGACCATGACGACGGGCCGATTGGCGCCGCCCGCGTAGATGTGGTGAGGCGGCAAGATGTGGACCGTGCCGCCGACGATGGCGGTGAAGAACGAATTGCCGGTGGCGCCAGAGGCTTCGATGAGGGCGGCGCTGAGACGCGGCAGGATCTCGCGCTCTCCTGCCGGGGTCAGTATGCCTTTCGGCGCGGTCACGGTGATTGGCATTTGGCTCTCCATTTTGCTGGGTTTCCATGGACCTTCCGGCGGACATGTCTTCCGGCTTGCCATGTTTCGTATCAATTGTTACGTTACACGGAGAAGATAAGTCAACGGGTTTCGTATCGATCGCTATGAATAGTTTGGAAAAGCCCAGGGGCGGCCGGCCACGCGCGTTCGACCTCGATCGGGCACTGGATGCGGCGATGCATCTGTTCTGGGAGCATGGTTATGAGGCGACGTCGCTGGCCATGCTGCGCGAGGCGATGGGGCTGACGCCGCCGCAGATCTACAACGCCTTCACCGACAAGGAGACTTTGTTTCGCAAGGCGCTGAAGCGCTACCACGAGACCGAGATCTGGTTTGCGCTGGAGGCGCTGAGCGCGCCTGTGCCGACGCGCGAGGCGATCGGGCGGTTGCTGCTCGGCGCGGCGGAGGCGTATTCCAGGCCCGGCAAGCCTGGCGGCTGTCTGTTCGTCAGCGGCGCGCTGGCAGCCTCGCCGCAGGCGCAAGCCATTGCCGATGAGCTCAAGCATTATCGCAAGGCAAGTGAAGCGGCGATTGCTGAGCGGCTGGCCAGGGGCAAGGCGGCGGGCGACTTGCCGGAAGGTCTCTCCGTCGAGGGCTTCGCCAAATACCTGGCGGGCGTCATGAACGGCATGTCGATCCAGGCGCGGGACGGTGCTTCGGTCGAAGAATTGCGCGTTTTGGCCCAAACCGCTCTTGCGGCCTTGCCGGCCGAGGGGCAAAACCAAACGGCATCATCCAAGGAATGAAGCCGTTGCTAGATCTCTTCCCCGAGGCTGACAAGCCGGTCGAAATCATCCCGGCGCGAAAGCTGGCCGCTAAGGCGGCTGCGCTTTACGTCGCGCCGGCAGATCATTTTCAGACGCGCCCGGTGGACGAATTGCGGCTGGGTTTCGACGGCATATCAGGCGATTTCCATGCCGGACCGACACGGCGCTCGGGTGGGCGCGAGCCCTGGTATCCGCGCGGCACCGAAATGCGCAACGAACGGCAATTGTCGATCGTGGCAGTGGATGAACTCGCCATCGTCGCCAAGCGCATGGATCTGGCCGAGATCAAGCCGGAATGGATCGGCGCCAATCTGGTGATCGAAGGCGTGCCGAACCTCTCCATGCTGCCGTCCGGCACGCTGCTGTTCTTCAAGGGCGGCGTGACCGTCAAGGTCGACGCGCAGAATGGCCCATGCCGCATCGCCGGCCGGTCGATCGCCGAGAACGCCGGAATGGCCGACGTCGAAGCCGGCGCATTGTTGTTCCCGAAGGTCGCGAAACGGCTGCGCGGCGTCGTCGCCTGGGTCGAGAAACCGGGAACGGTCATGGCCGGCGAAGAAATCTCGGTGCGCGTGCCGGAGCAGTGGATCTATCAAGCCTGAGGGCAGGCTACGCCGCCCATGGAGCGGCGTAGCAAAACGCAGGACTTCAGCCCTTGCGGTTCTTCTTCTCGCCCTGCGCCATGATGGAGACGTCGTCCCACTTCTCCCAGGTGGCGATGCGATTGGCGTATTCCTGCTTGATCATCGGCAGGCCGCCGTCGCCGAAGAACACCCTGAGCGGTGGCTCCGCGGCGTCGACTATGGCCAGCATGGCCGGGCCGGTGGCTTCAGGATCGCCGGCGACCGAATTGGCTCGGCGCTCGGCCATTTTGGCTCGGACGGGCGCATAGGCCTCGATCGGCTGGGAGACCTTGGCCGACGGGCCGGCCCAGTCGGTGGAGAAGCCGCCTGGCTCGACCAGCGTCACATGGATGCCGAATTCCGCGACCTCGATGCCGAGCGACTGGCTGAAGGCCTCCAGCGCCCATTTCGAGGCGTGGTAGAGGCCGAGCGAGGCAAAGGCATTGACGCCGCCGATCGACGAGATCTGGATGATGTGGCCGGACCGCTGCGCCCGCATGATCGGCAGTGCGGCCTGGGTGACCCAGAGCGCGCCGAAGACGTTGGTTTCGATCTGGTCGCGGGCTTCCTGCTCGCTGACCTCCTCAATGGCGCCGAAATGGCCGTAGCCGGCATTGTTGATGACGACGTCGAGCCGGCCAAAGCGCTTGTGCGCCTCGGCGACAGCGGCATCGACGGCTTTCTTGTCGGTGACGTCGAGCTTTATGGCGGCGATGTTGTCGCCGTACTTCTCGACGAGATCGGCGAGGGTGCCAGCATCGCGGGCGGTTGCCGCGACGCGGTCGCCACGGGCGAGTGCAGCCTCGGCCCAGACGCGGCCAAAGCCCTTCGACGATCCGGTGATGAACCAAACCTTATTTGTCATGATCTTGGAATCCTTGCCCCTGCGGGCGTAATTTTCTGGTGAAAGCGGAGGCATCTCCGCTTTCAGGCATATACGGTCTATCTCCTGATTTTCCAGAGGCGAGGGGAATCTTTTGAAAAAGACGCCTGAATTATCAGGGATAATTCACCTGAGACGACCATGCCGGGTCGTCATGCTTTCCCCAATAGAGCGCCATCAGGCGGCTGGTGATCGGCCCGACCTTGCCGCTGGCGATCCGGACACCGTCGATCTCCGTCACCGGCATGATGCCGCCCGCGGTCGAGGTGATGAAAACCTCGTCCGCCTCGCGCAATGCCGCGACGCTGACATCGGCTGCGGTGGCCGCAAGACCTTCCTGGGCGCACAGGTCAAAGACAGTGCGGCGGGTGATCCCCGGCAGCACGCCAATAGCCGGCGTCGACAGTTTGCCGTCCTTGACGCAGAAGACGTTGAAGCCCGGACCCTCGGCGACGTTGCCATTGAAGTCGAGGATCAGCGCGGTCTCGGCGCCGCGGTCATAGGCGTCGTAGAGGCCGCGCACCAGATCGAGCCAGTGGTAGTTCTTGATCGCCGGGTCGATCGAGGCCGGCGGAATGCGCACCTTGTCGCTGATGGCGACACGCAGGCCGCGCTGCAACTGCTCGGCATTGGCGACCGAGCCGAACGGCACGGCGAACGCCATGAAGCGGTTGAGGGCCTGGCGCGGATCGCGGCTGAAGGTCGGCGAGGCGCCGCGCGTGCACAGCATTTCGACATAGGCGGCGCGATGCCCGGACAGCGCCACGCAATTGTGCAGGATTTCGGTCACGCTCTCGCGGTCGAAAGGGATCGTCATGCGCAGCTTCTCCAGCCCGCCGAAGAAGCGGTCGAGATGCAAACCGAGGCGGAAGAAGCGACCGTTCCAGACATGCACGGTGTCGTAGGTGGCATCGGAATGCAGAAAACCCCAGTCCAGCACCGAGATCTTAGCCTGCGACATCGGCAGGTACTGGCCGTCGAGGAAGGCGACGCCCTCGGGATAGCTGTGCGGATCGACGTGGCGGTTGCTGACCACGGGCAGTCGCTTCTCATCCTGTGTCGTCATCGTCCGGCTCATCGGGGCCTCCTGTCGCGCAAGGCGAGAGGCTAGCGGCGTGAGACAGAAGGCATAGAGCCACCCGCCCGGCGCTGTTCGGCCTCCATGACCGCTGATACATTGGATCGGATTTGCCCTACAATTGGGAGCTCTGAACGGGAGGGGAAGATGGGCAGGCTCGGGGCCGTTATGGCAGCCATGATGATGTTCGCGGGCGAAGCCAACGCCCAGTGCGTGCGCGAAGGCGAGGAGCTGTGCCAGAGCGGCCAGACCTATCGCTGCGAGAAAACCGGCAGCGAATTGACGCCGATTTTCCAGAACCTGCCTTGCGCGGTGAATGTGCCGTCGCTGAGCGGCAGCTGGGTCGGCAGCGGCCACCAAAGCCCGGCCGGCGATGCCGGGGCCGATTGGTCGATCGCCATGACGATCAGCGATAGCAGCGCATCGATCGACTATCCATCGCTCGGCTGCGGCGGATCCCTGTCGCAGACATCAAGGGACGACACATCGGCGGAATACCACGAGAGCATCACCTACGGGCAGGACAAGTGCATCGATGGCGGCAACATCACCGTCAGGTTTTTCAAGGGCAATCTGTCCTGGACGTGGGTCGGCCAGGCCGACGGCCAGCCCTACAATGCGGTCGCCGTGCTAAAGCGGAAGTAGCCGTGGTCATTCCTCCTCGTCGTCGGCGTCGAGCAGGCGGGTTGCGCGCCAGCGGGTGAGCACGATGTTGGTCTGCTCGATGACAAAGAAACGCGCCGAGTCGCGGTCGTAGCCTTCGGCTAGCAATTTCTCATAATCGGTATGCATGTGGCGGATATGGGCGATGGTCGCCAGCCATACGGCGATGCCCGGCGGCAAGGTCTTCATGTGAACCGCACCGGCGTCGCTGCGGATCTTCTCCAGATCGGCATAAGGCGCCAACGGCAGCAGCGCTGTCAGCGCCTTGGCGATGGCGCGGCGGCGACCGGTCGGCGCTGTCATCGCTGGATCCGATCGGGCTCGTCGCGCCCTTCGACAGTCGCCTCCGGTATGGCGTCGGTTGAGGCGAAGTAGGGTTTTATGTCGATGACCGGCGTGCCGTCGAGCACGTCGATGGCGTCGAGATCGATGCGGCCGCTGTTTTGGTCGAGCCCGACGAGCCTGGCCACATGCAGCCCGATGGGGTTGGGGCGGGCAGGGGAGCGCAGCGAAAATACGCCTTTAGCTTCAACCGCATGGCGCGGTTTCTGCACAATCAGATCCCGCGGCGCATGATGCAGCCAGGACAGAATGATGACGTGGCTGGCGCGCTCCAGCCCTTGCAGGCCACTTCGGTAGGCCGCATCGATGGTTAGGGCCGCCTTCTGTCCGGTCTCGCGCGCGGCGCGCATGTTCTTCGGGCAGGTTTCGCGCCTCGTCCATGGCGAGGCGATGCGGCCGATGAAGATGATCCCGCCGTCAGGCGGCATCAGTGCCGGATCGTTCTCCAGCCTCTGCTCGCCTTCACGCTCCTCGAACATCTCTCGCGGTCCGGTCATTGGCCCAGCTCTCTGCGAACGCCACACAAGCGGCATTTTCTTGTCCGGTAGCGACATAGCGCTTGCAAGTTTCCGAAAATCGACATAAACATATGTTTATATCTTTTCAAAGAGAATACGCTGATGCATGTCTCGCTCGACACCATGGTGGATACATTGAAGGCGGCGGCCGAATCCAGCCGCTTGCGCATACTGGCATTGTTGTCGCGCGGCGACCTCACGGTTTCCGATCTTACCGAAATTCTCGGTCAATCGCAGCCGCGCGTTTCGCGTCACCTGAAGCTCTTGCTAGAGGCCGGATTGATCGGCCGCTACCAGGAAGGGTCGTGGGCCTTCTTCCGCTTGTCGGATGCGGATTCCGCGCGTGACTTCGTCATGGGGCTGGTTTCCGGCATTCGCGGTGCCGATCCGCAGGTCGAGCGCGATCTTGAGCGCCTGGCTTCCGTCAAGCGCAAGCGGCAGGACCGGGCGGTCGAGTATTTTTCCGTGAATGCGGCGAGCTGGGATCATATCCGCTCCCTGCATGTGCCGGACCGCGCCGTCGAAGCCGCGATGCTGAAGCTGGTCGGCAAGCGGCCGTTCCAGTCGATGCTGGATCTTGGCACCGGCACCGGGCGGCTGCTCGAAATCTTCTCGCCGCTCTACCGGCGCGGTGTCGGCATCGACATGTCGCGCGAAATGCTGACCGTGGCGCGCGCCAATCTCGACAAGGCCGGCGTTTCGAACGCGCAGGTGCGGCAGGGCGACATCTTCGCGCCGCCGGTCGAGCGCGATGCCTTCGATCTCGTGACCATCCACCAGGTGCTGCACTATCTCGACGATCCCGCGCGCGCCATCCATGAAGCAGCGCGGCTTTTGCGTCCGGCAGGACGCCTGGTCATCGTCGACTTCGCGCCGCACGCGCTGGAATTCCTGCGCGACGAGCACGCGCATATGCGGCTCGGCTTTTCAGACCGGCAGATCGCCGACTGGTTGGCGGAAGCCGGACTTGATCTCGAAGATGCTCAAGAATTCGAGCCGCGCGGCGGCAACGAAGCCAGGCTCACCGTAAAGCTCTGGCTTGGCCGCGACCGGCGCCTGCTGATCGCTGATCCTTCCAACGACACAAGGCAGATAAGGGAAACCGCCTGATGAACCAGTTCCGCTTTTCCCGCCGCCCCGACATCGGGGACAAGGTCAGGGTTTCCTTCGAATTCTTCCCGCCGAAGACGGATGAGATGGAGACAAAACTGTGGGACACGGTCACAAGGCTGGAGCCGCTGAAGCCGAAATTCGTCTCGGTGACCTACGGAGCCGGCGGCTCGACGCGGGAGCGCACCGCCCGCACCGTAAAGCGCATCCTGACGGAAACCGCGATTCCTGCCGCAGCGCATCTGACCTGCGTCGGTGCGACGCGCGACGAAGTCGACGCGGTCATCCATGATTACAAGTCGATCGGCATCAACCGGTTCGTGGCGCTGCGCGGCGATCCCGCCTCCGGCGTCGGCGAACCCTATCGCCCGCATCCCGGTGGCTACGAGAATGGCGCGGAGTTGGTCGCCGGGCTCAAGACGATCGCGGATTTCGACATCTCCGTCGCGGCCTATCCGGAAAAGCATCCGCAAAGCCCCGATTTCGCCACCGACATCGAGATGCTGAAACGCAAGGTCGACAATGGCGCGACGCGGGCGATCACCCAGTTCTTCTTCGACAATGATCTCTACGAGCGCTATGTCGAGCGCGTCCGCCGTGCCGGCATCTACATCCCCATCGTGCCGGGTATCCAGCCGGTTCACAGTTTCAAGCAGGTCGCGAACTTTTCCGCGAGGGCGGGCGCGCATGTGCCCGGCTGGCTGGCGGAACGGTTCGAGGGCCTTGACCGGGACCCGCAGACGCATGCGCTGGTGGCGTCGGCGGTGGCGGCCGAACAGGTCATGGACCTGGTCGAGCGCGGGGTCGGCGATTTCCACTTCTACACCATGAACCGGGCCGATCTGGTCTTCGCCATCTGCCATATGATCGGCATCCGCTCGCACGAGGCGGAGGTTGCCGGATCAGCCGCTGCATGAGGTCGGCTCAACAACAAAAGGCCGGGAAAAACCCGGCCTTTTGAATTGGTTGGACTATTTGGGTGCTGGTCTTCCCCGCTTTGGCGGTCAGGGAAGGAAGCCCATAATGAGGGCTCCGATAAAGGCGAACGCAGCACAGATCATCAATGCGTTGATAGGCCTCGTAAGTCCCATGACATAGCCTCCTCTTAAAGAGCTATGTCGTAGAGTCTAGGTTCATTTGTGCCACAGGCAAGCGGAAAATGTGCTGCATTGCGACGTGATTGTGAGATTTGCGACCCCGCTTTTGCCGTTAGGCGTTGAAACTCCTAGGCAAAACCCGGCTTCAGCCCTGTGAATAAATTATGGCGGCGGTGTGTCGTTACCATGTCATGGCAGCGCTACCCCAGCGAAAGTCGAATTCGACTTTTGCGGCGATGCGGGGGGTCAAAGGACGCGCTACCGTCTCCCAAGGACGCGCCCGTCGATGGTGATGAGACCAAGTGCGATCAGTGCCACGCCGCCGATTTCGAACAATTCGAGCCGTTCGCCGAGGAACAGGAAGCCGAGCAGCATGGCGCTGGCCGGGACGATGAGCGTGACCAGCGAGGCGTTGGTGGCGCCGGCCGACGCGACGAGGTTGAAATAGAGGATGTAGGCGAAGGCGGTGGACAGAAGCGCCAGCGCCAGCACCGCAGCCCAGACCGGCGGTGACGCCGAGAACAGGCCGGACGGACCGTAGGTGAAGAGCACGATCGGGATCATGATGATGGTCGAAGCCGTCAACTGTCCGGTGGCGATGACCGGCGAGGGCACCCCCTTGAAGCGACGGGCAACCATCAGGGCAATGCCATAGGACAGCGAAGCGCCGATCAGCGCGAATTTGGCCCAGACCGGGCCGCCGAGCCCGGCAAGCAGGCCGGGGCCGATCATGACAGCCGTGCCGGCGATGCCGAGCGCAATACCAGCCAGCTTGTTCCAGGAGAGCTTTTCGTCCGATGTCAGCGCATTGGCTAGGATCAGCGTCCAGAACGGCGTCGTCGCGTTGAGCACCGAGGCGACGCCGGCACCAAGCTCTGTTTGGCCGGCGAAGATCAGCGAGAAGGGCACAACATTGTTGGTGAGCGCCAGCAGGAAGAACAGGCCGGCATGCGGAAGCGCGAGGCGGAAGGACGGGCCACGCAGGCCGAGATAGATCTGCAGCGCGATCGCCGCAATGGCGACGCGAAACAGCACCAGCACCAGCGGATGAAGTTCCGCCACCGCGATGCGGGCAAAGAAGAACGAGCCGCCCCAGATCGCCCCGAGCAGCAGGAGCTGTCCCCAGTCCCTGAGCACCATCGGCCCGCGTGGTGCTGATGTCGCTGTTATCGCCATGTGAACGTCCCCCCAGACGGCGTGAATGCCGACCGGTCAGGCAAAACGCATATCGGGTTCAGCCACAAGGGCCACCCGAAACCTGATTGCTGGCAAACGCCGTTGTCCAAGACCTAGCGCCGCTGCGTCAGCGCCGCGAGACACAGAATTGTTTTCATTAGTCGCTAGCTTGGATTAATTGTGCGCAGGCTAGGTCAAGGATTCGTCGATGCAGCGATTCGAGAATGCCCGCGAGGCGGCACTGGCGCTTCGCCCCGACGATCCGGTCTATTGCTTCCGCCCGCAAGTGCTGATGGCCGATGCCAGGCAGTTCATGGGCATGTTCCCCGGCAAGACCGCCTATGCGGTCAAGACCAATGGCGAGCAGATCGTGCTGAAGACCCTGGTCGAGGCCGGCGTCACCGCTTTCGATGTCGCTTCGCCGGGTGAGTTCGCCGCCGTGCGTGCGGTCTCTCCCGATGCCGAGATGCTCTACATGCACCCGGTCAAGGCGCAGTCCGATATCAAGCTGGCGCTGGAGAAGTATGGCATCCGCGTCATTTCGCTCGACCATGAGGACGAGATCACCAAACTGACGCGGGTGGTGCGGGCGCTCGATATCGATCCGGGCTCGATCAGCGTGTTCGTGCGCATCCAGACGAAAGGATCGGCCGCCTATGAACTGTCGAAGAAGTTCGGCGCCGGGCCGGCCTATGCGGTCGAACTGGCCGAGCGGCTGAACCGCACCGGCTACAAGGTTGGCCTGTGTTTCCATGTCGGCAGTCAGATCGAGGATCCAGACACCTACGAGCGGGCGCTGGCCTCGGCCGACTGGGTGCGCAACCGGCTGACCTTCGACATAGCAGGCCTCGACGTCGGCGGCGGTTTTCCAGCCGAATACGGCCATGACCCCAACCGCAAGCAGATCGAGATGCCGTCGCTCGGCCAGATCATGTCGCGGCTGTCGGGCGATCTGAAGGAGTATCAGTTCGACCAGATGCCGCTGGTGGCCGAGCCGGGCCGGGTGATCGTGGCGCGCTGCCTGTCGCTGATCGTGCGGGTGCTGCTGCGCAAGGGCAAGCGGCTCTACATCAATGACGGCATCTGGGCATCACTGTCGGATTCATGGACCGGCAAGATCACGCTGCCGGCGCGCTTCATTCCCGATCCGGCGATCCGCTCGCGCAATGGCGAGGAAACGAACATCATGCCGTTCAAGGTCTGCGGCGCGACCTGCGATTCCGTCGACATCCTGTCGCGGCCATTCTGGCTGCCGGAAACGGTCGACACCGGCGACTGGATCGAAATCGGCCATATCGGCGCTTATTCGCTGTCGCTGAGGACCCGCTTCAACGGCTTTTATCCCGACACTTTTGTCGAGGTGACGACGCCCTTCGATGAAGGCGACGTGCCGCAAGGGTTTGCCAGCCTGGAGACAATGGCGGATTAGGCGACCCCGCCACCGGCTTGGATGTTCTCGCCGGTCAGCCAGCGAGCCTCGTCGCTGGCCAGGAAGACCGCGACATCGGCAACGTCACGCGGTGCGCCGATCCTGCCGAACGGCGACATGCCGGCCGCCACAGCGCGATCGCGCTCGGGAAGCAGGTCCGTGTCGGTGAAACCTGGCGATAGCGCATTCACGGTGACGCCGCGCGGCCCAACCTCACGCGAGAGCACACGGACGAATTGTTCGACGGCGCCCTTGCTGCCGAGATAGAGCGCAGTCTGCGTGAAGAACATCTTGGTGCCGCCAGTGGACACGGCGATGATGCGGCCACCGTCGCGAACGCGACGCGCTGCTTCCTGAAGCGTGAAGAAGGTGCCCCTGGCATTGGTGCCGAAGACAAGATCGAAATCAGCTTCGCTGGCGTCGATCAGCGGCTTGATGACTGCGACTCCGACATTGGCGACGACGATATCGATCGTTCCAAATTGGCTTTCAGTCTCGTCGAACAGGCGGCGGACATCGGCAGGAACGGAAATGTCGGCCTTAACGGCGATCGCCTTTCCGCCTTTGCTGGTGATGGCGGCGACCACCTCGTCGGCGGCGCCCTTGTTCCCGACATAGTTGACAGTGACCGCGGCGCCATTAGCGGCGAGCCCTTCGGCTATGGCCTTGCCGATGCCGCGCGAACTGCCGGTGACGAGTGCGATTTTGCCTTGCAGGGACTGGGACATGATCAATTTCCTTCAACCATTCAGACCCGCGCCGGGTTCATATGGCGGGCCGATGGCTAAGAAATAGTGACATGTAACTGATCGGATAATGGCCTATTATCTGACTGGCTTGTTAATCCAGGGGTACACAATGCGCGGTTCCGAATTCTCCGAACTCAGGGCTTTTTCGGCGATCGTGGAGGAAGGCAGTTTCGTGCGTGCCGCCGCAAGGCTGAGGGTCTCGCCGCCGGCGCTCAGTCAGTCGATCCGGCAATTGGAGGCACGCATCGGCGTCAGGCTGCTTAATCGCACGACGCGCAGTGTTTCCCCGACCGCTGCCGGTGACGCGCTGTTTACCCGGCTTGCCGTTGCATTCAATGAACTGGAAGGCGCCGTCGCGGATATCCATGCATCACGCGATCGGCCGGCGGGTTCGCTGCGCATCAATGTGCCGCGAGTGGCCGCGATGCGGTTCATCGCGCCGATCCTCGGCGATTTCCAGCGCGCCTATCCCGATATCGCTTTGACCGTCATTGTCGACGACGTGCTGACAGACATTGTCGAAGGGCGTTTCGATGCCGGAATCAGGCTCGGGGAGCGGCTGGAAAAGGACATGGTGGCGGTGAAACTAAGCGGAGATCTGCAAATGGCCGCGGTGGCTGCTCCCGCCTATCTCGAGAACCGGACTATCCCTCGTCATCCAGAGGATCTGCACCAGCACCATTGCATCAAATTCCAGTGGCCCGGCGGCGGCAACATCTATCGATGGGAATTTTCGCGCGGCAAACGCGCTCTGGACATCGCCGTCGAGGGTAGCCTGACCGTCAACGACACCGACCTGATGCTCAACGCCGCGCTGGATGGCGCAGGCATCGCCTACATGATCGATTACCAGGTCCGGCCATGGATCGAGCAGGGCAAGCTGGTTCGTTTTCTCGAGGCTTGGTCACCCAGCTTTCCAGGTTTTTATCTATACCACCCAAGCGCACGCCATGTGCCGCCAGTCTTGCGAGCATTCATTGATTTTGTGCGGGAGAGAAGGGGAGTCGGTAGCGAATAGTCTTCACTGCTGACTTTCTTCAAGCCTCGCCAGCAACTCCGGCGTCGGCCAGCCATCGACCGGCAAGCCTAGCCGCATCTGTTCCTTGCGGATGGCTTCGCGGGTGTTGGTGCCCAAAATGCCGTCCACGGTGCCGACATCGTAGCCCCTGGCTTCGAGCTTGGTCTGGAGCGCCTTCATCTGCTCGTTGTTGAGACCAGTCTCGGGATTGCGCGGGTCGAACTGTTTTGCGCCCGCCAACCGGGCGGCGAGATTGGCCGCGGTCAGCGCGTAGGTGAAGGACTGGTTCCATTCGAGATAAACGTCGAAATTGTCATAGGCGAGGAAGGCGGGTCCCTTGCGGCCCATGGGCAGCGCCAGGCCTGCTTTCAGGCCGTTGTCGGTCAGCGGCGTGCCGTCGGGGTTGGTGACGCCCCATTGCGCCCATTGCGACAGCGGCAGCTTGTTGGTGCGGCCGGTCTGGTCCCATGGCATGTCGTCGGGCACGCGGACTTCCCAGATCCAGGGTTGGTCGCGTTTCCAGCCGCGCGACAGCACCTTGTTGGCGGTGGTCATGATCACGTCCGGCACGCTGCCGCGCAGGTCGACCTTGCCGTCGCCGTCGCCGTCGACGCCGCGCGCCAGATAGTCGGAAGGAAGGATCTGCGTCTGGCCGATCTCGCCGGCCCAGGCCCCCCTGACATCGGCCGGCACAACGCCGCGATCGATCAATTGCAGAAGCGGTATCAACTGAGGCCGGAACAGTTGCGGGCGGCGGCAATCGTGGGAGAGCGTCACCAGGGCGCTCAGCGTGTGGAAATCGCCCTGCACCGCGCCAAAGTCCGTCTCCAGCGCCCAGAAGGCGGCGATGATCGGCGCCTGGACGCCGAACTGCTGGTCGGCGCGGGCGAAGACATCGGCGTATTTCTGCAGGTTTGCCGCACCTTGCTTCAGCCGGTAGGCCGCGATCATGCGGTTGGAGAATTCGATGAAGGTCTGGGTGAAGACACCCTGGGCGCGGTCACGCGCCAGAACCTTGTCGTCGATGGTTGCGGCCTCCAGCGCCTCGAGGCCAGCGGAGCCGACGCCGGCAGCCTTGGCTTCCACTGCCACGCTTTGCTTCCAGGCCTCGAAGTCGCCGCCGCATTCCTGCGCCATCGCCGGCAAGGCCGTGGCGCAAAGGATCAGCGCAGCCGCGAGGACTTTGGAACGCAGTCGCATCAGCTTCCTTTCGAAACGAATAGCGGGCAGTTGTTGTGCTCCCCCCGGAAGCCCAGCGCTCTGAATTATCGGCGGTGCACTCTTTACCGCTGGCAGTCGAAAAGCAGGCGGCAGGCCCGGTGTCAACGGTTCTTCTGCCGCAGCGCTTTATTCCGGCCGGCTTCGCTGCCGTTGCACCGATGTCAACGGGTGTTCTGCCGTAGCCACTTGTTCCAGGCCGCTTCGCTGCCGTTGAAGACATTGATGTCGGACTTGCCGGTCATGCCGGGAACGATACCGGTTCCGGTGTACTGCCAGAAGGTGAAGGGGTGGCTGCCGTATTTCTCGCGCGGATGGCCGGCGACGGAGCGCAGCCAGTAGGGATAGCCGCGGAAGCCCGACAGTCCGTTGTCGTCGAAGAAATCGACCGAGGTGTAGATGATCGGCTTCTTGCCGTAATGCCGTTCAACGATTTCGAGGAAGGTGGCCATCTCGGCGCGCACCGTGGCCGCGTCGGGACGCAGCCTGCAGGTCGGTGATTGCGGGTTCCATTCCATGTCGAGCACGGGCGGCATCGCCGAGCGGTCGACAGGGACGTTGCGGATGAACCAACGCGCCTGCACGGCAGCGGGGGTGCAGAAGTAGTAGAAATGATAGGCGGCTCGCGGAATCCCGTTGGCTTTCGTACGAGCCCAGTGTTCGTTGAAATAGTCGTCGAAACGGTCGCCACCCTCGGTCGCCTTGATGAAGGCGAAGGAGATGCCGCCGGCCCTGGCTGCCGGCCAGTCGACCGAGGTCTGGTATTTGGAGACGTCGGTGCCGTGGACGGCATAGTTCCACGGCGCGCCGCTTTCCCATTCATGCGGCTTGGAGTCGGCAAAGCGCGGCGCGCGGACAATGACCGTCGGGCTGCTGGGCGCGGACGGCGACAGCGGCGAGAGATCGTCCACGGTCGAGCAGGCGCCAAGCAGCGTAAGCATGATGAGGCCCGCAAAACGGCGCATCGCAAATCCCGAGCCGGATTCAGCCGGTCGCTGATGGGTTCTGTTGCGGATGGCCCCCGCGACTGGTCTCTTCGAGCGATCGCCCCACAGCATCGCCCAACCTATCCTGTGATCGCCGATCATGGTTGATAATCCGTTGACGGCGCTCGACAAGCACCATGATTTGCGGAAGCAATGGCGGCAAATCGATGACATAAGGTCGGGCGAGGCCGGAGGAAAGAATGCGGATCGTGGTCAAGATCGTCAAATGGCTGATTGGCCTGACCGTGCTGGCGATCGCCGCGTTGTTTGCCTGGCTCTATATCGCGCCGCCGGAATTGATCCGCGTCGGCTCGGGCTACTCGGCCAAGATCGTCTGTTCGAACGTCTTCATCTCCGGCCGCGACGCTAATGAGGTGCTGGCCGTCGACGTGCAGGCGCCCGGGCACCCGTTGCTGCGGCTAATGCGGGTCTCGGTGGACAAGAACAGGGGAACGGTCTCGGCCGGCCTCTTCGGCTTCCTCGGCAAGAGTGTTGCCGTCGCCCGCGACGGTCTGGGCTGCGCTTCGGCTCCCGATGGCGACGTCGGCAAGGTCCGGCGGACAGTGATCCAAGCAAAGCCGTCGGCGGTCAGCCAGGACGCGCTGTGGCCGGAGGGCGAGCGAGTCGAGGCATCACAGGATCCGGTGGTCGCCAAGCTGCTGGACGATGCGGCGCTGACCGGCGCCGGCATGCGCGCGGTGGTGGTGGTCAAGAATGGCCGCGTCGTCGCCGAGCGCTATGGCGACGGCTTTTTCGCCAAGACGCCGCTGCTCGGCTGGTCGATGACCAAGACGGTGAACGCTGCGATCGTCGGCACGCTGGTCAGGGACGGCAAGATGGCTTTCGACAACAAAAGCCTGTTCGCGTCGTGGAAGGCCGACGGCCGCACTGCCATCAGCCTTGCCGACATGATGGCGATGTCGAGCGGGCTGGAGTTCAACGAGGATTATGGCGACGTCGCCGATGTCACGCGCATGCTCTATCTCGAGCCCGACATGGCGGACTTTGCCGAAGCAAAGCCGCTGGTGGCAGAGGTCGGCAAGCAGTTTTCCTATTCGAGCGGCACGGCGGTGATGCTGTCGCGCCTCTGGCAGGACGCGGTCGGCGACAAGGCCAAGGCGCTGACGTGGCCGCGCACGGCGCTGTTCGAGCCGCTCGGCATGCACAGCGCGGTGCTCGAGACCGACGAGCAGGGCACCTTCGTCGGCTCGTCCTATCTCTACGCAACCGCCCATGACTGGGCGCGCTTCGGCCAATTCCTGCTGCAAGGTGGGATCTGGAATGGCAATCAGATCCTGCCGACAGGCTTCGTCGACTGGATGCGGGAGCCGGCGTCCGCCTCGAAGGTCTACGGCAAGGGCCAGGTGTGGATCGAGGCCCCGGGCGATGAGGAAAACCCCGGCGCCGGCGTGGCGGCAGGCCTACCAAAGGACACCTACTGGATGGAAGGCCATGACGGGCAGACGGTCGCCATCGTTCCCTCGGAGCAGCTGGTGGTGGTGCGGCTTGGGCTTACGCCGGCCAAGGTCGGCTACCGGCCGCAGACGATGGTGGGGGCGCTGGTGAAGGCGCTGCATTAGAGCGGTTCGTCGTTTCACGGAAACGACGAACCGCTCTATCTCGCTGTTTGAGATCTTTGGACAAACGAAACCGTTTGTCCGAGAAAACCGGGTTCTACATTTCCGGATCATGCTCTGATGCAAGCAATTTGATGGTCATGATCCTAGCAGGCGTTGACCTGTCTGCAGGACCAGCCTCCGCCATCGGTGTCGTGGCAGTCTTCATAGCTTCCGTAACACATATTTGTTGAATTACGATACCAGGGATAACCGCCAGGACAGCATACATCCTGCTGCGCAGTCTGAAGATATTGCTTTGTAGGCCGACTTTGGTTTTGGTCTTCAGTATTGCCAGGATATGAAATATTCCAATTAATTGGCGTATTTACGCTTGAGTTACTCATCGCAGACGAACTCAAAAAAATCGTACAAGCAGCTAACGAAAAGATTCCCCGCGCACTCATGTTCTCCTCCTTGAGGGAAATAGAGACGGGGCGATATACCATTTTTCATGAGATGCGTCGATTGTCCTGGAAAGCTTCCCAGGCCTGCTCATGACAATGCGTGCTGATCAACCGATGCGCGGCGGTGCGGCTGGCTGATGCCGGCCAAGCTATCGGCGGCGGACGATGGTGGCGGCGCTGGTGAAGGCGCTGCATTGGCTTCCTTACCCTTCCCCTCGATGGGGAGGGTCGGCGCGTAGCGCCGGGGTGGGGTGCCTAGCGCGTCACCCGCGCCTTCGGCGCGACCTCCTCCATCAAGGGGAGGTGAGGGTGCGCGGCCCGATCACGGCCAGCCAGGCATAGCCGCGATAAAGCGTGCGGAAACGGAAGCTTGCGCCGGTTCGCCGAGATTCCGATTCCAGGACTTCGCGCAGCGATTCACGTGGCGTGACGTGGAATTTTCTCAGCCAGCCGCGCAGCAACGCGCGGAACCAGTACGCCAGGCCTTCCTGCTGGCCGAAATCGACAATGTGCAGCGAACCATTCGGTGACAGTGCGGCAAGCGCTGCGGACACGGTTTTTTCCCAACCGGGGATCATCGACAGCGAATAGGATACGAAGATGCGGTCGAAGCCATTGCGTCCGAACAGCACCTTGGCATCGAATGCCGTGGCGTCGCCCTGGGCGAGCGTGACACGATCGACCAGGGCTTCGCGGACCATCGCAGTGCTGGCCGTCTCCAGCATTTCGGCTGAGATGTCGAGGCCGAAAAAGCGCGCATCGGGATAGCGACGCGCGGCGAGGATGATGTTGCGGCCGGTGCCGCAGCCGAGTTCAAGCACGGTGCCACCGACAGGGACGTCGAGCCCTGATATCAACCGGTCGCGGCCGAGCAGGTAGTATTTGCGGGTCAGGTCGTAGATATGGCGCTGCCAGCGGTAGACGCCGTCCATCAGTTCGGCATGGCTGGCCGGCAGCTCTGTCGTGCTCATGCTGCCCGCTTCACATAAAGGTGGAAGCCGCCATAGATGGCTGAGCGGTCGCGGGCTGAAAATTCCCGCGAAGCCTGGTCCTGATAGTCCCACTGGTCAAGCAGCGAGCTGGAGACGCGGCCCGGCAAAAGGCTGGGTTCGGCGGCGGTGCGGAAGATGACGCGGGCGCCGGCTGATGCGGTGCGGGTGATTTCCGCCCACAGCGCATTCAACTGGTCATCGGTCATCCAGTCCTGCGCATCGAGCAGGACGAAACGATCGACCGCGCCGGCGTCCTTGCCGGCGAGGAATTCGATCAGATTGGCGTGGTGGATGGCGACGCGGTCGACATTGCCGCGGATGGTCTCATAATTCTGTTTATCGAGATAGGCGGGCAGGGCGGCCTCGCCGGGGTTCGGATAGCGCCGGGCGAAGGCCTGCCAGGCGAAGTAGTTGTTCTCCAGCGGAAAATCGCAGGCGAGCTTTTCCAGCCGGGCTTTCAGCACACTGGCCATGGTGCCGTCACCGGAGGTGATCAGCGAATCGTACTGCGCCGGCGGAATGCCGAGGCCGAATAGCGAGGCCTTGCGCGACGTCGCCCATTTCAACAGCTTCTTGTCGAAGACCGGCGCCAACTCCTCGTAGAAGAAGCGGCGCTGCTCACCGATGCTTTTGGCCTGCATGATACCGGCAGGGTCGACGCCGAAGAATTTTGCCGTGCGGTGGCCCATGGCGATGAACAGGCCGAGCAGGCCGGTCTGGTAGAAATTGCGGTCGAACACGGCGATGCGCCTGCTGCCGCGCCAGTTGCGCCGCTCCCAGTAGTGGCGGCTGACCGGGTCGAGATAGGGTGCGATGAAACGGTCGTAGGCTTCCGAATTGTGGCTGGTGTCGGCGGCGCCGAAAAAGCGGAACAAATCGCCCTGCGAAGGCAAATGGCGCACAGCCTCAAGCTTCATACGGTTCAGCGCAATGTGCGCGGCATTAAGGTCGACCGCGTCGACCCGCGCCGGCGAGCGGGTGAGATAGGCCAGAATGTTGCAGCCGCCCGAGGCGATGGTAACGACGCGGTGGCCCTTGCCAAGCTGCATCGCTTCCATGTCGACATCGGGATCTTCCCAGATCTGCGGATAGACGAGACCGGAAAACAGGAAGGCGAACAACCGCTCGGAAATGCCGGCCTTCGACAGCGGGCGGTTCTGGTAGACGGCCTTTCCAACTTCCTTGCCGCGGCGAAAAACCAGATCTGCGGAAACGTCCGTCATGGCAAAGTGATTCCCCATTTGCTTTGCCGCAAGCGGGTAGCGCAGGGTCATGACAGGCCGGTGACAGCCTGTTGACGCCTCTTTACGGCTTGCCAAATCCCCCCGGCGTCGGCGTCGTCAGGATGACGGCGTCGCCGGTCTGCAGCACGGTCTGGTCGCAGGCTTTCAGCATGTCGATCGTGCCGTCCTTGCGGCGCACCTTGGTCGAACCGACCTCGCCATCGCCACCGCCGTCCAGACCTTGCGGCGGCCGGTTGCGGTGCGAGGACAGGATCGCGCATTCCATCTTTTCGAGGAAGCGGATGGTGCGCTTGGTGCCGTCGCCGGCGCTCCATTTGCCCTTGCCGCCGGAACCTTCCCGAATGTGGAAATCCTCGAGCAGAACGGGAAAGCGCAGCTCCAGCACTTCGGGATCGGTGAGGCGCGAGTTGGTCATATGGGTGTGGACGCCGGAGGTGCCTGCAAAGCCGCGGCCGGAGTTCATTTGGCCCGCCGGCGAACCGGAGCAGATCGTCTCGTAATATTGGTACGTCTTGTTGCCGAAGGTCAGGTTGTTCATCGTGCCTTGCGCGTTGGCCATGGCGCCCATGGCGCCGAACAGAGCGTTGGTGACATGCTGCGAGGTCTCGACATTGCCGGCGACCACGGCGGCGGGGTAGGTGGGTTTCAGCACGCAGCCGTCGGGGATGATGATGTTGATGGGCCTCAGGCATCCGGCATTCATCGGGATCATGTCCTCGACCATGACGCGGAAGGCATAGAGCACGGCGGCTCGGGCGACCGGCTCGGGCGCGTTGAAATTGTTCTTCATCACCGGCGACGTGCCGGTGAAGTCGACGGTTGCCTCACGCTTTTGCCGGTCGACCGTGATCTTCACCTTGATGACCTGGCCGGTGTCGGTCGGGTATTCGTACTCAGAACTATCGGGCAGCCGCTCCAGCACGCGGCGCACGCTTTCGGCGGCATTGTCCTGGACATGGCCCATATAGGCCTCGACGAGATCGAGGCCGAAATGCGTGACCATCTTGCGCAGTTCCGCGACGCCCTTCTCGTTGGCGGCGATCTGCGCCTTGAGGTCGGCGATGTTCTGGTGCGGATTGCGGGCCGGATAGCGGTGGTCGGTGAGCAGTGTTTCCAGCTCCTTCTCGCGGAATTTTCCGCGATCGACGATGCGGAAATTGTCGAACAGCACGCCTTCCTCGTCGACCGTGGTGGCGAGCGGCGTCATCGAGCCGGGTGCCGTGCCGCCAATGTCGGCATGATGGCCACGCGAGGCGACGTAGAAGAGTATTTCCTCCCCCCTCGAGGGGGAGGTGGCGGCGAAGCCGTCGGAGGGGGTGGTTGCGGCAGTGCTCGACGTTCTTGCGGTGCCTTCTGAGAGGACCCCACCCGGCCGCTGCGCGGCCACCCTCCCCTCAAGGGGAAGGGAAAACACCGGCGTCACGACAGTGATGTCGGGCAGATGCGTGCCGCCATTGTAGGGGGCGTTGAGAGCAAAGACGTCGCCGGGGTGGATGTCGCCGGAATTCAGCCGGATGATGGTTTCGACCGAACGATCCATGGAGCCCAGATGCACCGGCATGTGCGGCGCATTGGCGACCAGCGCGCCGGTGCGGTCGAAGACGGCACAGGAGAAATCCAGCCTTTCCTTGATGTTGACGGAATAGGCGGTGTTCTGCAGCGTCACGCCCATCTGCTCGGCGATCGACATGAAGAGGTTGTTGAAGACCTCCAGCATGACCGGATCGGCCTCGGTGCCGAGCGCGGCCTGCCGGCGCTTTTTCTCGACGCGGCGCAACAGCACATGGTTCCTGGCGGTGATTTCGGCCTGCCAGCCCGGCTCGATGACGATTGTCTGGTTCGGCTCGATAATCAGGGCTGGTCCCGCAACCCTGTTTCCCGGCTTCAGCGCCTCGCGGCGGAAGACGCCTGAAACGCGCCACTCTCCCTCGGCGAAGATTTCGCGGGTCTGCGAAGGACCTACGGCAAGATCCTCGGTTTGCGATTCAGTTTCGTCGCGGCCGGTGCTGCCGGTGTCGGTGCCTTCGACGCCGACGGTCTCGACGATCATCGGCTTGTCGTCATAGACAAAACCGAACTGCGCCTTGTGGGCGATTTCGAAATCGCGCCTGGCCTGGAAAATCGAGTCTGCCTCGAAGTTCACCGGCAGTGTCGTGTCGGTGCCGTCGTAGCGAATGTGCAGCACGGGCTTGGCGGCAACGGCATCCTTGGCGATGCCTTGCGCCGCGAGTTCGGCGATGACGGCTTCTCTCAAGGTGGCAATGAGGCTGCCGATTTCCGTTCTGGACTCTTCGGCAAGCGGCTTGAGCAGCGCCTGTTGGCGGGACGCAAAGACCGACGACAGGCCGATGCCATAGGCCGACAGCAGGCCGGAGAAGGGATGGATCAGCACGGCCTCCATGCCGAGCGCGTCGGCGACAAGGCAAGCATGCTGGCCGCCGGCGCCGCCGAAGCAGTTCAAGAGATATTCGGTGACGTCATAGCCGCGCTGGACGGAGATTTTCTTGATGGCGTTGGCCATATTCTCAACGGCAATGGTGACGAAGCCTTCGGCGACAGCCTCGGCTGTGCGGCCATCGCCGATTTCAGCGGCCAGTGCTGCAAATTTTGCCCGCACCGTCTCTACATCGAGCGGTTGGTCCTGGCCCGGTCCGAAAATGGCCGGGAAGAAATCGGGCTGCAGCTTGCCCAGCATGACATTGGCGTCGGTGACGGCGAGCGGGCCGCCACGCCGGTAGGCGGCCGGGCCGGGATTGGCGCCAGCCGAGTCCGGTCCGGCGCGAAAACGGCCGGCCTCGTAGTGCAGGATCGAGCCGCCGCCGGCGGCGACGGTGTGGATGCGCATCATGGGCGCGCGGATGCGCACGCCGGCGACCTCGGTGTCGAAGGCGCGTTCGTACTCGCCGTCATAGTGGGCGACGTCGGTGGAGGTGCCGCCCATGTCGAAGCCGATGACCTTGTCGAAGCCAGCGAGCCTGGCCGTCTCGACCATGCCGACGACGCCGCCGGCCGGCCCCGACAGCAGCGCGTCCTTGCCCTGGAACATGTCGGCGGCGGTGAGGCCGCCCGACGACATCATGAACATGAGGCGGGCTGATTGGCCGATCTCCCCCCTTGTGGGGGAGATGCCCGGCAGGGCAGAGGGGGGCGTGACAGAATGAGACGTTGGCGGGGTAGC
>SAKE01000106.1 GCA_004017275.1 Mesorhizobium sp. | reverse complement strand
ACATAGCCCTTGAAAGCCCTATTAGAAGCAGGAGAGGATTGGGGGAAAACTAGAGGGGAGAGCTATTGAGTCACTACCTAAGAATATATCCTTTTAGCTTACAGAGGATAAAAAAGAGATTTATGAAAGCGCTACGATATAACTCTTCGAGGCATAGCGACCTTCTTTAAGCCATATTGACGCCGTGTCAAAGACTCTTTATTCTAGGTTAGCTCTCGAGTAAGCGAGAAATAAAGCATTCTTCGCTCCATGAAAACAAGTAAGTATATCTTTAGTGAGCAAGAAGAATAGAATGCTCAACATCAACAGGATGTACCTTATCCCTTTGGCCAGTCCAGTCCCTCTTTAGCATCTCAAGAATTCGCGCTGTTCATAAAACATAAAAAGAGTAGGTGTCTTGGTTTGCGCAATTGAAGAATAAAATTAAGGGCTTGTTCTCAGATGCCCATAAATTGCCCATTTGCAAAAGCACTAGGCATAGAAGGAGCTGTTATGAAGAGTTGTGCAAGTGACATTTTCAACTAAAACGATAAATAAGCCAAAAGCGCACTTTAGATATACTATACTCTAGCTTTAGAGTTATAGGCTGCGACGGTGGAAGTAGAGGTTTAGGCTTGCCCCTGCTAGACTTTGCCTGCCATCTTACTAGAAGAAATCTTCCTAGTTTCAAAGGTGCCTTTGTAGCAAGAAGGAGCATCGACTGTGAGGGAATGGTCTCTTGCAAAGAATATAGGGAGGTATTGCCCATACATAGGTGCTGTGCTCATGCCCATGCCATGGGCAATGCCGCAAAAGTTCAGGGACGGCCGTAGCTACAGGTTATTATTTTTTTTTTAAGATTACATGCTTCCACAAACAGAAGCCCTGATACGAACTGGGCCGGTCTTTCATATGTTTCTAACAGCCAGACAAAAGCATTCCCACTACGGTGGAAGAGATGATTCGGCCAACCAACTAGAGGACAAGGTCAAGCAAAGTCATTGGAAAACCTGACGTGGGCTCGCAATAGGCCCAGCCCAGCCGAAAAGCTTTGGTA
>SAKE01000105.1 GCA_004017275.1 Mesorhizobium sp. | reverse complement strand
GATAAGGCAATTTAGTTCTCATCCGCCCTTGCCAGCGAGCCTAGGAGCAGCTTCACCTTGCGTCTGCTAACCGCTGCTAAAAAGCTAGTGACCGGTAATCCGATGCTACCACCAGACTAGCCGGTATACTATTGAATTCAGTGAACTGAACCCGCTGCCAAAGAAAAGTCAGCCTAAACCTCTCAACCCCCCGAGTCCGGGGCAAAGGTTACGTTCCCTAGGTTCCCCTCTTTCCCCCTGACTTCATGTTTTTCTGTCTTCTTTAGTGGATTCCAACTGAATTGTCATCTTTCCCGCCTTCCGCGCGGTTTCTTGGCTCAAGATATTCTGATTCCCCTAGTAGTCTGACTGCTCTTTCTCTCAAGCGAAGTGCTTCTCGGGACAAAGGGCAGAAGGGAAGGTAGCTCGTTATTCTCGTCTCGGTCTTCTCGAAAGGTAGTTGAGTTCCTTCGGGTGATAAATAATAGGAATTGATCTAGCTATAGATATAGATAGAGTGTCAGATGAAAGGTTTCGCCCCTGACTCCTTTACTTATTGATGTCGCTGATCCGCCGTTATCGTATCAGGAAATGTGGGGCCGCTCTTTCTGACATAGGAACTTACTCAAAATCGAAAGTCCGCCTAAGGGAGAGAGAAGACTAGAAACAAGAAATCTAGGAGGTTTGAAGATGCTCGAGCAAAGCGAAGAGGTTTTACCTAGCATTAGAAACTGAATCCATTGTTGCTTGTTGCTTGTTATCCCTTGCTTTTAGTTAGGTATAACTCCTCTGTTATCTCCTTGTTCTAACCCTGTTGCTTCCTTTGCTTCGCCTGGAACTACCTTGCTAACACCTTCTTACAGTCTTGCTGAGCTTAGGAAGTTAAGTTGTAGGGATGAAAAGCCTATATTTAACTTACAAACAAAGGCTGAAAGCTGGTGTTTGCCAGTCACAAGAGAGCATTAGTGCTTCCCGTTAGTCTTACGAGGAGGAGAAGCACGTAATGGGAACGATATTGGAGCTTCAGGTTGGTACATTGCACGCATTAAAACCTTAACTCTTATAACC
>SAKE01000104.1 GCA_004017275.1 Mesorhizobium sp. | reverse complement strand
CTAGAGCGGTTCAGATTTTGACTGAATCTGTGGGATTCCTATCGGAGTGATTTTGTGATTCAAGATGCTGGCTGGATCGGAGGCCAGCATCTCATGACGGCTCCCATTTCAAACGATCTTCGTGAGCGTGTTGTTGGAGCGATCGAGGCCGGCGAGAGCTGCCGCTCGGTAGCGGCTCGTTTTGGCATTGCGGTCTCGTCGGCGGTGAAGTGGTCGCAGCGCTATCGGGCGAATGGGTCTGTGGCGCCGGGTAAGATGGGCGGCCACCGCAAGCGTGTTCTGGAACCGCACCGGGCGTTCATCGTGGAGCGGATCAACCAGACGCCGCATTTGTCGCTACACGGCCTGAAGGACGAACTTGCGGCACGCGGTGTGAGGGTCTCGCACGACACGGTATGGCACTTCCTGCGGCGCGAGGGGTTGCGGTTCAAAAAAAACGCTGTTCGCCCTTGAACAGGCTCGCGCCGACGTCGCGCGGCGACGGCAACGCTGGCGCTCCTGGCAGGCGGGTCTCGATCCGGAACGGCTGGTATTCATCGACGAAACCTGGATCAAGACCAACATGGCTCCGCTGCGGGGCTGGGGACCGTGCGGCAAACGCCTGCGCGGCTTTGCCCCCACACGGCCACTGGCGCACGCTGACCTTCCTCGGCGCCCTGCGGCTCGACCGTCTTGCTGCGCCTTGCGTCTTCGATGGACCGATCAACGGCCAGAGCTTCCGCGCCTATGTCGAGCAGCAACTCGTGCCAGTGCTCCAGCCCGGTGACATCGTCGTCATGGACAATCTCGGCTCCCACAAGTCGGCTGCTATCCGTCAGATGATCCGCTCCGCCGGCGCCAGGCTCTGGTATCTGCCGCCATATTCGCCCGACCTCAACCCGATCGAGCAAGCCTTCGCCAAGATCAAACACTGGATGCGAGCGGCCCAGAAACGAACCATCGATGACACATGGCGACATCTCGGCCACCTGGTATCAACCATCGAACCCAACGAATGCAGAAACTACTTCGCAAACGCAGGATATGCTTCCGTCAAAACCTGAAGCGCTCTAG
>SAKE01000103.1 GCA_004017275.1 Mesorhizobium sp. | reverse complement strand
AACTAGGGCTTTAAGAAGGGCTCCTCCTACTGGCTTCAATCAGCCCCATACTGATGAAAGGGCTATGCATCGAAATGAGGTATCACATTGTACACACCCATCTATCTATTCAGAACCTAGCTTAAGCTCGTTTATCAAAAGCGGCCAAAGCCCAATGTGACATTGTAAATACTTGAGGGAGTGAGATGCCCACGCTAACCAACGATCCAATGCGCTTGAGTGGATGAACAGGATCCCTTGTTGGAAGATAAAATCTTCCCAGAGTGCCCTATTACAGATTACAGACGGGCGATCAAGGGTGGAACTAAACTAGCATTATTGAGTTCGAAGTCTTTTGTTTGAGAAAAGAATGAGAGCAAGTCTCTGAAGTCACCGCTTTAAGATCAAGGTCTAAGAAATGTTGATGACCATGAATTGACTAGATGCATTCCCGTGCGGTCTTAGACCCGAGTGAACCCATTACAGGAGAGATGCATTCAATCCAGGCTTGGCCTATCTCAATCCAATCTCGGATTTACCGGTAGTTCCTGAGTTAGGAGTTAGAGTTGTAGCGGATAACAGATCTGATATCTTATATAGTTCCTCTTTCCTTGCTTCTTAGTTTGTCTAGGAGCAGGAGTTAGAAGTCATAAGTAGTGGTGAATCCGTGTAGCTGTCAGCTGGTAGTTTGTAACTATCACCCGGTAGTTGCTTTTCGAGAATGATGTCTTATCTTCTGGGGTGGTCATGGTATAGCCTTTATAG
>SAKE01000102.1 GCA_004017275.1 Mesorhizobium sp. | reverse complement strand
CTTGCTAAAGCCCATAGGCCTGTGCAGACGTGAGGAATGTATTCTTTCTCAGGCGGGGCGGAAAGACTCCGAAGTTGCCGAAAATCGTCCGCTATTAGATAGATGCGCCTTATCCGGTCTTTGCGGAATAACCGCTGTTGGTGGTTTAGTAAGGGCATTAGGAAAAGGCGTAACCGCTGTTTGAGAGATAACTAGTTACTTTATTACCTAAAGTTCACTTATTTGTAGCCTACCACTTGCTTTCTCTTTTTAGGAGGAAGCTAAGCCAAGTCCAAGATTATGCTGTAAGGCATCGATTTCCGGCCGATTGCCTTCTGCAAAGGTCTCATATTCTTTGACAGATTCTCTATAAAGAGTACGGTACGGATGAGAAGAACAGATAAGGGTCTTGCCCGATCTTCCCTTTACAGGTAGGATATGTGTTCGATAGGAACGTCCTTAAAATGTGGGGCGCGTTCCGTCTATATCAGTTAATATACTGCTGGAGTTGGATTCTTTGAGCTGTTAAACAATAGATACATGGGGGTTTTAATAACGCCAGATCGGCTTATCAATAGTGAAAATAGAGTACTGCTGCTATTTATGCGTCCGCTTGACTCTTTTTGAGTAAGATCAGTAGGCGAGAAGCTCACATCCGGCTCCATATAAGACATAAGTATTTACGATGCTTTGAATAGCAATCTTTCGTACCCCATTCAATAGACTTGCTGGGAAAGCTTAATAGAGTGACCAAGCTAAGACCTTAGACGAAGAGAGTGTCCAACCAATCACGCCAAGCAGCCCTGCACTAAGCAAGTCGTAGTCCCAGCTTTTTTTTCTCCGGAAGAGTCCGCCTTTTTAACGTGTGATTTCCCCTCCAGGGTAGGAATAGGGATGTTTTTAGTAAAGATCTTTTAAGCGAACCACTATTAAGAGTATTTGATTCAGGATCATCTGATTTGGATGAGCCAAATCCTTTCCATTGCCATTCAACAAGCCCATGCTGTTGTGGTAATCATTCTTTATTATTAATTAATAAAGTAACGGGGATTCAAAAAAGAATAAACCATTGCTCCGTTGACTCTTTCAA
>SAKE01000010.1 GCA_004017275.1 Mesorhizobium sp. | reverse complement strand
CGCGAGCGTGGCGGCCGTTATGCGCTGGCCACCATGTGCATCGGCGTCGGCCAGGCCAGATCGCAAGCATCGCGCTTGAGCCGCGCCACGATCTTCTTGGGACCCCACAGCGGATGCGCCTCCTTGGCCGCGACGATCCGCTCGACAAGGTCCAGAGCCGTCGCCCGCCCATGATTGAGCGGCGCACGCGGCCGATCGTGCAAACCTTCCGGGCCGAACTCCCGGTAGCGACCCAGCCATTTGTACCCGCACTTGCGCGATATGCAGTAGGCCGCACATAGCTCGCTCATCGTTTCGTCGTCCGAAAGGCAGTCCACTACAAACCGAAGCCGCTCGTCCATGATGCCAGTTTCTCGCCAAACCATCGCCGGTCCTCCCGGCGAGGGAGAAAACTGTCACCTATGCAATCGGTCCATTCTGTTACCTATCTATCCGGTTCGGACACAGCCCCCTTCTCCCCGTCACTCTACGGGGAGAAGTGCCCGGCAGGGCGATGAGGGGCGGCGCCGGCGCTCGGCAAAGGGTAGAATCGAAACCGAAAACGATTGCCTCGCCGGCATCGGCTGAATATCGACAACCCTAAACGAACAAATCGACCTTCTGGAACGTCGTCACGTCGATCAGGCCGACGTCCGAAATCCTGAGCTCGGGAATGACGACCAGCGCCAGCAGCGAGTGCTGCATGTAGGCGTTGTTCAGCGAACAGCCCATCTTGCGCATCGCCTCGGTCAGCTTCTCGGCCTTGGCCGCGACGATCTCGGCCCGCTCGTCCGACATCAGCCCGGCGATCGGCATTTCGACCAGCGCCAGTTCCTTGCCCTTGGAGAACAGCACCACGCCGCCGCCGACCTCGCCCAGACGGTTTACGGCCAGCGCCATGTCCTGCTTGTTGGTGCCGACGCAGATGATGTGGTGGGCGTCATGCGCGACGCTCGACGCCAGGGCGCAGTCGCCCATGTAGCCGAAGCCGGAGACGAAGGCGTTGGTGACGCCGCCCGTGCCCCGGTGCCGCTCGACCAGCGCGATCTGGCAGACATCGTTGCGGCGATCCATGGCGACCAGCCCGTCCTCGACCGGCAGATCGGCCTCCAGCGCACGCGTCGGCGCCTGGTTCTCGATGACGCCGATGACACGCACCCGCACCTCGTTGGCGCCCTTGGGCGCGGCGATATCGAAGTCGCCGCCCTTCAGCTTCTTGCCGAGCTTGACCGTGTTCTTCGCCGTCTTCGGATAATCATAGGCCGGGATGTCGATTTCGAGCTTGCCGCCCTTGGCCAGCCTGACGCCGCGTGCATAGACCTCATCGATGGTCATTGCGGCGAGATCCGAGACGATCAGCAGGTCGGCCAGCCGCCCTGGCGCAATCGAGCCGATCTCGCGTTCCAATTTGAAATGCTGGGCGGTGTTGAGCGTCGCCATCTGGATCGCCGTCACCGGCTTCAACCCCTGTTGGATGGCGTGGCGCACCACGCGGTCCATATGGCCTTCCTGGACCAGCGTGCCGGAATGACTGTCGTCGGTGCACAGGATGAAGTTGCGCGGATCGATGCCGCTCTCCGTCACCGCCTTGATCTGCGAGGCGACGTCGTACCAGGCCGAGCCCAGCCGCAGCATCGCCTTCATGCCTTGGCGCACGCGGGCAATGGCGTCCTCGGCGCGCGTGCCCTCATGGTCGTCCTCGGGGCCGCCGGCGACATAGCCGTGGAACGGCAGGCCGAGATCGCGCGAAGCATAGTGGCCGCCGACCGTCTTGCCTGCCTTGACCGTCGCGGCGATCTCGCCCGACATGACAGGATCATTGGCCGCGACACCGGGAAAATTCATCACCTCGCCCAGGCCGATGATGTTTTCCCAGGTCATCGCTTCCGCCACATCGGCGACCGTCAGCTCGGCGCCGGCATGTTCCAGCCCCGGCGCCGAGGGCACGCAGGACGGCATCTGCACGTGCACGTTGATGGGCATGGCGACGGCCTCGTCATGCATCAGCCGCACTCCGGCCAAGCCCAGCACATTGGCGATCTCGTGCGGGTCGATGAACATCGAGGTGGTGCCGTGCGGAATGACGGCACGGCAGAACTCGGTCACCGTCACCATGCCGCTTTCGACATGCATATGCGCGTCGCAGAGGCCGGGCACAAGGTAGCGCCCGCCGGCGTCGACCACCTTGGTGACGCCCTGGCCGATGGCATGGCTGGCATCAGGCCCGCAATAGGCGAAGCGCCCGCCGGCAATGGCGATGTCGGTGCCGGCGATGATCTCGCCCGAATGGACATTCACCCAGCGGCCGTTGCGGACGACCAGGTCGGCGGGCTTGCGGCCCATGGCGACATCGACCAGCTGCGTCGCGGTCTCGGTCCAGGGTTTGGGTTTTGCGGGCCTTGCAGGCTTGGCTTTCGTCATTGGCGATTCCTCGGTTGCGGCCAGTGTCGCAAATGTCGGCGGGCGCCGCCAGAGCCGTCGGTCCGACATCAGGGCTCCGAACTCAGGTTAACAAAACGCCTCGCGGCCGCCCGTTCGGCGGTGTTGGCCGCTTTTGCGGTAGCTTCCACGATAGGAATTTTTTCTTGACTCCGTGCCCTCAGCTATGCTACATATTCGTCCATGGTGCTGATTTGCACTGGTGACCCGCAAAGGCGGGTTTTTCGTTTGATGCTCCGTCAGCCAACGCGCCGGCGAAAGGCTCCGAAGGAACCCGTTAACCCGGGTTCGTGGCCCTGGGTCCGACATCCGGTGCAGGCTGAGCTCGTTGACTAATCCGGCTAAAACGCGATGCTGATTGTGGACCGAGCCGCAAGGGGGAAACATGACCCGTTTTTGGAAAGCCTTCGCCGTCATCTTGTTCTTGTTCGCAGCGTCCACCACTTTTGCCGCCGCCGAGGAACGTTGGCAGACCTTGCCGGAGCCAGCGGCCATGCCCAAGCCTGATCAAAGCGGATATGCGCCGGTGAACGGCATCCAGATGTACTACGCCGTTTTCGGCGCGGGCGACCCGATGCTGCTCATCCATGGCGGCCTCGGCCATGCCGACATCTGGGCCAGCCAGATGGCCACGCTCTCCAAGACGCACAAGGTGATAGTCGCCGACAGCCGTGGTCACGGTCGTTCCACCCGCACCGAGCAGCCCTATGGCTACGACTTGATGGCGTCGGACTATCTGGCGCTGCTCGACTACCTGAAAATCGACAAGACCGCGCTGGTCGGCTGGAGCGATGGCGGAATTATCGGTATCGACATCGCCCTGCATCATCCGGAGCGGCTGACAAGGCTCTTTGCGCAAGCCGCCAACGTAACCACCGACGGCCTCGATCCGGGCGTGATGACCAACAAGACCTTTGCCGCCTACATCGACCGCTCCGGCCGCGACTACAAGAAGATGTCGAAGACACCGGACCAGTATGACACCTTCGTGGCGCAGATGAGCCATATGTGGGAGAGCGAGCCGGCGTGGGCCAAGGAACAACTCGCCAAGATAACCACGCCGACGGCGATCGTTGCCGGCGACCATGACGAGGCGATCAAGCGCGAACACACCGAATATATCGCCGCTGCCATCCCGGGCGCGAAGCTTATCATCCTACCCAACGCCAGTCATTTCGCCATGCTGCAAGCGCCGGATGAATATAGCCAGGCGGCGCTGGACTTCATCGACGCCAAATAGGGGATTCCGTGCGGCAACAGGGCGATTGCGATTGTTGAACAATGGGATTCCGTTTTGCGGCGTATGCGGTTATCTTCGCCGGAGGGATCTTTCTGAATCGTCATTTCGGGGAGTTCGATGCATCGCCTGATGGTCGCAAGCGCCGGTTTTCTTGCCGCTCTGGCCGTGCCGGCTTTTGCAGCCGACCCAACGGTCGACGTGCCGATGACCGCGCCCGGCTTCGACTGGACGGGCTACTATGCCGGCATGCAGGCCGGCTATGGCTGGGGCCAATCCGATATATCGGGGACCGAAGGCGCGCCCTTTTCTGCCTCACCGGACGTTGATGGCGGTTTTGTCGGCGGCCATGTCGCCGGCCTGTGGCAGTTCGACCAGGCGGTGCTCGGCGCCGAGGCAGACCTCAACTATTCCTCGGTCGACGGAACGGCGGAATCGGGCCTGGGAAGCACATTCGGCACCGACATCAAGTGGTTCGGGTCGGTCAACGCCAAGGCCGGCTATGCCGCGGATCGCCTGCTGGTCTACGGCATTGGCGGTGTCGCCTTTGCCGGCATCGAAACATCGCAAGTCGCGGGTCCGGCGTTCGCCGGCACGCGCACGAATGTCGGCTGGACCGTGGGTGCCGGCGTCGACTACGCGCTGACCGACAAGTTCGTCGTCGGCGCGCAGTATCGCTACTATGATTTCGGCTCCGAGCACTATGACGCGCCGGAACCTTTTAACGACCGCGATCAGAACGTGAAGCTGAATACGGTCGGCATCAATTTGAGCTACAAGTTCTGAGAGAGGCCGCAAGCGAAACGTCGACCGCCCGTGCGCCGTCTTGCGGCGCCATAATGCGGCGACCCACTGAGGCGGAAACGGACCTCAGCCGATACCATGCTTCCTCAGAAGCTCCTGCTCATCGCCGGACACCCAACCAAATATTTTTGGCTCTCCGTCCAGGATCTGGACGAGATAGTGGACGTCAAAGTCGATCACAACGTCCGGTCGATCCTTGCGGGCATAGGTTGACGACCAAGCGACATGGGCAACGCAATGGAGCTCGTCTATCGGTGAGATGCCGATATTCCGTACGCGCATCTCCTTGGTGCCGATCGCTCGGTAGCGCGCATAGCCTTGCTGCATCGTGTGCTTGAGCTGGTCATCGTTTTTCCCGGCCACCACGCCGGCGGGCGATGCCGCGATGAAGGCCGAGGCATAGACGGATGCGACCTCGTCCATGTCGACATCGCCGCCGAGCGACTTCTTGAAAAGCAGCTCATATCTGTCGAACAGCTTTTTGACCCGCGCTTCCATCGATCCAGACTCGCCACCCATTCGAGGCTCCAATCCACATTTGTCCCTGAATCTCACAGCCGAACGGTCGCGGCCCCAAACTCGTTCCCACCAGCAGGCCATCAGGAATGCTTCAGCGCCAGAAGGTGGCTTGACGGCGTGTTTCTGGCATCTGAAAAGGGCTGGCCTGCGGACGTGGCGGAATTGGTAGACGCAAGGGACTTAAAATGCGCGCTATGCCATCCGGCCGCGTACCGCCAAGTCCTGAACAGCCCGGTTTTCCGCCTCTTTCTAAAGGCCTGTGCCGCTGTCCGTCACGGCTGGTTTTGTCTCGTCCCTGCCCGTCCGGTGCCAATTGCGGTGCCATCTCTTTCCTGCGAGATTAGGAATGGGGGGCCGGCACTATGATCAATTGGCGTCAAGGAGGTTTGCGAGTCTGGCTCGTCGCATCGGTTGCATGGGTCATCGCCATCGCATGGCAGCATCGGCTTGAAATCGGAATATTTCTGAATCAGCGGGACCACGGCGGGTATCTTCTTTGGGACGCACAGGAGACTAGCGGACGCCGGCTGAATGACCCTGCTGAGGTGCGCCGATACTCAACGGACATTAAGTACGTGGCAAACCCATTGCCTCGCCATCCGATGATCATGTTGCTTCTTCCCAGAGCGGGACTGAGTGAAGATGAGACCCAGCATCGGATAGCGAAGTCTGATGACACCATGACCAGCGTAGATCGACTGGTCAACGGCGTGCTTTGGGAAGGTCTCGGTCAAGAGTTTTTGCCATGGGCCTTCGGCCCGCCGATCGCCGCCTTGGGTGCCATCTGGATCCTAGGTTGGATCGTCGCCGGCTTCAAAAAGCGATAGGCCGGGGCAGCAATGTCAGAACGGGACATGCAGCAAAAAATCCGCCGGCAGATAGAAGCCGATTTTCGGTCGGACCCGCGCAAAGCGTACGAACAATATGGTCTCAGCGCTTCGCTACATCGCGGGGTTGTGCGCACGGTGGTTGCGGCCGGCGTCATATTGGCGGGCTTTCTTATCTGGACCGCTGTCCGTCACTGACAGCCCGGCCATATAGCAGCCGGGCCAAAATTGCGCTTCAAGCCCCCGAAGTCGAAAGCTGGTACCCGCACGATATCGTTGCCGGCGAGCGTCGTTGATGCGCTGAAGGCCCACAGGAAGCGGCAGCTTGAACTGCGCCTCGCTTTGGGCCTCGGGAAGCCCGACAAGAACGCACTCGTTTTCTGCGGCCCGGAAGGCGAGCCAATGGCGCCGTCTCGCGTCTCTGGCGCGATGCGATCGACCGTTTCAGGAAGCCCGGCGATGATGGCGCCCCTACGGTCGACATTCCCAAGGTTCGGTTTCATGACCTTCGACACACCCACGCTTCCGCGCTTATTGCCGGGGGCCTCGATGTGGTTGCAATTAGCCGCCGCCTAGGGCATGCGTCACCAGTGGTCACGATGTCGGTCTACGCCCATCTTTTCAAGAAGTCGGACGAAGGCGCAGCAGCGGCGATCGAAGCTGCGATGAGAACGGGCGCGGAACAGCAATAAGGGTCTTCGGTGCCAATTCGGTGCCAATTCCACCCACAGGACTAGACCGGGACTGCCTTAAGTGCTTGAAATCGCGGCGCGCGGACGTGGCGGAATTGGTAGACGCAAGGGACTTAAAATCCCTCGATCTCTGGTCGTACGGGTTCGATTCCCGTCGTCCGCACCACCCTTCGCTCTTCGAGCTTCGGGTGGCAGGCCACTTGAAGCTCGTTAGACGAGGGAGTGTCGTCCGAAGCTTCGGCGAAGAAGGACCGCGACAACCGATGTCGACCTCATCGGTGAGCGGTTGAAGCGGGCGCGAGAAGACTATGAAAAAAGCTGATGGCCGGACGAACGGCAGGTGCGGATATGACGATCGATATGGAATACGGGACGGGTAACGTCTTCGCTGATCTTGGGCTGCCCGATGCTGTCGGCCGGCAGACCAAGACGCGCCTTGCTCTTGCCCTCAACGAGATCGTCAAAGCACGCAAACTGCGCCAGGTCGCGACAGAGAAGTTGCTCGGCATTCCACAATCCAAAGTGTCGGCGCTGGTAAATTATCGCCTCGACGGATTTTCCGTCGAACGGCTCATGGGTTTTCTCACGCTGCTCAATCGCGACGTTGAAATCGTCATCCGCCCTAGCCGCGAGTTTGAAATCTAAAAAGGCGAAGTAGATATCATTCCGGCTGGATTGAACCGGTGCTCATCGGCGCGAAGAAGCACCTCCACCTATATCTCTGGTAGGTCTCAAACTTCATATGGGGAATGATCGTTCGATAAAACGTCGTTAGACGCTCGCAGATGTGGTATCGCTCATCAGGCGCAGCCTGGACACGTTCTCTCGGGATAAACCACTCTGCTTCTTGTGACTCATTCAGGTAAGCAGGGTGCAGCCTGACAAAATAGCCGTCTTTAGTCATCCTGACGTCGTTGGAATCGATGGGGTGGCAATCCTTGTTTCCGCAGCAGTCATAGTGAATAACGGGATCGGTCTTGCCCGTATACCAATCATGGGCGTCTGCATCGCCGGGCAGGACAAGCCACACCAATGCAATTTGTCCTAGCACCTTTCTCATGGAACTAGCCCCTCACCATTTTGCCTATAGCATATTAGTGGGTGCTAATTATAGCCGCAGTGACCCATCAATTCGCTTCTGGTAAGGGCCGCGAACCACTGGCTGTTCGGCTTCCTTAGCTTCAATCAGCGAATCGGCAAGTTCGCGAGCTGGTGCCGAATTCGGCTATGTCGATCTTCTTTGTTCATGAGTGAGATCATACAGAGTCGCGATCCGAACGCGACAATCGTACCGTCAAATTTCAAACTGACTACCTAGAGTCCATCTGACAACGCCATCCCGGACTCACGCCAAGCGTGGCACGGCTCTTGCTTCTCCAACTTCAAGCATGCCGGCGCAAAGACGCTGTTCCATATCGACACCGGCGTGTGAGGTTGGGACAATGATGTCGCGCAAGCTTTTGTTCGGCCTTCCCGCAGTTTTCCTGGTCACGGCCTTGGGGGTAGCCCTCTTGTCGTCCGAGACCTCATGGGGATTTCTGACCGCGAACCAATCCGGTCCGGTCTTTTGTTCAAGCGGACCACCACGCGACACCGTATCGGCGTCGACTTCGCGGACTTTGCCATCATGTGGATAGCACAGACAAAATTCGGAGATGAACGGTCTCCGGCCTCTTACGGAGATTGGGCCATGGAAGGTTGGGCCTTGATCACTCGGTCGGCATCCGCCTTTCGCGAATTCATTGCCCCACGCTACCGGCCAGAACTTCACTATATGCGCGGCCCGGGGCCGGCCTGCGCGCGCCGCGCGAGCGCAGGCCGATCTCTTGCGGTGAGACCGATCATTTCGCCGCGGCGCGCCAGAAAGCCGTCACGGCTCAAGTAGCGATCGGGTTCAGCTTCAAATGCTGGATCAATATAATCGTCTTGGCATCGATGATGCGGCCATCGGCGATGCCGGCGAGCGCCTCGTCGAGCGGCATTTCCAGCACCTCGATATCCTCGCCTTCTTCCGGCGCGCCGCCGCCGGCCGAGATGCGATCGGCGGGCGAATAGCGGGCGATGAAGAACCAGAGCCGTTCGGTGACGCTGCCGGGGCTCATATAGGGCGAAAACAGCCGCTCGATGTTCTGCAGCCGGTAGCCGAGTTCTTCCTCCGCTTCCTTGCGGATGGCGGTCTCGGGATCGTTTTCGTCCAATAGGCCGGCGCAGGCCTCGATCAGCGGTTCACGGTGGCCGGTGACGTAGGCGGGGTAGCGGAACTGGCGTACCAGGAGCACGGTCGAACGGGCGGGATCGTAAGGCAGGATCACCGCGCCGTCGCCGCGATCGTAGGTCTGGCGAATTTGCGTCTCCCACTGCCCGTCGCGCCGGCGGTAGTCGAGGACGGTCTTCTTCAGGACAGCCCAGTCGTCGGAGAGGATTTCCTCCGAACGGATGCGAATGCGATCTTCCATCATGGTCTCCATGCCAAGGCGCGTCGCGACGCGCTTAGGCTCTTGTTTTATGCATGCCGTTCTCCCTGGCCACTTTTCGGCGACATGCATTGTCGGGCCGAGGCGTAGCCGCGAACCGGCGTTTCGGCAATGCCGTCAGTGATTGGTCCAGAAGCCGTTTCACCGCCTCGTGTCTGGCGCAGGCGCGATCGGCTGCCTAAATAGCTGCTAACCTTCCCCGGAGTTTCTCATGACAGCGTCGCTATTCCAGCCGATCACCCTCGACGGCCTCACCTTCCCCAATCGCATCGCCGTCGCGCCGATGTGCCAGTACTCGGCCGAAGACGGCTCGGCCAGCGACTGGCACCTGTATCACTGGATGAACCTCGCAATGTCCGGCGCCGGCATGGTCACGGTCGAGATGACCGATGTCGAGCGGCGCGGGCGTATCACGCATGGCTGCCTCGGCCTCTATTCCGAAGACAATGAGGCCGCCGCGCGACGGGCGCTGGATGCGGCAAGACGCGTCGCCGCTCCCGGCACGAAGTTCGGCTCCCAGCTTGCCCATGCCGGCCGCAAGGCCTCGAACCGCAAGCCGTGGGAGGGCGGCGGACCGCTGCAGCCGACCGAGGATCCCTGGCAGACCGTGTCGGCCTCGGCCATCGCCTACGACACCGGCTGGAACGTGCCGCGTGCGCTGGAGGAGGACGAGATCCTGCAACTCATCGAGCGCTTCGCAGAGGCGGCAAGACGGGCCGAACGCGCCGGCTTCGATTTCCTCGAACTGCATGCCGCGCACGGCTATCTGATCTTCCAGTTCCTGTCGCCATTGTCCAACCAACGCACGGACCGCTGGGGCGGCTCGCTGGAAAACCGCATGCGTCTTGCCGTCGAGATCGCCAAGGCGGTGCGGAAGGCAACGCCTAAGCTGATGCTCGGCGCCCGGCTGTCGGTGAAGGACTGGGTCGATGGCGGCTTCGATGTCGAGGAGGCGATCGAAGTGGCGAAAGCGCTCAAGGATTTGGGCGTCGCCTATCTCTGCTGCACGAGCGGCGGCAATTCACCGTTGCAGAAATTGCCCGCCGGCCCCGGCTACCAGGTACATCTGGCGGAGGCGGTGCGCAAGGGTGCCGGTATTCCGACCCGCGCGGTCGGCCTGATCGATGATCCGAAGCAGGCGGAAGCGATCGTCGCCGAGGGCCGCGCGGACATGGTGGCGCTGGCGCGCGCCTTCCTGGCCGACCCGCGCTGGGGATGGCGTGCGGCGGCGACATTCAGCGAGACAATCCACCCGGCGCCGCAGCTTGCCCGCTCGGTGACCACGATGCAGCACTGGATGAAGGCGGCGGGCTGACCGGCCCGCTCCGCCGATACCGGCGCGGCCCTGCGCTGGACAGCTTGCCACAGCTTCGCTTCAATTCTCGCCGCAACCTGTTACGCTGGGTGAGGCTGCGGCGGGCGTGGCCGGGGCTTGGGAGGAAATCATGTCGTTGAGGGCATTCTTGCCGGTTGCAGCGCTGACCGTTGTGACCGGACTTTGGATCGGCGCATCGACGCCTGCCGGCGCGCAATATTGCGAGGGCACGGTGCACGGCCTGTCCGGCCGCTACAATCTGGCGACCGGCAGCGGCTTTCTTGCCGTGCGGACGCGGCCGAACTCATCGTCGCGGATGATCGGCCAGTTGTTCAATGGCGATCATACCGAGATCTTCGACCGGCGCGGCAACTGGTATCAGGTCGAAATCGGCGGCAGGACCGGCTGGGCAAACGCCCGCTGGCTGCGCAACGATTGCGGCTACTGAGAGGCTGTTTCGAAAACCGCTCCCGGTCGGATTGCCACCTCCAGGCAAGCTCTGAGACGTTTGGGCGCAGGCTGATGGCCATGGTTGCAACCAAATTGGCTGCTTTGCGTTGCGGCCATGATGGACAACAAACCTTTTGACGTGCCGGTCGTCGTCGAACTTGGCCACGTCGGCAAGTATCGCCATATCCGCAGCGCCCAGGAGGCGGCGGAGTGCCTGATGACGGTGTGGCCGCTCAATCGCGGTCCGCGTCATCGTGATGCTCTCGACACTTGCCTCAAAGTGCTGGAAGGTTATCGTTCGACAGCGGATGCGCGCCGGGCGCTGATTGAAGCCGCCAAGGAATCGGAAGTGCTGGTGCCCGACGACAAATTGCACGACGACCGGCTGCATTGAGCAGGCGGACCTTTCAACTGGAGGTTTTCATGGCGAAGCTGACTTACAAGATCGTCGAGCATGACGGCGGCTGGGCCTACAAGGTCGGAGCGACTTTTTCCGAGACTTTTCCCACGCATCAGGACGCTATGCGCGCCGCCGAAATCGCTTCGGCCGAGCAGCAGATCGCCGGCGCCACGGACGGTATCCAGTACGAGGACGCCGAAGGTAAATGGCACGAGGAACTGGCCGACGGCCGGGACCGGCCGCAGACAGAGGTTTCCGACTAATTCTCGTATCCTGGTTTAATATTGGGCAGACAGAGGCAGTGGACAGACTGGCGCCGACCGCAGGCGTCCAGAAAGAAGACGCTCCGCGGCCAGCGGCTGCCCTGCGGGTTCTCTTTGTCATTTGAGCACGATCTTCTCCCCGAAAACCGGCACCCCACTTTTCGAATCATGCTCCATCTCTAGCTGTGAGCTTTCGGGATCATGCTTTGACTATTTGCCGCAATAGTTATCGTTGACGTTTTGTCCGGCGTTGGCGTCGGGACCTGGCGTGTTGTGGGCACATGGCCCAATCCCGCCGGTATTGCCCTGGGTGCTCAACCCGGACCCGTCTCTGATGCTTCCGGTGGTGTAGGGGTCGACAGTTGTTTGGCCGTTGTTACCGAACAGCCACCAGTCACGATTGTTGGAATAGCTGTCGTCCAACGACTGCGCCATCGCCGATGTGGCGAGACCGATCGTGAGGACGGATGCTGCGAGAAGTTTTGTGCGCATTGAATTACTCCATAGCTTCATATCTCGTCGTCTTGGGAGCGACACGGGTAAAACCCGGCAATCGGTCGAATGGTTCCTTGAAATTCTCGTGAGGCCACGGTGAGGTCAGCTTGCAAAAGCCCGGCTGGCGATGCGCTCGATGAATGCGGCGATGCGCTCCGGCGCGACGAATTGCGGCATGTGCCCCATTCCCTCGACCGATTCGAAATCGAGGCCCTCGATCCTTGACGTCATCGGCGCACCCTGGGTGTGAAAGCTGGTCACCCGATCGGCCTCACCAAAAAGAATGCCGACCGGCATGGCGATCTCGCCATAGCGAGATCCGATGCGGCCAAGGTCGCGCTCGATCGCCACGACATCGCAGGACATGGCATAGAAATGGGCTGGCCTGAGCCCGAGCCACCCGCCCCCCGCGATCATATAGTCAGAGGGCAGCATCTGCGGCGCGAAAATATACTCCATTGTCGGCCGCGCGTATCGGAGACTTGTCGGTACCGCCAGGGTGTAGCTCATGATCCGGCGCCACAGACGTGACGGGAGAAAGAGCGCGCCCAACTTTTCGCGCGCACCGGCTTCGATGTGGGTCAATGGCGACAACAGGGCGATGCCGGAAATCGCCTCGGGGTGTTCCACGGCCAGCGCAAGGGCAATGGCGCCGCCCAGGGAATGGCCAACCAACAGCGGCCTTTCCAACCCCAGCGCTTCGATGAAGCGTCGCACGATCTCAGCCTGTTCGGGCAGCCGGCCCGTGGCGCCGCTCGCTCGCATCGAATAGCCCGCCCCAGGGCGATCGAGCGCGATCAAGCGGTAGCCCGGACCAAATTGTCCAAACAGAGTGTGCCGGAAATGATGCAGCTGGGCACCAAGCCCGTGCACGAAGACGATCGGCCGCCCCTCGCCCTGATCGACATAGTGGATGCGGTTGCCGTCGATCTCGATAAACTTTCCGACCGGCGGCACCAGCCTTTCGGCCTTGGCCGCTATCCACAGCGTCGCCAGCACCAGACTGGCGACCACGAGGACCGCCAGCAACAACAGGACGACCAGCAGCCACGACAGAATCGACAGGAGCATTGTTCACCCGGACCAGAACCGGCATGAGCTTAGCTGCCTCCAATCCAGGTGCAACCTTCCGTCGAACGTCTCTGATGCGGCAGATCGTTCGCCGTTCGGGCGGCATTGCGGCCACCGCCGCGCCGCGCTATCTCAGGTCACTTGCCTTCTCGGGCCACTCGCCTTGCCGGAGCCTTCCATGCCTGAAATCGTAACCGCCGCCATGCTCGTCATCGGCGATGAGATTCTGTCCGGCCGCACCAAGGACAAGAACATCGGCCATCTCGCCGACATCATGACGGCGATCGGCATCGACCTGAAGGAAGTGCGCATCGTCCCGGACGAGGAAGACGAGATCGTTGCCGCGGTGAATGCCGTGCGCGCCCGCTACACCTATGTGTTCACCACCGGCGGCATTGGCCCGACACATGACGACATCACGGCCGATTCCATTTCCAAGGCTTTTGGCGTGCCTTGCGAATACGATGCCAAGGCCTATGCGATGCTGGAGGCAAGCTATGCCGCACGCGGCATCGAATACACCGAAGCCCGCAAACGCATGGCACGGATGCCGCGCGGCGCCGATCTCATCGACAATCCGGTGTCGGTCGCGCCCGGCTTCCGCATCGGCAACGTGCATGTCATGGCCGGCGTGCCGTCGATTTTCCAGGCCATGCTCGACAACGTCGTGCCGACGCTGAGGGCCGGCGCCAAAATGCTGTCGGCGACGGTGCCCTGCCCATTCGGCGAAGGCCTTATCGGCGGGCCGCTGGGCGACATCCAGAAAGCGCATCCGGACACGATCATCGGCTCCTACCCGAAATATGGCGACGGCAAGTTCTGGACCGAACTGGTCGTGCGCGCCCGCAGCCAGGAGGCCCTGGACGCCGCGCGCGCCGATGTCGAGGCCATGGTGGCCGGGTTCGCCAGCAATCCCGGCTGATCTGGTCCAGGCCGGAACCAAGCATGACGCTGCAACGTTTCCTCGGTGCGAGTTTCGTGGCTCGTAAACTGAGGGATTGTCATGCGATTCAAAACCATCGTCGCCATTCTGCAGAATGAGCAGGACGCGGAGCGCGTTCTCGACTGCGCCATTCCACTCGCCACCCGCTTTCAGAGCCATCTGATCGGCATCCATGCCGAAGCGCTTCCGGTGCCTTATACCTCGGCCACCGGCTTTCCCGACACGGAATTCCTGCAAGTTTCGGCCGACATGAGCCGGGAGCGGGCCGAGAAGTTGCAGGCCGTGTTTCTCAGGCATATCGAGGATTCCGGTCTCTCCTTCGAGTGGCGCAGCCTGGAGAGTTTTTCGGGCGACAGCGCGCTGACCGGGATTTCGAACGTGCGTGCCGCCGACCTGATCATCGCAGCGCAGCGCGAAACGGGCGGTGACTCGACCGCGGATGTCGATACGCTCGTCTACGACGCCGGCCGTCCGGTGCTGGTGGTGCCGCATGCGGGTCCGCTGGTCACCACCTACAAGCACGTGCTGCTCGCATGGAACGGCAGCAAGGAAGCGGCGCGTGCCGCCTTCGATGCACTGCCCTTCATCATCGAAGCCGAGAAGACCGACATATTGGTCATCGACCCCCCTGAAACGCTCGACGACAGCCCGGAGGCCGCCGGCGCCGAAATCGCGTCGGCGCTGTCGCGCCACGGCGCCACCGTCAGCGTCTCGGTGCAGCAGTCGGGCGGCAGTTCGGTCGACGACATCATCCAGACCAGGATCGCGGAGACCGGCGCCGATCTGCTGGTGCTTGGCGCCTACAGCCACTCATGGCTGCGCCAGCTTCTATTCGGCGGCGTGACACGCAGCGTGCTGCGCACCGCGCCGGTGGCAGCTTTTCTGTCGCGCTAGGATGCAGGCCGCTCAAAAAGCAGCTGCGGTTTTGAGACAACGACATGCACGGACTCGAAGAGCGTCGCATTTAAGTCCACAGCAATCGCTGGCCTCTGCCCTTGCCAAGGTCCCTGCTCTTGCCAAGGTCCCTGCTCTTGCCAAGACGGGGGCTTTCCAGTTAATTCCGCGCGCATTCCCCTGTTTTCCTGCACGCGGTCCCCGCGTGCTGCGGAGTGCGCGACATGTCCCTTCCCGAAAAAGCTTTTCCAGTCTCCTGGGACCAGTTCCATCGTGACGCCCGCGCGCTCGCCTGGCGGCTTGCGGGTGCCAACAAGGGGCAATGGAAGGCGATCGTCTGCATCACGCGTGGCGGGCTGGTTCCGGCTGCCATCATCTCGCGCGAACTCGGCATCCGCATCATCGAGACGGTCTGCGTCGCCTCCTATCACGACTATACCAGCCAGGGGCAGTTGCAGGTTCTCAAGGAGATCACCCCCGCCCTGCTGGACGAGGACGGCGCCGGCGTGCTGATCATCGACGACCTGACTGACACCGGCAAGACGGCGGGCATCGTGCGGGCGATGATGCCGAAGGCGCATTTCGCCACCGTCTACGCCAAGCCGAAGGGCCGGCCGCTGGTCGATACGTTCGTCACCGAAGTCAGCCAGGACACCTGGATCTATTTTCCGTGGGACATGGGCTTCACCTACCAGAAGCCGATCGCCGACGACCACGCCGGCTGATTCGCAACTACCTGCCTGTTACAGACCAACAGCTTGCACCGGGCATGATTTGCTTTCGCAAACAGGTCCGGCAGGCCGGATATTTTTGCGAATTCGACGCCTATTGGCGGAACTCGGCCAGACGAATGAAAGTTTTTACTTTTATTGACGACAATTAGCCGTAAGATTCGTGAGACGGCAAACGATTCTGGAGGCTGGGGCTAGCTTCTCCGATGTTGACGAGGCCAACGACACACAATCATCTGGCCGAAAGGGTCCGACGGCTCTTCGGCACGGCGCCGTGCCGTCTGCAGGTTGCCGCCCTGCCCTGGCGCGATACCGGGAACGGCGTCGAGGTCATGCTGATCACCAGCCGCGATACCGGCCGCTGGGTGCTGCCCAAGGGCTGGCCCGAGGCCAGGGAGCCCCTGTGCGAGGCCGCGGCGCGCGAGGCCGGCGAGGAAGCCGGACTGCGCGGGAGTATCTCTCATCTCGAAGCCGGCCGTTACTTCTACGCCAAGGTACTGGCTTCCGGCGAAGAAGTGCCATGCGAGGTCCTGGTGTTTCCGCTGCACGTCGACAAGATCGCCGACCGCTGGAAGGAAAAACACTCCCGTACCCGCAAATGGGTCAGTTCCAGCGAGGCGGTGCGCATGATCAACGAACCCGACCTTTGCCAGATCATCGCCTATTTTTGCGCAGACCCGCACAGCTTTCCCTGACGAGATATAGAGCGGCCGCACCGCGCGCTCTTGGTTGCAGGCCGGCTCGGTCTGCAACCGAGACACGCACTGCCGCGCATCAACGTGAATGCTTTGCTAAGGAATCGAGGGTAGGATTCGGCAGCTCTGGTGTTTTTGATCGATGGCGAATCCTGCAAATCCAAGTCCAAACGAGTCCGACGAGCCACAGCGTGAACATCGTCCGCGCGTGCTCAAGGGCGGGTCGATCATCACCGGAATTTCGAATTCGGAAGTCGGTTGCACGCTGCGCAATCAGCACGAAGGCGGCGCCGAACTGAAGGTCACGCTCGAAGCCCGGGTTCCCGATCGCTTCCTGCTCTACGTGCCGCTCGACGGCATTGCCTATCGGTGCGAGGTCCGCTGGCGGCGCAATGACCGGATCGGGGTGCAGTTCACCGGCACCGAGCCAAAACCCAGGCTGCATTACGGCTGATCCATTCGGGGACGCGGTGGGCGGCAAGCTTGCGCCCCGGCCCCGTCCTTCACGACGCCCCCGCCCTTCACGACGCTTTGGATCGTTGCCGCGTCTGCGTTGCCTGGCGACGACAAAATCGCGATCGCCGCACCGCAATTCTATCCCCGTTATCCACATATGTGACACACAAGATGTTGGGGTCACAAAAGCTACGCAAACGAATCCTTGACGGCGCAAAACGAGTCGCCTTTTATAGGCCATGCGCTCCTGTTGAGAGCGCGACCGGAAAGTTCTGAGCCCGGTCTTTTCCCGGATTTATGTGCGTTTTGCCCGCATTTCCGCCTGTTTACGAGGCCGGCGAAAGCGTTGGGATTTTAGGGCGGTTGGGGACGATAAAGAGAATTGTCGGACTGGAATAAATTGTCTGTTAACACTATATTTAGTGTTTGCAGGTAGGTTCGACGCTAGATAGTGTGAAATTCCCTCCAGTGAGGGAATCGGAAAAAATCAGATTTGAGGGACCCGTGGGTTCGTCAGCGCGTTGGACAGGTGCTTCGCAAGGAGTTTGACCAGCAGGGCCGGCGGAGACCACGAAAATGGAGAGCCGGCCGTTTTCGAACGCCGGCAGACGGCGGACATGCGCGTTTCGCATTGGGGGCAGAAATCCCCGGGAAAAGCGCTATATATAGACAAAAGGGACCGGACCAATGCGCATCGAGCGTCGTTTCACCAAGCCAGGACAATCTGCCTATGCGGAGATCGAATTCCGCAAGGCGCTTTCGGAGATCAAGAATCCGGATGGTTCGGTGGTGTTTCGCTTGGACAATATCGACGTGCCGGCGCAGTTCTCCCAGGTTGCCGCCGATATCCTGGCGCAGAAGTATTTTCGCAAGGCCGGTGTCCCCGCGCGCCTGAAGAAGGTCGAAGAGAACGACGTCCCCTCCTTCCTGTGGCGCTCCGTCGCCGATGAGGCGGAACTGGCAAAGCTGCCGGAAGCCGAGCGCTACGGTTCCGAGATCGACGCCCGCCAGGTCTTCGACCGGCTGGCCGGCACCTGGACCTATTGGGGGTGGAAGGGCGGCTACTTCAAGGCATCGGAGGAAGACGCACGCACCTTCCGTGACGAGCTTGCCTACATGCTGGCCACCCAGCGCGTCGCGCCGAACTCGCCGCAATGGTTCAACACCGGCCTGCACTGGGCCTATGGCATCGACGGCCCCAGCCAGGGCCACTTCTATGTCGACCCCTTCACCGGCAAGCTGACCAAGTCGAAATCCTCCTACGAGCATCCGCAGCCGCATGCCTGCTTCATCCAGGGCGTGCAGGACGACCTCGTCAACGAGGGCGGCATCATGGACCTTTGGGTGCGTGAAGCACGCCTGTTCAAATATGGTTCCGGCACCGGCTCCAACTTCTCGCTGCTGCGCGGCGAAGGCGAAAAGCTGTCAGGCGGCGGCCGCTCGTCGGGCCTGATGAGCTTCCTCAAGATCGGCGACCGCGCGGCGGGCGCCATCAAGTCGGGCGGCACGACGCGCCGCGCCGCGAAAATGGTCATTGTCGACGCCGACCACCCCGATATCGAGGAATTCATCGACTGGAAGGTCAACGAAGAGCAGAAGGTCGCTTCGCTGGTGACCGGCTCCAAGATCGTCAAGAAGCATCTCGAAGCGATCATGAAGGCCTGCGTCAACTGCGAAGGCAATGGCGACGACTGCTTCGATCCGTCGATCAATTCCGCGCTGAAGCGCGAGATCAAGGCGGCCAAGAAGTCCGCCGTGCCGGAGAACTACATCTACCGCGTCATCCAGTTCGCCAAGCAGGGCTATTCGTCGATGTCGTTCAAGACCTACGACACCGACTGGGATTCGGATGCCTACCTGACCGTTTCGGGCCAGAACTCCAACAATTCGGTGTCGCTGAAGGACAATTTCCTGCGCGCAGTCGAGGATGATGCCGACTGGCACCTGACCGCCCGCAAGGACGGCAAGGTGCTGAAGACGCTGAAGGCCAGGGATCTCTGGGAAAAGATCGGCTACGCCGCCTGGGCATCGGCCGATCCGGGCCTGCATTTCAACACGACGATGAACGACTGGCACACCTGCGCTTCCGCCGGTGCGATCCGGGCCTCCAACCCGTGCTCGGAATACATGTTCCTCGACGACACGGCCTGCAACCTTGCCTCGATCAATCTGCTGCCCTACCGCAACGCCGACGGCACGATCGACATCGCCGCCTACGAGCACACCGTGCGGCTGTGGACCGTCGTTCTCGAAATCTCGGTGATGATGGCGCAGTTCCCGTCGAAGGAGATCGCCAAGCAGTCCTATGAATACCGCACGCTCGGCCTCGGCTACGCCAATATCGGCGGCCTGCTGATGACGTCGGGCATTCCCTATGACTCCGACGAAGGCCGCGCCATTTGCGCCGCACTCACCGCCATCATGACCGGCGTCGCCTATGCCACATCGGCCGAGATGGCCGGCGAACTCGGCGCCTTCGCCGACTACGACCGCAATGCGCAGAACATGCTACGCGTCATGCGCAACCATCGCCGTGCGGCTTACGGTGAAAAGCAGGGCTACGAGAAGCTCGCCGTCAACCCGGTACCGCTGGTCGCTTCCGACCTGAAGCAGCAGGAACTCGCGACCCACGCCAAGGCTGCCTGGGACCGCGCCATCGAACTCGGCGAGGAGCATGGCTACCGCAATGCGCAGGCGACTGTCATCGCGCCGACCGGCACGATCGGCTTGGTCATGGATTGCGACACCACCGGCATCGAGCCCGACTTCGCGCTGGTGAAGTTCAAGAAGCTGGCCGGCGGCGGCTATTTCAAGATCATCAACCGCGCCGTGCCGGAAGCGCTGCGCACGCTCGGCTACTCCGAAGCCCAGATCGGCGAGATGGAGGCCTATGCGGTCGGCCACGGCAACCTCAACCAGGCGCCCGCCATCAACCCCGGCGCGCTCAAGGCGAAGGGTTTCACCGACGAGAAGATCGCGGCGCTCAACGCAGCCTTGAAGTCGGCCTTCGACATCAAGTTCGTCTTCAACCAGTGGACGCTCGGCGCCGACTGGGTGAAGGAGAATTTCGGCTTCACCGACGAGCAGCTCAACGATTTCTCGTTCGAGATGCTGCCGGCGCTCGGTTTCTCCAGGAAGGACATCGAGGCCGCCAACATCCATGTCTGCGGTGCCATGACGCTGGAAGGCGCGCCCTTCCTCAAGGCCGAACACCTCGCCGTGTTCGACTGCGCCAGCCCGTGCGGCAAGATCGGCAAGCGTTCGCTGTCGATCAACAGCCACATCCAGATGATGGCGGCAGCGCAGCCCTTCATCTCCGGCGCTATCTCGAAGACCATCAACATGCCCAACGATGCGACGGTGGAAGACGCCAAGGGCGCCTACATGCTGTCGTGGAAGCTGGCGCTGAAGGCCAACGCGCTCTACCGCGACGGCTCGAAGCTGTCGCAGCCGCTCAATTCCTCGCTGCTCGCCGATGGCGAGGACGATGAGGACGAAGCCCTCGAGCAGCTGATCGCCGCACCGGCGGCGGCGCGCGCCGCACAGATTACCGAGCGGATCGTCGAGCGCATCATCGAGCGCGTGTCGCGCGAGCAGGAAAAGCTGCCCGGCCGCCGCAAGGGCTATACGCAGAAGGCCAAGATCGGTGGCAACACCATCTTCCTGCGCACCGGCGAATATGACGATGGCCGTCTCGGCGAGATCTTCATCGACATGAACAAGGAAGGCGCGACGCTGCGTGGCCTTCTCAACAACTTCGCCATCGCCATTTCGCTCGGCCTGCAGTACGGCGTGCCGCTCGACGAATATGTGCACGCCTTCACCTTCACCAAATTCGAGCCGGCCGGCATGGTGCAAGGCAACGACGCCATCAAGAGCGCGACGTCGATCCTCGACTACGTGTTCCGCGAGCTGGCGATCTCGTATCTCGGCCGCAACGACCTCGCCCATGTCGACCAGTCGGACTTTTCCAACACCGCGCTTGGCCGCAACATCAGCGAAGGCAAGACCGATGCCGTCTCCAAGGGCCTGACTCGCGGTTCGCCTGTGAAGCTGGTGTCGAGAGCGATCGGCAACGAGCCGAAGGGCTTTGCAGCACCCTCGGGCGCCCCTGCCCGCTCGGTGCCGACCGCCTTCTCCGGCTCCAACGTGCTGGCGTTGAAGCCGGCCAGCGACGAAGCGGTCGCCTACAAGCGCGACTATGAGGAGCGGGCGAAGGAACTGGCCGAGGACATCGCCTTCGAGGAGGCGGCGGGGGTTGCTTCCGACGCCACGGCGGGATTGTTCACCGACGCCGCGGCCGTCGAGGCGGCCGAAGCCAAGAAACTCGCCAACGACCGCCGCGCCAGGTCACTGCTGCAAGGCTACACCGGCAATTCCTGCTCCGAGTGCCAGAATTTCACGATGGTGCGGAACGGGACTTGCGAGAAGTGCGACACGTGTGGCGCTACGAGCGGGTGCAGCTGAGAAAATTGAAACGCTGAAACGCGACATCATCGGCCCGGTCGTAAGATCGGGCCGAAATGGCAGAGGGAACAAAACGAGAAACATATGATGCGACACATCTGAAAAACCAAAGCCGACCCTTTCGGATCGGCTTTGGATACCGCGAATAAGCCGAAGCCCACGCGGGGCGAAGAGATCGAAATCCCCTCTCCTGTTGCAAGGACATCATATGGGGAGTCGGTGCTCTAAGTCGAGGTAGCTGAGGCGCATATGGCCAATGATCGGAGATCAAAATGGCTGGCAATGAACGTACCTCGCAATCGGTTGCCTCAAAGGCTTCCAAGCTCTTGAGCAATCCGAATACCTCGAAAGCGGTCAAATCCGTTGCCGCGTCGGCGCTTACCCAAGCACCGAACAAGGGCGGGAAAAGAAAATAACTTCGGCTGGCTTCGGCCCGGTCGCACGACCGGGCCGAACTAAAAAGGGACAAATGGGGCGCAGACGCCTCTTGCACGTCTCCAAAGGGGCGGCCAAGAGATCGGCATACGCTATATATAGTTTTTTTCTGATATTCCTAACTACATATTGATTTTTCTTGTAGACGCCGGGACCTATTTCATTTAGTTTTTGCTAACCTACTAACCAAGGTGACTTAGATTCGTCCGCCAACAGACGATGCGCGGCGCAATATAATTTTTCAGGTTAGACCAGCGGTGGCAAATATGTCTAGTTTGGCGGCAGAACTTATCGAAGAACAAGCGAATTCTGTTCGTCGGAAACTCAATATCGAGAACGTTCCTGCATTTGATATGTACTACGTTCTTGAAAAAATCCAAAAATTGGCGAAGAATTTTTCGTTTCGGTCCGCTCTAGAGGACGAATTGGGCGACAACGAAGCAACGATGAACGACGAGACTGGTACGTTGATCGCTCAGGAGAACGTGCTGGATGATGTCAAAGCCGGCCGAACCCGAGCGAGGTTCACAATTGCCCACGAACTCGGCCACTACTTTCTCGGCCACGAAGGTCATCGCCGTCGAAACCTCAAAGGCGTATATGCAACCTCGATCGAACGAGCCGAAGAAAGTGAGGCGAACATTTTCGCATCCTACTTTCTTGTACCAACAAAATTGGCTTGGGATGCGAAAAGCCCGGAAGACATTTCTGATCGCTTCCAAGTAAGTTTGCAGGCAGCAGAGATTGCGTTCGAGAGAATCCAGACTGCAAGGCGAAAGGCTACGGGACAGAAGCGCCGCCTTCCAGACTCGGTGATAGATTTTTTGAAAGAGGCCCAGAAAAAAGGATATCGCGTCAAGTCGGACATTTCGGACCTTGACCAATAGCCCTCAATCAATTCCCGGTCGGAGTCATGACATGCGTTACGCGGTGGTGATTGAAAAGGTAGGAAACAACTTCGCTGCCTATGTGCCGGACCTACCCGGCTGCATCGCGACCGGTGCGACTGTGCCTGAAGTGGAAACCGAGATTCGCGACGCAATACGCTTTCACATCGAAGGCTTGCGCGCCGATGGGCTGGATGTGCCCAAGGGTGTCAGCCTCGCAGAATACGTGGACGCCTAGAAGGCAGACCTCGCGATCTCCGCATCAGTCTCTGATCCCGCCCCTACCCCGCCGGCAACACCCGCAGCGTCTGCTCGTCAAACAACGGCTCGTCCTGGCCTATCCGCACGAACAGCAACTTCCGCCCCTCACCCGCCGGCACCTCGAAATACTGAATGCCGTCAGGCATTTCGCCCCAGGCGCCGCAGGGCGGCTCCGGGATCTCATCGGGGCTGGCCAGCGCTTTCAGTTCTTTCGCGTAGGCGGCGTCGGGGCTGAATGTGTAGCGTTTGACTCCGGCGGGGACTGTGCCCTGCGTGTAAGGCGCCAGCACGCAGCGGGCGCTGACGGCTTTGTCGGTCTTTTGCAGGAACAGGCGCTGCAAGGCAGCTTCGGCGGTTTCGCCGGATTGGATGTCGAAAACCTCGACAAGGGGGGCGGCCGCGCCGCCATCGCTGTATTTGATGGCAAGCGCATTGCCGGCGAATTCGAAATGGATCCGGCGGAAGCCGAAGTCGCAGCGCTGCGCCCAGGCGGCCAGCCCGACGGTCTTGTCCATCAGCCTTTCCCAGACGCATTTGTCGATGGGCGGGCGCGATGGCGCCGGTTCGTCCGCCAGGGCGGATATCGTTGCGGATGCGAGCAGGGCGCTGGCCCCGATGATCGATCGCATGGCGCTATTCATCGCTGCATCCTGTCAAGGTGAAGGCATCCCACGCCGAACCGTCGGGATTTGCATTGGCGAAATCGGCCCATTCGGTGAACGCCACGCCGAAATCGGGCAAAAGCAGCCCTTTCGGCGCCGGTGTCGCTTCGCGCGAATTCAGCTGCTCGGCGCCACCGCCGGTCAAGGCATAGACCTGTCCATCCCATATCCTGCACAGCCCGCTGCCGTCCTGCAGCCCTGCTTCGCGGTCATCGTCGGTGCAGGTGTGGCGGATGGTGCCGAGCGGAAAGGAATTTTTGCCGTTGGTCCACGTGATGTCGGCCGGCAGGCTCGTGCCGGTGTTGGGCACGGCCAGCGAAAAGACTTCGGCCGTCAGCGCCGCCGGCTCGTTGGCGAGAGGCCGGAATTGCATCACGGCACCGGAGCGCGGCTCGCGATAGGTGGCGTGGCTCAGGAGGCATTCTTTTGCGAAGGCCGCCTGCATCGGGCCGAGGAGGCCCAGGAGGACGAAGGCCAGTTTGAAAACCCGGGCCAGTTTGCGGTTGATCATCAAATGTCTCTGAAGGTGTTGGAAGCCAAGCCCTATGCGTTGTGCCCACACAGTCGCACCATCCGTGCAAAACCATAAGCGAAATCCCGAGCCTATATTTATCCGCACTCGGACGAAAACTTGTCCTTGCAAGGTTCGCCAATCTGTGTGGTCGAGCGCACGGGCCGAGGGAGAAAAACCGGTGATGCGGCGGTTGGTGATGACGATGGCGATGGCTGCATTCGCGGTTGGCCCCGCTGGCGGCGGCGCCCTATGTCGGGGCATGGTCCGGCGACAGGCTGAACTGCCATGCGGCCGCCGACATCCAGCGCCAGACTGTGTTCACCGTGGATCAGGCGGCCCTGTCGTTTCCCGATCTCGACTGCGAGCACGCGACGTTTCGCAAGAGCTCGACCGGCTGGGTGGTACGGGCAAGCCAATGCTATGGGTCGGACCCGTCGCTGGAGGAGCCGTTCACGCGCGTCATCCATATCGTCAGGCATGGCGCTACGCTGCGGTTCACCTGACCCGGTTTCGACAACGGACCCCTCGTCCGCTGCTGAAAGCATCCATCTCCTCAGACCACCAGCAGGGCGATCGCTTGTGGGTGGAGACCACCAAGTCGAAGTTAGCGCCGCCCCTCATCGCCCTGCCGGGCGTTCGTCGCTCGGAAAAGCCAAGCAATTGGCTTTTCGTCCGCTGCGCGGACCACTCCTCAACTCCCCGTATGGTGACGGGGAGAAGGGGGCCGGCCGCAACCTCGGCACCCATTCTGCAACGCTGGAGATTGGCGAAATCCGTCGCCAAATCGTCCTTCTCCCCGTCACTATACGGGGAGAAGATGCCGGCAGGCAGATGAGGGGCGGCGCCAAAGTCCGGAAAAGGTTGGGGTACGAATCCGAAGCTGAAGCGATTGCCACGCTCACACCAACCCGACCAGAAACGCCGCGCCACCGAGAAAGCCTGCCGAGCAGACCCACAGCAGCCACAGCCCGCGCACCCGGCATTCGAGCACCGCCGAGCCGGGGTTGGCGGGGTCATAGTGCACGTCGACCTTGCTGCCTTCGACATACTGCCGCGCCTGGCCGCCGACGAGGCCGGGCAGCGATGCCGTCACGGTGGCGCCGAAGGTGACGCGGTCGGCGCTGTAGCGCTGGCCGGCGACGCCATAGGAGTAGACGATGCGGGATTTGAAGACGGTGCGCCAGCGGCCATAGCCGGAATGGTTTCGAAGCGCCTGCAGGCCCGAGGTATCGATGCGGCCGGCCGCGATCGGCCATTTTGCCGCCTGCTCGGCCAGCGATTTCTGGGCGAAACCCATGCTCAGGATGAAGAGACCCATGAACAGCAGCAGCGCTCCCGCGCCGAGGTTCTGCGGCTTCGGCAGATGCGGCCCGATCGCCTCCAGGACGCCGCCGACGGAAAACACCAGCACAACCGCGCCGATCACCAACCCTGCCGAAAGCTGGACCATGAACTTGAAGGCGCCGTCCGGCATGGTGCGCTCGATCACGGCTTTGCTCGGATCGGCCGGATTGTAGAAGACAGTCACCTCCGTGCCGCGGGGGAACTGCGCAAGGGTCTCAGTGACTTCGAAATTCCCCAAATTCTCCTTCACGCTGTAGCGCGAGCTTTGAAATTTTTTGCCGCCGACCTTGTATTCAAAGGTGATCGCCGGAAAATTGCGCATTTCGGTGGTATCGCTGCTGTCCGAGCCAACCCCCGAGCTTCTGACCTCGCGTGCCTCGACGCGCGACGAGATGATCTTTCCCGGCGTCGGCAGCCAGCGGCTGAGTGCCTTCACCTCTCGCCATTTCATGAAGGTGATGAACGACAGCATGCCCGCGACCACGCAGGCAAAGCCGACAAGCATGATCTTGAGCTCCAACTCGTCTCCCCCCAAGGAGTGCAGGAGCCTGTACATAGACAGCATGGCGGCGGCAATGTCTCGCTTTATTCGCAAAATCTAAAAGGCAGCGCGAACAGCGACAGCCCGCGGCGCATCATGCAGGCTTCACGGCCAGGAACGTGTTCCATTCTTCGCTGTTGCGGCCGACGTTGAAATCGTCCCGGATGAGGACCAGCCCAGCGGTTTCGAGACGGGCCGCGAAATCGTCCCTGCGCCAATAGACCGTGTGATATTCGCCTGATGTCTCGCCGTCGCCATTGCGCATCGAGACGAGGAAGGCGCCGCCTGGCCGCAGCGACCCGGCTATCTTGGCAAGCACCTGGTCGGTCTGGTCGCGAGGCACATGGATCAGGACGCACAGGGCCAGGACTGCGTCGTAGGGGCCGCCGAGATCATCGGTGATGAGATCGAGAAGCTCGCCACGCCTGCCACGCGCGGCCTGCAGCTCGAGAAACCGCTTGGTTGCGTCGGTGCGCCGAACCGTGACGCCCAAACCCTCGAGAAAGTCCGCATCGTATCCCGCTCCCGACCCGACTTCCAGGATCTGGCCGCCCGTGCCGGCGATCGCCACCAGGCGCCTCAGCGATGCCTGCTCCCTCTCGTTGGGAACATGGCGCACGATGGCATCATATTGTTCCGCATAGTCCTCGTAAGCGCTGATGGTTTGACGGCTCTGTGCCAGAGCCTCCGATGACACACCCATCTTTTCCTCCCATGCGTCCATGTTGGTCAAAGAGCCGGACACTTTCCTCAGCGAATGCTGCCGGCGGAAGCGTGTCCATCGAGCAGTCCGATATCGCGTAGGAAATGGTCCGACAGCGCACGCTGGTCAAGCAGGCCACGTGAGCGGGTCCTGAAGGGAGCGGCGAAGAGGTCGAGGATCGGACGACGAAACGTGCTGTGCGAGGTGGTAGTCATTGCCATGTCCTTTCGGGGTTCGATTTGATGAAAGGAGCATGCCTGTTTTCAGCCTTGGTTTCCAATCGAACGTCGCGTACCATGCATCAGGAGGATTGATGCATCATGAGTTGGGAGCTACCGCCGCTAGGCGCCATCCGGGTGTTTGAAGCCGCCGCAAGACTTGGCAGTTTCACCAAAGCCGCCGAAGAACTCGGCATGACCCAGTCGGCCGCCAGCTATCAGATCAAGGTGCTGGAAGAACGTGCCGGAACGCCGCTTTTCATAAGAAAAACAAGGCAGATCGCGCTGACCGAGGCCGGACAGCAACTGGCGCCGCACGCAACAGGCGCGTTCTCAACCTTGGCCGATGCGTGGGTCGCCACCAAGGGCGGAGCGGCCGGCGTGCTTTCCGTCACAACCATGGAAACATTCGCGACGAACTGGCTGGCCGTGTGGCTTGGAACATTCCAGCTGATGCATCCCGATCTTGCCGTGAAGGTGAATACGTCGGCCCGGCTGGTCGATTTCACGCGCGAGGATATGGACATCGGCATTCGAACCGGCACCGGAAAATGGCCCGGCCTGGCGGCTCATTATCTGTTCAAGGCGGATTACACGCCAATGCTCAGTCCAGAACTGGCCGAAAGCGTCGGCGGTATTCGGCACCCTGAGGATCTCTACAAGGTAGCGCTATGCGGTCCTGACGACCCCTGGTGGAAAACCTGGTTTGAAGCAGCCGGTGCGGTCTTCGATCGTGATCGCGTCATCGCCGGTCCGGCACTCGGTGGCCAAGCTTACGACGCGATGGCCGCACTGACCGATCAGGGCGCTGCAATCCTCACGCACAACCTCTATAGCGCCCTGCTTGCAAAGGGACAGTTGCTACAGCCGTTCGAAGTCGTCGGATCTGATGGCGATGGCTATTGGCTGGTGCATCTGGAAAGCCGCCGCAACACGCCGAAGATCAAGGTGTTCAGGGACTGGGTGCTCTCCCAGACAGCGGATATCAGGGAGAGCGAAGGACGCCAGGCTTGATGGACTGTTTCAGTTGGCGTCGGCTACGGTCTGCCGTCCGCCGGCCCAGGCGCGCCATTGCCGTTCGTCGCCGTGGAAGACGTTGAGGTCGATGCGGCCGGTGACGCCATGTGACAGGCCGGAGCCGGAATACTGCCAGAACAGCCATTTGCGGTCGGGGTAAACCTTTGACGGGTGCCGCGCCACGGCCCGCAGCCAGAACGGATAGTCGAGGAAGGCGCCGCGCAGATTGTCGCGATAGAAATCAGGCGCGGTGTAGATGATGGGCCGCTGGCCGTAGTAGCGCTCCAGCCTGTCCATGAACACCTGCATCTTCTCCAGCACCTTTTCGCGCGACGGCCGTCGCTTGCAACTGGATTCGCCGTTCCACTCGACGTCGATCACCGGCGGCAGCGCGCCTTCGACCCTGGGCACATTGCGGATGAACCAGTCGGCTTGCTCGCCCGCCGTGCGGCACCAGTAGAAGAAGTGATAGGCGCCGCGCTTCAGGCCGGCGGCGTCGGCATTGCGCCAGTTCCTGGTGAACATCGGATCGAGATGATCGCCACCGTCGGTCGCCTTGATGTAGGCGAAGTTGGCACCCTGGGCGCGCAATTTGTCCCAGTTGACGTTGCCTTGCCAGCGCGAGACGTCGACGCCGTGCACGGCAAGGTGGCGGGGCGAAGCCTTGCCGAAATTGATCGGCTTGGCGTCGCGAAAACCGTAACGGGTGAGCGGCCCGGCAAGCATGGCCGGTGCCGCGCGGGTCAACAGCTTGGGCGGCGACACCAAGGCTGCCGGCTCGACCGGCAGCCCGCCGACATCAGGCACTTGGGGATCAGACACATCGGGCGCCGCAAACACCCCCGTCTCTTCCTCCTCCGCCAAGCCGAACGGGCGCGTTTTTTCCCCCGGACCGTTGTCAGACATAGGAGCCAATTCGGCCCTTGCCGCCCTGTTACCCCTTGCCGCCGGAGCAGTGGCGATCGGTGCCGGCGGCCGGATCACGGAACTGGTGGTCTCGTTGGACGGTTTCTGCAAATCCAGGGCATCGACGCTGGCCGTCGACGTGCAGCCGGCAAGGCATAGCGATGCGATCAAAAAACTGATGGCGCCCGGAATCCGCATCTGGACCTGTACTCAAAACACAACAGACCGAGGGCAAAACGACAGCCGACGGACAAACCGGATCAGTTATGAATGAGAAATTACCAATAAAGTTTGAATCAAGTTTTTTTCGCCCACACCGCGTGCAGCAAGGGCGGGGAAAACCGGCTAGGATTTCCTGAAAACGCCGATCATCGGCCCGAGATTCCAGTAGTCGTGATTGCGGCCGATGGCAGGCGCGAACAGGCTTGATATCGTGCCGTCGAGGAACAGCGCGTTGTCGCAGCCGAGCGCGTCGCGGAAAAGACGGGCGAAGGCATGGAAGGTCACCGCGCCGTTCGAAATCGCAAAGACGGCGACGCCGTCCTTTCGCACCCCGACACCGTCGCGGGTTTTTCGCGAGGTGCCGTCAGCCTGGAATTTCGGATGCAGCTTGCCGTCGATCACCAGCATCGGCCCGGATTGCGTCGCATAGTCGACTGGCGGACGCTTTTTCACAAAATCCCTGGTGGCGCGGACCGCGGCCTTGCCGTCGCGCATGTAGAAAATGCCGTTCGGCTGCAGGGAAAAATTGCCGCTTCCCGAACCCGTCTTCACCGTGGCCATTTCGAGGCCACGCTCGACATAAAGACCGACCGGCGCGAGGTTCGGATGATACATGCCGGCATTGATGCCGAACAGCATGGTGCGCCCGGCCGCCTGTTGCGAGGCATGGAGATTGTGCAGCGACTGAAACGGCTTGCCCGCCGGATCCTTCCAGAACAGCTCGACTTGATATCGTTTCGGATCGACCTCGCAAACGAGATAGCTGGTCGCCTCGAAGGCGAAGTCCCGGCATGGCGGCAGCGAGGCGATCCACTGGCCAATTCCCATGCCGAGTGCCGCCACCGACGGCAAAGCAGCCTTGGCCAGCAGCGGCAGCAATTGCAGAAGGGTCAAGAAAGCCATGCGCGTACCGGAATCCAGATTCGGGGTCCGGTACGGATATAGCCCGTTTCAAGCGATACTGTGGAACTGCCTTAGACGAGCCATCCCATCGCCACGCCGAGCAGCAGGACGACGCCGAGCAGGCCGCGATAGATGACGAACGGCCAGGCCGAAAAACGCTCAAGCACCCGCATCAGCCCCCAAATGGCGAAGAAGGCGGAAATCGAGGCGACGGCCAGCCCGACGGCAAGGACCGACCAGCCATGGGCGTCGAGATGGACCTTGTGCAGTTCCCAGAGTTCCTTGAGGCCGGCGAGTGCAATCGCGGGTAGCCCAAGCAGGAACGAGAAGCGCGCCGCCTCGGCCCGCTTGAAGCCGAGCCCCAGTGCCGCAGTCAGGGTCGAGCCCGAGCGCGACACGCCGGGGATCAGTGCGCCGATCTGGGCGACACCGACGAGCAGCGCGTCAGTCAGCGACGCTTCGCCCATGCTGCGCCGGTGACGAGCAAAGATCTCGGCCAGCGCCAGCAGGATGGCCATAGCGATGCCGGCCCAGCCGATCACTGTCAGGCTGCGCAACGGCGAATTGCAGGCGTTGAGCACGCCTGAGAGCGCCACGCCGGCGATGACGATCGGGATCGTCGCCAACACGATCCATAGCGCCAGCTTGAAATGCCGGTCGGCGAAATCGCGCCGCGCCAGGGCCTCGAGCGAGCCAAACAGGATATCCCTGACGTCGCTCCAGAAATAGCTGACCACCGCGGCAAGGGCAGCAAGCTGCATGGCGGCGGAGAAGGCGGAACCCGGATCCTGCCAGCCGAGCACGGCCGGCACGATGCGCATATGGGCGGTCGAGGAAATCGGCAGCAGTTCGGTGATGCCTTGCACCACGCCGAGGAACGCCACCTTGGCGAACCCCAGGCCGACGAAGCCCGTATCCAGGCCTTGAGTGCAGATGTCAGCCAATGTCGAATTCCATGCATGAGAGATCGGACTTGCGCGGACCGACCTGTATCGGTCAATCCAGGGCAAGCCATATCGTCATGGGTCGGATAATCAATTTACGGATTTGTAAGCTGGTGCGCCGGGATGCGCGCGAGTCGAAGCCGACCCACACTGGGCCGGCTTGAGATTCATAGGAAAAAATCGCAACGCGCTTACGGGCAGAGCCAGAGTTTCTGGCATGCCCTGGCGATCACATGCGCCGGCGGCACTTCGGGCTCATCGAGGGAAGGCCGGCGAGCCCTTTCGAGCAGCATGCGCACCTGTTCAGGGCGCACGCGGTCGCGCTCCATCACAAGCAGGACCATCGGATCGCTCAAAAGCTCGTCCAGGGTGCTGATGCTGTCGTTCATCCGTCGTCTCCTCGAATGCCGTACCCGCGACCCTTAAATAGGGAGACAATGATGGCCCGCCAATGACGCTTTGCCGGCTATCTCGTGTTGATTTGGATTAAATTTTGTGAGGGTGAAAAGTGGTCCGCGCAGCGGACGAAAAGCCAATTGCTTGGCTTTTCGAGCTTCGAACGCCCTGAGCCTGCGAAGGGCCGGGCGGCGGACGATCCGCCCAGCCGGGTCCCCGCTGCTTCGCAGCGTCCCAGCGTTCGCGTGCCTTTCATCGTGCCACCGGCACGATGAATTCGCTTACGCGAACCGGCTGCTCACCCCACAAGGGGAGAAGGAAGAAGCTTTCAGCCCGGCGGCGGGGCGCCTTCGTACTGCGGCAGGCCGTCATCGAGCATCAGCCAAGGCTGCTTCGAGGCCGTGAAAATATGCATTTGCGGCTTGAAAACCGTGGGGTCATCGAGCGAGCCGGTGGTGATGCCGATAATCCCCGCGGAATCGCGCCGCGAAAACATCGTCGTGCCGCAGCTTGGGCAAAAGCCGCGCTTGAGGTCCGGGGAGGAGTTTATCGTCGCCAGCGGCCCGTCGACCGTCACGTCGTCGATGCGAAACAGCACGCGTGCGTTGAAGGCGGCGCCGAGCGCCTTCTGGCAAACCCTGCAGTGGCAGACGCGTTCATTGATGGGGGCCGCGTCCGCGCGGTAGCGCACCGCTTTGCACAGGCATCCGCCTTCATATCTTGCCATTGTCTGGATCCATTGGTGGGAGAGAATAGGCGCGCAAGGTAGCGGCGGGACCGGTTGGGTCAATTGAAAAGCTTTGATACAACACCATCGATTATAGTGATGCGGGTGGATCGAAGCCATGACGCCGGACATCGAAACCATCGGCATTGCGGACCTGTTCGGGCCGCCCTCGCCCGCCCGCGATCGCACCGACGCCAGGATCATGGCGGCCGCCTCCGGGATCGGCTTCATGGCGGTTCGGGACTTTCCTGGCGACGACTGGCTGACGCCGGACAAACGCGCACAATTGCTGCGCATCTTCGCGCTTGCCGATGCGCAGAAGCAAAAGCTGCTGCGCTGGAATTTCGACCGTACGAAAAAGAACGTCTATCGCGGCTGGTTCCCGCTGCAGCCGACAGCCGTTTCCTACAAGGAAGGCATCGACATCGGACCGGACCTTGCCCACGCGGATCGTGCCTCGGCTTCCGACGATCCGTTGTGCGAGCCAACGCCCTTGCCGGCCGAAGACGCCCTGCCTGGCTGGCGCACGGCGGCAGCGAACTACTACCGCGCGATGGAGATGGTGGGAAACGCGCTGATGCGCTCGATCGCTCGCGGACTTGGCTTGCCCGAAGCGATCTTCGATGGCTACTTCGAGCATGGTATCTCGACGCTGCGCCTGATCCGTTACCCCCTGCGCGACGCCAATGCCGGCATCGACACCAGCGGGCCGGAGTTTTCCGTCGTCCACAAGGGCGAGACGCGCACCGTCATCGGCCGTGAGCATGCCGATTCCGGCTTCATCACCTTGCTGGCGCAGGACGGCGTCGAGGGGTTGCAGGCCAAGACCCTCGCCGGCGAATGGATCGACGTGCCGCCGGCCAACGGCACGCTGGCGGTCAATTTCGGCCAGCTGCTGGAACGCTGGACCGGCGGCCGCGTCCGGGCGACGCGGCACCGGGTGATCGCGCCGAAGACGACGCGGTTCTCGATCCCGTTCTTCTACGAGCCACGCGCCGACGCGGAGATCGCGCCGTTGCCGCTGACCGACACGGAGCTCTTCGAGCCGTTTCTCTACGGTGACTATCTCTGGGAGACGGCGACGAATTTCGTCGAGATGAGCGGCATCAAGCATCTGAGGCAGCCGCGCCGGGGGAAGGTTTCATAGACATGACCATCGGCCATCTCGTTGGAGATGGCCGATGGCACTAGGTAGCCGGCTATTTCGTTTCGCTGACGACTTCGTCCCAGGTCTTGACCTTGGTCTCGCCGTTGAGGAACGGCAGTGCGGCGGCCGTTAGTTCCGGGGCGAAGAAGGCGTCATAGTGGGTTCGGTTGGGCAGGATCGCCAGGCGGTTCTGCGACAGATTCTCGCGCATCCAGCCGGCGTCCTTCAGCCCGCCACCGAGCATCTGGTAAAACTTGATCTCGTGCTCGGGCTTGTACATGTCGCTATCGCCATAGGCCAGCATGACCGGCATCTTCAGCTTGGCGACATCGGCCGAGTAATCGCGGTTCTGGCGCATGAAGTTGCCCAGCGTATCGAGCAGTTTCGGGAAGTCCTCCGGATGCGGCGCCACCGCGACGTAGGATTTGTACATCGGCGTGTCCTTCATGAACTCGGCCGCCGCCGCGCTCACCTGCGCCTGCTGAGGGCGCATCTCATCGTAGAAGCCGTCCGTGGCGTAGCCGGTCGATACAAGCACAAGCCGTCGCACGCTCTCAGGATGCTGCACCGCCATGCGGAAGGCGACGCCGCCACCCAGCGAATAGCCCATGACGTCGACCTTGTCGTAGCCGAGCGCCTTGACGATGGCAGCCATGTCGTCGCCCATCGCCTCGACGGTGAATGGGCGGTCGCCGAGTGCGGTGCGGCCATGACCCTGCAGGTCGACGCCGATGACGGTGCGGTTTTCGGCAAGTTTCGGCAAGATCGGCGCGAACATGTCCGTGGTGCCAAGGCCGCCATGCAGCAGAAGCAGCGGCTCGCCCTTGCCATAGATGGCAAAATAGTAGTTCAGGCCGTTGATCGGCAGCAGGCCGGACTTTTCCGGCTTCGGCAGTGCGTTCGTTTCGGTCGTCATGGCGGGTTTTGTCTCCTCTGCATTGGTGGCATCAGGCGAAGCAAAAAGCGCTGCGGCCGAAGCAAGAATGGCGAAAAGCAAGGTTTTGGACATATCGATCTCCTCTCGTCCCTGCGATATCAAAGCGTTTTGGCGAGCTCTTCGAGCTGGTCGGTGCACTGGCCCCAGCCCTCCTGAAAACCCATCTTCTCGTGCTGTTCGCGGTCGGCGACATTCCAGTGCTTGACCCGAGCAATGTAACGGGTCCTGCCATTGGCCTCGTCCTCGAAGGTCAGCACCACGGTCATGAACGGCTTTTCCGACGGCTCCCAGGCCTGGGTGTAGGTGTCGGTGAAGACGATCTTCTTGCCGGGCACGACTTCGAGGAAGACACCTGGGTTGGGAAATTCGTTGCCTTCCGGGCTAGCCATGACGACAAGGCTCGAGCCGCCGGTGCGCACATCCATCTCGGCGCGCGGCGTCGTCCATGGCTTTGGCGAGAACCATTGCGTGATCAGTTTCGGATCAGTCCAGCAGCGATAGACGTTCTCGCGCGGCGCATCGATGACGCGGGCGAGAACCAGTTCACGGTCATTGGTGGGGGCGATGTCGAGCTTGGTGGTCATGATGGTGTCCTGCGTTTGATCTGGCTTCCGTCCCAAGGACGAGCCGATGAACCGCAAGCCGACACCGGCTAGTGAAAAAATGTCGACACCGTCTCTGATTGAGCCGAGGCATCACCTACTTCGTCATCCACGGGCGAAGCAGGAGCGCAGCTCCGTCGCAGAGACCCGAGGATCCATGCCGCGACCTTTGTCGAGGAATGCAGCGGAGCAGAATTCTGCACCGAAGCAACGCTTCGAAGTCGCGGCATGGATCCTCGGGTCTGCGCCGCGTCGCTGCGCTCCTTGCTCCGCCCGTGGATGACGAAGCGATGAGCGTTTGAGCCAATCGCCAAGGGATGCGGTCCACCAAAGCATGCAAATTTGATCAGTCAAACTTCTGCACCGAGAAACTGGCCGTGTCAGTGGCGCTTGGCTTGCACCAGATAGGCCTCGATCTCGGTCTCGCCGAGCCACTTTGCCGCTTCCAGCCGGTGCAGGCCTTCGACAAGGATATGGCGCTTGCCGTCATGGCGGACCTGGATCGGCGTCTTCATGCCGTTTTCCAGAATGTCCTCGGCCAGATGACGGACGGTCTCGGGATGCAGCGTCTTCTTGCGCGCCGTCGGCACGTAGATCTCGTCGACCTTGACCTTTTGCACTCTGAGCATGCCGACCCCCATGGCGGAAACGCCGCCTCCCCTGAGATAGTCCGTTTGACGGAGGCGGCCAAGGGCGCGGCTAACGAATGCTGGCCCGATCGTTTCCATTTGACGCATGACCGGCGGATCGCCGAAATGGCGGCCTTCGACCTTTTCAGGTGTTCATGACCCATCTGCCGACCGAATTCCCCGATTTCGGACTGACGCCGGAGCAGCGGCGGCACGCGGTGCGCGGCCACTATTACGAATGGCCTGGGATGGATGGCGAGCGCGGCGAGATCTGGTGCTACAGCGACCGGTTTTCCTATCGCGCCGGCGAGACGGTGGCGCTGCATGTCAGTTCGACAGCTCCGTCCTTTGGCATGACGATCACCCGGGATGGTGGCAGCGAAACCAAAACGTTCGAGAAATCGGGCATCGCGGCGCGCTGGCAAGACAGCCCGGACCAGTGTTCGGCCGAAGGCTGCGGCTGGGACGCTTCGTTCGAGTTCCGTGTGGAAAATGACTGGCCGTCCGGCGCCTACCGCGTGACGCTGACCGCAGATGGCCGTGACGGCAAGCCGATCCAATGCCACCATATTTTTATCGTCAGCCCGCAGCCAGGCCGCAAACCTGGCCGTGTGCTGCAGGTAGCTGCTACGGGAACCTGGCTTGCCTACAACACCTGGGGCGGCTCCAACCACTACCAGGGCATCACCGGGCCGGATCGCAACCAGTATTCGCCCATCGTGTCGACGCAGCGCCCCTGGTGCCGTGGCTTCGTCGTGCTGCCGAAGGACGCGCCGCGTGTGCCGCTGGAGGTCGCCGTGCCGCCGAAGACGGTGCCGCGCTATCCGCACATGGAGTGGGCGTTGGCCACCGGCCACTCGAAGAAATACGCATCGTCGGGCTGGGCCAGTTATGACAGCCACTTCTTCCGCTTCACTGAGCGGGCCGGCTATGAAGTCGATCTCGCCAGCCAGCATGATCTGCATTTTTCGCCGGAAATTCTCGACGGATATGACTGTGCCGTTTTCGTCGGCCATGACGAATACTGGACTTGGGAAATGCGCGATGCGGTCGACGCCTATGTCGAGCGCGGTGGTCATGCGGCACGCTTTGCCGGCAATTTCATGTGGCAGACGCGGCTCGAAGACGAGGGCCGCCGGCAGGTCTGCTATAAATATCGCTCGCGTGCCGAAGATCCCGCCTATCTCCCAGGCGGCGACGTCACCCGCGCCACCAACTCCTGGGAGGCGCCGGAAATCGGCCGGCCGGGTTCGGCGACCTTCGGCCTCAACGCAACGCGCGGGGTCTATGCGGGTTGGGGAGGCTGCGCACCGCGCGGCGTGCGTGGCTTCCCCGTCTACCGGCCCGAGCATTGGGCCTTCGCCGGCACCGGCATCTACTATGGCGACCTGCTGGGCGCCGACAGCCATGTCTATGGCTATGAAGTCGACGGGCTCGACTTCGAGATACGCGGCGGCCTGCCCTACCCGACCGCCACCAGCGGTGCGCCGGATGGCCTGCAGGTTCTCGCCGTCGGCATGGCATCCCAAGTCGAGGAAAGCGCCGACATTCCGATCGAGGACCAGTTCCTCACCGATGAGGATGGCCGCTTCACCGCCGAAACGCTGTTTGGCGAGGCGAGCGACGCCAATCTGGAAAAAGTCAAACGCGGCAACGGCATGATCGTCAATTTCCCACGCGGCAAGGGCGAAGTGTTCCACGCCGGAAGCTGCGAATGGGTCGCCGGCCTGCTAAGACAGGACCCGATAGTCGAACGCGTCACAAAAAATGTCCTCGATCGCTATCTCGGAAAGTCCTGACATGTCGAAAGTCCAAATCGCCACGCAAGACACTCATGCCCGGCGAGAGTCGCATCTGTTCTATCTGTCCAGCCTGCGCCGGCCGCTGATCGACCGCGCCGAGGGCATCTATATGTGGACGCAGGACGGCCGCCGCTTCATCGACGGCTCGAGCGGGCCGATGGTCGCCAATATCGGCCATTCCAACCGCAATGTGCTGGATGCGATGAAGCGGCAGATGGACCGCGCCACCTTCGCCTATCGGCTGCATTTCGAGAACGAGCCGGCAGAGGAGCTGGCGCGGGAATTGGCCGGCAAGCTGCCGGAAGGCATGGACCGGATCTTCTTCGTCTCGGGCGGCTCGGAAGCGACAGAATCCTGCATCAAGCTGGCGCGGCAATGGGCCGTCGCCACCGGCCAGGCCAGCCGCTGGAAGGTGATCACGCGTTTCCCCTCCTACCATGGCGGCACGCTGGGTTCGCTGTCGGTCACCGGCGACGATGCGCTGGCCGAAACGTTCGAGCCGATGATGCGGGTGATGCCGACCGTGCCGGCGCCGAACGCCTGGCGCGACCGCGACAATCTCTCGACGGAACAGCGCGGCATCCGCTATGCCGACTTGCTGGAGGAGAAGATTCTGACTGAGGGTCCAGACAGCGTGGTCGCCTTCATCATGGAGCCGGTCGGGGGTGCCGCGACCGCAGCCCTTGTGGCGCCGGACAGCTATTATCCGCGCATCCGCGAGATCTGCGACCGCTACGGCATCCTGCTCATCCATGACGAAGTGATGAGCGGGGCCGGCCGCACCGGCAAATTCCTCGGCGGCGACCACTGGAACTGCAAGCCCGACATCGTCGCGCTGTCGAAGGGGCTGGGATCGGGCTATGCGCCGCTTGGCGCGCTGGCCGCCCCGATGCGGCTGGTGCAGCCGCTGCTCGACTCCGGCGGCTTCCAGCACGGCCACACCTATGCCGGCAATCCGCTGGCCTGCGCCGCCGGGCTTGCGGTGCTCGGTGAAATGGACCGGCTCGACCTGATCGCCAATGCGGCTGACATGGGCGATGTGCTGATGGATGGGCTGAAGGGGCTGGCCAAGCGGTTTCCGTTCATTGCCGACGTGCGCGGCAAGGGCCTGCTCACCGGCGCCCAGATGGTCGCCGATCCCGAGACCCTGAGGCCGATCGACCAGAACAAGAAGGCCACGCAGCGGCTGCTCGACCTCGCCTACGAACGCGGGCTGATCATCTATGGCCGCAGGGTCAAGGGCGGCGTCGACGGCGACAATTTCATGGTCGCGCCGCCGATGATCGTCACCAGGAAACAGGTCGGCGAGATCGTCTCCATCATCAGCGACTCGCTGGATGCTCTCGCCTCCGAACTCGACCTGCCGGTCGAAGGCCGGGAATAGCAGAATGGCGGCAAGAAAAGTCATCATCACCTGCGCCGTCACCGGCTCGGTGCACACGCCGTCGATGTCGCCCTATCTGCCGGTGACGCCGGACCAGATCGCCGCCGACGCGATCGCGGCGGCCGAAGCCGGCGCCTCGATCCTGCATCTGCACGCCCGCGACCCCAGAGATGGCCGCCCGACCGCCGATCCGGACGTCTATATGCAGTTCCTGCCGCGCATCAAGCAGGCGACGGATGCGGTGATCAACATCACCACCGGCGGCTCTTCGCTGATGACGCTGGACCAGCGGCTGGCCGCACCGCTCAGGGCCGAACCCGAAATGTGCTCGCTCAATATGGGTTCGATGAATTTCGCGCTGTTCCCGATGCTCGACAAGCCGAGGGAGTGGCAGCATGAGTGGGAACCCAAGCTGCTGGAAGCCACCCGCGACACCATCTTCAAGAACACGTTTGCCGATATGGAAGGCGTGCTGGAGAGACTGGGCAAGGGCTGCGGCACGCGCTTCGAATTCGAATGCTACGATGTCGGCCATCTCTATTCGCTGGCGCATTTCCGCGACCGGGGTCTGGTGTCGGGACCGCTGTTCATCCAGTTCGTCCTTGGCATTCTCGGCGGCATCGGCGCCGATCCGGACAATCTCGTCCACATGAAGCGGATCGCCGACAAGCTGTTCGGTGACAGCTATCAGTTCTCCGTGCTGGCCGCCGGCCGTCAGCAGATGCCGCTGATCTCGATCGCCGCGGCGATGGGCGGCAATGTCCGGGTCGGGTTGGAGGACAGTCTCTATGACGGCCGCCAGCTGGCGAAATCCAATGCCGATCAGGTACGCCGTATCAGTGGCATTCTCGACGGGCTGTCGCTGGAGGTTGCCACGCCCACCGAAGCGCGCAACATGCTGGCGCTCAAGGGCGGTGACCGGGTGGCGTTTTGAGATGTGATTGAGATGGTAGCATCCAGTCCCACCCCCCTCTGTCCTACCGGACATCTCCCCCTCAAGGGGGGAGATTGGCAACTTTGGCGATGCCGCCCCTCTTCTGAAGTTGGAGATTTGCGAAACCAGTGGCGACAGCAAATCTCCCCCCTTGAGGGGGAGATGTCCGGCAGGACAGAGGGGGGCGCCTTGGCGCCATACCTATCGTGACAGCATCAAACGATATCCACCTCCGTCCCGGCACTCTCGACGACGTCGAAACGATCCACGCCGCGATCCTGAAACTCGGCACGCATATCGGTGCGCCAGAGGAGATCATCTCCACACCCGACGATCTGCGCACCTACGGTTTTGGCGAAAAGCCCGCCTTTTCGACCCTGATCGCCGAGGTGGACGGCGAATTTGCCGGTCTCTGTCTGCATTTCCCGATCTTTTCGACCTGGATGGGGCGGCCTGGCGTCTATGTGCAGGATCTCTATGTCGAGGACCGGTTTCGCGGCCGCAAGATCGGCGAGCGGCTGCTGCGGCACGTTGCTGCACAGTGCCGGAAGGAAGGCGGCGTCTATCTCCGGCTGTCCGTCGACACAGACAATGAAGGTGCCAAGGCCTTCTACGAGAGACTGGGCATCGCCTGGTCGAGCTACGAACAGACCCAAAAAATCATCGGCGAGGCCTTCTTTGCCTTCGCCAACGCGACCGAAAATGGGGAGCAGGAATGAAAGCCTTCTACGCCGAGGAGCAGAAGCGCCACGACCCCAAGACCTTTCTTTCGAGCGGTGCTGCGAAACCCAATCCGGAAAAGCCCGAACGGATCGGGAGATTATTAGCCGGCGCATTATCTGCGGGATGCACGATCGAGCGGCCACGCAATCACGGGCTCGGTCCGGTCGCGGCGGTGCACACGCCGGAGTATCTTGATTTCCTCGAGCACATTTTCGAGCGCTGGCAGCGCATCGAAGGCGCTTCGGAGGAAGTGATCCCCAACATCCACCCGATCGCGCGCAACGGCTCCTATCCGGCCTCGGCGGTCGGCCAGGCTGGCTACCATATGGCCGATACGGCCTGCCCAATCTCGGGCGAGACCTGGCAGAGCGCGCTGTGGAGCGCCTGGAGCGCGGTCGAAGCCGCTGAAGCCGTGATGGCAGGCGCACCGGTCGCCTATGCGCTGTGCCGACCGCCCGGCCATCACGCCTTTGCCGATGTCGCCGGCGGCTTCTGTTTCATCAACAATTCGGCCGTCGCCGCCCAGGTCTTGCGCAGGACGGCGTCGCGTGTGGCCATTCTCGATGTCGACCTCCATCACGGCAACGGTACGCAAGGCATCTTCTACGCACGGCCGGATGTGCTGACCGTCTCGCTGCATGCCGATCCGGTGCGCTTCTATCCGTTCTTCTGGGGCCATGCCGACGAGCGCGGCGAAGGACCCGGCCTCGGCTACAATTTCAACCTGCCGCTGCCGCGCAAATCCGCCGATGCGGCGTTTCTGGAAGCGCTTGAGGTGGCGTTCCAGCGCATCCGTGCTTTTTCGCCCGAGGCGCTGGTCGTGGCGCTCGGCCTCGATGCCTTCGAGGGCGATCCGTTCGGCGGGCTTTCGGTGACGACACCGGGCTTCTCGCGCATCGGCGAGGCCATTGCAAAGCTTGGCCTGCCGACGGTCATCGTCCAGGAGGGCGGTTATCTCTGCGATGAACTCGGCGACAATCTCACCGCTTTCCTTACCGGGTTCGGCGGCAAGGCGCGCTGATCTCGCGCTGGCGCGTCAGGAGCGCTGCTGCCTGAGCATCGCGATCACCCGATGCACGCTCTCCAACGTCTCGTCGATTTCGGCTGATGTGTTGTAGTGGGCGATGCCGATGCGCACGACGCCATGCTCGGCCGGAATGCCGAGCTGGTGGACGATCTCCCAGGCGTAGTTGTGACCGGACCACAAGAAGATGTTTTCGGCGTTCATCTGCCGAACGATCGTCTCCGGCACGATTCCGTCGACGGTGAAGGACACCGTGGGCACGCGATCACCGAGCCGCTTCGGATCGGTGATGCCGTGGATGGTCAGGCCTGAAATGCCGGAGAGGCCGTCGATAAGCCGTTGCGCCAGCGGGTTTTCGTAGGCGATCGACACTTCGAACGCCCTGGCGATCTTCTGCCTTCTGGAGCCGCCCTCGCCCGCCGCAGCTCCAAGGTCAGCAAAATAATCGACCGCGGCGCTGAGACCGGCCATCAGCTCGATCTGCGGCGTACCGAGTTCGAACCGTTCCGGCAGGCCGTTAGACGAACAGCGACATTTGTAGGGTATCAGCCCGCCGATGACGTCGCGACGCCCCCACAATATGCCCATATGCGGACCGAAGAATTTGTAGGCCGAGCAGGTCAGGAAGTCGCAGCCGAGCTCCTGCACGTCGATCAGGCCGTGCGGCGCGAACTGGACGGCGTCGACATAGACCAGGGCGCCGGCATTCCTGGCGACGGCGGTCAGCGCCTTCACCCGGTTGATCGAGCCGGTCAAATTGCTGGCGTAGTTCAACGCGACCAATCGTGTCTTCTCCGAAAGCAGACCGGCCAGCGTCGCCTCTTCGACCTGCCAGCTGTTCTCGTCGAACGGCAGCCAGCGCACGACAAGGCCAAGATCCTCGGCCAGCTGCAGCCAGGGCGAGACGTTGCCCTCATGATCCATGCGGGTGAGGATGATCTCGTCGCCGGGCTGCATCGTGCGGCCGAGCGTGCGCGACATGTGGTAGGTCAGCGTCGTCATGTTAGCGCCGATGATGATTTCCTCGGGGCTCGTCGCACCGAGGAAATCGGCCATCGACCGGTGCGCCTCATCGACGACGGCTTGCGCGGCAATCGTCGTTTCGAAATAGCCGCCAAGGTTGGCATTGGTGGTCAGGAGACAGCGCGACACGGCATCCGCGACGGCTTGCGGCACCTGTGTCCCGGCCGGGTTGTCGAGATAGATGCGGCGGCCGCCCTTGTCGGTCAGGGATAGTGCCGGAAATCGTTCGCGGACCAGCTCTATCGGAAAATTCATGATTGCCCGCCCCCTTTGGAATTATTGAGTATTCGGCCGCAGCCAATCCCGTTCAAGGACAGGGATTGCCGACCCGCTGGTGGATCGCATCCACCGCCTTCTGCATCTCTGCGGTCCAGACGACATCGACTGAGGACAGCGCCATGTCGAGCTGCGCAACGGTCGTCGCACCGACGATGTTCGAGGTGACGAACGGCCGGCTCGAAACATAGGCGTTGGCAAACAGGGCCGGCTCCAGGCCAAAGGAACGCGCCAATTCATTGTATTCGAGCTGTGCCTCGGCGGCATTGGGCGTCTCGTAGCGCTGGCCGCGATTGAACAGCTGCGAGCGCGACCCCTGCGGGCGCGCGCCATGGTCGTATTTGCCGGTCAGGTAGCCTTGCGCCAGCGGCGAATACGGCAGCAACGACACCTGCTCGCGCTCGCAGACCTCGGCGAGGTTCACCTCGAAGGTGCGGTTGACGAGATTGTAGGCGTTCTGGATCGACGCGACGCGCGGGCCGATGCCTTTGTCCGCCTCGGCAAGGAAACGCATCACGCCCCAGGAACTCTCGTTCGACAGGCCGAAATGACGGATCTTTCCCACCTTCACCAGTTCGTCGAAAACGGCAAGCGTCTCGGCGATCGGGGTTTCGTCGGTCGGTGCACCAACGGAATCGGCGCGCGGCGATACGGCGCCAATGCGCGTCGGATTGGCACCCCAGGGAATGTCCCGTTCCGGCCAATGGATCTGGTAGAGGTCGATATAGTCGGTCCCGAGCTTGGCCAGCGACTTGTCGATGGCGTCAAAAATATCGGCGCGCACCAGTTGCGACGGCCTGTCGCCGCGAAACCATGTGTTGGCCGTGCGGCCGACGACTTTGGAGGCCAGGATCACCTTGTCGCGGTTGCCGTTGGCCTTCATCCAGCTGCCGATGATCTTTTCGGTCCGCCCTTGCGTCTCCGCCTTGGGCGGGATCGGGTAGAGCTCGGCGGTGTCGATGAAATTGACGCCGCGCGAGAAGGCCAGGTCCATCTGGGCGTGGCCCTCGGCCTCGGTGTTCTGCTGGCCCCAGGTCATGGAGCCGAGGCAGATCTGGGTAACAAGAAGATCGGTCCGACCGAGACGGCGTTTGTGCATGGAATTCTGCTCCGGAGGGAAGTGTGCGCGGTTGCGCGGGGAGGAACCAATCTCTTACAGGAAAGCAGAGCCGCTCTCCAAGCCTCGCAGAACCGACTTTTGCGTGAACCAGCCGGGTTTAGCGGCGAGCACCGGCCAGCGCACGGCGTTTGGCTTCGTCGATCAGCATGTTGGCGACCTGCATGCGGATCATAGCGCGCTGGCGCAGATGCGGGGCGACGCGATCGGGATGGTTGGCAAAGGCAAAGCTGCGGCGCATGCGGCCGAAATCGGCGACCTGTTTGGGCTGATTGAGGCCGAGTTCGACGGCGATGGCTTCGGGATCGATCGGCGGCAGTTTTTCCTCGGGCTTTGGCTCCTCGCCGGCGAGAGCCAGTTTGGCATGATCGAGCAAGGCGGCGAATTCGGTCGCCAGATCAGCACCCGCCTCGCGATATTCGGCAGCGGAAACCTTGATGCGGCCGGAATGGAGTTCATCGGCCACCGAGAGATAGTCGAACGGGATGGATGGACGAGCGCCGACCTCGTCGCCCTCAATTCCGTCACCCTTGTCGGAAGCGACGAAGAGATCATCGAGCAATGAAGCGAAATCCCGCTTGGCGCCAGTAGCGATATCAGCCTCCCCCTTTGCCCGACTGTGCAAGTTTCAGAGCATAGAACCGGCTCGTTAAAAATGCATGCCACCGATCTTAACGAATTTAACGTTGCCCGGGCTCGCCGCTCGACCATCCGCAATCCCAAAACAAAAGCCGGACTGCACTTTCATGCAGTCCGGAATTCGCCAGGAGTGGCGAGGAAAAACCGGCCATGTAGCCAGCATTCGAGGCTACGATGCGCGTCGGCCAAAAGTTTCACACGTTGGAGGAAATGGCGAAAAATTCGCCAAGACATGGCAGGTATGCAAATGCTGCACTGCACAATCGTCACGATTCACCTATATTAGCAGCTGTGGAGGACCAATTTGGGGCTTGAATCATGGGTTTCTTCACTGAAATGTTCGCGCGGCCGCGGCCGCAGGAGCATCTGAGATACCGCTCGGCGCTCGCGCTGCTTCATTCGATGAGCAATGCCGACCGCGCCGACATCGGTATCAAGCCGGCCGACTTCCCCCGCATCGCCCGCGAAATGTCCATTCGCTAGGTACATCCGGTTTCAGGATGTCCCGGATCAATCCGGGACATCTCCAAAAACTCAATTCCTTAGCGCGTTCCCAGGAATGTCGCCTTACCCAACGGCACGCCATTGTGGCGAAGGATGTCGTAAGCCGTGGTGAGGTGGAAATAGAAGTTGGGCATGGCCACGTGCAGCAGATACTGCATGCCGGGTATCGAGCTTTCGCGTCCGCCAAGCTTCAGCTCGATGATCTTGTCGTCGGAGCCGGCGAACTCGGCAGCCGAAAATGTGCCCAGAAGGTCCAGGGTCTTGGTGATGCGCGCCTGGACTTCGGCGAAACTCGCCTCGTTGTCCTCGTATCTCGGCACTTCGCGACCGGCGAGCCGCGACGGCGCACCCTTGGCATGATCGGTGGCGATCTGCACCTGCCTGGTCAAGGCGAACATGTCTGGCGCCAGCCGCGCCGTCAAAAACACCTGCGGGTCGATCTTGCGGTCAAGCGCATTCTGTTCGGCTGTCGCAAGAATGTTGGAAAGCGCTTTCAGCCTGGCCGAGAACACAGGCACGGATGCCTCATACATCGATATCGTCACGTCAAATCTCCTACCCGGCCGAACGCCGGCGGACGCGACGTAGCGCCTTCGCGCACGATTCTTCAAGTCCGCCGACGCCGCGTCACCACGTTGCCGCAATCGCCAGAGTAGAATCTCCTATCGAGCGGAGATTCCCGATGAGACGCGCCCTTTTCGCAGCGACAGCCTTTCTCTCCCTTGCCACCGCAGGCCAGATCGCATTGGCCGCCGACGATGCATCCGAAGCGCCCTATGTCGACGACCGGTCGAGCGCCGACGCGGTTGTCCGTTCGCTCTATAGCGCCATCAGCCGGCACGAATTCGCCCGCGCATGGGGGTATTTCGGCGATACAAAGCCGGCAAAGGATTTCGACAGTTTCGTCAAAGGCTTTGACGGCACAGACAAGGTCGAGGTCGCGATCGGGGCTGTTTCCGACGAAGGTGCGGCCGGCAGCATTTTCTACAACGTTCCCGTCGCCATCCGCGCCACGGACAAGGCCGGCGGCGAAAAGGTCTTTGCCGGCTGCTATACGCTGCGCCAGGTGAATGCCCAGATCCAGGCCGCGCCGCCCTTCGATCCGATCCACATCGAAAAAGGGGCGCTGAAGCCCTCCACCGCCGATTTCGAAGAAGCGTTGCCGCCAAGCTGCGGCGACGGGCCGCCGCCACCGAAGAAGGACACGGCGCTGGAGCAGGCCAAGAAGGCGTTTCTGGCCACCTATGGCGACCAGTGCGACAAGCAGTTCCTGACTGATGAGCCGACCGTCTTTTCGATCAAATACAAGGACAAGGACGCACAGCCCGGCGATCCCGACAGGGAGACACGGCTGTTCCACTTTTCCTGCTCGGCTGCCGCCTACAATGAAAGTTCGGTCTACTATATGACCGACGAGATATCGGCCGTGCGGCAATTGCAATTCGCCGAACCCAAGATGGACATCCGCTACGAGAACAATGACAGCGACGGCAAATTGCTGGGGATGACCATCGTCGGCTTCCAGACGTCCGGCTGGGCGGTCAATTCCGACTATGACGAAGCTACCCAGACGATCACCACGTTCAACAAGTGGCGCGGCATCGGCGATGCATCCGACGCCGGGACGTATCTGTTTAGCAACGGCAATTTCTCGCTGGTCCAGTATGACGTCGATGCGTCCTATGATGGTGAGGAAAACCCGCAGACGGTTGTCGACTACAACACCGCGCCCTGAGCCTGAACAGGCTTCCCGCGGTGCCGGTCAAGGCGCCTTCGACAGCATCCAGTTGAGCGTGCCGCGCCAGTCGGTCATGCGAATCGGCGTGCCGTGGGTGCCGGTCTCGAAACGGACGAAGCGGGTCGGATACGGGTAGGCCTTCGATCTGGCGATGATCGAGCGGAAGAAGGCTTCCTGCTTTTCCACCGGGAAAACCACGTCATGGCTGCCCTGGCCGAAGAAGACCGGGACATGGCGCCTGAAGGCGGGGCTGGCGAGGAAACTCTCGTCCCATAGCGAGCCGAGCAGCAGCAGCCCGTTGATGCGCCGGCCGGTATCGTTGCGGGCGGCAAGTTTCCAGCACAGCGCGCCGCCCATCGAGCCGCAGGCGACGAAGATCTTCGCGCCCGGCGATTGTTCGGCATAGTGATCAATCAGGGCCGCCACCTGCGCGGCACCGGTGTCGCCGAAATCGGTAAAATCCGGGCTGAGATAGAGGCCGCCATTGCCGGCCATCAAATTCTTGAGCCGGTTGAAATTGCCGCCGAAGGTGAAATCGTCGACGCCTTGCTTGCGGCTGCCGCCCTGCCCGTGCAGATAAAGCACGATGATGCCGGCGCCCTCGGTCTTACCGACGGCAACATGCCTGACATCGCCGGCATCGGTCTTCAGCAGCAGGTCCTGCTGCACCTTGCGAACGCCGGTGTCGGTGTATTGGGCGCTCACCCGGCGCTCGGGCACTTGGTCGCGCTTGTTGATGTCGCGCATTTCGCGATAGTCGAGGACCGTGTAGGCACCGTTGCTGTCGGACGACAGCGTGGCCGGATAGGCGAAGAGATCGTCCTTGAAGGGTTTTAAGGACAGCGTGTCGGCGTTGGCGACCGAAGAAAACGCGAAAAGCATTGCCGTGAGGACGGCACGGCACGCCCCCCTCCTTGAGGGGGAGATGGCCGGCAGGCCAGAGGGGGGTGCGACGGTACGAATAGCCATACCCAAGGCATGCGTAATTCGGCTTGGGTTTGTCAATCCTGCAGCACGCCGCCGGCGCCTTCCAGCGCCTCGCGGGTGTCGACATCGACGGACGCCGCCGCGCCGATTTCGACATCGATGACATCGAGCCCTTCGGTCTCGACCAGATGGCGCGCGCCGGTGTCGCCTTCAAGATGGGCGATCGCCGGAAACAGCGAACGCGGCAGAAGTACCGGGTTGCCGCGCTTGCCGTCATGCGAGGCGCGGACCACCGCATTGCCGCCGGCCTTGCGGAAAGCATCGATCAGCCTGTCGAGATCACCGGACGCGACACCTGGCATGTCGCCGAGAACGATCATCACGCCGGCGGAATCCTCGGGCAGATAGGCAATGCCGGCTTTCAGCGAGGTGGACAGGCCTTCGGTAAAATCGGGATTGTCGGCGAAGGTCACGTCGAGGCCCGCCAGCGTGGCGCGCACCCGTTCGCGCTGGTGGCCGGTGACGACAATCGTGTTGGACGCCTTCGAGCCGAGCGCCCGCTCGGCGGTGCGGCGCACCAGCGGCTTGCCGTCGAACAGCGCCAAAAGCTTGTTCGGTCCACCCATGCGGCTTGAGCGGCCGGCCGCCAGCAGCACGATGCCGACCTTGAGCTGGCTCTTGGCCGGCAGCGGTTCGCGCGGCTGCGGCCGTGTCGGGATTTCCATCAGCAGCCCGCCGACCCCCATGCCGGCAATATCCCTGGCCGTCACGTCGAGGCCAGCGATCAACCGATCCAGAACCCAGTCGAAGCCATTCTCCTTGGGGCTGCGGGCGCAACCCGGCGCACCGATGACCCGCTTGCCGTTGAGTGTACCCAGCACCAGCAGATTGCCGGGATCGACCGGCATGCCCGCTCGGATGACAGTCCCACCCGCCCTCTCGATCGCCGCCGGAATGACGTCGGCGAAATCGCTCATCGCCGAGGCGCCGAAGATCACCACCATGTCGTTGTCGCGCGCCAGGGAGGCCGCAGCCTCCGCCACTGGCGCGATCTCATGCGGCGTGCGGCGTTCGGCCGTCAGCCTGCCGCCTGTGCGCGCCAGCCGCGCCTCGGTGACGCGCAGCGTCTTGTCGAGCACGGAAGGCTTGATGCCCGGCAGAACCGTCTGGATGACGCCAACCCGTACCGGCTGGTAGGCGTTGACGGCAAATATCTCACCACCGGCGCAGATTTTTGTCGCGGCGCCGACCAATGCTGAACTGACCGCGAAGGGAATGATCTTCACCGTCGCGACCATCTGGCCTTTCTCGACCGGCGCATGCTGCGCCAGCGTGGCGATGGTGATGGCCGGATCGATGGCATTGATGGCGTCGACAACAGCGGCATCGACGGTGAAGATGCCCGACGCTCTGGCATGGAGATTGACCCGCCCGGTCGCGGCAGGCCTGGCTTCGATGCCACGAAAAGCCATACTCTCGGCTATTTCCTGCGCAGCGGCATCCTCGCCGAGGTCGTCGGCAGCCAGCACAGCCGCAACGACCTCGGAAATGCCGGCGGCTCGCAAGAGCGCGACATCTTCGGCGCTTAGCCTGTGCGCCTTGCGGAAGCGGCGTTCACCGGCGGTGGTGGAGTGCGCCAGCACCGCGCCTTCCGCGGTCTCAATCGGGATCGGGCCGAATTTCACGCCGCCGCGCCTTTTGCGTCCAGCCCGCGCGAACGGAAGGCGTGGATCGCCTGCGCCAGCACCGCAACGGCGATCTCGGCCGGGCTGGCAGCACCAATATCGAGCCCGATGGGCGCGTGGATGCGGGCGATCTGGTCGGCGGTTGCGCCCAGCGCCAGCAAGCGTTCGACCCGCTTGGCATGCGTCTTCCTGCTGCCCAGTGCCCCGATATAGAAACAGTTGGCGTCGAGCGCGGCCTTCAGAGCGAAATCATCGACCTTCGGGTCATGGGTGACGGCGGCCAGCGCCGTATAGCTGTCGAGCGGCTGGCGCTTCAGCACATCCTGTGGCCATTCGGCATGCAGCGCCACGTCGGGAAAGCGGTCTGGCGTGGCGAAGGCGGTGCGGGGGTCGATGATCTCCACGGGGTAGCCGGCAATCCTGGCCATCGGCGCCAGCGCCTGGCTGATATGCACCGCGCCGATCACCACCAGCCGCGGCTGCGGCAGATGCGCGTTGAGGAAGAAGGTCCGTCCCTCGGCCTCGACCGAACCGGAATTGCCTGATCGAAACGCCCTGGCGACCGCAGCGCCGAGATCGCCGGCAACCTGATCGCCTTCGCGCACGATACGGTCGCGGCCGTCACCGAGATCGGTGACCAGGATCGCCGCGCGGCGGGCACGGCGTTCGGCGTTGAGCATTTTCAGCGCATACGGATCCATAAAAGGTCAGCCCAATCTTTCAACATAGACCTTGATGCGGCCGCCGCAGGATAGGCCGACCTGCCAGGCGGTTTCGTCGGCAACACCGAACTCCAGCATCCTCGCCTTGCCGCTGTCGATGACGTCGATGGCCTCGTTGACAACAGCCCCTTCGACGCAGCCGCCCGAGACGGAGCCGTGGAAATTGCCGTCCGCGTCGATCACCAGATGGCTGCCGACGGGTCGGGGCGCCGAACCCCAGGTCTCGACCACCGTGGCAATGGCGACATCCTTGCCGTCCTTCATCCAGCCTTCCGCGATGATCAGCGGATCGCGGGCCTCATCGAGATAGACGCTGTTTTCCATGATCGCTTCCCTTTGAGTCTGTTTATGATCCGGGCACCACCGGTTCGGTGCAGGTCGTCGCGATCGAATTGGCGCGTGGCAAATGCATGGTCAATCAATCACCGCGAATGCGTCAACTTCGATCAGGTAATCGGGAGACAGGCTCGCCACGCCAAGCACCACGTCAGCTGGTTTGTGATCTCCGAACAGCCCTACCCGCGCCTTTTCGATGATCGGCAGGCATTCATCGCGATTGTAGTTGACGACATAGATCGTGATCCTGGTGACCTGCGTGGGCGCCGCACCGGCGGCGGCAAGTGCCCGGCCGAGATTGGCAAACACCTGGCGCGCCTGAGTCGCAAGATCACCGCGGCCAACAAGCTTACCATCTAGGTCTTCGGGCTCCTGGCCCGAGATGAATACCAGCTTGCTCCCTGTCGCAACGACGACCTGGCTGTACGTTTGCGGAATTGGCAGATCCTTGGGGTTGATGCTTTGGAGCGTCATCTATCGGGTCTCTTGTGCGGTGATTTCAATTTTTTCTGGGAGTCTGTTTTTCCGATGGATAAACATATGGCTATGCGACGCGCCTGACACCAGCGCCAAGCCAGCGGCGCGGATCGACCGCAGCGGCCGATTTCTTGTCCAGCGAAGCGCAGAGATCGGCGAGCGCATCGAGATTGTGCACCGAGCGGAACTCGTCGACATGCGGCAGCATAGCCTTGACGCCGCGGGCACGCGCCTGAAAACCATCGAAGCGCAGCAGCGGGTTTAGCCAGATCAGCCGCCGGCAGGATTTGTGCAGGCGCTCCATTTCTTCCGACAGGCCGGCGACATCGTCGCGCTCCAACCCATCTGTGATCAGAAGCACGACCGCGCCCTGCCCAAGCACGCGCCGCGACCATATCAGGTTGAACTCGGCCAGCGTGTCGCCGATGCGGGTGCCGCCCGACCAGTCCCTGACCGCCGCCGAACAGTCGGCAAGTGCTGCATCCGGGTCACGATGGCGCATCTGCCGGGTCAGGTTGGTCAACCGGGTGCCGAAGACGAAAGTGTGCACGCGCCGGCGCTTTTCCGTCAGCGCATGCAGGAAATGCAGGAAAATGCGCGTGTACTGGCTCATCGAGCCGGAAATGTCGGCCAGCACCACCAGCGGCGGATGAACTTCGCGGGCCGAGCGGAACTTCGGCAGGATCAGTTCGCCGCCGGTGCGCGCCGCCGAACGCATCATAGCGCGCGGATCGATGCGGCGGCCATGCGCATCAGCTTTGAAGCGTCGGGTCCGCACCATGTCGAAAGGCAGCCGCAACTCGGCGATCGCCTTCTTGGCGTCGGCCATCTCGGCGGCATTCATCTGGGCAAAATCCTTAGCCCGCAGCACCTCGTTGCCGGAAAAGGTGAAGCGGGCGTCGACCTCGATCTCGGGGATTTCCTGCGGAGGTTGGTTCTTCTGGTGGCCCTCGAACATCGCCTGGCTGACGCGGTTTTCGGCAGGACGCGGCTTCTGCTTTTCCCTGGTGTCGGGCGCCACCGGCGAAAACATCGCCAGCATTTTCTCGATCAGTTCTCGCGACTTCCAGAACAGCCTGAAGGCTTCATCAAAAATGGCGTGATCCTCATGCCTGGACACCAGCACGGCGTGCAGCGTCCAGTAAAAATCATCGCGCGAACCAATGCCGGCGGCGAGCACCGCCTCGATGGCGTCCTTGACCGAAGCCGGCCCCACCCGCATGCCGGCCTTGCGCAAGGTGCGGGCAAAATAGACGATGTTATCGGCGATCCGACCGTGCGGCATGGCCTCTTTTGGCTCCGGGCGCGGCATCACCTTACTCCGCCGCCGAAAGTTCGGCCTTCACCTCGTTGAGGATGCGCCGGCCTTCGCCCTGTTCGATGCGGGCAATGTCGTCCTGGTACTTCAACAGCACGCCGATCGTGTCGGAGACGGTTTCCGGATCGAGCGCCACCTTGTCGAGCTCGGTCAGCGCGCCGGCCCAGTCGATGGTTTCGGCGACGCCCGGCACCTTGAACAGTTCGATCTGGCGTAGCTTCTGGATGAAGGAAACCACCTCGGCCGAAAGCCGCTGGTTGGCCTGCGGCACCTTGCGGCGCACGATCTCCAGCTCGCGCTCGGCATTGGGATAGTCGACCCAGTGATAGAGGCAGCGCCGCTTCAGCGCGTCGTGGATCTCACGGGTGCGGTTGGTGGTGATGATGACGATCGGCGGCTCTTCCGCCTTGATGGTGCCGAGTTCAGGCACCGTCACCTGGAAATCGGACAGGATTTCGAGCAGGAAGGCCTCGAATGCCTCGTCGGTGCGGTCGAGCTCGTCGATCAGGAAGACCGGGGCAGCGCCCGTCGTGCCGGTCAGCGCATCGAGCACAGGGCGGCGGATCAGGTACTTTTCTGAAAACACGTTGCGCTCCATGGCGGAACGCTCGACCTTGCCGGCCGCCTCCTCCATGCGGATTTCGATCATCTGCGCGGCGTAATTCCACTCGTAGACGGCAGACGAGACATCGAGGCCTTCATAGCATTGCAGGCGGATAAGCCGGCGGCCAAGCGCCTGCGCCAGCACCTTGGCGATCTCCGTCTTGCCGACGCCGGCCTCGCCCTCGAGGAACAGCGGCCGCTTCATGCGCAGCGACAGGAACAGCACGGTCGCCAGCGACCGGTCCGCCACATAGTCCGCGCCGGTCAGGAGATCGAGCGTCTCGTCGATCGTCCGCGGCGCGGCGCGCGGTTTCAGCTCGGTCATTCTTTCTCCGTGAACGCAGCAGCTCCGCTTTCCAGGACGTGGTAGCCGCGGGCGTGGTAGATCAGCGGCCGCAAATTATCGCCCATACGCAGGCCTGTCACCTTGCCAAAAAGCACACGATGGGTGGCCAGGTCCTTGGTGTCGATCAATTCGCAGTCGAACACGGCGAGCGCGCCTTTCAGCGTCGGCGCGCCGGTGGAGATCACGTCCCACTCGCCAAGCGCGAAGCGCTCCTCGACCGGCAGGCCGGTGATGCCGGAAAAGCCGATCGACAGCGGCTCCTGGTGGGAAGCCAGTGTGTTCAAGGCAAACTTGCCGTTTTTCACGAACGGCTCGTTCTTGGGATTTTCGCGGTTGAGGCAGACCAGAATGGTCGGCGGCGTATCTGATACCGAACAGGCCGCGATCACCGTCGCGCCGCGCTTGCCGGCAGGCCCGTCGGTGGTGATCACATGGACGTGGCCGGCAAAATGGCTCATCGCGTCGCGATAGGCCTGCGGCCCAATGTCGTTCTTCTTCAGCACCGTATTTTTTCCATGGTCAGGATCCTACCGACATATATGGCCAGATATAGCCTGCCACAAGCGAAGTGCCTGAGCCATATCCCGAAATTCGCGTGTTGCACCAAGGCCGGGCAGCCTTTAGGTCTTGGCGGCAACAGTGCCAGGAGCTTAGAACCGGCACGGAGGACTTCATCGCTCGAATGCGACCCAGGACAAGAACAATAACGGCGCTGTTCTGGCTGTTTCTGGCCAACGCCGCCAGCGCCCAGACGCTGCTGGTCGGCGTCGCTGCGCCCTTATCTGGACCATCGGTCATTCTCGGCAAACAGGTCGAGGCCGGCACCAGTCTGGCGGCCGACGCGAACGGCATCGAACTGAAGACGGTGGATGACGCCTGCACCGCCGATGGCGGCGCTGCCGCTGCCAGGGAATTCGCAGCCGCCAAGGTCAATATCGTGGTCGGCTTCCTCTGCACCGAGGCGATCGAGGCGGCGATGCCGATCCTGAAGGACGCCGGCATTCCAGTCATCACCGTTGGCGTGCGAACCGAAAGCCTGACCGACCGCCGCGCCAAGACCGGCTGGCCGGTCTATCGCCTCGGGCCACGCGGCGACGATGAGCGCAACAGCCTCGCCTCCGCCCTCACCCATCTGTGGCAGAACGAACTGTTCGCCATTATCGACGACGGCACCATCTACGGCCGTGAGATCGCCGAGACGCTGCGGGCAGCGGCCGAGCAGGCGGCGCTGAAGCCGGTATTCACAGACACGTTCCGGCCGCAGCTCGACAACCAGATCGGCATGATCGGCAGGTTGAAGAAGGCCGGCGCCACCCATGTCTTTGCCGGCGGCGACGGCGATGACATCGCCATCATGGGCCGCGATGCAGCACAGCTTCAGGCGGGCATCGTCTTTGCCGGCGGCGAAAATCTACGCACACCGCCGGGCGACGTGCCTTATGCCGTGGGCACATTGATGATCGCACCGCCGGAATGGGCTGATGTCGCCGATCCAAAAGTGCTGGCTGCCTTTGACGCGCGGAAGGTCGTGCCCGACGGCTACACGCTGCCCGCCTTTGCGGCGGTCGAAATCGCCAAGGCGGCGTCGGACCAGTCCGAGAGTTCGGGCAAGCCGCTGACCGAGGCGCTGACCGGACAGGATTTCACCACTGCGATTGGGCCGATCCGCTTTGATGCGAAAGGCGACCTCAGCCAGAGCCCTTACCGCGTCTTTCGCTTCGACGGCACGCGCTTTGCGCCTGTGGAAAGCAACTGATGTTTCGCACCGGCCCTCGCAACCTGATCACCGACGTTACTGGCCTGCGCGTCGGCAACGCGTCCGACGCCAAGCTGAAATCCGGCGTCACGACGATCCTTTGCGACGCACCAACGGTGGCCGGCGTCCAGATCCTGGGCGGTGCGCCGGGCACCCGAGAGACCGACCTGCTCGAACCGCACAATTCGGTCGATGTGGTGCACGCACTGGTGCTCTCTGGCGGCTCGGCTTTCGGCCTCGACGCGGCATCCGGCGTGCAGGCGGCATTGCGCGAGCGCGGCATTGGCCTTGAAGTCGGTGGCTTTCGCGTGCCGATCGTGCCCTCGGCGATTCTGTTCGACTTGCGCAATGGCGGAGACAAGGATTGGCACCGTTATCCGCCCTACCGCGAGCTTGGCTATGAAGCCGCGCAAACCGCCGCCGCCGATTTCCAGCTCGGCACGATCGGCGCCGGCACCGGTGCGCTGACGTCGGGGCTAAAGGGCGGCCTCGGCTCGGCCTCGACGCTGCTGGACAGTGGCATCACCATCGGGGCACTGGCAGCCGTCAATCCGACCGGCTCGGTGACCGTTAGTCGAACCCGCTATTTCTGGGCGGCCCCGTTCGAGATCGGCGACGAATTCGGCGGGCTTGGCTATCCCTCGCCGATGCCGGACGACGCGAAACGGATCCTTCTAAAATACCGCGACAAACATTTTGGCAGGCAGACGCAGACCGGCGGCAACACGACCATCGCCGTCATTGCCACCGATGCCATCCTCACCAAGGCCGCGGCAAAACGGCTGGCGATATCTGCGCATGACGGATTCGTACGCGCCATATGGCCAACGCACACGCCGGCCGATGGCGACCTGGTGTTCGCGCTGGCGACGGGCACCAGCGGCATCGAACTCGCCGCCGACGCGGCGATCGACCTTTACGCCGCTGCCGGCGCCACGATGGCGCGGGCCATCAGCCGCGGGGTGTATGCAGCAACGCCGGCCGAAAACGATCTGTTTCCAGTCTGGTCGTCGCGCCTGAGGTGAAGCGATCAATCAGACCCGATCGGACTTTTCTTCTTCGAAGGTCACCGCAACATCGGAATTCGCCGACAGCCACACCTTCTTGCCATCGACCTCGGCAATCAGGCTCAGGGGAATGTAGTGGTGATGGCCCTTGTGAGCGCCCTCGCCGCTATCGGCCTTGGTCAGCTTGATGCGCTGGCCATCGACCTTGTCGACGGTGCCGACATGCACGCCGTCGGCGCCGACGACTTCCATATGCTCGCGAATTTTGCTGGTGTCGGTCATGGTGGTTCTCCATTGGGACTGCCGACGATAACAATTGACGGGCCGATTGGATGCATCGGCTTTCGCACTGCACGACGTTTTAATTCTGTCGTGCTAGTGGATTGAGACGATCACGGGGTGAAGACCGATGCGAATACTCTTTCTGTTTGCGGTTGGCCTGCTTGCACAATTCGGGACCTCGATCGCCGCACGTGCCGGCGACGTCGCCGAACTCGAAATCCTCGGCTTCACCAAGGACGGCAGCGTCTTCGCTTTCGAGGAATATGGCGTGCAGGATGGATCGGGTTTTCCCTATGCCAACCGCTACTACATCGACACCAGCACCGACGCCTTTCTCAAGGGCACGCCGATCCGAGTGCGGCTTGAGGACGAGAATGCCAAACTGGACGCGGCGCGCCTTCAGGCCCGGCAAAAAGGCGAAGCCATTGTCACTCAGGCAGAACTGACCGCGAACAAAGGCATCACCGCCGGCTTCAACCCGGTGACCGAGCTTTCGGCCGATCCGCATCGGATGGCGGTCAACCCGCGCCCGATCTTCTCGCCGGTCGACCAGCCGCTCGAGTTCCGCCTGGACGAGCTTGGCATGAACAACACCCAAGGCTGCGAAAGCCAGGGCGAGATCAACGGCTTCCGCCTGCTGCGCATCGAAGCGCAGGATGGCGGCACAACCAAATTGCTTCATGAGGACAAGGCGATACCGAAAAGCCGGGGTTGCCCGAACGGCTACCGCATCGGCGCGGTGCAGACGTTTTCCATGGACAGCCTCAGCGCCTATGCAGTGCTGATCGCGGTACGCCAATACGGCTTCGAAGGGCCTGATTTTCGCTGGATCGCGGTGACTGGCCGCCTGTGACACTACTTGTTCAACCCACTAGGCGCGACCGTGCGCTGAACCGCCTCCGCCGCGCCATACCGGCGCCGCGCACAGCGCTTTTCGGCGCCTTATCGTGGGCGGTGACGATGGGCGCAAGTGCGCTTGTCACCCTGCTTTTAGACGACTGGGAGACACCGGCCAAAATCCGCATTGTCGCCCTCCTGTTCGCGGTGGGAGCTGCGCTGGCTTTTCCGATTGGCCTGTTTGCGGCGCGGCTGGTCTCACAAGGCAGGCGCTGGGAGGTCGCCTTCGCGGCGGCCTTCGTATGCCTCGCAGCGGCGACGATCGGCATGACCGGAGGGCTGTTCGCCTTGCAATACCGCTCCTACTATGCCGAGTGGCATGCCCCTGCTTTCACCCACACCTGGGTTTTGCAGTTCGTCTTCACGATGTTGATTGCGCTCTATCAGTTCGTGGTGCTGGGCATCCGGCTCTATTTTCCGCTTGGTTTCTTCGCCCTGTTTGCCGCGAGCCTCTGGTTTGCGCGCCAGCGACGTTGAGCATTTTGCTCGCCTCTGTTAGGACGCGGGCAAAACTTCTCGATATGTCAGGACTGACCGATGATCCCTCGCTATTCCCGGCCGGAAATGGTCGCCATCTGGTCGCCCGAAACCCGGTTTCGCATCTGGTTCGAGATCGAAGCCTATGCGTGCGACGCGTTGGCCGAACTCGGCGTCATCCCCAGGCAAGCGGCCAAAACCATCTGGGAAAAGGGCAGTGCTGCTAAATTCGACGTCGAGGCGATCGACGAGATCGAGCGCGTCACCAAGCACGATGTCATCGCCTTCCTGACCCATCTCGCAGAATTCGTCGGACCGGACGCCCGTTTCATCCACCAGGGCATGACCTCGTCGGACGTCCTCGACACCTGCTTTGCCGTGCAGCTTACCCGCGCCAGCGACATCCTGCTCGCCGATATCGATGGCCTGCTTGCCGCGCTCAAGCGCCGTGCCTTCGAGCACAAGGATACCGTCACCATCGGCCGCAGCCACGGCATCCATGCCGAGCCGACGACCTTCGGCGTCAAGCTGGCGCAGGCCTATGCCGAATTCTCCCGCTGCCGCGAGCGGTTGGTGCACGCGCGGGAGGATGTCGCCACCTGTGCGATCTCCGGGGCTGTCGGCACCTTCGCCAACATCGACCCCTATGTCGAGGAACATGTGGCGGCAAAGCTCGGCCTGAAGCCCGAGCCGGTGTCGACGCAGGTGATCCCGCGCGACCGCCACGCTATGTTCTTCGCCACGCTTGGTGTCATCGCCTCGTCGGTTGAACGGCTGTCGATCGAGATACGGCATTTACAGCGCACCGAAGTGCTGGAGGCGGAAGAGTATTTTTCGCCTGGCCAGAAGGGCTCGTCGGCAATGCCGCACAAGCGCAATCCGGTGCTGACCGAAAACCTCACCGGTCTTGCGCGCATGGTCCGCTCCATGGCGCTGCCGGCGATGGAGAATGTGGCGCTTTGGCACGAGCGCGACATCTCGCATTCCTCGGTCGAGCGCATGATCGGGCCGGACGCCACGGTGACGCTCGATTTCGCGCTGTCACGACTGACCGGCGTTGTCGACAAGCTGCTCGTCTATCCCGACAACATGCTGAAGAACATGAACAAGTTCCGCGGCCTCGTGCATTCGCAGCGCGTGATGCTGGCGCTGACGCAGGCGGGCCTGTCGCGCGAAGACTCCTACCGGCTGGTGCAACGCAACGCCATGAGGGTTTGGGAGCAAGGCGCTGATTTTCTTGAGGAACTTTTGGCCGACAAGGAAGTGACCGCTGCCCTGCCCGAAGCCGAGATCCGCGAGAAATTCGATTTGGGCTATCACACCAAGCATGTCGATACGATCTTCAGGCGGGTGTTCGGGGAAGCTTGAGCTTCCTTCTCCCCGTCACTATACGGGGAGAAGGTGCCGCTAGGCGGATGAGGGGCAGCGCCGACTTCGGTGACGATCGCACCACCCATTCACGCTTTGACAATTTCAGGACCTTGGCGCTGCCCCTCATTGCCCTGCCGGGCATTTCTCCCCGTATAGTGACGGGGAGAAAGACGCTCTCGCCTCGGCTTTCGCCAATTGCAGGCGCAGCGGGAGTCAAGCCTTGCCGGGAACAGTCCTGATCACTGTGCCCCACGGATCCTCACGGGTCGTTTCATCAGTCACATTGTCCGAACGCATTTCGACCCAGGCCAGACCCGAGCGGGTGGAATCGCGGCGGCCGGCGCCGGAACTCTGCCAAGCGTTGGCGCCGATGTGGTGGTGATAGCCGCCCGACGACAGGAACACCGCCTGGCCGCCATATTTGGCCACCGTGTCGAAGCCGAATTCCTGGTTCCACCAGGCTTCGGCGTCTTCCGGCCTGCCGACGCGCAGGTGGACGTGGCCGACGATGCTGTTTTCCGGCGCGCCCTGCCAGCCGGCATCACCCGCCGGCACTTCGGCAACGACGGACGGAATGTTCAGCCGCTCTGTCGCCATGGCAATCTTGTCGCCATTCCACTTCCAGTCCTGCGGACGGCGGTCGGCATAGATCTCGATGCCGTTGCCTTCGGGATCGGTAAGGTACAGCGCTTCGCTGACCAGATGGTCGGAAGCGCCCTCGATGGCGATCTTGTCTGATATGGCGTGGTTGATCCAGCGGCCGAGATCGGCGCGGCTGGGCAGCAGGAAGGCGGTGTGGAACAGGCCGGCGCTGCGCGGATCATCCGGCTTGGCCGAAGCATCCGGCTCAAGCACCAGCAGCGGACGATTGGCGGCGCCGAGCGTGATCGCGCCATCTGCACGGCTCAACTCCTGCAGACCGACAACGCTTCGGTAATAGGCGGCAAGGCTTTCGGCGTCGCGCGCCTTCAACCCGACGCGGGCGACGCTGACCGGGGTGGTGGCGGCAAAAGGCAGTTCACTCATCAGATGCTCCGTTCGACCGGCTTGCGATGAAACTCCCAGGGCGAGAGGCCCCGTGCCGCCGATCATTGTACGTCGTGTCAGCTCCAAAGTCAGGGTTCCCGCACACGGCTGTTTCTTCTCCTGACCACAAATCGTCCATCGGCATCGTTCACACAAGACGCAAAGAAGCGAACATCGTGTTCACTATTGTGATCAAAAGCGGCGTTCCTGCCGGTTGCACGAAACGATGCGGCTCGCTATCTCAGCGCCATGAAGGTCAAAGAAGCAGATATTCTGATCGTGCCGGGCTACACCAACTCCGGCCCCGACCATTGGCAGAGCCGCTGGCAGTCGAAGCTGTCGACGGCGCGCCGCGTCGAGCAAACGGAATGGTCGAAACCGGTGCGTGAGGACTGGACGGCGAGCGTTGCCAAGGCGGTCAATGAGGCCGAGCGGCCGGTCGTCCTGGTCGCACACTCGCTCGGCGTCGCCACGGCGGTGCAAGCCATCCCGCGATTCCGTAAGCCCGTTGCTGGAGCCTTCTTCGTGGCGCCACCCGATGTCGCCAATCCCGAGATCAGGCCCAGGCACCTGATGACCTTCGGACCCTACCCGCGTGAGCCACTGCCCTTTCCCTCGATCGTGATCGCCAGCCGCAACGATCCGTTCTGCGCCTTCGATGTCGCCGAGGACATTGCCGGTGCCTGGGGCTCGCTGTTCATCGATGCCGGCGAGACCGGTCATCTCAACGCAGATTCGGGTTTTGGTCCTTGGCCCGAAGGCTCAATGACCTTCGCCAAATTCCTGACGGATCTGAAACCCTGAGCGTCTTCAGGAGCCGATCGAATCCTTGACGCTCTTGATCAGGGTTTTCGCGCCAAGCCCGATCAGCGCGTGTTCCGAGCCCATGGCCAGCAGGCGGTAGCCCATCGACACGACACGGCCGGCAATTGCCGACTCGACGACATAGATCGCCGCATGTTTTCCGGCCTTGCGGGTGCGCTCGGCGACCGACGCCACTGTCTCCATCATGCTTTCCAGCGTCGAATTGATCGTGGCGCCATTGCTCCAGGCGATCGAGAAATCCGAGGGGCCGAGGAAGATGCCGTCGATGCCCGGCGTGTCGAGAATGCCGTCGAGCGCATCGAGGGCAGCGCGTGTCTCGACCATGGCGAAGGCCATGGTGCGCTGGTTGGTGTCGCGCAGCCACTCGGCCTGGTCGCCCTTGCCGTGGCGCGGAAAAGCGTAGGTCGGCCCCCAGGAGCGCTCGCCGAGCGGCGGATATTTCATGGCGGCGGCGAACAGTTTTGCATCCGCCACCGAATTCACCATCGGCGCGATGACCGCCTCGGCACCAAAGTCGAGCGCGCGGCTTGCCATGTCGAAACGGCCAACCGGAATGCGCACCAGCGCCGGCTTGCCGGTGGCGAGCACCGGCACCAGGCCACGCAACACGCTGTCTTCGTGATGACCGCCATGCTGCATATCGAGGGTGACGGCATCAAAGCCCTGCTTGGCGACGATCTCGACAGTCAAGGCATCCGGCACGCCGGACCATGCGGTGAGCAACGTTTCATCGGCCGCGAGGCGGGACTTCAGGGACATGGACTCTTCCTTGTTAACGATCGCAGTTTCAGCCGGAAACCGCGGCAAAGGCAAAGAAAAACCGCCCGGATAGGTCGGGCGGTCGATTGGTCCAGTCATTCTTTTGTCTGTCGCAGGTTCTCTCTCGCAAAACCGTGGGACACTTTTGCGGAACCTGCTTCGGGATCAGGTGTTCTTGATCTGCTCGATCGCCTGCGCCATCAGCTCGTCCATGGTGCGGCGGATCTGGTGGTCCGACTGCTCGACACCGGCCGCGTCGAAATCCCCGCGGATCTTGCGGAACACGTCGTGATCACCGGCTTCCTCGATGTCGGAAACGACCACTTCCCTGGCATAGGCGTCGGCGTCGGCGCCGGACTTCCCGAGCTTTTCGGCGGCCCACAGGCCGAGCGCCTTGTTGCGGCGCGCCGAGGCCTTGAACCGAAGCTCCTCGTCGAATGCGAATTTGCGCTCGAAGCCTTCTTCACGGTCCTTCATGCTGTTCATGGGCGTCCCTCCGGGTCAAATTCGATTCGTTGGCAGTGAATATGTGTGTTGCCAAAGCACAAACCAAAAGGTCGCGGGCCGGTCAATACGCTTCATCGCATGCTGCGCTGCGGCATTTCAGTCCCGAAAGCGGTTGATTGGGAGGATTTGCCGATTGAGCAAACGATGTGATTGGGATAGACCCGGCATTGAACCCTACCGTAGCCGCACTATTTCAGGCAGACGGGCAGGAAACGGTCGCTTGCCGCCTGTCCGGAACCCCAGAGAAAAAATCAGATGAAAAATCGCCGCCGCATTTATGAAGGCAAGGCCAAGATCCTCTATGAGGGACCCGAGCCGGGTACGCTCATCCAGTTCTTCAAGGACGACGCAACCGCGTTCAACAAGAAGAAGCATGAAGTGGTCGACGGCAAGGGCGTGCTCAACAACCGCATTTCCGAGCACATCTTCAACCATCTCAACCGCATGGGCATCCCGACCCACTTCATCCGCCGGCTCAACATGCGCGAGCAGCTGATCAAGGAAGTCGAGATCATTCCGCTCGAAATCGTGGTGCGCAATGTCGCCGCCGGTTCACTGTCCAAGCGCCTCGGCATCGAGGAAGGCACGGTTTTGCCGCGCTCGATTATCGAATTCTATTACAAGGCCGACGCGCTCGACGATCCGATGGTTTCGGAAGAGCACATCACGGCGTTCGGTTGGGCGAGCCCGCAGGAAATCGACGACGTGATGGCGCTCGCCATTCGCGTCAACGACTTCCTTTCCGGCCTGTTCATGGGCGTCGGCATCCAGCTCGTCGACTTCAAGATCGAGTGCGGCCGCCTGTTCGAAGGCGACATGATGCGCATCGTCGTCGCCGACGAGATTTCGCCGGACTCCTGCCGCCTGTGGGACGTGGCGACGCAGGACAAGCTCGATAAGGACCGGTTCCGCCGCGACATGGGCGGCCTCGTCGAGGCCTATCAGGAAGTTGCCCGCCGCCTCGGCATCATGAACGAGAACGAGCCGCCGCGCCCGACCGGCCCGGTGCTTGTCGCCTCGACCGACGGCCTCAAAGGCAAGCCGCACTAACCAGACCCGATATTCGAACAGGAGCATGTCCAGCGTGATCAAGGCCCGCATTACCGTCACCCTCAAGAACGGCGTGCTCGACCCGCAAGGCAAGGCGATAGAACACGCATTGTCCGGCCTGGGCTTCGGTGGCGTCGGCGCGGTGCGGCAGGGCAAGGTGTTCGACGTCGAGCTGGCGGAAAGCGACAAGACCAAGGCCGAGGCCGACCTCAAGGCCATGTGCGACAAGCTGCTGGCGAACACGGTGATTGAGAATTATAGTGTGACACTTACCTGAGGTTGTGTCGGAGGCACTATGCCGGAAGTCACGAATGAATTGACGTTCGAGCTTATGAAGCGCGTGCATCACGAAATCGGCGAGCTTCGTCAGGATGTTTCCGAGACGAAACGGGAGTTGAATGTGATGCGGGGTCACATGGTGGCAACGCAAAGTGATATCCACAACATCTATGGCATTCTCGCCCGGCAAGACGAGCGTCTTGAACGCATAGACAGACGTCTCGACCTGCGCGAACTCGCCGAAGCCCAGAGGCCTTACGAACCAAAATGAAATCAGCCGTCGTCCTTCTGCCTGGCCTCAACCGCGACCGCGACATGATCGCGGCGCTGACCAAGATTTCGGGAACACCGCCGGTTACCGTCTGGCAGACCGACACCGAAATCCCCGATGTCGACCTGATCGCCATTCCAGGCGGTTTTTCCTTCGGCGATTATCTGCGCTGCGGCGCGATCGCGGCGCGTATGCCGGTCATGCGGGCGGTCGCCGAAAAGGCGGCCGCGGGCGTCACCGTCATCGGCGTCTGCAACGGCTTCCAGATCCTTGTCGAGGCCGGCCTGCTGCCGGGCGCCTTGATGCGCAACACCTCGCTGAAATTCGTCTGCCGGCAGGTGAAGCTCGAGATCACCAACGCCAACACCATGTTCACCCGCCGCTACCAGCCGGGCCAGATCATCCGCACGCCGGTCGCGCATCATGACGGCAATTATTTTGCCGACGCCGACACGCTTGCCCGTCTCGAAGGCGAAGGCCAGGTGGTGTTCCGTTATGCGGACGGCACCAACCCCAATGGCTCGATCAACGACATTGCCGGCATCGTCAACGAGCGTGGCAATGTGCTCGGCCTGATGCCGCACCCGGAAAACCTGATCGAAGCAGCCCATGGCGGTACTGACGGCCGAGGGCTGTTCGAAAGCGCCCTCGGCATCGCTGCCTGACGCCGTCGAAGCGAACAGCTTGAAAACAGCCGGACATTCCTGTCTCTTGATCGGGGCAAGTCCGATTCATTGGGGAGAGAGACGGTCATGAAACTTTATTCGCGGCCGTTGTCGCCCTACTCGTCAATCGTGCGGGCACTGGCCTATATCAAGGACGTGCCGCTCAAGATCATCGCGCCGCCGCCCGGCTTTCCCATCCCGGAAGAATTTCGCGCCATCTCGCCGATGAACCGAATTCCGGTGCTGATCACCGGCTCGGGCGAAACGATCGTCGAATCCGTGGTCATCGCCGAATATCTCGAGGAACGATTTCCGGAACCGGCACTGCTGCCGCCTGATTCCAAGGACCGCGCGCTGGTGCGCATGTTCGCCCGCATCACCGATCTCGACGTGCTGACCCCGATGATGAAGCTTTTCGAGCTTCATTCCGTGCCGAAGCGCAACAATGCCGAGATCGACGCCCAATTCGCCCGCCTGCACCACGGCCTGGCAGCGATCGAAAGCCGAATGGCACAAGGCCCCTTCGCGCTCGGTGACGACATCAGTTTCGCCGATGCCTGGCTGACGCCGACGCGGTTCATCTTCAACAATTTCCGGGCCATGACCGGACGCCACGACTTGCTCGACGCCTATCCCAAATTCGACGCCTATGAGCAGATCGCCTCGCAGCATCCGGCTTTGTCGCGGGTGTGGGGCGAAATGACCGACGGCCTGAAGATCTTCCTGTCCGAACTTGAGATGGGTGCCGCTTGATCAAAAACAGGACGATCGCCCTGGTTGCGGCGGCAGGCTTTACGCTGGCATCCTGCCAGTCGACCCCAAAGAGCACGCCTGTTCCGTCGGGCAAAAGTGCTGCGCTGCTGGCCATGGAACAGGTGGCGATCGCTGCCCACAAATGCTGGATTGCCAGCAAGGACCCGGCCTTCAAACAGTATCAGATGGCCAATGAACTGAATTCGTACAGCGGCACGCCGCGTTTCCTGTTGGTCCCGGCCAAGCACTATGGCGGCAAACCGCTGCTGGTCGTACAGGCGCAGGGCAATTCGAGCCGCGTCGACGTCTTTGGACCGCTGATGAACGATCCGCTCGGCGCTCGCATCGGCTCCGACATCGCTCGTTGGCAGGCAGGCAATCCCTCCTGTGCGGCCGCCGCTTAGGGCAATGAGCCGGTTCCTGCAGATTGCGGGTCTGGTCATCGGCTTGGCCGGGCTCGTCCTGCAGTTCTGCATCAGCGTTCCGGCGTCGATGGAAGCAGGCCGCAGCCTGCTCGGCTCCATCATTTTCGTCTTCAGCTTCTTCACCATCCTGACCAACATCGGCGCGGTGCTGGTGTACACGTCGCTCCTGTCGCCCACCGGCTATGCCTGGCTGCCGGCGTTCGCCGGGCCGCGCATGCGGGCTGGCGTTGCCGCTTCGATCGCGCTGGTCTTCATCATCTACGCCACGGTCCTGGCAAAGCTCTGGCAGCCGCAGGGCCTGTTCCTGCTCTGCGATGTCCTGCTGCATTACGTGACGCCGGTGCTGTTCGTGCTGTGGTGGCTGATATCTGGCGCCGACGGCCGGACTCGGTGGAGCGACATTTCCTGGTGGATGCTCTATCCCATCGCCTATCTGGTCTATGCGCTGGCGCGGGCACCGCTTGCCGGCGAGGTGCCCTACCCGTTCCTGGACGTCGCCAAGAACGGTGCGATCAGCGTTGCCATCTCAGCGGCGGCCATCACCGGACTTTTTCTCGTGCTGTGCGTGGTCGCCGTCCTGGCGGACCATGGCATTGCGCGCACCAGGGCATCGAGCGTCCGTTAGAACTGTGCGGAAACCGATTCCCACTTTTGGGATCAGTCCCAGAACGGCCTGATGCCCTCGCGGTGGGCATCGCAGCGCGAGACGCCGATATCCTTGAGTTGGTCATCGGTCATCTCCAGCAACACCAACCGGCTGCGGCGGCGATCCAGCAGATGGTCGATCCATCTCGCCAGTGACCTGACCACGCGCACCAGACGGCTGACAAAGCCTCGCTGGGCCGATGGCCGTGTCGATTGGCCTGATAATTCGGCTCTTGAGTGACGGATTGTGGCGATTGTATTCATTTTCTTTCTGCCAAATTTCAAATTGCACCCTTTTTTGGCGCAACGTCGATATGTATTGACTCACAATCCGGTGCAATATAGAAAATTGTCACCATGACAACTTGGCTTCCTGATCTCACCACCGGCTCCGGGCCGCTGTATCAGCGCCTGGCGGATTCCATCGAAACGGACATCGACCGCGGGGTTATCGATGCCGGAGCAAAACTGCCGCCGCAACGCGACCTCGCCTACGACATCGGCACCACCGTCGGCACGGTCGGCCGGGCCTATCAATTGCTGCGCGAGCGCGGGCTGGTGAGCGGCGAAGTCGGGCGTGGAACCTATGTGCTCGGCCAGCGCGCCGACGCGAAAACCGATTTTCCGGCTCCGGACGTCAGCACAGAAGGCACTCGCCATATCGATGCGCCGCGCGGCAAGCTGCGCTTCGACAGCACGGCAGCACCTGATATCGGTCAGGGCGATATTGTCGCCGGTGTCCTGTCGCGCACGGCGCAGGACCATCCGCATGAGATTTCAAGCTATACGCGGGATTTCCCGGACCGCTGGTACGAAGCCGGCGCCCGCTGGTTGTCGCGCAATTCGTTTCGCCCAAACGCAGACGCCATCGTTCCCACGCTCGGCACCCATGCCGCGGTGATGGCGGCGATCGCGGCGCTCACCACGCCCGGCGATTACGTCGCCTTCGAGCACCTCACCTATTCGCAGATTTCCCGCAGCGCCGGCCTGATCGGCCGGCGAACCGCGCTGGTGGCATCGGATGATGAAGGCCTCGACCCCCAGGATTTCGAGCGCGTCTGCGCGCAGAAGCATCCCAAGATGATCTTCCTGATGCCGACGGCGCAGAATCCCACGCTGGCCATCTTGTCGGCGGCGCGCCGCGAAGCAATCGCGCGTGTCGCACGCGAATACAACGTCGTCCTCATCGAGGACGATCTCTATGGTCATCTGACCGATGATCCGACGCCATTGCTGGCCGAATATGCCCCTGAACGGACCATTGTCGCCGGCGGCTTGTCGAAGTCGGTCGCGGCCGGTGTGCGCGGCGGCTGGCTTTCCTGCCCGCCCGCCTACCGGCATCGCATTCGCGTCGCCCACAAGATGATGACCGGCGGCATGCCCTTCCTGCTGGCGGAGGTGAACACAAGGCTGGTGCTGTCGAGCCAGGCGGACGAGATACGCACGCGCAGCATCGCCGAAATCGGCGCTCGTATCGCCATCGTGCGCGAGACTTTGGCCGGCTTCGCGATTAAGTCACATGACAGGGTGCCCTTTGTCTGGTTGACCCTGCCCGACCCCTGGCTTTCCGGCACCTTCAAGAACGCCTGCCTCGAACATGGCGTGCTGATCGACGACGAGGACGAGTTCAAGGCCGGCCGTTCCGAGCAGGTTTTTCATGCCGTCCGCTTCGGCGTTTCGCAGCCGAGACAGCGCAAGGACATCGCCGAGGGCGTCGCGGTGATCCGGCGGCTCCTCGATGAGGGCCGCGCCGGATACGACAGCTTCTCCTGACACTCCGTGGCTTTGTCCGGTTTTCCGTCGTTTTTCGTCAGTCTATGGCTGTATCGGCTTGAAAGCTTGCGATAAGACGGGACTCAAATCCCAACACGCCCGGATAAAAATCGCCGCCCATGACCATTTCCAATTCCGTGCCGATCACCCCCGAGCTCATTGCCTCACACGGGCTGAAGCCCGACGAGTATCAGCGCATTCTCGACCTTGTCGGGCGTGAGCCGAGCTTCACCGAACTCGGCATCTTCTCGGCGATGTGGAATGAGCACTGCTCCTACAAATCCTCGAAGAAGTGGCTGCGCACGCTGCCGACCACTGGGCCTCAGGTCATTCAGGGGCCGGGTGAGAATGCCGGCGTGGTCGACATTGGCGATGGCGACTGCGTCGTCTTCAAGATGGAGAGCCACAACCACCCATCCTACATCGAGCCCTACCAGGGTGCGGCGACCGGCGTCGGCGGCATATTGCGCGACGTCTTCACCATGGGCGCGCGGCCGATCGCGGCGATGAATGCGCTGCGCTTTGGTGCGCCTGACCATCCCAAGACCAGGCACCTCGTTTCAGGCGTGGTTTCCGGCGTCGGCGGCTATGGCAACGCCTTCGGCGTGCCGACGGTCGGCGGCGAGGTCAATTTCGACGCCCGCTACAATGGCAACATTCTGGTCAACGCTTTTGCAGCGGGCCTGGCCAAGACCGATGCGATCTTCCTGTCGGAAGCCAAGGGCGTCGGCCTGCCGGTCGTCTATCTCGGCGCCAAGACCGGCCGCGACGGCGTCGGTGGCGCCACAATGGCGTCCGCCGAATTCGACGACAAGATCGACGAGAAGCGCCCGACCGTCCAGGTCGGCGATCCCTTCACCGAAAAATGCCTGCTGGAAGCCAGCCTCGAACTGATGGCCTCGGGCGCCGTCATCGCCATCCAGGACATGGGTGCCGCCGGCCTCACCTGCTCGGCGGTCGAAATGGGCGCCAAGGGCGATCTCGGCATCGAGCTCGATCTCGACAAGGTGCCGGTGCGCGAAGAGCGCATGAGCGCCTACGAAATGATGCTGTCGGAAAGCCAGGAGCGCATGCTGATGGTGCTGCGCCCCGAGAAGGAAAAGGAAGCCGAGGCGATCTTCCACAAATGGGGGCTCGACTTCGCCATCGTGGGCAAGACCACGGACGATCTGCGTTTTCGCGTGCTGCACCAGGGGGATCAGGTCGCTGATCTGCCGATCAAGGATCTCGGCGACAAGGCTCCGGAGTATGATCGCCCCTGGGTCGAATCTAAGAAACCGGCGCCACTTGCCGCCGATGACGTTCCGCAGGCCGATGTCACTGAGGCGCTCTTGAAGCTGCTCGGCGGCCCCGACCTGTCCTCGCGCCGATGGGTCTGGGAACAATACGACACGCTGATCCAGGGCAATTCGCTGCAGCTTCCCGGCGGCGATGCCGGTGTGGTGCGCGTCGAAGGCCATGCCACCAAGGCGCTCGCCTTCTCCTCCGACGTGACGCCGCGCTATTGCGAGGCCGACCCTTATGAGGGCGGCAAGCAGGCGGTGGCCGAATGCTGGCGCAATTTGACCGCCACCGGCGCTCTGCCGCTGGCCGCCACCGACAACCTCAATTTCGGCAACCCGGAACGGCCCGAGATCATGGGCCAGCTGGTTGGCGCGGTGAAAGGCATCGGCGATGCCTGCCGCGCGCTCGGCTTCCCGATCGTCTCCGGCAACGTTTCGCTCTACAACGAGACCAACGGCCAGGGCATTCTGCCGACTCCGACCATCGGCGGCGTCGGCCTGATCGCCGACTGGTCGAAGATGGTGCGAACCGGCTTTGCGGCCGAGGGCCAGATGATCCTGCTGGTCGGCGCGCCAGCCTCCTGGGGAACGCATCTTGGCCAATCGGTCTATATGCGTGACGTACACGGCCGCACGGATGGCCCGCCGCCGCCGGTCGACCTCGATCACGAAAAGCGCGTCGGCGACCATGTGCGCGCTCTCATCGCATCCGGCATCGTCACGGCGGCCCATGACGTGTCCGATGGCGGCATTGCGGTGGCCTTGGCCGAGATGGCGATGGCGTCCGGCATCGGCGCGACAGTACCTGGGCTTGTCGGCACCGACCCGATCCCGGTCTGGTTCGGTGAGGACCAGGGCCGCTATCTCCTAACGCTGTCGATCGATCCGCATGGCGATGAATGGGACGCCATTCGCAAACAGCAGAGCGAACTCGGCATCTTCGCGCCGTGGATCGGCTCGACCGGCGGCAGCGCGCTGGAGCTTGGCGACGCCAGGGCAATCCCGGTCAGCGAATTGACCGGGGCTCACGAAGGCTGGTTCCCCCGCTTCATGGATCAGCCCGGTTGAGCAGAGCATGATCCCGAAAAGTGGGAACCGGTTTTCGGAAAAGATTCATGCTCAATCACAGGAAACTGGCTGCCCGGGCGCTGCTTGCAGTCGTCTTCTGGCCGTCGCTGTTCTTCTTCTGGTTCCTCGGGCCGTTCGTCTTCTTCCTGCTGTCGACGACCTCAAGCGAGGTTTGCGCCCGACTGGAAACGCGCGCGCAGTTTCTTTCCGCCGCCAACGGCGCCATCCCGATGCTGGCGCTGCAGAACCTCATCTACGCGATCCCGATCGTCTGCCTGGTGCTGTGGGGCCGCCTTGCGCCGGATCCGGCACGGGCAAGGCAAATCGTCACCTGCATCAAGCTTTTTGCCAGCGCGGTGGTCGTAGGCGCATTGTGGGAGTACGGCTCGTCCCTTGTCTGCGACGGCTATGGCCAACCGTTCTTCTCGCCAGCCTGGCAAATGACGAGCTATCTCCCCATTGTAAGCCTCGTGCTCAACGTGCCGCTCTATGTGCTTGCCTTCAGCCTTGGCCGCGCTTTCTCGACACGTGACGACCTTCAGGAGGACGGAGCAGGCCCACCGGCCTAAGTCTTCCCTGAGCTTCCCGGGCCGTCTTGCCCTTGGCGGGATAGAACGGCTTCAATCCGGACCGGAAAGGCTTTAGGCTCGCGCGACTCTCATCTTATGGCCGGCTGCCGGCCGCTCGACACAGGATTTTGCCATGGCAATGGATGCCCACGACATCGAAAAACTGATCAAGGACGGTATTCCCGACGCCAAGGTGACGATCCGCGATCTCGCCGGTGACGGGGACCACTATGCGGCCGAGGTGGTGGCCGAGAGCTTTCGGGGAAAAAGCCGCGTGCAGCAGCACCAGATGGTCTATGACGCGCTGAAGGGCAATATGGGCGGCGTACTGCATGCGCTGGCTCTGCAGACCAGCGTGCCGGACTGAGACTCAAGATCATCAGCATGAACAGCGCTTCTGCCGGAACCAAGACCGGAGCAATTCCCACGTGGTACATCGATCCGAATGCCGAGGACGCCATGGCCGACGGCCACGCGCCGATCTGGCGGCATCTGATCGAGTTGATGCTCGAGCGTGATCTCTCGGGAAAGGCCGTGCTCGATTTCGGCTGCAACCAGGGCGGTCTGCTGCGCCATCTGCACGCCATGCGGCCCTTCCGCAAGGCGCTCGGCATCGACATCGCCGAACAGTCGATCGCCAAGGCCAACGCGCTGAAGGGCAATTTGCCGATCCAATACCAAGCAGGCTCCCGGCTGCTCGGCTGGGATGAGGCGTTCGACCTCGCCCTTAGCCACGAAGTCGTCTACCTCGTGCCCGATATCGACGAGCACGCCGCCGACATCTGGCGCTCGCTGAAACCAGGCGGCGCCTACTACGCCGTCACCGGTTGTCACACCGACAATCCGCTCTGGCCGAAATGGCGCAAGCTGGTCGCGGAGCGCACGAATACGGTGGTCCAGGACCGCTCGATCAACGACTATGCCAAAGCTTTCGCGGCCGCTGGTTTCGAGGTTTCGGCGCGCAAGCTCGAATTCGACGGTTTCATCCCTTACGTCCCCGACGGATGGATGCCCGATTTCGCCGACACTCTCGATTATTATACAAGCACCAAGATCGTGTTCCGGCTCGTCAAGGCGTGATGTCGCGCCAGCGGGACAGATGAACGTCGAAATGTGGTGGTGCCTCCGTGGCGAGCTGGACAAAGCGACCCTGGACGCGAAACACCTTCTCGATCAGCCCGCTGTCTGCAAGCGCGTGTGCCTGGCCATCGAACACCAGCCTGCCCTTCTCCAGCAGCGAAATCCGGTCGCAGATCGACATCGCCTGGTTGAGATCGTGGATCGCCATGACGATGCCGACGCCGCGTTCCCGGCTGAGGCGATAGACAAGGTCCAGAACCTCGATCTGGTAGCCGATGTCGAGGAACGAGGTCGGCTCGTCCAGAAGCAGTATCTGTGCTTCCTGGGCGAGAGCCGCGGATATCCATGCGCGCTGGCGTTCGCCGCCGGAAAGTTCGCGCAAGCCTCGATCCGCGAAGTCGGCAAGCCCGGTGCTTTCCAGGGCCCAACGGATGGCCTCCTCGTCGCGCGGACCATAGCCGCGGAACAATCCGACATGGGTGAAGCGGCCCTGGCGCACCAATTGTTCGACGGTCATCTCGTCCGGCGCGACCGGTTGCTGCGGCAGGAACGCCAGGTGCCGCGCGATCTCGCGGCGTGACATGTAGGCGACCGCGCGGTCGCCGATCGCCGCGCTGCCCGCCACCGGCCTCGTCAGGCCGGCAAGCGCCTGCAGGGCGGTGCTCTTGCCGGAGCCGTTCGGCCCGATCAGCGCGCGTATCTCGCCCGGTGCAAGCGAAAGGCTGAAGTCGCTCAATGCCTCGCGGCGGCCATACTTCACCGACAATCCCGAACAGGAAAGCATTGGTTTTTTCATGTGGTTCTGCGCAGCAAGGCGATAAGGACGGGAACACCGCAGATCGCGGTGATGACACCAATCGGAATTTCCTCGGCCTGCCCAAGGAGCCGGCCCACCAGATCACCCAGCGTCACGGTGATGGCGCCCAAGGCAATGGCCAGCGGTAAGACAAGATCGAAGCGCCGTCCGGCGATGAAGCGGGCAAGATGCGGCACGATGAGGCCAACGAAGACCACCGGCCCGACCACGCCAACTGCGCTGGCGGCAAGGCAGCAGGCGATCAGCAAGGCCAGCGAAAATTGCCTGGAGTAAGCGAGCCCGAAGGAGCGGGCAACGCTCGCTTCGAAGCGCAGCAATTCCAGTGGCCGGCGCACCAGCGGCAGGATGGCAAGACCGGCGAGCGTGAAGGGCAACAGGAAGACCACGTGTTCCCAGCTGCGAGCGTAAAGACTGCCCGAGAACCACTCGAGCAGGACCTCGATACGAGCCGATCCCCAGCCGGCGATCATGCCGATGCCGATGGCGTGCAGGACGGCGCCCACCGCTATCCCACACAATGTGATGCGCAGCGGACCGAGGTCGCGGCGAAAGGCGATCGCGTAGATGAAGCCACCCGCCAGCACACCGCCGATAGTGCCGATGGCGGGTAGCCAGTTGAGCGGCAGTTCCTGCAGCGTGTTGGAGCCAGGATCGTGGACATAGACAGTGAAGACCAGGAAGCCGCTGACGGCAAGCATCGCGCCCTGCGAGATGCCCATCAGAGACGGATCGGCAAGCGGGTTTCGAGTGATGCTCTGCAGCAACAGGCCGGCTACGGCGAAATGGATGCCGGCCAATATGCCGGTCAGGATCCGCGGCAGGCGGATGTCGAGGATGATGGAGCGCGCCTCGCTCGATCCGTGACCGGTCAAGGCAGCAACGATGTCGGCGGGCGGCAGATCGACGACACCGAGGAAGGTGGCGATAGCGAGGGACAGCAGGGCGATGGCGGCGAAGGCCAGCACAAGCCAACCCGAAGCCTCGCGTCGTGACTGTGGCGCTGCCGCGGTCACGCCGCACCTACCAAGGAGACAGTGCGGCGCTGGACGAGATAGACGAACACCGGTCCGCCGATCAGCGCGGTGATGATGCCGACCGGAATTTCCTTTGGAGCCGCGATGCTGCGCGCGATGATATCGGCACTTGCCGTCATCAAGCCGCCAAGGACAGCGGTGAGCGCGACCGACCAGGCCGGCGAACGCGGCCGCAGCAACCGCACGATATGCGGCGTTGCCAGGCCGACGAAGGCCACCGGGCCGGCGATTGGAGCCACGCCCGCGACCGGAAGCACGGAGAGGAACAGCACTGCCGATTTCCAGAATGCCAGCCGCAGACCCATGCCGGCGGCGGCCTGTTCGCTCAGCGCCAGCAGGCCGAGCACGCGGTGGCAGGCCAGCGCTCCTGCGATACCGGCAATCACCCACGGCGCCATATATGCAAGGTGTGGCCACGACCGGCCCTGGAAACCGCCCGACAGCCAGAACAGCAGCGACGGCACCTGGGGACCGCTGAGGAGCAGGACATAGGTGGTGATCGCGCCGAGAAACAGCGAGACGCTTATGCCGCCAAGTGCCAGATGCAAAGGCCGTCCTCTTCCTCCCCTGGCGATCCAGAAGGTGATCGAGGCGCCGGCCAGGCCACCTACCATGCCGATGAATGGATAAAGCGTCGACGACAGCCAGGGCAGGAAAACGAAACAGAAAGCGATCGGCGCCACGGCGCCCGCGCTGACCCCGGTCAGGCCCGGCCCAGCGAGAGGATTGCGGGTCAAGGTCTGCAGCAGGTAGCCGGAGACACCGAGACCAGCGCCGCCGACGAAGGCGGCGAGGCTGCGCGGCAGGCGCAGCGACCAGACCAGGATCGAATCGATCTTGCCGTCCGGAGCGAAGAGCGCCGACAGCACGGCATGCGGCGCCAGCGGCCTCGTGCCGATCATCAATCCGCCCGCGATCACCAGAAGAGAAATGACGGCGATTACTGCCGTCATCGCCAGGGCTCGGCTATCATATGCCGGCGGCCGCAGTGCCGGGCCTTGCGTCATTTCTGCGCGTCGACAGGGATGAGCTTTGCCGCTTCGGCCTTCACGTCGACCTGCGGAAACGTATCGGAGTAGAGATAGTGGGCGGCTTCGCGCAGCACGATTTCGCGGCCAATCGGGCCGTTGGTCTCGGCCCATTCATCGCCGACATAGTGCACGCGTCCGTTCTTGACGGCGGAAAGCTGGCTCCAGATCGGGTTGTTCTCGTGCGGACGATCCGGGCCGCTGTCCATCACGAAGATGACCTCGGGATCCTTTTCCAGCATGGTTTCAAGGCTGAGTTCGAGACCGAACTTGCCGCCCGGGTCCATCGGGCCTGCAATATTGTCGCCGCCGAGCGCCGCGACAATGGAGGCTGCCGTGTTCTCGGTGTGGAACGAGAACGGCGTATCGCCACCCCACATGATTTGGAAGCGCGGATGCACGCCTTTCGGCGCCCGCTCGCCAAATTCAGCCAGATGCTTCTTGAACTCGGCGTTGAGTTCCTCGCCGCGCTCCGGCTTTCCGAGGATCTTCGAAAGCTGTGCGACTTCGCTATAGCTCTCGCTCAGAAGTTCCATATTGTAAGCGACGTAAGGCGCTATCTTCTGCAACTGCTCGGCATTGCCCGCCGTGTAGCGCTTCATGGCAATGATCAGATCAGGCTTTGTCTCGGACAGCAGTTCGAGGTTTGGCTTGGCGCGCTGCCCGATGTGCTTGATGTCTTTGGTCAGGCCAAGGAGAAAATCGGGGTCGCGGCCGGCAACCATGTAGGTCGTCGCGACTGGCTTCAGACCGAGCGCGAGGGCGACGTCGGTGGCGAAGTAGGAAATGGACGCTACGCGCTCTGGGCCGGCTGGAACCTCGACGGCCACGCCGCGGTCATCCACAAAGGAAAGCGTCTTGGCACCGCCCGCCAACGCCACCCCGGCACCCAGACAGGCAGCCAAACCCAAACCCAGGCCCAGGCCCAGGCCAAAGAAGCCTCGCGACATTTTCCGCATTCTGCACATCCCTCGGTTCACGGTTTGCGCACATGCAGTAATACCAAAACATGATATTGCCAATCATGTTTATGTCATTGTCGCGGCTCGGCCCTGGTCCGGACGGCTTGGCCCAATTGGGTCGATCCTTTGCGCCATTTCGGCCTGGGCGCGGCTAATGTCTTGTTTCGGGCAACCTATGGGTTTATTTGAAGGACATGTTTCGAGCCTGGCTCCCACAGGCGGGAAAGGATATTCCATGAGCGGCATCAACGACTACATCGACAACGAAGTGAAGGGCAACGACGTCGTCCTTTTCATGAAGGGCACGCCCGGTTTCCCGCAATGCGGATTTTCCGGCCAGGTCGTCCAGATCCTCGACTATATCGGCGCCGACTACAAAGGCGTGAACGTCCTGGACTCCTCCGAACTGCGCCAGGGCATCAAGGAGTATTCCAACTGGCCGACGATTCCGCAGCTCTACGTCAAGGGCGAATTCGTCGGCGGCTGCGATATCGTGCGCGAGATGTTCCAGGCCGGCGAGCTGCAGACGTTCCTCGTCGAGAAGGGCGTCAGCGTCAAAGGCGCCGCCTGACTTCTGTTTTCGTGCATGTCATCCGCCTGAAACCGCCGTACAATTTCGGGCGATGTGCACCAAACGCCAGCGCCGGCCTCACCTCGGCAATTTTTAAGTCCTGAACCCAGGACCAAGACGAGCCAATGCGCCGGCCCGCCGGCGCATTTTCGTTTGAAAGATCGGACTTGCCGTGGACCAGCCAAAATCAGCGCCGCAATCGGCAAGCAAACTGCCCATTCCGCGTTGGGAGTTCATTGCGCTGTGCGCAGCACTCATGGCGCTGAATTCGCTGGCTATCGACATCATGCTGCCGGCTCTGCAGCAGATCGGCGCCTCGCTCGGCGTCGAAAATGAAAACCACCGGCAATACGTCATCACGGCCTACATCCTGGGCTTTGGCGGCGGCCAGCTGTTCTTCGGACCAATCTCGGATCGCTTCGGCCGTCGCGCTCCGCTGGTCGCCGGGCTGGTGATCTATGTCGCCGCGGCTGCGGCTGCTGCCATTGCTCCAAGTTTTGAAACGCTTCTGCTGTGCCGCGCCGTGCAAGGCATCGGTGCGGCGGCGACCCGCGTTATCGCCGTCTCGATCGTGCGCGATACGTTCGACGGCCGGCGCATGGCCGAGGTGATGTCGCTGATCTTCATGGTGTTCATGGCGATACCGGTCATTGCTCCCGGCATCGGTCAGTTCATCATGCTGTTTGCGACCTGGCACTGGATCTTCGTCACCATGGCCGCCGGTGCGCTCATCGTCTCGACATGGTCGCTGCTGCGCCTGCCTGAAACATTGCATCCCGAATATCGCCGGCCGCTGACCGTCAACTCCATCCTCGGCGGGTTTCGCATCGTGCTCACCAACCGCATTGCGATCTGCTATGCCTTCGCCAGCACCTTCATTTTCGGCGCCATGTTCGGCTTTATCGCCTCGGCGCAGCAGATCTATGTCGACATATTCGATGTCGGCGAGATGTTCCCAGTCATCTTCGCCGGGGTTGCGGGCGTGCTTGCCTTCTCCAATTTTCTGAACTCGCGCCTTGTCGGCCGTATCGGCATGCGCCGCCTGTCGCAGAGCGCGCTGCTGTTGTTTCTGGTCATCAGCCTTGCCTGGCTGGTCGTTTCGCTGGAAATGAAGATGCCGCTCTGGCTGTTCATCACCTTCTTTGCCTGCGCCATGCTTCCGTTCGGTGCGCTTGGAGCGAACTTCAACGCGCTGGCCATGGAGCCGCTCGGCCAACTGGCCGGCACGGCGTCGTCCATTCTGGGGTTCATGCAGACGTTTCTTGGCGGCATTCTCGGCACGCTGATCGGCCAGGCCTTCAACGGCACGGTGACGCCACTGGCCGCCGGCTTCTGCAGCGTCTCGGTCGCGGCGCTGCTGATGATTTTCATCGCAGAGCGCGGCAAGATGTTCCAGCCGCACAACCCACCCGTTCTAGGACACATCACCGACTTGCATTAAATTGTTGTTTCTACGCATGTCGTTGTCCCAAAGCCGGGGCCACTTCTGGGCGACATGCATCAGGACGCACCCTCAAGGGCCGCCGTGAACCGAGGGGCAAGCAAACGCCCCGCGATCGCTTCACCCATGCTGTCCGAAAAGGGTAATGGCAGAGCCTCATCGAGTGCCCTGAGGATTGAAGCCACGAAGGCCCGGCTGCGCTGGGCATCGGTTCCCAGATCGGAATAGGTGGCGCGAGGCTTGCCGATCAGCGTGCCGTCGCGGCGAAGCGAGAACCGCAGCGTCAGGGACATGCCGGCAGTGCCGGGTGGCGGCTTCCAGCAAGCATAGATAGCGTCCGACATCTCCTTTATCGTGTCGACAGGATCTGAACTGCGACAGCTGCGCTCTTGCGATCTTGCTTCGTGGGAGCCGGCAAACAGGGCGGCGACAAGAGCCGCCGCGACAAATGCGAACCGAGGTTTCATTCGAGAGCCTCCGGATTTGCGCGAGATTATACGGCTCTTTCCGCTGGCCGCAGGAATTGACCCTACTGCGCCCAGAGCTCGCGGCGCAATTCGTGCCAGCTCTCCCGATCGGGCGCGACAAGCAGGCCGCCGCCGAGATGCGAGGGCAGATAGGCGCTGCCGTCGAAGCGCGCGGCATGGCCTCCGGCCTCGGCGTGGATCAGTACACCGGCCAGATGGTCCCACGGCATCAGCTTGTTGTAGACGACGAAATGGGCATGGCCGCTCGACAGCAGGCGGTATTCGTGCGCCGCACAGCGATAGGCGAATTGCGACAGGATCTTCGTCTGGTTGCGCGCCAGCCGCGACCGCTCCGGCTCGGACATATATTGCCAGGAGACGGAGCCGGTCATTTCCGAGATCGGTGCAGGTGCCGCGACATGCACCTTCTCGAAGCTGCCATGCGCATGCCGGATATGGCTGCCGGCGCCCTTGGCGCCGATCAGCCAATCCTTGCCGACCGGGTCGTGGATGATGCCGACAACGGTCTCGCCCTTGACCACTACCGCCAGCATGACGCCGAACAGCGGCACGCCGGAGGCGAAGTTGAAAGTGCCGTCCACCGGGTCGATGACGAAAGCCAGATCGGCATCGCCCAGACCATCGAGCAGTGCCGGATTGTCGGAACAGGCCTCCTCGCCGACGACCATCGCCGAGGGGTAGCGCTCGCGCAACCTGCTGGTGATGAACCGCTCGGCATTGACGTCTGCTTCCGTCACCAGGTCGGCGGCCGAGGTCTTCTGCCTGATATCGCCGTCGCCCAGCCGGCGAAAACGCGGCATGATCTCGGCCAGTGCCGCCTCGGCCAGAATGCCGGCCAGCCAGTCGATCGCGGTGTCGTCAAATGTCATCGGAAATGGCTTGCCTTGTGCTGAGGGTCTCGTTGAGCGCGGCGAAATCGAACAGCTTTCTGTCGAGCAGATGCGACGGCCTGCTGTTCGACAGCGCGCGCAGCATCGTGTCCTTGCGGCCGGGCATGCGCTTTTCCAGCTCATCGAGCATGGCCTTCATGGCGTTGCGCTGAAGACCTTCCTGGCTGCCGCAGAGATCGCAGGGAATGATCGGGAATTGCATCGCGGCGGCGAATTTTTCGAGATCGACCTCGGCGCAGTAGCTCAGCGGCCGCAACACCATGACGTCGCCCTCGTCGTTGAGCAGCTTGGGCGGCATGGCGGCGAGACGGCCGCCATGGAACAGGTTCATGAAGAAGGTCTCGAGAATGTCCTCGCGATGGTGGCCGAGCACCAGCGCCGAGCACCCCTCCTCGCGCACAATGCGGTAGAGATGGCCGCGCCTGAGCCGCGAGCAGAGCGAGCAATAGGTGCTGCCCGCAGGCAGCTTGTCGGTGACGACGGAATAGGTGTCCTGATATTCGATGCGATGCGCAATGCCGTGGCTGTCGAGATAGTCCGGCAGGATATGTTTGGGGAAATTCGGCTGGCCCTGGTCGAGATTGCAGGCCAGAAGATCAACCGGCAGCAGCCCGCGCCATTTGAGGTCGAGGAGGACGGCGAGCAGACCGTAGGAATCCTTGCCGCCCGAGAGCGCTACAAGCCAGCGCTGGCCGGGCTTCACCATCGAGAAATCCTCGATCGCCTGTCGGGTCAGCCGCAGCAGCCGCTTGCGCAATTTGTTGAACTCGACCGAGGACGGCACATCGGCAAACAGCGGATGGAAGCCGCCTTCGATGTCGCTGGCAGGTTCAAGCGATTCGGCGTCTGGCAGCATGTTCATGGCGTCAGTTCCAAAATCCGGGAGCAAAGACTGTCCGGCGCTTCGTTGCGCCCGGAATTAGCGGACCTGGCCGACAAAGAAAAGGCCGCCTCGACGGGCGGCCCTTTCAGGATATCGCAAAAATGCGTTCGCTCAGCGCGAATAGAATTCGTCGCTCAGCGCGAATAGAATTCGACGACCAGGTTCGGTTCCATCTGCACGGCGAACGGAACGTCCGCCAGGCCAGGGATGCGCGAGAAGGTCGCGACCATCTTGTTGTGATCGGCTTCGATGTAATCCGGCACGTCGCGTTCGGCGAGGCCGACCGCTTCCAGAACGATAACCAACTGCTTCGACTTTTCGCGCACTTCGACGACGTCGCCCGGCTTGCAGCGGTACGAGCCGATGTTGACGCGCTTGCCGTTGACATTGACGTGGCCGTGGTTGACGAACTGACGGGCGGCGAAAATGGTCGGCACGAACTTGGCGCGGTAGACGACCGCGTCGAGACGCGACTCGAGCAGGCCGATCAGGTTCTCCGAGGTGTCGCCCTTGCGGCGATCGGCCTCTTCATAGACCTTGCGGAACTGCTTTTCAGAAACGTCGCCATAGTGGCCCTTCAGCTTCTGCTTGGCGCGCAGCTGCAGGCCGAAATCGGAAAGCTTGCCCTTGCGGCGCTGGCCATGCTGGCCGGGGCCATATTCACGCTTGTTGACCGGGGACTTCGGGCGGCCCCAGATGTTTTCGCCGAGACGGCGGTCGATCTTATACTTCGCGGATTCGCGCTTGCTCATCGCATTCCCTTTTCAAAACAACACACCCGGCACCTCATGGTCCGGGTGAAGGAAACGCGCCCTCCTCTGGCCTCCGTTTTCGAGACCTGACAGGGTTTTCCCACGCAACGCGGCGGAAAACCCACGGGACACGTCAGTTCAAACAAGATCAGAAACGACTAGAATACCTGATCTTGCGCATACAAAACAAACACCGGACATCACTGCCCGGTGGTGGCGGCTGGTTAAACCGAGATTTAACCGGTGTCAAGCTTTTGCATGGCGCAGCGGAAAGCAACTGTATACCGTCCCCGATGTCGATGCGATGCCGGATGTGGCGGGAGCTTGTGCGCCAACGGCACCAGGACGTGACTGGAGCTGAAGGAGCGTAACTAACATGAAGAAATTCTTCCTTACGTTGGCAGGAGCGGCGGTACTGGCCGGGTCGATGGCCGTTGCACCAGAGCCGGCAGAGGCCAGGCATTGGCAGGGATACCGGCACCATCAGGTTTGCCGCATCGTGGTGAAGAAAAGGGTGGTCTGGCGGCACGGCCACAGACACGTCGTTCGTTACAAAGTGCGGCACTGCCGGGGGCGCTGGTAAGTTCCGGTTCGGCCTCAGGCGGCCAGATCATCTCAAAGCCCGCGGTTTTGGCCGCGGGCTTTTTTGATTTCTCTCGTGAGCATGGAAGGCCGAGAGCTAATGTTTCGATTTCTTTTCCGGCAGTCCCTTGCGCTTCGTCTCGGCGAATTCCTCGAGCTGCTTTTCGCTCATTGATTCGTACATTCCCTTGGAAGCGCCCTGGAGTTCACTCTTCTTCGTCTCGCCGCGCTTGGCCGACAAGGCGGCGCCCGCAGCTTTCTGCTGAGCTTTCGAGGTGGCTGGCATGATCGTTTCTCCCTTCATTGCCTGGGGAAGAAACGCGGCGAACCAGCCAATGTTCCTGAAATCAGGCGACCATCAGGCCAAAGCCCTGCATGAGCCGGCTGGTGGCGAAATCCACCTTGCCGGAGGTGAAGACCGCAATGTCGGGCTCGCCAGCCGGCAATGGCCCGTCGACAGGCGCAAGCAGCGACATGGCGCGGCGGGCGATCGCTTCGGCCGGGTCGATCCAGTCGACCGGCCAGGGCGCGGTCTTGCGCATGCGATTGGCCAGAAACGGGTAATGCGTGCAGCCGAGCACGACAATATCGGTGCGGGCGCCGTCCTTCTCGACAAAACATGGCGCGATCTCCTCCCGCACGATCTCCTCGTCGACAAATCCCTCGCGCATGTAGATCTCGGCCAATGGCGCCAGCCGGTCCGAACCGACAAGCCGCACGTGGCATTTCTGTGCCCATTTGCTGATCAGGTCGCGCGTATATTGGCGCTTGACCGTGCCGGGCGTCGCCAGCACCGAGACGAGCCCGGAGCGCGTACGCTCCGCCGCCGGCTTGATCGCCGGCACCGTGCCGACAAAGGGATGGCCAGGGAATTTCTCACGCAGAGCGTCGATCACAAGCGTCGACGCGGTGTTGCAGGGAATGACCGAAATCTCGGGCTGGAATTTTTCCAGCAGCGCGCCGAACAGGCCAAGGATATGGGCATTGAGCGCCGGTTCCTCCCAGGCGCCATAGGGAAACGCGGCATCGTCGGCGACATAGACAAAGCGGCGGTCGGGCATCAGCACGCGCGCCTCGCGCAGCACTGTCAGCCCGCCGATGCCGGAATCGAACATCAGGATAGGCCGCTCAGTCATTGTCGGTTCCCTTGCCGCCCGGCGGCGGCGTATCATTGTCGTCGCCGTTGGCGTCGGGCGGCTGGCGACCCGCTTCCGCCTTGCGGGCACGCGCGGCGGCCGCGGGCAAGCGCCGTGGATCGTCGCCAGGAGAACCATCGCCGCGCGGCATCGCCGGGGAAAACCTGTCGAGCGACGAGATGATGCCGCGCAGCACCTTGAGCTCCGGTTCGGCAAAGCCGGCACGCGTCAGCACCGCGCGCAGATTGTCGACCATCTTCGGCTTCTTCGGCGCTGGCCGGAAATAGCCGCGCGCTTCCAATGCACCTTCGAGATAGGCGAACAGGCCGTGCAGCTCTTCCTTGCTTGCCGGCTTCATGTCCGGACCCGAAAAATTGGTCTTCGTCTCGTCTTCCAGGCCGGACTTCATCCACTCGTAGGACATCAGCAGCGCCGCCTGGGCGATGTTGAGCGAGGAGAAATCGGGATCGACCGGGAAGGTGACGATCTCGTCGGCAAGGCCGACCTCGTCATTGTAGAGACCGAAGCGCTCGCGTCCGAACAGGATGCCGGTGCGTTGTCCCATTGCATGATGGGTCCGAAGCATCCTGCCCGCCTCCACCGGCCCGCGCACGGATTTGAAGCCGTCGCGCTGCCTAGCCGTGGTAGCGAAGACAAAGTTGAGGTCGGCGAGCGCCGAGGCCAGATCGTCGAAGACGGTGACGGCGTCGATGACATGATCGGCGCGGCTTGCCGCCGCACGTGCCTTCTCGCTCGGCCACCCGTCACGCGGATTGACCAGGCGCAGTTCCGACAGACCGAAATTGGCCATGGCACGAGCGACCATGCCGATGTTCTCGCCGAGCTGCGGCTCGACGAGAATAATCGCCGGGCCGGCGGTCTGAAAGTCAGTTCCTGCCATGTGTTCCAGATGATTGCGCTGCGAAGTCTCCGCGTCCTGCCATATCGATACGGCTTTTTGAAGAGCGGTCGGCCGGTTGGCCGAGAAATAGCCATGGCGCACACCTGCCGCGCCTTGGTTTACGCAGCGGACCCGGGGTTACCTGAATGAGCGGGCGGTCGCGCTATTGATGCGTTGACCGGCAGGCTAGAAAAAGGGAACCGCTTCTGTGCCGACGGACGAATTGCTGCGCCGTACGGACAAAAATGATGGTACGCGACGGCTCTTGCGCGCGGCATAAAGCCATCCGACTCTATCTCCTAACGTACTGCGCCACAGTGCATCCCAAATCTCCGACATATGCGCCGCCTCGTCCTCCCTGTTGCTATCTCGAAATTTTCGCATGGAAAAATCATCTGTGATCCGATTGCTATTTATTTACTATGACGCATTGCGTCACTGGAAAGTAAATTAGAAAGCTATAACATCCGAGCCGCTTGGGTTCGATGTATATCGACAGATGGTCTTTGGAAGATAGGGTGCGTCTTGCACGCTCCTGTCATCTACTCATCCCCCAAGCATTTCGACATGAATTTCAACGGCCAACGAGGGCGTTGGCCAAAACCTTAGGAGGGGCAAATGAACGTCGTACGATTTTTCCTTTCACTCGCAGTGTTGCTTCTGGCGTCAGTCTTCCTGATTGCGCCAGCTTCCGCGCAAGCACCACGGACGTGGGTTTCCGGTGTTGGCGACGACGTCAATCCATGCAGCCGCACGGCGCCTTGCAAGACCTTCGCCGGCGCAATCTCGAAAACCGCCGCCGGCGGCGAAATCAACTGCATCGATCCAGGTGGTTTCGGCGCGGTGACGATCACCAAAGCAATCACCATCGCCTGCGAGGATGTTGAGGCAGGCGTGTCGAATTCATCGACGAATGGCGTGATCATCAATGCGGCGGCGACCGACATCATCGTTCTTCGCGGTCTCGATATCGACAGTGCGTCGGCCACGCCCGGCCTCAATGGTATCAGGTTTCTTGCCGGCGCCGCCTTGCATGTCGAGGATTGCGTCATTCGTGGCAACACCGGCGCCGCACCGAACGGCGCTGGTATCTTGTTCTCGCCGTCGGGCACTGCCGAGCTTTATGTCCACAACTCGACCATCAACGGCAACAATGACGGCATTCGTGTTCAGCCGACTGGAGCCGGTGTCGCGAAGGTCATGATCGACAGCAGCACGATCGAGAACAACAACCTTGCCGGTCTGAAGGCTGACGGCACGAGCAACACTGGCGGCTCCAACACGACAATCGTGAACAGCAGTGCTTCGGGCAATACCAACGCCGGCATCAGCATATTCAATCCGCCCGGCGGGCCAGCCATCAACATCATGGTCGACAGTGTCGCTGTGGCCAACAACGGCGCGTCCGGTGGCCTGCGTGTCGACGGGGCCAACGCGACCATCCGTATCGGCAGATCGACCATCTCCGGCAATGGCCTTGGCACCGCCATCGTCAATGGCGGCGCGATCTCGTCCTATGGCAACAACCAGATCAACGGTAACACGTCAGATGGTCCGAATCCGCCGACCATTCCGCTGAAATAGCAGACGGGACGATACGAAAACGCTTCGCGCGGGATGCCGCGCGAAGCAAGCAGTCGAAGCGGTTCGGGCCGCGAGAGTTAGTCTTACCTGCCTCCCGGGCAGACCCGAAGGCCAGCGGCTGAACGTTCAGCTAGGTTGAACGCATGACAGGCAAGACCCTGGAGTGGTGCCTTGGCGCGCGTCCTGCCATATCGATCCTGCTTTTTGAAGTCGGCCACTTTACTTCGCCCCCCCGGTTGCACGAAAGTTCGCTACGTGGACAAATGAACAAGGCGGATGAGCCGCATTTCGTCTCTCCAAAAGATTGATGGGATGCGGCATCGCATTCGTGCTCTCAAGACACCATGCCTATTACACCTGATGGCGATCATGGCGCGCCCCAACCGCCGACAATATCCCAGTCGGTGCTAACTGTCGGCATTTGACGATATTTTCCTCTCGGGGAAATCATCTACGATCCGAATGCACATTTCTTCACTTCGACGCATCGCGTGACTGGAAAAGAAAATTAGAAGGCGGTAATATCCGGACCGCTTGGGGTTGGCGTACAATCGACGGATAGTCTTTGGAATACGGAGTGTGCCTTGCACGCTCCTGTCATTTTTCATGCCCCAAGTATTTCGAAACGGGTTTCGATGGCCGACAACGACGCTGGCCAAAACCTCAGGAGGGGCAAATGAACATCATACGATTCTTCCTTTCACTCGCTGTGTTGCTTCTGGCATCAGTTTTTCTGATCGCGCCAGCTTCAGCGCAGGCGACACGGACGTGGGTTTCCGGCGTTGGTGACGACGTCAATCCGTGCAGCCGCACGGCACCGTGCAAGACCTTCGCCGGCGCGATTTCGAAAACCGCCGCCGGCGGCGAAATCAACTGCATCGACTCGGGTGCCTACGGCGCGGTGACGATCACCAAGTCAATGACCATCTCTTGCCCGGAGGTCGAGGCAGGCGTGCTGCATTCAGCGACGAATGGCGTTGTCATCAACGCGGCGGCGACCGACGTCGTCGTTCTTCGCGGCCTCGATATCAACGGTGCGCCGCCGAACGCGCCCGGTCTCAATGGTGTCAGGTTTCTTGTCGGCGCCGCTTTGCATGTAGAGGAATGCCTCATTCATGGCAGCATTGGTGCCACACCAAACGGCGCCGGCATCTTGTTCTCGCCGTCGGGCACGTCCGAACTCTATGTCAACAACTCGACCATCATCCGCAACAATGATGGCATTCGCATTCAGCCGACAGGAACTGGAGTGGCCAAGGTCATCATCGAGAACTCAGCGATCGAGAACAACAACCTTGCCGGGCTGAAGGCGGACGGATCGAGCAATACGGGCGGATCCAACACGACAATTGTGAACAGCAGTGCTTCGGGCAACACCAACGCCGGCATCAGCATATTCAATCCGCCCGGCGGGCCAGCCATCAACATCATGGTCGACAGTGTCGCTGTGGCCAACAACGGCGCGTCCGGTGGCCTGCGTGTCGACGGGGCCAACGCGACCATCCGTATCGGCAGATCGACCATCTCCGGCAATGGCCTCGGCACGGCCATTCTGAATGGTGGTGTGGTTTCGTCCTATGGCAACAATCAGCTCAATGGCAATACGGCTGACGGTCCGAATCCGCCGACCATTCCGCAGGAATAGCTGACGGCAACGATACACGCCACGAAGACGCTTCGCGCGGGATGCCGCGCGAAGCAAGCAGTCGAAGCGGTTCGGGGCTTACGTGGCACGGGCATATCCTTCTTATTCTCGATTGCTGCCGTGAAAGCTTGCGGCTGCCTTGGCCCGGTTTGCACCGTTCGGATCGCTTTGCTATAGGCGAGGTCCCTATTCCTGCGGGGCCGGCCCGCAATCAATCAACTTTCGAACGAGGCATTCTTTCCATGGCGAAGATCAAGGTGGCGAACCCGGTCGTCGAGCTCGACGGCGACGAGATGACCCGCATCATCTGGCAGTTCATCAAGGACAAGCTGATCCACCCTTATCTCGACCTCAAGCTCGAATATTACGACCTCGGCATCGAGCATCGCGACGCCACCAACGACCAGGTGACCGTCGATTCGGCCAACGCCATCAAGAAATACGGCGTCGGCGTGAAATGCGCGACGATCACCCCCGACGAGCAGCGCGTCGAGGAGTTCAAGCTGAAGAAGATGTGGAAGTCGCCGAACGGCACCATCCGCAACATCCTCGGCGGCACGATCTTCCGCGAGCCGATCATCATGAAGAACGTGCCGCGGCTGGTGCCCGGCTGGACCAAGCCGATCATCGTCGGCCGTCATGCCTTCGGCGACCAGTACCGCGCCACCGACTTCCGCTTTCCCGGCAAAGGCAAGCTGACGATCAAGTTCGTCGGTGAGGATGGCAAGGTGATCGAGCACGACGTGTTCGACGCGCCGGGCGCCGGTGTTGCCATGGCCATGTACAATCTCGATGACTCGATCCGCGAGTTTGCCCGCGCCTCGCTGAATTACGGCCTGCTGCGCAACTACCCGGTCTATCTGTCGACCAAGAACACCATCCTCAAGGCCTATGACGGCCGCTTCAAGGATATCTTCCAGGAGGTCTACGAGGCTGAGTTCGAGGCCGAGTTCAAGTCGAAGAAGCTGTGGTACGAGCACCGCCTGATCGACGACATGGTGGCCTCCAGCCTGAAATGGTCGGGCGGCTACGTCTGGGCCTGCAAGAACTATGATGGCGACGTCCAGTCCGACACGGTGGCGCAGGGATTTGGCTCGCTCGGCCTGATGACCTCGGTGCTGATGACGCCGGACGGCAAGACGGTGGAGGCGGAGGCCGCGCACGGCACCGTCACCCGACACTATCGCCAGCACCAGAAGGGCGAGGAAACCTCGACCAATTCGATCGCCTCGATCTTCGCCTGGACGCGTGGCCTCGCCCACCGCGCCAAGCTCGACGACAATGCCGAGCTGAAGCGCTTTGCCGAGACGCTGGAAAAAATCTGCATCCAGACGGTCGAGTCCGGCTTCATGACCAAGGACCTGTCGCTGCTGATCGGCCCCGACCAGCCCTGGCTTTCGACCACCGGCTTCCTCGACAAGATCGACGAGAACCTGCAGAAGGCGATGGCGTAACATCAATCTCTTGAATGCCGAAGGCTCCGAAAGGAGCCTTCGCTTTTTAGGCTTCAAGGTGACCGAAACCGAAAGTTTAGAGATGGCCAACCCAATCCTCTACGGCGCCGACTACAGCGTCTATGTGCGCATCGCGCGGATGGTGCTGGCGGAAAAAGGCATCGAGTACGAGCTTGTGCCGGTCGATGTCTTCGCCGCCGAGGGCGTTCCCGCCTGGTATTTCGAGCACCATCCATTCGGCCGCATCCCGGCCTTCGAGCATGACGGGTTTCGGCTTTTCGAGACGAGCGCGATTGCCAGATATATCGACGAGGCTTTTGACGGGCCGGCCCTTCAGCCGAAGGATCCTCGTGGCCGCGCAACCATGAACCAGATCATCGGCGTGCTCGATGCCTATGCCTACAGATCGATGGTCTGGGATGTCGCCGTCGAGCGGCTGGAGAAGGAGGCACCCGACGAGGCGCTGATCGCCGCCGGGCTTTCACAGGCAAGCACCGTGCTTCGGACGCTCTCTTCGCTGAAGACGACGACGGGGCCGTGGCTACTTGGCGACCAGTTGACTTTGGCCGACCTGCATGCGGCACCGATCATCGGCTATTTCGTCAAGGTCGCTGAAGGTCGGGATTTGCTGGCACGGTTCGCGGATATTCGGGACTGGTATGCGCGCGTTGCTGATCGTGCGAGCTTTGCGCGGACTGAAAAGCTCGCTTAGGCCGAGTGAACTTCCTCAACGCCGGCGCCGCCCCTCATTGCCCTGCCGGGCATTTCTCCCCGTAGAACGGGGAGAAAGAGGCCGGCCGCAACGCCGGCGCCTCTTTTTTTGCAACGCTGGCGATTGGCGAAAGCCGCGACGAAAGCGCCCTTCTCCCCGTTTACGGGGAGAAGATGGCGGCAGCCAGATGAGGGGCAGCGCTACTTGGGAAGATAAGGCTCCCCTGAACTGCCCACTGGCTCACGCTGCCTCCAGCGCCGCCCTCACCGCGGCGATCGCATCGGCGGCTTTCGACGCATCCGGTCCACCGGCCTGGGCCATATCGGGCCGACCGCCGCCGCCCTGGCCGCCCAATGCGGTGGAAGCCACGCGCACAAGGTCGACCGCGCTGAAGCGGCTTAACAGATCATCGGTGACGGCGACGACGACGCTTGCCTTGTTGTCCTCACCAGCGCCGACGAAGACGACGACGCCGGAACCGAGCGAGGTCTTGCCGGCATCGGCCAGCGGCTTCAAATCCTTCGGCGAGACACCGGAGACCGCCTTGCCGAGGAAGCCGACGCCCGCCACGGTCTCGTTCTCCGGCGCCGAACCAGCGGCCGCACCGCCGCCCAACGCCAGCTTCTTGCGCGCCTCGGTCAGTTCCTTTTCGAGCTTCTTGCGCTCCTCGAGCAGCGCCTCGACACGCGCCGGCACGTCGGCCGGCGAGATCTTCAGCACGGCTGCCGCCGCCTTCAGCCGCCTGTCCTGCTCGTCGAGATGTCTGCGCGCGGCCTCGCCGGTCAGCGCCTCGATGCGGCGCACGCCGGCGGCGACCGCGCTGTCCGACACGACACGCACCAGGCCGATATCACCGGTCGCCCTGACATGCGTGCCGCCGCAGAGTTCGACCGAATAACGCCGGTTTGTCTTGGCGCCATGAACGCCGGTGCCCATCGAAACGACGCGCACCTCATCGCCATACTTCTCGCCAAACAGCGCCATGGCGCCTTCTGCGATGGCATCGTCGACCGACATCAGGCGCGTGGTCACCGGGCCGTTCTGGACGACGATCTCATTGGCCATGCGCTCGACCTCTTCGAGATCCTCCGCCGAGATCGGCTTGTTGTGCGAGATGTCGAAGCGCAGACGCTCCGGCGCCACCAGCGAGCCCTTCTGCGCGACATGGTTGCCCAGAACTTCGCGCAGCGCCTCATGGATCAGATGCGTCGCGGAATGGTTCGCGCGCAGCCTGGAGCGGCGCGCATGATCGACCTTGAGCTCAACAGCAACGCCCGTGTTGACCGTGCCGCTGGCCACCTTGCCGATGTGGACGAACAGCCCATCGGCCTTCTTCTGCGTGTCGGAGACCTCGATCGAGAATCCCTCGCCCGAAATGATACCGGTGTCGCCCATCTGGCCGCCGGACTCGGCATAGAACGGCGTCTGGTTGACGACCACAGCCACCGCGTCGCCCTTGCCGGCGCTGTCGACAGTCTTGCCGTCTCGAACAAGCGCCTGGACGATGCCTTCCGCAGCTTCAGTCTCGTAGCCGAGGAACTCGGTGGCGCCTGTCTTCTCGCGCACGGAGAACCAGATGGTCTCGGTGGCTGCGTCACCGGACCCAGCCCAATGCTTACGCGCCTCGGCTTTCTGCTGCTCCATCGCATTGGTGAAGCCCGCAAGATCGACCGAGATGCTGCGCTGGCGCAGCGCGTCCTGCGTCAGATCGAGCGGGAAGCCGTAGGTGTCATAGAGCTTGAAGGCCGTCTCGCCGTCCAGCATGTCGCCGGCATGTAGTGTTTCCGTCGCGTCGGAGAGCAGGCCGAGGCCGCGCACCAGCGTCTTGCGAAACCTGGTCTCCTCGAGCTTCAGCGTCTCGGTGATCAACTGTTCGCCTCGCAGCAGTTCGGGATAGGCCTGGCCCATCTCGCGCACCAGCGCCGGCACCAGCTTCCACATCAGCGGTTCGTTGGCACCGAGCAACTGCGCATGACGCATGGCGCGGCGCATGATGCGGCGCAGGACATAGCCGCGGCCTTCGTTCGACGGCAGCACGCCATCGGCGACCAGGAAGGAGGACGAACGCAGATGATCGGCAATGACGCGGAAGGACGCGACCGTCTCCTTGTCGGGACCATGCCCGATGGCGGACGAGGCCGCGTCGATCAGGTGCCGGAAGAGGTCGGTTTCGAAGACGCTTTCTACCCCTTGCAGGATGGAGGCCATGCGCTCCAGGCCCATGCCGGTGTCTATCGACGGGCGCGGCAGGTCGATGCGCTCTTCCTTCGTCACCTGTTCATACTGCATGAACACCAGGTTCCAGAATTCGAGGAAGCGGTCGCCGTCCTCCTCGGGGCTGCCGGGAGGTCCGCCCCAGATGTGCTCGCCGCGGTCGATGAATATCTCAGAGCACGGCCCGCACGGTCCGGTATCGCCCATCGCCCAGAAATTATCCGAGGTCGCGATGCGAATGATGCGGTCGTCGGAAAAACCGGCGATCTTCTTCCAGAAGCCGGCCGCCTCGTCGTCCGTGTGATAGACGGTGACCAAGAGCTTGTCCTTGTTCAGCCCGAACTCCTTGGTGATCAGGTTCCAGGCAAGCTCGATGGCGCGCTCCTTGAAATAGTCGCCGAAGGAGAAATTGCCGAGCATCTCGAAGAAGGTCAGATGGCGCGCGGTGTAGCCGACATTGTCGAGATCGTTGTGCTTGCCACCGGCGCGAACGCTCTTCTGGGCGGTCGAGGCGCGCGAATAGGGCCGTTTCTCCAGACCGGTGAAGACGTTCTTGAACTGCACCATGCCGGCGTTGGTGAACATCAGCGTCGGATCGTTGCGTGGCACCAGCGGGCTCGACGCGACGATCTCGTGACCCTCCTTGCGGAAGTAGTCGAGAAATGTCGACCGGATTTCGTTCACGCCACTCATGAATGCTGCCTTTTCGAGAGAGCCGCCGGCAAAACCGGCGGAAATGGGCTCTAGACTTACTAGAAGATAAGACTTGGCCTTTTAGCCGTCGCGTCGCACCCTGTCCAGAAACACGGAATTGGTCCAAAACGCAGTCTTTGCCGCTGTTCGAACCGGCCCTGCGCGCCGCCAAAACGCAAAACCGCCGGCGCTAGGCCGGCGGTTTCAAAACGCAATACTCGGAACTCGATTACATAAGCCTGAGATAATAGAACGCGATTATGGCCGAACTCCGGCCGACATCGCGGGGCTGTTACATCGCGCCGGCTTCATCCTCGAAACCGTCGTCGCCACCTTCGGAGCCGCCATTCTCAAGGAACTTTTCAGCGATCAGCCCGGCATTCTGCCGGAGCGCCAGTTCGATCTCGCGCGCGGTGTCGGGGTTGTCGCGCAGGAACAGCTTGGCATTCTCACGGCCCTGGCCGAGACGCTGCGAATTGTAGGAGAACCATGCGCCCGACTTCTCGACCACGCCGGCCTTGACGCCGAGATCGACCAGCTCACCGGTCTTGGACACGCCCTCGCCATACATGATGTCGAACTCGACCACCTTGAAGGGCGGCGCCAGCTTGTTCTTGACCACCTTGACGCGGGTCTGGTTGCCGACGACCTCGTCGCGGTCCTTGACCGAGCCGATGCGGCGGATGTCGAGGCGCACCGATGCGTAGAATTTCAGCGCGTTGCCGCCGGTTGTGGTTTCGGGCGAACCGAACATGACGCCGATCTTCATGCGGATCTGGTTGATGAAGATGACCATGGTGTTGGAGCGCGAGATCGAAGCGGTCAGCTTGCGCAGCGCCTGGCTCATCAGGCGGGCCTGCAGGCCGGGCAGCGAATCGCCCATCTCGCCTTCGATTTCGGCGCGTGGCGTCAGCGCCGCGACCGAATCGACCACCAGCACGTCGATGGCACCGGAGCGCACCAGCGTGTCGCAGATTTCCAGCGCCTGCTCACCGGTGTCGGGCTGCGAGATCAGGAGGTTTTCGAGATCGACGCCAAGCTTGCGGGCATAGACCGGATCGAGCGCGTGCTCGGCATCGACGAAGGCGCAGATGCCGCCCTTCTTCTGGGCTTCGGCCACGGTGTGCAGGGCCAGCGTCGTCTTGCCCGAGCTTTCCGGTCCGTAGATTTCGATGATGCGGCCGCGCGGCAGGCCGCCGACGCCAAGCGCGATGTCGAGGCCAAGCGAGCCGGTCGGCACCGTTTCGATCTCGACGACCTGCTCATTCGCGCCGAGCCGCATGATCGAGCCCTTGCCGAAAGCCCGCTCGATTTGCGACAGCGCCGCATCCAGAGCCTTTGATTTGTCCACTGCCTTGTCCTCTACCAGCCGCAAAGAATTCTGAGCCATGATACATCACCCCTTGGTCGTCAATGAAGGCCGGACAATCCGTAATCCCTGCCTATTTGTACCTTTTTTGTTCTCGTTTGGCAAGAGGGATCAAACGTTTGAAAAACAACCAATATCCGGATTCGTTCTTTTTTTGTCCAAGGGAATCGATCAGGGATGCATCGCCGTTGGGCCAGACAACTCGGCTGTTTCGATCTGCCGAATCGTCGCCTTGCATGCGAAGCTCCGTCGCACAGTCTAGCGCTTGTGCGGCTGCAACAACAAAGGTCATATCGCCGGCATGCTGAAATCCGCGAAAATCCTGGCCATAGGCGGCGCGCATATCGACCGGCGCGGCCAGGTGTCCGGCGCTTACGTGCCCGCCGCCTCCAATCCCGGCACGATGCGCGAGGATGTCGGCGGCGGTGTCTTCAACGCCTTGCGCAGTGCGGTTCGCCGGGGCGTCTCCGCGTCGCTCATGTCGGTGCGCGGCGGCGATGCGGCGGCCGATACGGTTTCCCGCGCTATCGCCGAGGCTGGCATTGCCGACCTGTCGGCCGTGTTCCTCGACCGCACCACGCCGAGCTATACGGCGCTGATCGATCGCGAGGGCGAACTGATCGTCGGCTTTGCCGACATGGCGCTTTATGACCTGGCGTTTCCCAAGCAGATCAGGCGCTCCAAGGTGCGCGAGCTGATTGCTGCCGCCGATGCCGTCTTCTGCGACGCCAACCTGCCGACGGCGGCACTGGAGCGGCTGGTTTTGCTTACCACCGGCAAGCCCGTCTTCGCCATTGCCATTTCGCCGGCCAAGATCGTGCGTTTGAAGCCGGTGCTCGGCAATCTGGCCGTCGTCTTCATGAACCGGCGCGAAGCGATCGCACTGGCAGAGCTGGACGCTGCGACTTCCCCGCAAGACATCGTCGCCGGGCTGAGACGCGCAGGGCTCAAAAACAGTGTGGTGACGGCGGGCGGCGATGCCATGCTGGGCTTCGATGAAGCCGGCGCCTTCTCGATCCTGCCGCCGCCGCCAAGAAAGATCGCTGACGTCACCGGCGCCGGCGATGCGCTGGCGGGCGCGACGGTCGCCGCCCTGCTGCGCGGCCTGCCGTTGCGGGCAGCTCTGCGCGAAGGCATTGCCGCGGCGACGCTCGCCATCGAAAACGCCGATGCCGTTCCGGATTTCACCGCGGCAAGCTTCGCGGAAGCGTTGGCTCTTGTGCCGGATGCGCAGGAAATGGCATGAGACCGGCAAATTCATAGTGCCGCGGTGTTGCCGAGCGTCCCGATGGACGCACCGCACTCCGGATTGGAGACCGAGATGACCCCAGAGACCGCCCGCCCCTTCATCGATATCCACGCGCCGGTGGCACAGGCCCTGGCCACTGGGCGGCCGGTGGTGGCGCTGGAAAGCACCATCATCACCCATGGCATGCCCTACCCCGACAATGGCGCCATGGCGGCCGATGTCGAAAAGATCATCACCGATGGGGGCGCCGTGCCGGCGACGATCGCCGTGGTCGGCGGCCGCATCAAGATCGGCCTCTCGGACGGCGAGCGCGAATCGCTGGCGATGACCGGCGACGCCATGAAACTGTCGCGCGCCGACTTCGGTTTCGCCGTGGCGCAAGGGCGCACCGGCGGCACTACGGTCGCCGCCACAATGATCGCGGCGCATATGGTCGGCATAAAAGTGTTCGCCACCGGCGGCATCGGCGGCGTGCACAAGGGCGCCGAAAAGAGCTTTGATATTTCCGCCGATCTCGACGAGCTGGCGCGCACACCGGTCATCGTCGTGTCGGCCGGCGCCAAGGCCATCCTCGACATCGAAAAGACGCTGGAGGTGCTGGAGACGCGCGGCGTGCCGGTGATCGGCCATGGCTGCGAGACGATGCCGGCCTTCTGGTCGCGGCAGTCACCGTTCCGCGCGCCGCTGACGCTGCACAGACCGGAAGAGATCGCGCATTTCTACCAGACGCGGGCAGCACTTGGGCTCGCCGGCGGCATGCTGATCGCCAATCCGGTGCCGGAAAACCACGAAATCCCGGCTGAAGAGATGGCGAGCTATATCGACGCCGCGCAGAAGGCCGCCGAGGCACTCCATGTGACCGGCAAGGCGGTGACGCCGTTCTTGCTGGGAAAGATCCTCGAACTGACCGGCGGCAGGAGCCTGAAGACCAACATCGCGCTGGTGGAGAACAATGCAAGGTTGGCGGCGAGGATCGCCAAGGCGCTTTAGGGCACTGCCGCCAAGGTCAGCGGGTCAGCACCCCCCTCTGGCCTGCCGGCCATCTCCCCCGCAAGGGGGGAGATCGAATGTCATCAACGCCTCCGCCAATCTTCAACGTTGAAAAAAGCAGGCAGACGGTGAAACTGCCAATCTCCCTCCTTGCGGGGGAGATGGCCGGCAGGCCAGAGGGGGGTGCTGTCCCTCGACCGTCCCAAGGTTGGCATTCACTTCCCCACCCTTCGCCCCGCCTCGTACGCACGCCGTGCCCAGAGCGTCATCTCGTCGGGGTCATCGAACGCGCTGTCGGGAATGCTCCAATAGGGCATGGCGACCAGCTTGCCGTGGCGCGAGCCGGTATAGGTCCATTGCGTGCAACCGGCGGCCTCAAACTCGGGCGCGCTTTGCTCGTCGGCCTTCAGCAGCAATTCGCCGCGCAGCACGATGGCGACGATGACGCCGTCGAAATAGATGCCCTTGCCGCCGAACAGTTTGCGGATGCTAACCGGGCCGAGGCCTTCGAACAGTTCGGCGATGCGTTCATTGTCCATGCCGCGATCATGTCACCGGCATTTGGCCTTGTCATCGCCGCAACCAAAATCATGCTGACAGGTTGAGAGAGGTCGATCGGAGTTTTCCCGCCATGCCGCTTCTGCTGAAAGGGTCCTGCCGCTGCAATGCCGTCCGTTTCGAGGTGGAGAGTCACACGCCGGCGCCGTTCATGCTGTGCTACTGCTCGATCTGCCGCAAACAACAGGGCGGCGGCGGTTTTGCCATCAATCTCGGCGCCGACAACGAGACACTGAACGTCAGGGGCAAAAGGAGCCTTGGCGTCTATCGGGCCAGCATCGAGGACGATGAGCATCCGCATTGCGAAATCTCGACCGGTGAGCGCAATTTCTGCCGCAAATGCGGCTCGGCACTGTGGCTCTACGATCCGACCTGGCCGGAGCTTGTGCATCCCTTCGCCTCGGCTATCGACAGCGACTTGCCCATCCCACCGAGCCGGGTGCACCTAATGCTGAAGTACAAGGCGAACTGGGTCGAGCCGGTGGTTGGCAAGCACGACAAGGTCTTCGACGTCTATCCCGAGGAATCGATCGCCGACTGGCACAAGCGGACGGGCATGTGGGTGGAGTAGCGTTCTTCGCCCCGGGCAGCGCTAACTTTGGAGAGGCTGGTGCGGCCCCTCATCCGGCCCTTCGGGCCACCTTCTCCCCGTAAACGGGGCGAAGGAAAAGAGGTGTCAGGCCGAGGCGCGTGCTTCTGCCAGCGCCTTCAGGTCGGCCGGCTTCAGTTCGACGGATTCGCCGCAACCGCAGGCCGAGCTCTGGTTCGGGTTGTGGAAGGTGAAGCCGGTGCGCAGCGTCGTCTGCTCGAAATCCATTTCGGTGCCGAACAGGAACAGGGCAGCCTCGGGCGCCACATAGACATGCGCGCCGTCGCGCTCGATATGGTCGTCCTTGGTGTTGGGCTCGGTCACCAGATCGACCGTGTATTCCATGCCGGCGCAGCCGCCCTTCTTGATGCCGAGGCGGATGCCGTGCGCATTGTCGCGGGTGGCGACAATCTCGCGTACCCGGTCGGCGGCCTTTTCGGTCATCGTGATGACGGCAAAGCGTGCCATTCTTTTTCCTTCTCCATTCCATGCAGGTTCAAGGCCTGCCGAATGATTCCTCACCTAAAATGGTGAAGTTTTACCACTGGCGCAAGTGTGCCAGACTCGACGCTAGTACCAGCCCACCGCAACCTGCGCCTCTTCCGACATGCGGTCGGCCGACCAGGGCGGATCGAAAGTCATGTTGACCTCGACGCCGGAGACGCCCTCGACGGCGCCGACGGCGTTTTCCACCCAGCCGGGCATTTCGCCGGCGACAGGGCAGCCGGGCGCGGTCAGCGTCATGTCGATCTTGACCGAGCGATTGTCCTCGATGTCGATCTTGTAGATCAAGCCAAGCTCGTAGATATCGGCCGGGATTTCCGGATCGTAGACCGTCTTCAGCGCCGAGACGATGTCATCGGTCAGCCGCGCCAGCTCGTCGGCGGGAATGGCCGATCCCGAAACCAGCGCATTGGGCGCGGTTTCCGCAGTGGTCTCAGTGATGCTCACATCATCCATGGTCGTCACCCAAAAAATTTGCGCGCTTTTTCAAGCGCCTCGGCCAAAGCGTCGACTTCGGCCCTGGTATTATACATGCCGAACGATGCCCTGCATGTGGAGGTTACGCCGAAGCGTTTCAACAGCGGCTGGGCGCAATGGGTGCCCGCGCGCACGGCAACACCTTGCCTGTCTATCACCATCGACACGTCATGGGCATGAATACCTTGCAGTTCGAAGGAGATGATGGCGCCCTTGCCTGGCGCATCGCCGAAGATGCGCAGCGAATTGATGGCGCGCAGCCGCTCATGCGCGTAATTCTTGAGGTCTTCCTCGTGTGCGGCGATGCGCTCGCGGCCGATTTTTTCCATATAGTCGAGTGCAGCACCCAGCCCGATCGCCTGGACGATGGGCGGCGTGCCGGCTTCGAAACGGTGCGGCGGCTCGTTGTAGGTGACGATATCTTCCGTCACCTCCTCGATCATTTCGCCGCCGCCCATGAACGGGCGCATGCCCGCCAGAATGTCCTTCTTGCCGTAGAGCACGCCGATGCCTGAGGGACCATAGACCTTGTGGCCGGTGAAGACGAAGAAATCGCAGTCGAGATCCTGCACGTCGATTGGCATATGCACGGCGCTCTGGCTGCCGTCGACGAGGACGGGAATTCCCCGCGCATGCGCGATGCGCACGATCTCCTTGATCGGCGTCACCGTGCCCAGCGCGTTCGACATCTGCGTGATGGCGACCAGCTTGGTGCGGTCGGTCAGCCGCTTCTCGAATTCCTCGATGTGGAAGACGCCGAGATCGTCGACCGGTACCCAGACGAGTTTCGCGCCCTGCCGCTCGCGGATGAAATGCCACGGCACGATGTTGGAGTGGTGCTCCATGATCGACAGCACGATCTCGTCGCCCTCGCCGATGTTGGGCATGCCATAGCCATAGGCGACGGTGTTGATGGCCGAGGTCGTGTTCGAGGTGAAGACAATGTTGTCGGTGCTCGGCGCGTTGAGGAAGCGGCGCACCGTCTCACGGGCCTTCTCATAGGCGTCGGTCGCGGCATTGGAGAGGAAATGCAGGCCGCGATGGACGTTGGCGTATTCCTGGGAGTAGGCGTGCTGGATTGTATCCAGCACCGCCTGCGGCTTCTGTGCCGAGGCGCCGTTGTCGAGATAGACCAGCTTCTTGCCATAGACTTCCCTCGACAGGATCGGGAAATCGCGGCGGATCGCTTCGACGTCGTAAAAATCTCCGATCTTGCCCGGTGCGTTCATCAGATCACCCGTGCGTCACGAACCAGCCGTCGAGCCGCGCTTCCAGCGCCTCGACGATCGCCTCGTCGTCCAGTTCCTCGATCACCTCGGCGACGAAGGCTTTCACGAGCAGCCCCCGCGCGGTCTTTTCGTCGACGCCGCGCGCCATCAGGTAGAACAGATGATCATGGTCGATCTCGGTGACCGTCGCGCCATGGCCGCAGACGACGTCGTCGGCGAAGATTTCCAGCTCCGGCTTGGTCGAGAACTCGCCATCGTCCGACAGCAACAGCGTGTTGCAGGCCATCTTGGCGTTGGTCTTCTGCGCGTATTGATGGACGTTGATGCGGCCCTGGAAGGCGCCGCGCGCCTTGCCGGTCACCACGTTGCGGATCACTTCCGTCGAGGTGGTGTGCGGCACGGCGTGGTCGAGCACCATGGTCACATCGGTATGGGTGTCACCGGCCAGGAGGTTGATGCCGCGCAGCTTGAAATCGGCGCCTTCACCCGTCGTCCTGACCACGATCTCCTGGCGCACAAGCTTGCCGCCGGCATTCATGAAGAACACCGTCAGCTTCGAATTCTTGCCGAGATGGGCCTTGAACTGGGCAAGATGCGTGGCCGTTTCCGGCTGCTCCTGCACGATCAGCCACGTCACCTCGGCGCCCTCGCCGAGCACGAGCTGGCTGACCGAACTGCCCAAAACAGCACCATCACCTGTCTGACGTTCGACGATGACGGCTTTGGCGCCGGTGCCGACACGTACGGGCAGGCGCACATGGGTCTGGCCGCCGGCCTGCAGGTTCTGCAATTCGATCGGCTTTTCGAGTTCCGTGCCATCGGCGATATCGACGAAGTAACCGTCGGCGACAAAAGCCGTGTTCAGCGCGCCGATGGCGTCGTCGCTGCCATAGGGATCGAGCCCCGGCGCGATGCTGCCGTCGATCAGCTTTTCCGACAGGGGCTGGAAGGTGACGCCTTCAATGACCGGCACCTTCGCGTCGGACTTACCGTTCAGGATCGACACCACGGTGGAACCGTCGACGATGGGTGCAATGGCTTTGGCATTGGCGGCCGGATCGAAGTCCGGCACGGCATTCAACAGCCGGCGCAGGTCGGTGTAATGCCAGGATTCGACACGCCGCGTCGGCAGGCCGTGCTTGATCGCTTCGATGGCGTCGTCGCGCTTCAGCATCACCGCGCCGTCGCCGGGCAGCAGCGACAGCCGGTCGCCGAACGCGTCGATCAACGCTGTTTCGGCCGGTGTCCGCTGGGGCTGTGTGTGCATGTTCATTAGTTTGACCTTGCCTTCTGGCATCTCACGCGGCTTCGCCGATCACGCCGGCGTAGCCGTTGGCCTCGAGGTCGAGCGCCAACGACTTGTCGCCGGACTTGATGACCTGGCCCCTGTAGAGGACGTGCACGCTATCGGGCACGATGTGTTCAAGCAGGCGCTGGTAGTGGGTGATGACAAGGAACGCACGGTCTGGCGAGCGCAGCGCGTTGACGCCGTCCGAGACGATCTTCAGCGCATCGATGTCGAGGCCGGAATCGGTCTCATCGAGCACGCAGAGTTTCGGCTCCAGGAGCTTCATCTGCAGGATCTCGGCGCGTTTCTTCTCGCCGCCGGAGAAACCGACATTGAGCGGCCGCTTCAGCATCGCCATGTCCATGCTGAGCGAAGTGGCGGCTTCCTTCACCCGCTTCAGGAATTCCGGGATCTTCAGCGGCTCCTCGCCACGTGCCTTGCGCTGCTCGTTCATCGCCACTTTCAGGAATTCCATGGTCGCCACGCCCGGTATCTCCATCGGATACTGGAAGGCCAGGAAGATACCGGAAGTGGCGCGCTCGGCTGGATCCATTTCGAGGATCGACTGGCCGTTGTAGAGGATGTCGCCTTCGGTCACCTCATAGTCCTCGCGGCCGGCGAGGATGTAGGACAGCGTCGACTTGCCCGAGCCGTTCGGCCCCATGATCGCGGCGACCTCGCCGGCTTTCACCGTCAGGTTCAAGCCGCGAATGATTTCGGTGCCGTCATCGACGATGCGAGCGTGCAGGTTTCTGATTTCAAGCATTTTTTTCTACTTTCGTGTTCTTGGTGTTCTCGACGCTGGGTCCTCGACGGGACCTCCCTAAAAGCGCGCCTGCGAGTTCGCCAGTAACGAGCATCCAGCCAAAAAACCCAACCGCACCTAGGCCCGCAATCGAACCACCAATACTCTTTACCGAACTCAAGCCGAACACTGCGCCTATCAGAGCCACCACGGCACCTCCAACAGCCAGCGTCAACAAAAGCATCAGAACGACGACTATTAAGCTCTCGATTCGCTCGAAGAATTTCCAAGAGCGCCGTTCCATTTGGTCAGCCCACGCTCCCCTCAAGCGAGATTCCAATCAGCTTCTGTGCCTCGACGGCAAATTCCATCGGCAGTTGCTGGATGACGTCCTTGACGAAGCCGTTGACGATCAGCGCGATCGCCTCTTCTTCGGGGATGCCGCGCTGCATGACGTAGAATTTCTGGTCCTCGGAAATCTTCGACGTCGTCGCTTCATGCTCGAACTGCGCCGTCGAGTTCTTGGCTTCCATGTAGGGCACGGTGTGTGCGCCGCACTGGTCGCCGATCAGGAGCGAGTCGCAGTTGGTGAAGTTGCGGGCGTTGGTCGCCTTGCGGTGCGCCGAGACCTGGCCGCGATAGGTGTTCTGCGAGAAGCCGGCGGCGATACCCTTGGAGATGATGCGGCTCGACGTGTTCTTGCCGAGATGGATCATCTTGGTGCCGCTGTCGACCTGCTGGTAGCCGTTCGACACGGCGATCGAATAGAACTCGCCGCTGGAATCGTCGCCGCGCAGGATGCAGCTCGGATATTTCCAGGTGATGGCCGAGCCGGTCTCGACCTGCGTCCACGAGATCTTCGAGCGGTCGCCGCGGCAGTCGCCGCGCTTGGTGACGAAATTGTAGATGCCGCCCTTGCCCTCGGCGTCGCCGGGATACCAGTTCTGCACCGTCGAATATTTGATCTCGGCATCGTCGAGCGCCACCAATTCGACGACCGCGGCATGCAACTGGTTCTCGTCGCGTTGCGGCGCCGTACAGCCCTCGAGATAGGAAACGTAAGCTCCCTCCTCGGCGATGATCAGCGTGCGCTCGAACTGGCCGGTGTTCCTCTCGTTCATGCGGAAATAGGTCGACAGCTCCATCGGGCAGCGTACGCCCTTGGGCACGAAGACGAAGGATCCGTCGGTGAACACGGCCGAATTCAGCGTCGCGTAGTAATTGTCGGAGGTCGGCACGACCGAACCGAGATACTTCTTCACCAACTCCGGATGCTCGCGGATCGCTTCCGAGATCGAGCAGAAGATGACGCCGGCCTGCGCCAGCTCCTTCTTGAAGGTGGTGACGACGGAGACGGAATCGAACACCGCATCGACCGCGACACGGCCCGACTTGTAGACATTGTCGCTGACTTCCTCGAGCTCCGAGGCGTCGGTCTTCTGCACGCCGGCGAGGATTTCCTGTTCCCGCAGCGGAATGCCGAGCTTCTCGTAGACCTTCAAGAGTTCGGGATCGACATCGCTGAGCGAGGTCGGGCCGGGCGTGCTCTTGGGCGCCGCGTAGAAGTAGATGTCCTGGAAATCGATCTTGGGATAGTGAACGCGCGCCCAGGTCGGCTCGTCCAGCGTCAGCCAACGGCGATAGGCTTCCAGACGCCATTCCAGCATCCAGGACGGTTCGTCCTTCTTGGCCGAAATGAAGCGGATGATGTCTTCGCTGAGGCCCTTGGGGGCCTTGTCCATCGCGATTTCGGTCTGGAATCCGTATTTGTATTGGTCGACGTCGATCTTTCGGACCCGATCGATCGTGTCCTGCACAGCAGGCATATGCGTTCTCCATCCACGCCGGGGTCAAGGCCCGACAGTTTTCAAACTATGGCACCGCCAAAAACGAACGCCGAAGAAGCGCTCGCGGCAGCGTAAGTTCCATATAGTGCGTTCCGACCGGAAATTCACCCGGCCAGCATGAAACGCACGGCTCTACCAGGCCGAAAGGCCCAAATACATTTTCCTGAAGCATCGGATTTTCCCGAAAACCGCTACGCACTTTTCGGTCCGATGCTCCCAACCGCTCACGCGGCCTTTTCTCTATCCGCCCTACGTGCGGCAATCCCCGCCAACGCAGCGCGGAAAAGTTCGATGTCTTCCGCGCTGGTCGCGGCACCGATCGACACGCGCAAGGCGCCAAGACTGTCACCGTAGCCCATGGCTTTCAGCACATGGCTCGGTCCGACCTTGCCCGACGAACAGGCGGAGCCGGCCGACAGTGCCACGCCGGCCAGATCGAAAGCGATCTGCGCGGTCTCTGCTTTGACGCCCGCAATAGCGAAGAATGTCGTGTTGGCAAGCCTTGGCGCACCGGTTCCGAAGATTTCCGCGTCCGGCACCAGTGTTTTGACGATGGCCTCGATCTCGTCGCGGCGCTGGCGCACCGCATCCATGGTTGGCAATCCGCCCAAAGCCTCGCGTGCGGCCGCGCCAAAACCGGCAATGGCAGCGAGGTTTTCGGTGCCGCCGCGATGGCCTTTTTCCTGGCCACCGCCATTGATCAGCGGCTTCGGCATCATCAGATCGGAAGCAGCGACGATGGCGCCGACGCCCTTGGGACCGCCTATCTTGTGCGAGGACAGAATCAGGTAATCGGCGTAACCCGCTGACATATCGATCGAAACGCGCCCCGCGGCCTGGACGGCGTCGACGACGAGGATGCCGCCCGCCACCTTGACGATCTCGGCAATGCGATCGATCGGCTGGATAACGCCAGTCTCGTTGTTGGCGGCATGGATAGCGACCAGCGGCAGGCCATCGGCCTTGTCATGGCCGCCGAGGGCCGCCGCCAAAGCGTCGAGGTCGGCAATGCCGTTGGCGTCGACGCCGATCCGCGTCACCTGCGCTGCCGGGAAGCGTCCGCCATTCAACAGGCAGGGATGATCAGCCTCGGACACGTAAAGCCGGCTCATGCGCACGCTGCCGCGCCCCATCTGCCAGTCTGACGACAGCAGCGTCGAAGCCGCTTCGGTCGCACCGGAGGTGAACACGACGTGTTCGGCCTTGGCGTTGACCAGCCCCGCCACATCACGCCTGGCGGTCTCGATCAGGCGGCGTGCGGCGCGCCCCTCGGCATGGACCGATGACGGGTTGGCGGCGACATCAAGAGCCGCGACCATAGCTTCGCGGGCCGCGGCAAGCAGCGGCGCACTGGCATTGTAGTCGAGATAGGCGCGTATTCCGGCCATTTTCGTCCAGTTGGTACCGTCTGAAGCCATTCCGCTGCCGTATGGCGTTATTTCCTTGAAATTCCAAGGCGAGCCGTCCTATTTACGCGGCTTGCGGCGCGGGTGGCTGGGCTCGATGTCTTGCCACTCAGTTTTGAACAATTCTAAACTAGCTTCTAAGAAGACGCTCGCCCTGCGTCAAGGCCAGAGGAAACGTTCCGGGCACCGCGCGTTCGTATTACCCAAGTGGAGTATTTTATGCCTGAGGTCATTTTCACCGGTCCTGCCGGCCGCCTTGAGGGTCGCTATCAGCCTTCCAAGGAAAAGAGCGCGCCGATTGCCATCGTCCTGCACCCGCATCCGCAATTCGGCGGCACGATGAACAACAAGATCGTCTACGACCTCTTCTACATGTTCCAGAAGCGGGATTTCACCACGCTTCGCTTCAATTTCCGCGGCATCGGCCGCAGCCAGGGCGAGTTCGACCACGGCACCGGCGAGTTGTCGGACGCCGCCGCGGCTTTGGACTGGGTGCAGTCGCTGCATCCGGATTCCAAGAGCTGCTGGGTCGCCGGTTATTCCTTTGGCTCGTGGATCGGAATGCAGCTTCTGATGCGCCGTCCGGAGATCGAAGGCTTCATCTCGATCGCGCCGCAGCCCAACACCTATGATTTCTCGTTCCTGGCGCCCTGCCCGTCATCGGGCCTGATCATCCATGGCGATGCCGACAAGGTGGCGCCGCCAAAGGATGTGCAGGGTCTGGTCGACAAGCTGCACACGCAAAAGGGCATCACCATCACGCAGAAGACCTTGCCCGGCGCCAACCATTTCTTCTCCAATGACGCCGACCTGCTGCTTGAGGAATGCGCTGATTATCTCGACCGCCGGCTGGCCGGTGAATTGTCGGATCCGCGACCGAAGCGGTTGAGATAGGTAAAGGACGAAGCGGCGGCGATGTACGAACCTCCTCATTTCAGGGAAACGCGGCCGGAAATCCTGCATGGGCTGATCCGGGCGCATCCATTGGGCCTGTTGATTTCCAACGGACCCGAGGGGCCGGTCGCCAACGCCATCCCGTTCCTGCTCGACGCGGATGTCGGGCCGAACGGCAGGCTGCGCGCGCATCTGGCGCGGGCCAATCCGCAATGGCGCCTGTTGGCCGACAATCCGGCGTCACCCGTACTGATCGTCTTCCAGGGCAGCGATGCCTATGTGACGCCGTCCTGGTACGAGACCAAGCGTGAGACCGGCAAGGTGGTGCCGACCTGGAATTATGCCATCGTGCAGGTGCGCGGCACCGTCAAGGTGATGGATGATCAGGACTGGCTGGCGCAGCAGATCGCCGACCTGACCGCGTCCCAGGAAGGCGCTCGCGAAGCGCCCTGGGCGGTGACCGATGCGCCGGCGCCGTTCATCCAGTCGCAGATCAAGGGCATTATCGGGCTGGAAATCGAGATCAGCGAAATCCACGGCAAGTGGAAGGTCAGCCAGAACCGGCCTGTGGCCGATCGGGTCGGCGTTGCGCAGGGGCTCGACAGCGAAGACCACCAATCGCCCGGCATGGCCGGCCTGGTCAGGTCCTATGGCGGTCTGGACGGCAACTGAGCTTCGAGCGCTCAGGCAGCCTTCCTTGTCGGCCCAATCAGCCAAAACGTCTTCTTGCGGACCGGCAATCCCGACGGCATCGGCCGAAAGATGAAGCCGAGCCGGGCAAAGACCAGCCCGCAAGCCAGCGCAAAGCCGCAGCCAAGGCCGAAGCCGGCGACGGTGTCGCTGGGATAGTGCGCGCCGACGAAGATCCGGGTCGAGGCGATGCAGGCGGTGATCGCCAGGGCGATGTACCAGCGCCGCGGAAACAACAGCAAAGCGACCCCGAACACCGCGCCCATTGTCGTGGCATGGCCGGACGGAAAGCCGGCGAAGCGCGCGTCGAAAGCGAAGGGATGCATGGCCAGCACGCCAAAGTCTTCGAAATAGAGCGGGCGAGCCCGACCGATGACATATTTCAGCACGTTGACGGCGAGGCCCGACAGGCCGGTGGCGCCCAGCACAAGAGAAGCCAGGCAGGTCCAGTTGTAGACGAGCATCAGCGAGCGCCTTGAAAGGCTTCGCCAGTCCGCCAGGTTCGCGGCGACGAGTAGAAGCGCCGACGGAATAAGATACCAGCCACCCAGGCCGAACTGGGTGAAAAAGTCGGCAGCCCGGGCAAATCCCGCCGACCACCGGCCGTGAAGCATTCCGGCCGGGGTGTCGAGGCGAACAAATGCTGCTGCCGTCAGCAAAATCCACACCAGCACCCAGACCGACCACAAAATGTTCGGGTATCGGGCCGGACGGGTGGCAAAGCGCTTTTTGGCGATCTGCAGCGTATCGCGAAAATTGTCGAGGGACCGGCGCCCTATCCCGAGGAGCAGGCTGGAAACCGAAGGGCGTGATTTCACCAGCATAGGAAATTCGACCCCATTGTTGCCGTCATGGGCATCGGCGAGCCGTCATGGGGCCACACGATAGAGGCCGAGCGACAGTTTGTCTCCCGACGAATAGTTGAGGCCGTCGACTTCGGCAACGCGGGTCGCCGACTTGCCTTGCGCCGCCAACAGGCCGTTCAGCTTCAGCTCGTCGCCGACCTGCGCCAGCGCCAGCGCGCAGGCCGGATCGCCAAGCAGATGCTTGGCGACGCCATCGACATCGGTCAGGATGGTCTTGGTGCCGACCAGGAACACCAGGCTCGGCTCGTGATATTCCGCCGAGGCGAGCACCGTCGTGTCGCAAGGCCTGTTGGCCTTGACTGCCGCCTCGATTGCCGGGCTCAGCCAGATCGGCTTCAGCGAGGGCGCGATGACGCCGAACAGCAAGCCATAGGTAACGCCCGCACAGACCGCGATGGCGCCGATGCGGCGCAGCGGCACTTGCAGCTGCCGCGAAAAAGCGAAATAGCCTGCCGCCAGTGCTGCCGCGGCCGCCGGAATGCTCCACCAGGAGAAGGTGCCGGTGAGGTAGATCGGCGCTCCGATGCAGACGGCCGCCAGACCGAGGCTAACCACGGCAAGACCGAATGCGGTCGACCACCACAACCAATCCTGCCAGCGCCTGAGCGGCGCATTCGCCTCCTGCGGAGACAATGTCAGCAGCCAGCCGATCAGCAGCGCCATGCCGGGATAGGCCGGCAGCACATAATGCGGCAGCTTGGTCGGGATCAGCTCGAACACCAGCCAGAACGGAATGTACCAGGCGAGGCAGAAGCGCAGCCGGGGATCGTCGCGCAACCGGTTGAGGGCCTGCAGGCCGGCGCCGACCGCGATCAGGCCGAAGGGCCACATGAACAACGAATAGGTCAGCATGTAGAAACCGGGCGGCAAGCCGTGCGATTCCTCGCCGGACGCCACCTTGGCCACCATGTCCTTGCCGACCGCATCCTGGAGAAAGGCGCCGCCGCTCTTCCAGGTGATGAGGGCGACCCAAGGCAGCACGATGAGGAGCACCAGGGCGACACCGCGCACAAGCTTCAGCTTCAAGAGCCAGCGCCAGTCGCGTTCGAAGGCAAACAGCGTGGCGACCGTCAGTACCGATAACAGCGGGGCCACCGGCCCCTTGATAAGAATTCCCAGGCCTTGAGCCGCCCAGAATATCCACGGCAGATGGCCGGCTACCGGTTCGTTGCGGCGCGCTGCCAGATAGATCTGCGCGAGCGCACCTTGCGCCGCCACGCAGCAGGCCAGCAGCATGGCGTCGGTCTTGGCGTCGCGACCCTCGAAGGCGGTGGCGAAGATCGCCGCCATCATCAGACCGGCGGCGAGACCTGCATTGGCCCCGAAGAGCTTGGTGCCCGTCCAGGCGATGCCGACGACGGCCAAGGCGATGCCAAGCATGGAGACGAGGCGATAGACCCAGATCGGCGCCGCTGCCCCCTCGCCGCTCAGCGCCACGGCCGCCGATTGCAGCCAATAAATGCCGATCGGCTTCTTGTAGCGCGAGGCATCCTGGAAACGGATGTCGACATAGTCGCCGGTTTCGACCATCTGCTTGGTGGCCTGGACAAACCGGGATTCGTCGCGGTCGACTGGCGGAAGGCTCATCAGCCCACTGAGCGTCATCAGCAGGCTGAACAGAAAGAGGAGGAGATAGTTCCTGTTCATCGCGGGAGCTTTCCGGATCTGATTTGCGGGATGGCCCCGTCGCGGCGCTTCAGGCCCTGCCCCTGCGCGGCGCCTCAATACGCCAGCCAAAACGGCGAAGCAAGGATTCGCAACGCCATCCGCCCAAGCTGTAAAATCGGAAACCACTTTTGCTGATCGCTGGACCTTTGTCTGGCGCGCGATCGGACGCAAAACCGGATTCCACTTTTGCTGATCGCGCTTGGATGCTAAACGCGCGCGTTCATGCACACCCGAGCCACAGCGGCCGGGCGCTTTCGGGAAAGAAACAATGTCCGCCTTCAAATCCGATTTCCTGCGCACGATGAGCGAGCGCGGTTTCATCCACCAGACTTCGGATGATGCCGGCCTCGACAATATCTTCGCCAAGGAAACGGTGACGGCCTATATCGGCTTCGACGCGACCGCCAAGAGCCTGCATGCCGGCTCGCTGATCCAGATCATGATGCTGCACTGGCTGCAGCAGACGGGTCATCAGCCGATCGCGCTGATGGGCGGCGGCACCTCGATGATCGGCGACCCGTCGTTCAAGGACGAGGCGCGCAAGTTGCTGACGCCGCAGGATATCGACGACAACCTCGCCGGCATCCGCCGCAACTTCATGCCATACCTCAAATTCGGCAGCGGCCCCAACGACGCCATCATGGTCAACAATGCCGACTGGCTGATGGAGATCAACTACGTCAATTTCCTGCGCGATGTCGGCCGTCACTTTTCCGTCAACCGGATGCTGGCCTTCGATTCCGTCAAGCTGCGGCTTGATCGCGAGCAGTCGCTGTCGTTCCTCGAATTCAACTACATGATCCTGCAGGCCTATGATTTCGTCGAACTCTACAAGCGTCTCGGCTGCCGGCTGCAGATGGGCGGCTCCGACCAATGGGGCAATATCATCAACGGCATCGATCTCGGCCGCCGCATGGAGGATGCGCAGCTTTATGCGCTGACCACGCCGCTGCTCACCACCTCGTCGGGCGCCAAGATGGGCAAGTCCGCCTCGGGCGCGGTCTGGCTCGATGCGGAGATGCTGAGCCCCTACGAATTCTGGCAGTACTGGCGCAACACCGAGGATGCCGATGTCGGCCGCTTCCTGAAGCTCTACACGACGCTGCCGTTGGACGAGGTCGCGCGGCTCGAGCGGCTCGGCGGATCCGAGATCAACGAGGCCAAGAAGATCCTCGCCACCGAGATCACAGCCCTGCTGCATGGTCGTGCAGCCGCCGAACAAGCCAGCGATACGGCGCGCAAGACCTTCGAGGAAGGTGCGCTCGCCGAATCGCTGCCGACCGTCGAGGTTGACAGGGCCGCGCTCGAAGCCGGCCTCGGTGTTCTCTCGCTGCTGGTGAGCGCCGGACTGGCGGCCTCGAATGGTGAAGCGCGGCGTCATGTGCAGGGCGGTGCCGTGCGCCTGAACGACGAGCCGGTGAGCGACGAGCGCCGGCTAGTGACTCCCGGGGATTTGAGTCCCGAAAACGTCGTAAAGCTTTCGCTGGGCAGGAAAAAGCACATTCTGGTGCGGCCGGTCTGACGGGGACGTCGGCGAGATAGCTGAGCGGCTCGACACCGTTGAACCTGCTGGTTTCGATCGGCGAGGCGACGATGCCCAGCGCCCGCGATTTCGTTGGACAGACCAATGGTGACAGGGGCAATGTGCCGCATGATCCATATGCGGGGGCGCATCAAGGTGCAGGTTCGGTCGCTGGCGTCGCATTTCGTGCCAATGCTTTGCGCGTTTTTGCTTGTCTTGCTGTCACCGGCGATCGCATCAGCGCAGCAAGCCGATGTTGTGCTGGCGGTTGGCACAATCACCACCGACAACTATCCCGGCCAGGAGTTTGCTGGCAACGGACTGGGCGAGGCTATCTTGTACCAGGCCATCACCATGCTGGACGACGGCGGGGAGTTTGCATGGTGCGCGGGAAAGGTCGTCGAATGGCGGCGGATCGACGAGGTGAACAAGGAACAGAAATTTCAGCAGTCGAAATATGCTGACCCGGCCACGGCGATAAAGAAGCTGGGCACCTTGGCACCAGATTTTCTGATTGGTGGCAGCATCAAATTCGGCGCTGGGAAAGCCGATTGGACCATAGAGATAAGAACCAACCCCGGCGGCGAGCTTGTTGACAGCTTCACCGGCTTTGCAGATGACGATGCGGTTCTGGACGAGGCTGCCCGGATTACCGAACACGTGCTGGACAGGCTTTGCCCAGGCCCGTGGACGGTGACCGGCGGCGGCGCTCGGATCAAGGTGAGCGGAAAAGTGGCCAAGTTGGATGAGGCGTTCAAGGTCGTCGGCAAATTCCCCGGTGGCACCGCGAATTTCTTGTACTCGCCAACGTCGCGCTCCGGCGGGACAGTCGATTATGTGCTGGCTGGCGGCGGTTTTTCAGGCGCCGGCAGCGGCACCTATACGATCGGCCCTTCGGGCGACGGCTCTACCCTGACGATCAAGCAAACCACGACGGGGTGCATCGCCGGCGTGCCGGGCTCGTGCAAGACCAACAGTGAGGTGCTGACCTTGACCCCGGTTTCGCGCTGACGATCCGCTGCGCATCCGACGGACGACTGTTTGAGGCGCTTTTTTCCGCCGCTAACTCACCGCGAAAACTGACTTGACAGAACTCACCTGTACTCAAAGATTGACCTGAATATTCCGGGCGCGATCACCGACAGCGGATTGATGTCCAGCAGCGGCCTGTTGGCATTGCCCTTGAGCCGGTAGGTGACGCCGATCAGGCCTCTGTCGCGGCCATTGCCGAGCAGCGCGCCGACGATCGGCAGTTCGCCGAAGATGCGATTGAGACCATAGACCGGCATGAACGTGCCGGTCATGTCCATGTTGTTGTCCTGGTCGTAGAGCGTGCCCTGGAACGTCGTGCCGATGCGCGGGCCGCGCAGCACGCCATTGGCCAGTTTCAGATAGCCGCTGCCCTTGTCGATCTCGGCGTAACCGCGTTCGAACTGCACCCGCGACGTGTCCAGCTTGCCCTTGACCGCCTGATTGAGGCTGCGGTTGTCGCCGGCCGGCGTGGTCGAGACGATGGAAGCGAGTTTCGGTTCGTTGACGATGAAAAAGTTGCTGGTGTCGACCTTGCCCTTCAGCGATCCGTCGCTCGGCCCCGCAAGCGCCAGGGTGATCGTTCCGCCTTCCATATGCTCGTAAATGTTGAGGAACCTGAGGATGGCACCGGCATCGGCGGACTGCATGTTGAGCGTGCGCCGACCGGCGCCGGTTATGTTGCTGATCGATATGGCGGCGCCCGAACTTGCCGTGGCGCTGACCTTCAGCCCGTTCACCCGTGAACCGGCCGCGCTGTAGTCGAGCTTCAAATTGGACAATTGCTCGTCGTGGAAACCAGTCAGCCGATCGACATCAGCGCTGACGGAAATGGCATCGGAACCGGTGGTCTTGGTGGCCGTGTCGACATCCGAGGTGAACTGCTTGATGAGCGAGCGGGCATCGAGCGCGTTGCCCGATATATCGACGGCATAGCCCTTGCCGGACCGCTTCACCGACACCGAAACGTCGTCGCCCCGGTTCAAGGTGACCTTGCTGAACCGCGCCGACGACAGGGCGCCGTTGACCAGCACGATGCTGCCGTCGACGGAGAACGACTTTCCGTCGAGATCGAAGTCGGACAGCGTCGTGGTGTCGCCGGACTTGGTCATGACGAAGGTGACATTGGCGGGCACCCCTGCCCCCTTGCTCCAACCCGCCCAGGGAATGTCCAGCCTGGCATTGGTAAGGTCGGCCGAGACATTCTGGTCGCCGCTGCCGTTCTTGTCGATCGCGACCTTCACCGTTCCGGCAAGCAGCGGCTTCAAACCGGGCATGGCGGCAGCGCGGATCTTGTCGTCGAGCACCAGGGCCACCTTGCGGCTGCGCGCCGGCCCGTCATCCCTGAGCGGCTCGATCAGGTCGAGTTCGGCAGGAATGCCGTTCAGCAACGCCTTGGCGGAGATCACCGCCTTTTCGGGGTCGACCGTGATCGAACCGTCGGCATCCGTCACGATCTGCCCCTCGAAGGGCTTGGCCAACGACATGCCGCTATAGTCGAGCGACACCAGCCAATCGAGCTTCGAACTATCGACGCCGGACTGCAGCGGAATATCGGCCTTGACGTGGCCGGTGACGCTGCCCGACAGGTCTTCCGGCAGAATGCCGACATGGCGCATGGCGTTGATCGGCTCGTAGGATGCGAGCTCGGCGACGGCGGACGCATCGCCGTCGACGTCGATGTCGAGCGCGCCGATGACCGGCGGGCGATTGGCCGCCTTGACGATCAGCGTGCCGTTGCTGGCCGCCACGGTGCGGCCGCTGGGCATATACACAGTGCCCGAGGACAGGGAGATGTCGACATCGTTGCCGTGGAAACCGACGACGCCAACCGCGTCGCGGATCGGCGGGATGCGGCCGGCGGTGTCGAAGCGCGATCCCTCGATCTGGAAGCGGCCGAACACCTCATCGGCCGACAACGGTACGCCGTTGCCCAGCCGGCCCGGCACGACCTGGAACTGAAGGTTGGCGTCGACGACGCGGCCGCCGAACAGATTGGCCAGCACCCACAAGCGGGCATTGCGCGCCGAGAACCATGGCCACAGCTGCTTGACGTGAGAGACCTGCATGTCGTGGATGTTGAACGCCAGATTGATCCCCGGCGCCTTGCCGTCGACGAACGCCACGGCGGCGGTGCCAAGCACCTCGCCGGAGGCCGCGGAGCGAAGCGCGATCTGCTCGGCGACCAATTTGTGGCTGACCGTGTTGTAGACACCGGCAATCCGGGCGAGGAAGGAGAGCGCCGGCTCAGGCGACTCCGAAGGCGCAAGCGAGGAACCATCGCTGGTCAGGTCGTAGCGATAGGAAGGTTCCTCACCGGCCGCGCCGCTTGCCGGCTTCGGCCCGATCGAACCGGCGAAGTTGAATGTCGACCGGCCGGTCTTCAGCAGCAGCCTATCCACCTGGACCTTGTTGCTGCCCGCGACCAGCGTCGCATTGACATCGAAATTGGCCGGCAGCAGGCCGCGCGTGCCGAGATCGAGGACGGAACCCGTCGACGACAAAGCGGCCGTCAACTGCGATGCATTCGCACCCGATCCTTCCGATCCCGTCAGCTTCAAGGCGACCGAGCCCAACTTGCCGGCAGCGGCCGTGGTGTCAGCAACCCCAGTGGTAACACTGGCATCCGCCAGATCGATGCTGGCATCCAGCGCCGTGACGCGGTGTGCCGCGACATCGCGGGTGGCGGAAGCAGTGGCGGTAACCGCCCTGCCGTCGACATCCGCCGTGGACGAGAACTGCATGCCGCCGGGTCCCGACTGCTCGACGGTTGCGTCGGTGATTTTGAGGAGCTTGATCGCTCCGGTTTCGGGCAGCACGAATTCGACGTTGCGAAGATCGATCCGATGCAGCGAATCTTCCCGCACGGCATCGAGTGCGCGGTTGACGTTTCCGAACAGCGCAGCGGACAGTTTCTCCGGATCGATCAGGCCATCGGCATTGCGCAGCGTGGCGGTCCAGTCGCCGCCGGATGGTATTGCCGCCGTGACGATGCGGGCATCAGAGATCCTGGCACTGGTCAGCCGCACATCCCCCCACAGCAGCGGGATCAGGCGCACACCAAAACGCACGCGGCCGGCATCGGCCATCGGCTTGCCGTCGGCGGTCTTCAAGCTGACGTCGCTGACCTGGAGTGCTATGAAACTCGAACCGTCAAGCGTGATGCGGGCCGGCCCGACCGCGACATTGACAGCGACACCCGCCAGTTTCTCGAGCGCCGTTTCCGCTTCCGTCCGAAGCCGTTCCGAACCGACGCCGGACGCACCGATGAGATAGACGACGACTGCCGCCAACAAGAGGAGGCTGGCGAAACCGGCAAATACCCTTGCCAGCATGCGAAAGCCGCGTCCGATCGACGCCTGACCGAGCGGCGGCACGCGGCAGGCGGACGGAAAGGTCCCCAGGTCGGTGATCTCATCCCGCCTGAACCGGATCTTCTCGTGCTGCGGTTGCTCCTGATCCACGCAATTTTCCGTTGTACGAACTCGATCGTGGACGAATCCCCGCTCGACACTATATCGGTGTGGCTTCGCGCGTAACCACAAACAAGGGCATCGGTATGGCTGACCTCGACGTAGGCGATCTTGCGCCGCAATTCGATCTGCCGCGCGACGGCGGCGGATCAGTCAGCCTTGCCGCATCCCTAGGCAAGCCCGTTGTGCTCTATTTCTATCCGCAGGATGACACAACAAGCTGCACGCAAGAGGCGATCAGCTTTTCACAGCTGAAGCCGGACTTCGAAAAGGCCGGCGCGGTGGTGATCGGCCTGTCGCCCGACCCCGTCAAGAAACACGACAAATTCAAGTCGAAATACAATCTCACCATCGATCTCGCCGCCGACGAAGAGCGCAAGGTGATCGAGGCCTACCATCTGTGGGTCGAGAAATCCATGTATGGCCGCAAATACATGGGCGTCGAGCGCGCGACGTTCCTGATCGGCCGCGACAGGCGGATCGCCAGGATTTGGCGCAAGGTCCGCGTCAAGGGCCATGCGGAAGAGGTGCTCGAGGCCGTTCGCGCGCTTTGAGGTTTTGCCGGCGAGGCTGGCGCGGCTTCCCTTACAACCTTACGCACGCCTGGCAGGCAATCGCTGCGGGCAAGCCGGCGCTGCAAGCCTTTGTTAACCTTAATAATGTGTAGTCAAGCTGTCGTTGTGTCGTAAACGAAAGCTTGGTCCCGTGAACGCAACCGGTCAGTCCGCAGTCTTCGGCAAGCGCAAGGAGCCCCATACGGTCATCATCGCCCGGGGCAACGAGATTAGGCACTTCACGATCCGACCCTGGCTGGCGGCCTTTATCGGCTCGGCGCTGGCCGCCATTGCCATCGGCTACCTCATGGCCACTTCCTACCTCGTGCTGCGCGACGATTTGATCGGCGCCACCACGGCGCGGCAGGCGCGCATGCAGCAAGCCTATGAAGATCGCATTTCGGCGCTGCGCGCCCAGGTCGACCGCATCACCAGCCGGCAGTTGCTCGACCAGCAATTGATGGAAACCAAGGTCAGCGAACTGCTTGAGCGCCAGAGCCAGCTGAGCCAGCGTCACGGCCGCCTTGGCCCGCTGCTCGAACGCGCCGAAAGTGAAGTCGGCGCGGCACCGGCCGAAGATCCGGCAGCGGTTGCGAAGCCGGACAAACGCGCCGAAGTGACCGGCAGCATCGCCCCTCCTGCGCAGGACTATGCGGTCGCCAGCCTGAGCGCCGACCTCGGCGCCGGCGACACAAGGCCGTTCTCGCTGTGGTCGACCCGCTCCGATCCGCTGCCCAACGATTCTGCCGCCGATCGTGCCGACAAGCTCTTCGTCTCGATCAACCAGTCGTTGAAATCGATCGAAAGCGATCAGCTCACCCGCATCAGCACGCTTGCCGACAACGCCTACAAGAGCGCCGACGCGATCACCCAGGCGCTTCAAGCGGCTGGACTGCCGGTCGACAGCGACTTCGGCAAGGTCGACAGCGATGTCGGCGGACCGCTGATCCCGCTCGACAGTTCGATGATGTTTGACAGCAAGGTCAAGGAGCTGGACGAAGCGCTGGACGCGCTCGACCACCTCAAGAAGGAAGCGCGCCAGCTGCCGCTCACCAATCCCGCGCCGGGTCACTCCGTTACCAGCCCGTTCGGCGTGCGCACTGACCCTCTCCTTGGCACCGCAGCACTGCATTCCGGCATGGATTTCAGGGCGCCGATCGGCATGGCCGCAAAAGTCACGGCGCCTGGCACCGTCACCAAGGCCGGCTGGAATGGCGGCTATGGCCGCATGGTGGAAGTCGACCACGGTAATGGTTTTGCGACGCGTTACGGGCATCTCAGCGAGATCGACGTGACCGTCGGCGAAAAACTGGACGCCGGCGCCGTCATCGGCAAGACCGGCAGCAGTGGCCGTTCGACCGGCCCGCATCTGCACTACGAAGTCCGCCACAATGGCGAAGCGATCGATCCCTTGCGCTTCCTGACGGTCGGCAAGAAGGTCGCCCAGTATCTCTGAGGCGGGCAGGCCGAGAGTTGATCGACGGTCAGACACTCAAGAACAAAGCTCTATCCCGACTCGCAGGCAATCAACCCGTTCAGGCAGCCGTCGGCGCGCGCGGCGCTCATTCCTTTTTCGGATCCGTGTCGCCGCCGGTCGGGGCTTTCCCCTTGCGGGGCGGACGCAGGTTGTCGAAGCCCAGATAGTGGTCGGTATCCGACGTGTTCCATTTGCCGCCCAGATAGATGATCGCAATGACCGCAGCGAAAATCAGCAAGACATAGATCGTATCCACACAGCCTATGTAGGGCACAAGCACCGGTCGGACAGCTATCGGCTTTTCCGGGCCGTGTTCACCGCCGTGGCGATGGTTGCGCGATCGTCACGGTCCCCGCTACACCATTTGCCATGGCAGAGCCTCAGGATTTGACGTGGATCTCTCGCGGGAACCTCGTCAGCGTCTCATTGCCGGTTGCGGTCACCAAAATGGTCTCGCTGATCTCGATGCCCCAACCGTCCATCCACATGCCAAGGATGGAATGCACGACGTTGCCCGGTTCAAGCACAGTCTTGTCGCCCGGCCTGAGGCTGATCGTGTGTTCGCCCCAATCCGGCGGATAGGCGACGCCGATGGAATAGCCGATGCGCGATTCCTTCTTCAGTCCGTAGCGCTGGATGACCTTGCGCCACGCGGCTTCGACCGCTTCGGCCGATGTTCCCGGCCTGACCGCGTCGAGCACGGCGTCCATACCCTCGATCACCGCTTTTGCCGTATCCGAGACATTTGTCGGCGTCTTGCCAAGCTGCATGGTTCTAGCGAGCCCGGCGGCATAGCGACGGCAGACGCCGGCAAGCTCCAGGGCAATCGTCTCATTGTCCCCGAACCGCCTGTCGCTCCACATGATGTGCGGCGCGGAAGCGTTCTCGCCGCCAAGGATCGTCGGCGGAAGCGCGGTGATGTCGCCGGCGAAATCCGGGCTGCCTGCGATCTGCGCCGCCTGGATGGCGGCGATGGCATCGCACTCGCGCACGCCTGGCGCGATCACCTCGAAGGCCCGCGTGACGGCCGCTTCGGCCAGGGTCGATGCCTTACGCAAATAGGCGATCTCGGGTGCCGATTTGACCGCGCGGATCCAGTTCACCAGCAGATCGGCATCATGCCATTTTGCATTGGGCAGTCCGGCGACAAGTCGGGCGTGGGCTTTCGGCGAGAAATAGTAGGCTTCGAGTTCGATGCCGATGTGTCTGCTACCCAAGCCTTTGGCGACGATCCAGCTTGCGATCCAGTCCATCGGATGGCGATCGACACGCTGAACGTGGTCTTCCGGGAAGCCAACCACGTTTTCCGGCTTCATCCAGGCCGTCAGAAGACCGCCGGCCGCATCCATGGCGCGCCCGATCCAGACCGGCTCGACCTCTTCGATCGGAACGAGCACGACCTGGGGCGTGTAGAATGACCAGCCATCATAGCCGGTGATGTAATGCTGGTTGGCAACGTCGTTGACGATCAGGAGCTCGAGACCGCGCTTCGCCATCTCGGTGCGGATCTTGCGCAGCCGCTGCTGGTACTCGTCGCGGGCAAACGGCAACTCGATCATCTTTGCTCCATGCTCTGTCGGATCAACGGTCGCGCGTCGCTCACCCTTGAAGCGGTTTCGCCATGACGGCAATCGGCCAGGACGGCGCGCGAGCAGGTCCTGAACCGGATACGCCGTCAGAGCCTCGTGCGGTCTTGAGTTTTCGCTATCAAATTATTTTTGAATTCCATTTGACTGAATAAATAAGCAATGCGAAGCTGGGCTCTCCTAAGGGGCGCAATCATGGCACTGCGGGGGACCAATCAAGAGTTCGGGCGGCCGTACAACCGGCGCATCGTGCTTGAGTCCATCCGCCTGCATGGGCCGATTGCCCGCGGCGAGATTGCCCGGCGCGTCGGCCTCACCGTCCAGACCGTATCGACCATCGTTCGCGAACTGGAAGAGCAGGGTTATATCCTGTCTCTGCGGGAGGAGCCGAAGGGGCGCGGCCTGCCGCCGGCGACCTTGAGGATCAATCCCGAGGGCGGTTATGCGGTCGGCGTCCACCTCACCCCGCTCGGCATCAGCGCCGCCTTGATCAATCTGAGCGGCGACGTGATTGAGAGCAACTATCGTGAAGCCCCGAATGCAACGCCCGACCATGCCTTCGACCTGATCGCGGCGATGGTGGTTGAATTGACCGGAATGCGGGCTGGCGGACGGGTTCTCGGGGTTGGCTTGGCCCTGCCCGGTCCGTTCGATGTCGAATCCATGAGTTTTGTCGGCCCGACCACGATGACCGGCTGGAAGGATGTGGCGCTGGGTGAGCGGCTGGCGGCTTCCACCGGGCTGCCGGCCTTCTTTGAAACCGACATGGCGGCCGCAGCCATGGGCGAGCGCCTCTACGGCCTCGGCGCTCGATTTTCCGAATATTATTATCTCTATTTCGGCGTCGGCCTTGGCGGCGTCATGGTTCACGAAGGCTCCGCTTTGCGAGGGGCCTGGGGAAATGCCGGCGAGATCGGACACATTCCTGTCGTTCCCGGCGGCGAGGCCTGCCCGTGCGGCAACAGCGGCTGTCTCGAAAGATACCTCTCGCTCGAGGCGCTCCGGCGCTGGAACGGCAGCGAGGCCGAATGGGTGGCCGAAGTCGCGCCGATCTTTCACAATGCCGTCGCCGTCATCGAGAACCTGTTCGATCCCGAAACCGTCATCCTCGGCGGGTTGGCATCCATCGATCTGCTCGAAATGCTAGCCGGTTCGGCCGGAGGCCTGCATAATTCCGTCTCGGCGCGGAAGGACCGCACGACGCCACGAATCACGGTCGCGCGTGGTGGGCAACATTCGGTGTTGCGTGGCGCCGCCGCGCTTGCCGTATCCGGCGTGCTGTCGCCGCGCTTCGGGCAGATGTTTGCCGCCGAACGCGAACGCGAACGCGATTTTCTGAAAACCGGAGGAATTGCGGCATGAGCGAACCTCTTCTGGTGCTTGACAATGTCACCAAGAATTATGGCGCGATCGAAGCGCTCAAGGGGATCAGCTTCTCGATCGGCAAGGGCGAGGTCGTGGCGCTGCTGGGCGACAACGGCGCCGGCAAATCGACACTGGTCAAGATCATATCAGGCGGACTCGAGCCGACCTCCGGCCGCATGCTGTTCGAAGGCAAGGAGTTCCTTGCCAGATCGCCCGCCGAGGCCAAGGCGGCCGGCATCGAGACCGTCTACCAGGACCTGTCTTTGTGCACCAATGTCGACGTGGTCGCCAATTTCTTCATGGGCCGCGAGATCACCAGGAAGGTTCTCGGTGTTCCCGTGCTCGATGAGCGCGCCATGGAAACCGTCGTCGGAAAGGCGCTGGCCAGTGCCGGCACCCGCATCCCGTCGCTGCGCACCAATGTCGAGCACCTTTCGGGCGGCCAGCGGCAGGCCATCGAGCTCAACCGCTTCGTGCATTGGGGCGGCAAGCTGGTGCTGCTTGACGAACCGTTCGCCGCCCTTGGCGTCGAGCAGACGCGGCGCGGTCTCGATATGATCCGCCAGGTGGCGAACCAGGGCATCGGCGTCGTCATCATCACCCATATCATGCAGCAGGCTTTTCAGGTCGCCGACCGGATCGTGGTGATCCGGCAAGGCGTCGTGGCCGGCGATGTCGCACGCAACAAAACAAGTCCCGACGCGGTGATCAACATGATCACCGGGGAGACGCTTGCCGGTGCCGGACCGGCGGGCTGAGGGACAAAAGAGGGGTCCGGCGTAAAAGAGGAGCGAACGACATGAAGCGAATACTTCTTGCTGTCTTCGGTATCCTGGCACTGGCCTTTGCCACGCTCACGCCGGCATTCGCGCAGTCCAAGGGTATCGTCTACTACATGGTGCCGACACTGCTCGACGAGTTCCAGACCGGCTCGGTGAGCGCGCTGGAGCTGTTCCTGAAGCAGACCGGCTACGAGATGAAGACGCTGAACGCCGACAACAAGACCGACGCCCAGCAATCGCAGATGAACGACGTCATCGCGCTGAAACCGGCGGCCATCATCCTGGCGGCGGTCGACTTCAATGCGTTGAAGCCGTCGATCGAGGCAGCCCGTGCGGCCGGCATCCCGGTGGTCGAGTTCGACCGCCAGATCACGTCGACACCCTCGGACTTCACCTCCGTCGCGGGAACGGTCGAGATCGGCTACGTCGCCGCGGACCAAGCCGAGAAGCTGCTGAAGGCAAAGAACGGCTCGGTGAAGGGCAAGGTGCTGCAGGTGCTCGGCGATCCGGGTGACCCGTACACGCTCGACATCCAGAAGGGCTTTGAAGAAAAGATGAAGGCATTTCCGGACGTCAAGATCATCTCGCTTCCGGCCATGCAATGGGCGGCGGATGCAGCCGGGACCATCGTCAACGACCAGATACTTGCAAACCCCGACATCGACCTGATCTTCAGCCATGCCGCGCACCTTTCGGTCGCTGCCGTCGCCTCGCTCGAGGCCGCCGGCAAGAAGCCGGGCGACGTCATGCTGATGAGCTCGAACGGCGCTCCGGTCGGCCTTGACCTGATCCGCAAGGGCTGGCTCAACGTCGAAGTCGAGCAGCCGCTCTACGCGCAGGCCGCGGCGGTCGCCATGTTCATGGACAAGATCGCCAAGAAGGAAGAGATCAAGCCCGGCGAATACGATGTGCTCGGCCTGAAATCGACCGTGACCAAGGAAGCCTGGGGGCCGAACATCAAGATCCCCGGTGCCGCGATCACCAAGGAAAATGTCGACAACCCGGCCTTCTGGGGCAACCAGAAGCCGCCGACGGACACCGTCAAGTCGGTCGAATAGTTCATTTGAAAGCGCTCCGGGCCGTATCGGCCCGGAGCCTGCCCTTTCACAACGCCGCGTCCGAAAGGACGCCGTGGCGAATTTGAATCCGCGCCTTAACCCGACGAAATCGAGTTGATTTCGCGGGGGCGCCAACCGGATCAGCCCATGAACCCGCGCACACGCAAAGCCCTGGAGTTCGTTCTCGACAACCTCGTCTGGTTCATGCTGCTGTTCGTGTTGGTGGTGTTTTCCATCTTCATCCCGAACTATTTCCAGCTCGGCATCTTCGCCAACATCATCGAAGCTTCCAGCGTGCTCGGCGTCATGTCGATCGGCCTGGCGCTGGTCATCATCGCCGGCCATATGGACCTGTCGGTGGAATCGGTGGCGGCGCTCAGCGCCATGGCGGTCGGCATCCTGTTCTGCTCGTCGGGCATCGGCATGGGCGTGCAGTTGCATCCGGAATGGCTGATGGTTCCGGTTTCACTGCTCGTTGCGCTGGCCGTTGGCGGCATCATCGGCGCCTTCAACGGCTACCTCGTGGTCAAGGTCAAGATGAGCGCCTTCATCATCACGCTGGCGTCCTACATCTGGGTGCGCGGCCTGGTGCTGGTCGTTTCGGGCGGCCGCTCGGCGCAGGACCTGGCCCCGGCCATCCGCTGGTTCGGCATCCAGCGCCTGATCGGCCTGCCGCTCACCGCCTGGATCGCGGTTGGCTGCTTCGTCGTCTTCTCGCTGATCATGGCCAAGACGCCGTTCGGCCGGCATCTCGTGATGATCGGCGGCAACGAGACGGCGACCTTCCGCGCCGGCATCCGGGTGAACCGCAATCTGATCATCGCCTTCGTGCTCGCCGGCGCCATCGCCGGCCTCGCCGGCTGGCTGCTGGCGATCCGCACCTCCGGCGCCACCGCCAATCTCGGCGTCGGCCTTTTGTTCAACGCCTTCGCCGCCGTCGTAATCGGCGGCGTCAGCCTGAAAGGCGGCGTCGGCACCCTGCCCGGCGTCTATGCCGGCGTGCTGCTGCTGTCGGCCATCAACACGGCGATCAATTTGATGGGCCTTCCGGCCAATTTCACCCAGGTGATCCACGGCCTGTTGGTGCTGGCCGCCGTGCTGCTGGACGCTTTCAAGCAAACCATCCGCCAACGACTCGCATGACAGGACGGCTCGCATGACCAATCGGTTACAAGACAAAGTGGCGCTGATCATCGGCAGCGCCCGTGGTATCGGCAAGGGCATCGCGCTGCGCTTTGCCGAGGAAGGCGCGAGGCTGGTGCTGGCCGACACGGAGGTCGAGGCCGGGCAAGCGACCGCTGACGAGCTCGGCGTTCCCTTCATCCGCACCGACATCTCGCAGATGAGCGATGCCGAGGCCGCCGTGGCGCTGGCCATCGGGCAGTATGGCCGCCTCGACATCATCGTGCAGAATGCCGGCATCTATCCCTGGCAGCTGATCGAGAACACCAGCGCCGACGACTGGGACCGCGTGATGGCCGTCAATCTGCGCGGCACCTTCAACGCCAGCCGCGCGGCCCTGGTGCCGATGAAGGCGCAAGGCTTCGGCCGCATGCTCTACACTTCGTCGATCACCGGCCCGCATGTCACCAGCCCCGGCCATGGCCACTATTCCGCCAGCAAAGCCGGCATCAACGGCTTCATCCGTGCCGCGGCGATCGAATTCTCCGGCTATGGCATCACCGTCAACGGCGTCGAACCCGGCAACATCCTGACCGAAGCGATCGAACTGCATCGGGGTGCTGCCTACATCAAGAACATGGAGGACTCCATTCCGCTCGGCCGCCTCGGCAGCCCGCGCGACGTCGCCAACGCCTTCCTGTTCCTCGCCTCCGACGACGCCAGCTACATCACCGGCACGACCATTGTTGTCGACGGCGGGCAGCTGCTGCCGGAGGGCAATGATTTTCGGCTGCTGCCGCCGTGATGCAGCACCGCCGAGCGACTCGGTTCCGTGTCTTGGCTACCGTTTGAATGGACTATGGAATGGTGGGCGATGACGGGCTCGAACCGCCGACATCTTCGGTGTAAACGAAGCGCTCTACCAACTGAGCTAATCGCCCGCTCCGGGCCGGACCTTTAAGCGGTCGAGATCGGCTTCGCAAGGCCAAATGAGCGAACGACGCCCTGGTTGGACCTTGGTTTTGCCAACAAAACGCCAGCTGTCAAAAAACCTTCTCCTGTTTGCTGTTATGCTGTCCTGTCGCGCTTGACACCCGGTGGCGAACCCCTTATCCAGCGCCCCAACGACGAACACGGCTGACACGTGTTCGCCATGCGCGGGTGTAGCTCAGTTGGTTAGAGTGCCGGCCTGTCACGCCGGAGGTCGCGGGTTCGAGCCCCGTCACTCGCGCCATTTCTCTCAAGGGTATCAGACCCTTGGCTTCAGAGAAATGCCGACATTGATTGTCAAAAGATCTTCCTGGATATGATAATTCGGATGCTTACGAATCCGAGTTCGGTGTTGTTGCATCGCACTACGGGCCTGCCTGTAGGCTGGGCCAGGGAAACAGGGCTTCTCGCGCTGCATCAACAGCGCCGGCATGACCGTCCCCCGAGTGCAGGCGACGCACGCAGCGCGGTCCGAATCCGATCGATGGCACCCAGGCGGATGCTGACCCGCCGTCGAGCCCCATCAGCGATTCGAACTGAACCCGAAAAAAGTCATAGTGCCCGCGCGAACCTTCTGGTCCGATCGGGACATCCATCGAAAATTGTGAGAGTTAGGGTCGATCTGAATCGGTCAGACAACGGGGACTTTATCCATGAGCGATCATGCTGGGGACCGCCCAAATCTCCTTGAATCCACACTTACCGCCGCTCTCCAGGACCAGCGCACGTTGGATGAGCAACGGCAAAGCATTGCGCCTCTCGTGGACGGCATGTCGTTTTTCGACAGCGTCCGACACAATGACGACCGGGGCAGTGTCACGGAGATTTATGATCCACGCTGGGGTTGGCATCCTGATCCCCTGGTTTTTTCTTACCTCTTCACAATTCGCCCCGGGGTGGTGAAGGGCTGGGGCCTGCACAAGCTGCACGAGGACCGCTACTTCGTCGTGAGCGGAGAGCTGGAACTGGTGCTTTATGACCCTCGTTCCGAATCCAGCACGTATGGCAAGATTTCGAAGGTCTATCTTTCCGGCAGCCGTCCGCGCCTCGTCAATATTCCGAAATTTGTCTGGCACGCTGACCGGAATATCGGGACGTCCGATGTGGTCGTCATCAATTTTCCAACGATACAGTACGACCACTCAAATCCCGATAAGTACCGACTGCCGATCGACACCGATCTCATTCCCCATGATTTCGGCAGCGCGAAGGGATGGTGAGCAAGCCTCGCTTTTCCATCCTGATGCCGACCCACTCGCGTGTCGACGTCATTGGCCTTGCCATCCAATCGGTGCTGGACCAGACCGTCCAGGATTTTGAACTGCTGGTCGTCGGCGACGGGTGCGCGCCCGGCACGGCCGAGGTGATCGCAGCCTTTCAAGACGCACGCATTCGCTTCTTCGATTTGCCCAAAGCGCCGAACTATGGCTATGCGAACCGCAACATTGCGCTGCGTGAGGCACGGGGCGACTTGATTGGCTTTGCTGCCGATGACGATCTCCTGTTTCCGGATCATTTTGAAATCCTGGCGGATGGCCTCAAAGGCGGCGCTGCCATCGCGTACAGCCAGGCGCTGTGGGTTTCCACCGATGGCATCGCAGCACCCTTCCTGACCAATCTGGAACTGGCCGACGAATTCGGGTTCTTCATGGAGAGCGGGAATACGATCCCGGCCAGTTGTTTTCTGTATCGAGCCGACTGCTTGCCATCACGGGACGTTTGGCCGGAAGATGTCACATCGGCCGCGGACTGGCGATTGTGGCAGCGGATCATACGCGACAATCCGCACAATCCCTTCAGTTATTGCCGCGTTCCAACCGTCCTGCATTTCAGCGCCGAATGGAAGAATTCGCGCCACTCCCAAGCATCGCAACTGGCTACGTTTCTTGATATCGCGGACAGAGCCGGCTGGTGGCCTTCAGCCCTGCGCGTCTGGATACCGAACCCCAGCAAGGAACAATCCGAGTACTCGCGCCTCATGCGCGTTGATCCGGCGGCTTGGAGCGAGCAGATGCGCCGTGCCGTCGGCGATCTGGTAGCGCGGCTTGCCTGGGAGGATGTGCAAACGATCCGACCGATGCTTGCAAGCGCTGAAGCCGAGAAGGCGACAGTGCATTCTGAAATCTCAAGGTTGCGCAATGAGCTTGAGGCGGCTCACCAAAGCAGCGCCGAGCTGCAGAGCGCCGCTTCGGATGCAAGGAACGAGAAGGACGAGATCGAACAAACGCTGCAAGTGTGCCAGATGCAAATCGCAGCCTTGCATCAGTCCAGAAGCTGGCGCTTCACAGGCCCGCTGCGCAAGATCTCCACAAGCCTGCGTTCGAAAAAATCGTAGGGCTCAAGGCCTTAAGATCAGGCTGGAGGCGGCGTCAGCGGCCAGTCAGCCAAGCCGATCTCACCCCCTCGCCAGCAGCGCCTCGACCTCCAGCAGCGTCGGCATCGACGGCGCGGTTCCCGGTCGTGTCACGGAAATGCCGGCGACGGCGCAGGCGAAACGCACCGCCTGTAGCGGCTCCACGCCTCGCGAAAGTGCTGCGGCCAAGCCGCCGTTGAAGGCGTCGCCTGCGCCGGTGGTTTCGACCACAGGACCCGCACTAACGGCAGGAACATGGTCGGAGCGCTCCTTCGAGTGCAAAAGCGCGCCCTTGTCGCCCAGCGTGACGATGACCGTGCCGACGCCCTTGTTCAGCAGACTGTCCGCAGCGGCTCGCGCCTCTTCGACCGAGGACACCTTCATCCCGGTCAGTTCCTCCGTCTCCGTCTCGTTGGGCGTGAGATAGTCGCAGAGCGTGTAGATGCGGTCGGGAAGCTTTGCCGCAGGCGCCGGGTTGAGGATCGTCGTCACCCCTGCCTCGCGCGCGATCTCCAGCGCCCGCATGGCTGCTTCGATGGGCTGTTCGAGCTGGGTGACGAAGACGCCGGCACTGCCGATCAGCCCGGCATTGGCTTCGATATCGGCTGGTGAGATGAGCATGGCGGCACCGGGGCTGACGATGATGGCGTTGTTGCCGGTGGTCTCCTCGACGAAGATGTAGGCTGCGCCGGTGTAGCTTTCCGGCGTGTCGATGACGGCATTCTTGACGCCCGCCTGCGTCCAGGTCTGCCTGGCCATATCGGCGAAGGGATCGACGCCGAGGCGGGTGAGGAAGGTGACGTCGGCGCCGAGCTTGCCTGCGGCCACCGCCTGGTTCGAGCCCTTGCCGCCAGGACCCAGCGTGAAGGATGTGCCGAGGATCGTTTCGCCCATGCGCGGCTGCCGCTGCGCCCTGTAGGCGGTGTCGGCGACGAAGACACCCAGGATGACGACCGGCTTGCCCGAAGCCATGCCGCTACTCCGCATCCGGCGGCACGACGCCCTTGCGGAAAGCGAAACAGCCATAGAAACGGCGTTCGCCGGTCTGGATGACGCAATAGGCCTGCTTGGCGCGCTCGTAGAAGGCATAGCGCTCGACCGCGATCATCGGCCACGACTTGCCCTCGGCCGCATCGATTTCCCTTTGCACTTCGCTTTGCACGGGCGGAATCTCGTCGGGCTTGCCGACGATCTCCATGCGCGCGGCGGAGTCGTCGACGAATGTGTCGAGCGGGTAGAGTGACAGCACAGCCTTGACCACTTGCGCAGCCGACGCATCGATGCGCAACACGCGGCCGAGCGCGGTCTGGCGCGCCACCGAATCGGACGGAAAATTGGTATCGGCGATGATCAGATCATCGCCATGCCCCATTGCCCGCAATGCCTGCAGCACGTCGGCATTGAGCAGCGGGTTGATGCCTTTGAGCATGTTATTCCTCGTGAGTTGGGATCAGAGACGCTTGCCGGTCTCGGCGTCGAAAAGATGGACCTGGTCGAGCCGAGGCTTCAGCTTGAGCGTGTCGCCCGGCTTGAAGTCGTGGCGCTCGCGAAACAGCGCCACCATCTCGCCTTCGCCGAAGCGCAGGAACACCAGCGTTTCCGAGCCGGTCGGCTCGACCACCGAAATCTTCGCCGGCACCCCGTCGGGATGGATCTCGAGATGCTCCGGGCGCACGCCGTAGACGACTGCCTGGCCGTCCTGCGCGGCATTGCCCGATGCGATCGGGAACAGCGTGCCCGCGATGTCGACACCGTCGCCCTTGCGCAGGACGCCCTTGAGCAGGTTCATCGAGGGCGAACCGATGAAGCCGGCAACAAACAGGTTGGCCGGTCTGTCGAACAATTCGAGCGGTGCGCCGACCTGCTCGATGCGGCCGTCGCGCATGACGACGATCTTGTCGGCCATGGTCATGGCCTCGATCTGGTCGTGGGTGACGTAGATGGTGGTGGTCTTCAGCCGCTGGTGCAGCTCCTTGATCTCGGTGCGCATTTGCACGCGCAGCTTGGCGTCGAGATTGGAGAGCGGCTCGTCGAACAGGAACACTTGCGGATTGCGCACGATGGCGCGGCCCATGGCCACGCGCTGGCGCTGGCCGCCGGAAAGCTGGCGGGGATAGCGCTTCAGATAGGGATTGAGGTCGAGGATGTCGGCGGCGCGCTTGACCCGCTCGGCGACAATGGCCGGGTCGGTTTTCCTGAGCTTGAGCGCAAAGGCCATGTTCTGCTCGACCGTCTTGTGCGGATAGAGCGCATAGTTCTGGAACACCATGGCAATGTCGCGCTTGGCCGGCGGCAAATGATTGACGACGCGGTCGCCGATGGCGATCGTACCGGCGGAGACGGTCTCCAGCCCGGCCACCATCCTGAGCAGCGTGGACTTGCCGCAACCCGAAGGGCCAACCAGCACCACGAACTGTCCGTCTGCGATATCGACGCTGACTTCGTGCAGAACCTTGACCGTTCCAAAGGCCTTGGCCACCTTGCTGATCGCGACTTGCGCCATATCTCCCCCATCGGCTCCATTAGCCGTAGGCGCAGAAGCTAACCAACGCGACCTGTCAGGGCAAGTCGGTCTCTTATAGATAAAAACCCGCTCTCGTTGACACGGCGTTTGGTTGTGAGAATAGTGGCAGGTGCTGGTCAAAATGTCGGTACCCGATCCGCAATCGGAACTTCAATCGACGCAGGGTGGGGTCCTGCCTAATTCGTTTCCGAACCGGGAGCATCATTGGCGCTCCAGCGTCCGACAGTTGGCCAATTTATTCACACTGATATTCTGGGAGGAATAGGCGATGAGAACGGGTCTTTACGAGAAACTGGTTCGTGCCGGCGCCACAAGGCGCGACATATTGAAGGGCGCGGCCAGCATGGCCGCGATCGCAGCCGCATCCGGCGCCGGACTTGGCGCCTTGACGCGCCCGGCCTCCGCGGCAAGCGAACTGCGCAAGCAAATCCTGCAGATCCCTGGCGTCGGCAAGGGACAGCCGACCGATGCCGACTTCCAGAAAGTCGGTGAACTCTGCCTCGAAGCCACCAAGGCCAACGTCAAGGAAGGCGAATTCGCCGGCGTCGAGCTGACCTTCATGGGCCTCAACAACCAGAACCTGCACAATGTGCTGTTCCGCGGCTTCCTGAAGCCATGGGAAACCTATACCGGCGCCAAGATCAACTGGATCGACCTGGCGCAGGCCGACTACAATGCCCGCCTGCAGCAGTCGATCGCCACCGGCACCGTCGATTTCGACATCATCGAAATGGGCGCCCCGTTCGAAGGTGATGTCTGCGGCAAGGGCCTGACGTCGGAAATGCCGGATTGGGTCAAGGACCAGATCGACATGAAGGACGTCGTGGCCTATCTGCAGCCGCCGGTCGGCACCTGGGACGGCAAGCAATATCGCGTGACTGTCGATGGCGATGCGCACAATTTCAATTACCGCACCGACGTGTTCGCCGATGCCGACCTCGCCAAGGCCTGGAAGGACGGCGGCGGCGAAGGTGAGTGGGGCGTGCCGAAGACCTGGCAGCAGGTCCAGGCGGTGACGAAGTTCCTCAAGGGCAAGAAGCTCAAGGACCAGGACGTCTTTGGCTATCTCGACGCGCCCAAGGCGTGGGGAGGTTTCGGCTTCTATTTCCTCGGCAGCCGCGCTAGCGCCTATGCCAAGCATCCGGACGACAAGGCCTGGCTGTTCGACGCGGACACGATGAAGCCGCGCGTCAACAATCCCGCCTGGGTGCGCGCCATCCAGGACGTCATCGACGCGCTGCCGTCCGAACCCGCCGACCAGATCAATGCCGACCCGAACACCACCGCTTTCCAGCAGTTCCTGGCCGGCACCGGCTCGATGGTCACCTGGTGGGGCGATGTCGGCTCCAACGTCAAGACCAATGACTCTTCCGTTGTCGGCGACGTCACCGGCTTTTCGATCCTGCCCGGCTCCGACGATGTCTACAATTCGAAAACCGGCGCCTGGGACAAGCTCGCCAGCGGCCCGAATTATGCGCCCAACTGCGCCTATCTCGGCTGGGGTGTCTATGTCATGGCCCGCGTCGACAGCGACGAGAAGAAGAAAAAGGCAGCCTGGTCGGCAGCAGCCCATCTCGGCGGCAAAGACCTGTCGCTTTGGTGCGCAGCGTATCCGTCGGGCTTCCAGCCTTACCGCAACAGCCATTTCGATATTCCGGAATGGGTGGCGGCTGGCTATGACGAGGCGTTCATCACCTCGTATCTGAAATCGGAGGCTGACAGCTACAACCATCCGAACGCGGCGATCGAGCCGCGCATCCCCGGCATCTTCCAGTACTACAGCGCCGCCGAGGACATTTTGGCCAACACTTTCGCGGGCAAGATGAAGGCGCAGGAAGGCGCCGACGCCATTGCGGCGGCCTGGGAGAAGCTGACCGACCAGATCGGCCGGGACAACCAGATCAAGCTCTACAAGGCCTCGCTCGGCATGTAGTCTGGCCTATGAACCGTGGTCCGGCGGCAATGCCGGACCACTTTAGACCGGCTCCGGCTCGTTGAGAGCCTTCAAACGGGCGAGATTTGTGGCTGACCAGACTTCGACCGTAAACCCGTGGCCGGCAGATGCCGGCCCTTCCGATCTGATTTCTCCAGGCCGCAAACGGCTCGGCTGGGCGCTGATGGCTGTTGCGACGATTGGCCTGCTGGCCACGATCGTGCTGGAAATCCTCTACAAGGGCAGCGCCGATACGATCGGCTTCGAGACCTGGCGCCCCGTCGTCTACGCCTATGTGCTGTGGGGCGTGGCGATCGGCATCGGCCAGGTGCTGACGCGCGGCGAGGACGGCCAGCGTGCCCTGTTTCTGCTGCCGGCGCTGCTGTTCACCATCGCCATGGTGATCTTCCCGACGCTATTCGGCTTCTACATCGCGCTGACCGACTGGAACCTCAGTTCCTTCTCCGGGCGAAAATTCAACGGGCTCGCCAATTTCTGGCAGATGCTGAGCGATCCCTACTATCGCAACGCGCTGTTCAACATGGTGCTCTATGTGCTGGCGGTGGCGGTCGAGTATGTCATCGCCTTCGGCCTGGCGCTGCTGCTCAACGCGCAGATCAGGGCGCGAAAATTCTTCCGCGTCGTCTTCCTGATGCCGTTGATGCTGTCGCCGGTCGCGGTGTCGTGGATGATCGGCAAATCGCTGATGGAATACCGGTTCGGACCGGCCGCAACGCTGGCGCGTCATCTCGGCTGGGAAAATCCCGCCTTCTTCTCGGATCCGATCATCGCGCGCATCGCGATCATGGTGCTGGATGCCTGGACGTTCATTCCATTCATGATGATCATGCTGCTGGCCGGTCTGCAGGCGATGTCGCGCGAGGTGCTGGAAGCGGCCCGGGTCGATGGCGCCAATGCGTGGCAGACCTTCTGGCAGGTCACCTTCCCGCTGATGCTGCCGGTGTCGGTGACGGCGGTGATCCTGCGCATCATCTTCAAGCTGAAGCTTGCCGACATCATCATCACGGTGACATCGGGCGGTCCCGGCGGCGCCACCGATTCCGTGTCGAGCTTCATCTACCGCGAATACCGCGACCGCTCGAATGTCGGCTACGGAACCATGCTGGCGATGGCCTATCTGGTGATCATCGTCGTGTTTGTCACGTGGCTGTTGAAATTCGCCAACCGTTTTGTCCGCAATGTGAATTGAGCCAAGATGAGCGTCCAGACCACCGAATATGTCGCCTCGGAGATCCGCTCGCCGGCGAGCTTCCTCGCCAGCCGCGTCTTCATCTACGGGGCGCTGGCCTTTTGGGCGTTCATCTGCCTGTTCCCGATCTACTGGACGATCACGACCTCGTTCAAGACCGCGGTCGACGTCACCCAGGGCCATCTCATCCCCTTCGTCGACTTCCAGCCAGACTGGAAAGGCTGGCGCTCGCTCGGCCTGTCGCCGGACTCGATCTTCCAGACCTCGACGGTGCGCGAGGAGTTCCTCAAGCGCTTCATGAATTCGGTGATTACCTCGGTCGGTGCGTCAAGCCTCGCCATCGTCATCGGCAGCCTCGCCGCCTACGGGCTGACCCGCTATCGCTACCATTTCGCCTGGTTCAAGAACGAGGACATCTCCTTCTTTTTCCTGTCGCAGCTGATCCTGCCGCCGGTGGTGCTGGCCCTGCCCTTCCTGGTGCTCTACCGCGAGGTTGGCTTGCTCGACACGCGCATCGGGCTGATCCTGCTCTACACGCTGATGGTGCTGCCGATCGTCATCTGGATCATGCGCGACCAGTTCAACTCGATCCCGGTCGAGCTTGAGGAGGCAGCCCTTGTCGACGGGTTGTCGATCTGGGGGGCGTTCTTCCGCATCGTCATGCCGATCGCGCTGCCAGGCATGGTCGCCGCCTTCATCCTGGCCATGGTGCTGTGCTGGAACGAGTATTTCTTCGCCGCCCTTTTGACCTCGACCGACGCCAAGACAATTCCGGTCATGGTGGCGAGCCAGACCGGCTCGCAAGGCATCAACTGGTGGTCGATGGCGGCTCTTGCCACGGCCGCGATAGCGCCGCTGGCGGTCATCGGCATCGCGTTGGAGCGCTATCTGATCATGGGCATGACGGCGGGTGCGGTGAAGTAGAGCGAGCGGCGGCGGCCCCGCGCCCCGATTTGTAAATTTTCGACGTCGGCGGGACAGCACCCCCCTCTGGCCTGCCGGCCATCTCCCCCGCAAGGAGGGAGATCGGCAGCTTCGCTGGCCGCGTCCTCATGTCCAACTGCAGAGATTGGCGAAAGCCGGCATGATGGCCAATCTCCCCCTTTGCGGGGGAGATGTCCGGCAGGACAGAGGGGGGTGTGAAGGATCGCTACAGAGCGGTTTTGTCTGCTAGCGTCCCAGGATCGTGCGCAGATGATCCAGGATCATGGCGACGCCCTTTTTTCCGAGTTCCACCGAAGCATCCTTGGCGGTTGCCGTGTACCAGTTCTTGTTGTCGCCGAAGTGAGCAGCGTCCACCGCTTCGGGGCATAGCGCCATCATCAACGACGTCTCGCCGATGCCGGCATGGTCGAACGGGTACTTCATCGCCGCCGACATCAGCGGATGCACCTGCACCCAGTTGAAGAAATTGCTACCCTCGGCATGCTCGGCATAATAGTCCGCCATCGCCTCCGACCCCCACCAGCCCTCGCCGCGCTCCTTTTCGAGGAAGCGGAAGATCGCCTGCCGGCCGGCAGTCTTGAAGGCCAAATCGGTCGGCATGCCGGCGGCGAAATTCTCCGTCTGGTGGTGGATGATGGCATGGATGTTGCGAAAGCCGATGCGCAGCAGGCTGTAGAACAGTTCTTCGCCGAACGGCGCCAGTGCCTTGCCGCCGACCTGCACCGAACCGCTGCCCTCCGGCGGCGCCACCGCATAGCTTGCCGCACCGTAATAGAAGGGCGGCAGGATGACGACATCCCTCTCCTTCTCGAACAGCTCCAGCGTCTTGATGACGGCCAGCGTGTCCATGCCGACGGCCATGTGCTCGCCATGGTATTCGAGCACGCCGAGCGGCAGGACTACCGGCCAGTTCTCGGCGATCGCCTTGCGGATCTGGTGCGGCAGCATCAATTCGTAGCGCATGATCTATTCCATGTTGGTGTGGCGGGCGCGCATGGCTTCGGGCGACGCGCCGGTGATTGCCCTGAGCTTCAGCACCATCACCTCGAACAGCAGGAACAGCGCGCCTTCGAACACCGAGCCCATCGGCAGCACCGACGTCTTCTGCGCCCCCTGATCGCTGGCCATGGTCTGCGCCGGAATGAGCAGCGGGAAATCGGCGCGCTTTGCCGCGCTGCTTTCGGCCTGGGCGGTCAGCAGCAGGTTGGTTGCACCGGCGTCGCGCGCGACCTGCATAAGGGTCAGCACGGTCGAGGTCTCTCCCGGCCCCGAGCTTACCAGGAAGACATCGCCCCGTCCCAGCGGCGGCGTGGCCATATCGCCGACCACGGAAACCGGCAGGCCCAAATGGTAGAGCCGCATGGCAAAACCCTTGACCTGCAAGGCCTCGCGGCCACAGCCATAGACGACGATCCGGCTGGCGCCGGCCAGCATTTTGCAGGCGATGTCGATCCGGCTCTCGTCGACGCGCGCCAGCACGCCGCCGAGTTCGTCAAGCGCGGTCTCGAACAGGCTTTTGCTGTTATCGTTCACTGCAACCCTGCCATGGAAAATCACCTGGGATTTGCCGCTCTTGCTGCTACGAACAGCTTGATTTCATTCATGCTAGCACCGGGAAAATGCGGAGCCAACGCGCAGCGATGCTTTTGCCTGATCACAGGCATGATAGTGTCATGTCAGCAAATCAAACGAGGCAAACGGCAGCATATGAAGACACGGCATTTCGACCGCATCGGCAATGGCGGCATCAGTTTCACCGAACTCGGCTTCGGCACGGCGCCGCTCGGCAACCTCTATCGTGCGGTCTCGGACGAGGACGCCAATGCCACGCTGGAAGCTGCCTGGGCGACCGGCTGCCGCTACTACGACACCGCGCCGCTATACGGGCTTGGCCTGTCGGAAACGCGGCTCAACCCGTTCCTGCGCGGCAAGAAGCGCGACGACTATGTGCTGTCGAGCAAGGTCGGCCGCATCATGCGCGCCTGCCCGCCGGAAGAGCGCACGGGCATCGGCAAGTTCTTCGACACGCCGTCGCGCCGCGAGGTGTATGACTACAGCTATGATGGCGTCATGCGCTCGTTCGAAGCCTCGCTGGAGCGGCTCGGCGTCGACCGTATCGACATCCTCTTCGTGCACGATGTCGACATCTTCACCCATGGCAGCAAGGAAGCGTCCGACCGGCGCATCGAGGAGTTCATGCGCTCGGGCTATTACGGCCTCCTCTCGCTGCGCGATCAGGGCGTCATCAAGGCGTTCGGCGGCGGCATCAACGAGTGGCAGGTTGCGCAGACGCTGGCGGAGCGCGGCGATTTCGACCTGTTCCTGCTTGCCGGGCGCTATACGCTGCTGGAGCAGGAGGCGCTGACGTCCTTCCTGCCGCTCTGCCAGGCACGCGGCATCGGCATCGTTCTCGGCGGACCCTACAATTCCGGCATCCTGGCAACGGGACCGAAGCCGGGCGCTTTTTACAACTATTCCGAGGCGCCCAGGGACATCCTCGACCGCGTCGCCGGCATCGAAAGCGTCTGCAAGCGTCACGGCGTGCGGCTGATCGAGGCCGCCCTGCAATTCCCGCTGCTGCATCCTTCGGTGATCTCGGTGATCCCCGGCGGACAGCGGCCGAGCGAAGTCGAGAGCAACCGCTCGCTGCTCGATGCGAAACTGCCGGCAGCGCTCTGGGCTGACCTCAAGAAGGAAGGCCTGATGCGCGCCGAGGCGCCGACAGCATAACCCGGCCGCCAGCGCGACGGTCGGGCACAAAAATGCAAAGCCGGGCAAGCCCGGCTTTTCTGGCCGCATGTACCCGCGTAAGGCACCAAAATGAAAAGCCGGGCAAGCCCGGCTTTTCTGAGGTCTCTGAAAGAAAAAGGCGCTTAGTTGACGGCGTCCTTGAGGCCCTTGCCGGCCGAGAACTTCGGCACGGTGCGTGCCGGGATCTGCACTTCGGCGCCGGTCTGGGGATTGCGGCCGGTCGACGCCGCACGCTTCGACACGGTGAAATTGCCAAAGCCGACAAGCCGGACATCGCCGCCCTTCTTCAGTTCGCCGGTGATCACGGAAAATACCGCATCGACCGCCGACTGCGCGTCACCCTTCGAAATGCTCGCGGCGTCGGCGACAGCGGACACCAGTTCGTTCTTGTTCATAAAAATTCCCTTCCATGAGAACACCGGAACTATCGACTCATCCGGCAGGAAACGGACTTTAGAAAGAAGCGCTCCCGCAACCAAGTCGAAAGGCAGGAAAAAAGCGGAAAAAGCCCGGAATTCCGGGGTTTTTCACATGAAAAAGCCGGGCGCTGGACCCGGCTCTCTGTTTGTGCACTGCAACCTCGGCGAAAACCAAGGCATGGCCCCGAAAACCGCAGTCGGTTTTCGGGGCCATGCGCAAGTTCAAAGCGTTAAAGCGTCCTCTGCGCGTCCACGTGGACGTGCGACGCTCTAATGCGCCAGCGTCTTTCCGGCTTCGTCCGTGGTGTCGGTCGTGGCCGGAGGGTTGACAGGTTCGACCCATTCAATCGGCTCCGGCATACGCACCAATGCGTGGCGCAACACCTCGCCGACCCGCGAGACCGGAATGATTTCCATGCCGTTCTTCACGTTGTCCGGAATCTCCGCCAGGTCCTTGGCGTTGTCTTCCGGGATCAGCACCTTCTTGATGCCGCCGCGCAGCGCGGCTAGCAGCTTTTCCTTCAGGCCGCCGATCGGCAACACCCTGCCACGCAGCGTGATCTCGCCGGTCATCGCCACATCCGCCTTGATCGGAATGCCGGTCAGCACGGATATGATCGCGGTCGCCATTGCCACGCCGGCCGACGGTCCATCCTTGGGCGTCGCACCTTCCGGCACGTGCACGTGGATGTCGCGCTTGTCGAACAGCGGCGGCTCGATGCCGAAATCGATGGCGCGCGAGCGAACATAGGAGGCCGCCGCCGAAATCGATTCCTTCATCACGTCGCGCAGATTGCCGGTCACCGTCATGCGGCCCTTGCCGGGCATCATGACGCCTTCGACCGTCAGCAGCTCGCCGCCGACTTCCGTCCAGGCAAGCCCTGTAACGACACCGACCTGGTCGTCAGCCTCGACCTGGCCGAAGCGGAAGCGCTGGACACCGAGGTAATCGGAGAGATTCTCCGCTGTGATGCTCACCGTCTTCTTCTTCGTCTTCAGTATCTCGGTCACCGCCTTGCGCCCGAGCTTCATCAACTCGCGCTCCAGGCTTCTGACGCCCGCTTCACGGGTGTAGGTCTGGATGATGGCGCGGATCGCATCCTCGCCGACGGAGAATTCCTTCGGCTGCAGCGCATGGTCGCGCACCACCTTCGGCATCAGGTGCCGCTTGGCGATCTCGATCTTCTCGTCCTCGGTGTAGCCGGCGATACGGATGATCTCCATGCGGTCCATCAGGGGCGCAGGGATGTTCAGTGTGTTCGCCGTCGTCACGAACATCACGCTCGACAGATCGTATTCGACCTCAAGGTAATGGTCCATGAACGTCGAGTTCTGCTCGGGATCGAGCACCTCGAGCAGCGCCGATGACGGATCGCCCCGGAAATCCTGGCCCATCTTGTCGATCTCGTCGAGCAGGAAGAGCGGATTGGATTTCTTCGCCTTCTTCATCGACTGGATGACCTTGCCGGGCATCGAGCCGATATAGGTGCGCCGATGGCCACGGATTTCGGCCTCGTCACGCACGCCGCCCAGCGCCATGCGGATGAATTCGCGACCGGTCGCCTTGGCGATCGATTTGCCGAGCGAGGTCTTGCCGACGCCGGGAGGGCCGACGAGGCAGAGAATCGGCCCCTTCAGCTTCTTCTGGCGGCTTTGCACGGCGAGGTACTCGACGATGCGGTCCTTGACCTTGTCGAGGCCGAAATGATCGGTGTCGAGTACGTTCTGCGCGAAAGCCAGGTCCTGCTTGACCTTGGAGTTCTTGCCCCACGGGATCGACAGGATCCAGTCGAGATAGTTGCGCACGACGGTCGATTCAGCCGACATCGGCGACATCGTCCTGAGCTTCTTCAGTTCGGCTTCCGCCTTTTCGCGGGCCTCCTTGGAGAGCTTGGTCTTCTTGATGCGCGCCTCGATCTCGGCGGCCTCGTCGCGGCCGTCCTCGCCCTCGCCGAGTTCCTTCTGGATCGCCTTCATCTGCTCGTTGAGGTAGTATTCGCGCTGCGTCTTCTCCATCTGGCGCTTGACGCGCGAGCGGATGCGCTTCTCCACCTGCAGGACGGAGATTTCGGCTTCCATGAAGCCCATCGCCTTTTCCAGCCGCTCCTTGACCGAGAGCGTGGCCAGCATTTCCTGCTTTTCAGGAATCTTGATGGCGAGATGCGAGGCAACCGTGTCGGCGAGCTTGGAATAGTCGTCGATCTGACTGGCTGCGCCCACCACTTCGGGCGAGATCTTCTTGTTCAGCTTGACGTAGTTTTCGAAGTCGGTGACGACCGAACGCGCCAGAGCCTCGACCTCGACCTCTTCCTCCTCCGGCTCGGCCAACGCCGTGGCGCGGGCCTCGTGGAAGTCGGGACGGTCGGTGAACGAAACGATTTTCGCGCGCGAGGCGCCCTCGACCAGAACCTTCACGGTGCCGTCGGGCAGCTTCAGCAATTGCAGCACATTGGCGAGCGTGCCGATGTCGAAGATGGCATCAGGCTCGGGATCGTCGTCGGCGGCATTCATCTGGGTGGCAAGCAGGATCTGCTTTTCCTGACCCATCACCTCTTCCAGCGCCTTGATCGACTTCTCACGCCCAACGAAGAGCGGAACGATCATGTGCGGGAACACCACGATGTCGCGCAGTGGGAGGACCGCGAAGACGCCGTCGCTGGGTGCCTTGGATATTTTGGCCATTGTCCAACCTTTCATGTCGCGGCCGCCAATCAGCCAACCGCGAATCTTATATTAACGACCGGGGATCGTTCCGCCTACCACCGTTTGTGACGGGAGTTTTACAGCACAGAAATCGGGCACCTCGGCCTTCTCCAGTTAGTTGGATGCACGATCCACAAAGATCAAGGGGCCAGTACAAATCCGCACCTCCAACGTGCCCGCAAGTGACACATTTGCGACGCCGAACCGGAACGCGCCCGCAAACCCTGCGCGACAGCAAAACGGCGCCTTGCGGCGCCGTTTCAGAATTCCGCTGCGGGCTCATGTCAGGCGCTGACATTGCCCTTCTTTTCCTTCTGCTCGGAGTAGATGTAGAGCGGCCGGGCGCTGCCGGTCACCACCTCTTCCGAAATCACCACTTCGCGCACGCCTTCAAGCGCGGGAAGTTCGAACATCGTGTCGAGCAGGATCGCTTCCATGATCGAACGCAGGCCGCGCGCGCCGGTCTTGCGCTCGATGGCCCGCTTGGCGATCGCCGAAAGGGCGTTCTCGTGGAAGGTCAGGTCGACATTTTCCATCTCGAACAGCCGCTGATACTGCTTGACCAGCGCGTTCTTCGGTTCGGTCAGGATCTGGATCAGCGCCGGCTCGTCGAGGTCTTCCAGCGTCGCCAGAACCGGCAGACGACCGACAAACTCAGGGATAAGACCGAATTTCAGCAGATCCTCGGGCTCGACCAGGCGGAACACATCGCCGGTGCGGCGATCCTCTGGCGAGGCGACGATGGCGCCGAAGCCGATCGAGGTCTTGCGGCCGCGATCCGAGATGATCTTGTCCAGCCCGGCGAACGCGCCGCCGCAGATGAACAGGATGTTGGCGGTGTCGACCTGCAGGAACTCCTGCTGCGGATGCTTCCTGCCGCCCTGCGGCGGCACGGAGGCGACGGTGCCTTCCATGATCTTCAAGAGCGCCTGCTGAACGCCCTCGCCCGACACGTCGCGGGTGATCGAGGGATTGTCCGACTTGCGCGAAATCTTGTCGATTTCGTCGATGTAGACGATGCCGCGCTGAGCCCGTTCGACATTGTAGTCGGCCGACTGCAGCAGCTTCAGGATGATGTTTTCGACATCCTCGCCGACATAACCGGCTTCGGTCAGCGTCGTCGCGTCAGCCATGGTGAAGGGCACGTCGATGATGCGGGCCAGCGTCTGCGCTAGCAGCGTCTTGCCGCAACCGGTCGGGCCGATCAAAAGAATGTTGGACTTCGCCAGCTCGACATCGTTGTTCTTGCCGGCATGCGCGAGGCGCTTGTAGTGGTTGTGGACCGCCACCGACAGCACCCGCTTGGCGTAAGGCTGGCCGATGACATAGTCGTCGAGAACCTTGAGGATCTCCTGCGGTGTCGGCACGCCCTCGCGCGACTTCACCATCGAGGTTTTGTTCTCCTCGCGGATGATGTCCATGCAGAGCTCGACGCACTCGTCGCAGATGAAGACCGTCGGACCGGCGATCAGCTTGCGCACTTCGTGCTGGCTTTTGCCGCAAAACGAGCAGTAAAGCGTGTTCTTGGAATCGCCGCTGTTGTTGCCGACCTTGCTCATTTTCATGTCCTTTCATGGCCGCCCGCCGATGGTCTGGCTGAAAGGGCGCATACTCAATCTATCGCGGGAATCCGCCGCCGCCAGTGTGTTCCGGCTCCCGCAACGCATTCCGTACGAAACACAAATCAGAAAACGTGGCAATGATTCGCGACAACCCCGCACAAAGCTAAGCCGCCGAAACTCAACATAGCCTTAACGTAGGCAATCCTGTCCCCTGAGGGAACAGCCAATTGTGGCCGAAATGCCGCAAGACCCACCAAAAGCGTGTGATGGCGACATCCAACTGCCAAATTGCCTTTATGCCAGCGCGCCTTCGGCTGCCTCGCGCGACGAAATGACCTTGTCGATGAGGCCGAAATCCTTGGCTTCGTCGGCGGTCATGAAATGGTCGCGGTCGAGCGTCTTCTCAATCTCTTCGTAGCTCTTGCCGGTGTGCTTGACGTAGACCTCGTTGAGACGGCGCTTCAGCTTGACGATGTCCATGGCATGGCGCTCGATGTCGGACGCCTGTCCCTGGAAGCCGCCGGAAGGCTGGTGAACCATGATGCGGGCGTTCGGCGTGGCAAAGCGCATGTCCTTGTGGCCGGCGGTCAAAAGCAGCGAGCCCATCGAGGCCGCCTGGCCGATGCAGAGCGTCGACACGGCCGGCTTGATGAACTGCATGGTGTCGTAGATGGCCATGCCCGAGGTGACGACGCCGCCCGGTGAATTGATGTAGAGGTTGATTTCCTTCTTCGGATTCTCAGCTTCGAGGAACAAAAGCTGCGCGCAGACCAGCGTCGCCATGCCGTCCTCGACCGGACCGGTGATGAAAATGATGCGCTCCTTGAGGAGGCGCGAGAAAATGTCGTAGGCCCGCTCGCCGCGATTGGTCTGTTCGACCACCATCGGAACGAGGTTCATGTAGGTTTCGACGGGGTTCTTCATTGATTATCTCTTATCTCGCGGTGGGATTCCGGCGCCGGGAATGCTGGCCGATCGGGCAGAATCGGTTCTGGATCGTTATTCCGTAAATAGGATGCCGGCTCATCCTTGTGCAAGGCCGACCCCTCCTAGCCATCTGGGTAAGTCGAATCAAGGTTACATTTCACGGGATTCATCGACCTGTGCCGTGATCGTTCGGCGGTGTCGTCACCACCGTAGCAATTTCTTAACCGCATCGCTTAATGAAATACGGCAAATCCCCTTTCCCCCGCCGTCTCTTCCCCTACAATCCAACGTTGAACCGTCATTGTGCCGTTCAACAGGGGGAGTGTCATGTCTAGGAAAACCGCATGCTTCACCATTGCCGCGCTGACCATGTTCGGCACGATTTCGCAGACAGCGGCCGGCGGCCGCGCCGTCGAATGCTATGAGCCGGTCCGCAGTCCAGCCGTCTACGACACGGTCTACGAGCACGTTCTGGTCAGTCCGTCCGGCCAGCAAGTCGACTATACCCCTGCCATCTACGGCACCCGCGAACGCGTGGTGATGACCGTTCCGGCACAGGTGACCTACGAAATCGTGCCTGCCGTCACCCGCACCGTCTACCGTACGGTCCGGATCGATGGCGGCGGCTATTCCTAGGAATGGCGCGTCATCCATGGCCGCAAGGTGCTGTGCAAGATCTGGCACAAGGCACGCTACGAGCGCGTCGCCGAAACCGTCGTGATCCGACCTGAGCGCACTCGGCGTGTCGTCATTCCCGCACAATACGACAGCATCGCCGAGGAGGTGCTGGTGCAGCCGGAACAGAGGCGCGTCATCGATGTCCCGGCCTCCTACCAGACCGTCGCGCGCCGCGTGCTGGTGCGCGAAGGCTCGTCCAGCTGGCGGCGCGTGCACATTCCCAGACACTGCCAGGATTAGATCAAGCGCCGCCGACGTTCAGGCCACTTCCGCCCGCAGCCATGCCTTCAGGCCGGCGATGTCGCCGTCACCGACGGCGGCGGTAACGCGCCTGCCGACCGCCGCGCCGAACTTGTAGCCATGGCCGGAGCAGGCCGAGACGATCAGGCACCTGCCCTTTTCATGCGCCATGAATTTCTCGTCTACGGTGAAGGTGTAGGCGCAGGTGACGACTTCGGTCACCTGGTATTCTTCGATGCGGGCGATCGGCGGCGAGAACAAATTGCGGATTGCCTCGCCCTCGCCCGCCACCGGCTGACGGTTCCAGTCGGCGTCGCTGGTCGGCACCCTGTGCAGCCCGGAACCGAATTTCATGCCGGCGCCGCCGGAAGGCGGAATCGCATAGCCGTCGATCGCGCCGCCGATATCGAGGACGACCGGTGAAGCCTGCCAGGCGGCCTTCAGGTCGGCCGGCGGTTCGACATAGGCGAGCGCGGTTCGATAGGTCTTCAGCTCGCCGCCCAGTTCCGGAAACAGCTTCAGCACCCAGGCGCCGGCAGCGACGACGATACGGTCGGCCTGCATGGTCTCGCCGCTTTCGAGCACGATATGGCCGGCTTCCGCGTCAACTTCGACGACCTTGCTGTTTTCGTAGACATTGGCGCCGTTGGCGCGGAGCCACTTTGCCAGACCGGACGCGATCTTGCGGCAATGCAGCGCGCCGCCTTCGGTCGAAAAATAGGCGTAGCGAAACGAACCGGCTTCCAAAAACGGCCAGCGTTCCACAGCTGCATCGGATTCCAGCAATTCGAACGGAAAATTGCCCTCTTCCAGACCCTCGCGATATTCCTCGGCCTCATCGCCCGGCTCACGCGAAATGCAGACAAATCCGCGCGCATCGAGATGGCTTTCGCCGAGATCGGCCCACATCTCGTCCCAGGCCTGGTAGGCTTCGGTGATCAGCCGGCCATAGCCTGTTCCAGCCCGGTAAGCGCGGCGGATGATGCGGTGGTGGTCGCCCGAGGCGGCCAGCGGGTTGGGGATCGGCCCCTGCTCGACGATCGAGACACTGTGACCCGCCTTGACCAGCGACCACGCCGTTGAGAGACCGGCAATGCCCCCGCCGACAACGATCACATTCATCAGATCAGACTTTCCGCAGCCCTGTCGGCTGGCTCAACGCATTGGATTGCGGGCGCCAACATACGGTCTGGAACCAGACTGGCAAGCCGCGCTATTGGTCTGGCATGAGCAAATTGACGCCACCCGGCCTGGTCTTTGATCCCGCCACGCGACACCTGCGGCTCGATCCGCATGAGCCTGCCTTTTTTCAGAACCCGTACGAGGCCTATGCGTTTCTGCACGGCGCATCGAATGCCTTCTTCTGGGAAGAATTCGGCTTCTGGTGCTTTGGCGGTTTCGACGACGTCAACCGGCTGCTTCGCGACCGCCGTTTCGGCCGCCAGAATCCGGCCGGCATTCCAGACAGTCGCGGCATCGGACAGGACCGGACTCATCTCGGGGCATTCGACGGCATCGAAGCCAATTCGATGCTGGAATTGGAGCCACCCGTGCACACGCGGTTGAGAACACTGGTCAATCGTGCCTTCGTCTCGCGCCAGGTCGAACGGCTGCGGCCACGCGTCGAAGCGCTCGCCAACGAACTGATCGACCGTTTCGAACCAGGCAAAGCGGTCGACCTGTTGCCCGCCTTCGCGGCGCCCTTGCCGATTACCATCATTGCCGAAATGCTCGGCGTGCCGGTCGAGATGGGGCCGCAACTGCTCGACTGGTCGCACCAGATGGTTGCCATGTACATCCATGGCCGCACCCGCGAAACCGAGGAAACAGCCAACCGCGCCGCCAGCGAATTTGCGGATTTCCTGCGGGGCTACGTCACCGAGCGACGCAAGAACCCCGGTGACGATCTGCTGTCGCTGCTGATCTCGGCGCAGGAGGACGGCCAGAAACTGTCGGAGGACGAGATGGTGTCCTCGGCGATCCTGCTGCTCAACGCCGGCCATGAAGCGACCGTGCATCAGACCGGCAACGCTGTCCGTTCGATCCTTATGCAAGGCGGCGATGTCAGCCGCTTCTTCGGTTCGCCCGAAGCGACCGCGGCGACGGTCGAGGAATGCCTGCGCTTCGACGCGCCGCTGCACATGTTCACGCGCTATGCCTATCAGGAGATCGAAGTCGCGCCTGGCATCGTCGTGCAGCCGGGCCAGACGATCGGGCTGCTGCTCGGCATGGCCAACCGTGATCCGCGCGCCTTTGCAGAACCGCAAGCCTTCCGGCCCGATCGTGCGGACCAGAAGAACGTATCGTTCGGCGCCGGCATCCATTTCTGTATCGGTGCGCCGCTGGCCCGGCTCGAATTGCAGGTGTCGCTGAAAACCTTGTTTGACCGGCACCCAAAGCTGCATCTTGCCGAAAGCCCAAGCTTCCGCGACACTTACCACTTCCATGGGCTGGAAACGCTCGCCGTCGGCTTTTGACGATCGCGGCTGGGGCTGCCTCGGGCAGTTCCCGGGGAAATAGGATGGCGACGCTTTGCCTGACATGACCGAGTTGAAATTCGCCTTCCTGGAAGAGCCGCCATTCTGCTTTGTAGGTGCATTGGGCGAGGTCTCGGGCAGTGACGTCGAGCTCGCGCGCAAGCTCGGTGAAATGCTTGGATTAGCGAGCTTCAAGCCGATCGAGACCGAATTCGTGGAATTGCTGCCAGGGCTGATCGAGGGCTGCTGGACCATGACGACCGGCCTGTTCGTCTCCGAAGAGCGCAGGCAGCTTGTCGACTTCACACGGCCGATCTGGGCGTTTCAGGACGGGTTGCTTGTGGCGGTAGACAATCCGCGCGGCTTTCGCGGCTACCAATCCATTGCCGAGGACCGGACAACATTGATCGGCGTCATAACCGATCAGGTTCAGCACCTTACGGCGTTGCACAACGGAATCGCGCCTGAGCAGGTCAGGATGTTTGCAACGCAGGCGGATGCGGCGGACGCAGTGGCCAGCGGCACGGTGCACGCCTACGCCAGCGTTGCGATGGCGCATCGAGGCTATCTGACCCGGCGGCCCGATATGCCGCTTGGGCTTGTCGAGGTTCCCTCGGTTGAAAAGCAGCCATCGGCCGGCGCCTTCGCGATCGCCAAAGGCAATTCAGTCCTGCTCCGGCGTGTCGATGCTTGCCTCGACGAATTGGTGGGCAGCGACTGGCACCGACAGATGATGGCTCGATACGGATTCTCGGATAGCGATATCGATCGCATCGTCTGATCCGTGCATCTTTTGTTGGTGTTCGACCTCTACCCGAAAACCGGCCTCCACTTTTCGGGATCATGGTCTACAGCTTGATCACATACTCCTTGCGAGTCGTTTCAAGCACTTCCCAGCTGCCCTTGAAGCCGGGCCTGAGCACGAAGCTGTCGCCGGTCTTGACGGTGCGCGCCTGCCCACCGTCCTCCGCGATCACCGAAACGCCGGACAGGATGTGGCAGAACTCCCACTCGTCATAGACGATGCGCCATTTGCCGGGGGTCGATTCCCAGATGCCGGCGTAGAGGCCGCCCTCCCGCTCCTCGACATTCCAGGTGCGGAATTTGGGATCGCCCGAAATCAGGCGATCCGGCGCCGGCGCGCCAGATTCGGGTTCGACACTGTCAGTCGATATCGTCAGGTAGTTTATCGACAAGACTTCTTCTCCATGAAAGAGCCGGCATCGCGTCGGCTCACCCCCACCCCGACGCTGCGCGCCGACCCTGCCCACAAGGGGGAGGGTAAAAGAATCAGACTTTGGCAAGCGCCTGTTCGAGGTCGGCGACGATGTCGTTGACGTCCTCGATGCCTATCGAAAGCCGCACCGTGTCCGGCCCAGCACCAGCCTTGACCTTCTGCTCGTCGGAAAGCTGGCGATGCGTGGTCGAGGCCGGGTGGATGACCAGCGATTTGGTGTCGCCGACATTGGCCAGGTGCGAGAACAGTTCGAGCGCCTCGACGAACTTGACGCCGGCGTCATAGCCACCCTTGAGAGCGAAGGTGAACACGGCGCCGGCACCCTGCGGCGAGTATTTTTTCTGCAGCGCATTGTTCTTGTCTGAGGGCAGGCCGGGGTAGTCCACCGAGGCGACCTTGGGGTGGTTGGACAGCCAGGCGGCGACCGTCACGGCGTTGTCGCAGTGGCGCTGCATGCGCAGCGGCAAGGTTTCCAGGCCGGTCAAGATGAGGAAGGCGTTGAACGGCGAGATCGCCGGGCCGAGGTCGCGCAATCCAAGCACGCGCGCGGCAATGGCGAAGGCAAAATTGCCGAAGGTTTCGTGCAGAACGAGGCCGCCATATTCCGGGCGCGGTTCCGACAGCATCGGGTATTTGCCCGACTTCGACCAGTCGAAGGTACCGCCATCGACGATAGCGCCGCCAATCGAATTGCCGTGGCCGCCGATGAACTTGGTCAGCGAATGGACGACGATGTCGGCGCCATGCTCGATCGGCCGGATCAGGTAAGGCGAGGCCAGCGTGTTGTCGACGATCAGCGGCAGGCCATGCTTACGGGCGATGTCACCGATCTTCTCGATGTCGACGAAGGTGCCGGCCGGGTTGGCGAGGCTCTCGATGAAGATCGCCTTGGTCCTGTCGTCGATCTGGCTCTCGAAGGTCGAGATGTCGTTGGTGTCGGCCCAGCGCACCTCCCAGCCATAGTTCTTGAAGGCATGGCCGAATTGGTTGATCGAACCGCCGTAAAGCTTGTTGGCGGCGACGAAATTGTCGCCCGGCTGCATCAGATTGTGGAACACGATCACCTGCGCCGCATGGCCGGAGGCGACCGCGAGTGCCGCCGTGCCGCCTTCGAGGGCCGCCATGCGCTCTTCCAGCACCGCCTGGGTCGGGTTCATGATGCGGGTGTAAATGTTGCCGAAGGCCTTGAGCCCGAACAGCGAGGCGGCATGGTCGGCATCGTCGAAGACGAAGGAGGTCGTCTGGTAGATCGGCGTGGCACGTGCGCCGGTCGCCGGGTCGGGCTTGGCGCCGGCATGGATCGCGAGCGTATTGAAACCGGGCGTACGGGTCACTGAAACCTCCCTGAATGGCGAATGTGTGAAACGTGTGAATGGTGAATGGTGAATGGTGATCGCAAAGTCGGCTGGCCGCATACTGATTGCAAGCGGCTCATATGCGGCTTTGCCCGGCTTTCAGAAAAATCCTTCTATTCACCAGTCACTATTCACTACTTACTTCTGACGCACCCCGAAACTCTGGAATCCCGAGCGCATCAGCGGCTTCTTCGACGAGAGCACGCCGGAATTGACGCCGGTCCAGCCGATCTCGCCGGACAGCTTGCCATATTCGATCTTGGGGCAGCGGTTCATCACCACCTTGATGCCGGCGGCCTCGGCGCGCGCGGCTGCCTCGTCATGGCGAACGCCAAGCTGCATCCAGACGACTTTCGGCAAGGGATCGAGCCGCAACGCCTCATCGACGATGCCGGGCACGGCCGCCGGCGCGCGAAAAATGTCGACCATGTCGATCGGCTCCGGAATATCGGCGAGCCTGGCATAGGTCATCCGGCCGAGGATCTCCTTGCCGGCCTGACCAGGATTGATCGGAAACACCGAAAACCCCTTGGCCAGCAGATATTTCAGCACGAAATAGCTTGGCCGCACATCGTTGGCGGACGCGCCGACCATGGCGACGGTCTTCACCGAATTGAGGATGCCGGCGATGTAGGTGTTGTCGTAACTATCGTGGTTCATGCCTCGTCCTCATACAACGCCTCGTCGAGAAAACCATCCGGGTCATTGCTGAAATCGCGCAGCATGCGGAAGTGGTCCGTGTCACGAAAGTCGGCGGGCTCGAGCCCGAAGCGGCTGATGCGGAATAGCCGCGCGCCGGGACAAGCCATCAGCAGCGGCGAATGCGTCGCCATGATCACTTGCGCGGTGCCCGACTGGTCCATGCGCCGCAGCATCTTGAGCAGCTCGATCTGACGAGTCGGCGACAGCGCGCTTTCGGGCTCGTCGAGGATGTAGATGCCTTGCCTGCGGCAGCGCTCCTCGAAAAAGCGGATAAAACCCTCGCCATGCGACCAGGACAGGAAGTCCGGCGGTGGTGGCTTGAAGGGGTCTTCCAGCGCCGCCTGATCGAGATAACGGGCTACGGAGTAGAAGGATTCGGCGCGAAAGAACCAGCCTGCGGTGACTTTCGGCAGCCAGTGACCACGGAATGTGTTCGCCAGTGCGGCACCACTCTTGTCGATGGCGCCGGAATGATCGACTGGCCTATATCCCTTGCCGCCGCCGGCTTCGTCGTAGCCAGCCAGCGCGCCGATCGCCTCGAGCTGCGTCGATTTGCCGGTGCCGTTCTCACCGACGATGATGGTGATCGGCGTGGTGAATTCGAGTTCGAACTCGTGGCCGCGAAACAGCGGCAGGTTCCAGGGGTATTTTTCCCAATCCGCCACGCGCTCGGCGTCGAGCAGGATGCGTTTGAGATACGGTGCCTTGAGCCGCGTCAGCTGCTTGCGATGGGCCATCAGCCAGGCAGCGAAATCGTGCCGTCTTTCGCGATCGGAAAGGCCGGATTGTGCGCCACTTCCCAGACATGCCCATCGGCATCGGCAAAGTAGCCATACCACCCGCCCCAGAAGGCCCGGCCGGCCGGCTTGACGATGCGGCCGCCGGCTTTTTCCGCCCTGGCGAGCACGTCGTCGACTTCGGCGTCGGAACGAGTGTTATAGGCGAGGTAGACGGCCGATGGCGCCCCGGCGAAGGCAATGCCGGAATCCTCTTCTGCGCTGGCGCGCGGGAACAGGCCGAGGATGACGCCGCCCATCTGGAAGAAGGCGACACCTTCGGTGATGCCGGCATGACGGGTCAGGCCCATCGCCTCGTAGAAGCGCACCGCGCGGTCGAGATCGTCGGTCGCGATGGTGATGATGGAGATGCGTGGCTCCATGACGTTTCTCCCTTACTCGTCCGTCCATTCCGGCTTGCGCTTTGCTATGAAAGCGCCGATGCCCTCCTCCGCATCGCGCGCCAGCATGTTCTCGACCATGACGCGGCCGGTATAGGCATAGGCGTCGGCCAGCCCCATCTCGGCCTGCGCATAAAAGGCCTCCTTGCCGGTCTTGACCACCAAAGATGATTTGGAAGCAATGGTTTGCGCGTATTTGGTGACGATCTGATTCAGATATTCGCGCGGCACGACGCGGTTGACCAGGCCGAATTCCTTGGCGGTTGCCGCATCGATCGTCTCGCCGGTCAACAGCATCTCCATGGCCTGCTTGCGCGAGACGTTGCGCGACAGCGCCACCATCGGCGTCGAGCAGAACAGGCCGATATTGACGCCCGGCGTGCAGAAAGTCGCCTCATGCGAGGCGATCGCCAGGTCGCAACTGGCGACCAGTTGCAGGCCGGCGGCGGTGGCCAGGCCGTCAACCTCGGCAATCACCGGAAGGGGATGGCGCACGATCGCCTGCATCAGCGTGGCGCAGGCCGCAAATGTTTCTGCGAAGAAGGCCTTGCCATGATCGGCGTCGGCGCGGCGTGCGGTCATTTCCTTGAGATCATGGCCGGCGCAGAACACTTTTCCGGCCGCCGACAAAACGATGACGCGGACCGCCTTGTCGGCCTTGGCGCGTTCAAGCTCCGTCGTCAGCGCCGCTATCACCGCCAGCGACAGGGCGTTGGCGGGCGGATTGGCAAGCGTCAGGCGCAGCACGCCCTTGTCCAGCCTTGCGGCTACCGGACCGTCGACGGCAGCAGGCTTGATGGCTAGGATTTCGGCCATGGAAATGTCTCCGCGATTCCGCTCGGGCTGGCAGAGTATCTAATACCGGATCGGATTTCGTCCAACACCGATCGCTTGCGCCAAGGGACGAAGGTTGCCAGGAATGCCGCGCTGCGCTCATACAGGCTTGGCGCAAAGCGAGAGACCAAGACATGCCCGCCCAGACCAACCTCAAGCCCGTGCTGACCGCGCAACAAGTCAATGCGCTGATGGAAACCGTCTATCCCCAGCTCAACGAGCAGTTCAAATATTTCGAAGCGATCGACGTGTTCCCTGGCGGCTGCACCGTACGGCTCAATGCCGGCGAGCGACATCTGCGTCCGGGCGGCACGGTGTCCGGCCCGTCGCTGTTCACGCTGGCCGACATTGGCGGCTACGTCTGCGTGCTGTCGCATGCCGGGCCGGATGCGCTCTCGGTCACCGTCAACCTCGACATCAATTTCGTCCGCAAGGCCGAGGCAGGACCGATCGACGGCCATTGCCGCATCCTGAAGCTGGGAAAGAGCCTGATGGTGTTCGACATCGACATCGTCGCCGGTCCGGACGGACAAACGGTGGCGCACGCCACCGGCACCTATTCGATCCCACCAAAGCGGAACACATAACGCCGCTGCGCGGACACGGTGCAGCAGGATGGTGTGATGGTCCTCGGTTTGGACGAAGCAGTTGGACCAGGCCAACGAGAAAGCTTCCCACTGCGCAAGCAACCGACTAATCTTGACCAGAATCCACGGTCGGCACCCGAGACTGAGTCCTTGGCAACGAACTCCACCTCTACCGGACACGAAGCCAGCGATCCGGGATGGCTTGATTTGCACTTCGAGTCTTCGCGTCCTGAGTATGAACAGGCGCTGCGTGAGATAGGCATTCAGCCGGGTTGGGCGGTCCTGGACGCCGGCTGCGGTGGCGGCAGCTTCTTACCTGTCCTGCGTGACTTGGTTGGCCCGGGCGGAACGATAGATGTGATTGACCTGGCACCCGAGAACATCGCGCGGGTGAAAGGCTGGATACTGGGCGTTGGGCAGGAGCCGACCATCCGCGCCCAAACTGGCAACGTTCTGGAATTGCCCTTTATCGACGCTTCCTTCGACTGCGTATGGTCGGCCAACGTCATGCAGTACCTGACCCCGAGCGAGTTTGCTCAAGCGGTCCGGGAAGCTTGCCGTGTCCTGAAACCCGGCGGGACCTTGGCCATCAAGGACTTCGACTCGACTCTGCTGCATATCCTGCCGATCGACCGGGGCGTTCTCTCGCGTTTCATGACGATCCGCTTGCAGGCATTCCGCGATAGGGGGGTACTGGGAACCGATTGCGGGTCGACGCTGCCCGCTCGCCTTCGGGCCGCCGGCGTCACACCTTTGTGGCGTAAGAGCTGGCTCGTGGAGCGCTGGGCGCCCGTTTCGTCTTTCACGCGCGCCTATGTCGCCGATCTCCTGGCTTACTTCGCATCCGTTTCAACCACTTACGACCTCAGTCAGGCCGACCGGAGCTATTGGCAGCGCCTGGGCCAAAATCCGGGCGAACTGCTCGACCAGCCTGACTTCTGTTATCGAGAGCTCTTTGTCCTTACGGTCTGTCGTATGACGTAAAGGCGTTGTGGTAAAATAATACCTTTCTATTAAGCTATTGTTTTTACTGTATTTTGCGTACCAGCCTGCTTTTCCTATGTCTTGACGCAATCATCGCCCTCGCCTATAAGCCTTCACGAAGCAGCGGCCCGCAAAGGCCGCCGTTTTGTTATTGGCGACGGGCAAGCGCTTTTCGCCAATCCAAGCAACAAGAAACGCCTTCTTCGTGAAGGTCAGAACCGAGAGCAGAAAACATGACAACCTTTTCGCAGAAGCCTGCGGATGTGGTGAAGAAGTGGATCCTGATCGACGCCGAAGGTCTCGTCGTCGGTCGTCTGGCCACTGTCATCGCCAATCATCTTCGCGGCAAGCACAAGCCGACCTTCACCCCGCATGTCGACGACGGCGACAACGTCATCGTCATCAATGCCGACAAGGTGGTGTTCACCGGCAAGAAGTTCACCGACAAGGTCTATTACTGGCACACCGGCCACCCCGGCGGCATCAAGGAGCGCACCGCGCGCCAGCTGCTCGAGGGTCGTTTCCCCGAGCGTGTCGTCGAGAAGGCCGTTGAGCGCATGGTCCCGCGTGGTCCGCTCGGCCGTCGCCAGATGAAGAACCTGCGCGTCTACGCAGGTGCCGAGCATCCGCATGTCGCCCAGCAGCCCGAGATCCTCGACGTGGCCAAGCTGAATTCCAAGAACAAGAAGGTCGCATAAGATGGCTGAGCTTTCCTCGCTCGCAGAACTGGGCGCCGCCACCGGCAACACGCAGCCGGCGGCCCCCGTCCACGTCCAGAAGCTCGACAAGTCGGGCCGCGCCTACGCCACCGGCAAGCGCAAGAACGCCATTGCGCGCGTCTGGGTGAAGCCGGGTTCCGGCAAGATCATCGTCAACGACAAGGAATTCGCGACCTATTTCGCGCGTCCGGTCCTGCAGATGATCCTCAACCAGCCGATCATCGCCTCCAACCGCGCCGGCCAGTACGACATCGTCGCGACAGTTGTCGGCGGCGGTCTTTCCGGCCAGGCCGGCGCCGTGCGCCACGGCATTTCCAAGGCGCTGACCTACTACGAGCCGACGCTGCGCGCCGTGCTCAAGAAGGGCGGCTTCCTGACCCGCGACAGCCGCGTCGTCGAGCGCAAGAAGTACGGCAAGGCGAAGGCCCGTCGTTCGTTCCAGTTCTCGAAGCGCTAAGCAGCTTCGCAGCTTCAGACAATCGAAAGGCCGCCTTCGGGCGGCCTTTTGCTTTTGGGGGCTCGGCAGTCACCCCACCCGGCGCTACGCGCCGACCTCCCCATCGAGGGGAGGTAGAAGAGCGCGGAACCCTACCTCCCCTCGATGGGGAGGTCGGCGCGTAGCGCCGGGTGGGGTGATGGTGCCGGCATAAAACAGGTCAGGCCTTGCCGCCCTTGATATAGTCGATGAACGCCCGCAGTGGGGCCGGCACCAGGCGCCTACCGGGATAATAGAGGAATGGTCCGGGAAAACTCTGCCACCACGGTTCCAGGATGGGCTCAAGGGCGCCGCTTTCGAAGTAGGGGCGAAGCCAACCCTCGAACAGGCCGATGATGCCGGTGCCGGCGATGGCCGCATCGACAGCGAGATCGGTCGCTCCACCGATGCGCACGATCAGAGGCCCCGTCGGATCGATCCGGACGACCTCGCCGTTGCGCTCGAATTCCCACGGCAGCATCGCGCCGCTGGCAAAACGGCCGCGTATGCAAGAATGGCCAAGCAGGTCGCTCGGGTGTTGCGGCCGCCGATGGCGATCTAGGTAGGCAGGGCTGGCGGCAGTGGCGAAACGCTGCACGCGCGGTCCGATCGGCACCGCGATCATGTCCTGCTCCAGCCGTTCGTCGTAGCGGATGCCGGCGTCGCAGCCGGCCGCCAGCACGTCGACAAAATTCTCGTCAGCGATCACCTCCAACCTGATGCCGGGATAGGCGGCAAGAAAGCCAGGCACGATGTCGGGCAATATCAGCCGCGCGGCGCTGACCGGCACATTGAGGCGCAACGAGCCCGCCGGCCTGTCGCGAAAGCCGTTCACCACGTCCAGCGCCGCCTCCACCTCCGACAGCGCCGGGCCGAGCCGTTCCAGCAGGCTGAGGCCCGCCTCGGTCGGCACGACGCTGCGCGTCGTGCGGTTGAACAGCCTGACACCGAGCTGCGCCTCGAGGCGGCGCACCGCCTCGCTCAAGCCGGAGGCACTGCCGCCGCTTGCACGCGCGCCGTCGCGGAAGCCGCCGGCGCGCGCCACGGCGACGAAGGCGTTCAGATCACTGAGGTCCATCATTGTTCGTCATTCCGTACAGCCTGTTTGGATTGTACCCGATTATCACGAGGTTGAGCAGCGCCTATCTCTGCGTCCTCAAAGGAGATCAACCATGTCCAATATACAGCACGCCGGCACCTTCACCCTTGGCAGCCATACCGTAAAACGGCTCGGCTACGGCGCCATGCAACTCGCCGGACCCGGCGTGTTCGGGCCGCCCAAAGACCATGACGCGGCACTGGCCGTGCTGCGAGAAGCTGTTGCGCAAGGCGTCGACCACGTCGACACCAGCGATTTCTATGGGCCGCACGTCACCAACCTGCTGATCCGCGAGGCGCTGGCGCCCTACAAGGACGATCTCGTCATCGTCACCAAGATCGGCGCCCGCCGCGGCACGGATGGATCGTGGCTGCCGGCCTTTTCTCCCGAAGCGCTGACCCAGGCGGTGCACGACAATCTCAGCAATCTCGGGCTCGAGGTGCTTGATGTGGTCAATTTGCGCATCATGTTCGACACCCATGGTCCAGCCGAGGGATCGATCGAAGCGCCGCTTACCGTTCTGGCCGAGCTTCAGCAAAAGGGCCTGGTCAGGCATATCGGGCTGAGCAACGTGACGCCGGCGCAGATCGCGCAAGGACGTGGGATCACCGAGATCGTCTGCGTGCAGAACCAGTACAATCTGGCGCATCGCGGCGACGATGCCCTGATCGACGACCTTGCCCGCGACGGCATCGCCTATGTGCCGTTCTTCCCGCTCGGCGGCTTCAACCCGCTGCAATCCTTCACCCTGTCGGAAATCGCAGCGCGCCTCGGCGCCACGCCGATGCAGGTCGCGCTGGCCTGGCTGCTGCGCCGCGCGCCCAACATCCTGCTGATCCCCGGCACATCGTCGGTCGGGCATTTGCGGGAAAACCTCGCCGCTGCAGAACTGGCGCTTTCGGACGACGTGCTCGGAGAGTTGGACGGTATGGCTAAGGCTGCGTGAGGCGCAGGAACTGCATTCAGCTACTGAAGTGAAGGCCGTCTTCGGACGGGCCTTTTAGGGCTCGGCTGTCACCCCACCCGCGCCTGCGGCGCCCTACCTCCCCATCAAGGGGAGGTAGGGCGCCGCGCAATACTTCGGCGGATCGAAAATAGCCGCGACCTCCTACCTCCCCTCGATGGGGAGGTCGGCGCGTAGCGCCGGGTGGGGTGAAGCGCCAGCGTTGCTAATTGATGCTCGCCGTATTCGCCGGCTCAGCCGGCCGCGCCTCGTCGGCATAAGGCACGCGAAAACCATTCGCGGCCAACCAGTCGATGGCCGCTTTCGGCTCGTCCGTCTGGATGATGGTGGCGCCGCGATCGGCCCAAAACCCCCAGCTTTCACGCGGCAGGCTGGCCCTAACCGCCAGTTCGTCGCCGCGGCCGCCGGCCAGGAATCCGCCCGGCTTGTTGACGATGGCGTAGGTGTCGGCCCAGATGTGCCAGTCGCCCTTCACCGCGGCTGCGCGCATGCGCGTGCTGAACAGCGGGCCGCCGGTCTCGGTCAGAGTCTCGGCGCCCGCCCGCCAGTTGATCAGCTCGATCGCGCGCGGCGAAAAGGCGCGGTCCACCGTCCCGGCGAAACCGGCATCATGGACCGCGTCATCGGCAATGATCGGCATGAACTGGAAGCCACCGCCGATGGCGCCCATGGCGGCCTTGACCGTGGTGATCCTGTTCTGATTCCACAGGTTCTCCTTGACGATGACCTGCTCGGCCATACCGAGATCGCGAGCGACCGCGATCATGCCCGAGAGGTCGCCGACGTCGAGCTTGTTGTCGAGGTTGATGAGGATCCTGTCCCTGGTTGCCAGCAACATCTCGCGCAGGGTCGAGACCGTTTCATCGGTGACGATGCCGGTGCCCTCGATCACCAGCCGGCAGGTCCTCAGTTCGGCCAGCGTGTACTTGACTACCTCGCCCTTGCAGGTGGTGGTTCGGTCGAGCCAGCTGTCATGCATGACGACGAACTCACCGTCCTTCGAGCGACGGATGTCGACCTCGACGATTTCGGCGCCCATGGCGATCGAGCCTTCGACGGCGGCAATCGAATTTTCCGCATAGAGCGTCTTGCCGGCCTGCATGCTGCCGGCGCGATGCGCGGCCACCATGACGTGGTCTCGCCATTGGTTGGCATGCTCAAAGCGGTCGAGAATCTGCCTGGCGCGTGTTTCGCCGGCCAGTGACTGGCTTGCAGAGGCCGTCAGTGTGGCGGAAAGCAGAAGGCTCAGCCAAATGGTCCGCATCGAGAATCGCTCCTTGCCGGATCGCAATCCGGATAGGCGATGCCCGTGACATCTGGGTGAACGAAGCCGGCTAGCGGAATGCGTCAGATGCGTTTCGAGAGCCGGCGGAACCACGCCATGGCCGGCATTTCGACGAAACGCCAGGTGATCCAGGAGGCGGCAATGATGGCGGCTAGCATGACGAAGATCGCCACCGATCCCGTCCAGCCGGCGCCGAATCCGGTGGCAGGCTGGCCGCGCAACACGATGTCGCCGATCAGGCCGAGGCCGAGCTTGCGCTCGACGAGCCCCGCAACATTGATCATGCGCGCCTGGACGAAGATGTGGACCATGTAGATCGAATAGGACAGCGCGCCGAGCGTCAGCATGAAGGGGGTTCTCAGCAAGACGCTGATCCAGCCGCCTTCATGGGCGAACAGAAACAGGGCCAGCGCGAACACCAGGGGCGCCGCGATGCCGAAATCATTGTCGCCCGTCAGCGAGACGAAAACCACGATGACGGCCACCATGACGATCTCGGCAAGGGTCCAGCCCATCTGCGGACCGCCCCTGGCGAGAGCCTGTCGCGCCCCTGCAATGGAATCATGCTGAAACCACGCAAGCAAGGCACCGAGCGAGAAGCCGTACAGGCAGCGAATGAAGCCGAAATCGAAAGACACATCCATATGATGGGTCGAGAAGGCGAGCAGGAACAGCGGCGCGGTGACGGCGGCAGCGACGAACCATATCCAGGCGCGCGCGCCGGCGACCAAGACCACGCCGGCAAACAGCAGATAGGCGAAGAATTCGGCCGAAATGCTCCAGCTCGGCGCATTCCAGGTCAGATGATCCTCGAAGCCGACACCTTGCAGCAAGAAAAGATTGGCGAGCAGGCTGTCGAGATCGAAACCGCCGGTGAAGGGAGCAGCCCCGGTGCCGTGCAATTGCGGCAGCATCAGTCGCAGCAGCTCGAAGCCGGCGAAGGCGGCAAGCATGAGCAGATGCAGCGGGTAGATGCGGCCGAAACGGACCAGGGCGAAGCGAGCGACCTGTTGCGGTTGGCTCAGCCGGTTGCCGTAGCTGCTGGCGATGACGAAGCCGGAAAGGACGAAGAAGAAATCGACGAACAGATAGGACGAACCGATGAAGGCGCTTTGCGAAATCGTCGAACCAGTCGGGAAGTGAAACAGCGCCACCAGAAGCGCACAGATGCCGCGCCACGAATCGAGAACCAGGAAGCGTTCGCCGGCGATCGTGCCGCTGTGGGTCGACGCCACGGCACGGGTGGGGTTGAGAAACGCCGTCTGCGTCATGATGATACAAGTCCTGTCTTGCCGTGGCACTCGCTCAGCGCCATTCCGTCTCGCCAAGCTGTGACTGGCATCTTCCGTGCCGGTTCTGTAGTTGTTGCACCCCGATGAAAAACAAGGATTCGTAATGGCGAACAACACCATCGACCACGCCTTCACCGCCCGTTCCAAAACGGGTGCCGCGTTCGAGCCGACCTATTCCGGCGCGCTGTCGTTCATGCGGCGCAAATACACCAAGGACGTGAAGGGCGCGGACGCTGTGGTGTGGGGCATTCCCTTCGACGCCGCCGTCACCAACCGGCCTGGCGCCCGTTTCGGGCCGCAGGCGATCCGCCGTGCCTCGGCGATCCTCGACAACGACCCGCAATATCCGTTTTCACGCGACCTGTTCGAGCATCTGGCGGTCGTCGACTATGGCGATTGCCTGCTCGATTCGGGCAACCATCAAAAGACGCCAGGCACGATCGAGCGCGAAGCGGCAAAGATCCTGAAATCAGGCGCCTTCCTGCTGACGCTCGGCGGCGATCATTTCGTCACCTGGCCGCTGCTCAAGGCGCATGCCGCCATCCATGGTCCGCTCGCTTTGGTGCAGTTCGACGCGCATCAGGATACCTGGCCGGACGACGGCAAGCGCATCGACCACGGATCCTTTGTCGGCCGCGCCGTCAAGGAAGGCATCATCGATCCCGACCGCTCGATCCAGATCGGCATACGCACCCATGCGCCCGACACGTTCGGCATCAAGATCCTCTACGGCCATGAAATCGAGGAAATGCGGGCGTCCGATATCGCCTACGCCATCGTCGACCGCACCGGCGGCAAGAAGACCTATCTGACCTTCGACATCGACTGCCTCGATCCGGCCTATGCGCCGGGAACCGGCACGCCGGTTGCCGGCGGACCGTCCTCGGCGAAGATCCTGTCGACGCTGCGCCAGCTCAGCCAGATCGATATTGTTGGCGCCGATGTCGTAGAGGTTGCGCCGGCCTATGATCACGCCGATATAACGGCGATCGCCGGCTCGATGGTGGCCATGCAGTATCTCGGACTGCTGGCGGAACGAAAGGCCCGGCTTGAAGAGCTGAACAACAACGGCAACCACAACAGCACCGTAGTGAATCAAGGTCAGGGCATATAGTCTTGAGATATCAGGGGATTTGATCGATCCATGAAACCGAAAATCTTCATCGACGGCGAACACGGCACCACCGGCCTGCAGATCCGGGCGCTGCTTGCCGACCGCGGCGACCTGGAAATCATCTCGGTTCCCGCCGAGCGCCGCAAGGAAACGGCCGCGCGCGCAGAGTTCCTCAATGCCGCCGATGTCGCGATCCTGTGCCTGCCTGACGATGCGGCCAAAGAGAGTGTTTCGCTGATCGCCAACGACACCACCAAGGTGATCGATGCGTCGACCGCGCACCGCGTGGCCGAAGGCTGGGCATATGGCTTCGCCGAGATGGACAAAGTGCAGGCGAAGACAATCGCCTCGGCAAAACGCGTCGCCAACCCCGGCTGCTGGCCGCAGGGACCGATCGCGACGCTGCGGCCGCTGGTCACTGCCGGCCTGCTGCCTGCCGATTTCCCGATCACCGTCAACGGCATTTCGGGCTATTCGGGCGGCGGACGGCCGATGATCGAGGACTATGTGGCCAAGGGCGAGGACGCCTCGGAATTCCTGCCCTACGGCCTCACCCTGCAGCACAAGCACGTGCCGGAACTCAGGGCCTATGCCAGGCTGTCGCATGATCCGATCATGCAGCCGGCGGTCGGCAATTTCGCGCAAGGCATGATTACCGTTGTGCCATTGCAGCTTGGCGGCCTCGACCATGTCCCGACAGGCGCGGAGCTGCATGCGGCGATTGCCGACCATTTCGCCGCCATCAAGGGCGGTGTGGTCGAGGTGGCGCCGTATGCGCATTCGGAGCGGATGCCGGAGATCGATCCGGAGATCTACAACGGCACCAACCGGATGAAGGTCTACGTCTTTGCCAACGACAAACGTGCGCAGGCCCTGCTGCTGGCGGTCTATGACAATCTCGGCAAGGGTGCCTCGGGTGCCGCTGTCCAGAATATGGACCTGATGCTCGGCCTCTGATGGACACGCTAGCATTTCCGGCGTGCTGGAACGTCAGCGCGCCCGAACTCATTGCCGAAACCTTTTCGAGCCGCATCTGGATGGTTTTGCGCAAAGACGGCTCGCACGCCTGGCGGCGCGGCGAAGGCGCGGTGCGCCTGCTCGGCCGCGACGGCCACAGCATGCTGCTCGAATATGCCGGTGAAACCCTTCTGCAGCAGGTTCTCGACGAACAGGGCGACTTTGCGGCGACCGCAATCGCAGCGGAGGTGATGGCAAAACTGTTTTCGCCTGGGAAAGACCCCTTCCCGCCCGAACTTCAGCCGCTGAGGGAACGGTTTGCCAGCCTGTTCAACAAGGCGAACGCCGACCGTGACGCCGGCCAAGACAGCCTCTACGTCGAGGCCGCTGTCATTGCCGATCGGTTGCTGGACAATCCGCACGATATCAGGCCCCTGCATGGCGACCTGCATCACGAGAACATCCTGCACGGACCGCGCGGCTGGCTGGCGATCGATCCGAAGGGCGTTCTGGGCGACCCCGGCTTCGACGCCGCGAACATGCTCTACAACCCGCTTGACCGGGATGAGCTTTGCCTCGATCCGGAGCGGATCGCGCATATGGCCGAGATCTTTGCCGGAACACTGAGCCAGACACCAGCAGCCATCCTCGATCATGCCATCGCCTATGGCTGCCTGTCAGCCGCTTGGCATTTTGAGGACGAAAATGCGGTCGACGAGAACCGCGAATTGTCGATCGCCGAGGCGATCCGGGCGGTGCGGGCAAGCTTCTGATCGCACTTGCTGCGGCACGATAACCGCGATGAGAAGACGATGTCTTCCAACGAATTCTGGATGTGACTGGCCGATAGGCTAGGGATCAGCCTCTCAGAGCTATATCCGTTGGCAAGGGATAGGCGCCCTTGGTGCCGCGCCAATGCGCTGATGCAAAGCCCAACACGATCAAAGCAAAAGCTTGATGGGTCAGCGCCATATGCAGCGGCACATGCATCAGCAGCGTGCCGATGCCGATCGAGGCCTGCACCAGCACAGCCAAAAACAGCAGCGTCGCGCGTCGGGCGTGCGTTGAGCCTGGCAGCCGCCGGCGCGTGGCGATCATGTGCCACAAGGCCACGACGAACACCGTATAGGCGCCGAGCCGATGGACGAACTGCACCGTCTTCGGGCTCTCGAAGAAATTGCGCCATGCCGGCTCGAGGATGAGCAGATCGCCCGGGATGATCTTGCCGTCCATCAGCGGCCAGGTGTTGTAGCTCAGACCGGCATCGAGCCCGGCGACCAGCCCGCCGAGATAGATCTGGATCAGCGCCAGCAGCACCAGAAAACCGGCCAGCCTCTGCGTCGACCGATCGGCGGCAGGCTCGGAATGCGGCGCCAGCCCGCGCGCGACCACCATGGTCGCTGTGAAGATCAGCGCGGCGAGTGTCAGGTGGGTCGCCAGCCGGTACTGGCTGACGGAGACGCGGTCGACCAGTCCTGAGGCCACCATCCACCAGCCGATGGCGCCCTGCAGGCCGCCGAGCAGGAGAATGCCCAGGAGTTTCGGCCCCAGGCCGCGCTCTATGCGGCGCGTCGCCCAGAAGAACAGCAGCGGCAAGGCAAACACCAGGCCGACACTGCGCGCCAGGAGGCGGTGCGCCCATTCCCACCAGAAGATCGACTTGAACGCCTCGATGCTCATGCCCTTGTTGAGCTCGGCATATTGCGGAATCTGCCGGTAGAGCTGGAATTCCTCTTGCCATTCGGCATCGTTGAGGGGCGGGATCACGCCGTGGATCGGCTTCCACTCAGTGATCGACAGGCCGGAATTGGTGAGCCTGGTGGCGCCGCCGACCATCACCAGCGCAAACAGCACCAGCAGCACCACATAGAGCCAACCGCGCAACAGCGCCCGGTTGTGCAGGTCGCGGGCGCGGGCGACGTATGGTGCGGCAGCTGATATGGCAGCCATGATCTTGTCCCGGCAGGTTGGTTTGGCGGATTGGTGGACCATCGCACCCGTGCTGGCAAGGTCATGCGGCGCGGCACGCCGTCGCGCGCCGCGTCTCGCCGGTTGCACAGCCTCGCGCCAAAGCCTATGCGAGGCCAACACCCTTGAGCCTGCCAGGCCGCATATGCGAATTCCCGGCGTGCTTGATCAGGAGACCAACCATGCCCATGCGCCTGAAAAAGCTGATCGGAATGTTTCTGCTGGTGGCGCTGGTCATCATCTATGCGCTGGTCGCATCGATCTTCGCGGTCGCCCAACTCTCCGAGTCGGGTCCTTGGGTGCATTTCCTGTTCTTCCTGCTCAGCGGCCTGCTCTGGGTGCTGCCGGCGATGGGCATCATCAAATGGCTGATGCTGGAGCCTAGGGCGAAGCGCTAGGCGAAACCCGCCACCGTCAGATGGTGACCACCATCTTGCCGGCGTTGGCGAGCGGCGTCGTCACGCCCGACAGCATGGTGCGGATGTGGGCGAGGCTCTGGTAGCGGCCGTTGACTGAGATGCGCGGCAAGGCATGCAGGAACTCGGCATGTTCGGCGCGCAGCACGCCGTGGCGTGTCGTCACGGCGGACGTATAGCCGGCGTCGCGGGCAAAGCCCACTTCGCGGCATCCAACGGCGCTGGTATAGCCATAAGGGTAGGCGAAATGGCTGGGCTTTTCGCCCAATTCGGCCTGCAACATACCGCACACGGCGCCGGTCTCGTGCCGCGCATCGGCTTCGGGAAGCCGCTTCAGATTGCTGTGGTTGATCGTGTGGGCGCCGATCCTCACCAGCGGATGCGCTGCGATGCTGCGGATTTCGTCCCAGTTCATCAATGTCCGCCGGCGTGGGCCGTCGGCGTCGATGCCGTTTGAACGAGCCAGGTCGCGCAGCACGGCCCGTAGGTCCTCCTCGCGGACTTCGGAGGTTAGATAGGCGTGCAGGCGTGCATTGGCCTGCAGTTTCTTCGCAGGGCTCGAGCAATCGATCGTCAGCGGGCCATTCGGCCTCGTCAGCGTCAGTCTATCGCGCGCATTGACGATGTCCTCGACCACATCCCACCACAAGTCGGCGGTGCCGTTGATCAGCCCGGGCGCGACATAGATGGTGATCGGCGCGCCGTGCTTCTCCAGCACCGGCAGCGCCTCGATCATGTTGTCGCGATAGGCATCGTCGGCGGTGATGGTGGCAAACTGCCCCCCCTTGCCGCCTGCCTTGATGCGCTCGACGGCTTCGTCCATGGAGACAAAGGCATAGCCATGCGCCTTCATGTCGGCAATCATGGCATCGAGGAAGCCTGGCGCGATGTTCAGATGCCGATTGACGCTGTCCGGCTTTTCCGGCGTCGCCGTCACGCGGTGCAGCATCAGGATGGCGCCAATGCCGCCGATGAACGGCTTGGCCAGCGGTGCAAGGCCGGTATAGCGAGCGACGTTCAGCGCCAGTTTCCGGATTGCCTCCCCGCCGTCGATCATTCATTCACCTTTTGCGCCTAGGCTGATCCAAGCACGGAATGCGCCTACGCGAACCCCCAAATCGCGATCAATACGCCCTAAGGATTGAGGTATGGTTGACGCAACCGCGTCATTTGACGGCAATCGGCTTGCGGCGACCGAGGCGTCGTCGCGCGCCTTGCCACGGGACCATGCCGGCCTGTCGATTTCAGTGGTGTCCGCTGACGGGCTCGCGGCCTATGCCGAGTTCTGCCGCTCGGCGCTGTTTGCGCCGGCGCAGAGTGCTGCCTGGATCCTGAACTGGGTTGCGGAGGGCCGACCGGATCTGCTCATCGCGACGCTGAGCGCCGAAGGCAGGCCGGTTTTTTCGCTGGCCCTGGAGGTCACGGCCAGAGGCCCGTTCCGCGTCGCCCGCTTCATGGGTGGGCGCCACGCCAATGGCAACTTCGTCGCTGCGGACCCGGACTGGCTGGCCCGAGCGGATATCGTGGCAGTCCGGTCGATGCTGGCGGCGATTGCCAAGGCACGCCCGGACATAGATCTCGTCGCGCTCGAGCGGTTGCTGCCCGATCTCGACGGCGTCGCCAATCCGCTCGCCGCGCTAGACCATTTTGCCAGCCCCAATCTGGCGCTGGCCGTCGACCTAGCCGGCGGCTTCGATGCGCTGCTTTCTCGTGCCAGCGGCAAGCGCAAGCGCAAGAAGCACCGTTCGCAGATACGGAAATTCGAGGCGGCTGGCAGTCATCGGCGCATCGAGGCCCGCTCAGCGGACGAGGTGAACAGGCTGCTCGACGCCTTTTTCGAGATGAAGGAATTCCGCTTTCGCAAGATGGGCATCACCAACGTCTTCGGCGACGGCCAAGTGCGCGGCTTCTTCCGCGCGCTGTTTTCGCAAGCGCTTGCCGAGGACAAGCCCTCCTTCGTGCTGCACGGGCTCGAGGTTGCGGGCAAACTCCGTGCCGTCACCGGGTCAAGCCTCTCGGGCAAGCGCCTGATCTGCGAATTCGGCGCGATCGCCGAGGACGATCTTGGCCACACCAGCCCCGGCGACTTCCTGTTCTTCGACAACATCCATGAAGCCTGCGAAGCCGGTTTCGAGGTCTATGATTTCTCCGTCGGCGACGAGCCTTACAAGCGGCTATGGTGCGATATCGAAACCCGGCATTTCGAGGCGCTCATACCACTGACCCTGAAGGGCCGGGTGTTGGCGCTGACGCTTCGGCAAGGTGCGCGGCTGAAAGCCTTCATCAAGAACAGCCCGACGATCTGGAAGTTGACCAAGATGCTGCGCCGCAAGGCGGCCGGGCAAACTGCGGCGCCCGCCGAGGACGAAAGCTAATGCATGTTGCCCGAAAGCGACCTCGGTTTTGGGAAACGAGACGCATAAAAAACAAGGCCCTAAAGCGCGTCGCCCGTTCAAACGCGATGCTCCGGGCCTCAGAAGTTGAGGGCTTCCCTGAGCGCCGGACCGGCCCTGACACGCAGATCGAGATCGGCCTCGATATGATCGATGTGGTGCAGCATCAACCGGCTCGCCAGCCCGCAATCGCCGCTTTCCAGCGCTCCGACAATTCCGGTGTGCTCGCTGTGTCCGCAGGCTGACACCCCAGACCGCCCGTACAGGGCGATGACCAATGACGAGCGCGCCACCAGTTCCTCCATGAAGCGCTGCAGGATGGCATTGCCGGCGACGGCGGCGAGCAGCAGATGGAAATCGCCCGACGCCTTGATTTCGGAACGCCGCGCATTGGGGCCGCGCTCAGCGATGAAGCGGCCCTCCTCGTCGAGCTGCGTCTTGAAGGCAGCGATGTCGGCGGCGGTGACGTGCCCGCAGGCGGCGATGGCAATGCCCGGCTCGATCAGCCTGCGCGAGGCGAATACCTGGCGGGCTTCCTCAGGCGAAGGATTGGCGACGAAGGCGCCGCGGTTGCGCTCTGTGCGCACGAGGCCCTCGAAGGACAACATCTGCAGGGCAGCGCGTGCAACGGTGCGGGAGACGTCGAACAGCGTGCCGACCTCGCCTTCCGACAGTTTGGTGCCCGGGGCCAGCCGGCGGTCGACAATGGCGTCGCGCAACTGGTCGCGGATCGCTTGCGCGCGGTCCTGCGTGGCGCTGTCGGTGGCGGAATAGATCTGGTCGGCGATGTTCATGCAGCAATTCTTTCCGTCTCTTTCTAGCGCGACTATCGACGCCAGTACGAGAGGCAAAGTGGACACGAAGGCAAAAAAGATTGCATACGATTTTTGTGCACATCGCCTACAATCGCCCATATTTTGTGCAACGCACAAACCGGCCCATTTTATGAGCGGCACCCAAGAATCCTGATTTTCCCGACAATTCAAATGCTTGGCCGGCCGTATTGGGATTGGCACGCATGATGCTTTGGTTAAAGCGACCAAACGGGGAAGCCTATGTCCAAAGCCGCCGAAATCGACATCGTGTCCGTTTCGAAAGTCTATGGAACGACGACCGCCGTCGAGGACATCAGCCTGAAGATCCCGGCGGGAACCTATTGCTGCCTGCTCGGTCCTTCCGGCTGCGGCAAGACCTCGACGCTGCGTATGATCGCCGGCCATGAGAGCATTTCCAGCGGCGATGTCCGCCTCGGCAATGTGGTGGTGACGGACCTGCCGCCGGCCAGGCGCGGCACGGCGATGATGTTCCAGTCCTATGCGTTGTTCCCGCATCTCGACCTGGTCGACAATGTCGCCTTCAGCCTGAAGATGAAGGGCGTCGACAAGGAAAAGCGCCGTGCCAAGGCGCTCGACATGCTGAAGCTGATGCAGATGGAGGCCTATGCTACGCGACGGCCCGCGCAGCTTTCCGGCGGCCAGCAGCAACGCGTCGCACTGGCGCGTGCGCTGATCACCGATCCCGAGGCGCTGCTGCTCGACGAACCGCTATCGGCGCTCGACCCATTCCTGAAAATCCGTATGCGCGCCGAGTTGAAGAAGCTGCAGACCTCGCTTGGCATCACCTTCGTCCACGTCACCCACAGCCAGGAGGAGGCGATGGCTCTCGCCGACCTGATCGTGGTGATGAATGACGGCCGCATCGAACAGGCGGCCCCGCCGCGCGATGTGTTCGAGCGGCCGGCCACCGCCTTCGTCGCGCGCTTCATGGGCGACCACAATGTCATCTCCGGCCGCGTCACCGGCGAGCGCAACGGCATGGTCGTGTTCGACGTCAATGGCGGCGGCTCGCTTGCCGCAAGCGGCCAGCGACAGGAAGCGGGGGCGCCGATCGACATCGCCATCCGCACCGATCATGTGCGCATTGGCGAGCCGCCCTCGCCCGGCCTCGGCTTCACCGGCATCGTCTCCAACATCGAATATCGCGGCGCCACGGTAAAGCTCTCCGTCACCGGCGCCGGCATCGACGACTTCACCGTCATTGTCGACGATTCCGACTTCTTCGCCAGACCCGTCGCCATTGGCGACGCCGTACCGCTCGCCTGGGATTCCGAGGATGCCGTCATTCTCGGCCGCCTTCATTCATGACGTCAACGAAGCAAAACAAGACAGGGGAATAGGCATGACAAACACTGTGCAAACCAAGGCGGGCATTTCGCGCCGTTCGCTGCTCAAGACGGGTGCCGCTGCCGTCGGCCTTGCCGCCGGCTCTGGTGCCATATCAGGCTTTCCGACCATCTGGGCGCAGTCCAACATCACGCTGCGCCAGTTCGGCACCGGCGTGTCGAACCTCAACGCCATCGCCGACAAGTGCAAGGCGGACCTCGGCATCACGCTGGAAATGACCGCGACCGATTCTGACGCGGCCGCCCAGCGCGCCGTGACCCAGCCCGACAGCTACGACATCGCCGATATCGAATACTGGATCTGCAAGAAAGTGTTCCCGAGCGGCGTGCTGCAGCCGATGGATGTCAGCAAGCTGAAATATTACGACGAGCTGGTGCCGCTGTTCAAAACCGGCAAGCTGACGCCCGACAGCGTCATCGCCCAGGGCACGGCACCGCACACGGTCGGTTTTGTCGAGGCGCAGGACAGTAAGGTCTTCGCCAAGGCACCGACCAACTGGTTCACCATGGTGCCGACCATCTACAACGCCGACACGCTGGGCATCCGCCCCGACCTCGTCGGCCGCGACATCACCACCTGGGCCGACATCATGGACCCGGCCTTCAAGGGCAAGACCGCGATCCTCAACATCCCCTCAATCGGCATCATGGATGCGGCGATGATCATGGAAGCCATGGGCAACGTCAAATATGCCGACAAGGGCAACATGACCAAGGAGGAGATCGACAAGACGATCGACTTCCTGATCAAGGCCAAGCAAGACGGCCAGTTCCGTGCCTTCTGGAAATCCTTCGACGAGAGCGTCAATTTGATGGCTTCGGGCGAAGTCGTCATCCAGTCGATGTGGTCACCGGCCGTCGCTGCCGTCCGTTCCAAGGGCATCGCCTGCCGCTTCCAGCCACTCAAGGAAGGCTACCGCTCATGGGGCGGCGGCCTTGGCCTGGCGGCACATCTCTCGGGCGCGCAGCTCGACGCGGCCTATGAGTACATCAACTGGTACACATCGGGCTGGGTCGGCGGCTATCTCAACCGCCAAGGCTACTATTCGGCCAACATGGTTTCGGCCAAGAAGTTCATGACCGAGGACGAGTGGGGCTACTGGATCGAAGGCAAGCCGGCCAAGGGCGACATCAAGGCGCCCGACGGCACCGTCATGGAAAAGGCCGGCGCGCTGCGTGACGGTGGTTCGTTCGAAGAGCGCATGGGCCACGTCGCCTGCTGGAACTCGGTCATGGACGAGGACCGCTACATGGTGAAGCGCTGGAACGAGTTCATCGCGGCTTGATCTAGTCAGCGCCCCTTCTCTTCCCCTTCCCCCTTGTGGGGGAAGGTGGATCGGCGCGCAGCGCCGAGACGGATGAGGGGTGTTCCAGCGGAGTGAGGCGTTGGTGTTCCCTGGAACACCCCTCATCCGACCGAGCTTCGCTCGGCCACCTTCTCCCACAAGGGGAGAAGGAAAAGGCCGCTCCGCCCGTACCGCGAACCTGCACCGGGAAACATTGATGACAGCCGCCCTCGAACGCCCCGCCATATCCACCGCCAAACCGGCCAGGCGCCGTCGCTTCTCCATCGGCGCCGTCACGCCCTATCTCCAGTCAGCCCCCCTCGCCATCATCCTCGGCGCGTTCCTGCTGCTGCCCATCATCATGATCGTCGTCGTCTCCTTCTGGGATTACGACTTCGCCGCCATGTACCCGGATTTCCTGACCACCAACTATTCGGACGTGCTGGGTTCCTGGGTCACTTGGAAGACCTATCTCAACACCATCAAATTCGCCGCCATCGTCTGGGCACTGACCTTGTTCATCGGCTTCTGGGTCGCCTATTTCCTGGCCTTCCACATTCGCACCACGGCGATGCAGATGGTGCTGTTCCTGGTCTGTACCGTGCCGTTCCTGACCTCCAACATCATCCGTATGATCTCGTGGATTCCAGTGCTCGGCCGCAACGGGCTGATCAACTCGACGCTGGTGCATATGGGCCTGGTGCCCAAGCCGATCGAATGGCTGCTCTATTCCGAATTCGCCGTCGTGCTCGCCATGGTGCATCTCTACACGCTGTTCATGGTGACGCCGATCTTCAACACGCTGATGCGCATCGACCGCTCGCTGGTCGAGGCCGCGCGCGACGCCGGCGCATCGGGCTGGCAGGTACTGTGGAACGTCATCCTTCCACTGGCCAAGCCCGGCATGGCGATCGGCACCATCTTCGTCGTCACGCTCGTCATGGCCGACTTTTCCACCGTGCAGGTGATGTCGGGCGGCCAGAGCGCCTCGGTGGCGCTGATGATGAAGAACCAGATGTCGCTGCTGCAGTATCCGGCGGCCGCCGCCAACGCGGTGGTGCTGCTGGTGCTGGTGCTCTCGATGGTCGCCGGCATCCTGCGCATCGTCGACATCCGCAAGGAGCTTTGACGTTGAACCACGAAAAGCGCACCATCGAATTCTACGTGCTGGCCGCCTTCTTCACGCTGTTCGTGCTGTTCCTCTACGGCCCGTTGTCGGCGATCCTGATCCTGTCCTTCCAGGGCGAGACCGGCGGCCTCACCTTTCCGCTCAATGGCGTGTCGCTGCACTGGTTCGCCAATCTGTTCGAGCGCCAGGCGGTCGGCGATTTCGGCGGCAGCTTCAAGCGCTCTCTGGTGCTCGGCATCATGGTGATGATCGTCACCGTCGCGGTGTCGTTGCTTGCAGGCCTCGCCTTCCGCCGGAAATTCCGCGGCGCCACGGCGCTGTTCTACCTGGCGATCGCCAGCCTCGTCGTGCCCTCGATCATCATTTCATTGGGCATCGGCGTCGTCTTCCAGCAGATCGGCTTTCGTCCAGCCTGGTACACGTCGGCCTTCGGCGCGCATCTGACCTGGACGCTGCCGTTCGGTGTGCTGATCATGTTTGCCGTCTTCAACCGCTTCTCGCCGGCCTATGAGGAAGCCGCACGTGACCTCGGCGCCACCTCCTGGCAGACCTTCGTCCATGTCGTGCTGCCGATGATCGCGCCAAGCCTGATCGGTGTCGGCCTGTTCGGTTTCACGCTCTCCTATGACGAGTTCGCGCGCACGCTGATGACCTCGGGCACCTTCAACACGCTGCCGCTCGAAATCTACGGCATGACCACCAATGTGACGACGCCGGTGCTCTACGCGCTGGGCACGGTGACGACAGTGTTCTCGTTCCTGGTGATCCTGGCGACGCTGGGCGTCATCCTCTATGTCGGCCGCCGCAGGGCCAGGGCTTGATCGTGCAGATATTGATAGTGAACCCCAACACGACGGCCAGCATGACAGAGACCATAGGTGCTGCGGCGCGTGGCGTCGCCGGCGCCTGGACTGAGGTCATCGCCGTCACCTCGTCCATGGGACCGGCCTCGATCGAAGGCTATTATGACGAGGCACTGGCCGTGCCTGGCCTTTTGATGGAGATCGCCGCCGGTGAACGTGCCGGCGCGAAGGCTGCCATCATCGCCTGTTTCGACGATACAGGTCTGGATGCCGCGCGCGCGATGGCCAGTATCCCCATCATCGGCATTTGCGAGGCAGCACTCACCATGGCTGCCTTCATCGCCCAGCGCTTCACTGTTGTGACCACGACCGAGCGCTCGCGTGTACCTGTCGAAGGGCTGGTGCAGCGCTACGGCATGGCGGGACGGGCGCGTGTGCGGGCCGCAGACATTCCGGTACTTGCGCTTGAAGATCCGGCATCGGGCGCGGTCGGCAAGCTGTGCGACGAAATCGCCAGAGCCATCGACGAAGACCGCGCTGAGGCTATCGTGCTCGGCTGCGCCGGCATGGCCGATCTTGCGCACCGGCTGCAAGCGGAATTCGAACTGCCGGTCATCGACGGCGTCGGCGCGGCACTGAAGCAGGCCGAAGCTCTGATTGCACTCGGCCTGTCGACATCGAAGCGCGGCGCCTATGCAAGCCCGCTGGCCAAGCCCTATCGTGGCATGCTGAAATCCTTCTCGCCCGGAGCAATCGCCGCAGAGTGAATGCCATGAAGCCTACCGTCCGCACACTGTCGCTGCAGGAATTGGCGGTTCTCGTCGACTGGGCGGCCGCGGAAGGCTGGAATCCCGGTCTTGAAGACGCCGCGATGTTCCAGGCTGCGGATCCCGAAGGCTTCATCGGCGCCTTTGTCGGCAACGAAATGGTCGCCGCAGTCTCGGCAGTGGCCTATGGAAGCGGGTTCGGTTTCATCGGCCTCTACATCTGCCGGCCGGATCGACGCGGCAAAGGCTACGGCAAGGCGGTCTGGAACGCCGGCATGAAAAGACTTGCAGGCAGGGCCGTCGGCCTCGACGGTGTCGCCGAGCAGCAAGCCAATTACCGGCGCAAGGGCTTCAGGCCGGCCTACGAGACCATCCGCTACACCGGGCGCAAGGCAGGCCCGGCGATCAGGGCCGATGGGCTGCGCATGATAACAACGCAGCTTGTGCCCGACATCATCGCCTACGACTCATATTGTTTTCCGGCACCGCGGCGGGCCTTCCTCCAGCGATGGCTGCAGGCACCGCACTACGGGCTGGCGGCGATCAGTTCGCGCGGCACCGCCGGCTACGCCGTGGCGCGGCCGTGCCGCTCCGGCTTCAAGATCGGCCCGCTGTTTGCCGACGAGATGGAAATCGCCCTGCAACTGCTGGACGGACTGGCTGGCGCCTGTGAGGGCGGCGACCTGCACATCGACGTCCCCGCCGACAACATCGGTTTCATCGCGGCGCTCGAGGCGGCCGGCTTTGCGCCGACCTTCATCACGACCCGCATGTACAAGGGCTTGCCTCCGAAGCTCGGCCTGCAGCGGGTGTTCGGCGTGACGACCCTGGAACTGGGATAACCGGGCAGACCGCTAACCGGCGCCCGTCAGGGAATTGCTTCAGGCGGCAGAGCGCCGTCCGGGTACCGGATTGCCGGGCGGTTCGTGGCCGAGCGGCGTCACCAGCGTGAGATCGGGATAACCGTTCTCGATCAGTTTGACCGCGGCCTGCGTCACCTCGTCGTCCGGCTCCAGCATGGACAGGAACACCTCGGTGGCATCGCCCGCCAGACGGCCGATGCCTTGCGCGTCGGCCGGTCCGCACTCGACCACGACCAGATCATAGGCTGTGGTCAGCGACTGCATGATGATCGGCAGCCGGTCGGCGGCGCGCATGGCGCGGACCGGATCGGCGGTGCCGACGGGGATCACGTGACAGTCCGAGTAGAGGTCGGCATGGATGACGTCGCTGAACTGCGCTTCCGAAGCGAGCAGGTTGGTGATGCCGGGGAAAAGGCCGCTGTCCAGCATCGGCCGCGAGGCCGCCCCCGACGCGGTAAGGTCCAGCAACAGGACGCGCAGGCCGGCGTCCGCGACCTCACGGGCCACCAGGATCGCCGATGCAGCTGCCTCGTCGCCCTCCGGCGAGACGAATATGGCGCGCGCGGCACCGCTGGCGATCAGCTTCTCGGCAGCCTTCTCGATGTCGATCTCGCCCAGGGTCGAACGCACCGGTTCGGGCGTGACAGCCGTCTGCTCTGCTGCCGCCGCATCGGGCATGGCGGCCGTATCAGGGGCCTCGGCCCCATAGGGCATTGCGGCTGTGTAGGGCTCGGCCTCCGCTTCAGCCGCACGGTCTCCCACCTCCTGGCGAACGATGGGTTCCTGGCGAATGGGCTCCCGGCGGACAGCCGGCATCGCAACCATACCAGGAGCATGCGCCGTATCAGGCATCGCCACCTCATCGATCCGTTCGAACCGGGAACCGGTCGCCGGACGCATCGCACGGCCGGAAAACAGCTCCCGCAGAAGCGTCACGATGGCCATGATCAGCAGTGATGCGGCGAATGCGGCGCCAACGATCGGCCCGACCTTCGGGAAATAGGCTTCGGAAGGCACCGAGGCCTTTGAGGCGATGCGAGCGTCGACAGGCAGGTAGTTGCGATCCTGGCGCGAAGCCGCTTCACGGTAGTTGGTCAGATACAGTTCGAGTTGCTGCCGCTTGGCGGTCGCGTCGCGCTGCAGCGCGTCGAGATCGACCTGTTGTTCGCCGGCCTGCGCCGACGCCGCCTTCAACGTGTTGACGTCGGCGACGAGCTGGTTCTCGCGGGCCTTTGCCGTCTCGGCCTGCATCAACAGGCCCTTCATAATCTTTTGGGCCTCGCTGCGGATCTGCGCGTCGAGATCGGACAGTTGCGATTTCAGCGCGCGAATGCGCGGGTGATTGCCAAGCAGCGTCGTCGACAGATCGGCGATGTTGGAGCGCAATTCGACCTGCCGTTCGCGCAAGCGCTGGATCAGGTCCGATGACAGAACCTCCGGCACGGCATCCAGCGAACCGCCATTCTGCAGCGCCCGGCGCACACCGTCAGCGGTCGCTTCGGCCGCGGCGCGGTTGGCGCGCACTTTCGACAGTTCGCTCGACAATTCCGAAAGCTGCTGGGTGGCGAGCACTGAATTGTTGCCACCCATCAGAAGATCGGACTGGGCGCGGTAGGCGGCGACCTTGGCCTCGGCATCCTTGACCTGCTTCGACAGGTCGGCGATCTCCGGCGCCAGGAAGTCGGCGGCGGCGTTGTTCGATTCAAGCTTGGCCGCCCCCTGCCCCGCTATATAGGCGGCGGCAATGTCATCCGGTATTTTGGCAGCAAGTTGCGGATCTTCCGATGAGAATTCGATGGCAATGATGCGGGTCTTCTCGACGCCATAGACGTTGAGTTTCTCGTGCATTTTCTTAAGCACGCGCTCTTCCGTCGGAATTTCCATCGGGTCGCTTTTCAAGCCGACGAGGACCAGAGCGCGGCTCAGCGCCGACATGTCGAGCACTTCATTGAACTCGGGCAGTTTTTCCAGGCCAAGCTTCTGTGCGACCTGCTTGAGGATTTCGTTGGAGGAAATGATCTGGACTTGAGTGGCGACGCCCTGTTCGTCGAGAATAGGCTTGTCGGTGTCATTGTTGTTGCTGGCAGGCCGCGTGTAGACGGATTCGCGTGGAGCAATCTCCACTTGCGTCTCGGCATTGTAGTGCCGGGTTGCCAATGAGGCGAAGGCGAACGCCAGACCTGTCACCAGCAAGACGACGACGAATATGCGCAACCAATTCCTCGCCAGGCTGGCGAAGAGCTGCCTGAGATCGACGTCGACATCTGCGGCCGCGGACTGAACGGACATGCATCCCTACTCCGATACTGGGTCAGGATGCACTGTAAACAACTATGGTAACTCAGCCGTTAAGATCACGGTAAGTTTCCGTTAGGATTTACTGGCAAGCGAGAAACAAACTTGCAAAAAATCACAAAACTCTTGCCGATGCGCCATGCGTCGGCCGCTCCCTTTACCGGCCATTAACCCTAACAGGATGATAACGGACTTCGATCCCTGATGTTGCTGCGACGCCGCAGCGGCCCAGTCGAAGGTACCTGTCCGGTCATGAAAAGCACTGCTTCCCTGTTTCGCGCTCTGCTTGCCGTATCGATGCTTGCTGGCTGTTCCAGCTACCGGCCGACGCCGGCAGCCTTCCATGAGGTGCTCGATCAACCCTATCGTCTTGGCGCCGGCGACCGCGTCCGCGTCACCGTGTTCGAGCAGGACGGGTTGACCAACACCTACAGCGTCGACCAATCCGGTTACCTCTCCTTCCCGCTTGTCGGCGCCATACCGGCGCGCGGCCACACCGCGCAACAGATGGAAAAGGAGATCGCCGACAAATTGCGGCAAGGCTATCTGCGCGATCCCGACGTTTCGGTCGAGATCGACCGCTACCGGCCGATCTTCGTCATGGGCGAAGTGGGCGCTGCCGGCCAATACTCTTACGTCCCCGGCCTGACGGTGCAGAAGGCAATCGCCATTGCCGGCGGCTTCACGCCGCGCGCCAACCAGGAAAGCGTCGACATCACCCGCGACATCAACGGCAAGGTGATGACCGGCCGCGTGGTCACTTCCGACCCGCTGCTTCCTGGCGATACCGTCTATGTCCGCGAACGCCTGTTCTGAACGAACCACGTGGCGGACACACTCAGGATCGTCCATTGTTTTCGCTCACCCGTCGGAGGAATCTTCCGGCATGTGCGGGACCTCACCGAGGCGCAGGTCGCCGCCGGGCATTCTGTCGGCATCGTCTGCGATTCGACGACGGGCGGCGAGTTCGAGGAACACCTGTTCGAGCAAATGAAGGACATGCTGGCGCTCGGCATCCATCGAACGCCGATGCAGCGCCATGTCGGTCCGGGCGACCTCGCCTCGGCCTGGCGCACTTACAGGATCATCAAGGAATTGCGGCCGGACGTATTGCACGGGCACGGCGCCAAGGGTGGCGCCTATGCCCGTCTGTTCGGCTCATTGTTGCGGGTATCAAGGTCTCGCGTAGCCCGCCTTTATTCGCCGCATGGTGGCTCTCTCCACTATGACGAGAACACGACCACCGGAAAGCTGTTCTTCGCGCTTGAGCGCTTCATGGCCCGCTTCACCGACTACCTGCTGTTTGTGTCCGACTATGAAAGGCAAACCTATCGCCATAAGGTCGGCGAGCCGCCCATTCCCAACACCTTGGTCTACAACGGCTTGCGCGCCGGCGAATTCGAGCCGGTGAGCACCGAGCCGGATGCAGCCGATCTGCTTTATATCGGCATGATGCGCGACCTGAAGGGACCGGATATCTTCATCGATGCACTCGCCCTTGCCGGCCCCCGGTTCGGCCGCGCGCTGACCGCTGTGATGGTCGGCGACGGCGACGACCTGCCGCGTTACCACAGGCAAGTGAAGCGCCTTGGACTTGAGCGCCATGTTCGCTTCCTGCCGCCGATGCCGGCCAGGGAGGCGTTTGCGCTGGCAGCACTCGTCATCGTTCCCTCGCGCGCCGAAGCCATGCCCTATATCGTCCTGGAAACGCTTGCAGGGGGAAAGCCGATGATCGCCACCGCCGTCGGCGGCATACCGGAAATCTTCGGCACCGGTTCCCCTGCCCTGATCCGGCCCGACCCAGTCGAACTTGCCGAGAAGCTGAGCCAGGCGCTGGCCGACCCCGCCGCCTATGGCGACCTGATGCCCGATCGCGCCGACCTCAAGGCGCGCTTTGGCGCCAATGTAATGGCCGCCGACATCGAGAAGGCCTATTTCGCCGCGCTCTACAAATAGCCCGCAGGGCCAAGCAGTTCCAAAGCCGTGCGTTGTTTCAAGGGTTTCTTAGCTCTCTTTTGCTATTCACGTCTGGAAGCTTGCGGAAAGCCCCATGAACGAGATCGACCCCGCGCGCCGCTTTTCAGCAGAGGCGGTGCGTAAATTCGACGGCCCGGCCGATGGCGACGCGCCCGGCGGCATGAACAATGTCGCCCGCCAGGTGGCTTCGCAGTACAGGCGCGATACCATGTCGCCGATCATGGTCAGCGGCGTTCTGCGCATGGTCGAATTCGGGTTGCTGTTCCTGTCCGGGCTCGCCGTCTATTTCCATTATGTCGGGTTCTTCAATTACCTCGCCTGGCAGTATCCGGTGACGATCGCCGCCGCGTCGTTCCTTGCCGTGGTGCTGCTCGACGTCACCGACTGCTACCAGATCGTTGCCCTGATGCGGCCGATCGCCAATTTCAGCCGCGTCCTGCTGGTCTGGGCCGGCACGTTCGCCCTCATGGCGCTGACGGCGTTCGTCATGAAGATGTCGGAAGACTATTCGCGCCTTTTGTTCGGCAGTTGGTTCGTCATCGGCTTCGTTCTCATCTTCGGCCTCAGGCTGGTGATGTCGAAGCTGATCCGGGCCTGGGCGCGCGATGGCCGCATGGAACGGCGCGCCGTCATCGTCGGCGGCGGCAAGGCGGCGGAAATCCTGATCCGCTCGGTCGAAAAACAGCCTTACAACGATATCCGCATCTGCGGCATCTTCGACGATCGCGGCGACAAGCGCTCGCCGCCCATCGTCGCCGGCTATCCCAAGCTCGGCACCATTTCCGAACTGATCGAATTCGCCCGCATCGCCCGCATCGACATGCTGATCGTGTCGCTGCCGCTGACCGCCGAAACGCGCGTTCTGCAGTTGCTGAAGAAGCTCTGGGTGCTACCGGTCGACATCCGGCTGTCGGCGCATTCCAACGCGCTGCAATTTCGCCCGCGCGCCTATTCCTACATCGGCGCGGTGCCGATGCTCGATATCTTCGACAAGCCGATCAACGACTGGGATTCGGTCGCCAAACGCGCCTTCGACATCGTTTTCAGCCTGATCGGCATCGTCGTGTTCTCGCCGGTGATGCTGGCGACCGCCATCGCCATCAAGCTCGACAGCAAGGGACCGGTTCTGTTTCACCAGAAGCGGCACGGTTTCAACAACGAGATCATCGAAGTCTACAAGTTCCGCTCGATGTATACGGACAAGGCCGACCCGACCGCCAGGCAGACGGTGACCAAGAACGACCCGCGCGTCACCCGCGTCGGCCGCTTCATCCGCAAGACCTCGATCGACGAGTTGCCGCAGTTCTTCAACTCGCTGCTCGGTTCGCTGTCGCTGGTCGGCCCGCGCCCGCATGCCATCGCCGCGCAGTCGCATAACCTGCTCTACAACGAGGTGGTGGACGGCTATTTCGCGCGCCACAAGGTCAAGCCCGGCGTCACCGGCTGGGCGCAGATCAATGGCTGGCGCGGCGAGATGGACACCAATGAGAAGATCCGCATGCGGACGGAGTATGATCTCTACTACATCGAGAACTGGTCGCTGCTGTTCGACCTGCGGATCCTGTTCCTGACGCCGCTCCGGCTGCTCAACACGGAAAACGCCTATTGAGCGCGATCGCCCATGATCTGCCGCGTACAGCGGTCAACGCCAAGCTGATCGCGCTGATTTCGTCGGGCGCGGTCTTCCTCGGCATTCTGCTGTCCGGCTTCGTCATCAGCGAGCCGGCGCCTTATGAACTCTACATGGCCGGGCTGATCGCCATCTGGGCGCTTTTCGGCTTGCGGATTTCCCGCGCGGCCACGCCGCTGCTGGTGCTGCTGGTGACGATGAACATTGGCGGCATGATCTCCATGACGCAGATGGCGGACCTCGCCAACACGCCGCTCTATCTCGCCGTGTCGCTGTTTCTCGCCTTCAGCGCGGTGTTCTTCGCATCGATCACCGCCGTACGGCCGAACCTCTACCGATTGATCTTCATTGCCTATGTGGTTTCTGCCGTGGCGACCTCGCTGCTTGGCATTGCAGGCTATTTCCACGCCTTTCCGGGCGCCGAGATGTTCACCAAGTACGACCGCGCCGCCGGCGCCTTCCAGGACCCGAATGTGTTCGGACCGTTCCTGGTGCTGCCCGGCATCTATCTGCTCTATTTGCTCCTAACCGGACCGGTCACGCGCATGCCGCTGCTGGCTGTGCCGCTGCTGATCATCACCGCCGGCATCTTCTTTTCCTTCTCGCGTGGTGCCTGGGGCATGTTCGCCGTCTCGGCTGTCCTGCTCACCGGCTGCCTGTTCCTGCAAAGCGCCAGTGGCATGTTCCGGTTGCGCGTGGTGGTGATGACGATCGCCGCGCTGGCATTGCTGGTCGTCGCCATCATCGTCATCCTGCAGCTGCCTGGCGTGTCGGAAATGTTTTCCAACCGCGCCCATCTCGAGCAGAGCTACGACACCGCCCGGCTTGGACGCTTCGCCCGCTACGCAATCGGCTTCCAGATGGCGATGGAGCATCCTTTCGGCATCGGCCCGCTGGTCTTCGGCACGATCTTTGGTGAAGACACCCACGATATCTGGCTAAAAATGCTGATGGATTATGGCTGGCTCGGCTTCGTGTCGTTCCTCGCGCTCGTCTCATGGACGATGGCAGCCGGCTTCCGCATCCTGCTGCGCGACCGGCCATGGCAGCCCTATCTCCTGTGCGCCTATGTTGCCTTCATCGGCAATATCGGGCTCGGCACCTTCATCGACATCGACCACTGGCGCCACGTCTACCTGCTGCTCGGCCTGATCTGGGGCGCCATCGCGCTGGAATACAGGCACCAACGGCTGTTGCGGCCTGCCTTGCAGCGCTCACCCGCACCCGCAAGCGCGGCGGGATAAAAGTCGCCGAATTCGGTTGACCCGCACGGGGTTATCACGATACATCGCGACCGGTCCGGAGTGTAGCGCAGCCCGGTAGCGCACTTGACTGGGGGTCAAGGGGTCGTCGGTTCGAATCCGGCCACTCCGACCATTTTGAAGCAAGGACTTGCCCCCGAAGTCCGCCTCTCCCGATGCCCCGTCATCCGGCCACACTTCAGCTCGGGGCAAAATTTCAGAACGTGTCCTCTACAAGCCTTGCTCGGGTCCCGACAGCTGACCTACCTCTGGCACACATCCACCCACTCAGCGCCGGCAATCTCAACCATGCGCTCCGGGCTGATCCGCACAGCAGCATTGGTGGCGCCGGCGGCAGGCACCACCTCGTCGAATTCGCGCAGCGATACGTCGCAATAGACCGGCAGCGGCGCCGGCAGGCCGAACGGGCAGACGCCGCCTACCGGGTGGCTGGTCGCTTCGACAACCTCCGCGGCGTCGAGCATGCGCGGCTTGCCGCCGAACTGGTCCTTGAACTTGCGGTTGTCCAGCCTGGCGGTACCGCTGGTCACTACCAGCATGGTGCGGTCGGCGACGCGCAGGCAGATCGTCTTGGCGATCTGTGCCGGCAGCACGCCATGCGCCTCAGCCGCTAGGATCACCGTCGCCGAACTCTCCTGCGTGACGATGACATTGATGTCGGGCGCATGGGCGGCGAAGTAGGCACGAACGGATTCCAGGCTCATCGTCAAAACCCATGTTCAAAAACTTGATAGACGGCAGATTGCTGTCCAGCAGCCGGGGCCGCCGCGCGTATAAGCATGTGCGACAGACGAATCGGCAAGCCCCAGGCTGAAGCAGTGAGGCTGCGGCAGGTACGATGAAACCCGCCAAGGGGGCTTGGCGGGTTCACTGGAATGATGGTGGCAATTTATGCCGGGGATCGACCCTGCGCCGCCGGTGTCGGGACGGCCGGGGTGACCAGAGCCTCCTGGGGAAGTCGAAGCGCGGACACAATACGACGCAGCTTCGACGGATCGGTCACTCTGCCGTTTTCGATATCCTCAATCTCGTCGACCGCCAGACCGCATGTCAGGGACAGCTCTTCCACGCTGTAGCCACGGGTCTCCCGCATCGCTCTGAGGGTGGTGCTGTAATCTGGCCCGCTTCCGTTGGCTGGCGGGTTGGAGGGGGCTTCGCTTGTTGCATTATGGGGCATTGGCAACTCCATGACTGAAAGAGTTTGATCAAATGAGGAGTTGTTGCCTGAGACGATCGGGAACATGCCCGCTCGCCGGCGATTTGCCAAGAGCCAAAAGGACCGTCACGGGATCGTGACCGGGCGCCTGTACGGCCGGCTCGCCGCGGATGGTGGTGACTGCCCGGATTCCTCAGAAACAGTCCAGAAACAAAATTCTACCATCGGGAAATACGGGCGAAAAAATTCAGGAGCGTAATTCCATTCGCGGCGGCCAGACTATCGCCCCGCGCCCACGAAACAAAGGAAACGATCCATGAAGAAGTCCCTCCTCTCGGCCCTCGGGCTTGCAGTCGCACTGGCTTTCACGGTGCCGGTGATCGGCGCGACGAGCGCGGACGCGGCCCCGATGGCGAAGCATCATCGTCACCACCATCATCATCGCCACCACGTCCGCTACCACCATCATCATCACCATCACCACGTGAAGAAGGTGTAAGCCCGGCAGACTTGCCAACGAGAGGACCGGCCTTGGCTTCTTGTTCAAGGCTGGCCTTCTCCTGGCAATGCGACGCGAGGCTCGACACGATTCGGGCCACCAAGTGCATCGAACGACAGTTTGAGGATTTTGGCGCGCAATCCCGATGCCGCAACTCCGGCGGAACCTTTTGCGCGAAGGCAATTCGCGACCTGTCCGAAGGACCGGGCTTATTCCTCAGCGCCGGCTGAACAGCAGGCTGGCAACAAGCCCGAGCACCACAAGCCCAACCGCGGCGGCCGCCGCCGGATGGTCGCGGGCCGATTTCTCGATCACCCTGCCCTGTTTGCGGATTGCCGGCATGGCATCGCGCAGACGCCCTGCAAGATCGGAATAGGTGTCGAGCGCGGCATCGCGACCGTCTTCGTAGTAGGCGCCGCCTTGCTTGGCCACGACCCTCTTCAAGCTGGCCAGTTCCTTGGCGAGAGCCGCGACCTGCCGGTCGAGATCGATGTCCGAGAAGGTCGAATATGAAGCCATGATGTGTTTCCCTTCACTTGCAGAAGGAAGCGTAACGCCTCACCAGAAGGCGGGTTCCGGTTTTCGAACTATCGACGTTGCGTCGGGCGCTCTATTTCTTTGTTTTTACGCAATTCCGGACAGAAAACCGTTTCACACTTTTCCTGGAATTGCTTCAGCGCACCTGGTCAAGCAGGCGCTTGCATTCCAGGAGGTCGAACAGCGCCTCCTGCAGCAGCGCGCGATTGTCGCGCGAGAGTTTCGACGCGTCCGGTTGCACCGGACCGTCCTCCTCGCTCTTGCCGAGGCCGAAAAAGCGGCGGCTGGGCTTGACGCGCGGCTGGCCAACCAGTTCATCATCCATGCCGCGCGGCTGTGCTGCAGGCGTCAGCGGCACCTGATCGGCTTGCCTTCGCTGCGAGATCGCCTCTACGGCGGCCATGTCGCCATTGCCGATGGCGACCAGGAAATGATTGCCGTTCTCGCGCAACAGCTTCTGCACGCCCTTAATGGTGTAACCCTGGTCATAGAGCATATGGCGGATGCCTTTGATCAGCTCGACATCCTGCGGCCGGTAGTAACGACGGCCGCCGCCGCGCTTCATCGGCTTGATCTGGTTGAAACGCGTCTCCCAGAAGCGCAGCACATGCTGTGGCAGATCGAGATCCTCGGCGACCTCGCTGATGGTACGAAAGGCGTCTGGGCTCTTGTCCATGGGCGAATCCTCACGCTGGACGACGATCCGGCTTACCTTTCCGAATCGGGTCTTATTTCAGCGGTTTATGAAGCAATATTCAAGCCCGGCGTCATGGCGACAGCGGTTTTCAACCGCGCAATAGATAATAGGGCTACTTGCCGCTTTTGGCCTTGCCGCTCTGATGGGAGCGCAAGATACGGCTCTTCAGCACGTTCGACGACTTGAAGGTCATCACCCGGCGCGGCAAGATCGGCACTTCTTCGCCGGTCTTGGGATTGCGGCCAATGCGCTCGTTCTTTGAGCGGACGTGGAACGTTGCGAAGGACGACAGCTTCACCGTCTCGCCGCGGACGATGGCTTCGCAGATTTCATCCAGCACCGCTTCGACGAGTTCGGCCGATTCAGTGCGCGACAGGCCGACCTTCCGGTAAACTGCCTCGGCAAGGTCGGCGCGCGTAAGTGTCTTTCCCCCCATGCGACCGTCCCATCAGCTCAAAACATAAAATTCGACACAACAACGGCAGAGCCTAAGTAATTGATCCGGCAAGGTCAAGGACCGAAACCGGACCGTTCGGCACTTACCAGCGAACCAGAACAGCGCCCCAGGTGAAGCCGCCACCCATCGCCTCCAGAAGGACGAGATCGCCCTTCTTGATGCGGCCGTCGGCGACGGCCACCGAGAGCGCCAGCGGCACGGAAGCAGCCGAGGTGTTACCGTGCAAATCGACCGTAACCACTACCTTTTGCTCAGCTATCCCGAGCTTCTTGGCGGAAGCGTCAATAATTCGTTTATTGGCCTGGTGCGGCACGAACCAGTCGAGATCATCAGCCGATATGCCGGCTTGTGAGAACGTCGCCTCGATGACATCGGTGATCATGCCCACCGCATGCTTGAAGACTTCGCGGCCCTCCATCCGGAGATGGCCGACCGTGCCCGTGGTCGAAGGCCCGCCGTCGACAAAAAGCTTGTCCTTGTGCGTGCCGTCGGAACGCAGGCTGGCCGCAAGGACGCCATGGTCGGCAATCGTGCCCGCACCCTCGCCTGCTGCCAGGATCATGGCACCGGCGCCGTCACCGAACAGCACGCAGGTCGAGCGGTCGCTCCAGTCAAGGATACGCGAGAATGTTTCCGAGCCGATGACCAGGACGCGCTTGGCCAGGCCGCCGCGGATGTAGAGATCGGCTGTGGTGACGGCATAGACGAAGCCCGAGCAGACCGCCTGCATGTCGAAGGCAAAGCCATGATGCATGCCGAGCCGGTTCTGGATATCGACAGCAGTGGCCGGGAAGGTGTTGTTGGGCGTCGAGGTCGCCAGCACGATCAGGTCGATGTCGGCGGGCGTGAGACCGGCATTGGCAAGTGCCGCGCGCGCCGCCGCCTCACCCAGCGAAGCCGTCGTCTCGTCGTCACCGGCGATATGGCGCTGGCGAATGCCGGTGCGCTGGGCGATCCACTCGTCGGAGGTTTCGACCATGCCTTCGAAATCGGCATTCTTCATGATTCTGCGGGGCAGCGCGGCGCCCGTGCCGCGCACGACTGATCTGATCAAGGTTCTTTCCTATTCCTTTGCGTCGGTAACGACGTCGGATTTCCTAGCTGTCAGGGCATGCGGGTTGCGCGCATGGAACAGATCCAGGTCGGCCTCGATGCGGTCTAGCAGATTGTTGCGCACCATGTCGTAACCAAGCTCGATCGCCGCGGCGAAACCGTCCGAATCAGCTCCGCCATGGCTCTTTACCACGATGCCGTTCAGCCCCAGGAAGACGCCGCCATTGGAGCGACCGACATCCATCTTTTCGCGCAGGCGATCGAAAGCGCCCTTGGCGAAGACATAGCCGATCCTGGCCATCAGCGTCCGGCCCATCGCCGCGCGCAGATAGCCAGAGATCTGGCGAACCGTGCCTTCCGCCGTCTTCAGCGCGATGTTGCCGGCGAAGCCTTCGGTGACGACGACGTCGACCACGCCCTTGCCGATGTCGTCGCCTTCGACGAAACCGTGATAGTTCATCGAAGCCATGTTGGCCTCGCGCAGCATGCGCCCGGCCTCCTTGACCTCTTCCTGGCCCTTGATCTCCTCGACGCCGACGTTGAGCAGCCCGACGCTGGGCCGGGCGACGCCGAAGACGGAACGCGCCATGCCGGTGCCGAGAATGGCAAAGTCGATGAGTTGGTGCGCATCGGCGCCGATGGTGGCGCCGACATCCAGTACCACGCTCTCACCGCGCATTGTCGGCCAAAGGGCCGCGATCGCCGGGCGATCGATGGTGGCCATGGTACGCAGGCAGAATTTCGACATCGCCATCAGCGCGCCGGTGTTGCCAGCGGAAATGCAGGCGTCCGCCGTGCCGGTCTTGACCGCCTCGACGGCCTTCCACATCGACGACTTCCAGCGGCCGTGGCGCAGCGCCTGGCTCGGCTTGTCGTCCATCCTGACCGCGATTTCGCAATGGAAGAATTCGCTGACCTCGGCGAGCTTGGGAAACTTGGCGAGTTCCGGACGCACGACCTCCTGACGCCCGAAGATGACGAAGCGGATGTCGGGACGGCGGGTCGCGACCGTCATGAGCGCGGGAATGACCACGGCTGGTCCGTGATCGCCGCCCATGGCATCGATGGAAATCCTGATCACGCGGTATTTATCTCACGGTTAGGCGGCAGGTCGCTTTAGCGACCGCGAAGGTTCGGCGAAAATAACGGTTTTGGGCTGCCGCACAACCGACTTTTCCGTCGCGGGCGAGGTTTTCAGGATTTTCCCAGCAGGGATCGCAGTTTTTGCTGAAATTCATTCTCCGCCTGTTCGCTCTCGTCACCTGCATCCAGCGACGCGCCCTGCTTGCGCGGATAAGGGTCGATCGCCAGTCCGAAGAACTGTTCGGCAAGCGCCCCGACGTCGATCGTGTCACCGGAAAATGTTTCGGGACCGTCCGGTCCGTCCGCGTCGATGAGAATCTCGCCGCCGCCATCGAAACCCTGTCGTCCGAGCTTGGAGTCCTCGGGCAGCAACAGCGCTTCGACGGGCTCGTCGATATGCGCTCCGACAGGGTCGAGCGTGACGATGCAGGCCTGGGTGATGTCGGCTTCGACGCGCCCGCTGACCTTTACGCCATTGCGCTTCCATGACGTCACCAGTAGCTCGGCGCGATAGGCTTCGACCGAAAGCAGCCCATGCTCCCCGGCTAGTGCAGCACGCTGTGCGGCGTCGGCCTCGATAACCACCGGCAGGCCCTTCTGCGGCAGGCGAGTGACGTTTGCACGGAAGGAGACCGGACTTTGCGGGTCAACATGCTTCATTGTTCAATCTCCCTTGGCGACGGGAAACACCAGCGTGCCGGAAACAATCGAATCGGACGGCTGCGCGGCCAGCTGATTGCCGGCATCGATGACATAGTCGGCCAGCAGCGGCGCTTCCAGCCAGGCGCCGGCGTCGGGCCGGACATTGCGGGCAAGGGCTGCGGTGAGCCCGTCGCGGTCGTTTCTTTCGAGTGCATCATCATAGGCAGCGGTTCGGCCATAAAACATCTTTGCCAGCTTTTTCATACGCTTGGGCACGCCAACGTCGCCAATGCCCAATTCCCGTAGCGAGTGATCGACGTCCAGGAAGAACTCGTCGATCAGCACCTGAGCAACCTCTTGCGCCACGCCGCCCTGACCGCGCAACCGGTGCTGGAACAGGAACATGTGCAGCGACAGCATTTCGAAACGGCCAAGCGGCGTGTCCGGCACATTCCAGTGGGAATAAAACACAGTTTGCCGCGCCGCCGCCACGATTTGTGCGTAAAGCGCCTCGGTGATAGCGCGGTTGGCGTGGCGTTCGCGGCCAAAAATGCGCTGGAACATTGGGGATGGTCTCCTGGGGACCGTTTGTTGAAGTGGCCTTGTTGCATCGGCAAGCAAGCTGGTTTACCGGTTTCGCGGCCCAGCGCAAGTTGTGGCCAGCTAATGGAGTTGTTGTTGCGCGCGCTGAATTTCAAGTCGACCTTCTCGTCCAGGCCCGCCGGCGCGATCTCGCTGCTGGTTATCATTTCGGCGCTATCCGCCTGCCACACCTCCAAGATGGTCGGTGACCTCAGCCCCAGTGAGACGCTGACGCAGGGGTATGTCATCGACCAGCAAGCAATCGATTCGGTGCCCGTCGGCTCCAGCCGCGAGCAGGTGCTGCTGGCGCTCGGCACGCCCTCGACGACGGCGACTTTCGACAATGAGGCGTTCTACTACATTTCGCAGACGCGCAAGCGCTATGTCGCCTTCGACAAGCCGCGGCTCATCGACCAGAAGGTGCTGGCGGTCTATTTCGGCGCCGACGGCCGCGTCACACAGATCGCCAATTACGGGCTGAAGGACGGCAAGATGTTCGACTTCGTCTCGCGCACCACGCCGACCGGCGGCAAGGACCAGAACTTCCTCAGCCAGATCATCAACGGCGCCAGCAAGCTGGCGCCGGGCGTTCCGGGCGGCGGCGTCTAATTCTTTTCGGCTTCCATTCCGGAAGCCTCATCATCTCAGGCGACCAAAAACCCGCGGGAGCAATCCTGCGGGTTTTTGTTTTCTGCCATCCCTGCGATCCACGCCCACTATTATCCCTGTTACTATGCGGTCTTCAGTGGCGTGTGACAAGCATGGCACGTCTACCTCAGCAGGTTCTGGTCATCCCATATCGATATCGCGGCGATCGTGGGATTGAGTATGCAATTTTCAAGCGCGGAGACCACACGCAGGATTGCTGGCAAGGAGTAGCGGGTGGCGTCGAACAGGGAGAATCGGCTGAACAAGCCGCGAGACGTGAAGCGATGGAGGAGGCTGGCATACCCCTCAAAGCGTCGTTGATCCCGCTAGACGCGGTGGCTAGCGTGCCGGCCTTTCACTTCCCGGACCGTGACCTTTGGGGGCCGAACGTGTACGTCGTCCTGGAGCGTGCGTTCGGGATACATCTGAATGGTGATCTGACCATCGTGCTGTCGCGCGAACACACCGAATATCAATGGGTGGCTTATGAACAAGCATCCCAGTTGCTCAAATGGGACAGCAACCGGACAGCCTTGTGGGAATTGAACGAACGACTCGGACGTGACGATATCATCGTGTCGGCTTGACAACAGCATCCAGGCGACATGATGGGCCAGTTGCTCTTCAAAGCCCGCCCTTTCGGGTATCCCCTTCGGTCTGAAGCTTGTCCGTTGAAGCCAAACAAAAACCCGCCAGATCGCTCCGGCGGGTTTTGTCATTCAAGTGCCGAACTTGTTCAGCCGTGCGCGAGAACGGCCAGCAGCAGGAGCGCCACGATGTTGGTGATCTTGATCGCAGGGTTGACGGCCGGACCAGCGGTGTCCTTGTAGGGATCGCCGACCGTGTCGCCGGTCACCGAAGCCTTGTGCGCTTCGGAACCCTTGAGGTGCTTGACGCCGTCCTTGTCGATAAAGCCGTCTTCGAAGGACTTCTTGGCGTTGTCCCAGGCGCCGCCGCCGGAAGTCATCGAGATGGCGACGAACAGGCCATTGACGATGACGCCGAGCAACGAGGCGCCCAGCGCTGCAAAGGCGGAAGCCTTCGAGCCGGAGATCAGCAGCACACCGAAATAGACGACGAGCGGCGCCAGCACCGGCAGCAGCGAGGGGATGATCATTTCCCGGATCGCCGCCTTGGTCAGAAGGTCGACCGCGCGGGCGTAATTCGGCTTGGAGGTACCGGCCATGATGCCCGGATCCTCGCGGAACTGCTTGCGCACTTCCTCGACAATGGCGCCCGCCGCACGGCCGACGGCCGTCATGGCGATGCCGCCGAACAGATACGGGATCAGGCCGCCGAAGATCAGGCCGGCAACGACATAAGGGTTGGAGAGATCGAAGGAGATCTCGCCCATGCCCTGGAAGTAGGGATATTTGTCGCCATTGGCGGCAAAGAACTTCAGGTCGTTCGAGTAGGCGGCAAACAGCACCAATGCGCCGAGACCGGCCGAACCGATGGCGTAGCCTTTGGTCACCGCCTTGGTGGTGTTGCCGACCGCATCGAGCGCGTCGGTGGAGTGGCGCACTTCCTTGGGCAGGCCGGCCATTTCGGCAATGCCGCCGGCATTGTCAGTGACTGGGCCGAAGGCGTCGAGCGCAACGATCATGCCGGCAAGGCCGAGCATCGTCGTGACCGCGATCGCCGTGCCGTAGAGGCCGGCGAGCTGGTAGGTCGAGATGATGCCGCCGACGATGACGATCGCCGGCAGTGCCGTCGATTCCAGCGAGACCGCAAGGCCCTGGATGACGTTGGTGCCGTGACCGGTGACCGACGCCTGGGCGATGGAGTTGACCGGGCGCTTGTTGGTGCCGGTGTAGTACTCGGTGATCACCACGATGAGACCGGTCACCACAAGGCCGATCAGGCCGCAGATGAACAGGTTCTTGCCGGTGATGACCATGCCGGCAACCGTGCCGATCTCGCCCCAGCCGAGTGTCACCTGGGTTGCGACGCCGAGGCCGACGATGGACAGCAGGCCAGTGACGATCAGACCCTTGTAGAGCGCGCCCATGATCGAGCCGTTGGAGCCGAGCTTGACGAAGAAGGTGCCGACGATCGAGGTCAGGATGCAAGCGCCGCAGATGGCGAGCGGATAGAGCATCGCCGCACCGAGAACGGCAGTGCCGCCGAAGAAGATAGCGCCGAGAACCATGGTGGCGACGACCGTCACCGCGTAGGTTTCGAACAGGTCGGCGGCCATGCCGGCACAATCGCCGACATTGTCGCCGACATTGTCGGCGATGGTGGCCGGGTTGCGGGGATCATCTTCGGGAATACCGGCTTCGACCTTGCCGACGAGATCGCCGCCAACATCGGCGCCCTTGGTGAAGATGCCGCCGCCGAGACGGGCGAAGATCGAGATCAGCGATGCGCCGAAGCCGAGCGAGACCAGCGAATCGATGACGATACGGTCATTGGGCTGAAGGCCCATGAAGTGGGTCAGGACAAGGTAGTAGATCGACACGCCGAGCAGGGCCAAGCCAGCAACCAGCATGCCGGTGATGGCGCCCGACTTGAAAGCGATGTCGAGGCCGGCGGCGAGGCTGTTCGATGCCGCCTGCGCCGTGCGAACATTGGCGCGAACGGAGACATGCATGCCGATGAAGCCGGCGGCGCCAGACAGCACGGCACCGATCAGGAAGCCGATCGCGGCGCTGATGGACAGCAACCACCAGGCGAGCAGGAGGACGACGACGCCAACGATGGCGATGGTGGTGTACTGACGCGCCAGATAGGCCTGTGCGCCCTCGCGGATGGCCGCGGAGATTTCCTGCATGCGTGCATTGCCCTGATCGGCCGCAAGGACCGAACGTGTCGCCCAGATGGCGTAAAGGATTGAAAGCAGGCCGCAGGCGATGACGGCGGAAATAATTGTCATTGCCGGATTTTCCTCGATTGATGGCCCAAAAGAACCCCTCCCTGGGCCGTTGAGACAAAGACCGGATTCCGAGCACGGAATCCGCCTCTTCGCAGCGGTGTATGCGAAACAGGGCTGCGAACGTCAAGATATTGTTCGGTTTTTGCCCGGCTTTCGCCCAAATGGTTCGAGCCAAGCGACGGCTGCCGTCGGCACCCTCCTATTAGATCGATTGAAATTGGCCCGACGCAGGACGCGGCTACTCTGCCTCCCGGCCCATGCGGCGTACCGTGTAGCGCTCGATCGCCGACAGACCGTCATAGATCAGCACGGCAAGGGCTGCCACGATCAGGCCGCCCTGCAGGATGAAGGCGAGGTTGTTGGACAACAGCCCGGCGATGATCACTTCGCCAAGCGTCTTGGCAGCCACCGTCGAACCGATGGTGGCGGTGGCAAGGCTGATCACCACCGACAGCCTGATACCGCCGAGGATGATCGGGGCGCTGAGCGGCAGCTCGACCTTGGTGAGCCTTTGCCAGCCGGTCATGCCGGCACCGCGCGCGGCCTCCATCACACTGGCCGGCAATGTCGTCAGGCCGGTTAGCGCGTTCTCGAAGATCGGCAGCAGGCCGTAGAGAAACAGCGCGATGAGCGTCGGCTTTTCGCCGAAGCCGACCGCCGGCACCGCAAGCGCCAGCACCGCTACCGGCGGAAAGGTCTGGCCGATATTCACCAGGCTGCGCGACAGCGGCAGGAACTCGGCGCCGGCGGGCCTGGTGACCAGGATGGCAAGCGCCACCGCAACGATGGTCGCAGCCACGGTGGCTATCAGAACGGTGCGCAAATGCAGCAAGGTCAGCGTCAGCAGGCTGCCCTGATTGTAGATCACCGGTGCGTTGTTCTCGGTCAGCGGTTTTAGCAGCGGCTCGAACCAGCCGGGATTGGTGACGAAGGCGACGAGCAGCACCACCACGGCAAGCCTGAGCAGCGATGGAAGCCAGGCTTTCATGCCGGCCTCGCCGCGCGTTTCACCAGACCGTCGACCGTGACGCGGCCAAGCGGTTTGCCATCGGCGCCCTTGACCGGCAGCGCCGGCCGGCCCGACCACAACAATTCGGCCAAGGCATCGCGCTGGCTGGCATCTCCAGGGATCGCCTCGCCTTCGGCGGAGCCCTTTTCCACGGCGTCGCGGACGCGGCCGAGCGACAGCAACCGGAATGGTCTTTCGCTTGCGCCGACCAGGGTCTCGACGAAGGCGCTAGCCGGCTTCGCCAGGATCTCGGCGGGCCTGGCGTATTGCACCAGCTTGCCGGCATCCATGACCGCGATCTTATCGCCCATATGCACGGCCTCTTCCATGTCGTGGGTGACGAGGATGATGGTGGTGCCGAAGCGCTTCTGGATCGCCAGCAGATCCTCCTGCGCCTTGGTGCGGATGATCGGATCGAGCGCGCCGAACGGCTCGTCCATCAACAGCACGTTGGGCTCGGCGGCGAGCGCGCGGGCAACGCCGACGCGCTGCTGCTGGCCGCCGGACAGTTCGTGCGGATAGCGCGGCCCGAATGCTCCGGGATCAAGTTGGTAAAGCGTCATCAACTCGTCGACCCGGGCCTTGATACGGCCCTTGTCCCAGCCAAGCAGCACCGGCACGGTGGCAATGTTCTGCGCCACCGTGCGATGCGGAAACAGGCCGTGGCCCTGGATGGCGTAGCCGATGCTGCGGCGAAGTTCGTAGCCGGGCAGCGAACGATTATCGGCACCATCGAGCTTGATAATGCCCGAAGTCGGTTCGACCAACCGGTTGATCATGCGCAGCAGTGTCGTCTTGCCGGAACCGGACGTGCCGACAATAACGGCGATGGTGCGCGGCTCGATGACCATCGAGACGTCATCGACCACCGTTGTCGCGTCATAGCGCTTGGTAATGCCTTCGATCTCGATCATGCCGTTTCATCCCTGCGCTTGGTGGCAGTCATTTCGATCACCGCATCGAGAATGATGGCGGCGGCAAAGGCGAGCGCGACCGTCGGCACGGCGCCGAGCAGCACGAGGTCCATCGCCGTCTGGCCGACGCCCTGGAAGACGAACACGCCGAAACCGCCGCCACCGATGAGCGCGGCAATGGTGGCGAGGCCGATGTTCTGCACCAAAACGACGCGAATTCCGGTGAGGATGACAGGAAAAGCCAGCGGAAACTCGACGCCGAACAGGCGCTGCCTGTCGGTCATGCCCATGCCGCGTGCCGCGTCATTGGCGGCGCGCGGCACGCCGGCGAGGCCGACCACTGTGTTGGCCACCACCGGCAGCAGCGAATAGAGAAACAGCGCGACGAAGGCGGGCGCCGTGCCGATACCGCGGATGCCGAGCGCGGCAGCACCCGGCACATGTGCGGCAACCCAGCCGAGCGGCGCGATCAGCAGGCCGAACAACGCGATCGAGGGAATGGTCTGGATGATGTTGAGCACATTGAGCACTCCGGCGCGCAGCCTTTCGACGCGGTGGCAAAGAATGCCGAGCGGCAGGCCGACGACCACCGCGGCAAGCAGCGAACCCAGGGCCAGCGTCACGTGCTTGGAGCCCTCGGCCCAGAAACTATCGGCACGGTTGGCGTATTCCTTGAGAATGGAGAGGTCGTTCCAGCTTCCCGAAATCAACAGCAGGCCGATGGCGAGGGCCGCGACGACAAGCACCCCGACTCGGGCCAATGGCGACAGGTTCAGCCTTGTCAGCACATCCGCGAGCAAAAGCGTGAAGGCAAAGATCAGGATCCAGAAACCGGAGGCCGGCGAAATCCTCGCAAAGGTGTTTCCCGCCGGCGTGAGAAATGTGCCGGCGATGCCGATCAGCAGCGCCAGCGCGGCAAGCGCCACCACGCTGGCGGCAAGGCGCAGCGCAAGCGGTGTCTTGAACAAAGCAATGAGCGCGGCGACGACGATGATGACGAGCAGCAACGGCCCGGTCGTTGCCGGCAGCGCCTCGATAATCGAACGCGCCTGGCCCGGCACGATGCGGTTGGCGCGGAACGTGGCAAAGGGCGCGGCAAAAGCCGCATAGGCTGATATCGCGGCGATGACCACGCCGAGCTTGTCGAGGCGGGGGGTCATGGCGCTTGGCCGTGCAGAGCGGTGTGCCCCGAGCGAGATGGCGCTGCACGGTGGAAGGTTCCGCGCGAGGCGCCCCCCCCTGGCCTACCGGCCATCTCCCCCTCAAGGGGGGAGATCAGATGTCCCAACGGCTTTCGCCAATTTTCATTGCAAGGAGAGTGCCTGTGTCGATACAGGCAATCTCCCCCCTTGAGGGGGAGATGTCCGGCAGGACAGAGGGGGGTGCTTCGCACCAACGTCACTTTGTTGAAACGCGCAGACTACTTCAAAAACCCGTTCTTCTTCAAAAAATCCTCGGCGACGCCTTTGACCGGCTCGCCGCCGACCTGCACGCGACCGTTCAGTTCCTGCAATGTAACGAGGTCGAGCTTGGCGAAGACCGGCTTCAGCAGCGTCTCGATCTCGGGATGTTCCTTCAGCACCGCTTCGCGGATGATCGGTGCCGGCTGGTAGACCGGCTGCACGCCCTTGTCGTCTTCGAGCACAACGAGCCCGGACGGTGCGATGCCGCCATCGGTGCCGTAGACCATGGCAGCATTGGCGCCATTGGTCTGGTTGGCGGCCGCCGCGATGGTTGCCGCCGTGTCGCCGCCCGACAGGGTGATCAGCTGGTCCGGCTTCAGCGTGAAGCCATAGGTGGTCTGGAAGGCCGGCAGAGCAGCGGCCGAATTGACGAATTCGGCGGAAGCCGCCAGCACCACCTGACCGCCGCCCGCGACATATTTGCCGAAGTCGGTGAGCGTGGCGAGCTTGTCGGTCTCGGCGACCTCCTTGCGCAGCGCGATCGCCCAGGTGTTGTTGGCAGGCGACGGCGACAGCCAGACGATCTTGTTTGCGTCGTAGTCGAGCTTCTTGGCCGTCTCATAGGCTTTGGCGGCATCCTTCCAGACCGGGTCGTCGGCCTTCTCGAAGAAGAAGGCGGCGTTGCCTGTGTATTCGGGGTAGATGTCGATCTCGCCGGCGGTGATGGCCTTGCGCACCACCGGAGTGCCACCGAGTTGGATGCGGTCTGTTGTCTTGATGTTGTTGGCGTTGAGAACGAGCTGGATGATGTTGCCGAGCACGCCGCCCTCGGTATCTATCTTCGAAGAGACAACCACCTGAGCGCTGGCGGAAGCCGCCGTGATGCCGAGCGCCAATGCCGCGCCGGCCAAAACCTTGACTGAAAACATTGTGAAACCCCTTGCTATGAACCGAAATGCGGTGGCCGCATATGAGCATGGCTCAAACGCTCCGTCGGGGCATACGGTTTCATAACAATAGGCATAGACGCAATAATTTTGTTCCGGTGCGGTAGGTTCGATCGGGATCGTGCTGACAGCGCCGTGTCAGGTGAAGCGGCGGAGGGATCGGGCGTCGGCTTTGCGCAAGCCCGTCAGCTTGAGCGCGCCGAGCGCCACGAAGCATAGGACGGTGACCGGAAAAATCATCCAGTTCAGCATCTCCCAACCCCAGGCGTTGTAGACCATGCCCGACATCAGCGAGGCGCAAGCGACGGAGCCGAACAGGACGAAGTCGTGGAAGCCCTGCACCTTACCCTTTTCCGATGGCCGATAGCTGGCCGCCACCATCGCCGTGGCGCCGATGAAGCCAAAATTCCAGCCAAGGCCGAGCAGGATCAGCGACGTCCAGAATTGCCACAGCGCCAGCCCCGACAGCGCAACGATGGCGCAGCCGATGAGCAGGATCAGGCCGGTGGCGACGATGCGCTCGGCGCCGAAGCGATGGATCAGCGAGCCGGTGAAGAAGCTCGGCGCGAACATTGCCATGACGTGCCAGGAGATTCCAAGCGTCGCGTCGTTCTCCGACAGTCCGCAACCGACCATGGCCAGCGGTGCGCCGGTCATGACGAAGCTCATCAGCGCGTAGCTGCCGACCGCGCAGAACAGCGCGGCGACGAAACGCGGCTGCGTGACGATTTCGGCCAATGGCCTGGCGTCGCTGCCGGCGATCTCCACCTTGCCGGATGTCTTCGCCGGCAGCCGCAGGAACGACAGGATGATGGCGCCGACCGCAGCCAGCGGCAGGATGGAGATGAACGAACCGGCAAACATCACCGGCGCCAACAATTCGCGGGTGAAGATGACGATCTGCGGCCCGAGGATGGCGGTGACGATGCCGCCGGCGAGCACGAAGGAGATGGCGCGCGCCTTGAACTCGGGCGGCGCGTTGTCGGCGGCGGCGAAGCGGAACTGCTGGACGAAGGCGCCGCCGACACCGATCGTGAGCAAGCCAAAGGCAAACAGCCAGAAGCTGCCTTGATAAAGCGCCAGCGTGGCGACAAGGCCGCCAAGAGCCGTGACGATCGTTCCGGTCATGAAGCCGCCGCGCTGGCCGATGCCGCGGATGATGGCAGCCGCAGGCAGCGCACCGAGCGCTACGCCGACGTTGAAGCCGGTGATCGGCGCCGTCGCCAATGATTTGTCAGGACCAAGCAGGTATTGCCCGGCCAGCGCGCCCATGGAGATGGCTATGGGGGCGGCAGAGCCGATAATCGCCTGTGAGGCCGCGAGGATCAAAGCGGTGCGGCGCGCTTCCTTGCCTGCCCCGATGGCGACTGCCGTCATGATGCGTCCTTGCCGCGCCCCTCACCGCGTACCCGGCGCGACACGCGGTCGAGCACTGCATTGACCAGCTTCGGCTCGTCTTCCTCGTAGAAGGCCTTGGCGATGTCGACATATTCGGAGACGATGACGGCGACGGGTACATCCTCGCGCTTCATCAACTCGTAGACGCCGGCGCGCAGGATGGCGCGCAACGTCGAGTCGAGCCGCGACAGCGGCCAGTCCTCGGTCAGCGCCTGGCGGATGATCGGATCGATGGTCTTCTGGTTCTCGACGACGCCCGCCAGGATGGCACGAAACCATTGCGCATCGGCCTCGCGGTAAAGCGCGCCGTCGACTTCCTTGCCAAGACGAAACGCCTCGTATTCGGCGGTGATCTCGAAGACACCGCTGCCGGCGACATCCATCTGGTAGAGCGCCTGCACGGCGGCCAGACGCGCAGCGCCGCGCTTGTTGGCGTGGCGCACCGTCGGCTGGCCGGGCGAAGCGGGTTCGCTCACGATCGCGCTCCCAGTTGTTCCTTGAGGGCGATCATGGTCAGCGCCGCTCGCGCCGCGAAACCACCCTTGTCGCCTTCCGAACGTTTCGCCCGCGTCCATGCCTGGGCGTCGTTCTCCGTAGTAAGGATGCCGTTGCCGATGCAGACCGAGTCTTGCACACTCAGATCCATGAGCGCGCGGCTGGATTCATTGGCGACGATGTCGAAATGATAGGTGTCGCCGCGGACGATGGTGCCGAGCGCGACAAAACCGTCATAATTTGTGCCACCTTCCGTCGCGCCGTCCAGCGCGAAGGTAATCACCGCGGGAATCTCGAGCGAACCTGGAACGGTGACGACGTCATAAGTCGCACCCGCTTCATCGAGCGCGCTTGTCGCGCCGTCGAGCAGCGCGTCGGCAAGGTCGTCATGAAAGCGCGCTTCGACAATGAGCAGATGCGCCTTCGTCTTCGGACGAATGAATGCTTTGCCGTGTTGGGATGTACCAGCCATAAAAGTCTCCGGGGAGTTGCCGGTGACTTAGGCCGAAGCCGGGTTCATCGCAAGGGAAGATTGCTGGAGGCGTGACGTGCCTACCTCCTCTTTGGGAAAGGTGCGCGAACCCGGCAGTCAGCACCAAGGCTTTCAGCCCAGGCAAGAACAGCTTCATGATCCACAACACGGCCGGCATCTACATCGGCCAATGCATCCCGTGTCAGCCGCTCTTCGTCTTTGGAAATCCTCTCGTCCATCAAATCCTTCCTCATTTGAACAGCTCTGCGATATCGATCATCGGCCGGAAGAGCTTCATTGGCTGTTCTGGGAACGGTAAAAAACTCTCGCGTTGGTAGAAGCGGCGTGCATCTTCGTCCTTGGCATCGACAATAACGGCAAACGAGGCAATCTCGCTCCTGACGCAACGGGATAGGGCGTCGGCGAGGAGATAGCGGCCATAGCCTTGTCCCCGATATCGCCGATCAACGGCAAGGCGCCCCAGCAACGTGGCCGGAATGAGCGGGTAACGAGGGAGCTTGCGAACGGTTTGGGCAGGCCAATCGCCAACATTCACGGCAGTCGAAGAGAGCGTGTAGTAGCCGGCGATGGTTCCATCTGGCAGAACCAGTACGAATGGCGCGGCAATGCTCTTACGAGCGTCTTGTCCGGCCTGAATCCTGAGATATCGATCGAGCGGTTCTGCGCCGCTTTCGAATGAGGTTCTGTCGTGCTGCGGGCCAAGCACCTCAACCCGCAAACGCCCCTCAGTCGACCCCACTCCTCAGGTGCCAGTGGCTTGACGATACCGACGCACCGTATCGCGCAGACGATCGTTCACAGGTTCTGGATTGACAAGAGCATTCACGAACGCGCGGCTGTCGCGCACGGACAGATCGAAGCGCTGATGCTCCTCAATGGCTCGGCGGGCAGCCTCCTGAACGCTGGTCAAGACAAAATCCGTCACCGTTCGACCCTGAAGTGCCGCAGCATGCTCGATAAGGTTCTTCTGGTCGGCCGTGACGCGTGTTTCCAGACGCTCGCTACGGACACGACTGCGCGGTGGATGTGCGGTCATCGTCGTTCTCCTAGCAATAATGTACGGCCAATGGCCGGCAATTTCAAGACTGCGAGAAGTGATGTAACAATCGGTAGCCGTCAAAGCCCCTCTTTCGTCGCCTCGACCAGCCGCGCCGCATAACGGGCCATGGTGTCGATCTCGAGATTGACGCGATCGCCGACCTTGCGCTCGCCCCAGGTGGTCACGGTCAGCGAGTGGTGGATCAGAAGCACGTCGAAGCGCGTGGCTTCAACCTTGTTAACGGTCAGCGAAGTGCCGTCGAGCGCGACCGAACCCTTGGGGGCAATGAACTTCGCCAGCTCGCGTGGTGCCTCCAGCGTGAAGCGTACGGCGTCGCCCTCATCCTTGCGCTCGATGATCTCGGCCATGCCGTCGACATGGCCCGAAACGATGTGGCCGCCGAGTTCGTCGCCGATCTTCAGCGCCCGCTCTAGATTGATCCGCATTCCCGACTTCCAGCCCATGGCCGTCGTCAGCCTGAGCGCTTCTTCCCAGGCCTCGACCTCGAACCAGCGCGCATTCGAACCATTGTCGGGCAAGGCCGTAACCGTCAGGCAGACGCCGCCGCAGGAGATCGAGGCGCCGATGGCGATGGTCTGCGGGTCATAGGCTGTGTCGATGCGCAAACCTACCCCTTCCCTGAGCGGCTTGACGGAAGCGACGGTGCCGACATCGGTGACAATTCCGGTAAACATCAGATATCCCTTATCCACTCGGCGTAGCTGTCTTCGCCAAAACGCATGTCGCGAAGCTTGCGAAATCCTGCCGGGATATGGTCGGCGTCTATCGGCGATGCAATGCCGTCATCGCCGATCGCTTCCGGCCCCTGGAACAGCACGATGCGGTCGACCAGTCCGTCGGCCAGGAACGCGCTCGCCACCTTGGCGCCGCCCTCGACCAGTACGCTGGCCATGCCGAGCGCGGCCAGATCCTCGAGCAGTTCCGGCAGCGCGATGCCGCCCTCATGCGTTTCGGTGCCGATGAAGCGCACGCCGCTGCGTTCGAGTGCTGCCCGCCGCAGCGGATCGGCCTCCAGGCACGCGGCGACATAGAGCGGCACCCGGTCCACACCCGAAACCAGCTTCGAAGCTTCCGGCAACCTGATCTGGCGGTCGAGCACGATGCGCGCAGGCGAACGGTTCTCCAGCCCAGGCAAGCGCACCGTCAGGGCCGGATCATCCTCAAGGGCCGTGCCGATACCGACCAGTATGCCGTCGGCCTCGGCCCGCATCAGATAGACTTCGCGGCGCGCAATATCGCCGGTGATCGACACCTGCCCGCCGCCTTCCCTGCCGATCTTGCCGTCGCTGGAAAGCGCAAGCTTGAGAGTCACTTCTGGGCGTTTTCTCAATGATCGGATCAAATAGCCGGCCATTTGCTCGGCGGCTTCAGCCGCCAGCACCTTCTCGACCACCTCGACACCCGCGGCACGCAGGATCGCGTACCCCTTCCCGGACACGCGCGAATCGGGATCGCTGGCCGCACCGACGACGCGCGCAACGCCCGCATTGACCAGCGCATTGGCGCAAGGCGGCGTGCGGCCATGGTGGGCGCAAGGCTCCAGCGTGACGTAGGCGGTAGCGCCACGCGCCAGCGCGCCGGCCTCGGCCAGGGCCTCGGTCTCGGCATGCGGGCGGCCGCCGACAGCGGTGACGCCGGTGCCGACGATCATCGGACCATCGCCGTCGTCGCGCACGATCAGCGTGCCGACAGAAGGGTTGGTCGCGGTGCGCCCGGCATTTTTGCGCGACAGCCTGAGCGCCGCCGCCATGAAGCGGCGATCAAGGGCGGCCTGTTCGCTTGCAGTCATACTCAGCTGGCGTCCTCTTCACCCTTGATTTCGTCGCCCTTGAGCTCGCCCAGCAATTCGTGGAAATCCTTGGCCTCGCGAAAATTGCGGTAGACCGAGGCGAAACGGACATAGGCGACATCGTCGAGCGACTTCAGCGCTTCCATGACCAGCCGCCCGACCTCGCCGGAGGCCACTTCGGTCTCGCCGGAACTTTCGAGCTGGCGCACGATGCCGGTCACCGCGCGATCGATGCGCTCGGGATCGACATTGCGCTTGCGAACGGCGATCTCGACTGAGCGCAACAGCTTGTCGCGGTCGAACGGCACTTTGCGGCCCGATTTCTTGACCACGACGAGGTCGCGCAACTGCACGCGCTCGAAGGTGGTGAAGCGGCCGCCGCAATCGGGGCAGACGCGCCGCCTGCGGATCGCCGCGCCATCCTCGGCGGGGCGTGAATCCTTCACCTGCGTATCTTCAGACTGGCAATAGGGACAGCGCATGGAGAAGCCTTTGGTTGGCGAATCTGGTGAAGCGAAAGGCTTAGAGGTTTTTGCAACGATGGCAAAGTATCGCCACCAGCCCCTCGGCCACAGAGATAGCGAGACGCAAGCAAGATTGCCAGCCTCGCCAAGCAGCCGGACTGCGTGCCGATGTCGTCAGGGAGCAACGTCGGCAGTCGGAAACCCGCACGATGCGCCGAGACTGCGATAGGCCTTGGTGAAGCCGTCCATGGATATGCTTCCAACCGGCGCGTCGCCAAAGGAGACATCAAGCACCGATGCACGGCGCATGGCACGCAAGAGCGCCAGGCTGGTCTTGGCCTGATTGTCCACGGTCCAGCTAAGCCGGCCGTTGACGGCACCATCGGAATGGAGTTTTGCGGCGACGTGGCCCTTGTCGTCACCAAAGGTGGCTGCGACGGACTTACCGATCGGTAGATCCTTGTTGTCGACGGCCATCGTTATGGATGGATAGGCGTCCGGCGGCAGCGCATCGCCGTTCGTGATGATGAGCGTCAGGGTGCCGCTCTCGCCGCCGGCGCCAATAAAGGCGGTCGAGGCGGCGCAAGTCCTGCGGAGATCCTCACCGGTGTCGACCTCGTCGATCAAGGTCGACCACCTGCCGAAGGTTTCGAGCTTAGGTGCCGCCGGCGCCGCGGGCGCTGCCTGCGCAGGTGCAGGTTGCGCGGGTGCGGCCTGAATGGGGGCGGTTTGAGTGGGGGCGGTTTGCGCCAAGGCATTGCCTAAGAATGGCAAGGCCATCAAAGCGGCCAGGGCACCAGCGACGGCAACGAGACGAACAATTCGCATCATCAAGGCTCCAGTCGAGCGCGCCAGCCCTTGCCGCGACGGTGCTTGTCGTTGCGGCAAAATTTGTAAGACCTCCTACCGCGTCAACCGAGATAGGGATAGAGCGGGAAACGGTCAGTCAGCGCCATGACCTTGGCCTTGACCGCCGCTTCGACGGCGGCATTGCCTTCGTCGGAATTGGCGACCTTGAGACCATCCAGCACTTCGGCGATCAGCTTGCCGATCTCGCGGAACTCGGCCTGACCGAAGCCGCGCGTGGTGCCGGCCGGGGTGCCGAGACGCACGCCCGAGGTGACGAAGGGCTTTTCCGGATCGAATGGAATGCCGTTCTTGTTGCAGGTGATGTTGGCGCGGCCCAGCGCTGCCTCGGCGCGCTTGCCGGTGGCGTTCTTGGGGCGCAGGTCGACCAGCATCAGATGGTTGTCCGTGCCGCCGGAGACGATGTCGAGACCGGTTTCCTGGAGGCTGGAGGCGAGCGCCTTGGCGTTGGCGGCGACGCTCTCGGCATAGACCTTGAAGCTCGGCCTCAGCGCTTCGCCGAAGGCGACAGCCTTGGCGGCAATGACATGCATCAGCGGGCCGCCCTGAAGGCCAGGAAACACCGCGGAATTCATCTTCTTGGCGATGTCCTCGTCATTGCACAGGATCATGCCGCCGCGCGGACCGCGCAGCGACTTGTGCGTCGTGGTGGTCACGACATGGGCATGCGGCAGCGGCGACGGATGCACGCCGCCCGCTACGAGGCCGGCGATATGGGCCATGTCGACCATCAGGTAGGCACCGACCGCGTCGGCGATTTCGCGAAAACGCTTCCAGTCCCAAACGCGCGAATAGGCGGTGCCACCGGCCAGGATCAGTTTCGGCTTGGTCTCATGCGCGGTCTTCTCGATGGCGTCCATGTCGAGCAGATGGTCGTCCTGGCGAACGCCATAGGACACGACCTTGAACCATTTGCCGCTCATGTTGACCGGCGAACCGTGGGTCAGGTGGCCGCCGGAATTGAGGTCGAGGCCCATGAAAGTGTCGCCGGGCTGCAAGAGCGCCAGGAACACAGCCTGGTTCATCTGGCTGCCGGAATTCGGCTGGACGTTGGCAAAGTTACAGCCAAACAGCTTTTTCGCGCGTTCGATGGCCAGTTCTTCGGCCACGTCGACGAACTGGCAGCCGCCATAGTAGCGCTTGCCCGGATAGCCCTCGGCATATTTGTTGGTCATGATCGAGCCCTGCGCCTCGAGCACGGCGCGGGAAACAATGTTTTCGGAAGCGATCAGCTCGATCTCATGACGCTGGCGACCGAGTTCGTTGCGGATGGCGCCGAAAATCTCCGGATCGACATCTTCCAGCGTGGTTTCGAAGAAGGATTCGAATTTGTTCGACACTGCCGCTGCTGTTGCCATGGCCTGAAATCCTCGGGGTTCGGGGGCAATTTTTGATTTATGCATGTCGTTGTCCCAAAACCGCTGCACACTTTTGAGCAACATGCGTTCGCCGCGCCATTAACACAGTTGCTTTCGCCCCGCCACGTTTGCGGCGCGAAATTTGCTGGCCGGATTGCGCCAAGCGAAGCGCGCAGGTCGCTATTTCCTCGCCTTGCGGCCTCTCAGCAGGGCCTCGGTGAGCGTGATCTCGGCAAACAGCGCCTGCGATGTATGGTCGTTGATCTCACCGCTGCGAAACATGTCACGCACGGCCGCGCGCTCGGCCTCGATGCCGGCGAGCCGCAGTTCCAGCTCCAGCCTTCCGGCTTCGCGCGCCTCGGCGCGGCGCCGATGGCAATCTGCAGCACCGGCAACGGCACCCACACCAGGCCCCCCTCCCGCGAAAAGCGCGGCGGGACCCCTGAAACGAAAAGGCCGCCCTGATCGGCGGCCTTTTCTTATAAAAAAACAGATACCTAAAGCGAAGACGTGATCTGCAGCTCGTTGTTTCCGTCGAGCGCGTAGACGTCGTCGCGGAACTGCACGACGCCCGGACCTGTCGACCAGGCCGAGAGATAGAGGAAGTGGACCGGCACCGGGTTGGTGACCTGGACCGGCGTGTTTTGGCCGGTCTTGATCGCCGCCTCGAAATGCTGGCGGTCCCAGCCGGGCGTGTCGCGCAGGATCCAGGTGACGAGGTCGCGCACGTTCTGGACGCGCACGCAGCCCGAGGAATCGAAGCGCATCATCTTGCCAAACAGGCTCTGCTGCGGCGTGTCATGCATGTAGACGCCGTCGGGGCTCGGGAAATTGATCTTGACCGAGGCCATGGCGTTTTCCGAACCCGGATCCTGGCGGAAGCGGTACTTCTCCGCGTCGTCGGTCGACCAGTCCACGTTCAACGGATCGACTTCGCTGCCATCCGGCGCGAACAGGCGGATATGGCTGTCCTTCAGGTAATCGGGATTCTTCCGCATCAGCGGAATGATGTCCTTGCGCACGATCGAGACCGGCGCATTCCAATACGGATTGACGATGATCTCGTTGATCTTGGAATTGACGATCGGCGTCTGGCGATCGATCTTGCCGACGATCGCGGTGTGGCGAAGCACGACGCGGTCGTTCTCGACCGCTTCGATCTGTGCTGCCGGAATATCGACCAGCACATAACGGCTGCCCAGCGTGCCGGCCTTTTCGCGCAGCCGCTGCAGATTGGTCTGCAACTGGCCAAGCCGGATCTGCGCCGAAACGTTCATCGCCGCATAGGTGTATTTGCCCATCGAGCCATCAGCCGGCAGGCCGTGGCGCAGCTGGAAGCGCTTGACCGCCGAGTCGACATAGGAATCGAAAGCTGTCGAAATGCCGGCACTCTGCGACAGGTCGCCCGCGACCATCAGGCGCTTACGCAACGGCACCACATCCGGGTCGTCGACGCCGAGCTGCAGTTTCTTGGTCGCGGGAACCTCGGCCCAGCCACCCTGCCCGACAATGTTCTGATATTGCGCGACCGCCTGTTCGGTGAAGGCGACGGTCTGCGGACTGAAGATCGGCAGCGTCGAGGCCACCTTACCGCCCTCGCTGGCGCGGGCGTCGAACTGGTCGTCCCAATTACCGCGCGCCGAGGATTTCAGGATATCCCCGATCACATCCTGCGCATTGGCGCCGCCGGCGACCATCGCGGCTGCGAGCGCGGAGGCTCCGGAGAGGAAAAAACGGCGGCTGGTTCTCATGGACGTTCCAGACATTCTTGTAGCGTTCGATCTGCTGCGTTCGGTTATCCGGGCGATCTTGCCCGCACTCTAAAGTTGGCAATCTTAACAATTAGCCAACCATGGTCCGTATCAGTCGGCCACAAACGCCCGCGGCGCGATACGGTTTCCGGGTGAACGCACGGCCTTCGCCACAGCATCACCGGCATCCTCGGTTCCATTGGAATATGGCGGCAACGTGGCCTTGGCCCGCGATTTGCATCGGGCGACGCAGCGAAATAAAAAGGGCCGTGCTTTTTCGGTATCGATCGGCGTCCTTGATCGCGTCAAGCAGGCGGCGGTTCGGCCGCGAGACGCGCTGCCTATCTCACGATCCCTGAGTGGGGGGCTTCAACCTTTGGGCCTGGACCTGGCTGCGCCTTCCGAACATCGTTGCAATACCTGATGCTGGGGATAGCGCAGGACTTTGTTGTCCTCCAGTTTGAGCAGCAGCTCCCGTCTCTTGTCTGTGCTCTCACCGTCCGTACATGTCATGTCCAGGATGACGACATCCAGGCGGTTGATCTTCTGAACCTTGTCCAACGTGCAGCGGACCTCCCACATCTCCATAGCTTCGTCGGTAAACGTCACGATCGAGTCATTGTTGTCACAGGACTCGCTGCCTTCCCCGGCGAAAGAATCCTTCCACCACTCCTTGGCAAAAGCCGTTTGCGAGACCAACAAAAGCACTGCGGCAACCGAGCAAATCTTCGAGCGTTTTCTCTCACCCATCACGCACCCCTCCAAGCCGTGACATTAGGCACTGCCGCAGCGAAAGCAAACCTGGCCGGATATTTGGGCTTTGGGAATCAGGAAAAGAAAAGGCCGATGCCTTTCGGCACCGGCCCTGACTGGAGGTCGATATTTCGGCCGCGCTTCTGTGGCGCGGGCCGGATCCGGTGCGGCGCCTTACATCCGGTAGGCGATGGTGTCGTTCCAGAAGCGGTCGAGCCGCTGCAAAGCGCGGTTCATCTGCTTGAACTCGTCGGTGTTGATGCCGCCGACCTGCTCGATCGAGCCGACGTGACGCTCGTAGAGGCCGGCGACGACCTCCGCCACCTCGTTGCCCTTCGGCGTCAGCGAGACGCGGACCGAACGGCGGTCGATGCGCGAGCGCTGGTGGTTGATGAAACCGAGATCGACCAGCTTCTTCAGATTGTAGGAAACGTTCGAGCCGAGATAGTAGCCACGCGAGCGCAGCTCGCCGGCGGTCAGCTCGGAATTGCCGATGTTGAACAAGAGCAGCGCCTGGATGGCATTGATGTCGGAACGGCCGTTGCGGTCGAATTCGTCCTTGATCACATCAAGCAGGCGGCGGTGCAGCCGCTCAACAAGCTGCAGCGATTCCATGTACAGGGAACGGATAGCCTCGCGGCGATCGTCGGATACGTTGGCGGTCTTTGCCGCCGGACGCGAATTGATCATTGTCTTTGCCTCTCGTTTGTCGCCCTGGTGATTTTTTGTTTTTCACCTTGATCGCGACACTATCGAATACTCATAAAATTCGACTTAAACGCTAGGGCTAACAAGAGCTTACCGGTAAGAGGTTTCGGAAGAGGCTTAACGAACGGTCACCCGAGCAAGGATAATTAACCTAAAGATTTCGGCAACGATCGGGGGGCGAATCCAGGCAGCCGCCAAGTCGCCAATGGGCTCAAGGGCTTAGTGGCGAACAGGGCGTTTCTGCAGCCAGATGATGACGCGGAAGACGATGTAGAGCACCGCCACCGCGGCATGCGAGACGACAATCATCAGGCGGTGGCCGAAAAGCTCGGGAAAGCCAGCATACATGACTGTCTCGGTCGCCGCGCAAATGAACCAGATCACCGGCCCCCAGGACGCCAGCATCCACAGGCCGGCAGCGGCGAAGGGAAAGAACACGGCGAGCACCACCGCCGCGACCTGCCAGTGCACGGGCATCAGGTCGAAACGCCACAGCGATCCCGGATAAAAGCCGATCAGCTTGATCCAGTAGAGAACGCCGAACAGGAGGCAGTAGCCCGATATGACGCGCTGGAACCAGGCGAAGATCACCTCCACCCCGGAGGGCTGCAGCACGACGCGTCTCGAGGTCACCTCGCTCATATCAAGAGCTCCCTTTCGCCCAGCGGAGCGAAATAAGCATCGACATCGACCTCGCTGACCGCAGCGAGGCTCGCCGGCCGCCATTGCGGTTTTGAGCCCTTGTCGATGATGACGGCGCGGATGCCTTCGTAGAAATCATGGCCGGCCAGCATCCGGTTGAGGATGCGGAACTCCATCTTCATGCAGGTTTCCATCGACAGCGTCAGCCCGGCGCTGATCTGGCGCCAGGCGACGCGCAGGCTAGTCGGCGAGCGGGTGCGTATCGTTGCCAGCGTCTTTGCCGCGAACTCGTCGCCGTCCGCGGCGCGCTCCAGGCTGTCGATGACGCGATTCAGGGACGGTTGCGAAAAATGACGAACGATCGCCTCCAGCGTCGGCCTGTCGGTCTCTCGCCTTGCCTGGACGAAAACACCGCGCAGCACCGATTCCGGATCGCCGGTCAGCATCAACCGGTCGAGGAAGCCGCCCTGTTCCTCGGCCTTGATCGTGTGGGTGGCCAGCCCAGACCACAGCGCATCGCCATAGCGGATGCGATTGCCGGTCAGCGCCAGATACATGCCGAAGGATCCGCCGAGATCGGGCAGCAGGTGGCTAGCGCCGACATCCGGGAAGAAGCCGATGCCGACCTCCGGCATGGCGAACTGGGCATTCTCGGTCATCACCCGGTGCGAGCCGTGGAAGGAGATGCCGACGCCACCGCCCATGACGATGCCGTCGATCAGGGCAAGATAGGGTTTCTTGAAGCTGTTAATGCGGGCGTTGAGCCGGTATTCGTCGGCGAAGAACTCGACCGGCGGTTTTCCCGCCCGGCCGGTCTCATAGACATGCAGGATATCGCCGCCAGCCGAAAAGGCCCTGCCCTCGGCCTTGACGACGACGACGTCGACGTCCTGGTCGACCTCCCAGGCGGAAAGGGCAGCGTCGAGCGCCCTGATCATGCGATGCGTCAAGGCATTGAGCGCTTGCGGCCGCGTCAAGGTGACGACGCCGGCCCGGCCCAGATGTTCGAAGCGGATCTCGTCGCCTCCGCCAAAATCCATCGTGAAAGAATCCCTCCCCCGGCCACCGGGACTGAAGTGCTAAAGCGTGGCGCATGGGTGCGTCAATGGCGAGCCCGGGCCGTCGTGGGTCTGTTTGCATTTCGAGAAAGGTAAGGCGCCATCCTTTGCGTCGCGGCCAAATGGGTGCACCATCCGTCCGTGATGCTATCGGGAGACAATTTGGCGATGCCGCAAAAGTTCGACCCGGACGATGTTCTCAGTCGCCCGCTGATGGCGAATTTGGCGACCGTCGGCGCGGACGGCACACCGCGCAACGCGCCGGTATGGTTCATCTGGGAAGATGGTGCGATCTGGCTTCTCGGGTCGTCGGATGGAAGCGCTGTAAAGCATCTCGAAAGAGACCCGCGTTGCGCTGTGGAGATTGTTCACTTCGACAACAATGCCGGCATCTTGCTGCATCTCGGGCTGCGCGGCGTCGCCACCATCGAACCGATGTCGCCGGACCGGTTCAAACGGCTGCTTCTCAGATATCTCGGTCCCGAGCGAGGCTGGAACGAATGGTTCATCGACAACGTGGCCCAGATCGAACATCCGGATGGGCGCATGATCAGGCTTGCCCCGGCCAGCATTTTCACCAACAACGTATCATTCTTCAGGACCGGCCCTGACCTTGCGTGGCCGCCATATGTCGATGACGGGTTTCGAACCAGACGGTGAGCCATGCCGCAGTTTTTGCGCCTTGCCCTTGTTCTAGGTGGCCTGCTGGCCATCTGCGCCGCCAATGGTCCGGTCAGGGCGGCGGACCTGGAAGACCTCTACAGCTCCCAGACCATCGTCAACGGCAAGTACGAGAAAAACCGGCAGGCCGGCTTCAAGCGCTGTCTCGACGCGGTTCTGGTTCGGGTTTCCGGCGATCAGCGCCTGCCGGCGAAACCGCAGATGACGGCACTGCGCGACAAGGCAGGCAGCTTCGTCGCCAGCTTCCGCTATCGCGACCGCATGGAAGGCATTCCCAACCATGACGACCAGGGCACCTACGATCGGCCTCACAATCTTTACTGCCAGTACAAGCCGGCTGACATCGACCCGGTGCTGGCTTCGCTCGGCAGCAGACCGTGGCTGACCGAGCGGCCACGGCTGGCAGTGTTTTTGGCAACCGAGCGCGGTATCAGGCATTTCGCGCTCGATGCCGATGACGAGCGCGGTGTGCTGATGCGCGAATCGTTCGGCAATGCCGCCGCACCGCTGGCCATGCAGGTGGCCTTTCCGACGGTAGCACAGCTGTCGCAGGCCGGTTTGGCCGATCAGGCGCTTCGCAATGCCGAGATGAAGAAGCTGGACACCGCCGCGAAAAAGGCTGGCGCCGATCAGGCGCTCGCAGGCAGTCTCGTCTGGAGCGACGAGGAATTGGGCTGGATCGCCGACTGGCGGCTGGCCATGGCTGGCAAGACCTACATTTGGCAGGTGCGCGGTGTCAGCTTCGATGAGGCTTTCCGAGTTGCAATGCGCGGCGCGGCGCAGATCCTGTCGGGCAACGGGCGGCCCTGAGACGGCCTGGGTTCCTCGCCCCCACGCGAGTGGGGGAGAGCGACTGTCTGGGGTGTCAAGTTGCATTTGCGAACTCGCTTCTCGCATCGCGTGCTTTTGCGTTGAGGATGACGAGAAGTTTCCTGGCGAGTGCAATGCGGA
>SAKE01000101.1 GCA_004017275.1 Mesorhizobium sp. | reverse complement strand
CTAAACTACAAGCTAGCTTTGAAGCCCCTACTTTATCGATGGTTGGGGAAGCCCCTTTCTACAAACCTTTCTATAATATATATAAGGGAAGCTCTTCGAGCTTTCTTCGCATGCTTGAGCTTTCCCCTTTCTATTAGTAAGGTTGTCAAAAGGTAGGTTTCTTACTTAGTGCTTGTGCTAAGGAGGGGCGCGTAAGCGCCCTTCCTTCAGCCGGCTCCGCCCTATCTATTCATCTCTTTTATCAAATGGATCTTTAGGGATCTCTCTTGTTCATAGATCTTGAAACCAGATCAATAATATATCTCAATATATCTATCTATCGATAGATAGAAAGATATAGATC
>SAKE01000100.1 GCA_004017275.1 Mesorhizobium sp. | reverse complement strand
CAGCGTCGCGTCCGAGATCCAGCACCGGCTGCTCCGCGCTTTCGCGCTCGCACCAGGGCGCCAGCATGCCGCCGGCAAACCACGACGCGTTGCCGCCAAGGCCATGCCGCATCTCGGCGACTGTGACCGTCGCGCCGCGGGCGGCGAGTTCGAAAGCGACGGTGAGGCCGGCAACGCCGGCCCCTTTGACGAGCACCCTCATGATGGTTTGGGAGCCTCTGGCACGACCGGTACGCCAGTCTCGTCCGCCGGCATGTAGAGATCGCCGCCCTCCCGGTATTTTGCCGCCATTGCCGCCATGCCTTCCTTCTGGGCCTCGGCACGGATGTCGTGGGAAATGCGCATGGAGCAGAATTTCGGCCCGCACATCGAACAGAAATGTGCCAGCTTGTGCGCCTCCTTGGGCAAGGTCTGGTCGTGGAAGGACCGTGCGGTTTCGGGGTCGAGCGACAGGTTGAACTGGTCCTCCCAGCGGAACTCGAAGCGCGCGCGCGAAAGGGCATCATCCCTGGTTTTCGCTGCCGGATGGCCCTTCGCCAGATCGGCTGCATGGGCGGCTATCTTGTAGGTGATCACCCCAATCTTGACGTCGTTGCGGTCGGGAAGGCCGAGATGCTCTTTCGGCGTGACGTAGCAAAGCATTGCGGTGCCGAACCAGCCTATCATGGCGGCACCTATCCCTGAGGTGATGTGGTCATAGCCCGGCGCGATGTCGGTCGTCAGCGGCCCCAACGTGTAGAACGGCGCCTCACCGCACACTGCGAGCTGCTTGTCCATGTTCTGCTTGATCTTGTGCATGGGGACATGGCCCGGGCCTTCGATCATCACCTGGCAGTCCTTTGCCCAGGCAATCTTGGTGAGTTCTCCAAGTGTTTCCAGTTCGGCGAATTGCGCCGCGTCGTTCGCATCGGCGATTGAACCGGGACGAAGGCCGTCGCCGAGCGAGAAGGAGACGTCATAGGCTCTGGCGATGTCGCAGATCTCCTCGAAATGCTCGTAGAGGAAGCTCTCCCGGTGATGGTGCAGGCACCATTTGGCCATGATCGAGCCGCCGCGCGAGACGATGCCCGTGACCCGGTCGACGGTCAGCGGGATGTAGTGCAGCCGCACGCCGGCGTGGATGGTGAAATAGTCGACGCCTTGCTCGGCCTGCTCGATCAGCGTGTCGCG
>SAKE01000099.1 GCA_004017275.1 Mesorhizobium sp. | reverse complement strand
CCTAAGGTAGCGAAATTCCTTGTCGGGTAAGTTCCGACCTGCACGAATGGCGTAATGATGGCCAGGCTGTCTCCACCCGAGACTCAGTGAAATTGAACTCGCTGTGAAGATGCAGTGTACCCGCGGCAAGACGGAAAGACCCCGTGAACCTTTACTATAGCTTGACACTGAACACTGGTCCTTGATGTGTAGGATAGGTGGGAGGCTTTGAAGCGTGGACGCCAGTCTGCGTGGAGCCGACCTTGAAATACCACCCTTTAATGGCTGGTGTTCTAACGTAGACCCGTAATCCGGGTTGCGGACAGTGTCTGGTGGGTAGTTTGACTGGGGCGGTCTCCTCCCAAAGAGTAACGGAGGAGCACGAAGGTTAGCTAATCCTGGTCGGACATCAGGAGGTTAGTGCAATGGCATAAGCTAGCTTGACTGCGAGAGTGACGGCTCGAGCAGGTGCGAAAGCAGGTCATAGTGATCCGGTGGTTCTGAATGGAAGGGCCATCGCTCAACGGATAAAAGGTACTCCGGGGATAACAGGCTGATACCGCCCAAGAGTTCATATCGACGGCGGTGTTTGGCACCTCGATGTCGGCTCATCACATCCTGGGGCTGAAGTAGGTCCCAAGGGTATGGCTGTTCGCCATTTAAAGTGGTACGCGAGCTGGGTTTAGAACGTCGTGAGACAGTTCGGTCCCTATCTGCCGTGGGCGCTGGAGAATTGAGGGGGGCTGCTCCTAGTACGAGAGGACCGGAGTGGACGCATCACTGGTGTTCGGGTTGTCATGCCAATGGCATTGCCCGGTAGCTAAATGCGGAAGAGATAAGTGCTGAAAGCATCTAAGCACGAAACTTGCCCCGAGATGAGTTCTCCCTGACCCTTTAAGGGTCCTGAAGGAACGTTGAAGACTACGACGTTGATAGGTCGGGTGTGTAAGCGCAGCGATGCGTTGAGCTAACCGATACTAATGAACCGTGAGGCTTAACCTTACAACGCCGAAGGTGTTTTGGCGAAGAGACACGATATTTTCAGCTTTGATACAGATTAACAGAATTTGCCTGGCGGCTTTAGCGCGGTGGTCCCACCTGACCCCATGCCGAACTCAGAAGTGAAACGCCGTAGCGCCGATGGTAGTGTGGGGTCTCCCCATGTGAGAGTAGGGAACTGCCAGGCATCAATTAGAAG
>SAKE01000098.1 GCA_004017275.1 Mesorhizobium sp. | reverse complement strand
TCTAGCACTATAAGTTCCTCGGATGTGAATTGTCGTTCCGGGATGCTTGATAAGGGCAAGATCATAGGAGTGGTCGCCAACGTCCGACAAGCAAGAAAGCGGCATAGGGTAGTGGACTGACCAGTCTCTATAGTATAGTGCTCTGTGCTCTGTCGCTATCGACGACTGAAGGATAAGTAAGTCTAAAGACTGAGGTGAGGCAAAAAGAGAAAAGGAACTGAGTCTTGTCTTCTTCCATCTCATATACCAGATTAAAAGCCGCTAAAGTTTAAGAACACGGGGACTTATTCCCATTGAGAAAGGGACTTGGCTACATACCTTCTTAGCGATCAAAGTGGGGTACTGCACTTCATCAACGAAGTAAGCGCCAATCTTTTTGTCGACCTCTCATAGTCTTTTTCTCCTTCAAGCTCTTGACGGAAACGTCTCGGCTCGGCGGCTTTTTTCGTATGTTTTTGATCAATTCCCAGGTAATAGACAGCGATTTCAGGCTTTTTTCCAGGCATTTATATATATGTCAAAGCTAATACGTGCCGAGACTCAAGGAATAACGCTCGGTAGGCTTCCTTTTCCTCAACTCAACATTCTTCTCTGGGTCAAGCCAGCTAGGCCCTCTTCTGTCTATCTACGTAATAAAGTCC
>SAKE01000097.1 GCA_004017275.1 Mesorhizobium sp. | reverse complement strand
ATATATATACAAACCAAGAAAAAAATGATTTTTTTATCCAATTGTTCATTCCTGGGAAGAGGAAGAAGCAGATAGAGCAAAGGCCTCCTCTTTCCGAGGTTGGGTGTGGCTTCCCGAAGTGAGCGAATTGCATGTAGAGATCCGTAGGGGCTTATAGTTTAATTGGTTGAAACGTACCGCTCATAACGGTAATATTGTAGGTTCGAGCCCTACTAAGCCTAGCACCCCCTTCTCTTCACCCGATACAAGAAGGCAGTCGACACTCTGAATTTTATGGGAAGACATCGCGTTCCTAGTCGATTTCCCTCATAGCACTGTCCCCTTAATGCTACGAAGTGAAGCAGGCATAGAGACCAACCATAGGGTATCTATCCTGTGATCCAACCCCGGCTCGGTATCGGTAGTCTCAGTCTTTCCCTGCCTGCCCTGGTATGAGTTGAGAGTCTAAGAGGGAGTCTTATTCTACTCTAGGCTCACTCCACCCCCTGCGTTGTCTTATTTCAGGAGGGACTAGATTGTTAAGAAATCCCTGACTCTGTCTTTGGGCTAAAGCCTATAGTTCTTTCCTCACTAACGGAAGTCTCTTAGTAAGTAGCATCAGCTCTTCCGGGGGGAAAGCCTAAGTAAGGAGTATTCGCGGGCTATCCACAAGCATTAGTTCTCCCCCTGACCTGCCTCCCAACCTCAAGATCATCAGCGGACGACGCCTTCTTCCGAAAGTCCTCCCTCTTTGCTTTGCCCCAGCGAAAGAGACTCCGTATCCGATTCCTCGGGTCTTGCTGCGTCAGCTACCGTAGATAGGAGGCTTTAGCCTATAAAGAAAGCAGCTTTGTAGTAGGAAGGAAGCAAAGAAAAGTATGCCCTACATGTCAACAGGGTGGAAGTTCAAAGCATCGAAGATGAGTACATGGAAGCACCAATGAAGAAAGTCCAGAGTGCAGATATAACCTTCTCGACAGAAGACATCTTGCTGGACAGGAAGAAGCATACATAAGCGGCCTCTTTATCTCACCGGTGACATCGGCGAAAGAAAGAAGGCTGCCGCGGGACCCTGGGGCCTCCATCAACGTGATGCCACTGCGGGCCCTAGCCGATCTAGGAATTCCTTCCTACGAGCCGGCTAAGTCAGACCAAGGTGACTATTCCGGGGTACAATGCCGACTCGCAAAGAGCCATCGGCAAGATTCGTCTCTTGTGTGTGCCAAAC
>SAKE01000096.1 GCA_004017275.1 Mesorhizobium sp. | reverse complement strand
CTCAATAACGGGGAATAAAGACTCAGAGTGGTTCTCTGTCTGTGCCCCTTTTTCCAGCCATCTAGGTTTTCTTGAAGCACAAGCCATTCTAAGAGCGCCATTCAAGCCTTAGCCTGAAAAAGGCTAAAGACTGTTGGGAGAGTCCAGGGCGGTCCGGCGACCATTGCCCCTTTTCTTTTGGATGTTGCTATTTCCTTACATATAGAGGAATCGAGGAGATTCGTATACGCCCAGAAAGAAGCTCGCAAGACCCACGGCGCCTTGCTACAATAACGAGTGGCTAGTTCGTTCGATATCTAGGGGATACCCGTCTACTTCGCTTCACCAAGCAGACCCCACGTACTTTAATTGTCCGTCTGCTACTACGAACCCGACCCACAGGCCCATACCTTTCTCGACCGAAGCCATAAGTAGTAGTTTAACGCTTGATCGAAGCGGCAGTTACCAGGCCCGGCCCAACTATCCCAGGGCAGGCAGAAGGACGCAAAAAGCCAAATGTTACAGGGGCTTGGGATGCCTCACCAGGATGAGGCGGTAGCACTTGGCGTGAGTGCGCTAATAAACCAACCCATTTGATAATAAACCCTATCGAGTGTACGCTTTCGGTTAAGTGAAGGGATAGACCGAACCAGCTCACTAACGAAATTTCAGATCAGGGAATGTTACCCGAAGCATATCTCGTTGGATGGATGTCGTTGCCGCGAAGTGAGCTTTTATGGGACTTTTACAAAGCGGACTACTATCAGTAGTCTATGCCTTCCCTGGGAAAAGCGGTAGAACATCCTGATCTCAAAGGAGAGCCTTGCTTTTTCTGTGCGGAGTCTATAAGCAAAGAGGGGGTGCCCAGTACACTTGAGATGCGTCCCAAGGTCGCCAATGACCAGTACTGCAACTGAAAGCCAGGGTATCTTACCCTAAAAGGCAGAGTTGGAATACTTTATT
>SAKE01000095.1 GCA_004017275.1 Mesorhizobium sp. | reverse complement strand
GTTGATGGGAACTTCCCCCATCTTGGAAGCAAGGGAGTGCCGTCCCTACCAAGAGGTAAGGTGACAGGCGAAACTAAACTCCCGGGGCAGGCTATCAACTATGACATTAACTTTAACTTTGCATCTCGAAAATAAATTCCGTCTTAGCCGTGTAACTGGGTCTATTGGTCTAGTGCTCTTCGGTTAAATGTCCTTTGTTTGTTGTCCCGTCGTTAAAGGTCGAGGGCAGAACTTTGGGTTAGAGCTCGAGGGTTATATCCAATGAATGAAGGGCACCGATGCCACCAATCCCCTTTCATCTTGGGGGCGACTCTATGCCTTGCCTTCCCGGCTTGCTTTCTTTGCCCGGACAATTTCTCTTTACTTGGCTCAGTCTCTTCGAACCTCTACCTAGAGCATCTTCGAATCTTGTTGAATTGGGCCGGTGGAGCTGGTTCTAACCTCTTCTTTCGCTTACTGCTTTAGGAATATCAAGATTAGTCCACTACTAGAGAAAGAGCCCTTGTCTTTGGCGCCTAGTCTTCAAGTTCTTCTTCAATGTCAATTGTAACTTACTCCAATGCATTCTTTCACTCCCGTTCCTATCTTATACAATACCGGAACATCCTCTGCGCCGTGCCCTGGATATGCCATTTCCGCCTAACCCGAATCTCTTGACTGAGCTGCATTCTTTCCTAACTTGACTTTCTTGTGATGAAATAATTTCCGAGGTATGCCCTCATCTCCGTCTTAGTCAGTAAAGCTAATCCCCAAAGCCCAAGAAAGACTCCTTTCCAGCTACTCTGGTTCAGTCTTTCCTATCCTTGGCGTCGAGTAAGTACCGGAATCACTCCTATAAAATAAGTAGGTTTCTGAACTCCCTAACTTCGAAGTAAAGTAAATCTCTAACCCTACCCGATTGATTCTTTCTTTCCCGGAAGAACTGTCTTTCTTTTCA
>SAKE01000094.1 GCA_004017275.1 Mesorhizobium sp. | reverse complement strand
CTCGTGCACTGATTTACGTTCTATAATCCCAGGGGCTTTCACTTCGTTGAGCTTCAAAGCATTCCCGCTCCCTTTGCAATCAAACCCCGGAACTACGGCTCAAAGGATCGTGCAGTGGATGTGTCGGGTTCGGAAGTCTATCCTCCTCCTCCTCCTGCCGTTGGAATGGTGTGTTCGTCTCTGCCCGAAAAAAAGGGCGACAAAAAATGGTCTTAAAGGAGCACCTATCTGCCTGACTTGAAAACAATCCACGCTCCCTCCGATGAATGATTGTTTGTTCTTGCTTGATTACCGAAGGACTACCGCTGAAAGGCGTTGTCATTGCGACTTGGTGCCTAGTGTGCTCTTCACGGAAAGGAGTGAAACGAGCAAGGAGAGAGAGTCAATCTTAATGTCAGTGAGAATAGGAAGGGAAGAGACAGAATCACATCTGCTTGGCTGGTCTTCATGGCATGAAGAACTCGGATTCGACAAAAGAATAAAAAGCATAGCTGTGAGGCTTAACGGACAAAGAAAACGGGATCCCACTGATCGCCCCGCTTGTTGAAAATGATTCGGTCCACTCGATTCAGCGTGGCTCTTATGCCTGTGTTAAAAGAAATTGGATGTTCTTCCCTTCAGGTCTCTTTGAGGTTTAAAGAGGCTGGCTACAGGCGGTATTCGTCTTTGGCTAAGGACTCAATATAATCGACACTGGTATAGGTACGTTTTGGTGGCCTTCTCGCCTGGTGGAATCATACCACTACCGTTTCCTATTAGGTTTTCCATATGGGTTAGTAGTTAATTGCTATCACCTTGGTATGGTGCGGTATTTTCTTTTGGAGTCGTGTCGTCCAGATCAGATGACAAGTATTTGTTGTCTGTGCGGGATTATTTTGAGCGTAAGCTCACTGAAGAAGGGGACTTCTACGTGGAGAAAGTCATGCTCAGATATTGGGTGGAATCTTTCGTACGCTATGTCCGGTGGTATGAGGAAGCCTGTTGTGACTTCACTTTACCTTTGGAACAACTATTAGATCCACCTGCGGTTTGTCTACGTCCTGATCGGAAAGACCTGTTAAGTAAGTTTAACAAATATGGTCTGATGTTCAGATGTTATGACTTAATCCGTCAGCGTCGCTGTCCGCTACCTTTCTTTAATGGGCAGCGCGGCGCGATTGAATGTTGAAGTTGTGCAATCTCGTCTTTGGTTAAGAACCAACTCTTGGTTGGAGTTGGTTTAACGGACCGAAGAGTGCCACTACGATAAGTTTCATTATGTAAATAC
>SAKE01000093.1 GCA_004017275.1 Mesorhizobium sp. | reverse complement strand
GCAGGGCTGTCCGGGGAAAGTCATGCATATGCGAAGCTCATCTGGTTTGGGGTTGATGTTGGCCTGCGTTTACTTGGGTTGACGGGGGGCGGTTTATCGATTGCAGCGATGTTGCGACGTTCGAAGATGCACCTTGCGACGAGATCGCAGAACCTGAGGATGGGCATGGCGATACGGCAGGCGCGAGCGGCGATGCGCAACAGCGCATAGGCAATCATGGCGGCGAAGAGCTGCAGGCGGATGGCATTGTCGTTGGTGCCGAGGAACTTGCGGATCTTGAGGTGCTGCTTGATCCATCGGAACAAGAGCTCGATCTGCCATCGGCCCTTGTAGAGGGCGGCGATCTCGACGGCGGAGCGCTGGAGATCGTTGGTCAGGAGCGTGATGGTATCGCCGTCCTGGCGCTGGACGATCAGGCGACGCAATGGAATGGGCAGCTTGCAGTTGGTCTTGCTTGCCAGGCTCACCTGGGCATCCTCGAGAACGGTGAAGCCGTCGCCTTGCGCGACCTTGATGGGGCGGCTGGTGAGCACCTTGAGGCCCATGTTGGATTTGGGCCGGGTGACGAAGAAGGCTTCAGCTGCGGCGATTGCCGTCCACCAGCCGTAATGGCAATAGCCCTTGTCGAACACATAGGTGGCGCCGGTCTCGATGAGGATCGTGCGGCCGATCTCGGCGTCGTTGACATTGGCGTGGGTGATGTCGAGGACGCGCGGGCGGTCGCTGTCGGGATCGTAGACGACATGCAGCTTCATGCCGCGGATGCGGCCGTTCGACTTGGCCCAGCCGCAGACCTTGCCGAGCGGGACGGGCGTGGAATCGATCAGCCGCAGCATGGCCGCGCCTTCGCGGCGTATGCGCCGGTCGAGTTGATTGGCGATCATCTCGAAGGTCTCGGCAAAGACGGCGACAGGCCGGCGCCAGTTGGCATCCGACAAGGTCGAACGCCGCAGCTGGCCGCTGCCCAGGTGATAATGGTGCTGGCAGTTGGCGTTCCAACCGACTTCAAGGCTACGCAGGCTGTCAGCGCCACTCAACTGCGCATAGATCAGCACCATGAGATGGCCCCAGCTGTGGAACGACTTGTCGTAGGCATCCCCGTCATGGCTATCCACAATCGTCTGGAAGCGGCGACGATTGAGCGGTTCAACCAGCTTGCCAAGAATGCTAGGCCTATAGCGCATGCCCCGTTCTCCTTTCTGAGTCTCGACAACCAGAAGGTAGACGGAAAAACCCCGTCTTACGGGGCATGCGCATGTGGCATTTCGATTCACCC
>SAKE01000092.1 GCA_004017275.1 Mesorhizobium sp. | reverse complement strand
AGGCGTATATAGTCGCCACCAATCAGAACTGTCAACACCGATCTCAGATGTTTTTTCGATTTCTGGTGGAGATATCCACGGGGCCGAAATTCGTGAGCTGGCTTGGCTGAATTGAAAGCGGTGTTCTGCCGCCGCCATTCCTGCGATACGCCCCGAGGTCTCGGCGCCGGGTGTGCACATCGACGTGAAAAAATATCTGTCGCGCCTAGAGAACTGCAGAGCAGTTCCCCACCGAAAGTGGCATTTAGAACCGATCTTCGAGCAATTCCGGTGTGATGTTTCGGCCAGCGTAAAAGATGCCCAGGATCAGCACCCGCTCGCCCTCGACGGCAAAGGCAATGCTGACGGCACGCCGGTAACCAACAATCCGCAGCCCAGGCATGATCTCGATCCGCTCGGTGCCCCGCTGTGGAAAGTCGACAGGCCGAGACAATGGTCGCGGATACCCACAATGAAATTCCAGGCGATCGCCGGCGACGCACGTTCGGCTATATCCTCATAGAGCTGTTCCAGCTCGGCTTCTGCTTTGGGGTGGAAGACAATCCGATACTCCACCCTTACTTGGCCTGCTTCGCGCGATGTCGCGCTTCCAGCCGGGAGAAAACCGTTTCGGCAGCGATGCCTTTCGTTGGATCATGCCGGAGTTCAGCCAGGCGCCCCGGTATCTCGTCGCGCAGCCATTTCTCCCGCTCCGCCTCGAAATCCTCGAGCATGCGCAGGCCCGCACGGACAACCTCGCTGGCATTGTTGTAGCGGCCCGATTCGAGCTGCTTCCTGATGAAACTCTCGTAGTGGTCATTCAAAGCATAATTTGGCATTGGCAATCTCCTGGAGGGAATATGGAGCTGGGCCGAGATTCTAGCAATAGATATCAATTATTGGCGTTTCAGCTGATTCGGTCGTGATCCACCTTGCGCCATTCGCCCCCAAAGAATCGCCCGTCGCCTGATTCGGCATGATCAAGGTGTCGCTTCAGCGCCCGAGGCCGCTCGACAACGGCACTTGCGGCTATTGCACGCCGACCGCCGGTGCGATCGAGTATCCATCTGACCGAAAAAACACCTGGCTAAGCTCATCTCGTATTTGGGAGCGGGGCCACCACTGGTGTCATCGACGCCGGGCTTATGTCGCTATGCGGGGCGCGGGCGTTTCGATCTGCGGAGCCGCGTTCTGAACGCGCACGGCCCGCCGGCGTTATGCCAGGCGGGCTGTTCAATTACGGAAGTCTGGTTGCGGGGGCATGATTTGGTTTTTGTCCCGCAGCGTCGGCTTCGCCT